>JASMMA010000010.1 GCA_030748415.1 Planctomycetota bacterium
AAGGGAAGCTCCAGCCAAACCAAAGTCGTCCCTTACCGAAATGCGAACAGGAACATGTGCACTCGGAAGCGTGGCCCGCCAACCATTCACAAAACCCAGTTCCTGTTGGGGAAAGTTCGGTATCTCCTAACTCCCAACGCAATAGCGGAAGATGTGCCTTTCTCTGGGGATCCAAAGTACCTTGGGCTCTCGTGGTGAGTGACTTCCACCATTCAAGAGGAGAAAACCCAGGACATTCTGAACAAGCCAAGCGAAATTCGCGCATAGGGTCTAGGCTTTCATTTGAAGCCCGGGAGTCGCATCCCAAGAGAGGAGGTTCTTTCATCACAAGAGAAAAAATAGGCTCCGGGCGTTCGAAATAGTTATGGGTCCCAGGGCACCAAACAACTTTTACTCCTGCTCCCAACAAACGATTCAGTTCACCCTTTTTGAGTTCAGACGCATGTACGGCAAGGACTCCTTCACGAAGCCCTCCTGCTGCCTCAAGCCAATCGACCGGGGAAGTAAATCTTTGCGGAGGTAACATTCGCGACCGCTCTTCAAAAAGGGCTGCCAAAGGACCCGAAGCGTGTGCAAGGAATTCTCTTTCTTCTTGGTGTTCACCCAAGTGAATGGAAACTAAATCGTGCGAAGAGAAAAGTGACGAGGCCACTTCTAAGCTCACTCCAAAGGGAGAGTGAAGCGCGACCGCGGGGTTCGTTTGCAACTCAGCCATTTTGTCAGAAGACAATTTCCCTGTGGGTTCAAATACTTCTGATAAAGCCCACAACATGGGCAATGCTTTGCATTCTTCATGCAATGAAGAGCGAGCAGAAACTTCCGAAACATGTGAAAGAACTCCACCGCAGCCATAATTTCTAAGTTCCTCCAAGGATGCACTTGCAGATTCTTCAGGAGACAATCGATTCGTCGATGCCCGCCATTCCAACAAAGAACCCACCCATTCGGAAAAAGACTTGCGAGGCCACTCAGCGCTTGGCGCATCGTAACTTTCTAAATGTGCGTGAGCCAAGATGGGGGCCTCAGTCCAACATTCATTCTCAAATCGCTCAATTTTTTCAGGCTTAACTTGAGAAGCTTCTTCTATGCACAATCCCCCAATTCCGTCAAGAACCGCCACACAATTTCGCGTGAGTTTTCCGTTTATAAATATCGCATCCGGCTGAAGGAAGCGATGCATAGCTGAGGCCGTTATTCGCCGACCCAATCGAAGTGTACTTCGTCCACGCGGAAGAAGGCAGCAGGGTCGGAACCAATAAGGCCAGCAATCAAATCGTGATCGAAAATGATGTTAAAGCGAATCATTCGGGCAAGAGCGCTTCGGATTTCGTCTAGGCCATCAGTGAGGGATGCCTGTCCGGGAATGACCCAATCGCCCAAAGAATTGGCATCGGGAGTGCTAGAGCCTGGCGGAGCCCAGCCGACCTGAAATGAAACCCAAATGGGAGTCACACCGGGTTGTGGATACGAGGTCCCACCACTTTCTAGTACCAGCGTTTGGTCAGCTCCACCTAAGCCATCGTTGTAAGTACAAGAAATGCTATAGCCAGAAAAATCAACCAACATAAATGTGCTGGAGGGAGCAAACCAAAGACTCCTAACGCCGGAAGCGTTCGAGGAGAACCCGCCAACAGAATTGATTCCGCCGAAGCCGCCATCACTTGCCACAACGTTGGGCATGCCTGGGGAGCCAATGGGTGTTAATTCAACCGATTCGTCGGGAGATACCCAAGTTTGAAGGTTTGCAAGCGTTTCTAGACCTGTTTCAGTTTCAAAGCGGGCGAGACCCGAACCACCGGAGCCACCATGGTTGCCCGCGGAGCCCAAGCCGCCAGAACCGCCATTCAATTGCAGGGAATTGCTGGAAACATCGATGGTTCCCCCTGCTTGAAGCAGAAGACTTCCACCGGAGCCACCACCCCCACCGGCATCTCCCGGAGGCCCAAAGTTGATGGAATCAAAATCCGAATAAGGACGGTTGAGCATAAATTCGCTATCTCCGCCATCTCCGCCATCCAGGGATACGAGCCCCGTGACAGCGAAACGCCCACCAATATGAAGCTGAAGAGCCCCCCCGCCAGCGCCGCCACCAGCGCCGGAACAGGTTCGGAATGTGTCTAGGTAGCCAAGGGTTGAATCTCCTAATCCATGGCCCAGGTCGTGGATGGTGTTTGGGTCTTGGGAGTAAGAGCCGTGTTGGCTCATTCCAGCACCACCACCGCCACTGCCGCCAAGGAGGAGGCCGGTGGAGGGGTCTAATGTTTCAATGCCCAGTGCCGGGTTGTAATCCCCGCCTGCGGCATCGGGGACCGAGGATGCCCCTTCTAATCTTGCATCCCAGTTCACATGGTCGTTGAACTCGTAAACCTTGTTGGGTGCGTCAATTTCAGGAATCGCCAAGGGTTGGTTCAACGGGTTCAGACTATTGGAATCGTAATAGCCACCTTGGACACCTGCCGACCAAAAACCACCACCGCCGCCACCGCGAGAGCGGTGAATCGAGTAGTTCGTGTACTCACCCTGCGCCGAATCGAAATGAGAGCGAATGCGGGTAGCGGGGCCGCCCAATACAGTGATATCGTCTGGGATTTCATTGGAAGCAAAGGGCCAAGCCCAACTGCCCATCCCTGAACCGGCGGCCAAATCAGCTGGAATCAGGGCAAAGTTTTGCTCAGGATCCCCAGAGGCGGCGAGGCCTCCTACCCCATCGCCATTCCGGCCATGAATCGTGGTATAGCGAATGCCATCTTCAAATCGACCAGGGTCGGGCTGACCACTATCAGGATCCACAAAGGGGTCAATGTTCGAGTCATCATAATAATTGGGGTCTTGAAGAGTGCCAACTCCATCGAGCAAATACCACGACTTGCCACCCTGCCCCCCTGAACCAGCGGCACAGTAGCCAATTCCTGGAAGCCCTCCCCCAGCTTCGGATTCAAAAATACCCCCAGTGGATTCTGACCCCAGAACCGTGCCTGTACCTGGGTCAAGGATTTGGATGATTTCTGAAAACCGAGGGAAAAATTTTCCAAAATTGGGGGGAGCATTTTGACCCGAAAGATCCAGATGCCCCTCGATCAACATTTGCCCACGACAAATTAAGCGCAAGGGATTGGTGCCGACTGCAGTTACTCGAACGCCGGAGGGGATGTGGATTTCCTCGAATGGAAAGACACCATCGGTAATGGTGACAAGATCCCCAGCGACCGTCCGCATGACCATGGAGTTTGTATCGAAAATGAAGTCCTCTGTCGGAGCAAAAACTCCAAGGACTCCGCTACTACCGCCCTCGTGGGCGCCAGTGGCAGGTTGAAGTCCACTATCGAGGCCTGTTGAAGATGAGGCCCACAAGCCCTCTGTACTGCCGGTAGTATCCTCCATTGAATTGTCGAGGAAACTCTCGGAAAAGGAGCCTGGAGTACTAAAGGCCTCGGGAAGAGGAATCAAATATTCACCCGGGTTCAGAATGGAATT
Organism: Planctomycetota bacterium; assembly: GCA_030748415.1. GTDB lineage: Bacteria > Planctomycetota > UBA1135 > UBA1135 > UBA1135 > UBA7888. The sequence continues at coordinate 3,475 of JASMMA010000010.1, forward strand.
TCCTGCAAGGTCCTGAACCTGGCTAGATATCGCAACCTTAAGCACTCGATCTCCACTGCTGCCGCCAGGAAACGGGGCAAGAGGAGAAAAAACCAAAGTGGAGGTCAAATCGTCTTGGTCAAAGCTAACATCGAAAGTGCCAGGGATTGAAACATCAATGGCTTGCCCAAGAGTTGAGTCTGCCACAGAAATCGTAATGGATGGACTTAAGCCCGTGGACTCATTTACCAATTGGCTCTTTTGAATCAAGTCATTGAAAACCAAAGTAATATCAAAGTCGCTCGAAACAGGCGGAGTCGTCGAATCAGGTGTTACAACAACGGAAGGGCTTCCGGGTGCTAAGTCAATGATTCCTGATGTGGTAATTCCACAGTTGATACCCGTTAGGTTAGGCCGGTCGATAACCGACCGAATAACATTCCACTCAGGGTCGGCAAACAAGTTCAAACGATAAGTGGCGCCATCCTCAAATCCAAAAGCAATCCCGGCTTCGGATTCGATGAGAGCTGGACGGAAAATCACCGTCTCTCCGTTTACGAAAAATGTTCCAGGAGGTGTGGCGCCGGTGACCTCGTTTACAAAAGACATCGTGGCGTAATTAACCGAGGATGCCTTCACATCGTCATTAAAGGTAATGACGATGTCCTGATTGGTCGCAATCTGGTTGACCGAACAGGTGGTCCCGTGGCAACCAAGGGAGCACAGATCCACTTCAAATTTATCCCGGTGGGTCTCAGCATTGGATGAAGTGGAACCCAGGCAACCCACAAGGAGTGGGAGCAGGCAAAGGAGAGAAGTCTTCCGTAAAATGCTGAGCATAAGGATGCTGGGGCCCGGATTCCTCGCCCGGGTGCGGCTCAACTGCCACAGTTAGTCAGTCTAGCAAATCTACCCCGTCAAGGTCTTTGGGTAACAGGCCTTAGGGGCACCAGTAGAACTCAGTAGCCCATGATTTTCCCCCTCCGAATCCTCGCGTTCGGCCTTCTGGCCGGGACCCTCCTGTGGTCCCACTCAAGCCCTCCCTCGGCCCACCTCTGGCCCTTGTTTCCGGTCGAACCCACCGGGAGCACGCATGCCCTTGCAAGTCAGAAAATCGGCCCTGGCGGGGACTGGAGCAAAGCCGCAACTCTTGCATTTCAACTGGCTCCTCCCTTTGGCCAAACCGACGCCCCATCGAACCAACGATATAGAAACGCTCTCCTTTGGGTGGCTGCAACTTCTGAACAGGGCAAGGACCTCCCTTGGGCCGAATGGCTCCTTGAAGAACGGCGCAGTCGTCCGGGATTCGCCGCTGAGCTTTTTAGAGCGGCGCGAATGGCCCTAGGTGTTGACTTAATCCCAACTGCCGATCAGATGGACAAACGGGACACTCCGACTCCGGTTCGCCTGGCAATCCACCAATTTTGGTGGAGCCTCTCCCCCATCCATGGAAGAAACAAGAGTGGAGCACTCCTCCTCAGGGAGACCCCACGTTCAAATGACTTGCATGCACGCTTAATTTCTGAAGTGGTTGCACTCTCTCCTTCGAGGGAAGCAGAAGAACTCCTTACGGATTTCGTTCTTTACACCAAGGGCGAAGAGCGTGCCAGAAGGATTGCCATCCGTTCCCTTGGAAGCAGAGGTGCTCGCTCGTCAGTTCCTTTTTTGAGTTCTTTGGTGATGAGCGAAAACCGAAACGCCCTCCTCATTAAAGAGGCAATGCTGGTCATCATGCAGCTATCTCCTGATGATGGTCGAAAGTTGCTGATGGAACTCCAAACCGACCCATCCACTCAACCCATGCTCTCATCGTTCCTGCAAACTCTCCGCAAGGCCAATGGCCTGCCCATTCAATAGCGTGAAACTCTTTGACTCACATTGTCATCTCCAGTGGCACGAAGACCAGGACCCCGTTCCGGCTAGGCTGCAACGCGCAAAAGATGCTGGAGTTGCTGCATGCATTTGTGTTGGAGTCGATATCCCTTCCTCAAAACGGGCATGCAAACTATCTACTCAACATGAGATGGTTTACTCAAGCGTCGGACTCCACCCAAACGACTTACCCGAGAACCGAGTTGAGCTTGAAGAACAACTCTCTCTTGTTCAAGAGCTTTCTCAGGACCCCTCTTGCATTGCCATTGGCGAAACGGGCTTAGATTTTTTCAGAGACCAAAGCGACCCAGACTTGCAACGCGAATCATTTCGGCGTCACCTAGAAATCGCTTCAGATGTAGATTTACCGGTCATCATCCATTGCCGCGATGCGTACCCTGAAGCCGCACAATTACTCGAAAATTTTGGCGCCCCCATCTCGGGTGTGATGCATTGCTGGTCGTCTGGGCCAGACCATGTTCAAGCTTTCCTTGATTTAGGTTTGCACATTTCTTTCGCCGGAAATGCAAGTTATCCCAAAAGTGAAGAACTTCGTGAATCGGCGAGAATCGTCCCCTCTTCTCGAATCTTGATTGAAACGGACGCTCCTTTTCTTTCCCCTCAGCCCAAGCGTGGAAAGCGAAACGAACCGGCTTATATTCGTCATACATTGGATTGCCTTGCGGAAACCCGTTCGGTCTCAGCCGAAGAGCTTGCCCAAACAACCTGGACAAATTCGATGTCCTTATTTGGCTTGAAGTAAATTCAAATCAGCTGGCCGAGGTTGGCGGTTAGGCTGAAACTCTTCCCTAATGTATTCATAAACCTGGCCAGTGGAATAATCTAACCAATATTTCTTCTCACCAGAATAGCCGACCAATTTTGGGGTAGCCCAGCAGCCTGGCTTTCGAGAGTCTTGCCCAGCGGGCTCTTGGAAAAGGAAACCAGCCCGAGTGACTACGCCGCCATACAAAGAGAATCCAGCCGGCATTAGCCCCCTCGGGAATGGAGCCGCCTCGGTGGACTCCTGCATTTTCCCAAGTTCCCAAAACGAAGGAGGCTCACCATGGGCTTGCGCCCAAGCACTCCGAGAAGATTGCATCATTCGCAGAAGGTCCACAGCACATCTTTCATTGAAGACCTTCCGTGGAGCGATTGCCTGAGAAAGCCCGACTGCTGATAGCGAGGCAAGCACAAAGACAAGGACGGCGAACTCGAGGAGAGTAAAGCCGCTTCTACTCTTCTTCCTTTTCACCGAGAGCCGCAACAATCTTGTCTTGAATGTGACTTGGAACCTGGTCGTAATGAGCGAACTCCATGGTGAAGGAACCTTCACCATGTGTCATTGAGCGGAGGGGAGTGCTGTAAGACTGCAACTCAGCAAGAGGGGCATTCGCTTCGATTATTTGCATGTCCCCCTTGGAGTCCATTCCCAAAATCTGACCACGACGGTTATTCAGGTCTCCGCTTACATCTCCAAAGTAACGGGACGGAACTGAAATGGATGCATGCATGACAGGTTCCAGCAAAATGGGCCTCGCACTTTCAAAAGCACCCTTCAATGCGCGGGCGCCTGCCATTTTGAAGGAGACCTCATCGGAATCCACATCATGATGTTTTCCATCATAAAGTTCGACCACTAAGTCAACGACTTGAGAACCAGCAATGATTCCCTTCTCCATTTGTTCACGCATTCCCTTCTCGACTGCGGGAATAAATTGACGAGGAATGGAACCACCCACAATCTTGTCTAGGAATTCAAAGCCAGCCCCGCGGTCATTGGGACGCAAGCGGATGTAACACTCACCAAACTGGCCGGAGCCTCCGGATTGTTTCTTGTGGCGATGGTGTCCGTCGGCATTGCTGGTCACAGTTTCCTGGTAGGCAATACGAGGAAGGGTTGTCTCGCAATCCACTCCGCGGTGATGGAGCAGCCCCAACATTTCGTTGAGATGCAAATCACTTAAGCCACTAACGACCAATTCGTGAGTAACGCTATCGCGGCGAACTGAAAAAGTAGGGTCTTCCTTCGCAATCTTGTGCAATTCTGGACCAATCTTTTGTTCGTCGTCTCGACTCTTAGGGCGCACTGCAACGGATGTGTATGGAGTCGGCAATGGGAATTCAAAGTCTTTCCCTTCTCCTTCGCTAACGATTGTGTTTCCGATTTGAAGGTCGTCAAGGCGTGTTACAGCAACAATTTCACCCGGACCAGCGCTACTAATTGGATGGACATCCTTACCAAAAATCGTCGAGAGTCCGGAGAGCTTAAACGGCTTTCCACCTTGAGGACTGGGAACCTGCATATCCGATTTCATGGTTCCCTGCAAAACTCTAATATAGCTAATTTGGCCAAGATGCTTGTCGGACATGACCTTCCATACTCGAGCGACCAAGCGTTCATCAGGACTGCCTCCCTCAACATTATCGCCTTTTACAACGGAAAGTTGGTTGGCTGCTGTGGGAAATTCTTCAACGATGAAGTCCGCTAGCTCGGAAACTCCAATTCCACGAATGGGGTCCACAAAAAAGAGGGGGGCCAGAGTTCCTTTCGCCATGGCGTGGGGCAAGGCTTTGGCAAGCTCTTCGTCAGAAACATCTCCTTCTTCGAGGTAGCGTTCCATGAGATCATCGTCGGCCTCAACGATGGCGTCCACTAATTGACTTCGATAAGGATTCTCGTCAGACGCAACTGTCTTAACGGAAGAAAAACCAGGACCAACTTGATCGGGCAATGTAAATGGAACCACCTGAAAGCCCAGCTTTTCGTGCAAGTTATCAATAATTGAATTGAGGTCTAAATTCTCGTGGTCAACCTTAGTTAAAACAACGGCGCGGGCTAAGCCTAATTCTCCGGCCATCTCCCACATGCGAACCCCGTGGAATGGGAAACCATCGTTCTTGGCAGAAAGAGTGACAACAGCACAACCAGCTGCTCCGAGGGAAGTCACGGCATCCGCCAAAAAGTCAGGATACCCGGGGGTATCAATGAGGTTGAGATTTTGCTTGTCCAAGTGAACAACGGCCGCTCCCAAGGAATGCTTTTTCTCTCTTTCAGAATCGTTGAAGTCACATATTGTGTTCCCTTCGTTGATTGTGCCTAAACGAGTGGTAGCGCCGTAGTGATGGGCAAGGGCCTCTACGAGAGAAGTTTTTCCAGCATCGGAGTGGCCAATGAAAGTAAGGTTGCGAAGGTCTGAAGCGCTCATGAGTGCACAGGGGGAAGTGGTCAGGGGAAATGAAAGAGGGGCCGAGCAGGATAACCGCTCGGCCCCTCTTGTGGCAGTCGAAGCCTACTAGAAGATGAGAATTTCGACCCGGCGGTTTGTTGCCTTATTCTTGGTCGAATTGTTCTCAGTCTTTGGAGACCATTCGCCGTGGCCGGCGATTCGGAACTGCTCGGAAGGGACTTTCAAGTCTTGGGTCATGTAGTTGATAACGGTCATGGCGCGACTAACAGAGAGCTCAAGGTTGCTCCCCCACTTGTCTTTAGACTTTTTGATTTTGTCGTTGTCGGTGTGGCCTTCAACCCAGAAAACCTTACCTTCGTAATTGGTTCTGAGAATGTCGGCAACAGCTTTGAGGCTTTTCCGGCCTTTGGCATTTAATTTCGAAGAACCCGAATTAAAGGTGATGGCGGAGGGGAGGTCCAGGACAAGAATGTCTCCACGCTTGCTGACCCCAACTCCGGTGCCTGCCAAGCGAGATGTAAGTTCATCCACTTCAAGTTGAGTGGCTTGGTAAGAGGCAGACATGGCTTCGAAGCGGTTTTCGATTTCCATGCGGCGCTCTTGCTCAAATGTGTATTGCTCACGCAGTTCTGCGATTTGAGCATCCAAGGTTTCGCGTTCAGCATCAAGCTGGCGCAATGTCATTTGGGCGTACTCTAACTGTTGATCCTGGTCGCGAATCGTTTCCGCGAGGGTTTCAGTTTGGCAGGCCGGAAGAAGGAGGAGGGCTGAGAGGAGAGAGAGTGAGGTAAGCTTCATCAGTATTCGGTACAACGGAGGGGGTGTTTCAACGGAGCCAATCTTGCACAAAGTTGGGCCACGATTCAAGGAAGAACCGGCGAACTGCCTCAGGAAAAGCCAAAAAGAGGGCAGTTCCTGCAATTAAGGGGGGGCCGAAAGGAATTCGGCGGCCTAAGAGCCAGCCCAGGTGGCAACTATTCCAGATTGGAAGATTGCGCCCCCTGGCGAGTCGACGGAAATGAACCACAAAGATCATCCTCGGGACATTGGCTAAACCCAGAAAAGCGCCGAGCACAACTCCAATGAGGAAAGTCCAAGCCGAGCCTTCCAGCCCAACCAGGGCGCCCACAGCGGCGAGGTATTTCACATCTCCCAAACCGAGGGCTTCTTGTCCTAGAAGATAAGAAAACAGGGCTCGAATTCCAAATAGCAAAGTGAATGCGCTGCTAGCGCCCAAAATGGAGGCTGCGAGGGAAAGTTTCCATGCTGGGTCTTCTAGAGTCAATCCAAGCCAGGAACAGCCCCAGGGCAGGTCCATCGGGGTGCCCATCTGGAACTCAGGGGTGAGCAAGGAAACCAAGAGACCAAATGGAATGCCCCAGAGTGTGATTTCGTCGGGCAAGATAAAATGTTTCCAATCAATGACTGCAGCAATCCAAAGGCACACCAAAACAAGAAGAAAGATGGCGAAGGGAAAGGGGCCGGCATCTACAGGCCAGGAGTGGTTGCCCGCCCAAAGGAAAAGGGCACCCAACCCAATCTCATGCCCTAAGTAGGCAAAAGGGATGGGCTGATGGCAACACCCACTGCGTCCGCGAAGCAGGAGCCAGCCCAATATGGGAATATTGGCTAGGAAAGAGAGGGTCTTCCCACAGGAGGGGCAGAAAGACCGAAGCGGCTGGGTCATGCTCATCCCTTCTCGTGGAAGACGATAGATTGCTGCGGAGGCAAAAGAGCCAGCCGTGATTCCAAAAAGAATCAGGAAGAGGGGCCAAAGGACTGGCGCATCACGAAGGAGCTCCCACCATGTCATGGTCTGGATTGTGCAGTTTCAGCCAGCAAGTGCCAAATCAGGAATAGACCTCGCCGTCACTTTGCCGGCAGAAGTCGGATTCGGCGGTTGGAATTCCAAAACTCTCTCCCCCCAACCCCTTGAATCGATTTCGGGAACTCGAAATAACCCCAAGGGCCCTTACTGGGTAGTTTTGCCCGCAAAATCGTGTCGCTGTCTTCATTTTTCAAAACCTGAAATCTGAACTCCGGCCCTTTTTCTTCATGGTTTGCATAGAGCACCGCCATTTCTTGAAGGCTCCTGGGGTCAACCGGCCCAGTTAGGCGTATCTCAATGATGCCATCCGCACTGGGGCGTACGCGCAAATTGCTGGACGGACCATCAAGGCCAGTAACTCTCAAATACTGGTCACTTCCCAAGTCCCCCTCCAGAGCTAGTGGATTCTCAAGCCCCATAGTTTGGAAAGGCAAATGAAAGTCTGTCATTAAAAGCCCTTCTGAACCAGCGGACACCGCATCCAAATGAGGCAACCCGCGAAGAACCAAGGTATGTCGTTCGCCAGGTCGAAGAGAGCCATCCGAAAGAGAGGCATTGCAGGGTCGTCGAGGTTTCAGGGTCAGAATGCCACCTTGAACATTCCACTCCCAACCTTCCGTTGAAGCTCCTGCTTGATTCAGAACATCGAATGAGCTTCGTTTCATCGAAGATTCAACTTGGGCACTAAACTGAACAACAAGGTTCCCATCCAGACTAAGAAGCTCCAACTCCGCCCCAGTCCACTTCACAATTTCCAGCGCAGGGGGACTTTCAAGTTGCCCACATCCAGCGAGGGCAACCAAAAGTAGGGGAAGAAAGTGCTTTACCAGGCGAATGGGATTTTCATGTATTCAAGAGAAGGTCGCTCGCTTGCAAGCCCAACCCCTGCCTGAGTGGTGTCCATATCAAAAGTAATCTGGTAACGGAAGAAGCGCTTGCCTCGGATTGTGGACAAATCTGCGCTCCAACCGGTTGTTGTGAGCAGGTCGTCGGTGCCGTCGAACAAAATCTCAATTCCAGCTCCACTTGGCAGACGATTCTTTGAGCCAGTAGTACGGACTCCAAAATAGCGCTCATGAATGGCCCAGCCACCGGCTGCGACACTGGCTAGGGTTCCATCCAAAACAGAGGTGCTCAGGAGTAGGTCGTTTCCTGACCATGAAGCATCCGTAATGCGGAAGGTAGAGCTTGTATTGGCAGAGTCCGGCAAGAACTCATACCCTTCCAACAGGGAAGGATTCCGAAGAAGGTCTGCAGAAAAACCTGCAATGCTCTCCGCACTTATGAGGGTCACCTGGTATCCCTGGGCAGTTGCCTCACTGGTGCTTCCGGACACCGAAACCGGTCCGAGAGAAACGACTTCACCCTCTACTGCAACATCCCCACCCCCAGTAGTTCCCGCAAACTGAAGAAGAGCATTTGCGAAATCGGGATAGGTGCCCAAGTTTCCGTTTGGATCCAAGTGCAAGAAAGCTAAACCTGTATCAATCCATTCAGATTGAAGTTGGGACTTCGCAGCGAATATCGGAATGAGAGCGTAGGGAGATGGCTCAGCAATCAAGTCGAGCATCTCTTCCAGCCGGTCCGTGTCAGCAGGTCCGCCAACAACACTATGACGGATATAGTCACGGATTTGGGTAGCAGTCGCTGTGGGCCATGCAATGTCCGAGTTCGGTTCAGGAAGATGGATTTGCACAATGCCATCGCTACCTGCGCCACCGCGACCAACCATGAAATCAGAGTTGCCGTCACCATCGCCATTACCAAGAGTGAGCAACTCGCTCATAGTCCAACCACGACGACCACCGAGTGCTTGGATGATTTCTGGACGATTTGAGGGGTCCACATTAAAGGGGTCATTCGTGAAGTCCAAGGCTGAGACATCAAGACCTGTGGCAGAGTGAATCACGATATGCCCACCAGAACCGCCGCCTGAACCGGAAACTTGCTGGGTGAGTCCCCAAATGGATTCACCGCCCTGACCAATCCCGCCATTCGCCTTAATCTGAGTGCCAGTTCCGAGAATGATGGGGCCAATGGCCAAGATTTGGAGTTGACCTCCACCACCACCACCAGCAGCACCTTTGTAGTACTCCTTGGTCCAGCCACTTGGGAAGCTCGTGTCAGGGAAAAAATCAGAGAATGGGTCAAGAAAACTATCTGCGTCGGCATCAATACGGTTCACAATGGAGGAATCGCCTGATCCGCCACCACCTGCACCAGCCCATGGGGCGGTGAGTTCCCCAAGAGTCGCTACTGCGGTTCCAAAACCGTTGTAGCGGGTACCCCAAAAGTCATCGCTGGTGGAGCTGGTAGAACCCAAAACAGATGTATTGGTAAACCCAGCATCAGGGCCATCCGTTGGGTGACCAAAATTGTAAGGGGGAGCTCCCCCACCTGAAGGGGGATTCGTGGTCCATGAGGGGTCAAGGCCATCAGTTTTGTCATTGGCATCCATGTCACGAGACACTTCCTCCATGCCATAGCCACCATATTGCCCAGGAATTCCCATGGTGGATGGAGGTTCCGTTGTGTTGGCATCTCGCCAGGCGTTGCCTCGCATACCGTGCTCACCACCAATGAAGAAGGCAGCTATTTCTGTCATGTCATACCCGCCAAGGCCGTCTTGGAAAACGGTGTGCCTGTCAAAACGGATATCAGGACCTGCATCATCAAAAGTGAGTGGATTCGTTTCAGCAGTCCAGCGCTCCCAAGTAATTGCAGAGGGTGGAGTCAACGCAAATGTTCCACCTGCCCCCCCACCAGCAATTTTTCCTTCAGGGTCCACTGAGTATGTTGCCATATCGGTGGATTCCCAGGACACGCTACTTTCTCCACCGCCCCCCCCGAGGCCAATTCCGAATGCCCCGCCGCCGGATGCGGCACGGGGAGTTTCAGAGGTTGTTGATGAAGAGGCGGAGCCACCATCACCCCCGCCGCAGTGGCCGAGAGCACCTAGTTCAGGGATTAAGGGATTCGTGATTGCAGGAGGAGAAGCTGCGTTTTCACCACTCACATCTAGGGTGCCCAAAACCGTAACAGTTCCGGTTGCGTAAATTATCAAAGGGTTACTTCCTTTCCCGCGCAAAAGAGCATCAGCTTCAATCGTGAAATCATCCACATAAAGGACCCCATCCGTCATACTAAATGGCCGCCCAGAAGAATCGTCAAAAAAGAATTCACCATCGGTAAGGAGTTCGAGATCCTGGAAGGAACTTAAGATAAAATCTTCGTCTGAAGAAACCTGTTCTCCAGTGTAACTAAAGCTGGCCGTTACAGACCCAATCTCCCAGTCTGCAGCGGGGAATTCAAGTAGTGGATCATCAGCTATCCAAGAGCTGTCCAAGAAAAAGTCTTGGAATTCGTCCACGGTTTCCAGATTCCCGCCAGACTCATCAAAAAGAGGTCCGTTAACATAATAATCGGTAAGAGAAGGTGTGGCTTCAGGAATGGTGACCTGAGGTTGAGAATTGAATTCACCAGCAATATCCTGGAACAAGGGTGAAACAACCAGCTGGAGGTTTCGATTGGGCGGCATGATCCCTGCAACCTGAAAGTAAACCGTAGCACCTGTTGTGCTGCAATTCTGATAAAGAAGAAGCTCGCCGGGGAGGGTGTTCATGGCTGGGAAATCCAGCTCGCCAGTATCTCCGACTTCCCCCTCTGAGTAATAAAGAGTCAAGCGACTTGTATTCAGGTTATCCGGGCTGGCATCGATGGGTTGGTTGAAATGAATCGCAACAATGGGGTCAGGATTTGAGAACAAGTTCAATCCAGATGGCACAGTCATCGGAGTCACTGAATCCAAAAGTGGTGGCCCGGTTACGGTATCAATGAAGAGGGTTTCCACAGGTGGTGCCGGACTAAAAAAGTGCCGGGTCAAACCAACAGACAAAGAATGCCCGGCAGTATCCCGAAGAGTAGATGCGCCAAAGGTGGCGTTCGTTGGTAGAGTCAACTCATACTCGTATCCACCCGGAACGAAAGCACCATTTGAATTATCGGCATCGGTGGGACAGCGTGGTCTGAAAATTAAGGTCCGGTCATCCGAGCCGGCCATAATTTCAAAACTCCCCGTGACAGGATTCCCCGTAACCTCAGGTGACAACGGACGAATCATCACAGTTGTCAAATCAATCGAATCAGGGTCCAATGGATGATTGAAGGTCAACACAATCGGTCGATTGAGAGCCCAAACATCGTCCTCTTGGAGATTAACCGTTTCCACTTCAAAGGGACCAATGGAATTAGCCCCCCCTGATGAATCAACAGAGGATTGGAAGCACCCGGGCAACGCTGTGATGACCAAGATTGCTAGGAGTGAGAATTTTGGAATGGGGGAATTGCTCATGTTTACTGGACTCCCCAGGCAAAGCCTAGAGCATCCAACTCGGATTCGAGATCCATCTCGATGTTCGAGACGAAGGTCAAGCGGATTTGGAAGAACTTGAAGTGCTGCCCGCTTGAGTGAGTGAGAAGGGAGGATACATCTGTCCTCCAGGAGGTCGGGGTTGCAATGCTGCCGCATCCACCTCCAGCCGCATCGTATTTGTCGCCATACAAATCCAAAACATTTGCATCAAGCAAGATGCTTGGATCTGGGCAATTGTTCTCTGAAACGTCTGCTGAGCCACGGAAATCCACTTGAACCGATGTCCCTGGCAATTGGAACTCTGGGGCGGGCTCTGAAGTCACAGCGCTGATGTAGTTCGGGACTCCCCCGAAAGGGAACCAATGAGTAAAGGCGCGCGAAATGCGAACAACAAAATCAACTTGCTGCCAATAAAGTTCAGGTCCGTGGTTTTTGGTTTTGAACCCGGACACGGTGTTGTAGCCCCCGTCCGGAATGGTTCCACCTGAGCCTGGGTCATCGGGAACCACGAGGTGCCAAGTGCCACCAGAATCACGGCCACCCGCTGAATAAACCCGGTAGGCTGGTTGGGAAGAAGAGCCAACCATGATTTGAATCTGGAAACCATTCGCACCATATTGCTGGCCTTTAGGGAAGGCACGGTAGCGGCAAAGAAGAGGGAGAGCAATGGAGCGGTGTTCGTCTGGACCCCAGACTGGAACTCCGCCGGTTGTTTCCGGGGGAAGGAAACCGCCAGCCTTGCCGCCTAAGAAACCATCCCCATCAAGTGAATCGTATTGCTGAATATTGTTATCACGGTAGGTGTAGGTCGAAGCAAAATCGTTCCACGGATACATTTTGTTTCCAGATGTTGCCGTGAACACTTTGGACGCAGAAATAGAGTAAGAACCTTCGTTCATAATCATTTCGTCAAAGGCAGGATCACCAGGAGGAGATGTCCAACCAAGGATATTCTCATCAAAACTCTTATTGTTTCGCTGCAAACCAGAGTTGTTGTACTTCGGATAACCAGAAGCTGGGTCAATGTAATCATCTGGAGTCCTCTCAGAGTGGGAAAGGGCTAAAGAATACTTAGCAAAAATATCGTCGAATACCGTTCCACCGAAAGGAGCCCATGCCATACCTTCGACATCCACATTTAGTTCCGAAACAACTAACAAGCCGAAGCCAAGAATATGGTAGGGCCAACAAGTCATAAGGACCGCGCCCGCAGGAGTTAAAGGGGTCATAATGCCCTGGCCAAATTGAATCCGTTGGGCAACGTAAACATTTGAATTGTCTGCGATTCGGGCAAAGCGACTCAAGGAGCGGCCAAATAGCTTCCCGGTTTCATGCCGGAACTGCCCAGTATACTCAGACAGGCCATCGCCATTCTCATCAGTGCTATTGAAGCGCAGGGAGAAATACCGGTCCGTTGGCCAGGGTCGGAATGAGCCAGGAGTAATCAGTTCATCTTGGCCTTCATTCCCTGCCACAAAGTATTCCAAATCAAGACGATTGCCAGCCAAGTCCAGGAGACCGTCTTGACCGTCACGAACGGCTAGGGCAAACCTGAGAAGGTTGGACTCGTCATGGGAATCTGAAAAGCCAACCGAAGGGGCAAGAGTAAAGGACTGGCTGTCAGGTGCGGAAGAAACAGGCCCAAATTTCACGCGTCCGCTACCTGAGCCGGATGTTTGGTAACCGATTTGTCGGTCAATGTACTCCCCCACTGTTTCAGAGTTGGGATCAAACTGGCGAGCCGCATAGGCATCGGACTCTTCTTGGGTCGGCGTGCCACCCGGTACAGGTGGGTCAACTAGGTAGGAAACCGCAACGACCGTTTCCAGAGATTTCACAGTACTACTATCCATGGGCTCGTTAAAGCTCAATGTGACTGTGGACATTGGGTCGATTCCGCGAGCAGGCAAACCATTCTCGGGTTCAGGGTCAAAACGAACCCAACAAAGTTGAAGAGTAGGCTGAGAGGAATCGTAGGCAGTTGTAATACGACCCCCTAAGGGCGCGGAAGAATAATCCCCCACCGGCAAAGTTGTTAAGCCAGTCAATACGGACCCACGAACTTGGAATGCATTTGGGTCTGCATTACTTACCACTCCAGAAACTAAGAAAATCGCATTCCCAATTTCAAAAACATCTCCAACCTTGGGAAGGATAGACCGACAGTTGACTGGATCAATGGAATACTGAATCGTTCTCAGGTTGGGGTCAGCATTTGAAATAGATACCGATTGAATAGAGGAATCCAACTCCGCAACAAGTTGCGGAAGACGAAGGTCCTTCATAAAACCATTAAATGGGTCATCAGTATTTCCTGAACGAAGGGCCCGAACGACGACAGGGTCGAAGCGATTGGATTCCGGAAAGGAATCCTCAATCGCATCAGAGGATGTCGGAGTCAGCCCACGATTCCCACCAAGATTCGTCATGATGGTTAATTGGCCGAAGTCTGGATCCACAACGGTCGGAATCCGAATCAAAAGGTTCGGGTTAATCGAGTCAAAGGACTCGTCATAGCCTGTGCCGTTCTGAGGAATCCCTAAGTTTGCTTCATCGAAACGCGAAACCGTTGGATCGATGATAAGAACGCCTTTGGGTAGCCCGTCTGCCCCGATGACATCGTTTTTTACGATGTAACGAACTTCCTGGCGTGATATTGGCGGGTCCCCTACCACAACCTGAACGGTGTCCCTTGAAATTGAATCTGGGTCAATCAGTTCAGAGAATTGAAGGCGAATACTTCCGTTCCTGGCAACGGCTGAGAATGGAGGAGGATCATCTATTCCTCGGGTCAAAATCCCAGACAATCCAGCTTTGGCGGAATCCAGCAGATTATTGAATGCAGTGCTTTCACTATCTGCGTGGATGGTTAATGTTTCAGCGCCCGTTAAAGAGTTCAAGCCAAGGGTGAAACTGCCAGGGGTGTCCTGAAGAGACTCCTTAATCAAAATGTCCGATTGGACAAGGACACCGGAATCATCAAAAACGTCAACCAATCGCCCCCAGACCACCGTCTCTAAAAAGAAGGTAGATTGTCCTGAGCCAGCTGAGTTCGAGGGAGTGGTGTCTTGAAAACATGAGGAAAGAACAACAACGAGCAAAGCAATCCCCGACTTCACAAACCGACCGTAGGTTGACAGAAGAGCGGAATTAGCGTTTGAGTTGTTTTTCATTGCTTTCAAATAATGTTTAAGGGTTCCATGCGAGTCCGAGCCCATCCATACGCCCTTCAAGACTTTCATCCGTGTTGTTAATGAATGTCAGGCGAATCTGGAAATACCGGTACTGCTGGTCTTCAAGATCAGCAAGGTCTTCTGTCCATTCGCTGGGAGTACTTACACCGCCAGCGGCATTGATGTCATACTCACCAAAGTTATCGAAGTCAGAGGATGCGTCGGTGAGAGGAGATGGCCCTTGAGTTGGATCTCCGCCATGCATTACTTGAATCGCACCTCGGAAGTCAACGATGACACGGGTGCCGACCTCTTGGTTTGCAGTCTCAGGTTCAAGCTGAACATCAATTGCACCGCCGGAGCTAAGAGCGCTACCAAAATCAAACCAGTGGGTGAAAACACGGGAAACTCGAACAACAAAATCCACCTCAGACCAGTAAACATACGGATCAAAGGCATCTGTTCGAGCCCCTAGCGAGTTGTACCCGCCAACTGGGGCTGTTCCGCCCGAACCTTGGTGATCCGGAATTACCTGGTGCCATGTACCAGAAGCGTCTTGCCCACCAGCAGAATAAATCCGGAAAGCAGGCAATTGGGAAAGGCGAACCATTTGAGTCACCTGGAAGGTATTAACGCCAATTTTTTCCCCGGTTGGGTAGGTCCGGAAACGAGCCAAAAGAGGAAGCCCAACAGAAGGTACCACTTCTGGTTCCCAAAGAGGCGCCCCTAGTCCCTGGTCAATCAGCCAAAGCGTTGAAGGTGACCCAATAGACTGAGCAGCCCCACCGACAATCGTCGGTGGAATAGCAGTGTCGCGCCATGTGTAGGTCGTGAAGAAGTCGGGCCAAGGCAACATGGTGTTCCCGGATTGGGCAACAAAAGTATTTACCTGGCGAAGAGTGTATGGATTGTCATAAACAACCTTTTCATCGAATAGTGGCTGCCCTAACGGGTCTTTTTCAGAGTAGCCAAGAATGTTTTCATCAAAATTACCCGTAATGTTCAATCCTGAGGCAGGATAAATCGGCATTCCGGTTAGAGCATTGATGACTTCATCGGGCATAAACTTGGAGTGGGACAGGGCAACACCAAACCGGTTGTAACTTTCGTCAAAAACAACGCCACCCATTGGCGCCCAGTTCATTCCGGCAATGTCCAAGTCAAACTCCCCCACACTCTTATAACCAAAACCAAGGTCATGGGGACGAAAACAAGTCATGGTCACAGACCCTGCAGGGTTCAACGGCTCAAATGGAGCATTGGGCTTGGGCGGGTTTGTAATCGCACTAGGAATTTGAGTTTGTTGGCCAATGTATTCGTTGGACGAATCGGCATCGCGGCTAAAACGAGATGCAAGACGACCGGTTAGAACGCCTGGCATGTAGCCAAACTGGCCCGCATATTCAGGGAGTCCGTCTTGGTTTTCGTCAATTCCCAAGGCACGAAGAGAAAAGGACTTAGTTTGAAGGCTTGCACCGGCACCTCCGCCTCCGAGTGCAGTCATACGCTGTTCTGGACTGGACAAGCTGGGCGCACCGGCAACAAAACCAGTAAAGTTCAAGCGGTTACCAGCGAGGTCACTGATTCCATCGGCACCGTTTCGAACTGCCAACGAGAAACCAAGAAAGGAATCTGCTGCTCCCGGATTCGGCTCCGCCAATCCAGCTGCAGGAGAAAGGGTATATATTCGCCCTTCGGGGCCCGGTTGAAGAGAACCAAAGAGAACACGACCCCCGCGTTCAGAGGTCGCAATCGTTCCAGCGTTATCCACCTGAAGGTCAAACCCTCGTTGTCGGTCAATGTACTCGGCTGTGGTCTCCAAAGGATTCGACAGAGATCCATGTCTGAAATAAAGGACATTCTCAGGGTAACTCGCCTGATCCTCCTCAAACGCAGTCAGAACAAGAGAGTGCATGGAAAGAACGGTCAGCGGATCGACCGGCTCAGAAAAGGTCACTGAGAAAGTCGAAGAGGAAGGTTCAAGCTCAAGGGGTTGACCAGGAACAACAGTCGGTGCAGGTGAAATGCCCAGGTAGCAAATCTGGAGAGCGACATCGCTTTGGTTATATGCAGTATTCAGAAGACCACCAAGGCCGGTAGGGCTTCCTGTAACGGTGCCATCAATTAGGTTGGCTCGCACTTGCGGCGGGGTGAGCCCCAAAACTCCTGTGGTGACCAAAACAGCATCCTGAAATTCAAACACATCACCAACTTTGGGAGCGAGCCCTTGGCACCATGAGGCGTCAATCGAATATGTAATATCGAAAACAGAAGAACTCACTGGAAGAAGGCTTGCTGTTACATTCTGGACACCAATTAAACTGGGCTGAACCAGATCCTGCACAAAACCGCTATACAAATCATCTCGATTACCGGTGCGGAATACACGAACAGCAACCGGAGACCCGTCTGGGGCGATATCAGACGGTTCGTCAGCAAGAACCTTAATGGTGCGAGTCCCTGCAAGGTTGGTCAGCACTTCCGCTTGACCAAAAAGAAGATCCTTCTTCGTCGGGATTCGAATAAGAAGGTTATCGTTTGAGGAATCGAAAGAGGTTGGGAATCCAATCGGATTCGTCGGCAAGCCTAAAGATGCTGATTCGCGAGAACTAATAGTGGGATCCAAGAAAACATAGCCTTTATCGTCGTCCGTTCCAGCAGAATCGTTCTGGACAAAGTACCGAACGGTAAATGGCAAAATAGCTGGGTTGCCTGAAAGCAACTGAATGGAACTTGGCCCTACTGTGTCAGGGTCAACGGGTGCGCTAAATTGAAGTCGAACAACGCCATTCCTGGGAACCAAAGTAAAGGGTGGCGGGTAGTTGGTAGCTTTGGGGTCAACGACCTCAAGCAAGGATGCGCCCGATGGAAGAGGACCTGTCGCAGCGTCAAGAAGTGCTTGGTAAGTTGCGGAGCCCCCTGCCGCAAGGATCTGAAGAGTCTCGGCTTGTGTAACAGGATTAACAGACAAGTCGTATAAGATTCGGTCGATTGAAAGCGCTGGATCAATCAAAACATCGTTCGCCATTAAGGTGCCTGTTTCGTCGGTTACATCAACAAGTCGGCCCCAAACAACTTCCTCTAGGACAAGGTCCCTATTCACACCGCCAGCCGAGGCAGAAGGCTGGTCGGAGTTGTAACAACTTGCCAGAAAAATGCTGGCAAGGATGAAAAGTGGTAGGACGAAACGGGGGAGGGAATCGCTTGTTTTCACGGAAGACGACAGTGGTTCAAATCGCGAGTTGCGACCTGTGACAGATGAATCCGTACCCCCCTCAGGGTTTTTCCTGATGGGTAAGACGGAGTGGGGAGACTGAGACATGTTAGGGCCGCCGAAAGCGAAGCACACACCTCCATTGGCAACTTCTATACCAACCCTAGAGGGGCCGGTTATCGGGCTTCTTTGGAGCAAATTCGCCCCAACCGTGCGAAATCGCACACGGCCCAGCGGTAAGGAATTAGCCCCCCCACTGATAGCCGTCTTGAAGGGCGTCGTCACGGCTAATAAACGGGCATAGGTTTTCTGGTCGAATCTTCATAACCTCTTGTGAGTGAATAGGATGCACCCGTTTGCTTGAATGGCATCCTACATATTCCGCCATAAGCTTGGAATCGCAGTAAGCACATAGGAAATGCCTGTTTTTCCTCCCGCAGACCCGCCATGGGACCCGAATGCCTTCCTGAAGGGTAATGCACCCCTTATTGGGGCAAGGCCCGAGGCGGTGTTCGGGGTTCCCTGAGGGCATGGGGGCCAAATCCGGAAGAGGCCAAGAATCGGGGCGAAGCATGCCCAAAAAGAGGGCTTGGCGAACTAGCGGGCCCATTCGAGCCTGTTCGAAGTAACGAGCTCGTGGATCTTCGTCCAATTCAACAGGGACCTCAGCCAAACGAGGAAGAGGGTGCAAGACCAGACATTCCTCAAGGAGTGGGTCTTTCATTTGCCTCATTCGGATTCCGGGATAGGCCCCCTTGGAAGCCTCAGCACCTCGCTCCACCTGCAAACGAGTCAAGTAAAGAGCATCAAGGCGGTCAACGCGAGGCACCTGGTCCCTGAAAAGGGAACCTTGCAACAATCCTTTTGGCTCCAAAAGGCGAGCGCGCTCTGAGCCAGTCCATTCCTTGAAAAGTGGGTGCGCAACTTCGCGGCAGCGCAGGCCGCTTCGCTCCAAGACTCGAGTTTCGAAACCAACTTCCCAATCTAGCCCAGGGGCGGGAAGCAAAACCACCCGCGCACCAGCAAGAGTGAGTCCCCACAAGAGAGATCGGGCAGTTCGACCATTCCGCAGGTCTCCCATTACACCTACGGTTTTTCCCTCCAATGAGCCCCATTCCCTATGCAGAGTGTAAAGATCGACAAGAGTCTGAGTTGGGTGCCCTAAGCGTCCATCACCGGCGTTCACAACAGGAATGTTCGTTGCTTGAGAAATGACTCGGGTTGCACCATCCCTTGGGTGGCGCCAAACAATTAAATCGGCATAACTGCCAACCATTCGGGCTGCATCAAGCAAACTCTCGCCCTTGGCGTGGCTGGTGGATTTCGAATCGGCTACGGAAATAACCTGAGCCCCAAGCCGGTGAGCAGCGGCCTCGAAGCTGAGGCGAGTCCTCGTAGATGCCTCTTCAAAAACAGTTGCAATAATCCGACCTTGGAGGGCATTTTCAAATGAAGCGGGATGGGTTTCAATCTCCCGAGCGCGCTCAAAAAATGCGCCGAGAAAAGCCTTATGAAACGATTCAGCCGAGTGAAGGCCTTCCAAAACGGGGAGGAGCGCCATCGCGAAGGACAAGGATACCCTGCCCTTTAAATATCCGACAGTCCCCGCTCAAGATTCAACCATTCTTTTTCACTCACAGGAAGTGGAAAGTCTGCTGGAAAGGCCGGTGGTAGAAAAGTGCAAATGCGGGCCTCAATCTCTCGAATGAGCTGCTTTGCATCCTTGAAAACACTTCCAACAATCCAGGAATCCTCGTGCGGAACCTCCCAGGCATGGGGAAGGTCCTCTCGATGGGCCAAGTGAATGCGGTGGCAGATAGCGTCGGGTAGGGCGAGTCCTGCCCCTCTTTCAACTCCAAGGTCCCAAACCTCAATCACACACCACGCACGCTCCAGCTCACGAAGGCTTGCTTCTTGAGCCAATTGATCCAATTGTTCCTGAGATTCTCCCAATCCAGCCGTATCCACCAATACAACCTCAAGAACTCGGTTCCCTTCTCCCAACAGAATCGTGGCCTCTATGGAATCTCGAGTGGTCCCAGGGTGCGGTGAAACAGTAACCCGCTCTTTTTGCAACCAAGCATTCAAAATACTTGACTTTCCACTATTGGGCGGGCCGGCCAATACAATTCGTGGAGGAGCGAAAAGGAGGTCACTCCAAGGGCGCCAAGCATGCAAGCGTGATTTCCATTTATATACGGATGCAGCTCCTTTTTCTTTCTGTTTCCTTCCCCATTCTTCTGGGGTTTGTCGCAGACGCGCAAGAGCAACTTGTGCAGCCAAAGGCGACCTCGTACTTAAGAGTAAAGTTTGGTCGGAAGAGGAAACAGGGTGTTCTTCGACCCATCCCCTGCTGCGAAAGAGTGCTTCCAAACCACGCGCGACTCCAAACCCACCATGAAGAAATATTTCCGCTGAACAAACCTCGCTTCCTTCGGTGGGTGCTTTCAAAACAAAAACACCTTCATCCAAAGGGCCCCCATCCGCCGAAGGAACTTGAAGCCATTGGGGTTGGTCTGGCGTGGGTAATTGCTTGAACCCCATACATCCACACAATTCTTCAGGCTTTGCCTGAAGTGCCCACGCGGATAACGCGCTTGCCTGAAGCCCGGTCAGTCGGCGGAAGTGGCCTTGAGCGGTTGCCAATGAGCTAAACCCTCCAAAACTAGGTGATTGCAGACCTCCCATCCAGGCAATAAATCAATCATGCGAGAAGAATCTCCGCCCGTTAGATAGCGAGCCAGTGGGCCGACTTCTTTTTCAACTTCTCGCACAGAACCTTCCAAAGAGTGCGCCAAGGCAACCCGGGTCCCCATGGTCAATGCTTCAGGAGTCGTTGTAGGGATTCCTGCAGGAATAGATTCAGACGGTTTGCCAAGGTGAGGGCAGGCATCGACAAGAGCAGTCTCTTGAAGGCCTAAGCCTGGCCCGATTGCACCGCCAAGGAAAGAGCCATCTTTTCGAACAAAGTCTAAGGTCCAGGCGGTTCCTAAATCTGCAACCACGCATGATGATGCACATCGTTTCCACGCAGCAAATCCTGAGATGATTCGATCGCTTCCTGTTCCACGGCTAATCACTTTTAAGGGCTCACACCCATCAGAAAGGGAAAACATAGGAAGGCCGGAAGGGAGTTGCTCTGAGAGTTTTAGCCAAGCAGTGGGATTCACCGAGCTGTATCGAACTTCGGAAGGAGAGCAAGCCGCCAAAATGGGTTGAATCTCAGAAAAGGAAGCTTCCGAAATCTTTGCCACAAATTCCCAATCTCCAGGACATTGCGAAAGGCCTACCTTCAATTGGTGATTGCCCAGATCCAATAGAAGGGCCATCCCCATCGACTTAACGCTGAGGTAGAGAATATGTGTAAGTACGAATCGCCCCAGCTCTTTCGAGGGTAATCGTAATCTCAGACTCATTAGAGGGTTCACGAAGTTGCCTCAATAAACGAGCGCGATCTCCGGCTGGTTTTCCATTTACTTGCAAAACAATGTCGTTGGCACGAAGCCCTTGCCGAGTAAAGATAGAATCTTCTTTAAGGCGACTGATGCGAAGCCCTCGAACCTTTCCAGAGACTGGGTCAACAACGGGTTTAGTCTGAACTGCGGCCAAAATCTCGTCCTCGGGCATTTCAGAAATCTCAAGATAATCCTCAGTCCCAATATCCCAGTGATTGGGTGCAACAGGACTCATACGAGTCTGCTTGGGGAGTCGCCTTCCAGTCGGAAGCCCGGACTCAGACGCCAGAATGGTATTCGTGTCAACATCGTAAACCGCAGTTCGCAAAGTAAACTCACTGTCATCGCGCCCCTCAACGGTTAAGTCAACTTCATTTTTTCTGATTTCCAGGATGCGCACCTGAACCCCTTGCTTCTTCTCAACAGCAAGCTTGTCCCCAACTTGGTAAAGGTCTCCTGGGGTTTTTGCAGCGTCATGTTGAACTTGATCGCGTGGACGAATGTAGGCAAAATTTCGCTGATTCTCCTGGGAAACAAACTGAATATAACTCACTTCCAAATCATCTGAGCCAACTAGGGGTTTCACTTCAATAACGGGGGCCGGCCCCTCAACAACAACCTCAGGAAGCTCGCCCGTAACATTCATTTGATGAAGGAGGCGGTAGCCATTCCAAGGCTTCAAATGTCCGCCTAAATCGGCTGGCTCCATGGTGCTGGATATTTTCTTTTCGAAGGCTCGCATGTCGAAGCTCACCAAATATTGGTCCACATTTCGAGCAAAGTCCGCAACTTGAAGACCTGCGGATATACCTGCCCCCAAGCCAATGGTGGCAAAAAGAAAGCGGAGGAGGCGGTAGTTCAAGCTAAGGGCGGGGGGCGGTGAGGCCGAATCATTTGGAATGTCCCAAAACCAATGGGGTCTTGTCCAGCATCATTTATGGACGCTCTTTCAATTCTGAAACTTCCCCAAGAAGTTGAGCCCGCAGTTCAGCCAATCCGCGGCCGGTCACCGAGGACAAAATCAACCCTTGACGGCCAGATTCCTCAAAAAGAGCCTCAGCTCGGGCTTCAGAGTCTTCATCCTCAACTTTGGTTGCGGCCAAAATCGTGGGCCGTTCGGCCAAGGCCGAGGAGTAAGCCTCCAGTTCGGCTCGAATCGCCCGCCAGTCCCCAAGAGGGTCCTCGGCTTCAGCAGAACAATCCACAAGGTGCAATAGGACTCGAGTGCGCTCCACATGCCGCAAAAATTGATGGCCAAGACCCTTTCCATCAGAAGCTCCTTCAATAAGGCCCGGGATGTCAGCCAACACGAGTTGGGAACCCGAGTTGGATTGAGAATCCCAAATCCCAAGGCTAGGGCTTAGGGTGGTGAATGGATAATTGGCAATTTTGGGGCGAGCAGCGGTTACTCGAGCTAATAGAGTGGATTTCCCGGCATTGGGTAATCCCACAAGACCCACATCGGCGACTAATTTTAATTCCAAGCGGAGTTCCCGGCTTTCTCCATCGGTCCCAAGATCAAACCTCCTCGGCGCTTGATTCGTTGCGGAAGAAAAACGACTATTCCCACGACCGCCTCGCCCTCCTTGAGCAACGAGAAGAGTTTCATCAGGGACCTTGAGGTCAGCTAGTAAGTTCCCGTGTTGGAGGTCAAAGACTTGAGTACCTACAGGAACGCAAATTTCAACACTCTTCCCTTGAGCACCACTCCGGTTGTTGCCGCCACCCGGCTGTCCATTTCCTGCTTGAACGATTCGGTTTCTGGAAATCCTATAAAGGGAATTCTCATGAACCACTGCTCGGAGCAGAACACTGCCCCCTTTGCCGCCATCCCCGCCGTCAGGCCCCCCCATGGATACATATTTCTCCCGGCGAAAGGAACAACAACCATCACCACCTCGTCCGGCGTGAACCGTCAAAGTCGTTTCATCTTGAAACATTCCATCGCGAGCCATGGTGAAATCTTAGCGGGGAAACGGAAACGGGAGGCCATGAGGCCTCCCGTGGGTTTCGCGATTAAAGGGCAATTAGTCGCGAGGAACAATGCTCACGCGGCGACGTGACTGAAATTCAACCACACCCTCGGTGAGAGCAAAAAGAGTGTAGTCCTTGCCAAGCCCAACGCCACGGCCTGGATGGAACTTGGTACCACATTGGCGAACAAGAATCTCACCAGCTTTCACAAACTGTCCGCCGTAGCGCTTGATGCCACGGAACTGGGGATTCGAGTCACGGCCGTTACGGGTCGACCCACCACCTTTCTTATGTGCCATTGTTCTTTCTTAAGCGTTTCGGATTTCTTTCACCCGAAGGCGAGTGTAAGACTGACGATGCCCATTACGATCGCGGCTACTCTTGCGGCGGCGAAAGTGCTGGACATAGATTTTCTTGTCTTTCTCTTCGCCGAGGACTTCAGCAACAACTGATGCACCATCGACCTGAGGAGTTCCGACAACAACAGAGCCGTCTTCCTGCTTGAGGAGGCTCACATGGTCAAAGACATGCTCAGAGCCAGGCTCAGCAGACAAGGTGTCAACCCACAACTCTTGACCAAGGGTCAAAGTTAGGGAACGGGAGCGATCGCGGACAATTGCGTACAAAAGACTTTCCTCCGAAAAACGGGCCGGACAGTTTAGCGGCATGGCCAAATCAACGCAACCCTAGACAAAGGCCATTTCCCCGGGGGCCAATTGGGGGTCCGGCTCAAAAGAGAGCGCCCATCCATGGCTCTTAAGCCCCTCAAGGTGTTCTTTTTCCAAAAGGGTGGCAACACCCGGATGAACCCGGAGGCGGCTCTTTTGAGGCTCCATCGCGCGCAAACGGCGTAAAACACGAAATGCACCGGCGTGATGGGGTGCCAGAGTCCCGCTCCCACCACAAAAACCACACCCCTTTTCTGAAGCCCGGGGCAGGCCAGTTCCGAGGCGACGGCGGGTCAAAGTCATGAGGCCAAAGGAGGCCAACCGGGCAACTTTGAGGCGGGCTCGGTCACGGGAAAGCTCAGCGCGAAACTCAGCTTCCAATTTGCGGCGGTTTTTGGATTGCCGCATGTCAATAAAGTCAACGACCACAATTCCACCCAAATCCCGGAGTCGGATTTGGCGGGCGATTTCTTGGGCGGCAGCTAGGTTGGTTGTGAGAGCGGTTTCTTCCAGACTTCCTCCATCAAGTCGGCCACTGTTGATGTCAATTGCGGTGAGAGCTTCTGTTTCATGAATCACTAGGGAGCCTCCCCCCTCCATCGGAACGCGCGACCGAAAAAGAAGTTGGTAACCACGCTCCAGGTCCAACTTTTCAAAGAGGGGCCTACACCCGGTATAGGTTTCCAACTTCGGTCTTTGCTCTTTTGGAATATTCTCCAAATATTCTCTTATCAAATCAGACGCGTTCTCGGAATCCACCACGACTCTGGAAATATCGGTATTCAACAAATCACGAACACCTCGAAGCAAAGGTGAAGTTTCACCGCCCAACAAACATGGGACATCTCCTTCCCCAGCTCGCTTTTGAATTTCAGCCCAACGACTCTGAAGTTGAGAATAGTCTTGGCGGAATTCTGTTTCAGTGCAACCTGAAGCCGCTGTTCTTGCAATAACGGATTCGTGGTTCTCAGAAGACGACTCCAACAACTCCCGCAGACGGCCACGCTCCTCTTCATCTTCAATGCGGCGACTCACACCGGACCGAGAAAGCGAGGGCATGAGTACAAGAAGCCTCCCGGCAAGGGATAGGGATGTGGACAAAGTAGCTCCTTTTCCTCGTACAGGATTCCTTAGAACCTGCGCGATAACTTCTTGGCCCACCTCAAGGAGTTCACCAATAACTAGGGACTTTTCTTGAGCTTCATTCTCCACTTCGGGAAGGGATGCAACTTCAATTGCTTGAAGTTTTTTATCTTCATATCCTAGGTGTACATGATCAATGTGCAAAAACCCTGCGCGGCGACCGCCGAAATCTACGAAGGCCGCATCAAGACCAGGTTCGATACGAGTCACAACACCTTTGTAAATATTTCCGACTAGGGAAGTGTCCCCTCCGCCATCCCAACGAAGGTCCAAAATTTCATTTCCAGAAACCAAGGCAACCCGGGACTCTTCAGGGTCACGAGCGTGAACCGCCATCAATAGGGATTCGCTCATAAAGAAACCTCCCTTAAACGTAAAACCTGGATTCCTGTGGGAACTTTCCCACCGTTTAACCGCTTCAGTGCTTTTTTAAGCGACACTGGTTCTTCGTTTTTCCTAGCGGAGCGAATACAAAAAATAGTGGCCATATCTTCGGGCCAAGTCTCAACGCAGGGGAGCCCCGTTTGGGTTTCGCCAAAGCAAAGCAATTCTTCTGTAGAGTTTTCTTTCAACTGAAGCCCTTGGAGTCGGTAAATCCTCTGAGAAATCATTTCCGTGCGTCGAGCCGCAGGCTGAACACTCAAAACTTTCACGCCAGGTGGTGCAGTTTTCAGTAAGCGGTTTTTGAGTTCCCGCGCAGAGTATTCAGACTCCAGGTCCACCCACATCCATTCTTGTTCAGACTCCCAGCCCAAGGGGAGAGCAGACTCGAACCGTATTTTAGGCCGAGGATGGAAGCCACCACTAAAGGCCATGGGGACTCGTGCACGACGAAGGGCAAACTCCATTGCGCGGCTCAAATCAAGGTGGGACATCCAGCGAGCCTCTCCCCGTTTGGAAAACCCAACTTGGAAAGTAGATAACTCGGCCGCTTGGGTCATGATCCCTCGTCGAATCCGCTTTCAAAAAGCTGGACTATGGCGCTTAGAGCCGCTTGGGCATCAGCCCCTTCGGCTTCAATTCGAATCTGGGAACCTGCCGTGGCACCTAAGGTCATCACGGACAAAATACTGCCCGCATCTGCTGAACGCCCGTCTAGAGAGAGCCGTATTTGGGCCTCAAACTCGCTGGCCGTTTTCACAAGTGCATGCGAAGGCCTTGCATGAAGACCTGCTTCATTACAAACCACGACCTCCGCGGTCACAACCACAGAGTTGTTTCTCTCTTCAGAGGCCAAGCGACGCTTTAGACAGGAGAAAGTTCAGTCAAGAGGTCAATCACTTGACCCGCTTCGGAAGCTTGGCGAGCAAAGGAAACAAAATCCTGGTGCCCAGCAATTCCGGAAATCCAACGAAGAACATCGAGGTGTTCCTCGGCACCTTCTTCAGGACGAATCACTGAAAAGAAAACGTGGACAGGTTCGCCATCGAGTGCATCAAAGTCGAGGCCTTCTTTATGGATACCCACGACCATGCTTACCTTGGAAATCCCAGGCAACTTAATGTGCGGAATGCCAACGCCTTGCTGGCCAGTTGAGCCTTGGTCTTCACGGGCAACGAGCCCGTTGTAAATGTCATCTCGCCGACTGGCAAGTTCTGGATCGCGCTGGGTTAGCGCGTCCGCCAGTACGCCGAGAACCTGTTCGGAATCGGCGGCCTGGATATCAAGAATGACCGCATCTGCGGACAAAAAGTCATTGTGAGTCATGGTGGCTATTCTCCCGCGCGGCGGCGGCGTCCTTTGTGTGAATGTTTTTCTTTAAAGCGAATGAATTGTTTTTCAAGCTTGTTCGCGGCGTCGTCTACAGCGGAGCGACCCTCGCGGTCTTGGCTGGTGGCAATGAAAGGTTCGCCACGATGACGGTGCAAAATAACTTCACAAATAAATTCGTCATGCTCTTTTTGGAAAATGATTTCGCTCTTTTCAAATTCTTCACCCAGCCTTTCGATTCCGGCAAGGCGTTCTTGAGCATATTCACGTAAAGCACTGGGAATGGTGTCGCAACGACTGGTGACTTCGATGTTCATCGAGTGTTTCTTCCTCGTTTATTGGGGATGGGTATCCCAGAAGGTCTCTGGGGGGGGGTGGCACAGGGCGCCCTCTTCAGAATAGTCCAATTCCCCCACTTACAAAAGGGTAGAAAATGGATCTTGAGAATAAAGCGAGCGCCAAAGAACCAGGCCTTCAGGGGCCGCAGTGACTCCTGCGCGGCGGCGGTCTCTGGATTCCAGCACGGTTTCAACCCAAATAGGGGCTCTGCGGCCTTTCCCCACCTCGACAAGGGAGCCCACGAGGTTTCTCACCATTTTGTAGAGGAATCCACTCCCTTCCACAAAAAAACCAATTCCACCTCGAATGGGCCGAATATGGAGGGAACGAAGGCACCGTACACTCGTTTTGGTACTCCTCCCCGCCGCAGCAAAGGCCGCGAAATCGTGCTCCCCAAGCAGGTAGGTCACCGCCTCGCGCATGGCAAGAAGGTCCAGATGGGATGTGCGATCCCAGGCCGTGAGGCCCGAGCTCAATACGGGACGAGTTGCCCCAAGGGCAAGTCGATAAAAGTACCGCTTACCGCATGAAGAACTACTAGCGTGAAAATCAACAGGCACATCAGCGGCGGCACGAACGACTGCCTTTTCGGGAAGGTGGGCGTTAAAAGCCGAAACCATATCCTCAGCAGGAATCTTGGAGTCGGTTGAAAAATGAACAACCTGCCCCCAGGCGTGCACCCCACTGTCGGTTCGACCGCTCCCATGCATGACCACGCTTTCACTGGTGACCGCCTTCCATGCCGTCTCAAGGCTCTCTTGAACAGTAGGCACAGCAGGCTGGCGTTGGAATCCACAAAAGGCTCCGCCGTGGTACGCCACTAGTAGAGCGCACTTTCGCAAATCGTTCATTCCACGGTTGTGTCTTCCTGCCATGGACGACGCTCTCGAAAGGCCTCGGCGAGAATTTCACCATGAAGATATTCCAGGCGGGTTCCCACAGGAACCCCGCGAGCCAAACGAGTGAGTTTGACGGCACATCCTTCCAAGGCTTCCCGCACAAGTAAGGCCGCACCTTCACCTTCGCGATCGGGTGCGGTGGCTATGACAATTTCTTGAACACCATCATCTGTTATCCGCCGACGCAAATGTTTCAACGCTCGTGGGTCGGGTTCAGCACCCTCTCGTGGAGAATACCCTTCAACCAAAACATGGTATAGGCCTTTGTGGGCGCCAGCGGATTCCATTTTCTCCACTTCACGCGGCCCTTCAACCACACACACAACACTCTGGTCGCGCGTTTCATCGGCACAAATGCGACACGGAGATTGAAGAGTGATGTTCCCGCAGGTTTCGCAGCGAACGGTTTCCATGCGGGCGTCTCGTAACGCCAGTGCCAAATCTGCAACTTCTTCAGGAGTCGAGCGAAGAACAAAGAGCGCCATGCGTTCTGCGCTTCGAGGACCCACACCGGGGAACCGCTCCAAGGCTCGAATGAGCCGCTCCAGGGGTTCTGGAAAAGCCACTTGGGCTACATCATGCCAGGAAGACCCATCCCGCCGGAGAGGCCTTGCATCTCCTGTTGGGAAGTTTCTTCCGCTGCCTTGAGGGCTTCATTGACTGCAGTCAGAACGAGGTCTTCCAAGAGCTCGGCTTCAGAGGGGTCAACAGCTTCAGGGTCTATCTTTAATTCAAGAAGTTGGCGCTTGCCTGAAACAACAGCCTTGACGGCGCCGCCGCCAGCCTGCCCATCAAACTTGCGTTTCCCCAATTCTTCTTGGAGCTCCGCCATTTGCCGTTGCATTTTTTGCGCCTGCCGAAGCAGTCCGCCGAGGTCACCGAGAGATCCAGCCATGCCTCTAGGGTACCTCCTCCCTGCCTCCAAAGAGGTCACGAAGTTGGTCGCCTAAGGGGTCTTCCTGAATTTCCGGCTTTTCAATCTGGATTTTCCATGGCCCGGGGCTACCGGGGAGGTTTTCCAAGAACTTCAGAGTGACCGGGTCCTCCAACATGAGGACATCCCGTTCTTGGAGTTCTCCGATGGATATTTCGACACCACTTTCGGTAAGTTCACCGCGCAAGAAACGAGCTTGAAGCACCTGGCCCAAGGTGGGTTGCCGTTGGCAGGCAAGTTCAAGCAGGGACTCGATGGTGATTGTGGGTTCAGAGTCAGAGGGTGCTTCTTCTTTCTCAGCGGCTGGTGGTGGAGAAGTAGGCGCGGGTACTGCTGGGGCAGAAGGTGGAGCAGGGGCAGAAGGTGGAGCAGGGGCGGGTGCCGATGGGGCTACCGTATTCATGGAAGTGGGAGCCTGGCCGCTTTCCATTGATTTCATTAACTCGCCTACACCCAATAGTTCTTGGAGGCGGGCGGCGCGGAGCAAGGTCCACTCCATAAGTGCGCGGGCGGCAAGAGGGGCTTGGCGAATGCGGCTCTCCAAGGTGAAAAGCATGCCCATCAGGGCCTCCATTCGATCTCGCCCAAGGGCACGAGCTAGATTCATCATGCGTTCGCGACGGTCTTCGGCAGGTTGGACTCCAAGAGAGTCCTCCCCCAGCAAAGCCAGGTGCAAAAGATCTCGAATAAAGTCGGTCGCCTGCCCAACGAGTTCGTGTTCCGTTCCCCCTCGTGAAAGGAAGGCCTCCACACTTTTCAAAATTTCTGGCGCATCATTCCTTTCAACAGCTTCAAACAAATCCAACCACCGCTCTGGCCGAGCAAGGCCAGCAACCATTTCCAAGTCATCAAGAGTGGGCTCCCCTTCGGCAACTGCAAGAAGTTGGTCCAACATGGATTCGGCATCGCGCAACCCGCCGCGACAGCCAGAGGAGATTGCAAAAAGTACATCTTTATCCACCGACACCTTTTCGAGTTCGCAAACTTGTTGAAGTTTGGAGAAAACATCTTCTTCTCTTAGACGACGAAACTCGAAAGTTTGGCATCTCGAGGTAATGGTGTCTGGAATCTTGTGAGGGTCAGTTGTTGCAAAAAGGAAAATCACATGCCCTGGAGGTTCTTCCAGAGTTTTGAGCAATGCATCGAAGGCGGGTCCCGATAGGCGTTGGACTTCGTCAATGATGTAAACCTTGGAGCGGTCGCGCAAAGGCCTCGTATGAACTCGATCACGAATTGCCCGGACATCATCCACTCCGTTATTGCTGGCACCGTCAATCTCCACGACATCCATGTCTGCACCCACCTCGATTTCTTTACATGCGTGGCATTCCAAGCATGGGGTGACCGTCGGGCCAGTGGTGCAGTTGAGCGACTTGGCAATTATTCGGGCAGTACTGGTTTTCCCGACCCCTCGGGGACCCACCAAAAGGTAGGCCTGCCCCAGCCGTTCCTTTTCGATGGCCCGAGAAAGGGCAGTCATGATGTGATCCTGTCCGATGACCTCTGCAAAGGTTCGGGGGCGGTACTTTCGGGCCAGGACGCGATAGGACATGGGACGAGAGGATAGCAGGGCCGATGGGTGCCCAAGGAGTCGGAGGCCCGGACATTTACGGCACCCGAACAACACCTCTTAGGGCTGCTCCGTTCCCGGCCTGACCCGATTCGTGGTGAGTTCGCTGCGTAAAGCCGAACCCCCGACTCCTTGAACACGGTTGATGGCGGAGAGGGAGGGATTCGAACCCTCGGTGCCTTGCGACACACACGCTTTCCAAGCGTGCTCCTTCGGCCACTCGGACACCTCTCCGTATGGGGGCGAATAGGATAACTCTGCCCCTAAAAAATGGAATCAGGAATCTTTAGGCTTTGCCCTCTTGGCGCGGAAAAACTCTTTCAGCATTTCTGCGGATTCTTCAGCAAGGACCCCTGATTTCCACTCGGGCTTATGATTCGCCTTTTCAAGATCAAAGAGGCTCGCCAAGGAATGGACCCCGCCAAACTTGGGGTCTGATGCGGCAAAAACCACCCGGCTAACGCGGGCGTGAAGGAGAGCGCCAGCGCATTGCAAACAGGGCTCCAAGGTGCAAAAAACTTCTGCCCCTTCGAGTCGCTTCTCACCAGCAGCAGCAAAGGCCTGAGTTAGAGCCAACATTTCAGCGTGAGCAGTAGCGTCCACCAGTTGCTCCACTTGATTCCACCCTCGCCCCAGGATTTCTCCGTTGCGAACCACGAGGGCACCCACGGGAACTTCATCTTCGTCTAGAGCTCGCTGGGCAAGCTGGAGGGCTTTCCTCATGATGCGGTCGTCCCGCTCATCAAGGTCAGCGGGCTCGCCGAGCGGGAAGAGGATGCTCATGGAGGCCAAGAAGGGTGGTGCGCCTGGGAGGATTCGAACCCCCAACCTTCTGATCCGTAGTCAGATGCTCTATCCAGTTGAGCCACAGGCGCGTTCAGGGCGAGATATTCCACAGTCAAACGGCCTCCGCGTCAAGGGAGAAGTTACATTAAGTTCACATCCCCCATGCAGCCATTCGTCCACCTTCACGTTCACACCGAATATTCGCTTTTAGACGGCGCAAATCGCATCCCCGACCTCGTCCAGGCCGCAGTTCAGGATAAACACGATTCTTTGGCTATTACGGACCACGGGAACCTGTTTGGGGCAGTTGAGTTCTACAAAGCTTGTCGCAAAGCCAATATCCGCCCGATTCTTGGTTGTGAGGTTTATGTTGCCCGAGAATCTAGGCACGAGAAGCACAGCCGCCGAGACAATCCTTACTCCCACCTGACACTTCTGGCCAGGAATGAGCGCGGTTGGAAAAACCTCATGGAACTTACTACGACCGCCCATTTAGAAGGGCACCATTTCCGCCCCCGCGTGGACATGAATGACATTTCTGCCCACGCCGATGGCCTGACTTGTTTATCCGGTTGCATGTCTGGTTCGGTTAATAAGTTTCTACGTGAAGGGAAAGAGCCTGAGGCCATTGCCGAAGCAGGGCGACTTCAAGATATTTTTGGCAAAGAACATTTCTTTTTAGAAGTTATGCGCAATGGGATGGAAGAGCAAGACCGTCTCACTGAAGCAATGGCAAGGCTCTCACCTCAGCTGAATACTCCGCTTGTCGCAACTAACGACATTCATTACACGCGGCATGAGGATTGCGCAGCACAAGATGCCTTACTTTGTTTGCATCAGAACGCCCGCATTGCAGATGACGATCGCTGGAAAATGAGCACGGATACACTTTTCTTCCGTTCGCGGGAACAAATGAATAGGATTTTTGGCGACCTCCCCGACGCGCTCACGAATACTTTAAAAGTTGCAGAGCAAGTAAATGTCGAGATTGAGCTGGGCAAGCACCGCCTTCCTATCTTCCGCCCAGATGACAATAGCAACCCCGATGACTTTTTCAGAAAGCTCTGCGAAGATGGATTTGCCCGACTATACCCAGGCAATCCCACCAAAGCTCGTGAGCGATTGGAATATGAAATGCGCGTCATCCAGGAAATGGGATTCACCTCCTACTTTCTCATCGTTTGGGATTTGATTCGATATGCCGCGGAGAATGGGATTCCTGTAGGACCTGGCCGGGGGTCAGCAGCAGGCTCTATTGTGGCGTATTCCTTAGGTATTACCCGAATAGACCCCTTAAAATATGACCTCATTTTTGAACGATTCCTGAATTCATCTCGAATCTCAATGCCTGATATTGATATCGATTTCTGCAAAGAACGGCGGGAAGACATGCTGACTTATGTTCGCCAGCGTTACGGCGATGAAAATGTTTGCCAAATTATTACCTTTGGAAAACTAAAGGCGAAGAACGCGCTTCGAGACATGGCTCGGGTTTCTGGAATTTCTCTTCAAGACGCGGATAAGGCCGCAAAACTAATCCCTGAAACTTTAGGAATTACTTTGCAAGAAGCTCTTGAAGAAGAGCCAGAGCTTCGCTCTTTTTCAAACAAATCAAAAGAGAACAAAAGTTGGTTCAAACTGGCTGGCCAAGTTGAAGGGCTTACAAGGAACTCCGGGGTGCATGCCGCTGGTGTAATTATTGCTGACCAACCCTTGCGAGACATCATGCCCCTTTCTAAACACAACGGTGCAATTACTAGCCAATGGGATATGAAAATTTGCGAGGAGTATGGCCTTCTCAAGATGGACTTCTTGGGCTTGCGAACGCTCACTATTTTGCACGATGCTGTTAAAAATGTTGAGAAGAGCCACGGAGTTAGCATTGAACTAGACAAGCTCCCACTTGACGACGAAAAAACTTTTACGCTCCTTCAGGCCGCAGACACAGAGGGTGTTTTCCAGTTGGAATCTGGCGGAATGAAGCGGTTACTAGCCCAACTCAAACCAGACTGTTACGAAGACATCATCGCTGTCTTGGCCCTTTTCCGGCCAGGGCCTCTGCGCTCAGGATTTCACGAAACCTACGCTAAAAGAAAGCACGGCGCTGAGCCCGTTCGGTATCCCCATCCGATTTTGGAGGATATTCTCCATGAAACTTATGGGGTTCTTATTTATCAAGAACAAATTATGCGGGTTGCACAAATTATGGGTGGGTTCTCACTGAACGAAGCGGACACTCTTCGTAAAGCCATGGGGAAAAAGGATTCAAAACTCATGGAACCTTATGAAGGCCCTTTCATGGATGGCTCAGAGGCGAATGGAGTGCCCAACCTCGTGGCAAAAGACATCTGGGACATGATGGTTAATTTCGCGGAGTATGGCTTCAACAAAAGCCACTCAGCGGGCTACGCCATGGTGACCTATCAGGCAGCCTGGATGAAGGCCCACTACCCCTCAGAGTTTTATGCCTCCACCCTGACCCATGAAGCCTTTGACTCAGACAAACTCCGGCTCCTCATTGAGGATGCCCGTAAGCATGAAATACCTGTTCTACCCCCCTGCGCAAATCGTTCCGATGTTTCCTTTACGGTTGGCGAAAAGGGGGTCATCCGTTTTGGCCTCGAGGCAATTAAGGGAGTTGGCCGCGGAGCGGCTGAAGCAATCGTGGCTCTTCGGGCTTCCGAAGAAACCGGCTACTTTCTGACTCTGGACAAGCTTCTGGTAGCTGGGATTCCTCAGCGCCTCACCAAAACAACTTTCGAAGGGATGGCAAAATCGGGGGCCTTTGATTGCTTCGGGAAAGCACGCCTTGATGTTCTTGCAGATATGGAAACTGCACTTCGGAGTGCTCAGGCGCGGGCTAAAGACCATGCTGTTGGACAAGGCGGCCTCTTCGACACACCTGAATCCATTGGTGAGTCTTCTGAAGGTGGCGTATTTAATCCCAACGAGGAGGAAAGCAAAGCACACCAAGCACCTCGAGAACTTTCCGATGATGAACGGAAAGAAACCTTAGCTTTAGAAAAAGAGGCCTTGGGTCTTTATCTCACCCGCCACCCACTAGACCCTTACCGCGATCTTCTTGCTGGGGTGTCTCCATGGGATTCGCGAAATGTTTGTGAATCAACTGAACGAACCTTGGCCTTCTTGGTCGGAGTTGCGACCTTAGTTGAGGTCAAAGGCACGCGAAAAGACCCCTCGCGCAAATATGCTCGCCTTAAAATTGAAGACCTTTACGGCTCAACTTCGGCCCTAGCCTGGCCCAGCACCTACGAGGAATACCGAGAAGAGATAACCGAAGATTTCGTTGGGGTTTTCCATGGCCAACTGGACCATTCCGGAGAATCCCCCACTCTCCTAATTGATAAAGTAGAGCCCTTGGCCAACCGAGATGCCTTGCGTTTAGATGGAATGTTAGAGCTGGACCTCTCCATGAGCGCGCCGCCCTTGCAAGAGCTCTCGAAGCTCCTCCAAGCACACCCAGGAAGCTCTGTCGTTCGTTTCTTCTACACCACGCCTGATGGGCGAAAAGCGGTCGTCCGGGCGGACTCAGACTACTCAGTTAATCTTCATGCTGAACTAATGGATGCTCTCAAGGATTTGCTTGGCCCCGCAAATGTACGTGTTAAAGCTCAACAAAAGGCCCACAAGAAAGCACCTGCTAAGCGCTGGAAGAAAAAGGCTGCAAAATAAAAAGGAGGGCCGCCCATTCCAAGAATGGGCGGCCCTGAAAGAGTCTGAATTAAATTTACTCTTCAGTCACTTCAGTCACTTCAGTCACTTCAACCTCTGGCTCACTCCGTTCCACAAACTCAAAGATTGCCCGGTCGGCCTTATCGCCTAATCGAGGGGTAGCAAGCTTAAGAATGCGGGTGTAACCACCTGGGCGATCCTTAAACCGAGGCCCAAGGACATTGAACAACTTGTTTACCGCATCTTCATGGTTGCCCATGATGGCAAGAGCACGGCGGTAGTTGTGCAAGTTCTTTTCCTTAGCTAGAGTCACCAACTTTTCTACGAATGGTCGGTGAGCTTTTGCTTTGGTCAAGGTGGTTTCAATGCGCTCATGCTCGATGATTGCACAGGCGAGATTTCGAGCCAACGCCCTACGGTGGGAGCCAGTTCGAGAGAGGTTATTCGTTGTTACGCGGTGTCGCATGGGATTCAGGCGCCGGTGGCGGCCCCTTCTTCGGCAGGCATGCCAATGACGAGGTCCAGTTCGGCGAGTTTCTGTTCAATCTCAGTGAGAACGGTCTGGCCCAAGTTCTTAATGTGCAACAAATCATCTTTTGACTTGTACACCAAATCACCAAGTACCAAGATTCCGGAAGAATCCAGGCAATTGCGAGCCCGTGTTGAAAGTTCGAGGCGGTCGATGGACTCCGACATTAGAGCGGCGTGGCGCTCCTTGCGGCGTTCAGCGGCTGCATCGATTGCTTGAACTTCTTCGGCAACAGGTACACCCATTGAAGGGGTCGTAAACTGGAGGAAGGGGTTTAAGTGTTTCCGGTAAATTTTGGCTGCTTCAGTCAGCGCCATCTGCGGAGACAAAGTTCCATCAGTCCAGATTTCCAGAACAAGGCGATCGTAGTTGGTGAACTTACCGACACGAGTTGCCTCGACACCGTATCGCACGCGGCGGACGGGTGAAAAGCCTGCATCCATAGGGATGTGCCCGATTTGGTCCGTTGGCTCACCAGTTTCATCAGAAGCCACAAAACCGCGACCACGGCGAGCCGTGAGCTCAGCTTTGAATGGGGTTCCATCGCCTGTCACTTTGCAAATCTCCAATTCAGGATTCACAACAGTGACTCCAGTTGGACATTCGATATCAGCAGCAGTGACAGTGCAAGGGCCTGACTTGTCAATGGACAGGTTGACGGGGCCATCGCCAGAAAGGTCAACAAGGACATCTTTCAATGCGAGGACGATGTCTGTGACATCTTCCACAACACCTTCCATGGTTTTGAACTCGTGCTCTACTCCTTCGATAGCAACACCCGTGACGGATGTGCCCTCGATTGAGCTCAAGAGAACGCGTCGCAAACCATTTCCAATGGTATGCCCGAAACCTTGTTGAAAAGGTTCCACGAAGAATCGGCCATAGGATTCAGTGGCCGAAGATTCCTCGAGGGTGACCCCTGAGGGAAGTTCGAAGTCGCGCCAGCGGATACGCATGATGTCTCTGGTTCCTCCTTTACTTCGAGCAGAGCTCGACAATGAATTGCTCTTGAATGTCCTGGAAGCGGACATCTTCGCGGGATGGGTTATTTACGATCTTTACAGTTTTGGCGTTTGAGTCAACCGCAAGCCAGTTGGGGATGACTTTCTCGCCAGCTAGAGTGAGACAATCAGCAGTGGCCTGCTGAGAATTCTCACGAGTAGCTGTACCAACAACATCGCCAGGACGGACGAGGTAGCTGGGCACATCAACCTTTCGACCATTCACAGTGAAGTGGCCGTGATTGATTCGTTGGCGCGCATGAGGGCGGGACATCGCCATGCCAGTTGCGTCCACGACATTGTCGAGGCGGCGCTCCAGCAAGGAGAGCAGGTTCGTACCCGTGTTCCCGCGCATTCGTTCCGCCATACGGAAGTAACGCTTGAATTGGCGCTCCATGAGGCCATAAATACGCTTTACCTTCTGCTTTTCACGAAGGTGGACTCCGTAATCAGACAGACGGCGAGTGCGGGCGCGCACATTCATCCCAGGAGGGACATTGCGGCGATCCACAGCGCACTTTTCGCTTTCGCAACGGCTGCCCTTGAGGAACAGCTTGTAGCCTTCGCGGCGGCAAAGGCGGCAGACATTTCCGGTGTAACGTGCCATAATCAGACTCGACGTTTTTTGGGTGGACGGCAGCCGTTGTGCGGCAGCGGGGTGACATCCTCGATTGAGGAAACGCGAAGACCGCCTTGAGCAAGGCCACGGATCGCACTTTCGCGACCCGACCCTGTGCCTTTCACGCGAACTTCAACTTCACGCAAACCAGACTTGTAGGCAGCTTCGCCAGCTTTCCGAGCGGAAGCTTGAGCTGCAAACGGGGTGGACTTTCGTGAACCTTTGTAGCCAACGATCCCAGAAGAGCCCCACCCGATGGTGTTGCCCTTGGTGTCCGTTAGCGTGGTCAGGGTGTTATTAAAGGTCGAACGTATGTGGGCAATCCCACGAGCCCCGACTCTTCTCTTCTTTTTTGATTTAGCAGCACTCATTTTTCAGCTCTACTTCATTGCCTTGACTGACTTCTTGCCGGCCACGGTCTTCTTGGGTCCTTTACGGGAACGGGCGTTCGTTTTGGTTCGCTGGCCACGACATGGGAGCCCGCGACGATGACGGCTTCCCCGGTAGCACTGGATGTCCCTGAGGCGGTTAATGGCCTGGGTGTTGGTACGACGAAGAGCACCTTCAACGAGGTAATGATCTTCGAGGTGGGAAGCAATGGATGCAAGCTCTTCATCGCTGAGATCCTTGGCTCGAACATCTGGATTGATGTTCAGGGCTTTACAGGTTTTCTCGGCGGAGTCAGAACCAACACCAAAGATATATGTCAAAGCAACAACAGTGCGCTTTGCATCAGGAATTTCAACACCTACTAGACGTGCCATTTTGTATTAGTACTCAACCTTGAACTTGTTTGTGACGGGGGTCCCTTTTGCAGATGACCCGCAATTTTCCATGACGGCGGATGATTCTGCAGTTGTCGCAGATTCGACGAACACTTGCGCGAACTTTCATGACGACTCTCGGATTTGGTTAGCGACCACGCTTGCGAGCTCCACCCCCCCGGCGGCGGCCGGGTCGGCGTTCGCCCCGGTAAACAATCCGGCAGCGAGTGAGGTCGTAAGGTGACATTTCAACTGTGATGGTGTCTCCTGGAACGATGCGGATGTAGTGCATGCGCATTTTTCCGGAGATGTGGGCAAGGACTTGGTGACCATTGTCGAGTTCCACCTTGAACATTGCATTCGGGAGTGCCTCCCGAACAACAGCGGTCACGGTGATGGGCTCTTCTTTAGCCATTCGCTCCTTGTGGGTTAGTAGAAGCCAGCCCGGTACGAATGATTTCAATCGTCTCTGACTGGATGATTTTAATTTCTCGCTCTGCATCAACTTCGCAGAGAATGCCTAGGTCGCGGTAGAAAGCAACCAATGGTTCTGTAGTCTCGCTGTAAACGGCAAGACGGTGTTCAACGACCTCGCGGGTGTCGTCCGTTCTCCCTCGGCCAAGAAGGCGGGAGATGAGTGTCTCATCGGAAGCTGTGTAGCAAACAGCTAAACGAATCGAGCCCTCTGGAGCAGCGGCATGCAGGGCTTCCGCTTGCGCCTTAGTGCGGGGGAAACCATCGAGCAAAAGGACTTCGTTGTTTTCCATGGACTCAACACGAGCGGCAACCATGCCGACCATGACATTGTCAGGAACTAAATCCCCGCGGTCCATGTACTCTTTCGCTTTCAAACCAAGATCGGTGCCAGCGGCAACCTCTTGACGAAGCAAATCTCCGGTGGACAAATGGGTCCAGCCTTGGGACTCTGCAGCTGCTGCCGCTTGTGTTCCTTTGCCTACACCAGGAGCGCCGAGGAAGATTGCAATCATCCTTTCCTCTTGGCCCAACCAGAGCCACCGCCTTTCATGAAACCGTCATAGTTTCGCATGAGAAGGTGGGAGTTCAATTTGTCAACAATATCCAATGCAACACCCACAACAATAAGAATGGATGTCCCACCGAGGAAGTAAGAAATCATCATGGGAACATGCAAACTTGAGGTAACCATAGTCGGAATGACCGCAATGATTGCCAAGAATGATGCGCCAGCAAGAGTAATCCGGTCCAGAACAAAGCTCAAGTACTCAGCCGTGTGCTTTCCTGGGCGAATCCCGGGGATGAAAGAACCGTGTTCCTTCAAGTTGTTTGCAATTTCTTCTGGCTGAAACATCAAGCGTACCCAAAAGAAAGAGAAGAAGAAAATCAAAACCGAATACAGGGCGATGTAAACGAAGCCCGCACGGCCAAAAATGTCGCGCATCCATGTAAGGCCAGGAACGCCGCCAAGGACATTGGGAACGATAAAGAGAGCAGAAGCAAAAATGATGGGCATCACGCCTGCTTGATTAACTTTTAGTGGGAGATAATGCTTTGCCCCTCCCATTACTTTGCGCCCCCGAGTGAGTTTTGCCTGCTGAATCGGGATGCGCCGTTGTCCACGAGTGATGTACACCACAACAAGAACTGTTGCAATCCACATGGCGGAAATCGTGACGGCCATTTGGTGGGAGTTCTCCGACACCGACAAGAAAGACTGTAAAGCTGCCGGAATGTTCGCGATGATTCCGCACATAATGATGACGGAAACTCCATTTCCGAGCCCATGCTCAGAAATCTGTTCGCCTACCCACATAATGAATACAGTGCCTGCAGTGAGGGCTAGAACAACCGCAACTCCATAGACCATGGTGACTTCACCCGTCATGAGGCCGTATTGAGGATTCAACACAACACCAAGAAGAATGAAAGTTCCTTGGAGCAAACAAATCGCAAGTGTTGCCAAGCGCGTGTACTGACTAATCTTTTTCTGGCCGGAGGCTCCTTCTTTGGAAAGGGCTTCCAAAGATGGCACAACTTTTACCAGAAGACTGAAAATAATGGATGCCGAAATGTAAGGCATCACTCCAAGGGAGAACAAAGTCGCACTACCGATGCCTGCCCCAGTAAAGGCATTCATAATTCCAAAAAGGCCGCCCAAAGAACTGCCGGCAATTTTATCAGCGGCAATCTTTACCGTCTCCAAGTTAATCCCGGGCAAGGGAACCTGGAAACCAAGGCGGTACACAAACAACAAACCAAAGGTCGTCAAAATGCGACGCCTTAGTTCGGGAATGCGTAGAAGGGCGAGTATTTGTTCCATGAGCCTTTTGGCTTAGCCGAGAACCTCCACAGTTCCACCTGCAGCTTCAATCTTGTTCTTGGCGGAATCTGAAAACCGGTGAGCTCTCACAGTCAACTTGACTGTGATTTCTCCTTGACCAAGCACCTTTAACATGCCTCCAGTGCGGCGGGCGAGTCCTCTTTCCAGAACCGAAGTGAGATCCACTTCTGAGCCATCGGAGTACCCATTGAGGGACTGAACATTTACAAGGGTGTAATGCTTCTTAAAACGAGCATTAGTAAACCCTCGCTTGGGAACCTTTCTAAACAGGGGCATTTGTCCACCCTCAAAACCAGGGCGAACACCGCCACCAGAACGAGAGTTTTGGCCTTTATGGCCTCGGCCAGCAGTCTTGCCCCAACCAGAACCCACGCCACGGCCGACGCGCTTTCGGTTTGGGTACTTGACGCCCTTAGGGGTTACATTGTGGATTTGCATTAGACTTCAACTCCTCGGGCGGCTGACACTTCTGCCTTGGTCCGAAGCAGGGCCAAACCAGCAACAGTTGCCTTGACTAGGTTGATGGGGTTTGTGGAGCCATAAGACTTGGTGAGAACATCTTTCACACCTGCAAGTTCCATTACGGCTCGAACTGTTCCACCGGCGATGATGCCTGTTCCGGGAGAAGCGGGAATCAAGCGAACACGAGAGGCGCAGAATTCGCCTTCCACCTCATGTGG
Organism: Planctomycetota bacterium; assembly: GCA_030748415.1. Taxonomy (GTDB): domain Bacteria; phylum Planctomycetota; class UBA1135; order UBA1135; family UBA1135; genus UBA7888. Next base: position 44,188 of record JASMMA010000010.1, read on the forward strand.
AATCGTGGTCTCGACTCGAGGAACTCGCACCAAATGCTTCCGGCCATCTTTAAAAGCCTTCTGCATCGCCATGGGGATTTCTTTTGCCTTTCCGAAACCGTAACCGACAACACCATCTTGGTTGCCAACAACAGTCAAGGCGGAGAAAGCGAAACGGCGGCCACCTTTCACAACCTTGGCTGTGCGGTTGACCTTTACGCGCTCTTCTTTGAGTTCACCGAGCTTTTCAGCTTCAGCGCGGTCAAGGAATTCAGTTTTTTCTCTGTTCTTGCTCATAGCTTTAGAACTTAAGGCCGCCCTCCCGAGCGGCATCAGCGAGGGCTTGGACACGCCCGGTGAAGGAGTAAGGGCCACGGTCAAACATGACTTGTTCAACACCTGCAGCTAAGGCGCGTTCAGCGATTGCGGTTCCCACAATGGCGGATCGTTCCGATTTCGTTTTTCCTTTTAGGGCGTCCGCCATGGAAGATTCCATGTCGCCAGCAGCTGCTAGTGTGCGACCTTGAATATCGTCAATGACTTGCACACAGATGTGCTTGGAGCTTCTGTAAACGGAAAGCCTTGGGTGATCGCCCGACGCACGAAGACGGCGGCGAACTCCAAGGGCCTTACGAAGGCGCTTCTTTGCTTTTGCTTTTTGTTGCTTATGGTCCATAACTATGAAGCGAGGGCTTTACCTGCCTTACGACGAACGACTTCGTCCTTGTAACGAATACCCTTGCCCTTATAAGGCTCAGGTGGGCGAACCGCCCGAACATTGGCAGCAAACTGACCAACAGCTTGCTTGTCGGGGCCGGTAATGACGATTTCTGTTGGGGAGGGCAAGGAAACCTCAACCCCAGCAGGAGGGTCACACTTCACAGTGTGGCAAAATCCGATTTGTAACTCGATTCCCTGACCAGCTGGCTTTGCATTCCAACCGGTTCCCTGGATTTCCAATGCTTTTGTAAAGCCTTGAGTCACGCCTTCAACCATGTTTGCGAGATGGGCGCGCACAAGACCATGAAGAGCGCCCGCGTTTTTGGAGGAGCCCGCACCAGTTTGGGTGACCAATGCGGCATCGCCTTCAATCGCGACTGCAACTTCAGGGAAAAGAGGGAATGACAAATTGCCCTTCGGCCCTTTAACTTGAACTTCCGATTGGCTGGCTGTCACAGTGACGCCTGCTGGAACTTGAACTGCTTGTTTTCCGATTCGTGACATATTTCTAGAAAACGGTAAGGAGGATTTCTCCGCCAACTCCAGTTTCTTGAGCTTTCTTGCCGCTCATTATTCCTTTGGGAGTGGACAGAACAGTAGTTCCCAGTCCGCGACGCACTTCTGGGATGTCGCCGCAGCTGGAGTAAACGCGACAGCCTGGCTTTGAAACTCGGCTAATCTCTTGAATGACAGGAGCACCATCTTCGTCGTATTTCAAACTTACACGAAGATCAGAAAATCCCTTGTCGTTAGTAACAGGCTCAACATCGTTGAGGTATCCCTCTTCCTTCAAGGTCAACGCGATGGAGCTCTTTGTTCTTGAAGATGGGACATCAACAAACCTTTTACGCACCATGAGTCCGTTGCGGATTCTGGTGAGCATGTCGGCGATTGGATCAGTGGTATTCATTTCAAATCTCCTTACCAGGAAGCTTTACGAACCCCGGGAAGGAATCCTTCATGGGCAAGTTCGCGGAAAACAATTCGCGAAACACCAAACTTGCGGTAGTAACCTCGGGGTCGGCCAGTGATGGAACACCGGTTATGAATGCGGGATGCACTCGCGTCTCGGGGCATGGAAAGAATCTTTTTGTAGGCTGCAGCCTTATCCTCAAGAGATGCGTTTGGGTCTTTGGTGACCGCAACTAGAGCCGCACGACGCTCAGCAAATTGAGCGACACACTTTTCGCGCTTGAGATTTCGGTTCTTGACGCTTTTTTTCGCCATTACTTAATGTCCTCCTTCCGACGGAAAGGAAACCCGAAGCCATCTAAAAGGGCACGGCCTTCCTCGTCGGTGCGGGCACTCGTGACAATTGTCACATTCATGCCTTGAGTGAACTCGACTTTGTCCAGTTCGATTTCAGGGAAAAGGGACTGCTCAGCAAGCCCCAAACTGTAGTTGCCTTGTCCATCAAATTTATCCTTCATTCCGCGGAAGTCGCGAATACGAGGAAGGACGACAGAAACAAGGCGATCAAAGAATTCATACATGCGTTCGTTTCGCAAGGTCACCATGCACCCCACGGGGCTTCCTGCACGAAGGCGGAAATTTGCAACGGACTTACGCGCAACTTTGATTGCAGGCTTTTGGCCGGTCACCTTAGAGAGGTCCTTGACCGCAACATCCATGCGAGACTTGGTTTCAACCGCGCTCCCCACACCCATGCTCACAACAATCTTTTCAAGACCGGGAACTTGGTGGACATTCTTGTAGCCAAACTTTTCCTTCAAGGAAGGAAAGATGGTTTCTTTGTAGTAATCGTTTAAGCGGGGCATCGTTCTAGTTGAACTTGGTTCCACAGGGGATTCCGACACGGGCTTTGGAAGATCCTTCACCTTCCATGCGAGTTCGCACGCCTTTGCCGGCTTTTTCGCTCCAAATGAGCACATTAGAGGCAGCCACGGGGACCTCACGATTCACGGTTCCGCCTTGGGGGTTTTGGGGTGTCTTGGGCATCGTTTTAGTGCGAACATTCACACCTTCGACAATCACAAGACGCTCGCTTTCCATGGTGCGCAGGACTTTGCCCCGCTTACCTTTTTCGTTGCCTGCGAGGACAACGACTTCGTCTCCTTTTTTAACATGCATGGTCACACAACCTCCTGGGCAAGTGAAACAATCTTCATGTACTTGCGGTCTCTCAGTTCACGGGCAACAGCCCCAAAAATTCGGGTGCCTTGTGGGTTGCCTTCGCCGTCAATCAAAACCAGAGCATTCGAGTCGAATCGAACATAGCTCCCATCCTTGCGGCGGACTCTTTGCTTGGTGCGAACAACCACACCCTTCACAACTTGGCCTGTTTTGACATCTGAACCCGGCGCAGCCTTCTTCACAGAGGCGACGATGACATCGCCAACTCCAGCAAAGCGGCGCTTGGACCCGCCCAAAACCTTGATGCACTGGACGATTCGCGCGCCGCTGTTGTCAGCGACATCGAGTCTTGTTTGCATCTGAATCATCTTTCTTCTCCTTTAATTTTGGCGAGGGGTCTAGAGAACCTTGACTAAACGCCAGCACTTAAGCTTGCTGAGAGGGCGAGTTCCCATGATTTGGACCTTGTCCCCTACTTGGGCAACATTTTCCTCGTCATGGACGTAGAACTTTTTGCGAATCCGAACGGTCTTCTTGTAAAGAGGGTGCCGACTCGTGCGCTCCACTTGAACAACAATCGTTTTGTCCGCCTGATTCTTCAGGACGGTTCCAGTCATCAACTTACGGGTTCCGCGAGTTTCGGTTGTTTGGGTTTCAGTCATGATTAGCGAGACTCCTGGCCGCGAATGTTCTTCTGGCGTTCCCGCAGCACGGTCTTCATGCGGGCAATGTCACGGCGAATAGCGCGAATCCTGGAGGGATTGGCATTGCCTTCAGTAAGGCTGCGAAACTTCAAGTCAAACAGCTCTTTTTCAAGACTCTCGATATCAAAATCGAGTTCTGTATCTTCTTTTCCACGAACTTCAGCGGGCTTCATTTCTACAACCTTAGATGTGTTTACGAGCGACCATCCGGACGCGAATGGGGAGTTTGTGAGAGACTCGGTTAAAGGCTGTCCTAGCGATTTCTTCATCAACACCGCCGAGTTCGTAAATGATGGTTCCGGGAAGAATCACGGCAACCCAACGATCCACGTCTCCTTTACCTGAACCCATCCGAACCTCTAGCGGTTTAGCAGTGACAGGCTTGTGAGGGAAAACACGAATCCAAAGCTTTGCCTCGCTCGCGGCTCGACCCGCAGCAACACGACCAGCTTCAATTGTGCGAGCGCTTAACCAGCACCACTCCAAGGCTTGAAGACCAAAATCACCAAAGGCAACTCGGTTTCCACGCATGGCCTTGGCGCGACACGGTTTCTTGATTGGGTTTGGGCGAGCTTTACGGTGAAGTTTCTTAGCTCCAGCTCCCTTGCCACCTGCAAGACCTGATGTGTAGGTTCCTTTAATTTTTCCGCGTTGTGATTTGCGGTACTTGACTCGTTTTGGCATTAACATTGCAAGAACTCCTAAAGGCGAACGGTCTCACCGCTGTAAACCCAACACTTCACACCCAAGATGCCGTAGGTCGTTTTCGCCTCAGCGAATCCGTAGGCACATTTGGCGGACAATGTTTGAAGAGGAATCCGACCTTGGCGCTGAGTTAGACGACGGCTCATTTCAGCACCATCGATTCGACCGCTTACTTGAACCTTAATCCCTTCAGCGCCAGCGTTCATTGAGTTCTCAATGATTCGCTTCAGTTGGCGACGAGGAGATACGCGGCGCTCAATTGCTGCTGCAAGATTCTCCGCAACGGTTTGGGCATCCAGATCCCAGTGGCGCACTTCTTGAATGTCCAGCTTGACTTCCATGCCGGTCATCTTTTCAAGGTCCGCTACCAGGGCATCGCGAGTGGCGTAGCCCCGTCCAATAACTTCACCCTTACGGGTGGTCATGAGGATGATGGTCATTCGACCGGATCGGCGTTGAATCTCTACACTCGAGATAATGCCCATCCGAAAACGATTCTTGATGAGCTTCCGAACTTTGTAGTCCAAAAGCAATTTGTCACCGTACTCTTCGCCGCGGGCAAACCAGCGGGAGCGCCAAGGCTCACTGATGCCTACGCGAAAGCCGATGGGGTGGATCTTCTGTCCCATAATCAGCCAGCCTCCCTTTCCGAGAGGACTATTTTGAGGTGCGATGTGCGGCGCCGGATTGGCATGGACCGCCCCATCGAAGCAGGTCGGTAACGTATCCGACCATTGAGGAGAGGACCTTCGTCAACACGACAATCACGAACATAAAGGTTGTTTACATCCACTGCGTCGTTTTGGCCTGCATTGGCCACTGCTGAACGAAGAACTTTAGCCATCAAGAACCCACCTCGAGTTTGGTCAACCGAGAGGAGATTGAGGGCGCGATTAACATCTAAACCGCGAATCAAATTCGCAGTTGGCCGAACCTTCTTTGCGGAGATTCGAGCGTAACGATGGCTTGCGGGAAAATTCATGATGGCGCTCAACCTTTCTTGTCGTGGCCACGGAATGTCCGCGTTGGGGAAAACTCGCCTAGCCGATGGCCAACCATGTCTTCCGTAACGAAAACTTTCCAGAATGTTTTGCCATTGTGAACCATGAAGGTGCGACCCACATAGTCAGGCAAAATGGTGGATGCCCGAGCCCAGGTTTTGATGGGCTTGCGATCACCAGCGGCATCGGCCTTAACAACCTTGCGATGGAGTCGGGGTTCAATCCAGGGACCTTTCTTAATACTTCGTGCCATAGGACTACCTCACCCCCTTCTTGCGGCGGCGAACGATGAACTTGTTGGTGGTCTTTCGAACATTTCGAGTTTTGCCACCCTTGGCAGGTTTGCCCCATGGGGAAACTGGGTGCATACCCATGGTCCGACCCTCACCACCACCATGGGGGTGAGCGGCGGGATACATAGCAACACCACGAACATGTGGGCGGCGCCCCATGTGGCGGCTACGGCCAGCTTTGCCAAGCTTGATGTTTTGGTGGTCAGAATTTCCAACCTCACCAATGGTGGCGCGACAACGCTCATGGACTTTGCGCAGTTCGCCACTAGGAAGAGAGAGCAATACATAGCCATCCTCGCGAGCGGCCAAACGAGCCGATGCGCCAGCGGAGCGGGCCATCTTTGCGCCCTGGCCAGCTCGGAGTTCAACATTATGAACTTCGAGACCAAGAGGCATGTCCTTCATTTCCATGGCACAGCCAATCTTTGGTTCGGCATCAGGTCCTGAAGAAACCATGTCTCCCTGATTCAAGCCTTTGGGCCAAACGATGTATCGCTTTTCACCATCAACATAGTGAAGGAGGGCGATGTAGGCTGAGCGGTTCGGGTCGTATTCAATGTGAGCAACACGGGCTGGAACACCATCCTTGTTGCGCTTGAAGTCAATCACGCGATAACGGCGTTTCGCGCCACCACCACGATGGCGTGAAGTCACGCGCCCGCGATTATTTCGTCCGCCGGTTTTCTTGAGGGGCTCAAGAAGGCTCTTCTCAGGAGTCTGGCGAGTCAACTCGGCACGATCCAATACGGACCCGCCACGACGGCCAGGAGAAGTTGGTTTGTAGTACTTAATTCCCATTATTTCGTGCTCCTACAGGAGGTCGATCTTTTGACCCTCTTGGAGTTGAACCACTGCAATCTTTCTTGCAGAGCCGAGAAAACTATTGAAGCCACGGCGACGCGGTTTTCCAGGCCGAACCATGATGTTGACTTTCTTGACTTTGACATCAAAAACAGCCTCAATGGCAGCCCGAACTTCAATCTTGTTTGCACCGCCAGCAACCTCGAAGCGGTACGAGTTCAATCGCGCCTGCTCCTCGGTGCTCTTCTCAGTAAGAACTGGGCTGAGCAAAATTTGGTAATGAAGAGAGTTTGCAGCCATTTTTTAGCCCTCCTTCCTGGCCGTGAAACGGCTCGTTAGATTGTCAAGAGCACCTTCCTGAACCAAAAGCCACTTACTCGCAAGGAGATCATAGGCATTTGCATCGGAAGCAGTTCGAACAGTCACATTGGGGAAGTTTCGGAAGGACTTCCACGCAATCGAGTCATGCTCTTTCAAGAGAAGCAAAGTGCTTCCTTTAGGAGCAAGGTCAGCCAAAATTTTGCGAGCAGCCTTTGAGGAAGGTTCGGAGAGTTGAAGCCCTTGGACTTCTTTCACCTCACCATCCTGGAGCTTTCCAGCAAGGGCGCTCTTTAGAGCAGCGAGGCGCTGTTTGCGAGGGAGGTGGTAACCCCAATTGCGCTTGTTGAGAGGACCAAAAACAGTTCCCCCACCGCGCCAAATTGGACTCTTCACATCGCCAGCACGGGCGCGACCGGTTTTCTTTTGCTTGAACGGTTTCTTGCCGTGGCCTTTTACATTGCCACGAGTCTTCGTGTGGGCATCGCCTTGCCGCCGATTGGACTGGTACGAAACAATCGCATCTTTCATGGTGCGATAGAGAATCTTTTCACCAAGATCAGCAGCGAAGTCTCGCTCGCCAATAGTGCCGCTTTCAAGGTTGTAGGTGGTGATGGTTGCCATGACTACTTGGTCCCCGTTTTTGCAGTTTTGATTTGAACCAGACCGTTTGGAGGACCGGGTACTCCACCGCGAACCAAAACAAGGCCGCGCTCGGAATCTACACTCTCAATGACGCTGTTCTTCACAGTGACTTGCTTGGCGCCGTAATGCCCGGACATCCGAGTTCCTTTAAAAACTCGACCGGGGTAAGCGCACTGCCCAATCGCACCAGGACGACGAACATTCATACAACCATGAGTTTCGCTTCCGCGTGAAAAACCGTGGCGCTTAATTGTTCCAGCAAAACCACGGCCCTTTGAAGTACCAACGACATCAACGATGTCACCGATTTCAAAAAGATCCGCCTTGAGCTCTTGGCCTACCTCGTAAGCCTCTACTCCAGTGCGGAATTCCTTGAGAACGCGAAAGGGTTTCACCCCAGCTTTCTCAGCGGCTACTTTTTGAGCTTTGTTGACATGCTTTTCCCGTGCGGAAATGAAGCCGACCTGAACAGCTTGGTATCCATCTTGGTCGTCGCTTCGCAGGCCAGTGACGGTGCAAGGGCCAGCCTCGAGCACGGTGACAGGAATCACTGAGCCATCTTCACGGAAGATTTGGGTCATACCCTTCTTCCGGGCGAGCAAAAATTTTGTTTCGGACATGATGTTTGTTGTGCCGGTTCCAGTTGGCAGAATCGCAGAGGTTCATCAGAACATGCGGGAACAAGAAAGGAACGGATGTCAGAGTTTGATTCGGACGTCCACTCCTGCGCTCAAAACGAGGCGGTTTAATGCATCTACGGTTTGCGGGGTCGGTTCGAGCAAATACATCAATCGCTTATGGGTGCGAATTTCAAATTGTTCACGGGACTTCTTATCAATATGGGGCGAGCGCAACACGGTGTACCGTTCAATTCGAGTCGGAAGCGGTACCGGACCAGAAACTGCAACGCCTGTAAGGCGAGCGGCTTCGAGAATGGACTCGGTCGCTTGGTCGATGGCCTCGTGGTCGTAGGCCTCTAGTCGGATCTGAATTCGGTCAGCCATGTCTATGCACACTTGAAGCTCCGAATTGCCTTATCCGCCGCGGAATTGCGGTTAGGTCCAAGTTCAATTCGGAGCTATCCCTGAAATGGGCCAAACATCTTACGGCCAGCCAAAAAAGGGGTCAAGAGAAGAAGGCGGAAAACCTGTTCCTAATCAGGATTTAGGGAGAAAAACCTAATATTTTCTGGGCCCGCTCGGGGGGTATGGCTGCATAGCCATGAGGGGTCATGGAGAAGGCTCCACGCCCTTGGGTCAGAGAACGGAGATCGGTGGAATACGAGAACATGGCCTGAAGAGGGGCAATAGCGAATATAACCCTTTGCTCATGACCAACTTCCAAATTTCCAACTTCAGCACGGCGGGCGCTCAGGTCGCCCAAAACTCCACTCAAAAACTCCTCCGGCACCTCAACCCGGACCGTCATAACAGGCTCTAGGAGTGTCGTATTGCCCTGGAGGGCGCCTTCCATTGCTTGGGACGTTGCCGCCATGAGAATCTCGCGCGAAACAGGCTCCGTATCAGGGCTCCAGTGGAGTTTGGATATTTCGACTTCCAGCTCGGCGAGGGGGAATCCTAAGTCGCCACCGGACTGCAAGAGACCCTCTGCGCCCTCACGAAAAGCGAGGACTGAAGCCTCTTGAAGCAATGTAACTTCCTCTGAGAAAAGAACTTCGGAGCGTTTGCCTGGTGTCGGCCGGAGCTTCGCTTGAACCTGAACAACTTGCCGCCCCTCCTCGAGGGGCCTCTCAATCGTTCCAGAGCCACCTTTGGCAGAAAGCAGGGTTTCCCGATAGGCAACAATTGGATTTCCAGCTCGGGCAGACACCCTGAAATCCCGCTCCAAGCGGTGGCGGGCAACTTCAAGGTGAAGCTCACCCATCCCTGCCAGAGTTAATTGCCCCGTTTCCTGGTCAGTCACCAGCTTTAGGGTGGGGTCCTCGCGGCATAAAGCTAACAGAGCATTCTCCAACTTGTCTCGCTCCCCCATGTTCAGGGGTTCCAAGGTCTGGCGAATCACAGGGTCGGGGAAATGGATCGACTCAAGAGCAATGGCCTCACCTTGGTGGAAAAGGGTATCGCCCGTGATTGCGTGCTTAAGACCAGGGACCGCCACAATTTCGCCGGGCCCTGCCTCTTTGAGGCGCTCGCGGTGATCCGCATGCATCCGCCACAGTTGCTGAGCTCGTTCCTTTTTTTTATGGCGCGCATTCAAGAGTACATCTCCTTCCTTCAGCACACCTGAATAAACTCTCAAGTAGCACAAATCTCCGTGTGGATCGTGAAAGAGTTTAAAAACGAAACCAGTAAAAGGAGCCGATTTTTCAGGCGCCCGGAGCAAGCGCTCTGTTTCGTCTTGAGGAGATACGCCTTCCACGGGTGGGCGTTCAAGCGGCGAAGGCAGCAATGCAAGGATGGCGTCTAGAAGGGGTTGAATGCCCAAATTGTGAAGAGCAGAGCCACAAAAAGCGGGGACCAACTTTCGCTCCATCACGCCCAACTTGAGGCCCTTCAAGAGCTCTTCTTCACTCAGCGATTCGTTATCCAAATACTTTTCTAAAAGTTCGTCGGAAAACCCAGCGACAGCTTCGCAAAGTTGGGTTCGAGCAAGTTCAGCGCGCTGGTGTTCCTCATCGCTAAGGTCGGACTCCTGAACCGTGGCCCCCTTTTCATTCCGATCCCAGCTGAGACGCTTCATTTTGGGGAGGTCCAAGACACCGTCAAAACTATCCCCTTCTCCGACCGGCAACTGAACAGGAATAGGGTTTACCCCCGTCCGGTCCTTGAGTGATTCCAATGCAGCTGAAAAATCCGCGCCAGGTCGGTCCATTTTGTTCAAAAAGGCTATCCAAGGAACAGAGTTCTCAGCAACCTGCCGCAGCACCGTTTCGGTTTGTGCTTGCACACCAGCCACCCCACAAAGGACAACGACGGCACCATCTAAAACTCTTAATGAGCGGCTGACCTCCACGGTAAAGTCCACGTGCCCCGGAGTGTCAATTATTTGAATCACCGAGTCTCTCCATGGGCAACGAGTCGTTGCCGCCATGATGGTGATTCCACGCTCTCTTTCTTCGGGCATCCAGTCCATCACGGTATTCCCTTGATGCACTTCCCCCATACGATGCTCAACGCCAGTGTAGAAGAGAATCCTCTCCGTTACGGTCGTTTTCCCGGCATCAATGTGGGCAACAATCCCCACATTTCGAAGGTTGGCCAAGTCCATGTCCCTAGATTCTAAGCTCCGAGGAGCTCGGAATTCAGGTCAAGCCACTCCTTTCTCCAGCGATAGCCATCCAAAAGAGAATCATCTCGTTTTCCTAACATGCAAAGTGCTGCATGGAGGGCTTCAATACTGGCAAGACCATTTTGTGGGTCTTCAAATATTTTTGACTTTCTGGGATAGGCAGTTTGAAGCTCGGGTGGAAGGCTGCGATATCGCAAATCCCCCTCAACCCAGTGGAGGACTCGAGGCAAATCCCGCCACGAGGAGTCCACCAAAAGCAAAGGTCGGTCTGCATCTTTTGGGGTTAAGGGCTCACCTTCGGGGTGGAGCAAAGTCACCTCTCCAACGGGAATGGAGTCCCCCAAATCACAATGAAACCACCGAATCCCAGCTCGCCCACTCTCCCTTAAAGGGGTCAAGCTGCACTTTTTAGGGTTCTCTTTATTTAAGCGAACAAGGACAAGGTCCAATTCCATCTTTTTGCTTATCTATTAAAAAAAAGAGCGGGCAACCCCTAAAGGAATTGCCCGCTTAGAAAAAGTCCGTTCCTTAGAAGGAGGCGAAGTGGCTGAATGCCTTGTTGGCTTCGGCCATCTTGTGGACATTGTCTCTCCACTGGACAGAAGATCCTGTGTTGTTGCAGGCATCTACAAATTCCATGGAAAGGCGACGAGCCATAGGCATACCCTTTTTCTTCCGAGCATTACCAACCAACCAACGAATACCCAATGCTTGAGCCCGCTTAGCGCTGACTTCTCTGGGCACCTGATAGTTGGAGCCACCAACTCGCTTGGAGCGAACTTCAACGGATGGCTTCACATTTTCTAAAGCGGTCACGAAGACATCTTCTGGTGTGGTATCTTCAAGTTTCTTCGAGGCCATTTCACAGGCTTCATAGAAGATATCCATAGCGGTTGATTTCTTACCACCGAGCATGAGCTGGTTGATAAATTTCATCGCCAACTCAGAGCCGAAACGGGGATCTGGCTGTAGATACTTAGCAGTGGACTTGTAGCTTCTTGGCATGACTACTTACCGCGGCGTGTGCCGTACTTGGAGCGGGAACAGGTCCGTCCATCGACACCCGAAGCATCCAATGTGCCTCGGATTACATGGTATCGAACACCGGGAAGGTCACGAACTCGACCACCACGAACCAACACGATGGAGTGTTCTTGAAGGTTATGTCCTTCGCCACCAATATAGGCAGTGATTTCCTTTCCATTGGAAAGGCGGACACGGGCGACTTTACGAAGTGCCGAGTTCGGCTTCTTCGGGGTCATCGTCTTCACCTGGGTACAAACGCCGCGCTTTTGAGGGCAACGGTCAAGTACCGGGCTCTTAGACTTTTTCCGCATGGGCTTACGGCCTTTGCGAACGAGCTGATTGATGGTTGGCATTTTGTGTTTTGGTGCCTTCACACCCCAAGGGGGGTAGGGGCAAAAGGGTCTAAAAGTCTAGCGATTTAGTCGTTTTGGTCAAGTCTGGGTATTCAGCAGCTTATTCGTTGGCTTTGGCATCTTCTGCCTCTACCTCTTCTAGGATGCTGGGTTCATTCTCAAAACTCAAGCTCCCAAATTGGGTGAAATCCACCTTCTTCTCGACCCTGTTCTCTAACAGGCCTCGAGCACCGGTTCCAGCAGGGATGAGATTGCCAAGAATGACATTCTCTTTCAGTCCTTGCAATTCATCGAGTTTACCTCGAAGAGATGCTTCGGTCAGAACTTTGGTCGTTTCTTGGAAGGAAGCAGCGGAAATGAAGGACTCAGATTGAACTGAGGCCTTGGTAATCCCCATGACCATGGGGGCAGCGCTTGGAGGAGTTTCCCCCTTTTCGAGCATGCCTTCCACGATGGCCTTGAATTGGTGACGGTCAATGAGAGAGTTGGGAAGCAGTTTGGAATCTCCAGCGGATTCAACCTGAACCTTTCGCATCATTTGCATCACAATGATTTCAATGTGCTTATCGTTGATGCCAACGCCCTGGGTACGGTAAACCTTTTGAACTTCATCTACTAGGTAGCGCTGAAGCTTTTCAGGACCCTCAATCTTGAGAATATCCTGCGGCGGTTTCGGGCCGTCCACAAGGGGTTCACCAGCTTTGACGCGGTCGCCCGTGTGAACAGCAAGGTGCTTGGATTGAGCAACGAGGTGCTCGCGTTCTTCATCAAGCTCTTCGTTGCGCACTAGGATAATCCGCTTTCCGCGGCGCTTATCCCCGAGCTCAACAATCCCGTCGATTTCTGACATCGTGGATGGGTTCTTTGGAATTCGAGCTTCAAAGAGTTCCGTGACTCGGGGCAAACCACCCGTAATGTCCTGCGTACCGCCAATACCTCGAGGAGACTTGGCGAGCATGGTGCCAGCGGTGACTTTATCTCCATCTTTCACTTCGAGGTAAGCATTTTCAGGGAGGGCTGTGTAGTAAAGAACTTCGCCATCTTTACCTACAAGAAGAACTTGTGGATGAAGGTCTCCCTTGGACTCAATAATCTTGCGGCGCTGAACCCCGGTCTTGGGATCCTCTTCCACATTCATTGTTTTTCCAAGAACGACATCTTCAAAACGAACTTTTCCTTCAAAGTCAGCGAGGATGGGCAAGAAGTGTGCGTCCCATTCCACAAGTTTGGAACTCTTCGTGATTTTGGCTCCATCATCAGTGTGGAGAATCGAACCAACTGGAACGGAATAACGATCCAGCTCACGGCCCTTTGAATCTCGGATGATGATTTCACCAGTTCTGGAAAGGGCAACAGTTTGCCCTTCTGGGTTTTTCGTGTGGCGCAGGTCATGGAATTCAACAGTCCCGCCACGGCGAACTTTTGTCTCGGACACAACCAAAGCGCGACTCGCAGTACCACCAATGTGGAAGGTACGCATGGTCAGCTGAGTTCCAGGTTCACCAATCGACTGTGCCGCTACGATTCCTGCAGCTAGACCAAGTTCCGCAATTTTGCCGCGGGAAAGATCTTCGCCGTAGCATTTCTGGCATAAGCCATCGCCTGCTTCGCACTGAAGAGGGGTCCGAACGCGAATCTTGGTGTAGCCCAGCTGCTCAATTCGTTGAGCTATTTTAGCTGACAATATTTGGCCCTTTTCCACCACAAGTTCGTCGGAAATTCGGTCGCGTATTGTGTCGCAAGCAACACGGCCACGCACAACCTGGGACAAAGGAACAACAAGTTTCTCACCTTGGAAAACTGCCTCTTTCGGAATTCCGTTAGGAGTTCCGCAGTCTTCCATGGTAATGGTGACATTTTGTGCCACATCGGCCAACTTACGAGTCAAGTAACCCGAGTCAGCGGTTTTGAGAGCAGTATCAGCCAAACCCTTTCGAGCGCCGTGAGTTGAGGAGAAATACTCCAAAACTCGAAGGCCTTCTCGGAAGTTCGCGCGGATGGGCGTCTCGATAATTTCTCCACTTGGCTTAGCCATCAATCCCCGCATTCCGGAGAGCTGGCGAATCTGATCCACACCGCCACGAGCACCAGAGTGGGCCATGACAAAAACAGGATTCAAGTAGGGCTTGCCATCTCGGCGGTCTTCCTGAAGAGCTTTCAGCAATGAAGTTGAAATTTCCTCCCTTGCAGTAGTCCAGTGGTCAATCACCTTGGATGAGCGTTCGTTATTCGTAATCGCTCCCTCTTCGAAGTCCTTTTGGACCTGGTCCACTTCAGATTGGGTCCGCTCAATGATTTCCCATTTTTCGTCAGGAATCACCATGTCGTCTTTTGCAAAGGACATGCCAGAACGGGTGGCACCCTTGAAGCCCAATGCCTTCAAATCATCCAAGAGTTCCAAAGTAGCGGTCCGGCCGCAAAGGTGGTGGCAATCATGGATTAAGTTATGAATTGATTTCTTATCCAGCGCCCGGTTGTAGTAGGGCATTCCCTCTGGGAGAACATCATTAACAATTGCGCGGCCAGGGGTTGTTGAAATCCTTTCGGGCGTGGTCAATGTCCGAAATGGGTCCCCGAATTTCTCGGAGAGAAGGGAGCCAGCTGGCATGCGAACTTGTACCTTGGAGTGCATTTCGACATGACCGTGGGCGTTAGCAAGCAACAATTCTGAGAGGCTTGAAAATACTCCTCCTCGCTTTCCTTCTTGCCACTCATTCTTACTTTCTGCCTTATCAGCAGTCATGAAGAAGATGCCAAGAATGATGTCTTGGTGAGGTGAAATCAGCGGGTTGCCATTCGCCGGAGAGAAAACATTGTTGGGCGACAACATGAGCGTTGCAGCTTCAACTTGTGCCTCGTAAGAGAGAGGCAAGTGGACCGCCATTTGGTCACCATCGAAGTCGGCGTTAAACGCAGGACAAACCAAGGGGTGCAACTGAATTGCATTACCCTCGATTAGCACAGGTTCGAAAGCCTGAATACCCATCCGGTGCAAAGTTGGAGCACGGTTGAGAAGAATGGGGTGCCCCTGAATCACTTCTTCAAGAATGTCCCACACCTCTTCATCGCGGCGCTCAAGCATTTTCTTTGCTGCCTTGATGGTCTCGGCCAACTTCAAAGCCTTCAATTTGCGAATAATGAAAGGTTGGAATAATTCCAAAGCAATCACTTTTGGCAAACCACACTGGTGAAGGTGCAATTCTGGCCCCACAACGATGACTGAACGGGCGGAGTAGTCCACGCGCTTACCCAACAGGTTGAGGCGGAAACGACCCTGCTTACCTTTGATCATGTCCGTAAGGGATTTCAAAGGTTGGTTCGAGGTGCTCATCACCTGGCGCTTACAGCGGCCATTATCAAAGAGGGCATCAACCGACTGCTGAAGCATCCGCTTCTCGTTTCGGATAATGACTTCTGGAGCGTTCAGTTCAATCAAACGCTTCAAACGATTATTCCGGTTGATGAGGCGGCGGTAGAGGTCGTTCAAGTCGGAACTTGCGAAGTTACCTGAGTCCAATCGAACAAGGGGTCGAAGCTCCGGTGGAATCACAGGGACCACATCCAAAATCATCCATGCCGGATCATTGGGTGAATCCTTCAACATCTCAACGGTTCGTAGACGCTTCACCAAGTCGGCCATTTTCTGGCGAGACTTGCATTCTTTGAGTGCTTCACGAAGTTCGGAAGCAATCGTCGGCAAATTCATCTTCCGAAGAAGCTCACCAATGGACTCTGCCCCCATTCCGGCAACAAAAGATGTGCCGTACTGGGCGCGTGCGCGACGATATTCATCTTCTGTGATTAATTGGCATTCCTTAAATTCAGATTCTCCAGGTGAAATGACCACATAATCCTGAAAGTAAATCACTCTCTCGAGCTGATTCTTTTTCATTCCAAGGAGTGAGCCAATTCTGCTAGGGGTTACTGAAAAGAACCAAATGTGTGCAACAGGAGCGGCCAAGCTGATATGGCCCATTCGCTTGCGTCGTTCGCGACTGGTCGTGACCATCACGCCACACTTATCACAAACGATACCCATGTGCTTCTGACCACGATATTTACCACAGTGGCACTCGTAGTCGCGCTCAGGGCCAAAGATTCTCTCACAGAACAGACCGTCCTTTTCTGGACGGAATGTTCGGTAATTAATGGTCTCTGGCTTTTTGACCTCGCCATAAGAAGAGGAACGGAAATCCTCGGGAGAGCCTAAGCGAATGGAAACGCCTTTAAAGTCCTGGTAATCCAGACTGGACTGGGGTGCTGGCGGAACGACGGGTGTCTGTTCCGCAGATTGGGCAGTGAGTGTGGTATCTGTCATCTTGATTCCCCTTAGTTCCCTTTTGTTTCGAGCTGAATGTTGAGACCAAGGCCTCGAATCTCGTTCATCAACACCTCAAAACTGACCGGTGTGCCAGGTTCAAGAATGTTCTTACCTTTCACCATCGATTCATAAATCTTGGTGCGACCATCTACATCATCCGACTTCACAGTCAGAAGTTCTTGCAACAAGTATGCTGCGCCATAAGCTTCCAACGCCCAAACTTCCATTTCACCGAATCGCTGGCCACCGAAGCGAGCTTTACCGCCAAGGGGTTGCTGAGTGATGAGGCTGTAGGGACCCGTAGAGCGAGCATGGACTTTCTCATCCACCAAGTGGTGAAGCTTGAGAACGTACATGTAGCCGACACAAGTCTCTTGCTCGAAGGGAGCGCCGGTCCGACCATCAAACAGGGGCGCAACCCCTGAGGTTGGGAGGCCTGCTTCCTCTAAAGCCTCTTCGATGTCTGTTTCAGAAGCACCATCAAAGGCGCCTGTAATGGCACGGAATCCAGCGTTCTTGGCCGCCCATCCAAGGTGGGTTTCCAGAATCTGGCCGACATTCATCCGGCTTGGTACACCAAGGGGGTTCAGAATGATGTCAACAGGTGTTCCGTCATCAAGGAAAGGCATGTCCTCTTCAGGCAAGACAATCGAAACAACACCCTTGTTTCCGTGACGACCTGCCATCTTGTCACCAACCGACAAGTTCCTCTTGGTCGCAATGAAAACTTTGACCATTTCCAGAACGCCGTTTGGCAAATCATCGCCCCGGCTGAGCCGGTTGGTCATCTTGACCTTCCACGCCTCTTTATCTTCGATTCGGTCGAAATGAAGCTGTGCAATCTCTTCGGCCTTACTTCGTGTAGAAGGGTGCTGAACCCCTTCGGCATAGGACTTCAAGTGGGCAATCAGGCGAGTAAGGTCACCAAACAAGGTGGCTTCGGTAATCGCAATGCCCTTCTTCGTTTCAGGGTCCTTAATTGTTTCTCCGAGATACTCCTGTAACTCATTTACAGCAGCTTGGAGTTCTGCGCGGACAACTTCGTCATACTCAGCTTCAATCTTGCGGATTTGTTCGTGAGCCGCACGACGCTCAGCGGGAGTCATGTTGACCTTGCGAGTGAAATGTTCAGCGGCAATTACGATTCCACGAACACCGGAGGAAAGTTTCATAGAAACGTTCTTCACATCTTCTCCGGCACGCCCAAAAATGGCATGAAGGAGTCGCTCCTCTGGGGTTAACTCCGTTTTGGATTTTGGAGCAATCTTCCCAACCAAAATGTCGCTTGGACCAACGCGGGTTCCGATTCGAACGATTCCCTTCTCATCCAAGTTACGAAGAGCGCGTTCACCTGCATTAGGGATATCTTTTGTGAATTCTTCCTTTCCAAGAGTCGTTTCGCGAATCTCCGCGGTGTACTCCTCAATGTGAATGGAAGTAAAGACATCATCTTTCACCAAGCGTTCTGAAACAACGATTGCATCCTCATAGTTGTATCCTTCCCAGGACATAAAGGCCACGAGGAGGTTCTTTCCTAATGCGAGTTCTCCGTTATGAGTGGCTGCCCCATCGGCAATCAGCTCTCCCTTCTTGACCTTTTGGCCAGGTTTCACCAATGGCTTCTGGTTCAAACAAGTGCGTTCGTTCAACTTGTGGAACTTGCGCATTTGATAAGGCTTCGGATCACCACTAATCTTGATGTGTTCACCATCAACGCTTTCGACGGTCCCATTTGATTGTGAGATAACAGCCATACCGGTGTTGTGGGCGATGGCGCGCTCAAGACCCGTGCCGACTAATGGCGGCTCGGTGCGAATCAATGGCACAGCTTGGCGCTGCATGTTTGAACCCATCAAGGCTCGGTTCGCATCATCGTGCTCCAAGAAAGGAATCAAGGAAGCCGAAATTCCAACGATTTGGCCAGGGTCAACATCGAGGAATTCCACTTCATCTAGGGTCTTGAGTTGGAATTCACCGTGGTGACGAGTCATCACCAAGCCATGCTCATCAGGAATGATGGCACCAGTCTTGGGATCTAAGTCTGCATCTGCGGGAGCAAATACGCGTTCGTATTCTTCATCTGCGCGTAAGAAACGAACTTCGTCGGTTGCTTTACCTTTTTTAACCGTTCTGTAAGGAGAAACCAAAAAGCCGTAATCATCCACAACTCCATAAAGTGCCAACGAAGAAATCAGACCAATGTTCGCACCTTCGGGCGTTTCAATTGGGCACAATCGGCCATAGTGGCTAATGTGAACATCACGCTCTTGGAAGCCGGCGCGCTTTCGGTTCAAACCGCCTGGCCCCAATGCGGACAAGCGACGCTCGTGAGCTAATTGAGATAGAGGGTTTGTTTGGTCAACAACCTGACTCAGTTCTCCCCGCGAGAAGAATTGATCCACAGAGGTTGAGAATGCTTTGGCGTTAATGAGACTTCGAGGAGTCAGGGTTTCGGTGTCTTCCTGTTGAGACATCCGATCAACGGCCCCGCGAGAAACTTTCAGCAATCCCTTCCGGAATTCTTCAGTTGCAAGTTCGCCAATTGTCCGAACCCGACGAATCCCAAGATGGTCAATATCATCGACTTCACCAATCCCGGAGCGAAGGCCAAGCAAGTATTTCACTGCATCTAGGAAGTCATCTGGTTGAAGGGTTTCAGGCCCTTTATCAGCTTCTTCGGGCCGACCGAACTTCCGGCTGATGCGGAATCGACCAACACGACCCAAGCTATAACGCTGAGCATCAAAGAAACGGTCTCTCAGAAGATCACGGGCTTTTTCAAGCTGCACAGGGTTTCCCGGGCGCAACTTTTGGTAAATCGCAGCCAAGGCTTCTTCGTGTGTCGTTGCAGTGTCTTCCTTTAATGAATCTAGGATGAGAGTGTCTTCGGCATTTCCTAGAATTTCAACTTCCTTTAAGTCAGAGGCAGCAATCCTTTCTGCGGCTTCTGGTGTAATCTCCTGACCTGGCTCAGCCCAAACTTCCCCAGTTTTCAAGTCTCGAATCTGTCCAAGGGCCTTATTGCCTTCCAATGCCTTTGCAAACTTTGGCTTGGAAAGTTTGGCGCGGGAAATTGTTTCAACTGGGTAGAACAACCGAAGGATTTCATCGGTGGTTCCCTCTTTAATGCCCGATGGCTGAAGAGCACGAAGTAAGGTTAGGGCAGAGAACTTGGATTGTTGGTCAATCCGAACCTGCAGCATGCCTTTACCTGAAACTGAAATTTCAATCCAGGATCCTCTCTCTGGAATAATTCGAGCACTGTGGAGTTTTTTGTCTCCGGTGTGGAAGTCAACGGAAAAGTCAATTCCAGGAGAACGGTGAAGCTGAGCAACAATACAACGCTCGGAACCGTTCACAATGAACTCCCCTCCACCCATCATGACGGGGATTTCGCCCAAGAAAATGTCTTCTTCGGTGCGCTCATTGCCGCGGCGCAAAGCAATTCGGGCACGCAATGGGAATGCGTAGCTGTACTTCAGCTTTCGGCATTCGTTGGGCTCGTATCGTGGCCGCCCAAGGGAATAACCCAAGTACTCCAAAGCCAAGGTCTTGTCCTGGCTTTCAATGGGGAAAACCCCCTGGAAGAGGGCCTCGAGGCCTAACTTTTTGCGCCTCTTGGGCGCGACTCCCATTTGAAGAAACTCGCGGTAAGCGCGAAGTTGGAGATCGGAGAGACCAGGAAGCAGGTTGTCATCGCGGTAAGCGAACTTGCGAAAATCCCGGATTTCAAATTGGTCGATGGGCTTATTTTGGACGGCGATCATACCCTCAGAGCCAGAATGGCGTGCGTTGCGTGAATGAGAAGTGGTCCTCAGGGGTAAGAACCACGGGCGCGGCAGGAGAGCCGGACCGAAGAGCAGAAAGCCCTTCAGCCATTACAGAGAACCACCCCAGGCCGCAACTTTGCGGCCGAGAGTAGTCGGTAGAAACCGGAAGAACGGACAAGTTCCGACCCGATTCCTACTAGGCGAGCTTGACGGTGGCCCCGGCTTCTTCGAGTTGCTTCTTGAGGTCTTCAGCCTCGTCTTTAGTAGCACCTTCCTTGAGGGGAGCTGGCGCACTTTCAACGAGTTCTTTTGCCTCTTTCAGGCCAACACCAGTAATGGCGCGGACGGCCTTAATGACATCGATTTTCTTTTCACCGAAGTCTTCGAGAACAACATCAAAGGATGTCTTCTCTTCGGCTTCTTCAGCACCAGCAGCGGGGCCTGCGGCAACAGCAACAGGAGCAGCGGCACTAACACCCCAACGCTCTTCCAAGGCTTTTACCAGCTGGCTGGCTTTACCTAAAGGGAGGGCGTCGAGCTGCTCAAAGATCTTTTCGAGATCGGAGTCGAGTTCAATTGTGGCTTGGGCTTCTTCGGACATTTTTATTAATGGGTAGGAACTTGTGCAGATGATTGGGGAAAAGGGGGCCTAGTTGGCGTCCCCTTGGTCCGCCCGCGCTTGCACGACGCGGGCAGTGGAGGCCTGAACCTCCGAGAGGAGCATGGCAATCGAACGGGCTGGACCCGAAAGAACACCACAGAGCATGCCGCGCAAGGTGTCCTTGTCCGGCATACTTGGAATAGAAGCTGCTTCAGTAGCATCCATGGCGGAGCCATCAAGGTAAGCAGCACGGAAGTGAATTCGGCGGTCCTGCTTACGCTTCTTTGCAATCTCTTCTATTGCCTTCGAGGCGGCGATGGTGGATTCGACATCCCCCACGAGCAGAGCAAAGGTGCCGGTCATTTCCTCGAGAGAAATCGGGATACCTGCGCCTTCGAGGGCAACTTTGGCAAGGCGATTCTTAATCACCTGCACTTGCGCCCCTTTCTCGCGGACAGAGTTTCGCAAGGAAGTGGACTCATCAATGTTGAGACCGTTCAGCTCAAGTAGAACGACGGCATCTTGGTCTTGGACGAATTCGTTGTACTCCGAAACAATCCACTGGTTGAGTAGGCTGACCATTTTCTAACTCCCGTAACTCACTTTGAGGCCAGGACCCATGGTGGTACTGATACTCACGTTGCGAAGGTATGTGCCCTTTGCAGTAGCAGGGCGCATCGAAATGATGAGGTCTAAGAAAGTGGAAACGTTTTCAACTAACTTATCCGCTGAGAAAGATGCCTTTCCAACTGGAACATGAACATTTCCAGCGGAGTCAACACGGAACTCAACTTTACCGGCCATAAATTCTGTCGTTGCCTTTACAACATCAGGAGTCACGGTGCCTGACTTGGGTGAAGGCATTTTGCCTTGAGGTCCCAAGACCCGGCCCAAACGACCCACAACCTTCATCATGGCTGGGTGAGCGATAACAATGTCAAAATCTTGCCAACCGCCCTCAATCTTCTTTGCGAGCTCATCGCCACCGACCTCCATGGCACCGGCTTCATTCGCTTGGTCTGCAGCGTCTCCTTCAGCGAAAACAATGACGCGCACAGTTTTGCCAAGTCCGTGGGGAAGGCTCACGGCTCCACGAACCATTTGGTCGGATTTCCGTGGATCCACGCCCAACCGGGCAACGACCTCAACAGTTTCATCGAATTTTGCAAGGCGAAGCCCCTTTAAGGTGCTCAGCGCATCGCCCAATTCATAAACCTGGTCTGGGTTTAGTTTTTCTGAGTTTTCTCTTCTTCTACGGCTTACAGGCATGTCAGTCTTTCACCTCAATACCCATTGAGCGGGCAGTTCCTTCGATAATCCGCGCGGCGGCCTCATCTGAGGCTGCATTCAGGTCAGGGCGCTTGAGTTCAACGATCTCCATTACCTGGGCGGAAGTTACTGAACCAACGATTTCAGTTCCGACAACACCCGAAGCTTTTTCCAGCCCAGCAGCCTTCAGAAGAAGAACTGCCGCGGGAGGCGACTTCAGGACAAAACTGAATGTTCGGTCTTGGTAAACCGAAATCACCACTGGAATAACGAGACCGCGCTTATCCGCCGTTGCGTCATTGAACTGCTTCACGAATTCCCCAATAGGAACACCGTGAGCACCCAAAGCCGGGCCAACAGGAGGCGCAGGGGTTGCAGCACCTCCGGGGCACTGCAGTTTGATTTGTGCTTTTAATTCTTTTGCCATTTTTATTTCCCTCCCACTTGCGGCCAAGGCCTTGGGTGGTGCGAACGGGTGAAGTGTTGGACGCCTCAGAGAATCCCGAGGAATCCGGGCAGATTAAGTTGCCTCAACCTGCCATTGTTGGATTTCAACGCTGGTAGCTCGGCCAAAGATTGTGACCGATATTTTCAGCAAACCCTTGTCATCAACGGACTCCTCAACGGTGCCGTCAAAGCCCTCGAATGGGCCTTCCTTGATGCGAACAAGGTCTCCGACCTTGACCGCGACCGCCATTCGTGGTGTTTCGGCGGTGTCGTCCATGCGAGCCAAAAGTTGAGCGACTTCTTCATCGCTCATGGGGACCGGTTCAGCACCGCCACCCACAAAGTCACCAAACCCCTTCGTTTCTCGCAGTGCGAACCAGACTTTTTGGTCTTCTTCAGATTTTTCGCTGGGGTCGTGTTTTCCCAAGTCAGCCTGAAGCAAAACATAGCCTGGATAGATTTTGTGGTTGGTTACCTTTTTCTTTCCTGCTTTAACCTCGGTGATTCGTTCGATAGGAACAAGAACTTGTGGAAGGCGCACCTCAAGGCCGTCGGCCTTAATGCGGCGCAGGAGTCGCTCACGAACCTTATCTTCTTGGTTCGTAGGGACCCGAACGACATACCAGTTCATAGCCATATTCGTTATCCACCCACCGTTTGCCAAAGAATGGAATCAAAAAGTCGCCCGAGCAAGGCATCGCTAAAAGCTAAAAATCCCATCAGAATGAGGACCGTGCTCACTACGACGATAGAAGAGTTGCTGGCTTCCTTGAAAGTAGGCCAAGTTACTTTCTTCATTTCATCTTCAACTTCAATAAGTTTGTCCGCAGTTTTTTCAACTGCCAACTTGCCTACCAAAAACCAAGTCAAAAGGAGAAAGACTCCAAAAGCGCCCAAGAATGACCCGTTTAGAGTCACCCCAAGAATGGGAAGACTGTCAAAACCCTCGAATAGAGGAGTACGCAATCCTTCCCAACGATCGAGGGTTCCACGAAGAGCCAAGCAACCATAGGCAATCATGCCCTCAGCCAGCCAGAATGTTGCCTGGCGGGCGTTGCGACCTTCTTCGGGTTTGTAGCGATACATAGGGAAAGCCTTTTACCTAGAGCTTCTTCTCTCGGTGAAGGGTGTGCTTGCCACAAAAGCGGCAAAACTTTTTCTTTTCAAGTTTGTACTCCGCACGCGCCCGCTTACCGGTGGTGTAGTTCCGGTTGCGGCAATCGGTGCACTCGAGAAAGACGTGTCGTTCCTTGTTTTTCATGATTCAAGGGCAGGCACCGGTTTAACCACAGGCCAAACCGGTGCCAAGTTTTGTTTATTCAACAACTGCGGAAACAACTCCAGCGCCAACGGTGCGGCCGCCTTCGCGAATCGCGAAACGCAACTGAGCGTCCATTGCAACAGGAGTAATCAAGTCAACCGTCATCTTGACATTGTCACCAGGCATGACCATCTCAACACCTTCGGGCAGAGAAATGGAGCCAGTTACATCAGTGGTACGGAAGTAGAACTGAGGGCGGTATCCAGTAAAGAAGGGCTTTTCACGACCACCTTCTTTCTTACTCAGGATATAAACCTCGGCCTCGAACTTTGTGTGAGGAGTAATGGAGCCAGGAGCAGAAAGAACTTGGCCACGCTCGACCTCGTCTTTCTTGATTCCACGAAGGAGGCAACCAACATTGTCACCCGCACGCCCTTCATCCAAAGTCTTCTGGAACATTTCCACGCCTGTACAGGTGGTCTTGACTGTGTCCCGGAAACCGACAATTTCAATCTCTTCGCCGGTCTTTACGATTCCAGCCTCAACGCGACCCGTTACAACAGTTCCGCGGCCTTCGATGGAGAACACATCTTCCACAGGCATGAGGAAACTCTTATCTACATCTCGCTCAGGTTCAGGGATGTAATCATCAACTGCATCCATGAGTTCTTGGATGGACTTGTAGCAATCATCATCGACAGCTGTGCCAGCAAGAACGCCATCCATGGCTTGAAGGGCAGAACCCCGAATGATAGGAATATCATCGCCAGGGAACTGGTACTCACTCAAGAGTTCGCGGATTTCCATCTCAACGAGATCAAGAAGTTCTTCATCGTCAACCATGTCGCACTTGTTCATGTAAACAACAAGTGCAGGCACATTTACCTGGCGGGCGAGAAGGATGTGTTCACGAGTCTGGGGCATCGGACCATCGTTGGCCGATACAACCAGAATGCCGCCGTCCATTTGAGCAGCACCGGTAATCATGTTTTTCACATAATCGGCGTGGCCAGGACAATCCACGTGTGCGTAGTGACGGTTTTCCGTTTCGTACTCAACATGGGCGGTGGAGATTGTGATGCCTCTTGCCTTCTCTTCCGGGGCCTTATCGATTTCATCGAAGGCCATAGCTTTTCCGCCAGATTTCATGGCGAGATAACCGGTGATGGCAGATGTCAGCGTGGTTTTACCGTGATCCACGTGACCGACGGTGCCCACATTGACGTGTGGCTTGGTACGCTCAAAGACTTCCTTGGCCATTTTATTTAGGCTGCCCGGTGAGGGGCGCAATTTCAGGGTTTTGACAGGTTGTTGTTAGTGAATGAAAGACTCCAAGGGAAATCCTTGAAGTCGTTCCGGTGAAAAACCGGAATGGGATTTTAGTCGCGATGGAGCTGCTGACGGGATTTGAACCCGTGACCTCCTCCTTACCAAGGAGGTGCTCTACCCCTGAGCTACAGCAGCGTGGTTCGCACCGTGGAGCGGGTGATGGGAATCGAACCCACGTGACCAGCTTGGAAGGCTGGAGCTCTACCATTGAGCTACACCCGCTTGAACGGATGCGTGCTGGCACGCTGTATGTTGGTGGGGAGAGGAGGATTCGAACCTCCGAAGGCGGAGCCAACGGATTTACAGTCCGTCCCGTTTGGCCACTCCGGAATCTCCCCGTGAAGCATTCAAGCTTCAGGCGGCGACAAGAGACGAAAAAGAACAGAACTTCACGAGTTTCCTAGGCGTGGAGGACGACCGGAAGTGGAGCTAGCGAAGGGACTTGAACCCTTGACCACCGGTTTACAAAACCGGAGCTCTACCAACTGAGCTACGCTAGCAAGGCACCCGGAGGCCGAAAGGGCCAAACATCATACGCCCCCCCGAGGGGCAGTCAATCAATAGACTTGGGAAAACTTGAGGATTGAAAAAAAATCCAATTTCAGTCCCCGATTTCATCGGGCCAGGAGCTGGGTTGCTGGTCTTTTCCCAGTTCCCCGAAGCGGACCATCATCTCTCGAAAGGTCACCCCTCCAAGACGAGCCCGTAGGGCGGATGCAATCTCAAGAGCAACAACCGATTCGGCAACCACAGATGCAGCAGAAACCGCGCAAACATCGCTCCGTTCATAGGTTGCGCGCGCTTCCTCGTGTTTCTCTAAATCCACAGATTCCACCCCGTGTCGCAAGGTGGGAATAGGCTTCATTGCGGCAAAAAGACGGATAGGTTGACCATTGCTAAGCCCCCCCTCTACTCCCCCGGCATGGTTGGACAACCTGCCCAAGCCAGACCAAGCACTTGAATCGAGGTAAATGCCGTCGTGAAAAGAGCTTCCGGGCATTCCCGAGCCTGAAAACCCGGCCCCAATTGAGACCCCTTTTATGGCGGGAACCGATGCCAGCGTGGCCATTAACCGGGCATCTAAGCGGTCCACGGGTTGATCAAAGCCCCCTAATCCAGGAGGACAGCCAAAAACAGCAACTTCAATCAGACCACCTAAGGAATCTCCAGCCTTTTCGGCCGCTTGAATGGCACTCTTCCAAGCTCCGTCCATGGAGTCATCTAGGCCAAAAAAGGCGCTTCGAGCCCTTGAATCCCCTATTTTATTCGGTTTCGTGGGGAAATCCCAATCCGCCTCCACGCCTCCGATGCCTCGAACCCAAGCAAAGACCTCTACGCCGAATGGGGCCAACAATTGGGAGGCCACTTCACCCAAAGCGGTCCGGGAGGCCGTTTCTCGGGCGCTCGCCCGTTCCAGCAAAGCTCGAATATCTCGGTTCTGATTCCGTAAGACACCAGGCAAATCTACATGCCCAGGCCTGGGAGAAGTCAAGTTGGGGAGTACATCAATCTTTTGGTCGGCATTTCCAATCCCCAAAGTAAGAGGGCTCCCAAGAGTGACTCCCTTTTTCATGCCCGAAAGCACGGACAGGGCATCTTTCTCAAAGCTGGCCCGCTTTCCTCGCCCATAAGCCTCCCAGCGGCGCATCATGCCTTTTTGAACTGCCTCAAAATCTAGCGGCAGGCCAGCAGGCAAGCCTTCCAGAATTGCAGTCAATTGGGGGCCATGCGATTCGCCAGTGGTGGTCCAATGAAGGCCATGCGCTTGGGGTGAAGAATGGTGGGTCATGATTCGGTTTCGAGCTCGCCCCCCTGGGCAAGGGTTCGCACTTGTTCAACAAGCTCTAGGATAGAGAAAGGCTTCGCGACAACACCATGGAAAGTGGGAAGAGATTCCAGACTTGCAACGCGTGCGTCGTCGGGAGTGCCTGTCACCATCAAAAAGGGTGGAAGAATCCCCTTTGAGTGCCAATGAAGAGCAAGTTGTTCCCCGGAATTCCCTTCGCTCAAGTTGAGGTCTAGCAAAAGAAAGTCTGCAGACTCCAACAGTTCTTCAGCCTCTTGGGCATGGGCACAAAGGACTGCCTCACAGTCCACTCGTCCCAAGGCAAGAGCAAGCAACTCTCGGAGAGAAAGGTCATTATCTAAAACAAGAACGCGGGGGGTCATGGAGAATCCAGCCAACTGATTTCGTGAATGGGGAGTTCGATATCCAACTGCCCATGCCGCAGTTTGATACGGCCCCTCTTGGAATCCAACTTCAAAACTTGCATGCGTGAGCGGTATTGGGGAACCCAAACAGTCATTCCCTTTTTGAGTCCTCGAAGGAAGGTGTCCCAGCGGGCAGCCAAATCCGATTCATTCATCACTTTGCGAAGTTCCTCCTGAAGAGCAACAAATTGGACGCGTACCTCTTTGGTCATTTGGCCAGTAAGAGAGTCGCTTCGACTCTCCAAAAGAGCTTCCATGCGAGAGCGCAAGTCTCGAAAGGCCATTTCCGCTTCGTCTTCACGAAGCTTGGCACGAAAGCGGGCTGCACTCTCTTGCTCTTCGGCAGAGCGAAGGGTTTCCCGAACTTCCGCCTCGGCACCTCGTGCGCGCTCCCGTATTTCTTCTGCGTGCCGACGCACTCCTGCGGCATCAGCAATCAAATCTTCCATTCCCGCATTGCGGCGGCCCAAGGATTCGGCTCGCTCCAAAATAGGTGCGGGCATCCCCATGGTTTTGGCAACATCCAGGGCATGGCTCGCGCCTGGAACCCCAACAAGCAACCGAAAACTGGGGCTCAGGCTTTCAGGGTCAAATTCCATGGAAGCATTTTCGGCTCGGTTGGATTGAACAGAAAAAAGTTTCAATGAACCTAAGTGAGTGTTCGCCATAACAAAAGCTTGAGACTCAAGAAGTCGCTCCAATATGGACTGTCCAAGGGCGCTCCCTTCTTCAGGGTCTGTTCCAGTCCCGAGTTCATCTAAAAGAACAAGGCTCCCTCTTTGCACACCTTCCAAAATGCGTAGGATTTTCCGAAGGTGGCCCGAAAAAGTGGAAAGGCTGGACTCAAGAGATTGCTGATCACCGATGTCTGCATCAATTCCCGGGAAAACAGGAACCGCGCTCCCCTCTGAAATTGGGACAGGTAAACCCGCGCAGGACAAGGCACTCAACAGGCCTACCGTCTTCAAGGCGACCGTTTTTCCGCCAGTGTTCGGCCCCGTGACCACTAATAAATCAAAGTCGGTTCCCAATTCAATGCTCAGAGGAGTAACTTCTTCAAACCCAAGTTGCCGGACGAGCAACGGGTGGCGCGCATCAATAAGGCGTAGGGACTCACTCGGCATTTCAGGCCATTCGGCATTCAACTCAAGGGCCCACTTTGCCGCAGCAAAGGCAAGGTCCGCCTGGCCTAAGCGAAGATCTGCCTCTTGCAAATCCACACGGCGACGAACAAAGGACCGAGTGCACTCGGCAAGCACGCGTTGAATGACTTGGTGCAAACGGCTCTCAGTGGATGCCATTTGATTGGACCATTCCACTACAGAATCTGGCTCAAGGTAAACCGTGTCGCCCGAGTTGGAACGGTCATGGAGGATTCCACGAGCTCGTCCAAGGTGCGTGTTCTTCACTGCAAGTGTGGGTCGGCCCCCGCGAAGAACCGGTCGTGTGTCCTGCAATAAACCTTGACGACTCCACTGCTCTAAAACTTCTTGCATGGCCTTCTTGCGTCGGGCTTCCGCGCGGGCCAATTCTTTCCGCAAAGGTGGGATTGCAGTGTCGGCTGAGTCCCGAACATGGCCCCGCTCATCAATGCTGATTTCCAACAACGAGAGCAAATCATCCAGGGCCGGCGCACCAGCCAGGAGTGTGTTCAAGGCCGGGAACTCGGGGTGGGAAGCGGCCCAAGTGTTCAAGTTCCCCATGCGGCGAAGGGCATCCAACACGCTGGCCAACTCTTCCCCGTCTAAAGTTCGGTGAGTGGCATGTTCCAATAAAGCGGGAAGGTCTCCTCCTCGCCCAAAGGCCGGAGCCACATCCCCCTTCACCGCCCGCCGAGCTTCCATTCCTCGATTTCGAACGGCATCTCGCTCTACGGGTTCCATTTGAGGGTGTCTCGCTTGAACAGCACGGCGCCCAGCCAAGGTTGCGGTGAACTCCCCCACCCAAGCCAAAGTCTCGGGGAAGCCGAGGACCTCAAGCGCTTCCTTAGGAAATGGGTTTGCAGGGGGGGTGGGCATGAATTCAGCGTTGCCGGAGCCTAGAATGGCGGGCCATGACGGCCGCATCTGCAAACAAAGAAACCCTCATCCATAGGAATATTTTGGATGCAGTTGGTGATACTCCCCTCGTCCGACTTCCCGCTGATTTCGACCCCGAGGTGAAGTGTGAAGTTCTCCTAAAACTTGAATATTCCAACCCCGGTGGCAGCCTTAAAGATCGGATTGCCATCCACATGATTCAGGCCGCGGTTGAGCGGGGCGACTTGGCCCCAGGTGGTCGCATTGTTGAATGTAGTTCCGGAAACACGGGCGCCGGCTTGGCAATGGCTGCCTCGGCAATGGGTTTCGACATCACGGTTGTGATTCCCGACAAAATGAGCCAAGAAAAAATCTCCGCAATTGAGGCTCTGGGTGCCGAAGTGGTCATCACTCCTGCCAATGTGGATATTGAGGATCCCATGCACTACACCAAAGTTGCGGGACAGATTGCGAAAGAATGTGGCGGATGGTGGCCCGATCAATATCACAATACCGATAACACCGATGCTCATTACAAAACAACTGGCCCTGAAATCTGGGCCCAATGCGAAGGTCAATTGGACGCTTTTGTTGCGGGCGCCGGCACTGGCGGCACCCTCACTGGCGTCGCTCAATTTCTGAAAGAGGTTGACCCCTCTGTTCAAATAGTCGGGGTGGATCCTCCTGGCTCCATTTTGGCGCACTGGTGGAAGCACCGTGAGATGTGCGAACCAGCTCCATATGCCGTTGAAGGTGCTGGCGAAGAAGAAGTTCCTGGAGCTTGGAATCCAGACATCATTGATGACTATCTTGTTATTGAAGATGCCCACTCCTTTCAAATCGCTCGCAAACTTGCCGCCGAAACGGGCATCTTTGCCGGCGGCTCGTCTGGCATGAACCTCGCGGCAACTTTAAAGGTTGCTCGAACACTTCCTGAAACTGCACGAGTGGTCACGATTCTTCCCGACGGTGGGCGCGCCTACCTTAGCAAGGTCTATTCAGATGACTGGATGCGTGACCGACGCTTCCTTCCTCCGGTTCCTGAAGCCGGCGCGACTCTTCAAGAGCTTCTTCGCAATCGAGAGCGGGCAACCGTAACCCCGGATGACACTCTTGCTTGGGCTGTTCACCAAACAGGTGAACGCGGGGTGCGCCCCCTTCCTGTGGTTGAAAACGGAACCCTTTTGGGCGTTCTGGATGAAGATGCTGCAATCGCTTGCTTAACTCAGGGCAAAGACTTAAATCAACTAAAGGTGGCAGACTTTATGCAAGCAGCTCCTCCGGTTCTTGAGGCAACCGCTCCCTGGACCGATGCCGCTAATCGCCTTCAAACTTCTGAGCGCATCCTCGTGCGAGACAAAAACGGGTTCCTATCCTTCTCGCGCCGCGATCTCATTCGTGCCCTTCCCCGCCTTCAACACGAAGTCTAATCATGTCTGAACCTACCGACCGCCAACAAAGCGACCGCTACGCCAACTTTTCCTTCGACACTCAAGCCGTTCACGCTGGTTGGGATGCGCACGCGGAGCCAACGGGCGCCGTCATGCCTCCCATTTACATGACGAGTACTTACATTCAAGACGGCCCAGCTAAACCACGAATGGGTTATGAGTACACGCGAACACAAAACCCAACCCGTTTCGCTTTACAAGACGCTCTTGCTTGTCTTGAAAATGGAACCGCTGCTTTCACTTGCGCTTCGGGGATGGCCGCGGTTCATACCCTCATGCTGACTCTCAAGCCTGGCGATCTCATCGTTGCGGGTCGCGACCTTTACGGTGGTTCCCACCGACTCTTCGATGAAATCCAGGCACGCTTTGGTCTTCGGTATGAGTATGTGGACACCACTCAAGCAGATGTTCTGAACAATCTTCCTGAAGATACATCTCTTCTTTACTTGGAAACTCCATCGAACCCAACCCTCTGCGTAACCGACTTAGAATTAGCCATTGCGGGAGCCAAGAAAGTAGGAGCCAAAATTGCAGTGGACAATACATTTGCAACTCCTGCCCTTCAACGCCCCTTGGACCTAGGTGCAGATTATGTCCTGCATTCCACAACAAAATATATTTGCGGGCACTCGGATGTTGTAGGTGGTGCCCTAATTGTGAAAGATGGCCAGCTTGCTGAAGATATTTGGTTTCACCAAAACTCCGCCGGCACTTCCAATTCTCCTTTTGATTCTTTCCTAACTCTTCGTGGCCTGCGGACCTTGCACCTAAGAATGGAGCGGCATTGCTCAACAGCTCTTCGTATTGCCGAATGGCTGGACCAACACGACGGAGTTGGAGATGTCCTTTATCCAGGACTTCCCAACCATCCCAACCATGATTCTGCAAAACGCCAGATGAAGGCATTCGGGGGAATGGTTTCCTTTGTTCTGCCTGGTGGCGTCCCTCAGTCCACTCGCTTTGTTGAGAGTTGCAAACTCTTCTCGCTTGCCGAATCTTTAGGCGGAGTGGAATCCTTGATTGAACTTCCTGCCCCGATGACTCACGCATCGGTCGCGCCTGAAAAACGCAAAGAAATTGGCATCGAGGATGGCCTCGTCAGATTGTCGGTGGGCATTGAAGACCCCGCTGATCTTCTCGCCGACCTTGACCAGGCTCTGGCCCGGAGCCTTTCCTAGAACCTTGGGTGGTTGGTAGGAGGTGTTGTGGGGGGCGTGCTCGTGAGGGGTGTTTCTTTGGGTGCATCCACCACACCAAGCTCCACCTTCTTCTTTAAAACATTTCCAACCTTAAATTTCACAACCCGCTTCGCTGGGACTTGTACCTTTTCCAAAGTCTTTGGGTTTTGGGCGGTACGGCCCGGGCGGGAACGAACTTCAAAAACTCCAAATTTGCGAAACTCGAGACGGTTTCCGCGAATCAGTTCGTTGGATACTTCATCCAAGAACTTTTGAACGATATCTCGGACCAAGACCTTGGTCTGTCCGGTGGAATCAGAGATGCGCTGAACTAGGTCGCGCTTTGTGATGGTTTGAGAATTCAATTCACTCATGGCCGGTTCATTCGGATGTTTGCGGGGGGTAAGGGGGGACCGGCGTCTCCCCTAATCCTTGTAGTATTAGGAGTTGCGCCGATTCGTCAAGTGCCGCCTTGGGCTCTTTTTTTCTCTAAGAGATATGTGGCAGGGCCTTTGTTTAAGAGTTCAACCTCCATTTCGGCTCCAAACACGCCCTCTTCGACCTGAATGCCTGCCCCTCGAAGAACTTCTCCCATGTTTTTCACAAGGATGCGGGCCTCTTTGGGTGCCATTGTCGGGTCAAATGAAGGTCGCCGACCCTTTAGGGTATCTGCAGCGAGGGTGAATTGAGGAACCAGCAAAAGGGAGCCTCCGGCTTGCTTAAGGTCCCAGTTTGTTTTCCCTTCTTCATCGGGAAAAACTCGATAACTTCCTATTTTTTCTGCCATGGAGCGCGCGAGTTCCAAATCATCACCCTTTTGACAGCCTACAAACACAAGTAATCCGGATTGAATCTCTCCCACTACTTTCCCTTGAACTTTTACCTTTGCCCAAGCCACTCGCTGAAGAAGAGCTTTCAAGAATCGCTCACTTTGGGGGTTAGGCGTTCTAACCAAATCTCAACCTGAAGACGCCTCTGCAGGGGAAAACTATGCCCTTCTTCTGCAAGCCGCAAAACGATTTCAAATTCGCGGCGAGCAAGTTCGGGTTGCTTCAATGGCCCGTTGGCCAAAACTCCATAGTTAAAGTGAGCGATTAGGCTTTGGGGGTTTTGTCGAACAAGCTCATCCAATAGTCGACCAGCCTCGTGAGTGTCTCCACAATCAACAAATGCCTGAGCGCGGAGAAGTTGTGTACGCATTCCATCTTCAGCATTCTCCAAATAGGACAGAGCACTTTTTGGCTGACTTGCGTTGAGTGCCAGAGCTGCTTGATAAGCAGATGGGTTCCAAGCAGTTTGGATCCAGGGTTCTTGTTCGGCAGCGGCAAGGGCATAGTCAGCTCGGTTGTAAAACGGGGCCAACCTACCCAGCAATCTCCAGGCTTCAGCGCTACCCGGATTTTCTTCTAATAGGAAAATCAATTTATGCAGGGGTTGGGGGTCACCAGCATGAGCTTGAAGCCCCAACAGAAGTACCTTCGCTGACACGAGGTCCGGTTCCAATTCCAAGGCCAAGTGAACCAAAGAAAGGGCATCTTCTCGGGAGGAAAAGCGGGCAGCCA
This sequence comes from Planctomycetota bacterium, assembly GCA_030748415.1. Taxonomy (GTDB): domain Bacteria; phylum Planctomycetota; class UBA1135; order UBA1135; family UBA1135; genus UBA7888. The sequence goes on from JASMMA010000010.1 coordinate 77,494, forward strand.
AATAGGCGTCCTCTGGGTCGCCAGATGAAAGCCACTGATTCTTCAGCTCATTCAAAAAAGAAAGCTGCTCGGCTCGGGTCGCACAATTCCTGTATTCCAAATCCAGTACATAAGCTCGCAACCGAAGCGGCGAGTGAGGTTGCTGTGCCCAATCGCGCAACTGAGGCAGAGCGCCATTCCCCTGAATCGACCACAAAGCAGCTGCTTTTTCAAGGGCGAGCCATTCCTCGGCCGAATCCGCACGAGCTTCCTGAATTGCCTCGAAATTCGGTAAATTTGGTTCCCGAGTCAGGAAGCCACAAGCGGGCACGACCAGGAGAGCCAATGGAAGCCAGATGGTGCGAAATGCCATTGCCAAAAGTCTAACCCCTTGGGACACTGACACAATCCGCTGGGTCAATGCCAAGCTAAAACCCCTTGCCCGGCATCCTTACAATTCGCGCTTTCATGAACATGCGCGCCATGCCAACTGCCTGGGGATTGGCCCTTTTCCTCACGGCTTGTGCTTCTCCAGATTCGGAGATTCACCTGGCGCCTCTTTTCTCTCATCATTCCGTTCCAGGCCTAGATCGAGCAGAAGCCCTCGGGGGTATTTTGAGCCGCGAGGAAACCCCTCGGGCAACTTCTTGGGCCCTCAGCCCCCTTTTATGGCGGCGAGTTGATTCCGAGGGAAAGGTGCTCGCTGACTTTCTTTACCCTTTTGGCCGTTTTGAAAAGGATCCCTCCCGCCCCCACACTGCCACCCGCATCCTTCCTTTCTTCTGGTACGAGCGGGAACTTCGTGGAGATGGAGTTGAAGAGACTGATTGGTTCCTCTTCCCGGTTATTCGTGGCACCAGCTCAGATGGAAGTGATGAGTCTTTGGGAATCTTCCCCTTCTGGGGCAAGGTTCGTAACTTTATGGTTTTGGATGAAGTGGAGTGGGTTCTTTTCCCTTTCTTTGTTCGTACAACTCAAAAAGACCGCCAACACACTTTCCTCCTTTGGCCATTCTTTGGGTGGCGTGAAGGTGGCGAGGCATCTGGTTGGCACGCTTGGCCTCTCTATGGCCAGTCGGAATTTGGCGACCAATACAAACGCCAATTTTTCTTTTGGCCGTTCTTCACGCGCACCCAGGAGCAACTTCAGAAACCACATCCTCTTCGGGGCTGGATGCTTTGGCCGCTCTATGGCGTAATCCGCCAAGATGACTTTGAAGCCCATACTTTTCTATGGCCTTTCTTTTCTTGGGCATCCCGACCTTCCACGGGTTTTCAATCTTGGAGCTTCAAGCCTTTCTTTAAGTTTGAAAACTCTCCCGAAAAAGGCAAAGAACTCAAAAAGGTATGGCCTTTCTGGATGCATGCCACCAGCAAGGTTGGCGAATGGACTTCCTGGATGTGGCCTTTGTTCTGGCACCATCATTCTGAACTAGGCGCAGTCGTTTCAGAATCTTTCCGCTTTATACCTTTCTGGTTTGAAAAGGAGCTTCGTTCTAAAGATGTCACTCTCGCAGAGGAATGGCACCTCTGGCCTCTTGCCCGCAAAACAAGACGCGCAGACCAAAGCGAGGAGTTGCGAATTCCATCCCCCGGTTTGGATCCTTTGATTGAACCAGACATTCTTTCTCGAAATCTAGGCCCCTGGTTCGAGGTGTGGACAGACCGAAAACGCCCAGCAGAGGGCTGGGCTCATCAACGCTTCTGGGGAAACCTCTACCATGCGGCTCAGTCCAAACAGCACCACCGTTGGTCCTTACCAGTCCTGGGTGGTCGTTGGGTTGAACCAAATGGCACTCGCCATTTCTCTTTCTTGCTTGGCTTACTGCGTTGGCAAAAACCGCCTGAAGGGAAAACTCAACTCGAACCCCCAGCATTCCCAGGGCCCGGCTGGCCCAGCCTCTCAACTTTCTAGCCTTGAAAACCATCACCCAATTCGGAGCTACCTTCTTGACCCCACTGGTTGAGCAAGCTGGTTTCGCTATGGGTCTTGCCGGGAGAACCATCGGCCTGCTTGGAGATACTCCGCGCCGATTGCGCCCCCTCCTGGACCAGATGTTCCTCTCGGGTATTAAAGGATTCCATGTTGTTCTTTTAGTTTCCTTTTTCGTGGGAATGATTGTGTCCCTTCAAGTGGGCCTTGAACTCGCTCGTTTCGGCCAACAAGAAGCCATTGGTTTGCTCGTTGCTGTCACCATGGCCCGAGAGATGGGCCCCTTCATTACTGCCATCATTCTTGCCGCAAGTTCTGCGAGCGCAATGGCGGCCGAGCTTGGAACGATGAAAGTTCAAGAAGAGCTCACCGCCCTAGAAGTGTTGTCCGTTAACTCGGTGAGCTACTTGGTTCTTCCCCGCGTTATTGCTCTCACCCTCATTGCCCCTATGCTTACGATAGTGGCGGACTTCGTGGGCATCATGGGCGGCGGGGTGATTGCAGTCACTCAGCTCCACCTCGACTTTGATGGTTATCTGCTCAAAGTGGTTGAAGCTCTCAGAATAACCGGCGACTTCATTCCATTACCGCGCGACCTGTTTGTAGGTTTAGTTAAATCGGTTTTCTTTGGGTTCACTATTGCTGTTGTGGGCTGTGCTAGCGGCATGCAAGCTTCTGAAGGCGCTCGAGGAGTAGGGCGTACCACTCGGGCGGCGGTGCGAAACTCCATCATCCTTATCATTGTCCTCAATTATTTCCTTAGTCGTTTCCTCCTCGAATGATTGAACTCCGCTCTGTACACAAAAGTTTTGGCGACCAAGCGGTGCTAAGCGGCGTGGACTTATTTGTCCCAGATGGTGGGTCTTTCGCTGTGATGGGCCCCTCCGGAACTGGAAAAAGTGTGCTCTTAAAGCACTTGATTGGCCTGCTTCGACCCGACCAAGGACAAGTCATTGTGGATGGCCGCTCTGTCCCCGACCTATCTCGCGAAGAGCTTCGCGGCTTACGCCGAGACATGGGGTACCTTTTTCAGTTTGGTGCCCTCATCAATTGGTTAAGTATCCAGGACAACATTGCCCTTCCTCTTCGGGAAACAACCAACATGCCAGAGCCTGAAATCCTGGAGCGTGTTGCATCCGTTCTGGAAATGGTTCGTTTAGAAGGAGCCGAGAAAAAACTCCCCTCCGAAATTTCAGGAGGCATGCAAAAACGAGTGGGTCTTGCCCGTGCACTCGTGACCCAACCCAGCATTATTCTTTACGACGAACCTGAGGCTGGATTGGATCCTGGCATGTCTATTGCCATTTCGGAACTCATCCGACGACTTCAAGCTGAATATGGGATGACTTCCGTGATTGTGACCCATAGTTCTGATTGCGCTTCCATTGCCGCCGACCGCATGGCTATCTTTGATGGCGGGCAGTTTGTGGTAGAAGGGGTACCTGACGAGGTGCTCCGCTCCGATCACCCCCGCGCTCGCGCCTTCTTCGGCGTCCGCTCCACCTAACATGGACACCAACACCACTCGTAAACGCGACTTCCTTCTCGGCCTGGTTTTCTTTGGGACGATTGGAATGTTGCTGTATTACACTGTGATTCTCACCGGCTTTTCCTTAGGCGAGAAGACTTATCTGGAAGTCGCCTTCCCTGAAGCAAGTGGCCTCAAAACCGGAGATGTCGTTCTCGTAAGTGGTCACCAATTTGGCTCGGTTGCATCCGTGGACTTCCGCGACGACCAACCAGACGGCCGAAGAATTCATGTAGCCATGGAGTTTGACCACCCAGTCACCCTCCACCGCGGATACCAAATCCAAATTTCCGAGTTCACCATGTTGGGCGGAAGGGTTGTCGAAATTTATCCCGGAGAATTTGATTCGCCTGTCCTTCCCGATGGCATTGAGCTTGTTGGGCAAGTAGGCCCTTCAGCCTTGGCTGCAATGGGCCAAATGGTTGAAGAGAACCGAGAAGACCTTCGCGCCATTGTCACAAACCTTCGTTCCCTAACCGACAACCTTAAAAATGGAAAGGGTGTTGTGGGTTCTTTGCTAAACGATGACTCTCTCCGGGCTCGCATGGTGAATATTTTTTCCGACATCGAAACTGTAACGAACGATATTCGTTCTGGAAAAGGCACCTTGGGAATGTTGGTCGAAGACGATGCATCTCGGGACCGCGTTGTGAACCTTCTCCGTGATGGCGCTGCTTCCATGCTCGGTTTGCGCGTTCTTGTCGAAGAAGTTGCGGCTGGTCGCGGAACAATGGGTGCCTTACTCATGGACGAAAAGCTCCAGGAAGATTCCGCCGCACTGATTGAAAACATGCGCGACACTTCGGACCTCTTGACCGCCATGTTGGAAGATGCCACCAAGGGCCGTGGGCTCTTTGGCCGTATCGTTGCCGACGAATCTCTTGCGCGTGACGCAAGCTCCTTTTTGCACGACCTTGCCGCCGCTATTAGAGATGTGCGAGAAGGCAAAGGCTCCATTGGAAAGTTGGTCGCGCGTGATGAAGCCTACGACGAAGCTATGCAAGCCGTTCGCACTCTCAACGGCCTCCTTGAAGACGCCCGTGAAGCTCAACCGGTTTCATCCTTCGCCAGCATGCTTTTCGGCGCAACAGTCGGTGGCTGATTCTCAGGAAAGCCCCTATCAGTTAGCAAGTCTTCCAAAAGGGGGTCGCCCTCTCATTGTGCTCCCGACTTACAACGAGAAAGATAACTTACCTGAACTCGTCGCAGGTATTTTTGAGGCTCTTCCCCTCGCATCCATTTTGATTGTGGATGATGGCTCCCCCGACGGCACCGGAGATTGGGTGGCACAAGAAAGCCAAAAAGAGCCCCGCCTTCATTTACTCCAACGGGGATTAAAACAGGGACTCGGTTCGGCTTATCGCGCGGGCTGGAATTGGGGCCTAACCGGCAACCACAATCCCATCGTGACTATGGATGCTGATGGTTCTCACCACCCTCGTCATTTACCAGCCTTGCTTGCCTTAGTTGAAGAGGGCAGCATTGGTTTAGGAATTGGTTCCCGTTATGTTCCAGGGGGTGGGGTTCGAAATTGGCCGCTTCATCGCCGCCTTTTGTCCAAAATTGCGAATCACCTGAGTCGGCTCCTTTTGCGACTCCCCGCCAATGATGCAACAGCTGGGTATCGAGCCTATCGGGCTGAGGCTCTCCATGCCATTGGCCCCGATTCGGTCAAAGCGGAGGGCTATTCCTTTTTAGAGGAAAGTCTTTGGCGAATTCACAAAGCTGGCTTTCAAGTTGCCGAAACCGCCATCCTTTTTGAGGAGCGGCGCCAAGGCAGCAGCAAAATCAACCGTTCTGAAATCCTGAAAGCGGCGGTTACTCTCCTCCGGTTGCGGTTCACCCCAACCCCCACCTCCAAGGCTCCGTGATTTCCTCCCTTTTCCGCCCTGTACTCGTTGGTCGCCCTTTTGGGATACCCGTTCGAGTGATGCCCGCGGTGGTGCTATTGACCCTTTTCCTTTTGGCAAGTGTCGCTGGTGGCCCAACCCCGCCCGCGGAAGGTTATGCCCCTGGTGCAGCGCCGGATACGAGTGGAAACTTTCTCCTCACTTTGGGCCTTCTCGCAGTGCTTGGGTTCTCATTGCTTGCCCATGAACTTTCTCACGCCCTCGTCGCCCAACGGGTTGGATACCGAGTCGTGGATATTGTCATTTGGCCTTTTGGCGGGATGGCTCGAATGGAGGGAATCGCAAGCCGCCCGCGCGCTGAGGCCAAAGTTGCCCTCGCGGGTCCCCTTGCCAACTTGGTGCTCGCCGCCCTGCTTCTTCCCTTGCCTGGAAATTTCTTCCTTTATGCCGGTGGAATGAACTTGATTCTCGGACTGGGAAATTTGATTCCTGCCTTTCCCCTTGATGGCGGCCGAGTTTTGCGCTCCTTTCTTTGTCGGCATTCGCCATTGGCCGATGCAACGCGAGCTGTTACTAGCTTTGCCAGTTGGGTCGCTGCGGGGATTCTGCTCCTAGCCGCCTCCGCGGGCTCTCTTTTTGTGGGCATTCTTTTCGCCTTGTATATCTGGTTTGTGGGTCGGATGGAACTTGTACAGGTCATTTTGCGTACCGGCCAAGCGCCTACCCTTACTCCAGGTCAGGTTTTCGCTCGCTTTTTTAAAGGGATTCAGGGAGATGGCGAAGAGCCAACAATCGAATCAGAAGTTCACCCTCCAGATTCTGATGGCGCCACCTCTGAGGAGCTCGAAAATTTCCAGGGGAATCTGGATGAGTTCTTCAAACACAAGCGATAAGACACTGACACAATCGGCTGGGTCACTTGTTCCCCAAGCCATGGCTTGAAATGGATTTAGGAACGAAAAAAGAGGAGGGCCTTGGCCACCGCCTTTTTTATGTTCTAAATAATTTAGTCGGCTGAACTTACCCAAGGTGGTGACCCAGCCGATTGTGTCAGTGTCCAGCCGAGTTATCATTCCTCCCCATGTTTCGCCACTTGGTTCAATCGCTCGCATGGGGTCTCCCCATTGCACTTGCTTGGGGAGTTTTAGAAGCCTGCTGGTATTGGTGGTTTGGAGCCGCCGAAGTGGTGGGCGGCTCCCGCTTGGTCTCTTCCAGTGTGGTGATTTATTTGATTCTGGGAGTCATGGCCGCTCTTCCGATGGGCTTCCTCTTTGGCCTTCTTGAAAAGTTCCGAAAACAACCCAAATCCAGCCCGGCTTTTTACTGTTCGCTCTGGTTTTCCCTCTTCGTGGTTTTGGGGGTAGGGCTTTGGCTCAATCAAAATTGGTTGGGCGGCTCTTTAGACACAATGAGTTTGGTGGTCGATGCTGTTCTTCTCCTTTTCGGGTGGCCTCTTTTATTTCGTTTCTTTCACTCCTTGATTTCTTCCCGTTTCCCAAATCCAGAGGGGGGCGGCTCCTTTGGTTTCAAAGCAACTGCCATCTTTTTGGGCTTGGGTCTCCTGGGCATGCTGGGCCCCAACCCAACGAAGGGGGCGGCCACCCCAGCCCGAACTATTGCCAAAGAAGCTCCGAATGTTCTTTTCTTGTTAATCGACACCCTCCGTGCCGACCATTTGAGTTGCTACGGCTATGAGCGCCCTACCTCACCAAGGCTTGACCAGCTCTCCCAAAAAGGAGTCCTTTTCGAAGAGTGCATATCGCAAGCCCCTCATACAAAACCCTCAACCGCGAGCATCCTGACATCTCTATATCCACCTACCCATCAGGTTGAACACTTCACTTCTAGTCTTCCAGACGAAGCCAACACTCTACATGAAATTTTGCACGAAGCTGGTTGGCGAACAGCACTCATGTCGGCAAATACATTCCTGTCTCCTACTTACGGGTTCGGTTCTGGTGTCGAACGCTTTCGCGGCTCTATTGTGAACCCTGCATTTCAACTTGCGGGTTCTGAAGTTTTCCACCGACTCCGCCGCATTTTCGTGAAAGACCTTCACTTTTGGAGAACTCCCTGGGACTTTTTGCGGTCTCTTGCCTTCTGGCCCTTTATGCCCCAAGGCAATCCATACCAACATGGCATGACCGCTGGCCAAATAAATAGTGAGTTCCTGACCTGGATGGACGATGTTCAAGAAGACCCCTGGTTTGGCTACTTGCAGTACATGGAACCTCACGCTCCTTATGAACCCGCAAAAGAACACCAACTTTTCAACAACCCCCCCTCTCCTGATGGCGTTTGGTTCCCCTCTGGAAAAGAAACACTCTTCCTACCCTTTGTTTCCGGCCCTCAGCCCAAAGAAGGCGAGCTAGAAAACCTACTTGCCAATTATGATGCTTGCATCCACGAGGTCGATGCCCGCATTGGCGAGCTTTTGGATGAATTAGAGGAACGGGGTGAATTGGAGAACACTTTAGTGGTGGTCACATCCGATCATGGCGAAGAATTTTTTGATCACGGTGGATGGGGGCATGGCCATTCGTTGCACAGGGAACTGATTCATGTTCCCCTGATCCTTTCTTGGCCGGGGCACCTCCCAGAAGGAGTACGCGTTTCTTCCCAAGTTCGAAGCGTGGACATTCTTCCAACCCTTTTGGCTCTTCTGGATGTTTCTTCGCCCTCAAACATTAGCGGGGCAAGCCTACCTCTGGAAGATGAGCCTTCACCTCGAGAAGGATTCTCTGAAGTTCATTGGGGGGGGCATTGGGCTCGCTCCATGCGCGGAGCATCAGGCACCCTCCTACATGCCGTGTTTCAAGGCGAAGACTCGGAACGCTTTTACTTGCCCACCGATCCTACCGAACAAAATGTAGTTGACTCTTCAAGTGAAGAGGCCCAACGCCTTGCAGAATCCTTAGAAGATGCCCACGCTCGGTTCTCTGCAAATGCAATGACTGCCTCTGAAGCTGCTGTAGATGATGCCACCAAAGAAGCCCTTTCTCATCTTGGATACTCCGATGACGATGAATAAAATTTTAGCCTTAGCTCTTTTCCTGTTCGTGGCAGATTCTCTTGTTGCACAATCCGGCGGAAGGCGAACCGGCCCCCCACCTGTGATTCGGCAGGATCCAGCACCTCTGGGCGGACAAACGAAGCTCCCGAACGGCTCCCTTCCAACCTCTCTTCAAGGGCTGCCAGACCCCGCGCAAAACCTATTGGATCCGTCGCAACCTCGGCCCACCGATTCGAGGCCTGCTCCCTTTAGAACGAATCGGCCACTTCTTAAAGTTGATGGTTTTCCCATCATGTCAAGCGAACTTAATTCCTTGGTTCGCTATTACAGAAGTTTTCGGGATGGAAGCACCGACATCCTCTTAAGGGATGCCGTTCAGGCCCTCGTCCCACGCGCAGTCATGCAGGCTCATTTTGGAACTAGCCTCCCTGAAATGGAGAAAGAAATTCAAACTGCATTAGGAAAAGTTGCAGGTCTTGAAAACTGGACTCAAGTCGTTGCTGAATTTTCTGATGACAAAGAAGACGATTCGCCAAAAGATGGGGCTTATGTCTTTGGGCGCGAGATTGCCGTTCAACCATTCGACCGTTTCTCCCACACTCTTTCGACGGGCCAAGTATCGGCTCCATTCCTAACTGTTTATGGCTATCACTTTATTGAAGTTACTGCTTATGAACAGAAACCCGAACCCAAAGATGACCTAACTCATGTGCGGCATATATTGGTTATGTTTCCCGAGCTAATGGAAATGGAGAAGGAAGGAAAAGACATTCGCAAAGAAATCAAACGCTTGGTTTCGGAGTGCAAGATTGAGTTGCTCGAGGATGGGCTTCAAAATATCCTTCCGCCCAAACTTCGAAGTAACTTAGTGGAACGCTAAGAACCGCTATTCTTCAACAGGTTCCAGGCGCACCATCGGGGCACCACTTTCAACGGCCTGGCCTTCCTCCACCGAGATTTCACAAACTCGGCCGCCTTGCTCAGTAACAACCTCGTTCTGCATCTTCATGGCTTCGAGGACAAGGAGCGCGCCCCCTGGTTCGAGCACATCTCCAACGGAAGCATTTATTTCAACAACCAGTCCGGGCATCTGTGCTTTCACAGATTCAGCCTTTCCACCTGCGGCATCAGAAAGTTCACTTGCTGCTCTTTCCCGTTCATCCAGAACCTGAAAATGCCAGCGACCTCCAGCAATGCCAACATGCAAGTCTGTTGGGTCGCCGTTTTGTTCAATACTGGCGGCATAGGTTTCGTGGTCGAGCCCAATTGTGTATTGGCCTAAGCGATCCACGCTTGAGATATCCGCCTCAATCGTTTTCCCATTTACTTTGATTTCGTACCGCCCGCTTCCAAGGTCTTCCAAGTTAAGTTCGACTTGGTAGCCATCCATACCTTCAACGAAATACTTCATCGGACAGAGCCTCCACGCATTTGCGAGCGGCGGCCAGCGGAAACCCAAGGATCTTGTCCGCCACTGGAACTGCTACTGGGCCGTATCGCTTGGCGCTTGGCCTCATGGTGGCGATGGAGTGCCGCAATGATGGCGGCAGGCTCGCGATACGAGTGGTCTGGGGTGCGGCCATTCTCCATCATGCTTTCCAGTGTGCTTGTGTCGTATTTTCCAGACTGAAACTCATCCGAAGAGAGCACTTCTAGGGCAATGTTCGCGGACGTGGTTAGGCCGCCGACATAGAGCTCCCGAAGCATTCGTTCCATTCTCCGTATCGCATGGGCTCGCGAAGGACCGGTCGAAATCAACTTCGCCAACATGGAATCGTAGTAAGGAGTTACCTCCATTCCACGGTAAAGGGCAGAATCCACACGAACGCCAGGCCCACCAGGCAAACGAAGATTGTTCACCTTTCCAATTGAAGGCAAAAACCCTTTCTCAGGGTCTTCCGCGTTTAGCCTCACCTCAATAGAGTGCCCGCGAGGTTCATCAAAACTCTCGAAAGGCAACTCTTCTCCAGCTGCAGTGCGCAACATCCATTCAATGAGGTCAATACCGTAAACTTCTTCGGTAATTCCATGCTCTACTTGGATTCGAGTGTTCATTTCCAAGAAATAAAACTCGCCTCGCGACCACAAAAATTCGACTGTGCCGGCAGTCACATAATCAACTGCCTTTGCGGCGGCAACGGCGGCTTCCCCCATTTTGCGCCGCATTTCCAAATCAACAACGGGGCATGGAGATTCTTCAATGAGCTTTTGGTGTCGCCGCTGAATCGAACACTCGCGTTCGCCAACAAAAATAACTTTGCCACTCCGATCGCCTAGAACTTGAACCTCAACGTGCCGAGGCTCTTCTACAAACTTCTCAACATACATTCGGCCATCGCCAAATGCTGATGTTGCTTCCCCGCTTGCAGTATTGAAAGCAGACTCCATCTCATCGGGTTGGCGGACGATTCGGATTCCTTTTCCACCGCCGCCAGCCGACGCTTTCAACATCACGGGGTACCCAATTCCCTCGGCAGTAGTGGCGGCGGCTTCAGCATTAATCGATGGTTCCGTTGCACCGGGTACCACCGGAACACCAGCGGCAACCATGGCTTGGCGGGAGGAAAGCTTGTCCCCCATAACTTTCATGGCATGCGGCGATGGACCCACAAAGCAAATGCCTGCATCGGTCACTGCTTGGGCAAACTCACCATTTTCAGCGAGGAAACCAAAGCCAGGGTGAATGGCATCCGCCCCACACTGCTTGGCAATTTCCAAAATTGCATCACCTCGAAGATAGGACTCAGCTGGTGTTTTACCCCCCAAGGAATAAGCTTCATCAGAATAACGAACATGCAAAGCTTGGCGGTCAGGCTCGGAGTAAACAGCAACCGTTCGCACTCCAAGCTCGCGGCAGGTTCGCAAAATCCGAACCGCAATCTCGCCGCGGTTGGCAATAAGAAGCTTTTTAAAAGGTGGGGCTTCGCTCATACTGACTTAGAGGGGAATCGAACCGTGCTTCTTTGGTGGATTGGTATCGCGTTTCGTTCTGAGCAATTCCATGGCCCGAATGAGGCGAGCACGAGTCTCAGAGGGACGAATAACATCATCCACATACCCCCTTTCCGCTGCAACAATCGGGTTGGCAAACCGCTCTTCGTATTCCTCAATCTTTTCAGCTTCTTTCGCTGCTGGGTCCTCAGCAGAGGATATTTCTTTCCGGAAAATAATCTTGGCAGCTCCCTCTGCACCCATAACAGCAATTTGCGCTGTCGGCCAAGCCACATTGTAATCGCCACGAATATGCTTGGATGAAAGAACGCAATAAGCTCCGCCGTATGCCTTTCGAGTAATTACAGTGAGCTTGGGAACTGTGGCCTCACAATAGGCATAAAGAAGTTTTGCGCCATGTCGAATAATTCCACCATGCTCTTGAGAAGTTCCCGGCATGAAACCAGGGACATCTTCAAAGGTCAGAATTGGAATATTGAAAGCATCGCAAAACCGAATCAGGCGCGCTGCTTTTACACTCGCATCAATATCCAACACACCAGCCAATACCGCCGGCTGGTTCGCAATAATGCCGACACTCCTGCCACCTAATCGAGCTAACCCACAAACGATATTCCGGGCATAGGCCTCCTGAACTTCAAGGAAATCCCCGTCATCCACGATGGGCAGGATTGCTTTCTTAATGTCATATGGTTGGTTTGGAGACTCCGGAACCAACGAGTCCAACTCGGGAGATTTCCTTTGGGCAGGATCATCCGTGTTCTTTTGAGGAGAATCATCTGCATTGTTTTGAGGAAGAAACGAAAGCAACCGCCGAATACGGGCCATGCATTCTGCATCGTCGGAACAAGTGAAGTGGCTAACACCCGAAACGGATTCATGAACAGTCGCGCCACCCAAATCTTCGGAAGTTACATCTTCGTGGGTTACCGTTTTCACAACATCAGGTCCGGTGATATGCATATAAGAACTGCCGTCCACCATGAAAATAAAGTCCGTCAATGCAGGAGAATAAACTGCACCTCCGGCACATGGGCCAAGGATTGCGGAAATTTGAGGTACAACCCCTGAAGCCAAAGTGTTCCGCAAAAAGATGTCCGAGTAACCCGCAAGAGAAACAACTCCCTCTTGAATTCGCGCCCCCCCAGAATCATTGAGGCCAATAATGGGGATTCCAAGCTTTATGGCTAAATCCATCAAAGTGCAAATCTTTTGCGCGTATGCTTCACTTAATGAACCGCCAAAAACGGTAAAGTCTTGAGAGTAAACAGCAACTGGGCGACCATCGATACTCCCGGTACCGGTAACAACTCCATCGCCGGGAATTTTCTGGTCAGCCATTCCAAAATTGGCACAGCGATGAGTTACAAGTGCACCGATTTCCTCAAAACTTCCTTGATCTAACAAAAGGTCAATGCGCTCCCGGGCAGTCAAGCGGCCTTTGGCGTGTTGGGCATCGATTCGTTTTTGTCCACCACCCAGAACAGCTGCCTCACGCAACTCATCCAATCGTTTAACAATGTCTTTAGTCATTCTTCGCCACCTTCAACAAATTCGGTGAGAACGCCGCCGGTGCTCTTAGGGTGAACAAAGGCAATGTTGGTGCCATGGGCACCACTTCGAGGTTTAGAATCAATCATGCGCGCGCCGGCGGATTCTGTTTCTTGAATGGCGGCTGAGCAGTCACGAACCGCAAGCGCCAAGTGATGCAGACCAGGACCATTTTTCTCGAGCCAAGCCTGAATGGGAGTCTCGGAACTTAAGGGGCAAACCAGCTCCACACGCGTTTTTCCGGCGTACATCATTTGGATTTCTACACCTTGGTCATCAACGACCTCCCGCTTACCCTCGCGCAACCCCAAACGGTCGCGCCACACCTCAAGAGCAGCATCGAGATCTTCCACAACGATGGCGATGTGATCAATTCCTTGGATTTGGTTCATGGCGGGGGCGGAGAACGACTCCGAAGGCGAAGTATAGATGTGCGAGGCTAGAGTATCGCCGCATGGATGCCCCCACCGTCCCCCCATCTGAAGAGCTCACATTCCGTTGCACCGTCCAAACTCGCTGGTCTGATGAGGACAAGGTCGGGGTTGTGAATAATGCCGTGTTTCTAAATCTCCTAGAAGAGGCACGATTTCAATATTTTCAGGATTTGGGTCTTTACGAAAAAAAAGCTGGTTTTGGGTTTCTACTTGGGCAAACAAATATCCGTTTCCTTTCTCCTGCTCATGGACCCGCCCAACTCACCGTTGAAATGGCGACAACCCATGTTGGCAACCGCTCTTTCCACCAGGCATACCGGGTTCTGGATTCATCTGGCCTCCCCCTTGCTGAGGCGGAAGCCGCCATGGTTTGGTGGGACTCCAAAACAAAATCAACAGCTGACACGCCGGATGTCTTCCGCCAAGCCATGGCCTCAACTTCCTGACCCTTTACCGCTTCGGTATCCTGCTCAAAAACCTACTCGGTCAATCTCATGAAAAAACTCATCGAATGTGTCCCCAATTTCTCGGAGGGACGAGACCCTGCAATTATCGAAGCTCTTGCGGCGGTTGTCCGCGAAGCCGACGGCGTCAACTTGCTGGATGTTGACCCAGGCGCAGCAACCAATCGAACAGTGGTCACCTTTGTAGGTGAACCTGGAAAAGTATTAGATGCTGCAGTTGCCGTTGCAAAAAAATCGACCGAACTCATCGACATGTCCAAGCATACAGGTGAGCACCCAAGATTCGGCGCAATGGATGTCTGCCCTCTTGTTCCTGTTTCTGGTGTGAGCATGGAAGAAACCGTGGAATACGCTCGCGAGCTGGGTCGCAGACTTGGCGAAGAGGCCGGGCTCACTATTTATTGCTATGAACACGCTGCAACTCGCCCGGAACGGAAAAATCTGGCCGTTGTTCGAGCTGGCGAATACGAAGCATTAGCTGAAAGACTCAAGGATCCCGAATGGGCCCCGGACTTTGGACCTTCTACCTTTCAGGCCCGCACCGGAGCCACTGCTGTCAGTGCTCGTAACTTTTTAGTTGCCTACAATGTCAACCTCAACACAACATCCTCCCGCCGCGCGAACGCAATCGCTTTTGATGTTCGAGAGAAAGGTCGAATCAAACGAGAACCTTGTCCCTTGACCGGTGAGATTGTTCGAGATGAAAATGGGAAAACCGTTTGGGTTCCTGGAAGTTTGACTGCATGTAAAGGAATCGGCTGGTTTATTGAAGAGTTTGGCATTTGCCAAGTCTCGATGAATCTCACTGATATCGCCGAGACTCCGGTCCACATTGCTTTTGATGAAGTTTGTTCAAAAGCTCAATCCCGCGGCGTTCGAGTAACAGGTTCGGAATTAGTCGGTTTGATTCCCCTGTCCGCGATGCTGGATGCTGGCCGACACTATCTTCGAAAGCAAAGCCGCTCCACGGGGGTTTCGGATCGGGAACTCATCAAGATTGCGGTTACGTCAATGGGCCTCAATGAATTGAAGCCTTTCGAACCCGAGAAGGCCATCATCGAATACGCCATTCAAGCAATGGACTCAAGAAAACGCCTCTGCGATTTATCCGTCCGGGGGTTCACAGAAGAAACAGCTTCAGAATCCCCCGCTCCTGGCGGCGGTTCTGTTTCGGCTGCCTTGGGTGCGTTTGGCTCAGCTCTTGGGTCCATGGTCGCAAACTTGTCCAGCCACAAACGAGGTTGGGATGAGCGCTGGGATGAGTTCTCGGATTGGGCGGAAAAAGGAAAAGCCTGCCAAGACGAGCTCTTGCATTTAATTGATGAAGACACCGACTCCTTCACAGCAGTTATGGAAGCCTGGCGATTGCCAGACGGAAGCGATGCTGAAAAGGAAGTGAAAGAGCAGGCCATTCAGTCAGCGGTCCTTTATGCGATTGAGGTTCCCCTCCGCGTAATGGAAGTTTCCCATGAGTCCATGGTCGTCGCCAAGGAAATGGCAAAATCTGGACTACAAGCATCCCTTTCGGATGCAGGTGTCGCGGCTCTTTGCGCCCGTTCGGCTGTCATGGGTGCCCACCTAAATGTTCGCATCAATGCCAGTGATTTGAAAGACGAACCCAAGCGACAGGAACTCCTGCTGCGCGCCTCAGAAATTTCAGCTCAGGCCGTCCTGGCAGAAACTGAAATCTTAAAACTTGTGGATACGAATTTGGATTCTTGAGGTTCTTCTTTCTCGCAATAACCATCTCAGGAACCCTCTTGGGTTGCTCTGGTTTCGAATCCGAACGAACTGGTCCCCCTAATATTATTTACATCCTTGCCGACGATCTCGGTTATGGGGAGTTGGGGAGTTACGGCCAAACAAAAATAAAAACGCCGAACTTGGACCGACTGGCTTCTGAGGGCATGCGATTCACAAGCCACTACTCAGGGAGTGCGGTTTGCGCCCCTACTCGGTGCATTCTTCTTACGGGCAAACATTCCGGGCATGCGGCCATTCGAGACAACGATGAAATGACCGCTCGGGGAGATGTTTGGAATGACCCAACTCTAGAGGGTCAACGGCCTCTTCCTGCGGACGAAGAAACCGTTGGGGAACTCCTTCAAGAGCGGGGATACCAAACGGGCTTTGTTGGAAAGTGGGGCTTAGGTTGGACTCAATCTGAAGGAGACCCCACAACCCAGGGTTTTGATTTCTTTTTTGGATATACATGCCAGCGAGAAGCGCACAATTACTACCCGACCCACCTTTGGAAGAATCAAGAGAAGTACCCTCTTCAAAACTCTTCCTTCTCAGCTCATCAAAAAGTTGGCCCTGGCCAAGATATAAGCAATCCAGATACATACAAACAATGGAGCCAAAAGGACTATGCGCCTGACTTTATGGTTGAAGAAGCCCTCAGCTTTATTCGCCAAGAAAAAGGGGGGCCTTTTTGTTTGGTTTATGCAACACCCATCCCTCACCTTGCCCTTCAAGTGCCCGAGGATTCTCTTGCTGAATACCCAGAAGAGTGGGACCAAAAGGGACCCTATCTTGGCGACAAAGGCTACCTCCCCCACTTTCGACCTCGCGCCGCCTATGCCGCCATGATTTCTCGCATGGACGAGAATGTGGGGAAAATTCTGGCTGAGCTAAAAAGAAATGGGCTTGAGAAGAACACTGTTGTCATTTTCAGCTCGGACAACGGGCCGTCTTGGGTGGGCGGCGTTGATCGTGATTTTTTCAATTCTTGTGCCGGACTTCGAGGGAGAAAGGCTCAACTCTTTGAGGGCGGGATTCGGGTCCCCATGTTGGCACGATGGCCTGGAAAAATTCCAGCTGGCACTCAAAGCGACCACCTTTCTGCCCAGTGGGACTTTCCGGCGACTGCCCTTGCCCTTTCTGGAGTTGAAAGAAGCCAATACAAGGATGGACTTTCCTTTCTCCCAACTTTACTCGGAAACTCAAAAGACCAAAAGCAGCATGACTTCCTCTATTGGGAAACCGGCCGCAAATGGCAAGCCATCCGAAAGGGAGACTGGAAAGCGCTTCGAGCGAAGCCCAATGCCCCTCTTCAATTATTTAACTTAAGCTCCGACCCTTACGAGACCAGCGACCTAGCCTTGCATCATCCGGAACTCATTGAAGAGTTCAAGAACCTAATGAGTACCGCACGCACCCCTTCTGTTCATTTCTCCCTCATTCAATAAGCTCCCCTTTGGGGTTATTTTTTTGAGAAGGAGTCCTTTAAGGAAACCGATCGATTGAACACAGGAGCACCAGGTTTGGAATCCACATCCACAGCAAAGTACCCGTTGCGTTCAAACTGAAACCGTTCCTCTGGCTTGGCTTCCAGCAGGGAAGGTTCGCATCGAGCTTGAATCACTTTCAATGAGTCGGGGTTCAAAACGGACATGAAATCTTCTTCACCATCAGGGTTTTCCGTGCTAAAGAGTTCATCATAGAGCCGAACTTCACACTCAAGCGATTCCTGAGCAGGAACCCAGTGGAGAATGCCCTTCACTTTTCGGTCTTTGGGCAAGCCGTGTCGGGTATCCGGGTCATGAGTGCAATGAAGCTCCACCACGTTTCCATCTTCATCTTTAATGACATCTTCGCATTTGATGACATAGGCATAACGGAGCTTGACCTCCTTTCCAGGAGTTAAACGAAAGAACTTCTTTGGGGCATCTTCAAGAAAGTCGGACTGTTCAATGTAAAACTCGCGCGAAAAGGGAAGCTTTCGCTTTCCCAGCTCAGGTCGAGCCGTGTGGTTGGGCAGTTCCATTTCCTCAGTTTTCCCTTCAGGGTAATCAGTCAGGACCACCTTTAGTGGGTTAAGAACTGCCATACGCCTTTCTGCTGAGTGCTCCAAATCTTGGCGCAGGCAATGCTGAAGCAAACGCAAGTCCATAGTTTGGGCAGTTTTCGTCACACCAGCACGGGCAATGAAATCTCGAATAGAAGTTGGAGTAAATCCCCGCCGACGCAAGCCTGACAAAGTGGGCATACGAGGGTCATCCCAACCCTCAACAACTTGTTCCTCAACCAAGCGGAGCAATTTTCGCTTGGACATGACGGTTCCCGTTAAGTTTAGTCGAGAAAACTCGATTTGCCGTGGGGTATGAGGAACAGGAAGGTTTTCAACAAACCAATCGTAAAGAGGACGGTGATTTTCGAACTCTAATGAACAAAGAGAGTGCGTGATTCCCTCAATTGCATCTGATTGTCCGTGGGCAAAATCGTACATGGGATAGATGCACCATTCATCCCCAGTCCGCGGATGGGCCTTTTTCAATATTCGATAAAGGGCAGGGTCGCGCAGGTTCAAGTTAGGGGAAGACATGTCGATTTTTGCTCGCAGGACGCATGCCCCCTCTTCGAGTTCACCCACCCGCATCTTTTCGAACAGGTCCAAGTTTTCTTCAACAGGGCGGTCTCGAAATGGGCTATTGGTGCCAGGTTCCGTCAAGCTTCCGCGACTCGCGCGCATTTCTTCAGCAGTTTGTTCATCCACATAAGCTTTGCCTTCCTGAATGAGATGCACCGCCCATTCATGCAAGGTGGAATAGTAGTCTGAAGTGTGACAGACATCGCCGTCCCACTGGAAGCCAAGCCAACGAATGTCCCTTTCAATCGCTTCAGCGTAGTGGGCCTCTTCCTTTTCGGGATTTGTGTCGTCCATACGAAGGTGGCACTTTCCACCAAACTCTTCAGCAATACCAAATACCAAACATATCGCTTTGGCATGTCCAATATGAAGGTAGCCATTGGGCTCGGGGGGGAAGCGAGTCACAGGTACGGCATGCTTCCCGCTCTCAAGGTCGGCGGCAACGATTTCGCGAATGAAATCAAGTGGGGCTTCAGTTTTGGTCATAAGCCTATTATGACTTTTCCCCGCGGCGGGCCTGGTGGGCGCGTGAAAATCGAAGGACTGCTTGGAAAATTTCAGCCACGGCAACTGGATCCATGTCGCGTTCGTCCGCCATTTGGCGGCGGCGTTGAAGAAGTTCCTGTTCCCGGCCGGCATCCCGAATCCCTCGCCCGACATCGGCCTTAGCCTGGGCGGCGCGAAGAGACAAAACTGCACGGCGAGCAAGCAAGTCCAGGAGTTCTTGGTCCAATTGGTCAATGACCTCCCGTGCCTCCAAAAGGGGCTGCGGGGTCTCTGGCGAAGAGGCAATTTTGAGGATTTCAGGAACGAGCGCTGGGTCTTCGCCCCCCTCATCAACAGGCAAAGTGAGGGCACGATCCACACGGGCCAATGCGTCTAACAAGCCACGCCGCGCTTCATCGGAATAGGGGTTCTCTCGGTGAAGGGCTGCAAAAAGGTGGCCCGCGTCCCGTTGCACCGCTTCTACAACGCGAGCGATGGCCCTGGCGCTAGGAGGCGCATTGGGGGATTCCAAATCCACCCCTGCTTCCATGAAGCCCTTTGCAATAAAAAAGGTGAGGGCGTGAGTTTGAGCCATTTCCCGATCATGTTCTTCAGGGTCCATCGAGACGGGTATCCCCCCGACCGACTCGTATAGAGCAGAAACTCTGGCTACAGCTTCAGGATGGCTTTCATTTGGGCAAAGCACCACCCTCAAAGGTTCCCCCAAAGCTAATGAAATTGGCCCAAAAAGCGGATGGGTTGCCACCCATGGAATTTCTTCACCAAAAATCCTGCCCATCCATTGAGCAGGCCCAGACTTAACAGACCCAACATCCAGAACAATTTGTCCAGGTTTTAGAAGTGGTCGCACCTCTTGCATGACTTCTTCCATGCGGGGTACAGGCACAGCAATCACCACAAACTCGGCCCCCTCCAAAGCCTCAGCCATACTGTTGGCCCGGCGTTTGGGAGGCGGCGGAGTTCCTACATCGAAGGCGCGTACCGTGGCACCGGTGGCGAGGAGTCGTTCGCCAAATGCGCTCCCGAAGCGTCCGTATCCGATGAATGCAGCTTGAGTTCCCATTCTTGGTCCCTACCCTAGAAGAGGGATGGTGGGTGATAAAGAGGGAAGACCGTTTCCAAGGCTCCGCATATTTCGCCAATGGTTGCGTAGGCTTCAACTGCCTCAAGAACCTCCTGCCCGAGTGGGGCATCAGTTTGGGCTGCAGCCGCCAAGCGTTCCAAAGATTCTTTGGCGAGCTGGTCTTCACGCCCTTCGCGGCAAGCAGAAAGACCATCGAAGATTTCATTCCTAGCAGAGGGGTCCGGCCGGAAAACTTGGGCCGGCTTTTCTTCGGGGAGCACGAATTGGTTAACTCCAACGACAGCGCGGTCGCCGGACTCAACACCCTGTTGGTGGCGCACAGCTTCCCGGTGAATCTCGCGCTGAACAAAACCGGCGGCAACTGCACCAACCATTCCTCCAAACTCTTCGTCAACTTTGGACATGAGTGTCATTGCAGCCCCTTCGACATCATCGGTCATTTTCTCGACGAAGGGTGCGCCGCCTAAGGGATCTGCAATGTCGGCCACGCCGGACTCATGGGCAATCACTTGTTGGGTGCGCAAGGCCAACAAAGCCGATTCTTCAGATGGCAAAGAAAGCGCCTCGTCGTAACTGTTGGTGTGCAAAGATTGAGTTCCACCCAAAACTGCGGCGAGCGCTTGAAGGGTTACCCTTGCTGAATTTACAAGAG
Organism: Planctomycetota bacterium; assembly: GCA_030748415.1. GTDB lineage: Bacteria > Planctomycetota > UBA1135 > UBA1135 > UBA1135 > UBA7888. Next base: position 97,812 of record JASMMA010000010.1, read on the forward strand.
GCTGCTGGGAAGTCAGAGTGGAGCCCCCAGTTTGTGTGTGAAAGCGCAGCTTCTGGGCGCGCGGGTCTTCGACACCGAACCTTTCCTTCACAATTCGGGCCCACATTCGGCGAGCGGCACGAAACTTGGCAACTTCCTCAAACAGCTCGTTATGGCCATTGAAGAAAAAAGACATACGCTTGGCGGTTGCGCCCAAGTCAAGCCCAGCAGTGCGTGCGGCTTCAAGGTAGGCAACGCCATCACCTAAGGTAAAAGCAATCTCTTGAATAGCGGTACAACCTGCTTCACGCATGTGGTAACCCGATACAGATATGGGATTGAACCGAGGGGCAACGGCCTGTTGAAATTGAAAAAGGTCCGTGGTCAGCCGCATCGATGCTTCTACGCCAAAACGATAATTCCCTCGGGCAACAAACTCTTTCAAAATGTCGTTCTGAACGGTTCCAAGAATGCGCTCAGCAGGAACATCTTGGCGTTTGCAGAGAGCAACATACATGGCAAAGACGGGAAGAGCCGTCGCATTAATCGTCATGGATGTCGAAACCTCACCCAAAGGGATGCCATCAAAGAGTTGCTCGAAATCTTTCAAGGAGTTCACGGCAACGCCCACTTTGCCTGCTTCAGCGATTGCCAGCTCGTGGTCGGATTCGTAGCCCATCTGGGTCGGAAGGTCGAAGGCAACCGAGAGCCCGGTCTGCCCCCTCTCAAGCAAATAACGGAAGCGCTCGTTGGTCGCTTTGGCAGAGCTGAACCCTGCGTATTGGCGCATGGTCCAGAGCCGATCTCGGTACATTCCTGGGTGGATTCCACGCGTGAAGGGGTACTCCCCCGGGCCATCAGCAGGCGGCGAGGCATCACCTGGGAGGGCACATTCAGGAACAGATAGCCCTGAAGCAGTCAAAAACTTGGCCTTTCGCCCCGACTGGGAGGTGGATTTACTCATCGGGAGTCATTCTACCCTTCATTCCGACCCAACTCCTGTTAGAGTGTGGAGGCCCCCTGGGTTCCCTTAAACCCTCCCCCGAACATCCCTCATAATGAAGACTATTCTTGTTCCTTTCCTGCTCTTGACGACTCCTCTTTTCGCCCAGGCCAATGCAACCGCTGAGTTGATGACCTATGGTGATGTCCTTGGTGGCCCATGCACGGCAACCATTTCTGGAGCAACCCCTAGCACTGTTTGTGCAGTCCTTCCATCCTTCCAAAACACTGGAAGCAATGCGCTTATTGCCCAGACGGGTGACCCTAACGACGCATTGGCAATTGGAGTGGATTTGGCAAGCCAAGGCCATTATTTCACCGGAATGGCTGATGCGAACGGCAATGTGTCCATTCCATTCACCATCCCCAATGTTCCCACCTTGGTTGACCGGGACATTTGGTTTCAAGCCCTTTCCAAGCCGGGCCAAGGCGGAGTCAATGAATACGATAGCTTTAGCAATATCCGTTGGTTCAACTTGAACTTCAACAATCGCTGGCAATCAGCGGGCTCTGACCTACCCACAGCCGTCGCCAATATTGGTTGGGATGTTCTTGAGCGAGGCCCGAACGGCAACGCAACTAAAGTTTTTGCTTGTGGTGGTGGTCCTGCCCTCATGACTGATGTCCAAACCCCTTACCCTTGTTCTGACCAAACTTGGATTTACGACCTCAATACCGGAGAGACAACTCTTCTACCTGCAACTCTCAATGAGTCGCGAGCCTTTCATGCCACAACGGTCCTTCAAGATGGTCGCGTGCTTGTCTCTGGAGGAGTGACCTATGGTGGCCAAAAAGGAAACGGGGACTACTTCACTAAAATTTTAAACTCCGCCGAGATTTGGGATCCCGCGACGGGCGTCTGGACTCTTCTTCCACCAATGAACAAATATCGCGCTGCCCAAAGCGCAAGTTTGCTCCCAGATGGACGCGTGCTCATCGCAGGCGGAACGGAAGGTAGTGGTGCTCATGAGCTCACGGATGTTGCTGATCTTTTGGGTTCTTCCCTCAAACAAACTGAATATCTCGACCCCTCCACTCTTACTTGGTCCAATGGCCCCAATCTTCCAGAGCCTAAGGCGGGTCACGGTTGCGTTACATTGGCCGATGGTCGGATTTTGATGTCCGGTGGAATCACTTACACCACAATTTTCGGAATTCGAATCCCTGACTTTTCAAACCAAGCCAGCATCTATGACCCAGCCACTGGCAACTTCTCAAACGCAGGCTCGATTGGAATTAAGCGAGCTCTATTTGCTGAAACTCTTTTACCCTCCGGTGAAGTCGCCATTTTTGGTGGCGCTGGTGGTGATATCTTCAATGTGGGCCCCATCAAAGGGTGTACTCTTTACGATCCAGCCACAACCTCTAACAGCTCCCTCACTCCCCTCCTCGGGGATCGTGCCTTTGGAGAATGTGTCAGCATCGGTGGTGGCAAGGTCGTCGTCATTGGTGGTGCAAGTGGCGACTTGGTGGATCCCATCCCCAACAATAACTGCTGGCTTTTCGATGTCCCCAATGACACGATTACTTCACTTGCAGACATGCCTGAAGACCACGCTGGTGGCGTAGTCGAGCTCATGGAAGACGGGACCATTTATGTCGGCGGAGGAGAGTCCAACAGTGGATCTTCCATATCGACTGCGATTTCCTACACGCAGTAAGAGTTCTTTTTTAGAGGGTGTGTTCTTTATTGAAACACACCCTCTTCTCATTAAAACGCGGTCTGGTATCCAAGAACCACAGACCAGTGAGACTGGCGATATATATCATCGTCCAGGTCGCTCAAGACTGCGTGCTCACCACTTTCCCAAGGTTCAGGTAGTGCAGTTACAAACCCCAGGTGGACATCGCCACCCATCCAGTCCCAGCGGGTTACACCCATACCAACATGGAGCGTGTTATAGGGGGTAAGCCCAATGGTGGGCGATTCGTGCATCGGGTTGTTGGATATCCCGACCCCTGTACGAAAAGTTATCGGAAATCCTTGTTGCAGTTTTTTCAGTCGTCCATCGAGTCCTCTTTGGAAATTGGTTTCAAAAAAATCGTATTCGGCACCCAAAGAGACACGAAGAGTATCGGACCACTTCATACCCATATCAACCTCGGTCCCATCTGGGCCAACCATAACCCCCAGGCCTTCGTCTGAGCCAGCCACCTGAGCGGACCAGCCATCAAAGGCCGCAGACCAGTCAGTCCAGACAATATCCCCATGAACTCTCGAACGCCTCGAGACCTTTTGTTGAATAGCAAACCCCAACTGTTGGGGAAATGAAACATCAGGGATGGCCAAGTCAAAACTACCAACATTTTCAATATCAAAGAGTGCATTGATTTCGCCAATGTCCGCTTCGACATCAACATCGACACTTCCGTCCAATGACTTTGAAGTTGAGGGCGTGCGATACCAAGCGCTCAATCTAGAATCTCGGGTGGGCGCAAACATGACCCCAAAGTGGGCAAAGGAATGAAATGCGGCCTCAGCTTCGGCAGAAATATCAGCTTGAATCGCTTCAATCCCTCGGCCCGCCTGTTGGTTAAAAAGAAAATCCAATAAATCTCCATAGGTCGGAAAGCCTAAAGATGTTGCATCACCCGTTAGGTCCTCGAGTGCAATATCCGTTGCAGAAAGAAAGTCCAACTTGGTGTAGCGGACTGATGCACCGAATCCAAATGACAGATTGCGCTGAGGGGTCCAAGCGAAGCTGGGTGCTAAAGCAAGCTGAATCATATTGGTGGACATCTCTACAGAATGAAGAGCCGGCCCGCTTAATGGGTCATTTGGGTCAACGGTTGCGACATTCAATTCAGTCATTCGGTCATAGTTGGCAGAACCACCACCAACCGGAACCAGAGAGAATGACCAAGCAAATTCAGGGCTCACTCGGTTAGCAACCCCAATCCAGGGTCCGCCCCCGATCACTCCATCGGGGCGATATAAATCACCATCCGTTGATTCGATACTAACGGGGCCCCAAAACAAACGGCCGGCATACTCCTGGAGTGATTTCCGGTTGCCGCGCATCTGAAACCCCAACACTGCAGGGTTCGTTGGGGCATCAAAAATGCTGCCGGCAGTGGCCATTCCTGCACCGGCCATTCCAGCTCTTTGAGCAGGGTCGCCCGTAATTTCACCACCAAGTTGGGCAGAAAGTGTGACCACCATAACGCAACTAACAAAAGCCACTCTCAAAATAATCGAGTTGAAAGATAGCATCATGTCCAAGAGTCTTTTGGTGCTGGAAGTTCGGTCCTTAAGGATTTTAAAAAGTTTTGCATGACTTCAGCAGGGGCGGACTCGAACTGCATTCGCTCTCCATGTTCTGGATGTTCGAATGAAAGTTGGGTCGCATGCAAGAAAGTGCGCTCCACTTGGGGCGCACTTCGGGGGAACATTCCTGGCCCAAAGTTACGAGCACGGTAAAAGGGGTCCCCAACAAGAGGAAGGTCAATGGAAGCCAAGTGAACACGAATCTGGTGCGTTCGCCCAGTTTTCGGGCGGGCCAAAATATGGCAGAAGCCATCGAATCGTTCGACAACTTCCCAATAAGTTGAGGCATCTCTTGTAGCAGGGCTTTGGCTCTTGGTTACACGCATCCGCTCTGGCCTCTTTTCGTCTCGGACGAGGCGCGCCTCTATCCAGTCCGACTGAAAACGCGGACGGCCATAACAAATCGCTTGATATTCCTTTTGAATCGTGCGGTCAGCAAACTGCTGTTGAATATCCAAAAAACTGCCTTGGTCAAAAGCAACAACACAAAGTCCTGAAGTTCCCTTGTCCAATCGGTGCACAATTCCAGGGCGCTCTGCACCTTGATTCGTGGGCAAGTTATGCCCATATCTTTCTTCAAGGAATCGGGCCACACTCACATGAGGATCTCCAAGGTAATTTCCATGCATGGGGAGTCCAGATGGCTTATCCAAAACTGCAAGCCATTCATCTTCCCATAAAACGAGGGGTTGAAGAGCAGAGTCCACTTCAGGGGTTGGCAAGGGAGACAATCGAAGTTCTTGCCCTGCGGTTACGGTATGGCCGGCCCGTGTGATGAGCTGACCATCTACGGTGACTAACTCTTCTCGAATCCGCCTCGAGACCTGAGAGCGGCTCAACCGCCCCCCCAATAGCTCGGTGCACGCACGATCTAGCCGTTGCCCATCCAAGGATGGGCTCACGATGGCACTTATGGGGTTCTTCTCGGAGGAGGGCAAGGGGGATCGCCGGGGAAGTCAGGGGAAACCGGTGAGGTTGAGTAGTCTAGAGTGGCCATGGCATCACTTGGCTGGATTCCAAGGCTCAAGTACGCTGTCCCCCCTGCCAGGCCCTTGCCGGCACCTTTCCTCATGCTTCAAGCTGTCCTTCTACTTCTTCTTACCCCTCAATCCCCAACCACCGGCATGGTGGAAATTCCTGGCGGCCGCACCACATTGGGTGGAGACCTTAAGGATTACAAAAAACTCATGGCCGCCAAGCCTGGAGTAGCCCAGCAGTTGGGCGCAGACACTCCTCGCTCTCAAGTAGATGTCGCCAAATTTGCTATTGGGCCCACCGAGGTCACAAACGAGATGTACCTTCGTTTCGTTTTGGCTTCAGGTGCCCAGCCACCTGTGACTTGGCTTGTGCTTTCAGCAGATGAGCGAAACGCCATCATCCAAGCAATGCAAAAGGAAGACCCTTCCTGGATTTTTGAAGGGCTTAAAAAGTCCAAGTGGTGGGATGAACATTGGCAAGACGAGGGCATGAAATGGGAAATGGCCCCTGAAATCGCCACATCCCCGGTCGTTGGAATCAGCCACGACGATGCCCGGGACTACTGCAAGTGGGCAGGCCTACGGCTCCCAACCGAAGAGGAGTGGGTTCGAGCCGCACGAGGCGATTCGGACCATGCTTGGCCCTACGGAGGCGATTTTGACCGCAAGCTAGTCGCTTGTTCCATGACCCAGCCTCGAAACCTGTCCTTTAAGTTGCTCCCTGTGAACTCCATGCCGGGCAACGCCTCCTCATTTGGAATCGTTGACCTTTGTGGGAATGCCTGGGAATGGACTGATTCCCGATTCAATCCCCTTCCTGGTTTTAAAAGTTTTAATATTAAGGGGAAAGATGGAGAAAAGATAACGATCCTTCCTCCGTTTGATGGCTCTGCCCCAGTCATTCGTGGCGGTGCATTCAACATGCCGGACTATGGGACCAGCGTGGATCGGCGTCATGGGATTTTCAATATTGCACGGCTTGAATTTGTTGGGTTTCGAATTGCTTCCAGCCTAGAGGCCTGTGCGAATGCCCTCCTTTATGCTGCTGAAGACATTGACGCCCGTTTTCTCGGGACAACCACTGAAGAGGGGCTCGATTTCTCCTCAACACTGGGACTAGAAAAACGCAAGTATGCAGACTTGAGTTCTCTGGAGGGTTCCCGGAAGGCTCCTGGGCAGGGACTACCAAATCCAAGTCCACCAGAATCTTATGCAGTCTTTGATGGCTATGACTGCATTGGCTTAACACCCCTAAAAGCTATCGATGAATCCTCGATTGCCAAACTCTCGAAGAACACAGTTCGAGAAGGCCCCATCCCAATCGCAATCATGCACAGCACAATTCCATTGAGCGACCCTAATTTGGTACCTGGTACCTGGATTTTGTCCTACCAAGGGGCATTGAAGGCACATGAAATTGTAAAAACTGGCGCTCGGAGTACCGAAGGCGAAGTACCTGCCGAGGACTTTGAGGCTCCTGAAGGTTGGCCCGACTATTCCGACATGACCTTTGCGCCAAAAACGGAGTACATTATTTTCTTTCCCGCCGATTCTAACCGCGCACTTGCTGCGGTCCCTATTCGTGGAAAAGCTGGAATGGGTACGGCCAAAAAAGCCGACCATAAAATTGTCATCAACAAAGATAAAGGCACTTTCGATTTCGAATTTCGTGTGCTCGATCGGCGTGGGCGTAAGGCGTTCACCTTTACTCTCCCTGTTGTGCCCATTTCAAAGGGCGACAATCTCATCTCAGAAAGCGCCTGGGATGGCGACAACTTTGAGGTTAAAGAACCAGAGCCCGAGGACTAGGCTAAAACTGCTAAGTTCGCTTTGAGGGTCGAGGCCTCTGTCTGAAGGTCGGCCATCCGCACGCGCTCGGATTCAACAATTTCAGGGTCGGCATTTTGAACGAATCGTTCATTGCCCAGCTTTTTCTCAATCCCTAAAACACCGTTCTGGACTTTCTGAAGTTTCTTCTCGAGGATTCCTTTGAGTTTGGAAGGGTCGGTTCCTTCGCCGTAGCCCAGAAAGAGAGCCCCCCCATCAAAGATATCCGTTCCAGAATTTGAAGGTGGGGAGGAACCTTGAGCCAACTTGGCTTCTATACCATCAAGGCCGGCCAAGAAACTGGTCAAAGGAGATTGGGATTCAAAAAGGTGACAAATGTCTTGGCTTTCTCCCATTACAAGACCGATGGGACGATCTGAGTGGCTGAGGTCTAAAAGAGCACGAACATTGCGGAAACCTCGAACGGCGTCTTGAATGCAATGAAAGTCCTTCTCGGCCTGTGGGTCGCGCTTCATAACTTCTGGCCATGTTGCGGCCATGATGAGTCCATCGCTCCGGAAACATGAAGGAAGTTGCTCCCATAGAGCTTCTGTTAGGTAAGGAGTAAAGGGGTGAAGCAATCGAAGGAGAGCGGAAAGAGTTTCGCCGAGGGTCCGTCGAACTCGAGCAGCATCTTCTGCTTCGGGGGATCCGGAATCTGCGCCTTCGCCTAAGCGCAAGCGGCGCTTGGCAACTTCGACATACCAATCGCAATAGTCATCCCATGTGAAGCGATAAAGAGCCTGCGCTGCATCGTGAAAATCGTAGGATTCTAGGGCTTGTGAGACTTCTTCAGTTACTGCAGCAAGTCGCGATTGAATCCAACGATCTTCGAGGGCTTGGCCCCCTTGGTCAGCGATTTCCCCTTCAAGATGTCCCAAAGTAAATCGGGAAGCGTTCCAGATTTTGTTACAGAATCGTTGACCAAGTTCAAACCGGTTCTCTGCAAGTTTCACATCCTGCCCCTCGCGGGTGAGAATCATGAGGGAATATCGAACAGCGTCGGCGCCGTACTTTTCAATCATTTCAACGGGGTCGATTCCGTTCCCCAGGGACTTGGACATGCGGCGCCCTTGTCCATCCAATACAGTTGCGTGGATATAGCAAGTTTGGAATGGGCAGCGTTCGTCCTCAGGAAGATGGTCCAGGAATTCATAACCAGCCATCACCATGCGTGCGACCCACAAGTAAATGATGTCACGAGCAGTGGATAGGAACTGAGTTGGGTAAAAGCGATTCAGGTCCTCGGCCTTTTCTGGCCAACCCAATGTTGCAAAGGGCCACAACCATGAAGATGCCCAAGTGTCTAGGACATCACTGTCTTGGCGAACAATAGGCTTTCCTGTTTGTGGATGAGGGGTCCCAATTTCGAGTTCTTTAGCAGAGGCGGCAGGAGTTCCATCTTCGTCGTACCAAACGGGAATTCGATGCCCCCACCAAAGCTGGCGGGATATGCACCAATCACGAACATTGGTCAACCAGTCGAGGTAAATCTTGCGCCACCGTTCTGGTTTGAACTGAAGGGTCCCCTTTTCTACCGCCCGAATTGCAGGGGCGGCGAGCTCTTCCATTTTTACGAACCACTGCTCAGAGACGAGAGGCTCGATTGCCGTTTTGGAGCGGTCCGAAATGGAAACGTTGTGTTGAATGTCCTCAATCTTTTCGAGGAGGCCATTTTCTTCAAACCAAGCAACAACACCGTCGCGAGCTTTTTCCTTGGGCAACTCAGCAAAAGGTCCAGCTTCTTCGTTAAGGGTGCCATCTTTGTTTAGGATATTTAGGATTGGCAGGTTGTGGCGCGCCCCGCGTTCATAGTCTGCAGGGTCGTGTCCTGGAGTTAGCTTGACGGCACCAGTCCCGAGATTCTTTTCGACTGTTTCATCGGCAACGATGGGAATTTCGCGGTCCACAATGGGAAGGAGGATGGTTTTGCCGATGAGCTTTTTGTAACGGTCATCATCAGGATGGACTGCAACGCCAGTATCCCCGAGCATAGTTTCAGGGCGTGTAGTTCCAACGGTGATAAACTCATCGGAATCTATGATTGGGTATCGCAAGTACCACATGTGTCCTTTCTGTTGCTTGTACTCAATCTCATCGTCAGAGATGGCGGTCTGCAACTTGCAATCCCAATTCACCAAGCGAGCGCCTCGATAAACGAGGCCCTTTTCCCACAACTTGCAAAAACTCACCCGAACTGCGCGCGACATGTCCGCGTCGAGTGTGAATTTTGTCCGGGACCAATCACAGGATGCGCCCAATCTTTTGAGTTGGGTCAGGATGGTGTTCCCGTGATGCTCTTTCCAATCCCAAATCCTTTCTAGAAACTGTTCCCGCCCAAGTTCTTCGCGAGTTGTTCCCTCTTCCGCGAAAAGTTTCTTTTCTACAACGGCCTGAGTTGCGATGCCAGCGTGGTCTGTCCCTGGCATCCAAAGGGTGTCATAGCCCAGCATCCGGCGGTGGCGCGCGACGATGTCCTGCATGGTATTGTTCAGCGCATGGCCCATATGCAGGACTCCCGTGACATTGGGAGGAGGGATCATGATGGTAAATGTCGGGCGCTCACTCCCCTCTTTTGGTGGAGACATGAGGCCACTATCAAGCCATGCTTGGTAGATTCCACCCTCGATTGCGTCGGGGGTGTAGCGGGTCGGGAGGTCTGAAGTTTGAGTTTCGGTCATGGTGTTGAATCCGCGGAAAGGTATTGTCGCAGATTCGGAGCCTTCCAGGATAATTCCTCCGTTGCTCTTTCATGGGTAAGGACAAGTCGGAGCGGCCGCGGGGGGCCATTCCAACTTGCGGCCTGGGTTGGCAGGAGGGTGGCAGAAAGATGGTGCGCGGTTTGCACCATTTGGCCAAGTTGCAGGCGACTAACAGGTTCATTGCCGGAGAAATGAAATACGCCCCGGGGAGGGTTGGGGGATTTCATTGCTTCGAGGAGAAGCAAAAGTCCCTGTGCAGCAGAGGATGCGGGGAGTGGTGCGCGGAATTCATCCTCGAAGAGTTTGATGGTTTGGCCAGCTTGCATGGATTGGCGGAGGGCGGTGTCGGCTCCTTTCCGTTGGGGGGTGGCTTCTCCGCCAAGGAGCAACGGGAGCCTGGCAACAACTCCGCCTGCTTCTAGGACAATTTGTTCCGCTTCAGCTTTGGAGCGGCCGTAGTTGTGAATGGGTGAAGGGGTGGAATCTTCAGAGTATGTTTCGGCGCGACCGTCAAAGACCTGGTCAGTGGAAACAAAGAGGAGCGATGTTCCAATTTCTAGGGCGGCGGCGCAAAGTTCGCGGGTTGCCTCTAGGTTGGTCCTATGGCATGCCTTTGGGTTTGCTTCGCAATCATCAAGCCGGGTCATGGCGCCCGCATGGAGTAGAAGCTGGGGTGCTTGGGATTGGAGCCATCTTTGAGGTTCTTCAGGAACGAGAAGGTCCATCGGATTCCAAGAATTCTCCCAAAATGAAGGCTGGGAACGGCTCCCGAGAGAGGTGCTCCGTTGAAAGCAGGGAAAGTTTTTAAGAGCCTCCGCCAAGCCAAGGCCTAAGACTCCACCAGCACCGGTCGTCGCAAGGGTGGGCATGGGGATGAAGATACAGGCCCCGCCCCTAGGACACTGACACAATCGGATGGGTCACAAAGTGACAAAAAAAGGAAGTCGGAAAAACTTCCAGCGCAGCAATTCCGCAACAGTCCACTTTTTCTGAGTGACCCCAAACACCATTGCTGGTGTTTCCTCCAGATTCAGGACCGTAATCCCCCGGACATAGTTCCTCCACGCCGCCCAAATCCAAAAGTGGGCATCAATCGACCTCCGTTTCTTGGCGTGACACCACGATCGTCGGACCAAACGACTCATCCCATCTCTCATCATGGCCAGGGTCTGATTGATGGGAAAAAGTAAACTTCCAGGGATTCGAGGCTCCGACGATTTCGAAAACTGAATGGTGTCCACCGTTTCGGGATACAACTTATTCAACAAAGATCGATAGGTGGACTTCTTATCTGATTGAAAACAAATCGACCCATCCACGACTCGCTTCAACTTCCTCAATGTGTTTGCCACCGCTTTTCGAGATCCGCTTTTGCGTTTGCCATGAATCGCTTCGTAAGCCTTCTTTCTCGTTTTGTGAAAGTCGCCCATATTGCCCCGCGCGGGCAAATCCGCGCTTTCCGCGTGAATCACAAAATAGGAATTTCGCTCGATTAAAACAGGTACGGTGACTGGAAACAAACGGCGGTC
>JASMMA010000011.1:0-5684 GCA_030748415.1 Planctomycetota bacterium
AGTATTGTGATTGGAGGCCCCTTGGCATTTTTGATTCTGAAGGGTCTGGTTCCAACCGAGATGGGGGACCAAGCCTGGAAAGGGCTGGCCGCCCTTTGTGGGAGTTGGATTGGCGGCGGCGCCAACTTCACCGCCATTGGTGAATCTGTGGGGGCCACCGATTCCACCTTATCTCTCATGGTGGTGATTGATGTGGCCATTGCAAACATTTGGATGGCCTTCCTTTTAGGTTTCGCGGGTCGCGAAAAAGAGATGGATGCGAAGATGGGCGCAGATCGTCGAGCAATTGACCGGGTGCGCGAAAAAGTCGAATCTTTTCAAGCGGAAGTAGAACGCCCTACCAACTTGCCCGATCTTTTGAGCATGTTGGGTTTAGCGTTCGGAATTACAGCATTTGCAAAATGGTGGGCGCCGGAACTTCCTGAAAGTGACATTGTTTCTGAGTTTACATGGGGAATTATTATCGTGACTTCGGTTGCCATGATTCTGTCCTTTACTCGGGTCCGCCGCCTTGAAGGTGCAGGTGCAAGCAAACTGGGAAGTGTTTTTCTCTATCTTCTAGTTGCCACCATTGGTGCCAAGGCAGAGTTCTCCAAAGTTCTCGAGCCTGAAAACTTGGGCCTATTGGCCATCGGTGCCCTTTGGATGTGTTTCCACATCATCATCCTTATGGGAGTCCGCCGCCTTTTAAGAGCCCCAATCTTCTTTGCCGCGGTGGGTTCCCAGGCAAATGTGGGTGGTGCCGCTTCTGCACCGATTGTCGCTTCGGCTTTCCACCCCGCCCTCGCTCCCGTCGGCGTTCTCCTCGCAGTCGCCGGTTATGTTCTCGGAATCTACGCCGCCCTCCTTTGCGCAGCTCTCCTCTCCTGGGTTGCTCGGAGTGATTTCGTTGCATTTTGAAACGGTGCGGTTTCCAACAGCGCATAGCTAAACTCATTTCTCAATGAACCCGTCAACTCCACTCACGGACGAACCTGCGCCGCGCGATCAAGAAGGCAACCCCCTTTTTCAGAATCCAGAAGCCTATTTGGAATTGCGTCAAAAGTCAGGTTTCTTGGGGGCCATGAAAGTTTGGAGCGAGCGCCGCGCTCTTTTCTCCTGCCTCGATAAACTTTCGGGAGTGAAGACCATGTTGGACATTCCCTGTGGCCCCGGGCGAGCCTTTCCGTATTACCACGAACGAGGCTTCCATGTCGTGGGCATCGATTTCAGTCCACAAATGTCTGGGGCGGCGACAGCTTTCCGAGGAAAGCTAGGAATCCCTGGAATCGTTTGCCGCGGAGATGCCTTCCGCCTCCCTTTTGAAGACAACGCCATGGACACTGTTGTGTCAGTTCGTTTTTCTTATTACTTTGACCGCCAAAAGCGCATTGAGCTTTACAAAGAACTTTCGCGAGTTTCCAAGCAAGGCTTTGTTGTTCAAGTCAAAATTGATTATTCACTGCACAGCATTTCCAGAAAGCTACGGGGCAAAAACAAGAACAAAGATAAGTTCATGCAGAGCAAGCGAGAAATCCACGAGGAATTCGCTGCTGCCGGGTTAAAGGTTCGGCGCATCGCCCCCTTAAGTCTCCTCGGCTCCGACCGTGCGTTTGTGTTGGTGTCGCTAAACTAAACCCATGTTTCAACCCTCCTCAGGTCAACGAATTGGGGATTATGAACTCATCCACGAACTTGGAAGTGGGGGGATGGGTTCGGTTTGGGAAGCGGTTCAAGTTTCTCTAGGCCGCAAGGTAGCCTTGAAACTTCTGGCTCCACACATTTCCATTTCAGCGACCACCTTGCAGAGGTTTCAGCGAGAAGCCGAAGCCGGCGCCCGCCTTACCCATTCCAATATTGTTTCGGTTTACCAAGTTGGCCAGGCCGAGGGGGCGCATTTCATTGCGCAAGAGCTTGTTGAAGGCGGCGCCACTCTTTCCGACGAAATCGCGCAGCAACGCAGTTCAGGGATTATTCCCGCAAATAATTATGCGATAATTGCAAGCCGATTCGTTCAAATCGCCCAAGCCCTTCAAGTGGCCCACGACCAAGGCGTGGTTCATCGAGACATCAAACCGGCAAATATTTTGCTCTCTAAAGATGGCGAACCCAAAGTTGCGGACTTTGGGCTCGCCCAAGTTGAAGACGCTTTAGAACTTTCTCGCCTTGGCGAATTTGCAGGGACTCCTTTTTACATGTCTCCTGAACAAGCCATGACAAAAAGGATTGGCATTGACCGCAGAACCGATGTTTTTTCCCTTGGCGTTACCCTTTGGGAAACGCTCACGGCCCACCGCCCGTTTGAAGGCGACACAAGTATCCAAGTGCTTCGGAAAATTATTTTGGACGAACCCGCAGACCCAAGAACGATTCGACGAGATTGTCCAAGGGACTTGGCAGTCATCTGTCTTAAAGCCATGGAGAAACGCCCGGAGGACCGTTTCCAATCCATGCGGGATTTTGCGGACGATTTAAATCGTTATAGAAACCATGAACCCATTCATGCAAAACCTCCCACAGTGTTTCATCGCCTCCGCAAGTGGGTCAGGCGGCACCCTACTTTATCGGTGCTCGCAGCTGCCTTTCTCTTAGCCCTCCCGCCCTTGGCTTTTATTATCCAGCAGAAGAAAGAAGTTGCAGAAATTTCTCGAGTTCTGGAAACGATTAAACAGGCGGGAATAGAGGGTTGGGATGCTACCCACCCCCAAGCTGCACGACTCATTAGAGATTGGCACGAAACGCTTTCCTTAGGAAAAGCACATCCTCAAACGATGGAAGCTGCGGTTGAATGGCTTTTCCCAATTCTCCCAAAGGTAAAGAAGGGTACTTCTCCACTTTCTCTGGCGAATATTGTGACGCTGGAAATTTCCGCAGCTCGATATCTTTCTTCTGTACCTTATCTCGTCTCTCATGGGGAGCCCACTTGGGTTGTGGACGGGAAAGAAATGAAGCCTTCCGCCCCTTCATTTTTAACCTACCTGGGCTTGTTGGCTCCAGTAATCGCTTCTGGCCAAATCAAAATATCTAGCCGCGTTTCCACTCCAAGGGAATTTACTAAGTTGAAGCCTGGAATCTACAATGTTGTTCTGAAAATTCCTTTTGCATTTACCTGCGATTTGAAAAGTTATTCCGAGCAAGGCCGACTCTCTGCTGAGAAGGAAGCCCTTGCTGCTTTGGCAAACGGCGCGGATATTCCACCGATGTTTATGGTGTTTAACGAACGAATTCCACCTGAAATTGCCGCCTGGTCGGGTGTCCGTGTTATAGGCCCCTTTGAAATCTGGATTAAGTAAAGCCTTTGGGCTTTGCCCACGGTGGCGCGCAGCGCCACCCACCGTATAGCTAAGAATCCCTCGCCGACTCCTGCAGAAAAGCAGCTAAGCGAAGCTTGAGCTGGTTTTAGGAATGGTCGGGGAGACAGGATTTGAACCTGCGACTCCCTGCTCCCAAAGCAGGTGCGCTACCAGGCTGCGCCACTCCCCGAACCAAAAGGGCCGCACAGGATAGCGGCGCGGCAAGCGTTGTGCTATTGATTCAAACCATCCAAGAAAATTTCGAGGCTCTCCGGAGTGGTATGAAGGTGGGCATGGGTCGCCGCTCCGCATTCCAAAGCCCGCCGTGTGTGAAGCTCCAAATCATCAATGGCAATCACCCGGTCAGCCGGCTGGCCGAGACGAGCCTCAGCAATCACCCGGGCCTTTTCCCACATGGACGAATCCTCCCACTTTGGGCGAACATCCGCTTGGTAGGAACAAACGGCATCAGCCATCAGGTCCCCTAATCCAAAATCCTGAGCGCATGCCCGCTCGCGCCAGGGGTCGGTGTCGCTCACAACAACTAAAGTGGTGTTAGGGCGAGCAACGAAAGTTCGAAGGAGGTCCACAGTTTCAGGAATGACGGTGAATATAGACGGCCATACCTTTTGAAATACCTCCCGGTCTTCAGGATGTAATCCCAGTAACTCAAGGCAGGACTGGGCAAACGCATTTCCCCCCAAATCCCCGCTTTCAAAGCCAGTCCGGTACTCCCCGAGTTGCTTCTCGCACCCAGTAGGGAAGGGGCGAGCAAAAACTTCAGCAAAACGCCGTGGAAAGCGGCTGCGGTCAAAATCGACAAGAACCTTTCCTAAATCGCAGAGAACTGCTGTCGGGGGATAGGGGTGGGAAAAGGCAGAGGGGAGGTCATCGACCATCGCTTTGTTAGATTAGCAGGGAATGAAACTGACGCGTGAACTTTTGTTGGAACTGCCGAAGAGTGATTTGCACCTCCACCTGGACGGCTCTCTTCGCCCTAAATCTTTGATTGAAATGGCTCGGGAAAGGCGGGTGAAGTTACCGGCTTATTCTGAGAAGGGGCTCTTCACGAAAGTTTTTAAGGACCGCTACCGGAACTTGGGCGAGTACTTGCACGGTTTCGGTTTGACCTGTTCGGTCCTTCAAGATCACGAAGCCCTCGAGCGCGCCGCATTTGAACTTTGTGTGGACAACCAAGAGGAGGGAGTGCGGTATATCGAGATTCGGTTTGCTCCCCAATTACACGCTCGGCCAGGGTTTGGCGTGGTCGAAGTATTGCGCGCGGTCTCCGACGGGATTGAACGAGCCGTGAAAGGCTTCAATGCTCGACCCGAAGTTCGGGATGGTGTTGAACCTCCCTTTTACGCAGGAATTGTCGTTTGCGCGATGCGATTTTTTATGCCAGGTTTCTCCCGAAACTATGAGGCAATGTTCGAGGCTTTCCCCGAGATGCCGGAAGAGCAAATGTTTGGCTTGGCTTCTGAAGCACTTGTGCGTGCATCTCTTCGCGCGCGAGATGAGCATGGGGCTCCTGTTTGCGGTGTGGACCTCGCTGGAAAAGAGGGGGGGTACCCGGCTGCCGACCATCAGGGCGCCTACGCCTTGGCCCACCAAGCTTTTTTGGGCAAGACCGTTCACGCAGGGGAGGACTACGGACCTGAGTCCATCTTTCAAGCGATCACGGAGTGTCACGCAGACCGCATCGGGCACGGCACCTGGGTTTTCTCAGCGGACCATGTCACCGACCCGGCCATTTCGAAAAAGCGGGAATACATCAAACGACTCACGGAATACATTGCCGACCGCCGCATCACGCTTGAGGTTTGTTTGACCTCAAATCTCCAAACGATTCCAGGGCTTCGCTCCCTTTCCGATCATCCGATGAAGAAAATGTTGCGGGAGCGCCTTTCGACGACCCTTTGTACGGACAACCGCCTGATTTCTCGCACGACCGTTACCGGGGAATGGGAGAAAGCCATCGAAGCCTTCCGCCTTCGCCCCAAACAGGTATCCGACCTCTTGGTTTACGGCTTCAAACGAAGTTTCTTTCCTGGTAATTACCGCGAAAAGCGGGCATTTGTGCGCCAAATCCTGGATTACAGGGATGCCGTGTTTGCCCGCCACGGGGTGCGCCACAAAAAATGACCAAACTTCCTCCGAGCAGCGTCGTTGAGCTTTTAGAAACTACATGAAAGTGATTCCTGAACCCTCGGACCAATGCCTTCTCGAGCAATATCGAAAAGGGGATTGCTCTGCCTTCGAAACCCTTGTGGATCGCTGGCAGGCTCCTCTCCTTCGCTTTGCTTTTTCGTTTCGGCGAGAGCGGGCTGCAGCTGAGGATTCGGTTCAGGAGACATTTTTGCGGTTTCTGCGCTCAACGCCGGAGTGCGGTAGTTCTGGCTCATTGGGTCC
>JASMMA010000011.1:5784-68845 GCA_030748415.1 Planctomycetota bacterium
GAGGATTCGGTTCAGGAGACATTTTTGCGGTTTTTGCGCTCAACGCCGGAGTGCGGTAGTTCCGGCTCATTGGGTCCCTGGTTTTTCCAAGTCTGCCGCAATCTTTGTCTGGATGCGATGAAAAAAGAAACTCGTGAAGATGGAAGAGTTGAAAAGGCAGTTGAACCAAACTTGCCTCTAACCCCTGTTGAAGTGGCTGAGGGTGCCGAGCTTCGTGCTTTGGTATCCGATGAAATGGACCGTTTGCCTGAAAAGGAACGCGAAGTTTTGCAACTAAAAATTCACGAAGGGCTCAAATACAAGGAAATCGCCGAAGTCGTGGGGGTTGCCCCCGGCACGGTGGGTTGGTTGGTTCATCAAGCTTTGGGCCGCCTTTCCAGCCGGCTAAGTTCCGTTGCATCCTCAGGCTAAGGAGAAAAGAAAATGCAAAATGACGACAAGAACAAACGGATGACCGACTACCTTCTCGGGGAATTGAATGAAAGCGATCGCCAAGCTTTGGAGGAATCCATGGCAAGCGATCCCGAGATGCACGCTTACTGTGACTCCATGAAGGATGTCATCGAAAAAGTGAAATCGGCGAAAAGAGAGGGTGAAACTCTCTCCACAAAGCGACGCAATATTTTGCTCCAAGAAGCAAACCCAAAGCCAGGCAAGACTCTCCGATTTCCAATGCGCATGAGGTGGGCCGCTGCCGCGGTTGTGATTGCGGGTGCCTATGCTTTGATGGAACCAACAGGACAGCTTGGCTTTGAGTCTGAAACCTCAGCATCAGCTAAGAATGCCCCCGCTTTCGAAGGGAAGACGGGGCTAGCTTGGGAATCTCTTCCCTCCGATTCAGGGTTGGCTGAAAAGGCTTCCTCGGTCGCGGATTCTGGGTTGACTGCCTTGGGTTATATTGCCCCACCGGCCGAGACACTGGGGGTTAGCTCCAGCCCCGCCCCTTCAGCTCCTGCCACCGCGGGAGTTGGCGGTGCCGCCCCTCCTTCGGCGCCCACCTTTAACAAACAAGCCATTCGCATAGGCGGCGGTGCAGGGGGTAAATATGGGGGCCGTGCAGGCGGAAGGACAAGTTCGAAGCAAAAAGATCGTCCTAGCACTCGCCGCAGAACCCAAGATTTGACCTCCATTGGCTATTCTTACGATTCGATAGAAGTGGTTGCCGAAGAGCCTGAGTTGGAAGAAGCCAGAGACTTTTTTATGGACGGCGATAACAAACGCGCTCGCCGGGAGTTGACTTATGGCCATGGCGAAAAAATCCACGGGCGCCAAATCTTGCGGCACATTCGCCGCCGACCGCACGAAAGTCCGCGAGCGATGTTTTTCCGATATTACGGCGACCATGCCTTTGTGAAATCTGAGTTGGATGCGCTCTCTACTTTTGCGGCTGATGTGGACACTGCATCTTGGGCTCTTGCACGAAATTACCTCAATAAAGGATACGTTCCTCCGAAGGATTCCATTCGTACTGAAGAGTTTCTGAATTGGTTGGAGCACGATTTTCCCGCTCCTACCGAAGGAGACTTTGCTGTGAGTTTGCGGATGGCACCTTCTCGATATGGCAACCACAATGAAGGAGTCTCGATGCTCCAGATTGGCGTGAAAGGACGGGAGATTTCTTCCGACGATCGAAAGCCATTCAACTTGGTCTTTGTTATTGACCGGTCCGGCTCCATGAAGAAAGGCAATCGTATGGAAATGGTGAAGCGTTCTCTTGAATTGCTTGTGGACCAACTTCGTGACGATGACACCGTGGGAATCGTGAGTTTTGAATCCAATGCCCACTTGGAATTGGAATCCACTTCCGGAAAAATGCGCTGGAAGATTCGGGAAGCAGTTCGAAACATTGAGATGGGGGGCTCTACCAACGCTGAGGCGGGCCTTCTGATGGGTTACGAAATGGCCGAACGCGCTTGGCGTAAGGGCGCAGTAAACCGTGTCATCCTTTGTTCGGATGGAGTTGCCAACACCGGCGAAACTGATCAGGAGCGGATTTTGGAAAAAGTTCGTGCTTACTCTGAACAAAAACTAGACCTTACGACCATTGGCGTTGGATTGGGAAATCACAATGATGTGTTCCTTGAACGCTTGGCGAACAAGGGCAATGGCACTTGCCACTATGTTGATGATTACGACGAAGCCAAGCGAGTTTTCGTTGAACGCTTTACGGGTACTCTTCAAACGATTGCGCGAGATGTTAAAATACAGGTTGAATTTAATCCGGGAATCATCAAGCGTTGGCGCCAGTTGGGTTATGAAAACCGCGCCGTTGCCGATGAAGATTTTCGGAACGATGCCGTTGATGCTGGAGAAGTGGGCGCCGGCCATTCGGTTACCGCCCTCTACGAACTGGAATCTCACATGGGGGTAGGGGAGGGAGACTGGATTGCTAAAGTCCGAGTTCGCTGGTTTGCAGATGGCTCAGATAATGCCACCGAGCAGGAATGGGAACTCAGCCTGGGCGAGGGCGCTCCTCGCTGGGAACTTGCCTCTCGTGGTTACCGCCGCTCGGCCGTTGCCGCCCAATTTGCAGAATTTTTGCGTCGAAGCTACTGGGTTCGCGGAGATTCCTTCGAGACTCTTCTGAGCGATGCAAAAAACCTGGTTCGCGAAGACCCCAAAGATGAGCAAGCTCGCGAGCTTCGGGATTTGATTCAGCGGACCCTAGCCCTTGTGTCCCATTTCCACCCTCCTCACGACGACCTGACCCGACTCGTTGAGGAACGCTACCGCCTTAACATCCTCGAAGCCGAGGTGGAGCAGCAAGGAGACCTCTCAGAAGAGCTTCATGCCAAGCTGGACGAGATTAAAAAGCAAAATGATGCCCTCGAAGAGCAGATTCGCAAGCTTTTAGAGGGCTAGAGGCTTGAATCGGCGTATCTCATTCGTCAAACTGCGCTTGAGTGGTCACCCGACCGCCGCACAAGACTCTCATGCTGTCTCTCGCCGCATTCACCCTCCTCTTTTCGGCCCTCCCACAAGAAGAGCCGCCTTCCTTCCTTCCCGCCCAAGTGGGGGAGCACGCCGCAACGGTTCGCTCCTTCTGCCATTCGGAGACCCCCGTTTTAACGGACCTGTTTCCGGATACTCCGGTTCGGGTCGTTGCCCAACGCCAGCCGTGGTCACGCATTCAGGTCCCCGGTGGATTTGAAGTTTGGGTCTATGGTGATTTTGTTGATCGCGATGGAAACGTCGGCACCCTGAACGCAACTCATGTTCGTGCCCGCCCCTTGCCCAACACAACAACCAAGTCCTACCCAGTTGGTCAATTCTTGAAGGGCGATCGCGTCCTTATTTTGGATGAGAAAGAAAAATGGTTGCGCGTCCGTGCGCCTGAAAGTTTGGGCGCTTGGGTTCTATCCGAATCCATAGTGTTGCTGGACGAAACTCCTGACAATTGGGATGAGCTTTGGGCAGAAGCCTTGCCGAAAGAAATGCAAATCAAGGAAGCGGATGTCCCTGAAGCAGAAGTGCTTGAAGAATTAGTTAAGGAACAAGAAATCTCGACGGCACCTTCGACTGAAACGACTGAAGCAGTTGGTTTAATTAAGTTGGATGTTCCCGAAACCCCAGTTGCCCAGGAAACCCCTGCCACTGAAGCCGAGCCGGTTACAGAACAACCTGTTGCTGAAGTCGAAGCCCCAGCTTCGGATTTTTCAGATAGGATGCAAGTAGCCGAAGATGGGCTCACAAATCTTTCTGCCCTTGGTTGGAATCCCACCCTTGCCGAGCAGGTCGAAAGTATTTTTGGTGCAATTCTCTGGACGAGTAGCGAATTGTCTGACCTCGAACAAGCTCAAGCTGGTCTTGAACGATTGGAACACTTAAGAATGCTTGCAACCGGCGGCACAGCTGAACAGGCTCAATTTAGCGCCATGGAAGCCTCCGCCACCCGGAGCCCTGCAAAATCAGTAAACAGTTACTCTCTTGTTGGGAAGCTGGAATACTCGCCTGATGTTTACTCTGCGGTTCCTTACACAATCGCCACTGGTGACACAAAAGACTCAGTTCTTTCTCGTGATGGCCGCTTTAATTTGCATGACTATGTTGGTCGGGAAATTGCCGTGCGAGGGATTTGGCGCCGTTCCGCCATGAAAGGGCATCGGGTCCTTGAAATAGAAAACCTACGCATCCTGCCGCCCATTTTGGATCGCCCGCCAGTACTGCCGAAGAAGAAGACTGAAAAGGATATCTGGGGCAAAAAAAATCCCTGGTAGATTCTATTGCCAGCAGGAATCGCCGCAGCTCTTGGATTGCTCGCCTACGGGTTGGGTTATCGCTTTTATAGCGGTTGGCTTTCACGGCGTGTCTTTCAGTTAGACCCCAAGGCGCTCACTCCCGCGCATGAGTTGCAAGATGGCGTGGACTTCGTGCCCACTCGTCCACAAGTTTTATTCGGCCATCATTACGCAAGCATTGCCGGCTTAGCACCCATGCTTGGCCCAGCCGTTGCCGTCTTCTGGGGGTGGTTGCCCGCCCTATGCTGGGTCGTTTTAGGTGCCATCCTCATTGGTTGTGTTCACGATTTTTCCGCTCTGGTTTTGTCTTCCCGCCACAAAGGAAAATCAATTGGCTCAGTATGCGGCGACCTATTAGGGAGTCGAGCTAAGGCGCTTTTCCTTTCCCTGATTTTCTTTGGCGTATCGCTCGCGATGGGGGTGTTCGTGTTTGTTATCGCCACCCTCTTCTCGTGGGGTGATGATTTTCAGCCCGAAAAATTATCTGGAAGTGTGACTTCATTTCCGGAAGTCGTGATGCCCTCTGCTGGCCTAATGGTGATTGCTTTGGTGGCTGGTTGGCTTCTTTATGTGCGCAAGAAACCGCTGGCTCCTGTAACTCTTATCGGTTTTTTGGGTTTGCTTGCATTGATAGGCTTGGGATATCTTTACCCCACAATTGGAATCTCCCGAAATTCATGGCCCAGCTTTGAAACATGGATTTGGATTTTAATGGCATACGCGTACGCGGCATCCGTGCTGCCGGTATGGCTTCTTCTTCAGGCCCGTGATTTTCTCAACTCCCTTTTGTTGGTTTTGGGATTAACTTTGATGTACATCGGATTTTTTATTCAGGGCCCCGTTTTTGACGCGCCTGCAATTAACCCAAACCCAATAGGAGCTCCACCTATTTTACCTTTTGTTTTTATTACCATTGCCTGTGGTGCGGCGAGTGGTTTCCATTCCCTCGTTTCCTCGGGAACAACGGCGCGTCAACTCGACCGCGAAACTCATTCTCGCCCAATTGGATACGGTGGCATGATTGCCGAATCCTTACTGGGTTTGATTGCGGTTCTTGCTTGCACCACGACTTTAGGCGGCAAAGAGGCTTGGGCGAAAGCTTATATCAACTGGGGAGCTGTCCAATCTCTTGGCGCCAAGCTGGGTATTTTCATTCGAGGTGCGGCTAGTTTTATTGCAGAATTGGGCGTGAACCCTGATTTGGCGGTCACTCTGGTTGCCATGGTTGTCGTTTCTTTTGCTCTCACGACTCTAGATTCAGCCACTCGGCTCTTGCGTTTCAACATTGAAGAGATTGCCAAAGCCTTGGGCGGAGGAGCTCGAATCTTTGCGAATCGTTTCCTGGCCACTGCTCTGGCTTGCGCTTCAATTCTTTTCTTTGCCTTTTATGAAATTGATGGGAAGCCAGCTGGCCTTGCCCTGTGGACACTTTTTGGTGGCACGAACCAGCTCATGGCAGGGCTCGCACTTCTAACGGGTGCCGTTTATCTCAAACAAAGGGCACGAAACCACTGGCCTTTGACCCTTCCTGCCATTTACATGCTTGCGAATACCCTGATTGCCCTGGGCTTGAAGGCCCGTGATTTCTGGACCCAAGAACAGTGGCTATTGTTGGTTTTGGCCCTTCTTTTGTTGGGAATAGGGGTAGGAATCGTCTCCTCCCTCCGTGGGAGGTGGGCCCGTGCTATACTTGACCCGTCTCGGTAGCGCCCAGACAATGCTCCCAGTTTCGGAGCGTGACTTGTCCAGATAGCGCGCCACACTCGAGACACCGAGGCCAGAAGCTCAAACTTCTTGCCCCGACCCTTTTCTCCCTCCGTTGAGGCATTTTTCCGCCCCGGATTCCAGAGAAAAACCCTTCGGGCAGTTCGAACACTCGGACGCGAAGGAAACCCATAAACCTCCATTGTGAGGCGAATGTGACAGAAGAAAAAAGTTCAAACCAAGGCTCATCGGCTGCAAGTCGTCGCCGGAAAAGGCGCCGCAGAGCACAACCCGCATCCTCAGCTCCTCCCACCATGGTGGAAGGTGAAAAGGATTCCACCGAGCAGAAGCCGACAAACAAAAAACGAAAACCCGCCCCGAGTGCATCCTCTCAGGATTCGCGCGAACGAGTCGTGAGTGGCATGCTTGAGCTGGGCTGGAAGGGGAAAGGCGGCAAGGGCGGGAACGGTTACCTTCGCAAGCTTGATAAGAATTTCGAGCCCCAAAAAGATGACCCCATTGTGCCACAGGCCACCATTCGGAAATTTAATCTGAAGGAGGGCTCTGTTTTAGTGGGCAAAGCTTCAGGAGCCGGAGCGCCGACTCTTCGATTTGTGGAATCGGTGGACGGCATGGAAATGTCCGAACATCGCCGCCGCCAAGGGTTCAAAAAACTTACAGTGATTGATCCAGACTATCAGTACGAAGTAGGTAGTCATGAACAAGAGGGTCAAGTATCCATGAGGATTTTGGATCTCCTCTGCCCGATTGGTCGGGGCCAGCGTGCATTATTGGTTGCCCCGCCTCGTTCCGGAAAAACCATGCTCATGCAACAAATTGCGCGAGGGATGCAGGCGAACTATCCCGATGTTCACCTCATCGTGCTCTTGATTGATGAACGGCCCGAAGAGGCAACTTACTGGCGCCGAGAAGTTGAAAACGGAGAGGTGTTTGTAAGCACAATGGATGAAACTCCCAAGAACCATGTTCGAGTTTCAGAATTAGTGCAAGCCCGCGCAGAGCGACTCGTGGAATCCGGAAAGGATGTCATGATTCTTCTGGACTCCATTACCCGCCTTGCCCGTGCCCACAACCACCAAACGGGTGGCAAAGGAAAGACCATGTCCGGTGGCTTGGACTCCCGCGCCATGGCAAAGCCCAAGAATTTCTTTGGGTGCGCTCGGAATACCGAAACTGCGGGCTCCCTTACCATTGTTGGGACAACTTTGGTAGATACTGGCTCCAAGATGGACCAAATCATTTTTGAAGAGTTCAAAGGGACCGGGAATATGGAGATTGTCCTGGATCGCCGCCTTGCTGACCGACGGATTTACCCAGCGATTGCGGTGGACCGTTCCGGTACACGCAAGGAAGAAAAGCTTCGGACGCGGGCTACTCAACACAAGGTCAATATTTTGCGGCGGGTTCTATCCCGCATGAGGCCCTTGGAAGCTATGGAATTGATGGTTTCACGATTGGCTCAATTTGAGACGAACCAAGAATTCCTTGGTGCGTTCTCCATGGACGATGTCGAATAAAGCTGTCGTTGAGGTTTCGGGTGTTAGTAAGTGCTATGGGGACTTGATAGCCCTCTCTGGCGCCAACTTTTCCATTTCTTCTGGTCAGGTTGTGGGTCTTTTGGGGCCCAATGGGGCCGGAAAGACGACCGCTATGAAAATATTGACGGGCTATCTTGCTGCGGATGAAGGCTCTGCCAGCATTTGCGGAGTATCCATCGAAGAATCTCCAACAGAAGCGAAACGCCTTCTTGGCTATCTGCCTGAAAATAACCCACTCTATTCTGAGATGAGGGTCAGAGATTTTCTTCAATTTGTAGGCAAGGCTCGAGGCTTGTCCGCCGGCCCTCTCAAAAATGCTGTGGATCGTTCTGTTGTATCGACTGGACTTCAGGAAGTGTGGGGGAGATTCATTGGGGATTGTTCCAAGGGCTTCCGCCAACGAGTCGGCCTTGCCCAAGCTCTTCTTCACGATCCGCCCTTGTTGATTTTGGACGAACCCACAAATGGTTTGGATCCTCTTCAAGTGGTAGAAATGCGAGAGCTCATTCGCTCACTTGGCGAAACTAAAACAGTGATTTTGACGAGCCATGTATTGCCTGAAGTGCAAGCCCTTGCTGAACGAGTCATCCTTTTGCATCGTGGAAAGATTGTTGCGGATGGTTCCTTGGATGAACTTTTGGGTGGCTGCCAAGACACCGTTTCTTATCGGGTTACTTTGAAAGGAACAGAAGCCACCAAGGCGGCACCTCTTCTTTCTGAAGCGGCCCAAAATGCCGGCCTTGAACTGGCCTCTGTTGAACCCATGGGCGAAGATTTGGAATCACTTTTTCGCCGCCTTGCCCAATCGGATGGAGACTCAATGTGAAGTGTTTCTCGATTGCAGGACGGGAGTTGAAAGTCGCCTTTGATTCTCCCATTGCTTGGGTAATCTGGGGTGTTGTTCCAGCCTCGGCCGCCGCGTTTTTCTTTGTGTTGGGTTCTTTTTTTGAACAGGGCTTGGCTTCAATGCGAGCTTGGTTTGCCGTAATGCCTATTTTGTTGGTGCTCATCGCGCCGGCGCTCACCATGCGTATGTGGTCCGAAGAAACCCGCTCCGGGACTCTGGAGCTCTTGCGCACCTTACCTCTTACTGTATTCGACTTAGTGCTTGGCAAGTTTTTGGCAGCCTTTGCGCTTTTAGCAATCGCGCTTTGCTTTAGCCTTGCCGCCCCCCTTTCTGTTTCCATGTTGGGGGATCTTGATTGGGGACCCGTCTGGAGTGCTTACTTTGGAACACTCCTCTTAGGGGCTGCTTCGATTGCATGTGGCCTTTTCTGTTCCGCCGTCACTCGGAACCAAGTCGTTGCATGGCTTTTAGGTGTTGCCCTATTAATGCTCTGCAACCTCTTTGCTGC
The DNA here is from genome assembly GCA_030748415.1 of Planctomycetota bacterium. Classification (GTDB taxonomy): domain Bacteria; phylum Planctomycetota; class UBA1135; order UBA1135; family UBA1135; genus UBA7888. The sequence continues at coordinate 14,641 of JASMMA010000011.1, forward strand.
AGCTGCAACAGCAGTGGCTATGCCTCCCAGCCTAAGTCGTATCTTTTTGAGTCTCGATTTCGGAGTTCGCTTTTCTGGCATGACACGCGGGGTCATGCCCCTTGAAGACTTATTCTTCTTTCTTGCCATTGCTGCCTTCTTCCTGTTATGGAACGGGTTGCTTCTCCAACGGAGGCGTTGGATATGAGTCAGCGCGTGAGTCAAGCAAAAAGTCAGCACAAACTGAGTGTTGTTCTACTGTTCCTGTGTCTAATTCCCCTCTTGGTTTTATTCTCTTCTTTGAGTACTCGCTGGGATTTCACTCGGGACAAGGAATACTCCCTAGCTCCAGCCACTCGAAATCTATTAACTCAGCTCGAGGATCGCCTTCAGCTCAAACTTTTCTTAAATAAAGACCTTGAAGGTGCGGAAGCTATTTTGCCCTCCAGACTTCTTTTGGAAGACCTATTGGAAGAAATGGTCGCATGGAGTGGAGGGAAGGTTTCCATTGAAACGGTTGACCCCACTCTTGATATGGCCGCATCCAGCGCAGCCGAAGCGGCTGGAGTTCGAGCAATCCAGGTTCCTGCCTCTGACGGAAGTGGCTCCCGCATCTTAAATATTTGGCAAGGCCTGGAAATGCGTTATCAGGGCCGCTCGGAAGTTATTCCCTTTGCGGTTCCGGCCGAGTTTGAATTTGCTTTTGCTGTTCGCTTGGGAAATCTTATTCGGGAGAGCCCACCGCGGGTGGGTTTTTTCAGTCGCGAACCTGCGCTCCCCCCGAGTGTTCCGGGAATGGAGCTGCCAGTTCCTGCTGGCCGCATCTTTGATGAGCTCAGGAACATTGCTGGCTTGCGTTTTGGTGTGACCGATGTTTCCCCCGAAAATCCAGAGGAGTTAGAAAACCTCGCCGCCCTCGTCGTAGTACCCGAAGCGGTTACTCCTGAAGAACTAGCAGGAATTCAAAATTACCTTCAGAATGGGGGACACGTTCTTGTTTTGTTTGATCGACATCGAACGGAACCCAGCACAATGGAACGCACTCCTATCGAGAGCGGGCTTGAAGATTGGTTCGCTGAGCTAGGTGTTTATCCAAGCGAGCAAATTCTTTGGGACGAAGAGTGTTTCCAAATCCCAACTCAGCCCCAAATTGTTGAGTTGCCAGACGGTCGCCGAGCGCAAGTCCCACAAAATGTTGGCTATGGGCTTTGGCCACTTTTGACATCGGACTCCCTTGCGGAAGCTCATGTCGTGGTTTCTGCCCTGAGTAGCATTCATATGTTGTGGGCGCATCCTCTTATTCTGAAAGATGTCCCTGAGGACCTCACGGGAGAAACTCTATTCCAGAGCACACAGGGTGCTTGGTTGGTTCCGAGTGATAGTTCAGTTGAGCCTACCCTTGAGAATATTGAACAGCTCCGCGCCCAGGCAATGGGGAGTGGACCATCGCGTTCCTATCCGCTTGCCGTAGCTCTTTCGGGCCCTAAATTTTCCGATGAGGGTTTGTTGGTTGTTCTGGGTGATTCGGACTTATTGAGCAATGCTGGATTAGCTCTCCTACCCGGAGGCGGGAATCGAGACTTGGCGGCCAACCTCTTTGATTGGCTAAGCCAAGACGCTTCCTTTATCGGTTTGCGCTCTCGTGGAAACGACCTTCCGCAAATTCGGAACTTTTTTAGAGAATCGATTGAAACTCAAGGAGGTGTTCAACCTCAATACACTCGAACTGAAATCGAAGCTTTAGAGTCGGAAGCTCGCACCTTTGAACGCGGCCAGCGACGCCTTTGGGCTTGGGGAAATGTTCTTATTGCACCTCTTCTCCTCCTTCTGCTTGCAGCGGCACACTTTAGTTGGCATGCCCGCCGGGGGCGTAACCCCTGGAGAGGTGAAAGGGGGTCCTCATGAAGATGAATGCTCAGAACCGACTCCTCGCCATTCTGGCCGCTCTTTTGTGGTTGAGTGCCGTTCTCATTGAGAAACCCTGGGAAGGCGGAGCGCATGAACGCACAACTGCCCAAGTGGCTCCATTGTTTCCTGAACTTCAACTTCAGCGGCAGAACATTTCCAAGATTCACATTCAAAGTGCAGAGAAGTCGGTCACCCTTCATCGTACTTCGGCTGGCTTTGTAGTTGAAAATAAGTTTGGACACCTAGCCAATCCAACCCGGATTATTCAGCTGGTGGATTCCTTAAGTTTTTTAGATAACCGAGATGTTGTTTCTGTGAACCCCGAAAAGCGCGCGACTTTTGGTGTCCAAGATGGTGCTGGAACAAGAATCATTGTGGAAAACCCACAGGGCGAGGTTTTGGCCGACCTCATCGGCGGGAAATTGCGTGAAATGGACCCCTTCTCTTCCAGCCAAGTCCGCTTGGATTTCTATGTTCGGCCTAGCGGGCGGGATGAAGTCCTTTTGGTGAGCGCTTATCAGCCCCCTTCTGTTGAAGCCGCCGATTGGCTGGAAGCTGATTTGTTTTCTTTTGAAGCCGCCGACATAACAACCGCCTCTCGAATGGAGTTCCCCTCAGGAGAATCTTGGACCCTAACCCGTGATGGTCCCGAAGCCTGGCGCATGGACCATCCGGAAAAACGCGATATTGACCTTTATGAAGGAGATTCCTGGGCCTTTAGTTTTGCAAACCTCAGTGTGTCTGATGTTTGGGCTCGACTCAAACCTGGCGAAAATCCTGATGATGAATATGGATTCTCCACCAATCTATTCCGAGTGGAAACTCAACAAGGAAATGCATTAGAACTCCGTTTAGGAGGGCTTGCCCCCAACTCCGATCGTTTCGCTTGGGTTGTGGGAGAGGAATGGGTTTACTCCATCCCTAGTCACACAGTGGAACAGTTGTGTAAACCGTTTTCCTCAACGAGCGAAGACTAAATCAGCCCCGCCATTTCCTGGAGCTGTCTCCAGTTATTCAAGCGGTCCATTTCAGCGGCCTTCATCGTTTCAGAAGGGTTCCCTTCGGCATCGAAATGCTTCCGGAAGCGGCCTTCGGTCGCAGCGAAGTTAATGAAAGTGAGATCTTTGTCGTCTCGTTGGGCCCAGTTCTCTTTGAGCGCTGGGTTGCCTTTGAGACTTAGGCGTTCACTCAGCAAATCCCCATTTCTTGGGTCGTGAATCAAGAGAGGGAAAGTCCGAGTTTCTACGGCGAGCTTGGCTTGGTGGGAGGACATGTCATCGCCCACTCCGTGTTCTGGTTGGCATGTGGTGTAAACAATAATCACGGAAGGGCCGTCGTATTCATTTGCAGCAATGATGGAACGGTAGAAGTGATTGATATGAGCGGGCGTGGTTTGTGCCACAAAAACATTAGGATGCATCATGCAGATTTGTGCAGCTTCTTTGCGGTGCTCCATTTTCCCCGGGGTGGCTTTGCCGTGCATGGAAAGTTTGGCTTCTTGGCCAAGGAAAGTAGCAGTGGAAGTTTGGCCTCCTGTATTGGAATAGACTTGAGTGTCTAAGACGAGCATGTTGACATTCATCCCAGAGGAAAGAACGCGCGACATGGCTTGGAAACCGATATCCAACATGCCGCCATCGCCGCCGATGCACCACACTTTTTTGTCTGTCCAACCCAGTTGATCCCAACGAAGGCGAACTCCTGCGGCAGTCGTCGCCGCATTTTCAAATAGGGAGTTCATCCATGGGGCTTTGTATGGGTTGTAGGGGTAAGTGCTGGCGTAAACGGTGTTGCAGCCCGTCGCTGCAATCAAGCCAATGGACTCAGGCCCATAAATAAAGTTTGTCGCAGCCAACATCATGCGCAAAGCGGTGACTTCCCCACAACCCATGCAGGAGCCCGCTCCGCCAGTAAAGGTGTCCACAGCATCTTGGGAAAGCATCATGTCAATGAGAACTTTCTCATTGATGTACTTGTTGTCAGTGGCGGGAAGGTCGCGGTAAAGCTGAAAGCCCTTGTTGTACCAATCCAAGCCTTTTTCTTCCTTTTCAACCATCTTGAGCGCGTCGTGCGCGCCGCAAACTTCTACACACTCGCCACAACCTTTGCATTTGGTTGGGTCCACAAAAATACCGAACATGCCAGCTTCGATTCCTTTCTTTTGAGGAACGGTGTGAAACTTCTTTGTTTCAGTGAGGTGATGCTCTAATTGCTCTTTGGTTTCCTCGTCGGCCGTGGAGAGTCGATTCTGGAAATCTTCCTGGCCCACGACCTTGGCCAAAATGGCGGTGTCAGGGCATTCGGTCACGCATTCCATACAAGCGACACAGTTGGAGCGGTCGAAAGCAGGAATGTCAGGCCCGATGTAGGAGAAGTCCCGCAAGCTGGCCGTGCCTGGAGGGATGACAGAACGGGCAACGGACAGGTCGGCTTCAAGGCCCAGCTCTGCACTGCCATCGTTGTAGCCATCTATGATGCGCTTTTGGAAGTCTTCGACATCCAGAAGTTCGAACAAATCAGAAGGTGCTTGAGTACTCATGGATTTCAGACGCTGAGGGTGGTTTCGGATTCAATGACTTCAAGGGGGACTTCGCGAGCTTCATCCATCCCGCGGCGCACACATTCAAGGTTTTCGGCAACCACTTTGTCGCCTCGGCGGCCAAAGTACTTACGGAGGCTGTCTTCAACGCCTTCCAAAACAGCGTCGTGGCTGAGACCCGAGCGCTCGGCGAAAGGAGTTACTTTTAAGAACACTCCCAAAAGAACAATGCCCTGCATCCTGACTACAAGGTCGGGGGATGAGGCAATCTCTCGTGCAACTTGCACCATGTCCAACCAGTAAAGCTTAATCTTTCGTTCTTGAATGATTTTTCGATGCTTTTCAGGAATGGAGCGCCAAACCGATTCAGCATCGTCAAGAGGAGACTGCATAAACAAAGTTCCGCCTTCGACCAATCCAAAAGTTGGGTTCCCGTTTTTGAAAGCATTAATGTCGTTGAGCGGAACAAATTCAACCTTGTGCAATTCGCAGTGGGTTCGAATATGTTCGGGCGCAACCGTTAAGAAGTAAGTGGTCGGGAGGCCTTTCTTCTCGGAACCGTATTTGGGATAGGCTTGAACCTTTTGGTCGAAAATGTCAGCGACTAAGGTTGCAATCACCTTGTTCGTGGTCACGGAACCAAATCCGCCCACAGAATGGCCTCGCATTGAGAATGCTCCGTCCGGACGCACATCTGGATCATCTTCCATAGCAATGGCAGTAGCGTGCTTGATTCCCAAAGAGCAAAAACGACCGGCGGGGCCTGGTTTGCCTTGCTGGATGTGTTCAAATAAAGCCTTGATGTCCCCCGGACGAATGTCGCGAGAACCTAAACCGCCGGAACATTCCCAAACGATGGGCATGTCGCCGGAGGCTTCTTCATAACCTGGTGCGCCCGACATGGCATCGTAAAGAGCAGCTTTGATTTCAGCGGCAAGCGGGTTGGATTGAGCCGCCGGAATATCCAGTCGTTCCACAACAGCGACAGCCTTCTTTCCTGCAAGGAGTTTTGCAATTTGAGGACCCGGGAAAGGCCGCCAGCTTAGTACAGATAGGCAACCCACCTTCATGTCTGTGTTCTCGCGCATCCAGTCCGCCGTGGCTTGGGCAGTTTCCATCATGGAACCCATGCCAATCATGATGAAATCGGCATCTTCGCAGCGATGGCAATCGAGCATGCTGTACTCGCGACCCGTTTGCTTGCTAAATTCAGCAAAAGATTCCTCGAGCGCAGGTTCCAGCAAGGAGTAAAACGCGCGTTGAGCAATTTTCCCTTTCATGTAGGAGTCCTGGTTTTGAACGACTCCACTCATGTAACCCGTGGCAGGGTCCATGAGATTCTTCAGCTTTGCGCGAGGATCTCCAACATACTCTTTCATGAACTCAGGTTCAGGCATGAGTACATCTTCTACGGTGTGGGTGGTTAAGAAACCATCTTCAACACTCATAAAAGGGGTGTGGGTGTTTTCAGCGACCCGCCGCGCAATCAACCCAAAGTCGGCCGACTCCTGGGCGTTGCGAGCCATTAAAATTCCCCACCCGCAATCTAGGACTGCGGCAACATCGTCGTGGCCGGCATGAACATTCAAAGAATGGGAAGTTAGCGCTCGGGCGCCAATATGAAAAACAGCCGGAAGGCGTTTGCCAGCAATGGTGTAGAGCACTTCCTTCATAAGCACGAGCCCTTGGCCCGAAGTGAAAGTGGTCACGCGCCCACCAGCGGCGGCAAAACCTTCACACGCAGAAGCGGCGGAGTGTTCAGATTCCGGCTCGAAGAAAACGAGCGGTGTTCCCCAAACATTAGATTTCCCAGCAGCGACCGAGGCTTCAAAAGCCTGGCCCATGTTGGTGGAAGAAGTAATGGGATAGCCGCAGGCCGCCTCACCAATGTGTGTTTCGACCCATGCGACCATGGTCGATCCGTCGGCTGTAGCAGGCTGCCCTGGATAAGGGATGGAGGAGTCAGTCATGAGGTGTTTGGGGACGGGGACTTGCCTATTCTAGACACCGCATTCCGGCAGCAGAAAGCTTAGGTGCAAAAGTGGGGGAGTCGTTACAATTCGCCATGGACCTGCCGCTGGCACTTACCTTTGATGATGTCCTCCTGGTACCTCAGGAGTCTGATGTTCTGCCCACCGACGCGCGCACGATTACGCGTTTTTCTCGGAATGTAAGCCTCAACATTCCCATTGCTTCGGCAGCCATGGACACGGTGACTGAAGCCGGGCTCGCCGTGGCCATCGCCCAACAGGGCGGTATTGGGATCATCCACCGAAACCTTTCGGTTGAAGATCAAGTCCGGGAAGTGGATAAAGTGAAACGGTCTGCCCACGGTGTGATTCACGACCCTATCACTCTTTCCCCGAATGAAAGTGTAGATGAAGCCCGCCGAGTTATGGCCGAAAATGGGGTGAGCGGATTTCCCGTTTTGGATGGCGAGAAGGTTGTGGGAATTCTCACGAAACGGGACCTCAAGTTCCAAGAAGGCGGAGACCGAAAAGTCGCCGATGTCATGACGGGCTCCGGCCTAGTGACCGCACCCGTTTCCACATCTCTGCAAGAAGCCCAGGACATTTTGCACCAGGCAAAGGTGGAAAAACTCCTTCTGGTCGATGATGCGGGTGTACTGGAAGGGCTCATCACCATGCGAGACATTCGCCTGACTGAAAAGTTTCCCTCTGCCTCCAAAGACCAGGACGGCTGTCTGGTCGTGGGCGCCGCAGTGGGCGTTCATGATTATGAACGGGCAGAGGCCCTTGTAGAGGCTGGCGTGGATGTCCTCGTAGTGGACACCGCTCATGGCCATTCCGCAAATGTCATGGACACGGTTCGTGGTTTGAAAAAACGCGACCTCGTTGATGTGGTTGCCGGAAACATTGCCACGGTCGAGGCGGCCGAAGCCCTTCTGGAAGCTGGCGCTGACGGAATCAAAGTGGGCATTGGGCCGGGAAGCATTTGCACGACTCGGGTTGTTGCCGGAGTGGGTGTCCCCCAGTTTTCTGCGGTTTACAATGTGAGCCAAGTATGTGCTGCAGAAAATATACCTGTTATCGCAGATGGTGGAATTCGGAACAGTGGCGATGCCGTCAAAGCCCTCGGCGCAGGCGCATCTTGTGTGATGCTGGGTTCCCTTTTCGCTGGGGTAGATGAATCCCCGGGCGAATCCTTCCTCTATGAAGGCCGGAGTTTCAAGGCCGTGCGCGGCATGGGCTCTCTTGCAGCCATGGTAGAGGGCGGAAAAGCACGCTACGGCCAAGCCTCGGTGCATGAAACCCAGAAATTGGTCCCCGAAGGCATTGAGGGCATGGTCCCCAGTCGAGGGCCCCTCTCACCATTTGTTTACCAGTTTGTCGGCGGCATTCGAGCCGGCATGGGTTATGTCGGCGCCGAAGACCTGGATGTCTTCCGCGCGAAGGCCCGTTTCGTCCGCATTTCTGGCGCGGGCGTGAAAGAAAGTCATCCCCACGATGTCCGAATCACTAAAGAAGCCCCCAACTACCACCTCGGCGCCTAAAACTGTGGCGGCCGACTCCGCAATAACCATGCATGAACGCATTTTGATTGTGGACTTTGGTTCACAGTACACCCAGTTGATTGCTCGCCGCGTACGGGAGCACGATGTGTTCTCAGAGGTCGTGCCCGCCCAGGTTGCTCATGAAAAACTGGGCGCGGATTTGAAGGGTGTAATTTTGTCAGGTGGTCCGGCATCAGCCTACGCCGATGGGGCACCCGACATGGACCCTTCGGTGTTGGAAGCCGGCGTCCCTGTGTTGGGTATTTGCTACGGCATGCAATGGATGTGTGAAACCCTTGGCGGCAAGGTGCTGCCTGGCGAAACTCGCGAATTTGGCTTTACTGAAATGACCGTAGATGATGACACTGGTTTTTTCGGTGGCGTGGAAGCCCGAACGGTCGTTTGGATGAGCCATGGAGACCGTGTTGCGGCACTACCTAAAGGTTTCCGTCGCCTGGCTCACAGTGCGGATTGTCCCGAGGCCGCTGTTGGGGATCCAGAACGCGGTTTTTATGGGTTGCAGTTCCACCCTGAGGTGGCCCACACCCGCGAAGGGGCCAACATGCTCCAAAACTTTTTGAAGACCGTTGCCGGCTGCCAAGGGGATTGGACCCCCGGCGATTTGGCTCAGGAGTTGATTCAACAGGCCGAAGAACAAGTCGGTGCCAAAGGCGAAGTCGTTTTGGGTTTGTCGGGTGGAGTGGATTCTTCTGTGGTGGGCGCGATTTTGCAAAAAGCAATCGGGCGGCGATGTCACGCTATTTTCGTAGACAATGGGCTCTTACGCGCGGGCGAACGAGAATTGGTCGAGGTGAAGTATCGTGAGCACTTTGACATCGATCTCACAGTGGTGGATGCGGGCGACCGCTTCCTTTCCAAGCTTTCCGGAGTAACAGACCCTGAAACCAAGCGAAAGATAATTGGTCACGAGTTTATAGAGGTATTTCGTGAACAAGCCCAGCAATTTGAAAACGCCCACTTTTTGGGGCAAGGGACTTTGTATCCCGATGTGATTGAATCTGTGGCCGCGCACGGCGGTGCGACCGAGGTGATTAAATCCCATCACAATGTGGGGGGATTACCTGATGATTTAGAAATGGAACTCGTGGAGCCTCTTCGCTTGTTGTTCAAAGATGAGGTGCGCGTTTTGGGAAGTTGTTTAGGTGTTCCCGATGAACTGACTCAACGCCAACCATTTCCCGGACCAGGATTGGCAGTTCGATGTGTAGGGGAGTGCTCTCCGGAACGAATTGAACTTTTACGGCAAGCCGATTTGATTGTACGGGAAGAATTTGAAAACCGAGGGGAGCAGGAAGGAGTGTGGCAGTACTTTGCAGTCTTGACGGGCGCCCGTTCGGTCGGCGTGATGGGCGACCAACGAACTTATGAGGAAGCCGTTGCCATTCGCGCAGTTCAATCCTCCGACGGGATGACCGCCGACTGGGTGTACCCCAGTCGAGAATGCCTACAAGCCATCTCCAACCGCATCATCAATCATGTCCGCGGCATCAACCGCGTGGTTCTGGATATCACATCCAAGCCCCCGGGCACGATTGAGTGGGAGTAGGGTTCGAGTTCCCTAAATTTCTCCCGCGGGCATAGGTTTGGCGAAGAGCCATCCTTGACCGTACTCGCAGCCAAGTTGGGCAAGGAGATTGCGTTCGCCTTCGGTTTCAATACCCTCGGCGACGATTTTTAGGTCCAGGCCGTGGGCCATTTCCACAATTGTGCGGAGGATTTCTTGGGCCTCAGCACTTTGGTCGGCACCAGAGACAAATGCCCGGTCAATCTTGAGTGTGGTAATAGGGAACTCTCGAAGGTATGCCAAGGATGAGTAGCCAGTCCCAAAGTCGTCCATGCTTAATTGCGCTCCAGTTTCCCGAATGCGCTCCAAAGCTTGGAGGGCTTCTTCTCGTTCATGCATGACTGCAGTTTCGGTTATCTCTAGTTTGAGGCGGGATGCTTCAATGCCTGCACCTTCAACAACACTCTGAATTTTTTGTGGGAGTTTTCGGTCTTTGAGCTGAACGGGAGACAAGTTCACACTCATAAACGGAGTCGTTCCGTTCCGTTGGCTGACTCGAAGTAGAGTCTCGCATGCCTCCTTCAAAGTGAGTTGGCCGATTTCCAAAATCAATTGGCCATCGTTTTCAGCAACGGGAATAAACTCATCCGGTCGAATGTTGCCCCTTTCAGGGTGGCTCCAACGGCAAAGCGCTTCATAACCGGCAATTTCACCCCCTGGTAAATGAACAATCGGCTGGAACCAAGTTTGTATTTGGCCGGCTTCGAGAGCTTCTTCCAAATCGGTTTCCATGCGCCACCTCGCGACCGAATGCATTTGCATGGTTTGGGAAAAGAAAGCCTGTTGCCCCCCACGTTCTTCCGCCTGCTTTACGGCCGTGCGTGCGTCGTTCAACCAAACTTGAGGGTCGGAGTACATTTCCACACGGGGGGCAATCCCCGCAGTGATGCTTAACTCCAGGACCTCTTCTACTTTTTTGCGGAAGGCAGAACTCATCTCGGCGGCCTTATCCGGATTGGTGAGGTCAGAAATCAAAACTGCAAAAAGGTCCTCCTCTAGGCGCCCGGCGGTGGAATGCAGGCCAAAGTCCGCACGGAGCAATCTGGAAAAATCCCGCACCCGTTCGTCGTAACCTGTTCCGCCAAGAGCGTTGTATAGCTTGGTGTAATCCTGAATGTGAACAGTGAGCAGAACAGAAGTGAGGCCGGCAGTTCCTGAGGGTTTGGAAAGTTCATCAAGTAGCAATCCCATAAAAGAGGGGCGGTTCAGGAGGCCTGTCACCATGTCGGCGCGTTCCGATTGCCAGCGTTGAAGAGGGTCCGCTTTCGATTCAGCCGCCTGAGCAAGGTGCGGGGCCGCCAAACCCGCCAGGATTTCCAGCAAACTCCGTTGAGAATCTTGGATGGCAAACTCAGGCGGTTCCCAAGAGATGGTTCCAAGTTCCTTTCCAGAAAATGAAACTTCAATTCCCGAAGAGTCGGCATCGGCCCTCCAGGCTAAGGACTCCATGCCCCAAAAGGAGCGCAATTGATCCAAGACACGCGCAAGTTGAGCCTCGGCGTCGCCGTTCCCATTGGAAAGCTCTCGCTGATAACTCGCTAAAAGTTCTTGAGCTCTTTGGGTCATGTCTATTTCGTCAGGTCCACCCCACAGTGCCGAAAAAAAACGAGAAAGAAAACCGAGCTCTTTGGACATAAAATTAATCTAGCGTTGGGTCGTAAAGAGAAGTGCCCGCTTGAGATAGACCGGAATCATTCGTTTGCGGTAGGACTCGTCGCCTGGGATATTTGGAAGAGGTGATAGTTGTTGATGTGCTTTAGCACACAAAGACTCAAGGGCTGAATCAAACTCGGAGTTCCCTGGTTTCATTCCCACAAGATACTTCGGTGCAGAACTGACAAGAACGGGGCGGGGACCTAATGCGGTAGCGGCGACTGCAACATCCGAAATGGAACCATCCTCGGCATAATCCATGCGAACGGCGAAACCCAACTGAGGGAAATCAATGGCGTCTCGTTCTCGAAGCTTGAGATAAGAGCCTCGGTGGCTCATAGCCTGTTGAGGGATTCGAATGGAAACTAAGAGCGCATCTCGGCCCACTTTTTTATTCCAAGTGCCATCAGCTTTCCAAAGGTCCTGTATGGGCAAAGTGCTTTCGCCGCTGGCCGAAAGGAAAGATAGCTCAGCACCTAAAGTCATCAGGGCAGGGGCAGAGTCATTGCTCGCGGCGGCGACACATTTTTTACCGCCTTCAATAACATGGCAAACGGTGCCATCTTTCTTCAGGCAATACCCCAAAGATTTTCGCCAAAAGTGAGTCTGGTTGTACCATTGACAACGCGTGTCCAGCATGACATTCCCGCCGATAGTCCCCATGTTCCGAAGTTGAGGGCCAGCCACACTGGATACAGCTTGCGCCAATGCAGGGGCATGTTTTGCAACGGTTTCTGATTGTGCGATTTCAGAAAGGGTAGTCATCGCACCAAGGTGCAAACTCCCGTCATCGTCTTGGCAAATACCCTTGAGGTCTTCAAGGCTACCCAACCCAATCACGAGCTCGGGTTCAAAGAGCCCATGCTTCATGTTGGGGAGTAAGTCCGTGCCGCCCGCCAGAATCATGGCTCGTTCGCCATACTCAGCGAGCAAAGCAAGTGCCTCATTTACCGTGCTAGGGTACTCCATACGGAATGGGGGAAGTCTCAGCATGAGGCATCCAGTGCCTCGAGCACTTTTCCAGGAGTCATCGGAAGGTGGCGCAAACGAATCCCCACAGCGTCGTAAACTGCATTTGCAATGGCCGGAATGGCAGGGTGCAAAGGGCCTTCGCCTGCCTCTTTGGCTCCGTAAGGGCCTTCGGGGTCCAAGCTTTCAACGATTAAGGATTCCAGTTCAGGCGTGTCGCAACTCGTGGGGATTCGGTAATCCAAAAGGCTAGGACCGGCGTGAAGCCCAAAGCGGTTCACTTCATGCCTTTCCATGAGAGCTTCTGCAACGCCCATGTAGGCCGAGCCTTCCATTTGTCCTTCCACCAACATGGGGTTCAGCGCCCGACCACAATCGTGGGCAATCCAAACCTTGTTACAGGTGATGCGGCCGGTTTCTCTATCAACCGAGACATCGGCGACATGAGCAGTAAAGGAGTATGCCGGTGAGGCTCCGATTGTTCCGCCCCGGTAATCGCCACCTAAAGTGGGCGTGTTGTATGAGCCCGTTGAACCCAAAGTCTCGAATCGCGTTTCAGCAATTTGAAAGGCGTCGCGGGTGGGGAGGATTCGTTTTGAATCTTCCAAATCAAAAACTTTTCCACCCATCATGCGAACACGGTTCGGTTTAACTTCCCATTCAGAAGCAACTGCGCTCACAACTTGCTCTCGAAGCTTTCGGGCGGCATCAATGCAAGCGTTTCCAACCATAAAGGTAATCCGGCTGGAATAAGCGCCTAAATCAACGGGGCACAAATCAGTGTCCGCTGCCAGTACTCGAATGTTGGCCAGTTCCATACCTAGTTCTTCTGCAACAAGGGTTGCCACTACAGAACTCGAGCCCTGTCCAATGTCATTCGCACCCGTGAAAACGGTGACAATTCCAGACCGGTCCACTTTTAGTTGAATTCCGGCCTGAGGCATATCGTTTGGATAAACGGGGTAATTGGTACCTGAAATATACATGGAACCTGCAACACCAAGACCACGGCCAAACGGTAACTTGCCGTGTTGGTTTTTCCAGTCGCTAGCCTGTTCAACTGAGTTGAGGCAGTCCAGAAAACCATTCGAAGTGATCCGCTGTCCGTTCACTGTTTGGGTGTAATCACCCTGAAAGTTTTTTCGCCGAATTTCAATGGGGTCCAAGCTCAGTTTTTGAGCGATTTCATCCAACTGGGATTCAAAAGCGAAGCGGGGTTGAACCGAGCCATGCCCGCGTTTGGGTCCACATGGTGGTTTGTTCGTAAAAACACGCGTGGAATCAAAACGATAAGAAGGAAAGTTGTAAGGGCCGGTGAGAAGTTGGCCCGAGTAATAAGTGGTCACCAAACCAAAGCTGGAATAGGAGCCACCGTCAATCAAGATTTTGGCATCTACGCCTGTAATCTGACCATCCTTCTGGGCAGAAGTTTGGTAGTTCATTTTCATAGAGTGCCGCCCACGGTGCGCATAAAAAACTTCCTCGCGAGTCCAAAGTAATTTGACTGGCCTTCCCGTTTTTTGAGCTAGAGCCGAAGCGATGAACTCTAAGGAGAAGGGGTCGGACTTTCCGCCAAAAGCACCGCCTAGGCAGGGTTGAATCACGCGAATATTTTCGGGCTTTAACTCAAGAACTCGAGAAAGAGCGCGGTGGACATAGTGGGTGATTTGGGTGCTTGACCAGAGGGTGAGTTTTCCATCGGGTGTCGTTTGGGCGACGGCGCAATGGGGTTCAATCGCAGCGTGTGTGGTGGAGTGGAAGAAATAGTCTTCATTCAAAACTAAATCTGCGGATTGAGCAGCTTGTTCTACTTCGCCAAACTCAAGGAGCACCCGTTTGCTGACATTACCCTTCCCTTTTTGGGATTCATGAATTGCGGGCTCTGGGTTTTGAAGGGCATCTTCCGGTTCCAGGAACGCGCGGAGGGGTTCGTAGTCCACCTCAATCAAATCAATGGCTGCGTTGGCGGTGTCTTCATCTACGGCGGCAACTGCGGCGACTTCATCCCCGATGAAGCGAACCTTTTCAAGTGCAAGGACATGTTCATCTTGAGTCCAAGGAATGACTCCGTATGGAATAGGAAGATCAGCGCCAACTAAAACGGCATGCACCCCGGGGAGGGCTTCAGCTTTGCTTGTGTCCACGGAGCGAATGAGTGCATGTGCGTGGGGGCTCCGCAAAGTTTTTGCGTGGAGCATGCCTGGAAGCTGAATGTCATCGGTGTAAACAGCACGACCGGTGGCTTTGTCCATGCCATCGACCTTGCGGTTGCGTTTGCCAACAACTCCGAACTCGCCCCATGGGGCTTCAGGGCCGTGAATGTCGCGGGCGCCCATTAGTGGTCCCCTTTGGATTTTGAATCCGCTTCTGAAAGTGCGGCGGATTCGACGGCATCGTAGATTTGCTTATAGCCAGTACAACGACACAGGTTGCCGCTGAGGGCATGGGCAATGCTGTCTCTACTGGGGGAGGAGTCTTTATCTAGCAAAGCCCGAGCTGAAAGCAGAACCCCCGGTTGGCAGAAACCGCACTGGAGAGCACCGGCTTCGTCGAAGGCTTCTTGAACAGGATCAGCCCCTTTACCTCCCTTGCAACGGTGGGCAGGGGCGAGGCCTTCAATGGTCAGAATCTTTTTCCCCTCTAGGGCGGCTGGCATAAGAAGGCAGGCTAGTTCTGGCTCACCATCCACGAGGACCGTGCAAGCACCACAATCACCCTTGTCGCAACCCTGTTTACTGCCCGTCAGACCGAGCTTATAGCGCAGGACTTCCAAGAGAGTCCAGTGCTCGGGTGCGGCAACTTCCATTTCATCGCCATTGACCACCAATTGGTACACACGCATGGAGGAGGATTGTAGCGAACCCCCCTGGCGCATCTTTAGGATGGCTCTGTGCAAGAAATCGCCCCTCCCCCTGATGGCATGGTTTGGAATGTGGACTTTTTAGTCCTGGGTTTTGCCTCTTACATTCTTGCTGGCCTTTTTCTGCTCTCCTCTGTGGGGCGAGGAAGACCCTCTTACCGGGTTGCCGCAGTTTTTGGTACTGCCGCTCGAAATTTGGGCGTGCTACGAGATGCTGTTCAGGCAAAGGCCCGAGGGCAGGCCGCCGCTCTTTATTTTGTGGGTGGCTCCAGCCTTCTCGCTGCAGCTTTCCTTCTTCCTCAACCCACGGAAACGATTGTTTTGTGGGCAGGACTAGGCGTGGAACTCGGTATTGCGATTATTTTTGTGACCACCCTTCAACGGCAGGTGAATCTGAAGCTTCGCCATTACCTGAAGACTCATCTACAAGACAATCCCTTCGCATTTGAGGACAACATCGGGCTCACCCGCGACATTGGGACTCTTTTTGGAGTTCCCCCAAAGAGCGAAGACACCCTCGAGGGTTATGTGGCCAAGGTGCGAAAGGCTATTGGGCTTGCGGACGCACCCTCTAGGCTTTTCCGGTCGAGCCAGCGCTGGTAATAATCTCGTAACGGATTCTGCTCCCGTCCGTTATCCGGGCATGCTGGGCAGGATTATTGCGAGTTTTCGGGATGGGCTCCTTGCGCCAGGTTGCCCTGCCTGTGGCAAGTTTTCTACCCAAGAACTCTTGTGCAGGGAATGCATGTTCGGTTTTCAAAACCCGCCACTAGGAATCCCTTGCCCTGAAGGTGTGGACGATTTGACGGTTCTCTGGAATTATTCCGGAACTCCGCGGCGGCTGGTGGTTCGAGGAAAAGAAGAACCCCGTTCCCCATGCTTTCCCTTTCTTCGGGATAGTCTGTTTTCAAAAGTACAAACTTTAGGATTGGAACCTGGTCCTGTTCTGGCACCACCTGCTTCCCTTCAGCGGCTCTGGAAAGGGTGGCACTTGGCGGATGAACTCGCATCAGTATTGCGGCATCGGTTGGGATGGGGCAGGGAAGGGCTCAGGTTCAAACGCCAAGGTTTTTCCAAGCCCCAAGCAGCCCTCAATGCTGCGGAGCGGCGAATGGCCTTAGAGGGGCGATTTCGAGTTTTTTGTCGCAAGAGGGCGGTTCCCCCGCGAGTCTGGCTCCTGGACGATGTCCTCACGACCGGGGCAACTCTCACTGAATGCGCTCGCGCTCTTCATCATGTAGGAGTCGAGCGTGTAGGGGCCTGGGCTCTTTGCCGGTCGGCTGGCCGGATGGAGGGCTTGCACGGTTACACTGATGCCTCATGAAGCAACTTTCCCTCAACTTATTCTCCGGAGTCGCTGGCGACATGTTGATTGCCGGCCTTCTGGATGCTGGCGCTTCAGAAGTTGTCTTGGGCCAAGTTTTACGTTCTCTTCCGCAAGAGTTTGAGTGGAAAACCTCAAAAGTAACTCGCCATGGTTTGGCAGCTCGACATTTTCATGTGGATTGCAAAGAGGGGCACATTCATCGAGGATTGTCCGATGTTTTGGAAATCGTTTCAGGGGCCGACCTTCAACCCCGCGCGCGCGCCTGGGCAGAGTCCGCCTTTCAACAAATTGCCGAAGCAGAGGCCCAATGCCATGACTGCACCGTTGACGAGGTGCATTTCCACGAAGTGGGCGCCTTGGATGCCCTTGTCGATGTCTGCGGCGCATGCGCTTTGCTGGACTCCTTGGACCCCGTTTCAATTTGGGCGACTCCAGTTGCAGTGGGAAGCGGAACCGTTGACTGCGCACACGGAACCATGCCCGTTCCTGCTCCCGCCACTTTGAGGCTTTTGGAGGGGATTCCGATTTCCGGCCAAAACCTGGCAGGGGAGCGCGCCACTCCAACGGGTGTAGCTTTGCTTCGTGCCTGGGGAGTCCAATTTGGCTCCCGGCCTCCCGCCTGCCCTATGCAAACGGGATTCGGCGCGGGTACTTGCGATTTTGAAGACTTGCCCAACTTTCTTTCGGTTACTCTTGAAGAGGCGGTGGGCCAAACGGAACAGCTAGTTGAATTACGAACTCTGGTTGATGACGCCACTGGCGAAGAAATAGGAGCGGCATTGACCACCCTTCACGCGGAAGGAGCGATTGAAGCATTTGCCCAAGCGGCTTTGGCAAAAAAAGGAAGACCTGCTTTTGAAGTTGTAGTCGTTGCAAAACAAGAGAATCAAGGAAAGTTAGAAGAACTCCTATTCAGACACCTTGGCACCTTGGGCATTCGCACTCAGTTCTCTACACGGAGTCGCGTTCCTCGGACCATTGAGAATCGGGGCTCTGTATTGGGGGATCTTCCATTTAAAGTGCGCCAAACTTCGAATGGCGAGAAGCTTAAGCCCGAGTTTGACTCCCTGCGAGCGCGCGCTAAAGAACTGGGGCTAACTCCTCGCGAAGCTGCCGAGCTATTGCGTGCTGGCGCTGAACTAGACTCACTCCAAGAATGAAAGTTCGGGGTCGTTTGGCGCCAAGTCCAACTGGAGCACTCCACTTAGGGAATGCGCGAAGCTTCTTATTGGCTTGGCTAGATGTCCGAAGTCGCGAAGGTGAAATCGTTTTGCGAGTGGAAGACCTCGATGGTCCTCGCAACAAACCTCATGCCGTTCAAGAAGCGATTTCAGATTTAGAATGGCTTGGTTTGGACTGGGATGAGGGACCCTTTTTCCAGAGAGAGCGCCTAGGAGTTTACCGAGAAGCTTTTGAACAACTTCGGGATTTGAATTATCTTTATCCTTGCGTGTGTTCACGGAAAGATGTGGAAGAAGCCGCCAGTGCTCCCCACGAATCATTGGACGGTGCTGTGTATCCTGGCACTTGCCGAGGCCAGAAAGTGAATGCTAAAAACCCATGTTGGCGTTTCCGTGTCCCAGAAAATTGCCAAGTTGAGTTCCAAGACCGTTTTGCGGGTCCCCAGAGTTTTCAAGTGGACCAACAGCTTGGAGACTTTGTGGTTTGGAATCGGAACGATGAGCCTGCTTATCAGTTAGCTGTTTTACTGGATGACCACGCACAGGGAATCAACGAAGTTCTTCGAGGCGCAGACCTTTTGCCCAGCACCTCTAGGCAGTTACTTCTCCATGAAGCGCTTTCTCTTCTCCCTCCAAGCTATGCCCACCTTCCCTTAGTCCGAGGGGGCGATGGCCGCCGATTGGCGAAAAGACACGGCGATACCACGCTTCGTTTTTTTCGCGAAAACGGGTGGAGTCCTCAAAAAGTGGTTGGATTACTGGCCTTTTGGTCAGGTTTGGGCCCCCAGGGCGGCGAAGCCACCCCCAGTGAACTGCTTAAAGATTTTGACCTGAGGCGGGTGCCTTCGGACGAACCGGTATGGTCCGAGCCAGCGCACTAAGGGCATATGCGGTTCCGTAGGGCCGACCATGGGAGTTCATTTTGAAATCAATAAGACTCCCGTCCTTCGCTTGCTGTTTTAATGTTTCCTTCCAAAGTGCTGGTCGGAAATGAGCGCGTTGGTCAGGAGGCAGAAGATTCAATACACCGGCCGCATAGTAGTGGCCGAAAAAGTAGAAGTACCCTGAGTTGGCGTACCATGCTTCATGGGGGATGGGGCGCCCGGATGCAGCATCCAGGAACTTGTGCTCTTTAAAAAAGAGCCGCATGCCTTCGCTCAAATCTTCCTGAGTGATTTGAGGTTTGTTTTGGACTCCAATCCCTGCTTCGGCAGCGCGGAAAAGGGCAAGATTGCAAACTTGGATTCGAGAAAGGGACCCCTTGGTCTGGTCAATATCGTCTAAGCCGCCCGGAGTGGGATAAAGTTCAACCGAGTATGAGTAAGCGCCATTGGGAAGGCGAGATCTGCGCACTGCTTCAACCGCAAGTGCGAGGCGATCTTCTTTCACTTCCCACCCCAATGCTTTTGCATCGAGCAAGCCCAGAACTGCGATAGCGGTTTGAAAAGAAGTGGTCCAATGGGGGCGTGCGGCATGGGTTTCGTCTGCGTAGTAGGCCCATCCGCCTAAGCCAGTTTGGTATTTCCAAAGGCGCTCAATAAGTTGAGCGCCCATTTTTTCTATTTTCTTTTGAAGCTTGGGTTCAAGGGGAACATTCCATGCGTTGTGCTGGGCGGCACGAGTTAGAGCGGCCAAACCATAAACTAAAGCCCATGTGTGGTCGGTATCCCAATCACTGGGGCGGCGCACGTCGGAATGAACTACGAGGTACTGAAGGCTCCGCTCCCAAGCTTGAATGATTTTCTTTTCGGGCTTTTGATTGGAACGGAAAGACCGCTCCAATAAATCAGACATGGCGATATTCCCAATGCCCGTAACGGCAACTTGCCAAGAAAGTTGAGTTTCAGGATTGGTCCAAGAACCCTGTTCAGGTTCGCGCCAATGACCCCACGCGCCATTTTTTTCTTGATGCTCCAAAAGCCAGTGAAGAGCCTGTTGCATACCCTTTCGGGCATGAATTTCTTCGGCGGGAATTTGTGGGAAAGCCGCAAGAGCAAGGGAGCTCAGAATCACTCGTTGGCCTCAGCACCATTTTTTCGAAGTTCTTCGAGCTCTTTGTGGAGTTTATGCAGTTCTGCTTCAGTTTCGATTCGAAGGGCTTCCAACTCAACTTTGATTCCTCGTAAAGCGAGGCGAGATTCCTCGACCTCCCGTTCCAAATCACGAGCTTCTTGGGGAATTTCATGTTCTACCTCTAGGCGGAATTCCTGCTCCTCAAGCTCCAAGCTTCTTCGTTCTCGGACGAGGCGCCGTTTTGTGCGGCCGATGACAATCTCACCCGTTTTTTCTGCAAATTCAGCATCGCCATAAAGTTGCTCTAATTGGGCGAGTTCTTCTTCAGTTTCCAGAATTGAATCCCGAGACCATTCGAGAGACAGTTCACTTCGAGTTATTCGAGAGGGAGCCTGAATTTCGTGAAAGAGCTCCAAGGATTTTTCTGCCCTCGCGAGGTCTTCAAATGAATGATCCAGTTCCAGCTCCATTTCCAAAATAGATTGTTCTCCCCGGAGTTTGGCAAGGTGCAATGCTCGTTCAGCTTCTTCAATGGCCTCTTGGTCAAGCCCGGAACCCTCTTCAATCCCTTCATCCGGGACAAAGGGTTCCTGCTCAAGAACAACAGGCTGGGTGCATGCAAAAGAGAAAAGGGCAAGGAGAATGATTCGGCTCATGCTCAGAGTCTAATCGTTGCATTCTGCAACGGCAAAAACGAGAGGAGCCCCGGCATTCTTGCGAAGGCCGGGGCTCCAAGGAGGAAAGGGTGCCTAGAAGTGGATTCCAGCGCCCATCCAGATGCTGAGCTCGCCATCATTGGGAGGTGCGGGAAGGCCATCATCTGCAGCCATGTTCATGCTGGTTTCAGCACCACCTTCAAGAGCAAAAAGCTCAGACAGCCACCAAGATGCGCCACCGCCGAAACGGAGATTCATGTAGTCACTGTTGTAATCCAGGTTTGCAGAAGCAAAGGGCTGAATGTCCATGCCAAAGAGACCATCTTCGGTGAATAGGTGGTAGCGGGCACCACCAGAGAGGTAATCTTCGTCATCAGTGTGGAAGCCAATATTCCAGGAAAGAGCATCTGAGACAAAGCTGTTGTAGCTCAAGCCGCCAGCAAAATCTTCACCACTGTCTTCTAGATTCATGCGAAAATTCAGAGAGCGAGAAGTGTGAGAGCCGGCCATGGGGGAGACCTCTGGGGCGTAGGGGTCATCGGGATCGTGGTTCATGAAGTGTTTTGACAAGTCGTCATAAACGGCATTCATGTCATCAACAGTGCCAGCAACCTTTTGGCTGAGGTCTTCGTCGATGCGACGGGTACAAGAGCCTAAACCGAGGGCCAGGAGGGCAAGGGCTAGGACAGCAAAAAGACGGATTCGCTTCATCTGGGTATGGGGGGAATTGAGCCGGCTAAGGCGGCTCTTTGGGGTGGAAAGCGTACGAGGCGGGTGGGGTCGCGTCAATGGATGAGGATGAACGATTGAAGGGCGCAGAGCTATCCTTTTCAAAAACGATGGCATCCGACGCTTACCAATCTCCGAGAGGTACCCGAGATTTGCTCCCAGAGGAGCTCGTTCGGGTGCGTTTTTTAGAAGAAACGGCCCGTGATTTGGCCCGCACCTTCCATTACCAGGAAATACGCACCCCGCTCTTCGAGGAAACCCGACTTTTCTCCCGTTCTTTGGGTGAAACGAGCGATGTGGTGGACAAAGAGATGTTCACAGTGCCTCCACGGGTTGAGGGTTCTCTTTCTTACAGTTTTCGCCCTGAGGGGACCGCTCCGGCTGCAAGAGCTTATGTACAAGGGGGTTGCCCTGCTTCTGCCCCCTATCAAAAGTGGTTCTACCTGGGCCCCATGTTCCGCTATGAGCGGCCACAGAAAGGCCGCGAGCGCCAATTTACCCAATTTGGGGTTGAGGCATTCGGCGCGAACAGCCCCTCCCTAGATGCCGAAGTGGTGGATTTTGCCCTCAGATTTTTTGAAGAGCTTGGTTTTGGGGCGGAATTGGAAGTTCGTGTCAACACCATGGGTGACCCTGAAGACCGAGAAAGGTGGAAGGGCCAACTTCACGACTATTTCAAACCAGGGCTCTCCGAGCGCTGCTCAGATTGCCAGAGCCGCATTGAGCGGAACCCTTTCCGCTTGCTGGACTGCAAGGTTGCTCAATGCCAAAAGTTGAATGAAGGCGCGCCCTCCCTTCGGAGTGAACTCGCCGAAGAGTCCGCTGCCCACCACGCGAAATTTGTTGCGACCTTGGAAGCTTTGGGGCGAACACCTAAGGACGACCCTGGCATTGTCCGCGGCTTGGATTACTACACCCGAACCGTGTTCGAAATTCACTACCCGCCCCTTGGTGCTCGGTCCGCCCTTTGCGGCGGCGGGCGCTACGACGGCCTTGTGGAAGAAGTAGGCGGGACTCCCACCCCTGCCGTGGGCTTCGCCATCGGATTCACGGCCACAGAAATCGCCATGGCGGAGCTAGGTCTTCCAAAACCTGAAGCATTAGAGCCCTTCCAGCGGGATCTTCAAACACAGGTTTATTGTGTTGCAGTCAGCGAAGAAGACCGTCTTGCTACAACGCAGCTCGCAAGTCAGCTCCGGGCCGCTCGCGTGCAAGGGGTTGACCTTGATTACCGAAACAAATCGGTCAAGGCTCAACTTAAAGAAGCTGCAAAGTCAGGCGCGCGAGTCGTGGCTCTTATAGGTCCAGATGAACGCGCCGCATCCTGCGTGTGCTTGCGCAACATGAGAACACGCGATGAAAAACAAGTCCCCGAAAGCGACTTGCTCACCGAACTGCTCGCCTTATTAGAAGAATGAGGATTGCAGTTTTCGGCGGCTCTTTTGACCCAGTACACATTGGGCACCTGGCTGTCGCCGATGCGGTTCAGAAACAACTCCACCCGGACCTCTTGCTTTGGGTCCCCGCAGGCCTAGCACCTCACAAATTAGAGACCCCGCCAACTCCGGCTACCCAGCGCGTTGCTTTATTGGAGCTTGCCATCCAAGGGCGGGAAGGCGAGGCCATTTCTCGGTTGGAAATCGAACGGAAAGGGCCGTCCTTTATGGTTGACACTCTCGAAGCCCTTCGAAGTCAATACGAAAACCCGACCCTCTTTCTCGTTATGGGTGGTGATTCTCAAGCTCACTTTCCTACTTGGCGTCGTTTTCAGCGAATTCTTGAGCTTGCCGAACCCATTTTTTTTCCGCGGAAAGATTGGGAAGCTATTCAACCCAACATGCCCGGCCGCATGCTTCCCATGGAGCCTGTAGATATAGACTCCACTGAACTTCGCCGGCAGCTTTCCCTCGGAAAGGCTAGAACGGATGCCTTCCCAGCAGGTGTCCTGGAAAAAATCCAGAACGAAACTCTTTACCAGACTTGAACTTTTGCCCTTTCCCGAAGGGCTTGAACCAGCGCATTTCGTTCCTGCCAAGAGGGCGGGGCGGAAAGAAAATTTTGGACAAGTTCCTTTCGCACATCTTCGAGTTGAGTTTGGGTTCTCTCAATCACTTGGGCAATGTGGTAGCCAGCTCCCGTCCGAATAACCTGAGTCGATTCGCCGACGGGCAGAGAGTCCACAGCAGCGAAAAAATCTGGTCCATAAAGTCGCCCGTTGTAGTTCAATAATTCGCCCCCCCTTTCACGAGTGACACGGTCATGAGAGGCCGCCTTCGCGAGAGCAGCAAAGTCTTCACCTGCAATCAGTCTTGCTCGTAAATCTTCGGCTCGTTTTTGAGCATCGGCATGCAGAGCTTCAAGGTCAACTTCGGTGGGCTTTTGCCCACTGCGAAGAAGCTCTGCTCGCAAGACATTTGGCATGATGACGATGTGCTTCACTCGAAGTTTTTTCCCGTTCAGGCCATATTTGCGCTCAAAAAGGATTTGAAGGTTTTCATCCGTCGCTACCCGAGTTTCGAAGATGAGGGCATCCGTAATTTTTTCTAGTCGGATTTCGGCGGCAAGGGTTGCGCGATAACCCTCTAAGTTCTGACCACCCCGTTTTAGGTTCGCCTCGAAGACCTCCGCGGATGAGCCAACGCCCCGCTGCGCTGACTCTCGTTCGAGTACAGCAGTAGAGACATCTTCTTCGGAAATCTGGATTCCATAAGCATCAGCCTCTTTCTCAAGTAAGTAGTTTGCAAGGTATTCCTCAAGGGCCCGTTTACCGAATCTGGCGTAAAGGAAATCTAGATACTCCTTTTTTGTAATTTCCACATCATTGATTCGGGCAATGATGCCTTCGGGGAGGGGTTCAGGGGGAGAAGGCTCCTGGGGGAGGGCGAGAGAAAGAAGAATGGAGAGAATCATCGTGGGTGGAAACTTGCGAGGGAGGCCAGGCAAAGGGAGAATGCGCGGCTCCCTGAACAGAATAACCCTGCATCAGTCATACCCCAAGCCCATCGTGATTGCCTTCATCTCGGACATCCACTCCAATCTGGAGGCGCTTCAGGTTGCTTTGACCGATATTGAAGCCCAGGGAGTTGGCACCGTTGTCTGTTTGGGCGATGTCCTAGGATATGGCGCGAACCCAAAAGAGGTCATGGATCTTGTCCAGGCTCGTTGCAAATTCACCTTACTTGGGAACCATGACGCGGCCTTGCTGGACGACCAACAGGCTTTTGGTTTTAACGAGCGGGCCCTCACTGCAATTGACTACACTCGAAATTGCCTGGATCCCGAGTTAGAGGAGAACCATGCATATTGGGATTGGCTGGGTGAGCTAGTTCCGGCAATGGCTTTCCTTGATCCTCGCGTAAGCAAGGAGGAAGTCTTATTGGTTCATGCAAGTCCAAGAGAACCCTTAACTGAGTACCTTCTCCCAGCGCTCTCAAAGTCACCTGAAAAGCTTCAAGCAAATTTTGAAGCGGCAGCTCATCGCTTGACCTTTTTTGGACATACCCATCATCCTGGATGGTTCAAAGAAGGTGACCCTTTTGTGCGTGCAACGGATGAAGTTTCTGTCCTCGAGCTTCAACCGGACTGTCGTTATCTCATTAATGTTGGCTCAGTAGGTCAGCCTCGTGATAACGACCCCCGTCTTTGTTACGCAATTTGGGATGGCGCTACCGTGCGATGGCGGCGATTAGACTACGACCGGGAAATCGCCCGAGAAAAAATCCACCAAGCCCCAGACCTTCCTGACATCCTGGGCGACCGCCTTCTAAGAGGCCGCTAAACCTGAAATGAAAAATCGTTCCCTTTTGACTCTAGTGGTATGGGGCCTTTTGGCCCTCTTCATCATGCGCACTTGCGCAGGCGAAGGAGAGAAGCCTTCCGAGAGCATTCAAAGTTTTCGCGCGGAGTCTTTTGAAGCACCGGCTGGCGAAGAACAGTTTGTTGTTTTGGAAAACGACTTGCTCTGGACAAAGTGGAGCACCTTGGGGGGCACTTGCGTTGAGGCAAGGCTGAAAGAGTTCCATTCTTCCAACTCCGAAGAAGCTCTATTGCTCTTGAAATCTGTTCCTGCACAGGCCCCACCTGTTGGCCGCAATCCGGGGCGCGAACACCACCGTCGCAGGGATGGGCTCCGCTTGTTTGAACCCGAGGGTAACTTGGGAGTCAGCCTCGATGCCGTTCATTGGGAAATGGGACCTGCCCAACAAACGGGTGACGGAGGCGCAGAACTTCTTTTTACACTGAATACTCCAACTGGAGTTCGAATGGAAAAGTTGATTCGTTTATCTGGTTTGCGTGAAGGGGACAACTCCCCCGCAGATGAGCAACGCCTCATCGAGGTTGACATTTCCGCTGAACCAAACGGAGAAATTTCTTCGGTTGTTGTGGGGGACCTCAACCTTCGTTTAGCCACGGGTGGTGGCATTGTTGCCGAGCCCGATAGTTTTTACCCTAATCCTTACGCTGCTGCAGCCCGTCTGGAGTACGACAAGGTTGAAGAGTTAGAAACATACAATCCACGAGGCAGCCTCCCTCCGCGTCGCGATGTCTCTGCGAAATGGAATGGACAGTTTGCTTTTGTAGTCGAAGGCTCCAAATACTTTTTAAATTTGATTCGTCCTTTGGACAAACCATTTCGTGGCGCAACGGCCGAGACATTGTTTGACACTGATGGCTTTGAGACGGGTGTCCTTCAGCGCTTCGAGCCAGAAATGCGCGAAAAAATCCAAAAGGTCGCCTGGGCTGATAGCAAATTGCGGCAGGAAAACGGTGGTGTCCAAGTGGGCTCTGAAGCCCTTGGACTTGAAACCAATATGAGTGGAGCAGAGGCGCGTCGATTGCGTTCCTCCTGGTACCAAGCTGCCAGAGAACAGCGGGAAGAATCTTGGAAGCGCTCATCCATTGCAGGGGATTTCCGCCTCCACATCGGGCAGGCGGGCACTGCTGGGGAAACGCAGCGCTTCGAATGGTATTTGGGCCCAAAGAATCCTGAGATTCTTTCTTCTCCATCGTTCCGCCCAATGGATGCGGTTATCCAGGAATTGGATTACGGTGGCAGTTTCTTTTATCGAATGTTCTTTACGGGCGCAATTGCTCCCACCATTTTATGGATTATTGATTTCTTTCACACCATTACTGGGAACTGGGGGATTGCAATTATCTTGATGACCCTCCTTGTGCGAGCTTTGATGTTTCCCATCAATCGCACCTCTCAAATGAAAATGGGAGCCTACCAGGCGAAGGTTGGCAAATTGAAGCCTCAGGTTGAAAAAATCAATCAGAAATATGCCAAAGATCCTGCGAAAAAACAACAGGCCACGATGGAGTTGTATCGCGAGCACAAACTTTCACCACCTATCGGTGGCTGCTTACCAATTTTATTGCAGTTCCCCGTTTTCATTGGACTGTTCGCCGCATTGCGGTGTTCCATTTTGTTGCGTCAAGAGCCGTTTGCCCTTTGGATTCAAGATTTGTCGCGACCTGATGCCCTCATTGACTTTGGCGGCCCCATTGCTAATCTTCCTTTGATTAGCAGTGTGACTTCTCTCAATGTTCTTCCCATTATCATGGTTGTCCTCTGGGTTTGGCATCAACGCTCAATGCCAAAGCCGACTGATCCTCAGCAGGCCCAAATGCAGAAGATGATGACCTTCATGCCAATCATGTTCGGCATCATGCTTTACAACTATGCGGCAGGACTCTCGCTTTACATGATTACTTCAAGCGCTCTTGGTATTTTTGAACAGAAAGTAATCAAGAAGAAATGGCCGGTGCCCGGTGCCAAGCCAGGATAGTAGCGAATTGATTATTGCTCCTGCTTCCCAGACGAGGGGGGCAGAGAGGGCGATTCTTCGTTTGAGTGGACCGGCTGCATTCCCCACTCTCGGTTGTGGGTTGAACTCTCCTCGGACACGGGTGTTCCGGGATTTTGAGTGGCAGGATAATTGTTGGGTAATGGGCTCCCTGCTCCTTTTCCCTGGTCCCGCTTCGGCAACTGGCGAAGATGTCGCTGAGATACATTTGCCCGCTTCAGAACCCGTTGTTCGTGGAGTTCTAGATTCCATGATTCAAATGGGCGCACGCTTGGCAGAACCAGGGGAGTTCACGCGGCGTGCTTTTTTGAACGGCAAACTTGATTTGACCCAAGCCGAGGCGGTTTCTGATTTGGTGAATGCGCGGAGCGAAGCTCAAGCGATAGAAGCTGCGCGGCTCTTAGCAGGAGAACTCGGGGAAACTGTTCAATCCGCACGCGATGCCCTCGCATCAGCGTTAACTGAACTGGAAGCTGGGCTAGATTTCGAAGAAGGGGATTCGCAAGATATTCAAACCGAAGAATTGGATGAGCATTTTGATAAAGCTCGTGCATCTCTGGACCATGGATTGAGTTCCCGGAAAACGGATTCTCAGCATCGAAGCGCCTTTCGTGTTCTCATGGCTGGCGCACCCAATGCGGGAAAGTCAACCCTGTTTAATGTCCTTACCAACTCAAATGCGTTGACATCTGATGAAAAAGGAACCACTAGGGATTGTTTGGAAACTTCGTGGGAAATTCTTGGGACAAGCGAAGTTGTTTTGGGGGATCTTCCTGGTCTGGGCGATGGGGCGGTAGATGCTCGCGACCAGGCTGCCAGAGTTCGCGCCGACCACGAAGAGGCGGACCTTTGGTTGCTCTTACTGGATTCTTCTTCTGCTACGCCAGACAGAGGTTTATTAGACCGAGATTGGGGGGCGCAGGTTTTGGTTGTATGGACCAAATGTGATCTTCAGCAAGGGGTCTCTGACAGTTTTGTCGCTGAGGTTTCCAGTAAGTATCAAACTCTTTGGCTGGCGGCTGAAACTGGAGAGGGAATCCCTGAGTTACTCAAAGTGGTCCAATCTTCTTGGGAAGAGGCCGCGGCTGTGCTTCGAAGCCGAACGGCAGCCGAAGAACGGCAACGCCAAGCCCTGGATGAGGCCCTCGCTTCCCTTCAAAGAGCTGATGAGCTGCGAAGGGGGGGGAGGAGCCCTGATTTCGTCGCCGAGGAATTGAGAGCAGCGATGCGCCCCTTGGGGGAGCTGGTTGGGCAGTGGACTCCTGAAGATTTGCTGGATCAAATCTTTTCCCGATTCTGCCTCGGGAAGTAGCTTCAAAAACGGAACTGGAACTACCCCAAGGTCTTGTGTTACAACTCACTAGGCCCACAGAGCCTAGTGCTTACCTTGCGTTGTCCCTACTGTAAACAAGACGATGACCGAGTCATCGATTCCCGCTCCTCAGCGGACGGTTTTTCCATCCGCCGCCGCCGCGAATGCGTTGATTGCGGCCGCCGCTTTACCACCTACGAGCGCATGGAGGAGACTCCGCTCAGGGTTGTCAAAAAGGAGGGCTCTCGGGTTCCATTTGACCGGAATAAAATCTTCCAAGGTCTTCTGAAAGCCTGCGAAAAACGGTCCGTTTCACTGGAGAAAATTGAAGAGGTTACGGCTCGCATTGAACGACAGTTAGCTGAAATGTTTGATCGAGAAGTGAGCAGTAAATATATCGGCCAACTAGTGATGGACGAACTTAAGCAAATGGACCAAGTCGCCTATGTTCGTTTCGCTTCCGTTTACCGCGAATTTAAGGACATCGCACAGTTCTTTGACGAGCTCAAGCCAATGCTTGAAAAAGGACGGGATCGATAATGGAGTCCGGTAAGGATTGTTTGCCTAATCGCGTTCGGAAACGCGATGGGCGAGAAGAGCGCTTAGATCAGGTGCGTTTAACCGATTCCATTCGGCGCGCTTTAGATAGCGTGAATGCCGACACATCTTATGCTTCGACTTTTTCTGATGAAGTTGCCGGTTCTATTCTTTGTGATGGCACCGTTGAAACTGCGGGTCTTGCCGCCTCTGTCGAAACCGTTTTAGCTTCTGCGGGTCGAAGCGATGCCGCCGACGCTTATCGCAATTACCGTCAACAGTGTTTGGAACATTTCCAAAGGGTTCGCGTGCACACTTCTCATGGTCGCGATGACACTGCAAGGCCTTGGGATCGGCGGCGACTTGCTCTTTCCTTAATGCGAGACCGTCATTTGGAAAACAATCTCGCTTGGCAGGTCGCTCGCCGCGTGGAACGCCGGGTTCTTGGTACTCGCTTACGCCACCTGACCGGCCGCCTCGTTGCAGGATTGGCAGATAATGAATGTCGCACGCTTGGGCTTCGCGCAGACTCATTAGAGGCAGAACGAGTTGGCTTGGAACGAGGCCAACTGAGCGCATGGTTGGGCGGTGGAAGTATGCCCGCAGCGGATGGAGGTCCAGCTCTGGCGGGCCCGGGACATGACCCTCGTCACTTGCTGGGCGGTCAACTTTTGTCCCGTTTTGCTCTTCAAGATTTACTCTCAGGCGCCCAAAGTGACGCAATTTTGGATGGGCGCTTTGAATTGCCCACTCTGGGCGACTGGACTCGTCCAGCTCGGATTCTTCTTCGTCCTGTGGCAGGGGAATCCGAAGATGCTTTCTGGCGCAGAGTGAGTGAAGAATTGGGTCGAGCTCACGAGGTTCAGGTGCATTGGCCTTCTGGGCGGAGTTGGTCCAAACTGACCCAACAGGCACCTCGATGGATTCAACGGCCGGACTCCTCCCTTCGGTTGTACAGCACCGATGCGGAACTTGCTCGCGAATGGGCCCTTGATGGTCTATGGGTGCGCCTGTCCTTGGATGCTTTTGTTGCCGCGCCTCCTGCTTTGCGGGCAACCCTTTCCGATACTGGCCGTGTGCTTATCTGTTGGTGGCCGCAAAGAGACAGTTTGCGCCGCCATCGCGGAATTGAGCGGGTTTACGGGTCTGTTGTTCTGAATCTTGCTGGGGCCGCCCAACTTGCCACGGACAAACGAGATTTCTTTAATCGGGTAGGGGAAGCCGCAGACTTGGCCTGCTCCGCTGTTTCGCTCCTCGCCCACCGCTCCGCCGCCCGGGCGCCCTATTCGGTCTCCATTCAGCCTGCAGGGTTCCCTCAGGCCATCAAATGGCTGTTTGGGCCCTCTCAGGTTCCCTCCGACTCCACATCCCGGACCACCTTGGCGATCCTGGACCGGTTTCAGCAGGCCGCCCGTAGCGCTGGCCTTGGGCTTCGAACTTTTGCTCCACCGCACCCTGAAGGGGCTGGAGCCCGCCTAACTCTTCGAGATCACGCTACTGAATCCGGCGCTTACCCAGTAGGCTGGTGTCATACGGAATCCACACCCACCCCACCCTCTGCCGCTTTTGCAACAGCGCCTTGGCTCCAATTTTCCGCCTCTGCAGCTCTCCATCAGGATTTGGGAGCTTGGACTTCACGCCTGACCGGCTCCACTGACGAACCTCCTCCTACCCACTAAATGCACCTCAAACGAATCGAACTTGAAGGCTTTAAGTCCTTCGCCGACCGGACGGTTATCCAGGTTCAGCGCGGACTAACGGGAATCGTCGGGCCGAATGGTTGTGGCAAATCCAATGTTGTTGATGCCCTCTTGTGGGTGATGGGTGAGCGCTCAGCCAAGACTCTCCGTGCTGACTCCATGGACGATGTCATTTTTAAGGGTGCAGAAGGGCGTGCCGGAGCTCCTTATGCCATGGTGGAAATCATTCTTGGGGATAACGACGGCCAAGTTGCCGAGCCCGGAGCTGAAATTGCCGTGGGTCGTCGTCTGTTTCGAACGGGTGAGTCTGAGTATTTGTTGGATGGGCGAAGAGCGAAACGCAAAGAGGTAAAAGACCTTCTAATGAACACGGGTCTGGGAGTTCGTTCTTATATGGTTTTAGCTCAGGGGAAAATTGACGCAGTCCTGTCTGCGAACCCTGCCGAGCGCCGCTCTGTTTTTGAAGAAGCGGCTGGTATTAGTCGCTACAAAGCCCGAAAGCACGAAGCGGAATTAAAACTAGTGCGTGTTGCTCAAGATTTAGCCCGCGTGGAAGATGTTTACCGAGAAATCCAAAGAGCCGTTCGCAAGCTGAAGTATCAAGCCGGCAAAGCCCAACGGTTTATGGAAGTCCGAGATGAATACCGCGAGGCTCGAATCCTGCATTGCTGGGTGGATCGCCACCGCATGCAGGTTCAAGAAACTGAACTCCAGGCTCGAGAAAAAGAGTTAGAGACTTCGATTCAAGAAATTCGGGAAAGGCGTTCCAACATGGAATCGCGATTGAACCAACTTCAGGAAGAGTCTGACACTCTTCGGCAAAGGTATGACAGTTTGAGGGCAGAATCTGCCGAGTCTCGCCAAAATGCTGCGACTTTGGAAGAGCGCGTTCGTGGATTGGATTCTCGCGTTGGTGAATTGGAAAGTCGAAGCCATCGCGAAACTGAACGGTTGGCGGGCCTGGACGAGGAAGAGCGTGCAAGGGCCGACACTGACGGTTTGCTTCAAGAGGAAAGCTCTCAACTGGACCAAAAAACAGAAGTTATTCAGAGCGCACTTCAAGGCGCTGAGGATGAATTTTCACAAGCTCGAGAAACACATCGAAGTACTCGACAGGAAATTGAAGAACTTCGAACTGGGGTCCTTGAAGCCTTGGCTGAGCGAAGTGCTCAAAACAACCAGGTTGCTGAGGCTGCCCAAAGACGCTCCGAGGCTCAAGGCAATTTGCGTTCTTTTGAGCGCCGCAAGGAAGAGCTTCAGAACACAAAATCTGAAACGAGCGAGAAACTTGTTCTGGCAAATAAGGAATTCAAAGACGCCTCCAATATTGCTGAACAAGCAGAGGGGAAAAGCCATGAACTTCTCCAAAGCCGAGACGCTCTTCGGGTTCGAGTCGCAGAAGCTGCGGAATCACTTTCCGCTGCGACCCGAATACAAACCGAAGCCCGCACTCGCCTAACAGCCCTTGATGCTGTTGAACAGGATATGCAAGGGCTTCCAGACTCTGTTCGCGGCGCATTGGAAAATGGCGCAGAGGGTTTGCGCGGATTAACTTTAGATGGAATTGAAATTCCTGCCCCCTGGGACCGCTTGCTTGAAAACCTTTTGGGTCGCCTGCAACACGCGCTTTGGGTGGACCACCGTGATGCCACATCTCAATTGAAGGGTGCTGCGGATTGCTTTTTCCCTGCCCCCCGAACCGCTTCGCCTGTTCATGTTTCCCTGGCCAGACCCCTTGAAGAATTGCTCATAGGGGATACCGAAAAGTGTCGTGCAATCTGTTCCCGCCTAGGAGAAGTGTATTGCGTTTCTACAGCTACCGAAGCCCGCACCCTCGCTGACCAGCACCCAGGGGCCCTTTTTCTTTCAGAGTGTGGCGAAATGCACGGTGCTGGCTATGCCCGCCTTGGCATGTTGGGGGATGGCGCTGAGGGCTTGCTGGCTCGTACCAATTTGCGACAGAAATCGGAGTCTGCCCTTGCTGAAGCTCAATCCAAAGCCGCTGATGCTCAAAAGTTAGAGACTGAATCCAAAGAACAGCTCGAAATTGTCAATTCGGAACTGGAAAAACTGGATTCAACCCTGCGTCAAACTGTTGCAGAGCGCGACCGCGCTCAAGCACGCTTCGAAGATTTGCAATTGCGCGAGCAGGCGACTCAAGAAGAGCTTGATGCCATGGAGGAAGAATTTTCTGATGCAACTGCGCTGCTGGAAACCGCGAGCAAAATGGAAGCGGAAGCAACATCCCTTCGAGAGGCTGCGGAACAAAAGCGTGCCAAGCTGAATCAGCAACTTTCATCATTTGAAGCCATGTCATCCGAGCAGGAACTGGCACTGGAAGAAAAACGACACGCGCTTCAGGAAGCGCGTTTGGAATTTGAACGACACCAACAACGCCTTCAACACATTCAGGGCCAACTAGAAACCCATGGGCGTCTTCACGACCGAGACAAGCTTGAGGGTGCACGGGTACGCGAAGAACTAAATACCCTTGCCTCCCGAATTTCTGAAACAAAAGAAGAAGCCGAAAAGGGTCGTGTACAGCTTCGAGAGCTTCTTTCTTTGCGCTCCAATACAGAAGAGCGACTCGCTGAAGCTTCCACTCAGAATGAGCGAGCAGCTGGAGCCCTAGCGGCGGAACGCGCAAGCGTTGATGGTGGTACAGGTCGTTTGGAGGACCTCCTTGGGAAACGCCAAGAGTTAGCTTTGGGACTACAAAGAATCCAAATGGGCCGAGAAGAACAAATCCGTTCATTGATTGAAGAATTTCAGCAGCCTCTTGAGGATTTGGTTCGGAGCCTTGGATTGGAAGATTCAGAAGTTGAAATGAATTCTGATGACTATCAGGCCCTTTCCAGAAAGGTTGCTGACTTGAAGGGCTCGCTTGATCGTATTGGTTCGGTCAACATGGATGCCCTTTCTGAATTGGAAGAGCGCGAAGAACGAGAAAAATTCTTGTCAAGCGAACGAGCGGACTTGACGGACGCACGAACGAACCTAGAGCAAACCATCGAAGACCTGGATGCCCGTTGTCGGGAACGCTTTGTTGAAACATTCGAAGCTGTGCAAGGGCAGTTTGAAGGAATTTTCCGTCGTCTGTTCCGTGGTGGCCGTGCCGAGCTTGGCCTAGAAGCCGATGTGGACCCTTTGATTGCCGGAATTGATATTTCCGTCCGTCCTCCAGGAAAAGAACTTCGTTCCATTAAACTCCTTTCTGGTGGGGAAAGAACCTTGACCGCACTTGCACTGTTGCTTGCGGTCTTCCGCTCCAAGCCATCACCTTTCTGCCTCCTTGACGAAGTGGATGCTGCATTAGACGACGCTAATGTTGGGCGATTCCTGGATGTTCTGGATGATTTCGTGGGTGAAACCCAGTTCATGGTGGTAACCCACAACAAGCTGACCATGGCTCGTTGCGAGCGCCTCTTCGGGGTCACTATGCGGAAGGCAGGTGTTTCTCTGGTGGTTGCCGTGGACTTGTCTGAGGTTGCTGAAGCTCCTGATGGCACCGTTTCCAAACTGGGCCAGCGCCCTGGCGTGGCACCTCCGCCCCTGACAGATCGTGGGGTTCAAGCCCCGGCGGCTCCGCCTAAAGAAATAGAAGCCACTTAGCGGCGAGCGCGTGCAGCCTCTTCCAGAAGAGGAAGTGCAGTGAGCACAGTTTCTCCAAGGATTTTCATGCTCTTTGCGGAGCACTTATCCAAGGTGTCTTCCCGAGTGTGCCACCATGAGTTTCCTGGGCCAAAGCGGAAATCAATCAAGTCAGCCGCAGGGACCCCCTTACGAAGGAAAGGCAAATGGTCATCTTTAATTTCTCGACGATCCACAAATAGTTGTTTGTGTCCAAGACCGGCTGCAGTTTTTTCAAAAATTCCTCGAATCCAACCGCTGGACATGGATTCAATACTGACCCCAAGTTGACGGTCCGCGACCATATCTAAAAGTACTAAGCAGCGAATTTCTTTCAAACTTCCATCTGCTTGCATTTTTTCTGAGAGCCAGCGAGAACCAAAAGTAGAGTTGTTATGGTCATCCCAAGGAAGAGGATGGAAGGGTTCTTCGCCATCAAACCAGCACAAGACCAACGACATTCCCTCTCTGGGTTTGGGGCCGGCCCATTGTCTGGCCATTTCCATCAACATAGCGGTTGAGGACCCAGAGTCATTGGCTCCAACAAACCGAGGAAGGTCGTAGGTGTCATAGTGGCTACAGAACCAAAGTTCTCCCTTTTCGGTTCCAGGTCGCCGAGCGATGAGGTTTACCCCAGTTAAGTTGCCTTTTCTTTGGGCACCTTGAGGGGGGCTGACCGGGAATGGAAGTTCTTCAAATTCCCACCCGAGGGGTTCGAGCTCTTTCCGAATGTAAGAGCGAGTTGCAGCGCTTTGGGGAGTGTCCATTCTTCGAGGACCCAAATCCACAAGATACTCCAAATCTTGCCAAGCGCGGTCAGCATCAAATTCTTGACGGGTGATTGGGGTTCCATTGCCGCTCTCTAGGCAAGAGGGTGTGGAAGAGAGGAGCAGTAGGCTTGAAATGAAGAGGAGTGAGGTTGAACGCATGGGATTCACTGAATGGCGAAGGCATGATAGGGGCGTGGCCGACCTTCAAGAGCACCGTTCTGCCAGCTTAGGGCTTTTCATCCCAGCTTTTTCTGGGATGGTATGTGCACTTTTGCTTTTGAATCCAACTTTCATGCCGGGTGTTGGATTGAGTGTTTGCCTTGTTGCCTTGATTGGTGTGACCTCCCTTTTGGGAGAGCGCATGATTCAAAAATGGCCTTTGTGCCAGCCTTTGGTGCATCCGATTCTTGCGAGCGCTCTTCTTTTGAGCTTGTATTACTCTCTAAGTCGCTATGTCCAATGGTTGGCCCCGGAGGACCGAGAGTGGTTTTTATTGGCTCTGGATCGCCGGTATTTGAGTTTTGAATGGGAAACATGGTTCCAGAATTGGGCCAACCCATGGGCGACCGATATCCTTCAAGCGGTTTACGCTTCCTTTTATTTCTTTCCCTTTATTCTGGGTTTCTCCTTTGTGCCCGGACGGAAGTGGGAGGCCCTTTATGCTACGACCGATCGAATCATTCTCGGTTTTTTACTGACCTATTGCGGTTACTTTTTAGTACCCGCCCGTTCACCTTATGATTTTCTAGAATATTCCATGGCTTTGCCTTCGAGTGGGCTTCAAGAAACCCTCCACGCGGCTTT
Source organism: Planctomycetota bacterium (assembly GCA_030748415.1). Classification (GTDB taxonomy): domain Bacteria; phylum Planctomycetota; class UBA1135; order UBA1135; family UBA1135; genus UBA7888. The sequence goes on from JASMMA010000011.1 coordinate 50,117, forward strand.
TGTTGAAAGCTCGCCAATGAAGTGGGACTGCTTCCCGAGTGGGCACACAACGATGTCTGCTTTTGTGGCCTGGTGTGCGTGGCAGCGACTCGGTTTGATGAAATGGGTTTTCGTGCTCTGGAGCGCGCTCACGATTCTTGCAACCCTTTACCTTCGTTATCACTACCTCGTGGATATTCTTGTGGGTCTTTTATGCTTCCTTGCCTGGGTTTGGGTTTCTGAGCGCATCTTCGGTCGCTTGCGAGAGGTGCAGGTCCCCGCACCCCTAAAATCCACCCCATGACTGGAACTGAGCCCCTCCGCAATCGCCCGCTAACTGAAATCACTGCCCTCTCCTTAGGACTGGGGGTTTTGGTGGGTCTTGTTATGAGCGTGGCCAATGTTTACTTGGGCTTGTTCGCGGGCATGACCGTTTCTGCGAGTATTCCTGCGGCGGTGATTTCTATGGGAATCCTAAAGGGGGTCCTTCGCCGAGGAACGATTCATGAAAACAACATCGTCCAAACTGTGGCCAGTGCTGGCGAGTCCCTTGCCGCAGGGATTATCTTCACCATGCCAGCTCTTGTGATTGCAGGGGTGTGGTCTGAGTTTGACTATTGGACCACAACTCTTGTGAGCGTTACGGGGGGGCTGTTGGGTGTGCTCTTCATGATTCCTCTTCGCAAGCCCATGATTGTGGAGTCCGAGGAGTTGATTTATCCAGAAGGAGTAGCCTGCGCGAAAGTTCTTCAAGCGGGTGAGTCTGGTGGTTCTGGAATGAAAATGGTTTTTGGTGCCCTGGGATTGGGCGCTCTTCTAAAACTTTTGGCGGATGCCTTTCGACTACTCACGCCCTCGATTGGTGGAAATGTAGCTTTGGGCCGGGTCTGGATGTGGTTTGGTTCCAATGCCTCTCCTGCCCTTTTGGGTGTCGGATGGATTGTTGGATTTAATATTGCCGCCCTTGTCTTTGTCGGCGGAGCTTTGTCTTGGTTAATCGCCTCGCCCGTCTTGCAGCTAACCACTGGATATCCAGATAGCACCGAGGCTGTCCTTGGACTGGTCAAAAGTGATGTCAAATTCTTAGGGGTCGGCGCCATGATTGTTGGGGGACTCTGGTCGATCCTCCAAATTCGAAGTGGTATCACCCGAGGGATTCAAGAAACTTTTGGTGGCTACCGAGCTTCCATGTCAGGTGAATCGCGCGCCGAAGAACGCGAAGATATGAGTCCGAAGTGGCTCCTCTTCCTGATTGCTGCAACAGCTCTTGTTGTGGCTTTCCTTTATATGCGAGTGACGAATGGAATCGTAGGAGTTTCATTTCTTGCGACTATCTTGATGACCGTATGTTCGTTTTTCTTTGTCGCAGTTGCCGCTTACATTGTTGGGCTAGTTGGTTCGAGCAATAGTCCTGTCTCCGGGATGACTATTTGCTCGGTTTTGCTGACTTCGGGTTTTGTGGCCCTCTTTGGGTTTAGTGGCGAGACCGCCATCCTTGCCACAATGGGAGTTGCGGGAGTTGTATGTTGTGCCACTTGTACTTCGGGCGATGTTTGCCAAGATTTGAAAACTGGACACCTTGTGGGCGCGACACCCTTCCGCCAACAATGGGCTGAGGTGCTTGGCGTTCTGACTGCTTCCTTTGTGATGGCCCCGGTTCTTGGGCTTCTTCACCGCGCTTATGGCATTGGCACCGATTCCCATCTTCCTCTTGAGCTTCAGGGCCAAGCTTTAGAAGCGCCTCAAGCGGGCCTTTTTGCCTCCTTGATGGATGGTTTTTTCGGAGAGGCCGAATTGCCTTGGAACATTATTGCCTTTGGAATGTTGGCGGGCTTGGCCATTATTCTGGTCGATCAGATGTTTTTGCGGCCAAAGCAGGCAAAATTTCGCTTACATGTAATGCCAGTCGCCGTAGGGATGTACCTGCCCTTTGGCCTTTCTACCGCGATTCTTCTGGGTGGGCTTCTCTCTTTGGTTGTGCAACGGTCTTCTTCCCGGAGGGGCAATTCAGCGAAAGAAAGTTCCTCTGGCCATGAACGCGGGGTACTCTTGGCCTCAGGCCTCATCGCTGGCGAAGCCATTGCTGGAGTCCTCATTGCCATTCCGAAAGCCCAAAACATTGCCCTCCCTGATTGGAGTGGAGATTGGAGTATGGCCCTTTCATCTCTTGGTGTCCTCATCATCCTTAGTCTCTTCCTGCGCTCTAGCCGAACCGAAGCTTCATGAAACTTTCCGTCGTCATCCCTGTTTACAATGAGGAAGATACTCTTCTCGAAATCCTTGGAAGAGTTCGGGCCACCCCATTTGAAAAGGAAATCATTTTGGTGGACGACTGTTCCCAGGACCGTTCTCGCTCTTTGCTAAAGGAGCTGGAGAACGATGAAGACACCAAAGTTTTTTACCACTCGGTGAACCAGGGTAAGGGAGCCGCCCTTCGAACTGGAATCCAGCACGCTGAAGGAGATGTGGTTCTTATTCAGGATGCTGACCTGGAATACGACCCTGCTGAGTACCCTATTCTCCTTGAGCCGATTGAACGGGGGCTCGCCGATGTCGTTTATGGGTCTCGATTCCGCGGTTCCCGCATGAGTCGTGTTCACCTTTATTGGCACCAAATGGCGAACAACTTTTTGACTTGGGTCTCCAATATGTTCACAAACCTCAACCTGACGGATATGGAAACTTGCTACAAGGTATTCCGTCGCGAGGTCTTGGAAGGCGTAAAAATCGAATCGAATCGTTTTGGCTTTGAACCAGAAATAACTGCCAAGATGGCGCGAAAGCGCCGGGCCGACGGGTCACGGGTGCGTGTTTATGAAGTTCCCATCAGTTACTACGGTCGAGATTATGCCGAAGGGAAGAAGATTGGCTGGAAAGACGGCGTGGCCGCTCTTTGGCACATCGTGAAGTTCAACCTGATGGCCTAAGCCTTTACTTTCCTTCTTCCAACTCTAAGCACTCCTCTTTTGGGAGCAACCTCAGGCTGAATCTTCATTCCTCGAGATTGAAGTGCCGCTCGGGAACACTCGATGGCAAGTTGAGGGGTGTTGTTTTTATCTGAAAGATGAGCAAGGACAAGTCGCTTCAGGGTGTTGGGCGCGGCCTCTTGAATCACCTTCGCCGCTTGTTGGTTGGAAAGGTGACCCAAGTCTCCGCCAACCCGGTCTTTTAAAAAAGGCGGGTAGTGCCCATTTCGTAGCATGTCTGGGTCGTGGTTAGATTCTAGAACCAAATAATCCAAGCCGTGGAGCAGGTCGGGAGTTAGAGCATCCGCAGTTCCTGTGTCCGTAAAGAAGCCCGCCCTTTCTCCATCTGCAGCGAATAAGAAACCATGTGTCGGGTGACTGTCATGGTTCAGCAGAACAGGGGTCACTTGAATGCTTCCCACAGTGAATGGCTTTCCTGACTCAAAAGGACGGTGTATGACCGATCGGCGAGAAATTTCCATTGGTGAAGCGGCAGACCTTGAAGCCAAGCTATCCGGATGGGCCCAAAGCGGGGCCTTTGCCCTTGCTGCCAGCGGCACCACCTTTGCGGAATGGTCGGAATGAGCATGGGTGAGGAGAACTCCCTTCACCTTTGCCAGATTCACACCAGCCTCAGAGGCCAAACCCCGCGCCGTTCGCATGGCAATGCCAGCATCAAGGAGGAGGGTTGTTTGCTCAGAGCCATCACCAGCGCGAACGAGGGCACAGTTCCCTGAAGAACCACTTGCAAGGAGGATAATTTCCATTATCCGCCTCGAACATGCATCCCGAAATGGGGGTGGTTCGGGTCATCACCCTGAGCGCTGCGCTGGTCGAGACCATGCCGCTCTTCGGCACCCCGATCTGCTCGTTGACTCCAATGAGTTTGGATAAGTTGTCGAACATCATCCATGCGGTTTTCGCGGAGGGGCGTTCGAAGGTCGGTCCCTTCTAGTGCATATAAACATCGAAACCACTGCCCATCTGAAGTGATGCGGCTTCGGTCACAAGATTGACAAAAGGGATTTGTTGTGGAGGCAATGATTCCAAACTGAGTCCCATCCTGAAGGCGAAAGTGGTCCGCAGGAGCGGCGTCAACTTTTGGTATGGCTTCAATCTTTCCAAACTGCTTCTCCAAAATGGCAAGGATTTCAGTTTTGGGGACGACCTTGGTTGATTTCCAATCAGTCGCTCCACCTACATCCATGTACTCGATGAAACGGATTTCAATTCCTCGCTCCTTTGCAAAAGATAGAAGCTTCGTAAGTTCGCCATCGTTAAAGCCCCTGATTGCGACGGTGTTTATCTTGGTGCCCTTCATTCCAAGCTCTTCGGCGGCTTGAATGCCTGCCATCACGCGCCGCAAGCCATCGCGGCGAGTCAGACTCCGAAACTTCACGTCATCTAAAGTGTCAAGGCTAACGGTAAGGCGATGAAGACCTGCATTTTTAAGGTCTTGAATGTGATCACGAAGGCGAAGGGCGTTTGTTGTAAGAGCGATGTCTTCAATCGCAGGCATTGAGGAGAGTTGCTTAATCAGCCGAAACAAGTCTCGGCGGAGCAAAGGCTCGCCTCCGGTGAGTCGAACGCGTTGAACACCAGCCTCTGCGAAAAGCTCGACCAGAGAAGTAAATTCACCATAATGCAGGACGTCCTTACGAGGAAGCCATTCGTAGTCCTCCTCGGGCATACAGTAAGTGCAACGCATGTTGCAACGATCGGTCACTGACAGCCGAAGACTGCGAAGGGGGCGTTGCAGGGAATCCAGGGTGGGAGTGGACACAGGAGAGAAGTTTATCTCTCTGGAATCAATCCCCAAGGCCAGGTCGGAATTTCCGTTGGAGAGCCCATTGTTTTCGCCGCTCCCGCTCTCCTTGTGGAATCGAGTCCTTGGCTGGATCGGTAGGAGCAAAAAGGATCAAGTCGTTTGGCTCAGAAAGAAGAAGGTGAAGGGACCAATTCGCCTCAGGGGATAACGAGTCACTCCCAATCAACTCAAGCGCGGCCTGGAAATGCTTTGAACTGCTCGCACAGCGTAAAAGGCAATCCGCGGCGGCGGTTGCAGTTTGGTAATTACCCTTTTTCAACCACTCAACAGCGATGTCCGCAGCTTCGGAACTTCCAGAGGAGGCGAGTGCATCCAGAACCCGAGGCCGCATCCTTGGGAGGTCCATAAAGGGAGCAAGAGTTTGCACGAATCCAGATTGAGTTCGTAAATCCCATTCCCCAACGGTGTAGCCCATCCAGGCCAAAGTTTGAAGCGCATGCTCTCGAACATAAAGACTGGAATCTCGCATGGCCTCTAAAAGCGGGGGAATAGAAAGTTCACACCGCATACGGGATAAAACGAAGCGGGCGTCATCTACTGGGCGTAAGGGTTGGCTTTCTAGCTTTGCAATCATCCTCCAGATTTCGGCTTGGAGGTCAGGAGCTAATTCGGTTGGGCTGGTCGTGCCGAATGTCCGTGAGCGCCCCCAATCATTCACAGCATTCGATAGGGAATCCCAAGACTCTTCAAAACTTTGAGCGTTTTTGAAGTAGGGCGATTTGGAAAAAGCTTCAAGGGCTTGAGCGCGAATAGCTTCGCTGGCTTTAGAATTCATAAGGATATTTTGGAGAGCCTCAAGGCCAGCGCCATTACCCAATTCTAAGAGGGTGGCTGCAATTTCAACATTTGCCCGTAGGTCTTTTTCATACTTTAGGCGAAGAAGCAAGCGTGGAAGAATGGCAGGGATGGAGCGTTGGCGAAGAAGGGGATAGGCTTGCAAGCGCAAGTCCGAGTTGTCGAAACGGTCTTCAATCCAAGTCAGCAAAATGGAACAAAGTTCCTTGTCAGGAATATCTTCCAAGCTTCGGCGGGCCATGTTTCCAAGGCGACCCCCCAGTTGAGCGCTATCTAAGAGGTCTTGAACATTTTGAAGAGAGGCCTCAGTGACTTCCTCCAGACCCTTCTCCGAAAATTGGCTCAATTTGTTTTGAAGAACGGGAACCCAAGGAGCATTCGCTTTATTAAGGAAAGAGGATTCCTCTTTCGCACAAGAAAGAGCAAGAAGGCATATCAGGGAAGCGCGAAAAATCATGGTCGCTTCAGCTCCAATTCGTGAACAAGAAAAGCATCTTTGTCCGCTTGGAAAGGATTTGTGCGGTAAATAAGGCGAACTTGTACTTGGACTGCATTCTCAGGGACAGAAACTTCAGAGCTCCAAGTTTCTCCCCCAGGGAGGGTTGTGTTTTGGAGGGCAGTTTCGTCTCGATAAGGGTCGCGAAAACGGTACTGGCGAAGCCAGTCGCTTTGAGTTCCATCATCAAAGGTCCAACGGATGGCAATATCAGCAGCGCGAGAGCGTTCGTCGGTAGGGAAGTTGTGGGCGGCTCCATCATTCCGAAGAGAAACAGCAAGAGTGTCGCCCCAGTCGGCTTTCATCGTGACGGCACTCTGTATGGCTTCCAAATCATGAGATGCTTTGAAAGAGTGACTGGCTCCTTTTCGACCTCCGCTTCGCCATGCCACGGGCATATGGCAGTGCAAACAATTTTCCCCGCGAAATGGTTTTCCATCGAGCCTTTCTGGAGTCGAACGCCATTGGTCCACAGTCTTGTGTTGGTTGTGGCAGGCTGCACAGGTTTCTGGTTCTGCAAGCCTAGGGACTGTAGTGGGTTGGCAAGGTGCTTTTCGACTCGGAGATTGGTTGGTTGTTGCAACTTGGCCAGTCTCGGTGAGGTGGCAGGCTAAACAGTCCACACCCATGCCCCGGTCGGCGTTGCGGGCTAGGACTCTGGTGCCCGGCTCAAAAAGCAGAACCGGTCGAGGGGCGTGACAAGCTAAGCATTCTTCATTTCGAAAATCTTGGCTAAGCTTCCGAACTTCAGGGTTTTCGTAAGCAAAGGCATGGTGGGATTCTTTCCATTCTTTAGCAACATCTGCGTGGCATTCCAAGCATTGGCGGGATGTAGCAATCTGAAGAGTTTCCGTTCCTGGTGATGGAACCAAAATGGAAAAGAGCACCCAAGTTCCTCCTAGGGCAAGAAGTGCTGCCGGCCAAATACTGGGTCTCATCCCTCTAAAGCCTCAAGGAATGAAATTGGGTTGCCACACACATTTTCTTGTGGAATCGGTTCAGTAAGTTGGCCTGCACGGAGAAAGGAAATATTCCCGCCTAAAGCTGCCGCTTCTTCAGCATGATGAGTGACAAGGAGAACAGTTGCATCTGTGGCGGCAAGGACTTCTTCCAAAAGTCTGAGCCCTTGAGCTCGCGATGCTGGGTCTAAGCTCGCAAAGGGTTCATCTAGAAGGAGTAGCTTTGGTTGCAGTACGAGTGCGCGGGCAAATGCTAAGCGCCGAGCTTCGCCACCGGAAAGTCGTTCCGGTTTTCGGTCGAGCAGTTCGCTCATGGCTAGCTTTACCAAAACCTCTTGTGCTTGGGTACGAGCCTCTGACTTTGATTTTCCTTGAGCGCCTAGAGCATCCGTTAGGTTTTGGAGAACTGTTCGGGTGGGCCAAAGCCCTAGGTCTTGAAAAACCAATTGCGTTTCTCGTTCCCAAGGTGCAAGCAAAGATTTGCCAGCTTTAGAAGCGAGTTGCCCCATGATTTCAATGCGCCCCTTTTGGACGAGCTCCAATCCAGCAATGAGGCGAAGAAGTGTGGTTTTCCCTTCGCCGCTTTTCCCGGCAATGGTGAGCCGATCGCCACGCCGAAGGCTCAAGTTTAGATTGTTCAGGAGAGTGCGGTTCCCAAAACTGTGATTGAGGTCGAGAATGTTAAGGCGGTCAGTCAAGAGTCTTGGAGCTCTTTAGGCTTTGCTGGAGAAAGTGGAGGACTATGGGAAAGAATAAGAGCAGGGCGATGATAAGCCCAAATGCAGCAACAAAGCCATCGCGGGCAAAGTGGAGTGCGTTGTAATAACGAACCGCTGCAGATGGGTTCGCAGCGGGAAGAAGAACTGCAAGGTCGAGCTCACGAATGGCAAAAACGGCAACCAATGCCCCAGAAAGAAGCCAAGCAGCTCTTTGCGGCCCAAGCAGGTAGCGAAAGATGCGTGCTGGATAAAGAACCCCAGCAAGCTGAGCTGCGTCGTCTTGGGAACGGGGGACGCGCTCCATCCGTTCAATTAAGAGGAATACTGCAAGAGGAAGGAAGCGCCCCGCAAGAATGAGAGGCGGTAGCAACCAGGAATCAAAAAAGTCTGCCGTCAGGGGGCGATTCCAAACAAGAATGGAACCCAATCCGGTACCCACGGCAGGCACCAGAAGAGGCAGAGCAATTGCTAATTGAAGGAGGCGGGTGCGCCTTCCTGGTTTCCGATTCAGGAAAAAGTGTGCCCAGAATGGGGCAACCACCAAAGTGAGGCCGCCGGCAAGGAGTCCCGTTCGCAACGAGCGCAGCAAATCTGCTCGCCCTCGTTCGAAGGCATTATGAAAAGCTTCAGAAGACCTTGAGAACCAATCACCGCTTGCTTCAGGTCCTGCGGCGCCCGTTTCCCAGAGAATTCTGGCAAGAGGAAGGATGAGGGCAAGACCCAAAATGGACCAAAGTAGCAGGCTTAGAGGCAACTTGAATTGGTCGGGCTGGATGGGGGTGGCCACTTTTCCCGATCCAGCATCTTCGTGGCGATTCCGGTCGCGAATGACGAGGGCAATGTAGAAACCAATAGCGGCCAATAAAACTAAAGGAGCCGCAGTGCTAGCGCCTGCGAGTAAATTTTCCGAACGCCACCCATTGAAAACTTCAGCAGCGTAAACAGAGAACTTATCTCCAACAGCGGCAAAGTAATCAGGAACTGCGAAGTCAGTCGCAGCTAATAAAAACGCAAGAGCTGCTCCAAAAATGGTGGCGGGAAGGGCGCAACGAAGCCAAGCGCGAAAGGCTAATTTTGGGCCGCCGATAAGGAGGGCAGTCTCTTGAGTAGAAGAGGATTGGCGCTCCAGTGCCCGGGCAGCGAAAAGTGCTGGAAAGGGTAGACCGCTCAATCCCAACGAAAAAACCGCAGCCCATGGGCCATCCATACCCGTTAGGCCGTGCCAAGCTTGGGCAAGAAGAAGCGGAGGGAGTAAGAGCGGAAGTGGAAGAAGGAGTGTGGCGAAACTAGCGAAAGGAAGGCGAACCCGATGGGCAAGAATGGCGGCCGGTAAGCCGAGGAGAGCGGATAAAAATGCGGCGCAAAAGGAAAGCCAGAGAGTGCGCCCGAGCAACCCTTGGAGGCGAGGGTCAGAAAGGTCATGAAAAGCTTGGAGCGAGAAAAGTGGAGCTAAGACTGGAAACAATGGAAGCCATGCAGCAATCAAAGTCACTCCCGCAGCGAGTGTAAGGAAAGGTCGTGAAGAGCGAAGAAAACCGGGGGTCACTCTAAAAACAACTCCGTAAAGTCTGGTTGTCGGGCTTCAAGTTCCAGGGCTGCGGCTTCCCAATCGACTTCCATTGCCCGAAAGTCTTTTCCTGGAAGTTGAATATGGGAGGGAACTGGAACGCTTGGTCGCAAGGGGATTTGTTCTGAATCAGCGTGGGCGAGAAGTGCTTCAACTTCTTCCGAGAGGAGAAAATCAAGGAATAGTTTTCCGTTTTCCTGGTGGGGAGAGTTTTGAATCAAGCATGCCGTGTTTGGAATCAGGAGGGTGCCGGGAGCTCCAGCCTCTTGATCAGGAAAAAGAATGTGGACTGGGTAACCGTTCCGTCGAGCGGCTGCAGCATCATCGGTGTCCGTCATACACCAAGGAAAGTCGCCCTCGCACACTCGGCGCATTGCCGCCGCGTTTCCGGGCCCAAAAGAAAGCTCCGAATCCTTGGCACGTTTCAACCACTGCAGCACTGTATCTTTTCCTTGTTGCTGGCTGAGCACTGAAAAGTGAGTGAGGGTCGTACCTGTAAGGGGCCTGGCTAATCCTCCATGAGGAGCAAACTTAGGAAGGGGCAAGTCTTCGATACGAGTAGGAGGAGCGTGCTCCCCAGGGAGGTCCGTTCGATAAAGAATGACCCTTGCGCGTGCGGCAAAGCCGGTCCAGTGGCCCTCAGGGTCTTTGAAGTTTGAGGGAATCTCCTTGGCGCTTGGGCTGAAGTATGGAGCTGTAATTCCAGAGCGCTTGAGGCGCAGAGTGTGGGCAATTTCATTGTTCCAATAAACATCTGCGCGGGGATGAGACTTTTCCGCAAGAAGACGGTTCACCATGCCCACGGTTTTATTGGCTTCAACATCCCATTGAGCGTTCACATTCAAGCCGCTTCGCTCTTCAAAGAGTTGAATGATTTTCTCAGAGTGGACTTGATCTAGGGAACAATAAACCACGAGGTCTGCCTCGGCTCCGCAGGAGGCAAATAGGGTGAACACTAAAGGCCAGAGAAGGGATCGCATATGAGAAGAGTAGCAAGGGACAAGCCAAAGGCGAATGGCGAATGGGGGTCTTTTTTTGTTACCCATGGGTAACGATTTGGTGGCAAGGTTAGAATAGGGCGAGATGACACAAACGCTCCCTTCCCTGAACTTAGCCAGCCGGATGTCTCGGCTGGGAACTGAGACTGCTTTCGAGGTTCTCGCTCGCGCCAAACAGTTGGAGGCCGAAGGTCGAGATATCGTGCACCTTGAAATTGGCGAGCCTGATTTTGACACGCCTTCCAACATTGTTGAGGCGGGGCGGCAGGCGCTAGCTGACGGGTGGACTCATTATGGGCCTGCCGCAGGACTTCCGGACGCACGCGAGGCAGTTGCTGACTACATTGGGAAAACCCGCCACACTTCCGTGAATGGAAATGAAGTGTGCATCGTTCCAGGTGGAAAGCCGGTCATGTTTTATGTTCTTTTGGCTTTGGCTGAAGCGGGCGATGAGGTTATTTATCCCAACCCGGGCTTTCCCATTTACGAATCTATGATTCGCTTTTCAGGGGCAACCGCAGTTGGTTGCCCTCTTCGCGAATCCAATGGGTTTGCTTTGGACCCACAAGATGTCATTTCGCGCCTTACTGAGAAAACGAAGCTGGTCATTTTGAACTCGCCAGCGAACCCAACTGGGGGTGTCACTGGCCGAGAGCAATTGGGGGAAGTCATCGCAGCTCTTCGGGATCGTCCAGATGTCTGGATTCTCTCCGATGAGATTTACAGTCGACTCCTTTACGATGGCGAAGAACATGTCAGTCCGTTGACCGACCCTTCCATTCGTGAGCGTGTCATTTTGCTAGATGGTTTTTCCAAGACCTGGGCAATGACTGGTTGGCGTATTGGATACGGAGTCATGCGCCCTGATTTGTGCGAAACCATCACCAAGTTGATGATCAATTCAAACTCTTGCACCGCCAGCTTCACCCAGCGAGCAGCAATCGAAGCTCTTCAAGGGGATCAATCAGGTGCTGAAATAATGCACGCCGAATTTGATAAGCGGCGGAAGCATATCGTTTCTCTTATTAACGATATCCCTGGCTTCTCTTGCCACTTGCCAAAGGGTGCTTTTTATGTCATGCCCAATATCACTGATGTTGGCATGAACGCAAAAGAACTTCAGGATCGCCTTTTGAGTGAAGCTGGAGTCGCCGCTCTTGCGGGCACTGCTTTTGGTGCGGAAGGTGAAGGCTACTTGCGCTTCTCCTACGCTGCGGACATCCAGACCATTGACAAAGGATTGGGTCGAGTCCGTGCATTTGTTGAGGCGCTTTAATGGCTCAACATTTTGCTGATTTTCGGTCCGACACGGTCACCCGTCCAACTGCCCGAATGCTGGACGCCATGCCCAAAGCCCATGTGGGCGATGATGTATTAGGGGATGACCCCACCGTCCAAACTCTTGAGCGAAAAATGGCAGAATTTTTCGGTTTTGATGCGGCAATGCTGATGCCATCCGGAACGATGGCCAATCAATGTGCGGCAGCTGCTCACATTGAACCGGGCGAGGAAGTTGTTGTCGAATCCAACTCGCATATATTTGAATTTGAAGGCGGAGGATTAGCTCGTATCGCAGGTGCGCATGTCCGAACCATTTCCGGAGATGCGGGAATGCTACCCATTGATGAGGTAGCCGCTGCTGTGCGACCTCCTTCCCTGCACATGCCCCGCACGGGCCTCGTTTCCGTTGAACAAACCCATCTCATTTCGGGAGGATCGATCCTTCCTTTGAGCTACCTCCAAGAATTACGCGTCCTTTCTCACGAGATGGGGTTCCCCATTCATATCGATGGTGCCCGCATCTGGAATGCCCTTGTGGAAACAGGTGTGCCCGCAACCGAATATGGCCAATTGTGCGATTCTTTGGCCGTTTGCCTTTGCAAAGGCCTATCTTGTCCTGTTGGTTCCATTTTGCTGGGTGGTGGTGCATTTATTGAACGCGCCAAAAGAGTTCGAAAGTGGATGGGGGGCGGAATGCGCCAATCGGGTTATCTTGCCGCCTGTGGTTTGGTTGCCTTGGATGAAACATTAGGAATCGTTTCAGAAGATAACGCCCGTTGTCGCCGCTTGGGTGGTTCCGTCCTAGGAATCCCTGGCTTGCAAATTGCCCAGCCCAACATTGACACAAACATTCTCTTTGTCGAAATTGATCATCCGGAACTGGATGCTCCGATGATTGAGGCGGCTCTTCATGAACATCATGTTCTTGCCCTTTCTCTGGGAAATCGATTGCTGCGCTTCGTAACCCACCGTGGCGTTACAGATGCCGATGTGGAACGCGCTGCAGCAGCACTTCAGGAAATCCTAACTTACGAACCTCAAAACTAAAACATGTCCGTATTTAAAGCTTACGACATTCGCGGAACTTACCCCAATCAGATTGACTCTGCTCTTGCTCGCCGTATAGGACGAGCCTACGCGGACTTTTTAGGAAAGAGTCCCGTTGTCGTTGGACGAGATATGCGTTCAATGGCTCCTGAAATCCAGGATGCATTCATTGAAGGCGTCAGAGATGGGGGATTGACTGTCATCAATGCCGGCTTATGCTCAACGCCTCAGCTTTATTTTGCCATTGGCCATTTGAAGGCTGCTGGCGGTGTAAATGTAACGGCAAGCCATAACCCTGCCCAGTACATCGGATTCAAACTTTGCAGAGAAGAGGCCAAACCCATTTCTGCAGATGATGGGATTCGTGAGATTGAAACTATGGCTACTGACTCCCAGGCTCCAAGCCCAGTTGCGAATCGCGGCGGTCTGGAAGAAGTAGATGTTTTGGATGATTACCTCAGCCATGTTCTTCAATGGTCGGATATTCAAAGGCCTCTCATTTTGGCATCTGATGCTGCCAACGGGATGGCGTGCCACACATTTCCACGATTGCTCGAACGGTTGAACAATGTTCAAAACCATGGCTTGTATTTTGAGTTGGATGGTAGTTTCCCGAACCACGAAGCCAACCCTCTTAATAAGGCAAACTTGGTGGACTTGCAAAAGTTGGTTGCAGAACAAGGCGCCGATTTAGGTGCAGCCTTTGATGGTGATGCCGACCGTTGCTGTTTTGTGGATGACCAAGGCCGTGCGATTGGGAATGACATTATCACGACTCTTGTGGCTCGAGATGTCCTTCGCTCGGAGCCTGGTGCGGCCATTATTTACGACTTGCGTTCATCATGGGTTCTTCCTGAGCTGGTAACCGCTGGAGGGGGAAAACCTGTTAAAGAGCGCGTCGGCCATAGCTTTTTGAAAGCTCGAATGCGTGAATTTAATGCCCCATTCGGTGGCGAGCTCTCAGGCCATTATTACTTTCGTGATAACTGGTTCGCTGACAATTCCGAGATTATCTTGCTTTCGGTGATGAACCTCATCTCTCGTTCGGATAAACCCTTCTCTGAAATGTTGGACGAACTGATGCCCTACCACAGTACGGGTGAAGTGAACTTCAAAGTTGAAGACAAGCTTGCCGCTATCGAAAAGCTGAAGGTCCACTATTCCGATGGAAAACAAGATAGCCTTGATGGCATCACGATTGCATACGGTGAACCAACGGCCAAGGATTGGTGGTGGGTGAATCTTCGGATGTCCAACACCGAGCCGCTTCTTCGCATGAACCTCGAATCGGATTCTCTTGAAATAATGGAAAGCCGGACCGCAGAAGTCATGGAAGTTTTGGGTGTAGAACCCGAGTAAAACTGATGACCAAGAAACCCATTCGAATTGTTGGAGTCCCTATGGACTTTGGCGCTCAGCACCGAGGCACGGATATGGGTCCAAGTGCTCTCCGTGTAGCCAACATTGCCGCTGGATTGAGGAGACTTGGTTACGAGGTCGGACGGGAGGTGGATATTCAAGTGCCGTCGATGGAATCTCGCGCCTACAAAGAAATTTCCAACATGAGATTTAAGGAGGAAATTTTGGATGTATGTGGCCGCCTTTGTGCGAGAGTCGAGCGCATCCTGAATGACGGAGATTTTCCTCTCATTTATGGTGGCGATCATTCCCTCGCCATGGGAAGCGTTTCGGGAATCTCGAACCATTTAGCCCAAGAGGATAAGAAATTGGGCCTCATCTGGTTCGATGCCCATGCCGATATGAACACTGCTGAATCTTCTCCAAGCGGAAATATCCATGGAATGCCCTTGAGCGCACTTTTGGGAATGGGGGACCCAGACTTATGTTCTATTGGCGGCCCTCAAACAAAGGTTGATGCAAACAACGTTGCGCTTGTTGCGATACGAGATATTGATGATGGCGAACGGAGTGCTATTCAAGAAAGTGGTGTTCATGCATTCACAATGCGAGATATCGATGAGCAGGGCATGGCCGCAGTGGCCAAAAAAGTATTAGAAATTGTGAACAATGGAACCGACGGTTTCCATTTGAGTTTTGATGTAGATGGCCTAGACCCTGAAATCGCTCCTGGAACCGGGACTCGGGTCAAAGGTGGAGTTGACTTTCGAGAGGCTCATCTTTTCATGGAGAATCTTGCCGACGATGGCCGCTTGACCTCCATGGATGTTGTGGAACTTAATCCATCGCTGGATATTAAAAACCAAACAGCGGGTATTGTGAAAGAGCTGGTGCTTTCCGCATTTGGTAAGAGTGTCCTTTAACTTCTATCCGCAACTGCCGCGCTAAAGGCATCGATATCCACGCGATGGCCCATTACCATAAGTGCATCTCCTTCTTCGAGTTGTTCCTCGGCTCGAGGATTGAATCGTAGGTCACCCTCCGAACGAACAGCCACCGCTATCAAGCCGAACCGTGCGCCTAAACTGAGTCCAAGAAGGGTGCGTTCATCTACAGGGATTCCTTTTGGAAGAACAACTTCTTCAATGAGTACTTCGTGTTTGAGATCTCCTAAAGCAAGATCTGATAGGTCAACTGCGCCTGGCCGCAAGAATGCTTGAGCCAGCCGCCGGCCACCTAGGCGATAAGGAGTGACAACCGATGTCGCTCCCACTCGTTTCAGCTTTTCTTCGGAGCGAGGGTCCTCGGCGCGCGCAACAATGGAACACTTTGGGTTCAACTGCCGTGAACTTAATGTAATAAAAACATTGTCGGCATCTGTTCCGACCGCAGCAATGACTCCCATAGCTCGCTCAACTCCAGCCAGCCGAAGAACTTCCTCGTCCGTGGCGTCGCCTTGCAAACAAAAAACTTTCTCCTTCAGGAGAGAGGAGACCAGTTCTTCGTCTCGCTCAATGACCACAAAACGGCGGTTGGATCTGACAAGTTCGCGCCGCACAATGCGCCCTAAGCGTCCAAAACCACAGAGAATGACATGACCGGAGAGTGAATCGATGGAATTTTGCATGCGTCGAGCTTCCCGCTTTGGGATGTTGGCAATGAGGGTTCGGGCGAAAACGCCGCCCGCAAAGAAAAAGCTGCCGACTCCGGCAATGATGAGGAAAATGGTAAATAGTTGGCCGGCCGTACTTAGCGGCTGGATTTCTCGGAAACCCACCGTACTGACAGTGATTACCGTCATGTAGAACGCATCCATGAGAGGGTAGCTTTCAATAACGGAATAGCCGAGAGTGCCAGCGATAAGGACCCCGATAACCCAGAGGGCTAGGAGTAGGGGTTCCCTTTGAGTCGAAACCCTGCGGCCGGATCGTTCGGAAGGCACGGCAAGATTCTAACGAGATTGTCTTACAATCTCCCATTCATGGACCATCGCCTGGAGCCACTTCTTGAAAACCCCCCAGCTTGGCTTTTGCCGGGAGGGCCGGATGCGGATGTCGTGGTCGCGAGCAGGATTCGCCTTGCGCGCAATTTGGAAGGCCGACCCTTTCCTCATCGTTTGGCACCCGAGGAGGCAAGGCGGCTGTGTACCGAAGTGCGAGAACGCTTATCCGGGTTTTTCGAGGAAGGATTGGGGATTGAACCCGAGTCCTTAAGCAAGGCCGATGCCGATTTGCTTGTAGAGCGTAGCCTCGCCTCACGGGATCTCCTGGAAGCCCCGCGTCCTACGCTTATTCTTTTTAATCACGAGGAGAGCGTTGGACTTATGGTGAACGAAGAAGATCACTTCCGAATTCAAAGTTTTGCTTCCGGACTCAACTTGCAAGTAGCGGCTAAGGTTGCTCGGCCCTTGGTTCGTAGGATTGGGAGCCGTTTTGCACTTGCTCGGCATCCCAAGTACGGTTACTTGACCGCTTGCCCTTCCAATACAGGAAGTGGAATGCGAGCAAGTTTGTTGATTCATCTTCCCGCTCTATCACGACAAAAGGCTTCACTGCAACAAGCTCTTCAAGCTGCACAGAAATCGAACCTTGCTGTTCGCGGGGTGCACGGAGAGGGGAGTCGCGCCCTTGGGCAGCTTTACCAAATCAGCAATCAGCGAACATTGGGAAGTGATTGGAATTCCCAAGTCGAAGCCGTTCAGAATTTTGGACAAGAAGTTGCCCGTTACGAACGAGAAACTCGGCGAGCTCTTCTTCGTGAGCCGGGTCCGAAACAACTATTGATAGAAGATTTTGAGCGAGCTTACGAAGTTCTTGCAAAATCCGAAGCGATTTCCACTGCGCAAGCCCTGGACGCTTTGAGCATTCTTCGGCTTGCCGTTCATTCAGGGCTGGCTGAGGAGATGGGGGTGTCCTTGGACGCTCAGCTACTTCTCCTGAACTCATTCCAACTCCAACCCGGTCACCTTCAGGCTAGAATTGGGGCTGAACTTCCACCCGAAGCGCGGGATGCATCTCGTGCCCACCTTCTGCGCGAATCCCTTAACCTGGGTTAGATTTGAGCTTCCAAAGAAAGATACTCCTTGCCTTCTTATCCCTCCTTTTTCTGGGTTGGGCAACTCCCGACGCATCCTCTCAAATATGGGGATTGCGCTTGAAGCATGAGCGTCATAGAAAGAAATATCAAAAGAACCTTGTAGAGGTTCGCGGAGAAGAGCTCCTCCTTGTTGAAGTTAAACTGGGCCCGCCCTTTGACCCCGAAACCCATGTCTGGTCCTATAACTTGGAAGACACTTATGAGTTCTGGATTGGAGATACAAGTGATCCTCTGCGCATTCCATATAAAGAAAAACGGGGGAAGTTGGTTCCCTCCCGAAGGAAAACCGTAGCCCTATTTATGTGGGATGATTTGGATGCCATTCTTCCCGTTATGCCGCATGAATCCTTTGCGAGTTTGGCAGAGGAGTACCGCACACGATTCCAAGAGTTGGAAAGGCTTCGCATTGAAAGGAACCAGTTTGACCGGGGGACAGATGAATGGGTGTCGAAACATCAGCTGTTCACTCGACAAAATGAGACCCTTGCATCTTGGCTAGAAGCCTGTGGTTATTTGCGGGCCGCGGACAAAAGGCGGTCTGAAGCATCCAAACAAGCAAAAAAAATTGCTAAGGAATTAAAAGCGCAAAGATTAAAAAATGCTCTTGCATCTATTCGGGAAATTCCAACTCCTGCAGACTTGGTGACGGCTTCTGAAGAAATCACTGGCGGCCGCTCGAAGTTTTTTGCGATGGAGAGCCAGCACTTTCGGATTATTTCTTTGGACATTCATTCCAAAGAAAGAATCCGCGGCGTTTTGGAAATGGGGGAGCGGGCATTAGATGGGTTCATTGTTGAGCATGTTGACCAGTATCAAAATGAAGAATTTGAGAGCCGGATTCCAGACGGTATTTTCCAAGAGTTTTTCTTCGGTCGAGACGACATGATGGAGTTTGAAGCCTTTTTCGTTGATTACTACAAAATGGGCTGGGGTGACGATAAAGAACGCAGATTACAAATGAAGGGCTATGCGATTTATCCCAATTCCTCTCAAGGTCGGTTCATTGAGTACTGGAAAACTGGACAAGTAAGTGGGCTCGAAGGAATATTGTTGCATCGCTTGGGGCATGCCCTAGCTTCCATCCATTACATTGGTTTGCAGGGTCAATACATTCAACAAATCTCCCATGCCTGGCTGGGCGAGGCTTTGGGATATGCCATTTCTTTCGAATTGCTGGGCCGAAACGAAGTGGTTTGTGTGGGGCTCAAGCCAGAGGGTCCCTATGCCTGGGGAAACAACAAAGAGAAGAAGGCCGACCGAAAAATCAGGCTAGGGTTTAGGGACTTTCTTCGTGAATCTGCCCTGAAAAATAAGCAGCCGCTGGAGTCTATTTTTGTGCGGGACTTGTGGGAGCTGAAAGACCAGGAAATTGCCAAGTCGTGGTTATTTTGGGAATGGATGGTCAAAACCCATGGCCTAAAAGCTGAAAAGTGGTTACGGGCATTGGGGGAACTTGGGAAAGAGTCTTCCTTTGATTTTGTCCCGGAGCTTCGGAAAACCACCGAGGAAATGTTCGGTGACGGGCGTCCGAGGAATATCTTTAAAGACCTCGAAGATGCTTGGCGAGCTTCGCTGGAAGCCTCTAATTAAACCCCTGCTGGAATTCCGAGCAGTATTCCGTCCAGGATTTCCATCGCTT
>JASMMA010000012.1 GCA_030748415.1 Planctomycetota bacterium
TATGATTCTTAGCGCACTTCTCCTTTCGCTCACCCCAATGGTTTCCTTTCAGGATCCAGAAGAGACAGACTTGGAAGCGGCGCAAAGAAAAGTTGCAGAGTTCGACTGCCCATTCCCGCTAAAACAAAATTAGGACAAGCTCTTCGCTTCTGAAAATTTCCATAACTCCTAAACAACTCAAAAAAGAAACTCGTCCTAACTGAAAACAGCTAGAACGAGGTTTTTGGTGGGCAGAGGCAGAATTGAACTGCCGACACACGGATTTTCAATCCGTTGCTCTACCAACTGAGCTATCCGCCCGTGCGGGGCCGCAAAGGATACCTTCGCGCGGCGGCGGGGGCTACCCCTGGCTTGAACTGGCGCCGGCGCAAAGAGCTTCTGCCTTTTTGCAATCTTCAGCCACTTGGGCTTGGAAGGCGACGGTATCCGGAAACTCCACCTCGCTCCGAATTTTAGTAAGAAAGTGCACCTCCAGGTTGCGACCGTAAAGATTGCCCTCAAAACCAAGGATATGAACTTCGACCGAAGGGCCAGGGCTGCCAAAGGTCGGGCGTTGGCCGAGATTCGCCACTGCTGGGTGGAGAGTTTCGCCAAGTTGTGCAAAAACTGCATAGACCCCGTCGGGGGGGCGAAGCTCGTGGTGAAGATCTAAATTTGCAGTAGGAAAATCCAACTCCTTGCCGCGGCCATCGCCATGAATAACAGTCCCAAGAACCGAAACCCTCCTCCCCAACATTTTTTGAGACTTTCGTAGTTCCCCCAGCTGAACGGCTTCTCGAATAGCAGTACTCGAAACGGCTCTTCCGTCGAGGCGCATAGGTTTTACCTCGGCAATTCCAATCCCCAACTCTTTGGAAAGAGGTTCCAACATTTCAAAAGTCCCGCCGCGCCCTTTCCCAAACTTGCTATCAAAACCAAGAATCAATTCTTTCAAACCTAACTCGGGAATCAAGTGCTCCCTCAGAAAATGTTCCGCACTTAAATCCCGCAGAGCATCGGTAAATTCTAAAACCAAACAAACTTCAAACCCAAGCCGCTCAAACAAACGCAAACGATGCTCAAGGCTTGTGATTGTCGCAGGGGCAACCCCCCGCAACAAGGACTTCGGGTGGCCGGAAAAAGTAACAACTGCTGGTGTTTGACCTTGAGCTGCCGCCCGCTCAAAGACCTTTTGAAAAACGGCCTGGTGGCCCAGATGTACGCCATCAAAAACGCCAATCGTGGCGACACAACCATTCCTTGAATTGAAATCCTTTAAGGCTTCAAAGCCGTCCAATCTAAGCATTTTCTAAATAGGTTTGCTCAAGTCCTTCAAGAACCGGCTTCATTAAAGTTCGGTCAGCGGGGGACATTCGGTCAATAAATAAAACTCCCTCCAAATGGTCAAACTCATGCTGAAAAACACGGGCATCCCAGCCTTCCAACTCAAGGCTGATTTCTTGCCCTTGAAGGTCTTGGGCTTTGACAAGCACTCGAATGGGTCGAGAGACTTGACCACTCACATTGGGAAAGGACAAGCAGCCCTCCTCGGCGAACCCTTTTTCTTTACTCTTCGAAACGATTCGCGGATTGCAAAGTACAGTCTCTGCTTCGGTGGCCTCGGCCTCGCCTTCAGGATTAAAGACCATCATCCGAATATTCAATCCCACTTGCGGAGCGGCAAGGCCCACCCCCTGAGTTTCGTACATCAGTTGGAACATACCCCGAGCAGAGGCTTCCAGCTCAGGGCCGAAATCCTGAACTGGGACATTTTTCGCGCGCAGGCGTGGGTCGGGGTAAAGGACAATGTTCATGTGTATCGTTAGATAAGTCATAGAATACGCTTCCTCATCCATGGACCTCAAAAAGCACCTCGATCGGGCCGAGCAGGCCCTCCACCGCGGGCAGGCGGATTTTTCCGCCGAGCTCTGCGACCAAGTACTGGATTTTGCCCCGGGCGAAGCCAGGGCGGCTGAACTATTGGCCAAGTCCCTTGTTCAGATGGGGGTGAAGAAGTCCCTTCTGGGCAAGCTGGGCGCCGGGCCTGCCGGCTTGGCTGCTGGACTCTCCAAAATTACCAAAAACCCCGATGCAGAGGCTCGCGCTCGTCGTCGGGCGTTCCTCAAGGATCCCGGGGATATCAGCAAGGGCTGTGCCTGGGCTGAAGCACTTGAACGGGCGGGCTACGCCGGCGCCGCTCTTGGGGCATATGGGGCCTTGTCCGAGAGCGATGTCACGGCCGCCAAGCAGGCAGGGGCTCTTGCCCACGCCCAAGGCGAAGTGGATTTGGCCTTGGAGTACTACCAGCGAGCCCTCGATGTGGACCCACGAGATACCGATGCCCTTCGCGCTCGGAAAAACCTGGCTGCAGAACAGGCCCTCCGCACCAATCGCTACGACGAAGCCGATAGCGCCCTCGACCTATTGGTAGATATGGACAAGCCCGCCGAAGACGAGGGCTGATACCCCCTTGCCCTTCCGCCGGTCGCGGGTAGAATGGTCGACCCGATTTTCGGGAAACACCATTCAGAAACGATGCCAAATACCCCATCTGCCAAGCGCGGCTTGAAAAAGAACGCCGACCGCCGCGAACTCAACCGTGGCCGCAAGTCCTCCATGCGGACTTGGATTAAGAAGACTCTTGCTGCTGTTGAAGCTGGCGATTTAGAAGGTGCCGAGACTAGCTTTGTTATGGCGCAGAAGTTGATTGATAAGAACGCTAAGTGGAATCAAATCCACGCGAACACAGCCGCTCACCGCAAGTCCAAACTTGCGAAGGCCGTGGCTACTTTGAAGAAGTAAGCTCGTTTCCCCACCCCATAAAAAAAGGAGCCAAGCGGCTCCTTTTTTCGTTTAGGGCCAAGGGAAACCCTGGCCCTTTTTATTGGGGGTGGCTTAACGAGCACCCAAGACTTTTCCGTAGCGGTAGTACACCTCAAGGATTAGGGCGCCAATGCTTGTGGTGTAAACACGGCCACCTTCTTCGCCCCATGGCCCCACAGGGTCCCAAGAGCCGTAGAAGTTGTCCTTCTCATTCTCCATGCGTTGGTTATCAATGAGAGTGGTTTCAATGGCCTTCTTCCACTTCTTCCAAGCGGGTCCGCCCCATTGGTTGAGGGCGAAGGTCCCGTAGTACCAGTAGTAGAAATCACAAGAGCCACCTTCAGCATCCCATTCAGGCAGAGTGTTCGCAATCAGGTTTGCCTGCTTGTTCATCATTGCGTAGTTGGGATGATCTTTCCACCTCTTCACCTTGCTGGTGTCGGTCATGAAGATGCGGCAAAGCAAAGCAACGGCGGTCAAAGACTCTGACTTTTCAGCAGGGAATTTGAATTCGTAACCCCTTGGGCGGGATGAGCGGCTTCCGGGGCCGGCACCGTCGCCAAAGGAATAACCAGTTCTGCCAGTTGCAGGCAGAGTCATGGATTCAAACCAAGCCTCACAATCATTCCAGACCGCTTTATCTACAGGAATCTTGCCGTCAGATGCAGTCTTCAAAGCGAAGACCATCCAGCCTGTAATCGAAGTGTCGTTATCGCCGTTCGCTTCAAGTTGGTAACGCCAAACCCCATAAGGGTTCCGCGAGTTGTTCACGACCGCAATGGCTTTCTTGATGTTTTTACGAAGAAGCGGGGACCGGTTTGAGAAGTAGTAAGCCTCGCCTAAAGCCATTGTGGCGATTGAGTGGTTGTACAAGGTGGCGTTTCCAACTTCATCACCAAGGAGGCCATTTTCAAGTTGGTTCTTCTTGAGCCAGTTGATGCCCTTCTTTACATCTTCTTTGTACTCACCATTACTCATGGTGTTTCCATGACCCATGAAAGCGAGCAGGGAAAGGCCGGAGAGTCCGGTGTCGTTAACAGGTGAACCGGGCCCATCAGAAGCGGGCTTATCTGGGTACTTGTCTTCGTACATAAACTCGTCGGCATCCCAGAAACCATCAGCGGACTGGTGGTCATGAAGCCACTTGAGAGCTGCGGCGACGGCTTTTTCAGTTGCGTTTCCGCGCTTGCCACCACGGCCACCACGGCCGCCGTATTTACCACCGGCGCCGCCACCTAGGCCCACGGCGTTGTTCCAAGATTCGCTATCGAATGGAGAGTCGGCATCGAAATCGGGATCACCGGTTTCTTCCAATGTCTCCATTTCTTCTTCCATCTCGGCTTCCTGGAGAACCGGTTCTTCAATTGGTTCTTCAATGATTTCCTCTTCGGGTTCTTCTTCCTCTTCCACTTCCGGCGGCGGGGGCTCGGCAGCCATTTCAATGGTTGGGGCCTCGGAAACTTGTGGGCGCAGGAATGCCAAACCAGCGATAAGGAGGGCAATCACTAAGTGGATGCCCAAGGAGATGAGAAGATAGGGTGCTTTAGAAATGGTGTCTGCTAGGACATCGTTAAAGCTCGTCTCGTGCTCCCACGGACGGTGGTATTCCAGTTCCTCGAGTTCGTTGTATTCTTCAGTCATGAAAAGCTCCGAGCCAGGGTGTTCCCGGCCTACGGGAGAACCAACGACCCTAGATGGGGGCGGGTTCAGTTGGGGGGCAGATTCTACAGCTCTTCTTCTTGTTCGCTATCAGGGTCGCGGATGAGGGAATCTAGAGCAAAACCCACATTAGGACCCCACAGATAGCACTTTCGGCGGAGCCGGTTGATGGAATCTCGGTAAATTGCTTCTGCCTGCTCTTGGAGGAGGATTCCCTGGATGGATAATTGGGCCTCCGAAAACGGCATAACTCCTGCATTTTCAACACTTTCCGCCAACACGAGTGCGGCCCAGCCCTGCGGGAGTTGAATGGGGTCGCTCAGGTCTCCAGATTCAGCTTGGAGTAAGTAGTCTCGGAGGGGCTTTCTACCGACGACATTTTCGGTCTTGGGATTGAAATGCCCGGTACTTCCCCCGAGAGCAGGTTTGAAAACAGATAGATTTCGAGCTTGGACGGCAAAATCCTTTTTCCCAGCAACAATTTCTGACCGGAGCTTTGCCAGAAAGGCCAAGGTGTCAGGGTGT
The DNA here is from genome assembly GCA_030748415.1 of Planctomycetota bacterium. Taxonomy (GTDB): domain Bacteria; phylum Planctomycetota; class UBA1135; order UBA1135; family UBA1135; genus UBA7888. The sequence continues at coordinate 4,987 of JASMMA010000012.1, forward strand.
TCTTCGGATGGGCCAATCATGAGGATTCGAGCAAGGACACGGTCCTCATGTTTGTAGTCCTGGATGTGTTCGTTGTAATAGGACAGCATTTCAGCTGGAGAGACATACATCTTGACTTTGTAGCCTTCGCCTTTGGCTGGTGCATGCCCAAACTCCTTCTGTCTGTACAGCAAGGAAATGGCGAAAGTCCGAATGTGTTTTGCTTCGTCTTCAATCGTTTTTCCCTGGTTGGCAAGGTGTTTATTGAAGGCAGCGAGGGAACCGAGTTCTTTTGCCCGGCGGTCGAGTTCGTCCGCGACATAGTTATCGAGTGCGGCCTCATCCCCGCCCATCATTCGAAAGCCTTCGCGGAAGAGTAGTTCTGACAAAAGGTTTGCAAAGGCCCGTTGCATCAGGTTTGGCGAGGGGATACCGCCACCCAAATCGGCTGCAGCAAGGCGAACATCTCGGAGTGTGAGTATGTTGTCGTTGACGATGGCAACGATTTCGTCAACCAGTTCGAGCTTGGGCTCAGGCTCTTGTGGCAGGACGGCGGCGGCGAGGAAAAGTGTTGTAAACATGATGGGTAGGTTGCCCCTATGAGCGGGATGCGGATTTTCTTCTCTTCTTGCGTGGACTGCAAGCTGCGGCTGTTTTAAATAGGTGGGCGAGGACTTCCTCGGGCGTGGCGCTTGGGTCAGGGAGAACCCAGTGGGCCTGCCGGGGCGTAATGATGCGGAGAAGCACATCTTGCCCCCGGAGGGAGCGCTCCAGGTTTTTCATGTCCCGGACACGGCAAATGAGTCGGTCGTCCACCCGATGAATGGAATCCAATCCCATTTCTCCAAGTCGGTGCTTGAGGAAGAAAATTTGGGCAAGGTGTTGGACTTCGGCTGGAGGTGGGCCAAAACGATCCTGAACGCCCGATAAGCTGTCGAGCATTTGTTCGGGAGTTTTTGCTTTGTCGAACAAGCGCAAAATTTCAAGTCGGGATTCTTCGTCAGGGATAAAGGAAGGGGATAGTGCAGCAGAAACTCCAACAGAGATGTTTGCTACTGGCGAAACGGCGGGCTTTTTCTTGGTGTGCTTTTGGTTTCGTTTTATTCGGGAGACTGCTTGCGAAAGAAGTCGGCGGTAAGTTTCATAACCAACGGCGTTGATGTGGCCCGATTGTTCTTTGCCGAGCAAGTTTCCTGCTCCGCGGATTTCCAAATCGCGCATGGCGATTTGGAAACCAGCTCCAAGGTACCGAAGTTCTTCAACGGCTTTAAGGCGCCGGCGCGAATCCCGTGCCATTGGTTTTCCGCGAGGAATAAGAAGGTAACACCACCCGCGGTGAGTAGCGCGCCCTACGCGTCCGCGAAGTTGGTGGAGGTCTGCAAGCCCGAAGTTTTGAGCGTCGTCGATGAAGATGGTATTTGCATTTGGAATGTCGAGGCCGCTTTCGATAATCGTGGTGGAACAAAGAATGTCTGCTTCGCCCCTCACAAAAGCAATCATTGCTTTCTCGAGCTCTCTTGGTTCCATTTGTCCATGCCCCGTAACAATATTGGCCTCGGGGACAAGTTGTTTAAGTGATGCCGCAACACGCTCAAGGCTATGAACACGATTATGAACAAAGAAAACTTGTCCGCCGCGAGAAAGTTCTCTGCGGATTGCTTCCTGAATTAAATCCGATTCGTCGGCATAACGAATTTCGGTGTGAACTTCTTGGCGGCCGGCGGGAGCAGTTGAAAGGGCGGTAATGTCGCGAATTCCCGCCATGGCCATGTGTAAGGTTCGGGGGATGGGTGTGGCGCTTAGAGTGAGCACATCCACCGAGGAGCGTTTCTTTTTAAGAAGGTCCTTGGCTTTAACCCCAAAGCGTTGTTCTTCGTCCACGATGACCAACCCAAGTTTTGCGAACTTGATATCTCTTGAAAGAATGCGATGTGTTCCAACGACCAAGTCAACTGTTCCGTAATTGACTCCGTCGATAATCTCCTTTCTTTTGCGCGGTGGAACAATTCTGGATAGCTGCTCAATGCGCACCGGCCAATCGGCAAAGCGCTCGCGAAGTGTGCGAGTGTGTTGCTCCGCGAGTACAGTTGTGGGAACAAGGACCGCGACTTGCCAGCCTTCATAAAGAACTCGAAACGCTGCGCGGGCGGCAAGCTCAGTTTTCCCGTAGCCGACATCGCCGCAAAGAAGGCGGTCCATTGATTTCGGGAGCGCGAGATCGTCCAAGATTTCGCGGGTGCCTTGAGCTTGGTCTGGAGTATCTTCCCAAGGAAAGGAACCATCGAATTCAGCTTGCTCTGGAATGGGGGAGAAAGGAGTTCCAGGTGTGGAGTGGCGGCTTGCCTGAATGTCGAGTAGGTCCGCAGCCATGTCTTCGACTGCGTTTGCGACTTTTTCTCTTCGGCGTTCGAAGGAACCCGACCCAAGCCGGTCAAGTTGTGGGTCGCTACCGCCTGCGCCGATGTAGCGTTCAATTAAATCAACGCGCGATGCGGGCACATGAAGAGTGGAACCTCCATCGAATTCAAGAACGATTACATCTTGAACACCTTCATTTGAAGCTGCCCCGCTTTCGGGGGAAGATGTACCTGTATCCAGCCCGAAGAATCGAGCAACTCCGTGAACCGCGTGCACAACGATATCCCCATTCTTTAACGAAAGAATAGAATCGATAGGAGTTGTTTCTTTTCGGTTGTGTCGAGCTTTAGGTCGGTGCTGGCCATGACCTGGAATGAGCTCTCGGTGGTGAAGAACTGTGAGCCGAGCTTCAGGAACACGAAATCCGCGCTCAAGTCCCCCTTGTCGAATATCAATGGAGTCAGGGTTTTTCTTTTGGTCTTCAAGAATGTGTTTGAGTCGAGAAGATTCTGCTTCGGTTGCGCAAAAAACGACTACTCTTTCGCCATCAGCAGCACGGTCTGCAAGAAGGCAAGCCCCGTCTGCAACTCCGCGGCAGTATTCCTCAACGGAAAGAATGTCCAAAGTTCCATCTTTTCCAGGGAGTGCCGCCAATCCCAGAGACGGTGAGTTGTGGATGAGGGTTTGGTTCTTCTGGAGAGTGGCAGACCATTGGCCGCCACGAAGTCGAAGTCGTTGAGCGGCCTCTTCAATAAGGGTTGGTTCCCAATAGATGACTCGCGTTCCGGTGGGCATTCTCTCAAAAGGGAGGACATCTTTTGGGCTTGCAACCTCGGGAAGCTCACTACCAAGCGGAACGCGAACTCGATGGAGGATATGCCGTGTTCTTTGGGAGCCAAGATCGAAAACACGAATACTTTCAAGCTCGTCATCAAAGAATTCCAAACGCAAAGGTTCGCCAAGAGCGGGAGGATAGAAATCAACAATGTCCCCGCGCATGGCGACTTGTCCTGGTTCAGTAATTGCGGGAACTCGCTCGAATCCTGATTGAACGATTGTTCGAAGAAAGTCTTCGGGGTCAAGCGTTATACCTTCAGCCAGTTCAAGGATGGCAGTGGGGTCGTCAGCTGATGGCACAGGTTGAATAAGCGCGGTGATGGGTGCGACCAGGATTCCGCTGAATCCTTTTCGAGCAACAAGCTCAAGCGCGTGAAACCTTTCGCGAAGGACTTCGGCGTCGGCACCTAATTTCCCTTCACGGGCGGGGAAGGGAACAGCTCCTGCGCCAAAAGTGGAAAGGTCTTCGAGGGCCAAGTCCATGGCGGCGGAATCAGGGACAATGACAAGGAGGGGAACTTCGGATTCTCGCGAAAGCTCAAAGCTGGTGAGGGCTTTGGATGACCCCCAAAAGCCACCCCACTGAAGAGGTTGTTCCGAGTTTGTCCACGCTCTAGATAGCTTCCCAAAACTAATCCCATCGCGAAATGACTCAAGCATCGAACTTGCCATCCTTGCGAAGCTGAGAAATTGCACCCCATGCCGCGGCGCGTTCGGCTTCTTTTTTGTTGGCTGCTACTGCAGTTGGAAACGATTTGTTCGCAAGGGAAACTTGAACTTCGAAAAGAGTTTCGCCTCCGTTTTCTACAGCGCGAATAAGTTCGTAAGTTGGGATAATTCCTAGCTCTCGCTGGCACCAAGTTTGGAGCACCTGCTTGGAGCGGTCGCGCTCCCAATTTTCTTCAAGGCTGTCGATTTCTTTTTTGAGCCAACTCAAAGCCAAATGTCCCGCGCGCCGGAGGCGGGTGTCCGATGGGGAGTCGAGATAAATGGCACCAAGAATGGCTTCCAATGCATTGCCGGAAAGGGAACGAGGTAAGCCTTCTTCCCGATTTAAGCCCGAACCTGTTTGCAGGTAGGCGGAAACCCCAAGTTCCTCTGCAACGCGGTTTAAGGTAGAGCGCGAAACAAGCGCCGCCTTCAATTCCGTGAGGCGGCCCTCATCCTGATTTGGCAAATTGCGAAAAAGTGCCTCCGCCACGACGAGGTTCAAGACCGCGTCGCCTAAAAACTCGAGGCGTTCGTTGTTTCTTGTCTGGGCTGAAGCGTGAGTTAGCGCTTGTGCAAGCAGGGTGCGATTGCGAAACCGATATCCCAGACGATCCTCGAGGCTTTCCAAGTCTTTGGAGGCCTCCATTGAGCTTATATCTTAACGGCACCTCTTGTGGTGATAGTTGTAGCATGTGACAAAAAACCCGTAATAACCTCCCCATTTCCCCTCCATTTCCACCTAAACTTCTCTTATGGCTACCCGAACGAGCGTTCTTGCAAACTACCTTCTAAACAGCTGGAGAAACTCTCATTCCATTTCAGAGGAACTTTACGGCTCTCCTGCAGACCCGAAAAAATTGAGGGCCGCTCGCCAGGCATTATCGCGGTTGAGAGAGGCTATCCAAAGCGACCAACTTCCCCTAGATGTTCCCGCAGGCCGCGCCTTGGTTTTGGACGAAAGATGGGAACGAAAAAAAGAGGGACAAGGATCTGAAAAGTGTTTTCGCCTTCGTATGCAAGATTCTCATGCAAAGCCGTTGTCGAATTCCAACTTGCCGCAGGCTTCATGGTTACAGCTTTGGGCTCCCCCTTCATCTTGGACCGGTTGGATTGTGAATGGATTTCAAACCCTCGAAAGAGATCGTTCCATAAGTCATAAACATCTTTACACGGCCCTTAGTGGCCCTGATAACTGGTTAACGGTTGCGGGAAGCCCTGTTTACAAACAGGCTGAACGCTGTTCGGGCGAAGCGATTTATTCTGAACTTCATTCCTCTAAGCATGAGTGGCTTACGCGTTCGGTGGTTTATCTTGGTTTGGGAACAGGCTCAGGAATGGCAGACATTCAAGTCGTTCGTGAAATATTAGAAAACGATCGTGGCCGAACCGTCCGTGCGGTTTTGATGGATTTTTCGCCCGTCCTCCTAATGGAAACAGTGGCGAACTTCAATCAAGAATTCGTTGACGAAATAGCGGCTGGGCGACTTCTCCTTTTTCCAATCCTGGGTGATTTGGAACAACCTCAAGAATGGGCAACATTGTTGCCTGCGATAGAAGGCCAATCATCCCTACTTGTGGGAATGTTTGGGAACACGATTGGCCACTTGCAATATCGAGAGCGCTCGACGGTACAAAATATTTTTGAACAGCTTAATGGTTGGGCGGCCAAATATGGGTTGCCGAAATGGACTTTGCAAAACTCCAGAATGCTTCTGGGGATTTCTTTGCAACGAACGGGCGGTGCACCTCATGGACAAGGGCTGGACACCAGTCGGCGTTGGTTGAATTTGGTTGCGGATCCACTGCGTACCCTTTTGGAACGGGCTGAGGGGGAGTACATCACCAAGCATCGCAATCCCAAGGACTGGATTGAGGAGGAAGGTCGAACTACCTTGGCGGAGCTCTTCCTGCGGGGGAGTGAAAACGAACCGGTTGGCCGCTTTCTTCACGAGCGACTTCCCTACAAGCCAAGTGATGGCTTGACGGGTGTTGTCCAGCGATACATTTTTGCCTTTGATTGCGATTTGGAATTGAAGGGCGAGGAAGTTTTCCAACGCCACCACCTCCCTGAGTCGCGGTGGTCTCAACAGGCTAACTTGAGGGCTTGTTTCTCTTCGGATGGCGATGAAGTTGTCCTTTGCGAGGTTACGCAATTCAAGCTGAACTCCTTTCGCCCTGCCCTGCGCCGATTGGGAATGGCCCATGGCGAGCGTCAGGTTTATAAGGTCAAAGTTGGGAACGCAACCCCTTATGCCGTACTCGCTTTCGCTCCGAGCTCCCCGCAAGCGTAGAATCCCAGAATGTTGAAGGGAAAGAAAGGCGTCATTTTTGGAGTTGCGAACCGGCATAGTCTGGCTTGGCACATTGCAAAACAGGCCCACTCGCACGGGGCGGAGCTTTTGTTTGGGGTTGCGAATGAGCGATTCCGAGAAAAGGCTGCTCCATTAGCCGCGGAGCTCGATGCACCAGAGCCGTTAATCTGTGATGTTACGAGTGATGAATCCATTCTTTCAACTTTCCATGTAATTAAGGAGCGCATGCCAGAGTTGGATTTCATGGTCCATGCAATTGCTTTTGCAAACCGCCAGGACCTAGAAGGCCGGTTCATTGACACCGACCGCTATGGCTACCATGTTGCTCAAGATGTGTCAGCATTTTCATTAGCCGCCATGAGCCGTGAAGCTGAAAAGTTGATGAAGCCGGGCGGTTCAATTTTGACTCTTTCTTACATCGGGTCAGTTCGAGCAGTTCCAAATTACAATGTGATGGGAGTTGCTAAGGCCGCATTGGAATCCAGCGTTCGTTATCTTGCGACCGACTTGGGCGTTGGTGGAATTCGAGTGAACGCACTTTCGGCTGGACCAATAAAAACTTTGTCCAGCTCAGGTGTGAAAGGGTTGCGGGATAAGTTGGACCAGCAAGCCGCGAAGAACCCTCTTCATCGCAACATCACCGGGGAAGATGTTGGGAAAGCCGCAGTATTTTTGCTTTCGGACTATTCCTCCGGCGTGACGGGCGAGGTGTTGTATGTCGATAACGGCTACCACTCTTGCGCCACCTGGGCCTAAGCTTTTTGCCCATGGCCGTCTTGCCGAGAGTGCTTTGCATTGGAGGTTCCGACCCTGGAATGGGGGCGGGCCTTCAAATGGACGAGCGCGTTGTTCGCGCTTTGGGTTGTGAGTTTGTGGGAGTTACAACGCTTGAAACGGTTCAAGATAAAGAAGGGCTTCGTTCAGTTACCCCTCGCGACCCCGAACAAATTTTGTCGGAAGTTAATGAAGCTCTTCAAAATGTAGCAGCTGTAAAGACAGGAGCATTGGGGACTGAGGCGATTGTTCGTTCCTTGTACCGACCATTCAGAGATCGGCCGGAGTTGCCCTTGGTGGTTGATCCTGTTGCCGCCGCCAGCCGCGTTGCCGAATCGGGTTTTGTTTCCGATGCAGGAGGGGGTACAAGTCCCGGCCCACAACTTTTGACTTCTAAGGGTGAAGCTGCTCTTTTCCAGGGCTTGGCCGGGATTGCAACAGTTGTGACCCCGAACCAGCTGGAGTATGAGGCCTCAAAATATAGTGAGTGTCGAACAGTTTTATTGAAAGGCGGCCATGCCGAGGGCGACGAAGTTTGCGATGAACTATTAATTCCAGGAGAACAGCCCAAGAAGTTTTGTTCGCCTAGAATTAGCGGGGTGGAAAATGCCCACGGAACAGGGTGCGCCTTCGCAAGTGCAGTCGCGGTCTTTCTGGCAAGCGGGCTTGCCTTGGAGCACGCCTGCGCCGGAGCACACGCTGCTATGCAGCAATGGTTATCCGACGGTTTCTTTTCGTAACCGCCTTAATTGTTTGGGAGGGGAGTTGACTTAGAAGGTTAAGCCTTTCACCAACGGTTCATAAGTCATGAAGTCCGTGTGGTGAACGATAAAAGCTTCGGCAGTTCGCTTGACCAAGTTCCCTTCACCGGCGTGAGTCGCAATGATGTGGCAAACTGCATCAGGGACACCACACTCTTGAGCAAGGCCGACACCAGTGAATGGGTGCCGAAGGTATTGTCCGCGCCGCGATTGAACGCATGCACCGTTTTCTTTTTCATACTCCAAGAGTTTGCCGACATCGGCAAGGATGGCACCGGCGATAAGGGTGTCGCGGTCAACGGGCATGGCTTCAGCCATGAACTCATCTATTTTTTCCGCACTTAGTTTTGCGAGGTGTACAACAAGGCGCTTGTGTTCCATAAAAGTCACAGTGCAGCCTTCCACATGGAGAGTGAAAGGGATCTCCGTCAAGTCCTTCGGCGTCATCGGACTCCGCTCAAAGGCCAACATCCAAGTTGCCAAAGTCTTCTCCCGCAGATCCTCATCCTGAATCCACCCCATCTCCGGCCAAATTTCCAGTACTTCCTCTCGACTTGCCATACCCGCAGGATACCGAACCCGACCCTTTTTACCGATAAAAATTACCCCTACTCATACCAAGGAGTTTTCCACACAAAAACCAAGTTGCGCTCGAAGCCTCCATCCGTTTCCTATGAAACAAGGACATGCCCAGAAGAAGGTATCCAGACGCGCCAGGAACATGGCATCATGTGATGAACCGTGGAATTGCAAAGCGGACTATTTTTGAGTCTCGGCGGGATGCTCGCATTTTTTTGGCAATCCTCGCCCACACTGTTCGCAGGGGCTACTTTGAGGTTCATTCATACAGCGTGATGGCGACCCATTTTCACCTTTTGGTTCGCAGCCCATCTGGTCAACTTTCCCAGGGAATGCAATGGCTGCAAGATCGGTATGCACGTTGGTTCAATCGATCCCGCCGCCGTGACGGCTCCCTTTTCCGGGGTCGATTTCGTTCAATCCCGATTGAATCGCAAAACCACTGGCGCGCAGTCGTGCGCTATATCGATGCAAATCCAGTTGAGGCAAGGGTGATACCTTGTTCAGGGGACTATCCTTTTGGGAGCGGAGCTCACTACAAACGATTAAGTGGGCCTCCTTGGCTTTCTCGCCGGAAAGTCGAAGGATGGGTGCAGGAGGAACAGGGCGCAAAGCACTACCATCCAGCGGATTACGAGTGCGTGTTTGGCTCTTCTCTTGAAGGCGGCAAAAAAGAACTCGTTGAGCGGAGATTGGCGTTGGGGAAAGCAACTGGGGACCCTCTGGACGACATTGTGGGGGCATCATCGGCTGCCATTCAGGACTGGATGATTCGGAAATGCAAGCTGGCGGACGGAACAAAGCCGGGCGTTCCGGTCGTGGGGGTAAAAACAGTCGATGCATCTCTTGCGGTCGTTTCCAATGAACCCAAATGCCCGGTTAATCGGCGGATTATTACAAGAAAATATCTGCGAGCTGGGCTATATCGTCATCTTTGCGGGCTAAGATTGCGTGAAATATCTGCTTTGTTAGCAATATCAGGGGCAACTGCGGGAGCATGGGCGCGAGAACACCAAGCTGCAATCCTAAGGGAAGGGATATACAGCCACACGGTTAGCTTAATTACGCAACGGGCACTTTTGATTGAATTCCCTTTTCGGGCGAAAAAAGTGCGCTAGAAGGATTGCAATAGAATAAAAGTAAGCCCAAAACCAAGAAAAGAGCACTCCTGAGTAGGGGTAATTTTTATCGGTAAAATGGGTCGGGTTCAGTATGAGGGGAGGACGCCGAGTTCGCGGGCGGCGACTTCTACGTAGCGGTCGGTCATGCCTTGGAGGTAGTCGCAGATGGCGCGCTCGGGGGTTTCCGCTGTTTCGTGATAACGGTCAGGAATATGAGATGAATCTTGGGTTAATTTCGCAAACAAGTGGTCCAGCAAATCGGTGGCACGGCGAACATGCCAGTTGACCTCTTCGCGGAAGTACATGTGTTCATATAGGTACTTGTGAAGTTCGGCGACCATCGAGCCGAATTCTTCCGAATGACCAACGAGTCTCCGCTCACAACATTGAGCATCTTTTGCAGATTGAGGATTGAACTCCTCTAAGCGACGATTAGTTTCCTTGCGAATATCAGCAATCGCATCGCCCAACAATTCATTGGCCGCGCGCCTCCATAGCAAATGGCCATCGCAATCTGGGTGGCGTTCACGCGAAGCCCTGACCGCCATCCCAAAAATCGGAAGATCCTTCGCCATTTGCTCTGGGTTCAGAATTCCCTCACGAATGCCATCATCCAAATCGTGATAGTGATAGGCAGTAGAATCCGCCAAATCCACTAGCTGCGCCTCCAACAAGGGAAAGCGAAGCACCTCGCCCGTCTCGCAATCCGTTACGGTTTCGTGCTTCTTCAAAGATTCCTTTGTTTCGTGCGTCAAGTTCAAGCCGCGGTATTCAGGATTCCGCCGCTCCAAGACATCCACGACCCGTAAGGATTGTCGGTTATGAGTAAAGCCGCCAAAGTCAGCCATGCATCGGTTCAGCATTTTTTCCCCAGCATGACCAAAAGGAGGATGGCCTAGGTCGTGGGCAAGCGCGATGGTTTCACATAAGGGCTCATTGAAATTTAGCGCCGAAGCCAAAGAGCGTGACACTTGAAGAACTTCCAGCGAATGGGTCATTCGGGTTCGCTGGTTGTCGCCCACGTGGTTAATGAAAACCTGAGTCTTGTACATCAGGCGCCGGAACCCAGAGCTGTGGATTACCCGGTCCCGGTCCCGCTCAAATCGGGTTCGCAAGGCATCGGGCTGCTCTTCGAAACTGCGACCGCGCGAGTCCTCGGACTTCATCGCGGCAGGATGCAAGATATCTCGCTCTTGTTGTTCCTTCTCCAGGCGGTTCATGGCCCCAAGAGGATAGCGTTGCTTTAAAGATAATGGATTGACCCTAAGCCTCCAGCAACCTATGATTTGTGGCCCTTTAGGGGCCTCCAACCCACAAAAAATGAATTCAATGAACCAAGCCTCTACGCGAGGTTCCGACATTCAATCGGCATGATTGCCCTCCTCAAACAGAATCTTAAAGAAACCCCCCGAAAGGCGCTTCTTGCGAAAATCGAATCCTGGGCTAACCAGCGCGGCGCCTCTGTCCTTGGGTTCGGAACGGGTTGGGGAGATTCCGTATCGTTGCAAATTGCAACGATTGACTCCGAGCACCAATGCGCTGAGGAAATCCGAGCGTTTGAAGGGGTCCAGGCTGTCCTTACAAAAAAACACCCTACTTATTGGGTCGCACCTCGGCAGGGATCCCGGACCCAAGTTCAGATCGGCCCCGCCGCATTTGGAAACAATTTTGTTTCTGCCATTGCGGGCCCATGTTCAGTAGAGAACCTAGATGACCTTCTCGCCCTTGGTTCAGATTTGGTCGCCGCCGGTGCAACCGCTCTCCGCGGCGGAGCTTTCAAGCCCCGAACTTCCCCCTATGCATTCCAAGGCCTCGGCAAATCCGGCCTCGAAATGCTCGCAGCCGTCCGGGAGCAAACCGGCCTTGCGGTGGTCACCGAGGTCATGGACACCCGCGACATTGAACTGGTCACCCAATACGCCGACGCCCTCCAAATCGGCTCGCGGAACATGATGAACTACTCCCTCCTCCGTGAAGCGGGCGCGGCGGGAGTTCCAGTTCTTCTCAAACGGGGCATGAGCGCCACCCTCGGCGAATTCCTCCTCGCCGCCGAATACCTTGCTCACGCGGGTTGCGAAGATATTGTTTTGTGCGAACGCGGCCTGCGCCATTTCGACCCTGAAGTGCGCAACCTTCTAGACATCAGTGCCGTTCCCGCCCTCCAAGAACGCACACACCTTCCTGTGATTGTGGACCCAAGCCATGGCACAGGCGTTTCTTCTCTTGTGGCGCCTATGATGGCCGCCGCCGCAGCCGCCGGCGCCGACGGATTTTTGGTCGAGGTCCATCCTCGACCTAGCCGTTCTGTTTCCGATGCCGGCCAAGCCTTGACCCCAACTGAATTCGTGACCGCAATCGAAACCACTCGCGCGGTCCTCAGTGCTTGCGGTCGGAAGTTCAACGCTACCCAAACCCCAACTGCAAATTAGAATTATGACTCGAACACCCGTTATTGCCGGAAACTGGAAAATGCACCTCACGAGGCGCAAATCCTCAGCCCTTGCTCGAGATGTTGCCGCCCATCATGGCCACGCAGAAAACCGCAGGTGCGTTGTGTTTCCGACCTTTGTCCATCTTGACCATGTTCGACGAAACCTCAAGAACAGCAATGTAGTCTTGGGCGCTCAAAATTGCTGGCCAAAAAAAGAAGGCGCCTTTACCGGTGAAATTTCTCCCTATATGTTGCGCGATATGGGAGTTCAGGTTGTTCTTCTCGGTCACTCTGAACGCCGGCATGTTATTGGTGAAGAGGATGCCCTCATCGCTGAGAAAGTGAAGCTTGTGTTGCGCGCCAAGTTGGATGTCATGCTTTGTATTGGTGAAACCTTGGAAGAGCGCGAAGGAAACCGGACCTTTGAAGTGCTCGCTCGGCAATTAAAATCCCTCAAAATGGTAAAACCAGGTCAGGAGGGCCGTGTTTCAGTGGCATATGAACCAGTCTGGGCCATTGGCACCGGAAAAACCGCCACCCCTGAAATGGCCCAATCCGCTCACGCCGAAGCGCGTTCTCAAATCGAGGGTATCCTAGGTGCCGAAGCGGCCGCCCGAATGCCCATCCTTTACGGGGGAAGTGTCAAAGCCGGCAATGCCGCCGAGCTCCTTTCCCAACCTGATGTGGATGGCGCCCTCGTTGGTGGTGCCGCCCTCACCATTGAACAGTTCGGTCCCATCCTGGACGCCGCTTCCGCCTGATAACCACCATGGAATTCCTCCTCTACACACTCTTCTTTTTGTCCGCACTCTTGCTCATCTTGGTCATTCTGCTCCAAGAGCCCAAGGGCGGCGGCTTGTCCGAAGCCTTTGGCGGCGCCGGCGCGGAAACCTTCGGCCCCCGAGCGGGCGGCATCAACCGATTCACCTTCGGACTTTTTGCCGTTTGGATTTTGTCGGCGATGAGCCTTCACTGGATTGGAAGCGACCCAAACGAAGGCTCCATTGGCGGCCAGTTGGAAAAAGACATGGCGCCTGTTGAGGCCCCATCAAACGGTTTGGCTCCAATGCCAGAAGCCCCTCTCCCAGAACCGCCTTCTCAGAACAATTAAGGTGACTTCATTGGCTGAAGAAACGGGAGCCGCCGACCGCTTACTTCATAGTTTGCGGGAAAGCCAAGCTCTACTCGAAGGACATTTTCTCCTTTCTTCTGGCCGACACGCCGGGCGCTATGTTCAGTGTGCAAAACTTTTGCAGCACCCTGAACTTGCCAGCAATGCTTGCAAAGATTTAGCGGCCCAAGCTCGTGAAGTTTGCGGAAGTGACGCCCCATACGACGTTGTTGTCGGGCCAGCAATGGGCGCAGTCACGATGGGTTTCGAACTTGCCCGCGCAATGGGTGTTCGAGGTATCTTCGCCGAACGAAACCCTGAAGGCGGCTTCACTCTTCGTCGAGGTTTTGAAATTAATCCTGGCGAAAGAGTGCTTGTTGCCGAAGATGTTGTAACAACTGGCAAGAGCGTCAAAGAAGTTCTTGTCATGCTCAAAGAAATGGGCGCAGGTGAGACCGCCGTTGCATCACTTGTGAACCGCTCAGGCTCAGAAAACCCCTTCGGCGAAAACCACCGGTATTTCAGATTAGCTGACCTTGAAGTCCCTTCGTGGGAAGCGAGTGATTGCCCTTTATGCGCCGATGGTTCAGTGGGCCCTGCAATCAAACCGGGAAGCCGCCCCGGTCTTTCCTGATATGACAAAAAATTCGAGCTCTCTCCGAAGCATGACCGGCTTCGGGCGCGGTAGTTTCGAAAATGCTCGAGCAATGGCCGAAGTTGAACTTCGAACCGTCAACGGCAAAGGCTTAGGTTTCAAACTCCGCCTCCCTTCTGACCGAATGGAGTTAGAACCCAAAATAGAAGCACTTTTGCGAAAGGTAATTAATCGCGGCAATCTTCAAGGTAGTTTCCGTGTGCGTCTTTTGAACCGTCGTGCTTCCTCTATTGACCACAAGCTTCTTCATGGCTATTTAAAAGAATGGCGCAGTTTAGAAAAGGAGTTGGGGTTGGAACGAAAAGATCCAAGCTTGGCGGAACTCCTTGCGATGCCCGGCGCAATTGAAAGCTCACCTGAAGCCGCCGCCGACACCAAAGCCGCAGCACGCGCGCTTTTAGAGGCCACAAAATCGGCTGCTGAAGCTCTCTTATCTTCACGAGAGGCGGAAGGTTTGCGGCTTAAGCGAGAGTTAAAGAAACTTATTTCGAAAATGTTGAAACTGGTTCGGCGCGCACATAAACGAGCTCCCCAGGCGCGAAAAGAATCCACCCAGCGATTCAAAAACCGAATGCAAGATGCTTGGGCGGCTTCTGGAAATTCAGAGTCGCTCGACTTGTCACGCGAGATTGTTGTTTTGGCTGAAAAGTCAGACATTCAAGAGGAGTTGTCCCGTTTAGAAATACACACTTCCCGCCTTCAGGACTTAATTGAAGAGGGCGGAACTTGTGGCCGGGAAATCGAATTTCTCATTCAGGAATGTCATCGCGAGGTGACAACTCTTGGCAACAAATCCTCTGATGTTCGCTTATCTGAGTTAGTTGTTGCAATGAAAGTTCTTGCTGGCCAACTCAAGGAGCAAGTCGCAAATGTCGAATAAGCCCGCTCGCATGATTGTTTTGTCCGGACCAACAGCATCGGGCAAATCCACTCTGTGGAGGCATCTTGTGCGCCACCCCCAAGTCACATTTTCCGTTTCTGCCACAACTCGTTCAATTCGCGATGGGGAAGAGGATGGCCGTGATTATCGGTTTATTAGTGAAGAGGAGTTTCTAGAAAGAAAAGAACGCGGAGAATTTCTTGAATGGGCAAAGGTTCATGGTCATTTTTATGGAACCCTTCGTTCCGATATTGAAGAGGCTCTCGCAAAAGGGTTGAATGTATTGTTAGAAATTGATGTCCAGGGCGCAGAACAAATCCAAAACTCCGGCCTGCCTTTTGTGAGCCTGTTTATCAAACCGCCCTCTTTGGAAATCTTGCACGACCGTCTTCGCAACCGAGGTACCGAAAGCGAAGAAGAAATGGCTTTACGACTTAAGATTGTTGAAGAAGAAATGGCGTGTGCCGAAAATTACGACCATGTTGTGGTCAACGACGACCTCGAGCAAACCATTGCCAAGGTCGAACAAATTTTAGGTTTAGAGGTCCCAGCATGAGCACCATCATCGTCGGAGTTTCTGGTTCAGCGGCTTGCTTTAAGGCGGTTTCTGTTTGTTCTTCTCTCGTTCAACGAGGTCACCTGGTTCAGCCTGTCCTTACCAGGGCAGCTGCCAAACTTGTGACCCCACTCCAGTTCTCTTGTATCTCCGGAAACCAAGCTGTTTGGGATGAGTGGGATCCCCAAGACCCTGCTGGCATGGACCACATTGCTTTAGCGCGTTCTGCTGATGCCTTGGCCATTGTTCCCGCAAGTGCAGACCGGATAGGTTTGCTTTCAAACGGTTTAGCTCCTGATTTACTTGGCTCTTTATCCTTAGCATTCGAGCAAGATAAACCTCGAGTTTTTGCTCCAGCAATGAATCCAGAAATGTGGCGGCACCCAGCTCTTCAAAGAAACGTTGCTCAGCTGGAAGTTGACGGATGGAGAATGATTGGCCCAGTTGAAGGCCCCACTGCTTGCGGTGAAGAGGGCGCCGGCAGGATGGTTGAAGCTGAAGAAATCGTTGAAGCGATTATTCAAGCGCTAGCGCAGTAATGCGAGTTCTAGTTACTGCTGGCCCGACTCGGGAACCATTGGACCCCGTTCGATTTTTGGGGAATCGCTCTAGCGGTCGAATGGGATATTCCATCGCAAGAGCATTACTTGCTCGGGGGCACGAAGTCATTCTCGTGAGTGGCCCCACAGCATTAAAGCCCCCCAAGGCCGCAACTTTTGAACAAGTGGAAACTGCTCGCCAAATGTTGGCCGCATGCCGAAAACACTGGAAGGCTTGCGATGCCATTTTTGGAGTCGCGGCGGTGGCTGACTATCGACCAGCGAAGTTTTCGAAACGCAAACTCAAGCGCAACCCTAACGAAGACCGGTGCATTGAGCTGCTCCCAAACCCGGACATCCTTGCCACCCTTGCACGAAGCAAAGGAAGAAGAGTAGCACTGGGCTTTGCACTCGAGTCGGGAGCAGGAAAGAAGGAAGCTCTTCGAAAACTGAAGGACAAGAACTTGGATTGGATTGCCTTGAATGGCCCCGAAGCCCAGGGCGCTGAAGTTGCCAGTCTTCGCTTGCTGGGCGCAGATGGCACGGATTGCGTTTTGGGTCCGGCCAGCAAAGCCGTTCTTTCGCGGGCCCTTGTCCGGGCGGCAATTGGCTAATTGTTTCGGGAAATCCCGCGGAACCACTAGATATGGTCCCGATATGGGGCTTTTTTGACCTAACATCCATCTAATGCGGAAAGTCGCTTGGAATATAGCCCCCTAGGTTATTAGGATTTCAGAACACCGTGGCAAAGTCTCGCCGTAAAACAACTTCTCGGAAGCGGAAATCAAAACCCCGTAATTCCGCCACCAGCCAAGTTGGCTTTGTCGCTGCTGGGGTGCGCGCCGTTTTTGGTTGGGTCGCGACCCTAGTTATGACCGTTGTCTCGATTGGGCAATGGGCCATCCGCCGACTTATGAATGGCCTGGGCGGAGAGAAGGCCCGAATCCCACTCGGAATGACTTTAGCCGCAGCTTCGGTTTTTACTTTTGCTGCCTTGGTGGACTTTAAGACAGGAGCTACTACCGACAACATTTGCGGGACCATTGGTTATCAGCTTGCCAACTTGATGCTGACCTTTTTTGGTATAGGCGCCTTTTTACCGCCCGCCTTCGGTGCCTTCTGGGGAATCGCCCGCATGGTTCGTGAAAACGAGAGCAATGCACCCATAAAGGCAGTGGGAGTGCTCACCCTTTCCTTTACGGTTTCAGCAATTGCTTCCGGGTTTTCTCCAAGCGCTCTCCCCGATGCTAGTTTCCCTATGGGTCGTGGCGGTTGGATTGGACACACAGTTTTCCCGCCACTCGCCGCCTCTCTCGGAGCTTTTGGTGTTTCCGTTCTGCTCACCCTCTTGGGAGCCGTTTCCAGTTTGCTTGCAACGGAGTGGGCATTTGTTCCACTCATTAAAGAATTGTTGCGCAAAGGTGGCGAAGGTCTTCGCCAACAAACGCTGCCCCTGAAGGGCGAAAATCAAAAAATCCGCGCTCAGGCCGAAGCCAATAAAGAAAAAGCCGCCAAGGGATTGTCTCGACTTTGGGAAGTGTTGCTTGGAACATCGCGGCCCTACCACCCTGGCCAAGACGCTGAAGGTGCTCCTCAAGCGACCCCGGCAAATCAAACGGATGCACCTTCTTCCATTCCTTCTAATTTGTCCAGCCCGTCCTTACCAGGCTCTGGAGAAGAAACGCCTTCTCCAGTAGAAGAGATTCCTGTTGTGGACGACCCGCCTCAAACCAAAACGGAAAAGGCAGTTGAAGTGGAGCCAGACGCAACTCCATCAGATTCAAAGGTGGTGCCTGACGACGGTTTTGAACTACCCGGAATTTCAGACGGCCCGGAAATGGGGCACCGCCCTTCGATACCAGACCAACCTAAGCCACGCCGCCGGAGCAAGCCCAAGTTGGAATCTCTTCCACCAATTACGATTTTAGCTGAGGGTCGCCATGTGGACCGCTCAAAAATGCAAGCCGAAATCGACTCTCTTGGCCAACGTCTCCAATCTTGTTTTGACGCATTTGGCTTAGATGCACGGGTTGTAGGTGCCGAGCGCGGTCCAACTTTGACCCTTTTCGAAGTTCAGCTTGCACATGGAGTTTCTGTTAAGAAACTCAAGAACCAAAGAGACGACATGGCGGTCCAACTAGGGTCCCATGGAGTTCGAATTGTTTATCCGTTACCTGGGAGAACAACTGTTGGTATCGAAGTTCCAAACTTGAACCGCGAGAGTGTGTTCTTGAAGGATGTCTTTGTGGATTCCAACACTAAAAAACCTGCCCTCCCCATGGTGATTGGGCGTGACACACTCGGAAAGCCAGTAGTCGAAGATCTCACCGCAATGCCACATATGTTGGTTGCAGGAACAACTGGTTCAGGAAAGTCGGTTTGCCTGAATAGCATCTTGATGACAATGCTTCTCACTCGCGGCCCCGATCATTTGCGCTTGATTTTGGTGGACCCCAAGCAGGTGGAGCTTCAGCTCTATAAGGATATTCCACACCTTGCGTGCCCAGTGGTCACCGACATGAAGCGCGCACCGTTTGTTTTGGATTGGGCAGTACGGAACATGGAAGACCGCTTGCATCTCTTCAAACTTGCTGGCGTTCGGAACATTGCGGACTACAACGCTCTTGGAAAGGCAAAACTAAAAGAGCGCCTCGGTGAAGATTACGACCCCGAAGAAATTTCGGAAATGCTTCCTTATATCGTTTTGGTTGTCGATGAGCTTGCCGACTTGATGATGGTTTCCGCCAAGGAAGTTGAAATTGCAATTTCTCGATTAGCCGCAAAGGCTCGTGCGGCGGGTATCCACTTGCTGGTCGCAACTCAGAGGCCGTCCACCGATGTCGTGACGGGCCTCATCAAGATGAACCTTCCTGTTCGGATTGCCTTCAAAGTGACTTCAGGAATCGACAGCCGAGTCATTCTGGATGACAGCGGTGCCGACATGCTTCTTGGAAACGGTGACTTTTTGTACAGGCCTCCTGGTGCTGCGGGGATGACTCGTGGGCAAGGCGCATTTGTTGGTGAAGAAGAAGTTCGCGCAGCATGTGACCACCTTCGCGAACATGGAACTCCTGAGTTCATACAGGATCTCGTTCAAATGAAGGCCGGGAATAACCAAGGTGGAGAAGTGGATGACCCACTCTACGAAGATGCCGTTCGTATCATTCTTCAAAGCGGTCGAGGGTCGGCTTCGCTCCTTCAGCGAGCTTTGAGCATTGGATACACCCGAGCGAGTCGCTTGATTGACATCATGTCGGAGCAGGGCGTTTTGGGTCCCTTCATTGGCTCCAAGGCTCGCGAAGTCCAAATGACTGTCGAAGAGTGGGAAGTCCAGCTCGCCGAAAAAGCAAACGCTTAAGGTCTCATCCCTTAAAATCTCCCCATGGCAAGCCAGGACATCCGTGTGGCGTTGGTCCATTTGGGCTGCGCAAGGAATCTCATTGACTCCGAGAAGATTCTCGGCCGGTTAGGTGCTGATGGATTTGCCCTTACAGGTGTGGTTGAAGATGCCGATGTTGCTGTCCTGAATACATGTTCTTTCATTGGCGATGCGCGCGACGAATCCGAAGGCGCTATTCGCGATTTGTTGGCTCAAAAGGAATCCGGGAGCTTGCGCGGAGTGGTGGTTGCGGGTTGCCTTCCCCAAAAGTTTCGTCCTGAAATCGAGGAGCGTTTTCCAGAAGTCGATGCCTTTTTAGGGTTATCGGATTATTCCAATGTTGCCCGAGTTGTTGAATCTGTTCTAAAGGGCCGCAAAGTGCGTGAAGGCGATGGTGGTAGGCCAATGATGGGCGCGTCCGGTGAAGATTCAGTTCGCCTGCTCCAAACTCCTCGGTCCTACGCATATTTCCGGCCGAGCCATGGTTGTGATCACGAATGCGCCTTCTGCATCATTCCAGACATTCGTGGCAGACAGCGCAGCAAGGCTATTGATGCTGTACTGGAAGAAGCCAATCAGCTTGCAGAATCGGGCGTCAAGGAACTTGTTCTTGTTGCCGAAGACTCCACAGGTTACGGAAGTGATTTCGGTGCCGGTGGCCCACGCTTACCCGATTTGGTCGAGACTCTTGCTCAAGTGGGTGGGTTGGAATGGATTCGTGTGATGTATGCCTATCCAAATGCATTTCCATGGCGTTTAACCGAGGTCATGAACCAGTCTCCCAAGGTGATTCCTTATCTGGATATTCCCACTCAGCATTTTTCAACGGCCGTGCTGAAGAAAATGAAACGAGGGGGGACCCATGAGAGCATTCGGAAGATCCTGGAGCGCTTGCGCGCTGAGGTTCAAGGCATCACCTTGCGTACTACTGTTCTTGTTGGGCACCCGGGCGAAGGGGAGAAGGAGTTTGAAGAACTCATGGCCTTCCTGAATGAATTCCGCTTTGAAAGATTGGGGGCATTTGCTTTTTCTCCGGAAGCGGGAACCCCAGCGGGCGATGACATGAACCGATGCTCCACTGAAGAGGCGCATGAACGATTAGCCGCAGTAATGGAGCTTCAATCCGAAATTCACGCCTCCCACCAAGAGGCCCGAATCGGGACCAACTTTGATGTGCTCATCGACCACCGAGAAGGACCCTTTGCCGTGGGCCGATCCCACGCCGATGCCCCAGAAGTTGATGGCCTTGTAAGGGTTAGGGACACTCAGGGCGAATTACAGGTTGGGGACATCCTCCAAGTTCGCGCAACCGAAGCGGATGGCTACGATTTGCTAGCGGAGACCGTGGAACCCTCCAACCCTGTCGTGCTGTCTTCCACCCACTAAAATGAATTCTGCCCAAATTCCGAATCTTTTAACTTTTGCCCGATTTGGTCTTGCACTCGTTTCATTTGTGTTTTTGCACCAACTCACCGGTGCCGGTGATAATCCTGCAAAGATGGAATCGATTTGTTTTGCGGCATTTTGGCTTTACCTTATTGCAGTAGTCACTGATTTTTTAGATGGCCTCATTGCTCGTCGATACGGGTGGGTGAGTGCACTAGGCCGAGTTGCCGATCCGGTGGTGGACAAGGTTCTCATTCTGGGTGGCATGATGTTTCTTGCTGCCGCTCCCTTTTTGACCACGCCAGAAGACTATGGCCCCGTGATGCCAGTTTGGTTTGTGGTATTGGTGATGACGCGCGAGTTTTTGGTTACAGCCCTTCGGGGGCTTGTAGAGAGCAAAGGAATGTCTTTTGCCGCTGAACCGGTTGGCAAATGGAAAATGGTCGCCCAAAGCGCCTACGTTCTCATTTTGATTGGCCGTGTTGGAATGATTCCTGAGTTTTTACATATTCCTCCTCTTCGCTTGGTTTGCGAACCAGGCTTTGTTGTCTTTTTATTCTGGGCGGTTGTTGGAATGACCATCTGGTCTGGCATTGACTACTCTATTCGCGCCGCTCGGATGCTATCGAAGGAGTCCCCTTCATCGTGAGCATTTCGCCAAGCGACGAGATTCGCGAGTTTTTCGATTGGTTGGATAAACAATCCGTTTCCTTGCGCCAGGAAGCGATTCGAGAAATGCGCTCTTGGCTGGACCTTCAAGAAGCAACTTTGTCCGAAGCAAAATCCAAGGAAGCTGTTCAAGACCCTTCAGATGGGTTGCCCGGAAAGTATGGAATGATTGGAGACTCGGATTCCATGAAGGAAGTGTTTTCGGTTCTCGGAAAAATAATCCAAACAGATGTCCCAGTTTTGGTTCTTGGGGAAAGCGGTGTCGGCAAAGAACTTATTGCTCGAGCACTCCACCATTATGGCCCTCGGAGAAAAGCAAAATTGCTCGCAGTGAATTGTGCGGCAATATCACCAAATCTTCTTGAGTCAGAACTTTTTGGTCATAAGAAGGGTTCCTTTACTGGCGCCCACAAAGATCGGAAAGGCTACGCAGAAGAGGCAGATGGCGGCACCCTGTTCTTGGATGAAATTGGAGAGATGGCACCTGACCTTCAGGCAAAACTCCTTCGTTTCTTACAGGATGGTGAAATTCGACCTGTTGGCGGGAATGAGATTTGCAAAGTTGATGTAAGAGTGGTTGCTGCAACAAACCGAGATTTGGAAGAACAAGTTCGCAAGGGAAGCTTTCGGGAAGACTTGTATTACCGCCTCGCAGTCATTTCATTGAAAGTTCCAGCCCTCCGCGAACGGAAAGAAGATATTGGGCTTATAGCCCGTTTCCTTATGGCGCGAAACGCCCTAGAAGGGCTCCCATCGGCCGAAATATCAGATGAGTTTATTGCTGAACTTCAATCCCGGGATTGGCCCGGAAATATTCGCGAATTGCAAAACGAGTTAACTCGTGCTGCTGCATTTTCCAAAGGAAAATCTATTTCAGGGGATTCCTGAAAGCTCTAGCCCAATCTAATTTGGGAGAAGAATTCGAATAAGGAAAGGTCCTGCCCAAAGGAGTGCAGCTAGCCCTACGCACAGCAAACTGAGATCAATGGTAAACCTAATTCCCCACCGCTTCCTGCGTTTGTAAAGCTCTTCAATTTCATCCTTTGGTCGAAATTCGCCCTTCCAAGGGAATCTGCCCTCTTCGCATTCACGCTCAGCATGGAATCGCATCTCTTTAAGAATCTCTTCTTGTCGGATACTTCGGTACCGCTCAAGCAGTTCTAGCTTTCGGCGAACTTCAGCGCGGATGGTAGCCATTAAATTGCTGCGAGGCTCCGAGTAATCCAAAGGACGGCGGCGTTGGCAACTAAGCCAATTACACCACCAGCAAGAGTAAAGAAAATAAATCGGATAGCACCTCCAAAGGCAGAGTCGAAAAGTAGGGCTGGCGCGGGAGGAAGATCTCCGCGTTCGACTGCCTCTTCGTGGAGAATGTCCATGGCTGCCGCTTGTATTTCCTGGTCGGTCGTTATTTTTAACTTATCAGGAATTTCATCAAATTCAGGAATTTCATCGGAACGGTTTACCATGGGGATTCCTCCCGCCACGATGCAGCTCTTGCCATTGCGTTGGCCATTGCGATTCCCAAAATTAGACCAAAAAAACCAGAGACAACCATAATCAGCTTGCGCCGAGGAAAGAATGGGTCACTTAAAGAAGAGGGAACTGCGGCTTCAACAATCTCCAGAAACCGTTGTTCGCGCGACTCAAAAAGCCTGAATTCTTCCAGGCGATCTCGCAATTGGTTAAGTGTATCTCTGGCTTGCGAAATTTGCTGGTCATGAGCATTCAATTCTTCATTGAATGCTGGAAGAATCGACCATTCTTTAACAGTGGCGTCCAGCTGCGAACGGCGGATGCTCAACTCAGCATCAAGGGCGCTTCGCTCAATATTCAGGTTGGCTAGTTTTTTATCTAAATCTTGGCGAATAGGGTCAATCTGAAAGCTCCAACTCTTGTCTTTCAGTTCTTCCTGGGATTGAAGATCCAGTCGCAGAACCTCTATTTCTTTTTCTTTTGCGAGAGCGTATTGGTGCTTTGGCTGATGCTTCATCAGAAGAGACGCATACTCGCTTTCGGCTGAAACTAATGCGGAGCGAAGCTCTTGTATTCTTGGATTGACCTCTCGAGTAAACGACGATTCAATAAACTCACGCCGCTTTTCGAATTGGGAGCGCATTTCCATTTCTTGAAGTTCCAAGCTCCTGCGCCTGACTTCAAGGTCGGCAACTTGTGTTCTTCGAGTTTCTAGCCTCGAACTCAGGGTGGCTGACTGGGTTTCACTGTCCACAGCCCCAACATCCAGTAAAAATTCAAGTCGGTCCTTTTCGAGGGAATCTAACTCAACAGAACGAGCTTCCTCTGCATTGATTAAGTGCTCCTTTTTTTGTTGAACATCGCGGGTGGTCCTTTTTCGCAGGTCATCCTGAAGGAGTTTTGGGAACCGGTTGGCAATTTCTGCAGCGCGAGTAGGGCTTCGGTCCTCGGCCGTCACGACAACTAAATTGAATTTGTCCACCTGGACTGAGACAGATCTTTCTATCTCAATCGCAGTCAGGTTCTGGAAGGCGGCACTCACGCGAAGATAAAACTCAGAGGTGGTTAACAAACCACGCAATGAACTTTGAGTCTCTGGGTTCGAGGTTGGGAGTTTGGGACCGCGAGGCAGGTTTTCTGATTCACTATGTAAAGAAAATCCATCAGCGGATTCGGGCATAAAAAATCGAGACTGGCTTTGGTATATCGCAGGAAGTCTCCCTGAAACCCACCATGAGGCGAAAATAGCTCCCAATGCAACGAGCACGACAACATGAAGTCGTTCGTAGCTTGCTTGAAGGAGTCCTCGTCGGGGGGGAGTCATGTCAGGTTTCTATTTTGCCGCAGAGGAGCGCAGGCTTCCATTATTAATGACACCTTCGGCCAAGGCCTGTAAGCCCTCTCGAAATGCTTGTGCCGAAAAGCGTTTTGCTGAGTTCACGCATTTTTCACTGTCCCAGGATCGTTGTTCAAATTCTTCAATGCACTGAATAACATCTGGGGTGGTTTGTGTTTGAAAGTGGAGCCCAGTTTCCCCGTGAGTGACTGTTTCCAGGCATCCTGCTGAGCCGTAAGCAAGAACTGGGCGGCCAGCAGCTAGGGCTTCAACGGGTGCGATTCCAAAGTCCTCTTCAGAAGGGAAAAGGAAAGCTTTTGCTCCGGCCACAAGGGCTGGTAGTTGGTGGTCTGGTACGAAACCGAGAAATTCAACGGTATCTCCGGCGATTGATTGAAGCCGGTCAGCATCTGGACCTTTGCCAAGGATCTTGAGAGGAATGTTCATTTCTGTGCAAGCTTCAACAAGGATGTCAACTCGCTTATACGACTCCAGTCGCAAAGCAGTTAAGTAGTAATCGCCTGGTTTAGTTTTGAGCCCAGCAGCAATGAAAGATTCCGTGTCCACGGGGGGGTATAAGTGCTTTGCTTCAACGCCATATGTTTCGCGAACCATATTGGCAATCCACTTTGAACAACCAACATAAAGGTCAGGTTCGGTTGCATGCTTTTGGTCCCACTTCCGAATCTTTCCAACGATACTCTTCAAGATTGGTCGAATTGGGGCCGGGTACTGATGCAAAAATATTTCCTGACGCTGGTAGGCAAACATCATGGGACGGTAAATGTAACAAAGGTGAGGGACATCTTTTGGAGCCACTAAACTTTTCATCCACGAAACAGATGAACTAATCAGGAGGTCAATGTCCCAGTCGATTCGCTTTGGAAGGCGATCGACCAACAAAGGGTATAAAGGGAGTGGCCAGCGGTATCGTTTAGAAGGCAAAAACCCTTGGAGAAAAGAGGGGCGTATGTCCCAATTCGAATATAAAGGGTTATCCTCTGCAAGAAATGTATAAATTGGCGCATCCCGCCAGATTTCCACCATCTGTTCTAGGCATCTTTCTGCACCACCATGGCGGATAAAATCATGCGCAATCGCGACCTTCATTTGCCTCGGCCCTTTGCTTGTGAGGCCATGCGCCACCCACGAATTCGGCCCATGATTGCATGGGGAAGGTAGCTGAAGCCAAGGAGGTGACGGTTGGAGGTAAATGGGCGAAAAATAGTCCCGACTAAAGCCCAGAGGATTCCTGGGCAAGGAAAGTTCCCAACGGAAACGGCGCATAAAAGGTGAATGAGCCCCTTCGGGCCGCGCCCCCAGTGCTTTAAGAAAACATATGTTTCATTTGCTGCGTTGTTGTAAATCGTTTTTAGTTCATGTCGGCCTCTGGAAGCTGGCCTTGGAGCTTCATGGTGGTCAACCTCGGCCTCAGGTTCAAAAAGCAATCGCCAACCAGCTTCACGGAGACGGAGGCACGCATCCAACTCAAAGCGAAAGCAATCGCCCAACAATTTAGCATCAAAGGCTCCAACTTCTCGAAGGACATCCAGGCGGAAACTCATATTGGCTCCACGGAAGTGATCCACTCGCAAAGAACGATCCGTGTGGCGAGTGCTCTGGTCAAGAATGATGCCTGGAAAGTAAACGCGGTTTCGGAAGCGCGCCTTTCGGACTCTGGGCTTGCCGTCAACTACATCAATTGCTGGGCCGGCAACACCGCCAATCCGATGGTCCTTTTCATAATGGCGGGCGAGGTTTGCCAGCCAAAAGGGCCTAGGAATTGCATCATCATCAAGAAAGCAGGCAACATCTCCGCTTGCAGCTTGGACGAGTGCATTTTCTGCCGGAACAATTCCAGGAATAGAGACCTCCACATTTTGAACGCAGAGGCTTGGTTGAGCAATTCGAAAGTCTTGAACTGTTGAGGCGCTTTCCGGGTCATCTTCCGGTCGAATAGCGACGAGTATTTCGTCGGGAAGCTTGGATTGCAAAGCGATAGCCTCCAAGTTCCGGCGGAGCATTTCGGGCCGCCTGAAAGTAGGAACAAGGATGGAATATTTCATCTGGGTAAAACAGGGCCACTAAAGTCGACCGACCTCCTGCATGGCTTGGCGATAAACGGAAGCATGTGCTTCAGCACTTTTTTGCCAACTAAACTGGGAAGCTCGCTCCAGACCTTTTTTAATTAACAGGTCCCGAAACTCACCTCTTGTCGCAGCTTTTTCAATACCTTCTGCAATAGATCTTGAATCATATGGGTCAACAATGACTGCGGCGCCACCGGCAACTTCTGGCAATGAGCACGAATCGGCTACGACAACAGGCGCGCCGCATGCCATGGCTTCAAGAGTCGGAATCCCAAAGCCTTCCAAGATTGAAACTAAGGAAAAGCAGGAGCAGTTCCCGTAAAGGCGGGGAATGTCTTCTTCTTCGATATACCCAGTTCGCAAAACGCCTTCATCGTGGCCGTTCTCTGTAATTCGTTCCCACATTTCATCAAAAAGCCAACCCTCTTTTCCAGCAAGGACAAGTTGCCCCTCGAACCCATCTTGGCGGAGATCATGATAAGCCGCGCAAAGCCCTTCAATATTTTTGTTAGGCTGCAGAGTTCCCAGGTAAAGAATAAAACCAGGGCGTATTTTGTAACGCTCCTCAAGCCTCCGTAAATCAACCAAGGGGTCGGCAGGCGGACGAAATTCTGGCGAAAGACCATGAGGGACAACTGAAACCTTTTCGGCAGGGATATGTAACCACTCCACAATGTCAGATTTGGAGAATTCGCTAGCAGTAATTACTCGCGTTGCTCTTCGTGCCGATGGGGGAACTGTTTTGGTTAACTCTGCTACCCAGCTTGTTGGCAAGCCCGCTGCAGCGCGCAAAAAAGCTAAGTCATGAATGGTGACAACTCGTGCAGATGATTTTGATTTTGGAACTCGATCAAAAGGCCCATGAACTAAATCATGAGGGCCTACAAGGCTTTCCAAATTGGTCCCAAGCTTCGAAGTAATCCAAGGATGAGTGCGGGATGTTTTGTAGGGAAGATTCCCGGTTTCTTGAAGAACCTCACGCATTCTTGCTGCGTGCTTTTGGCGAAAGAAATGAAAATGTAAGTTGAGCTCCCAGTCGTCGGGCAAAGCGTCAGGGAGATGGCGGAGAAGTTCAATGCCATAACGATATATTCCTGCCTTGGTATAACCACGAAGTGCAAGCGCCGATGCGTCGAAGAAAAGTTTCATTTGGAAACGGACATGGCTTGTCGGTACGCAGAAAGCGTACTGCTTGCACAGTTCTCCCAGGTGAAAGAAGCCGCGTGCTTAAAGCCGCTACTCTTCATTTTATCGCGAAGGGTTGAATCGGCGCTAAGCTCACAAAGGAGTTCAGCGAGAAAAGTAGAGTCCATTGGGTCAAAAAGTTTGGCAGCACCGCCTGCAGTTTCAGGTAACGCTCCACGGTTTGAGCAAAGGACGGGCGCACCAGCAGCCATCGCCTCGACCACAGGCATGCCAAAACCCTCATAAAAGGATGGAAGCACAAGAGCCAGAGATTGGGCCAGAAGTTGAGGGAGATTTGCTTGGGGAACAAAGCCTAGAAAATCAACGCGGTCCTTAAGCTTCGGATATTTTCGGAGAGTTAAGGAAAGCTCCTTGCTGCCCCACGCCACCCTTCCAGCAATTTTTAAACGCGCGGGGCATCCTTTGTCGATTGCTTCGGCAAAGGATGTCATAAGGCCGGGCAGGTTTTTTTTGGGTTCAATGGAGCCGATAAACAAAAAGTAAGGCGAATCGGCACCTTTGAGTTCTTTTTCTCCTGCTTCGAAAAAGGAAGAGGAAACCCCGATTGGGGCCACAGATGTCCGTCCATGTGGGACTCCAAATTCTTTCACCAATTCCTTGCGCGTGTATTCGCTAATGCAGATCCACCAAGCGGCTTGTTCGACACAGGCTTCGGTGCCCTGCTCTAGTCGTTTTGCGGTTTGAGGGTCTAAGAATTGAGGGTAATGGTGGTACATGAGGTCCTGACAAGTCACAACAAGCCGTCCCTTTCCTGAGAGAGGCCAGTATGGCTCAGGTGTGTGGACTAAGTCGTGCCGCCCCCCGAGCCACTCTAGAGGCATGCCATACTTGCCCATTCGAAAAAGAAAATCCGGAGAAGACCACCAGTGTCGAATTTTCACTCTGCTATTCCGAAAGGAATCCATGCGTGGGACTTTTCTGGGATTCAAGAAGGCACTTAATAGAGTGAAGTTAAGGTCAGGTTCGTTTGCCCTAATCAGCGCAGGCACAAGTTGTTTCCAGTAGGACTCAATCCCACCATAGTTTTTTGAGAGACATAAGCGCCAGCCTTCTAGGAGCACTCTCATGAAACAAGCTCCGAATACAGGTGTTCAAGGTTGTCCCAGTGAGTTTTTGACGAACATTCTGTCTGAACCCACTCCCGGAAGGCTTCCCCCCGACGCATTAGTTCCTGAGGCGTTTCAGCAATTTGGTCCAAAATAGCAGCCAGGTCCCCGGGAGATTCGGCAGGAAAGGTCCAGCCTCGATGTGGGGGCGAAAGTAACTCCGGAATGCCACCTAAGTGGCTTCCAATCCCAGGTCTTCCAGTGGAGGCGGCTTCTAAAAGGATGAATGGAGCATTTTCTTCCACACGGGAGGGTAGGACAACCGCATGACAGCGAGCGAGAGCATTTGCCATTTCCCCATGATTACACTGGCCGAGAAAATGAACGGAGTCTTCAAGCTTAAGGGCTTTAGACAACTCTATTAGCTTGTCCTTTGACTCCCCAGCCCCGGCTATCTCAAGGTTCATCGGGGTCTTCGCCATTCCAATTGCCCGGATGAGTAAATCTACCCCCTTAGATGGATAGAGGGTCCCTCCAAAGAGGAGACGAAGGGGGGAGGGTTCTGGGAAAGGCTGGAGAGGGCGTTCCTCCAGTGGGAGCCGAAAGAGGCGGGCCTTGGCGTCAGGAAAGGGGATACCGGCCATCAAAGCCTCAGAGGGGCACAGGAAGCAGTCAACGGCTCGAAAGGCTGCTCGCCTGCTTGCGTTATTGGACTTGGCGTCCAGCCACCGCCGGAAGGGACCGGAAATGCCATCACGGGGAACTCCCCATGGATTTGGATCCATAAAGCTAAAATCATGAACCGTCATCACAGTTGGAATCTTTGCCTTCCTGAGGAAGGGAAAGAGAGTGCTTCGGAAAACTGACCAATTTTGAATATGAATAAGGTCAGGGGAGAAAGATTCTACTGCGTTTGCCAGGGCGGTCCTCAAGGGAGGAAGATGGCAATGGAAGTCCTTTCGGCGGCGAAAACTGCTATCCGGTGGGGAATACTCAAAGAAATGGGAGAAATCCGGCGAAAATTTTGAGGGCACAGGAGAAAGACTGAAAAGCCCATTGATATGCCCCAATTGGGCGCAATGCACCAGTAATTGGCCCAAGTAGCCGCTTGGACCGCCTGGAATCTCGGGAGAGTCGTGTAGATGGAGGATGCGCACCGTTTTCCTGCCCTGATAGGTTCGGCATTCGGGAGAGAGATATCCAGGAATGAACAGAAAAAGGGGAATCAGCCATAAACCTCTTATTTGAAAGGGTTTAGAGGTGTCTTATGGGGTCAAACTGCCAAGTTTGCAGGCAAGAAAACCGGGCTAACATCCCTTAAGTTGTTTATTTTAAAAGGGTTAGGGCGTTCAGGTTAAAATGTTCCCAATCTTTTAAATTCTGGAAAACCCCCACAATGGTTGCCGATTTCTTCCACAAGGGACTTTGGTCCCCTGTGGTTCATTTTTCGGAAATGGCATTGCACTAGCAAAGCCGCAACCGGATAATGCTTCGCCAAATTTCAGGAGCTCCACTTTCGGACTTCTGATAAACCTGAAAACTCGACCCGCTTCAGTTTAGTTCGTTCTGAGCTGGCGGTGTGAACACACCCGCGACAGCGGGTCCCCCCCCGATTCATTCCGAATCACCTAGGAGAAACTAATCATCATGAAGGTACGCTTGCTTACCTTGGCTGCTCTTGCAGCTTTCACTTTGAATTCTACTTCTGTTGCCCAACAGGGCGATAACCTCGATCGTGCACTCGCAGATCTGAACAGCGGCATTGTTGCACCCACCATGGGCGGCGCCTCTGCTTCCGGTTCCACCGGCGTTGACTTCAGCGGCGATGCTCGTGCCCGTAACGCTTGGGCTGGTGGCGCTTGGGTTGACACTCGCGTCCGCGCAAACATGAACTTTGCTGTTAACGAGTCTTCAACTGCCTTTGTCCAGTGGACAGGTACGGAGACTTGGGGTAGCGCAGCCTCCCTCGCTGAAAATGGTGAAACCGGTAACATTTCCCAGGCCTGGTTCTCAACCAGCAATCTCATGAGCATGGGCGCCGACTGGAAAATGGGTCGCTCCTACATGACTCTTGGTAGTGGACTGGTTTTGGGCTCAGACGAATGGGACCAACGCCCATCAACATGGAGCGGTGTTTGGGTGTCCTCTGATGCCGCAGGCCTTGCCATCGACGCGTTTGCCATCAATGGTGGCGCATTAGCTAATGAGGAGTTCTGGGGCCTTTCCACAAGTCTTGGACTTGGCGATAACGGCTTCATCAACTCAATTGACCCTTGGTACATTGCTCGTTCTCACGGGTCAGAAGCAACCTGGATGGGTGCTTCTGCCGGCGGTACAGTTGCCATGCTTGACTGGAGTGCCGATTGGGCCAACCACGAAGATGGTGCCACTGATGACTCTGCAACATCCATCTCAGTTTCCATGGCTATGGGCGACATGAGTGGTGGATTCATCAACAGTGTTAGTTACACAAAAACTGACTCTGATGGCGATGTCACAATCGATGCAGCCGACTGGAACACTGCTGGCCTCCTTGGTGGCGGCGTTTGGGCTTCTGCTCTTGAAACCGATCAAATCGGCCTCTCTTTGAACCTCATGGAAGGCTACGACATCGGCGTCAACTGGATTGACGATGGCGGTGACGACAACGAAAC
This sequence comes from Planctomycetota bacterium, assembly GCA_030748415.1. Lineage (GTDB taxonomy): Bacteria > Planctomycetota > UBA1135 > UBA1135 > UBA1135 > UBA7888. The sequence goes on from JASMMA010000012.1 coordinate 35,833, forward strand.
GGACATCACTGTTTCACGCGCCCTTGGTGGCGGTGTGGACGCATGGGTCGGCTACGGCTCCAAGGGTGATGACGAAGTTGGTTACATCCAACTCAGCTTGAACTTCTAGTTTAAGCAAGTTCGCGCTTTTGCCGGGGCGGCTCTTCGGAGCCGCCCCGGTTCTTTTTATTCCTCCAAAAAGATAAGACTGGAATCCGCTATTCTTTGCAAATGCCCTATTTGGTGCGACCCCTTTTCTCCGGCCCATTAGATCTCGTCGGAGATGTGCATGGAGGTCTCTCCCACTTGCAATCACTGTTCGAAAAGTTGGGATATGACCCTCAAGGCCACCATCCCTCCCGCCGACTCATCTTTCTTGGCGACCTGGTGGACCGGGGAGAAGATTCTCCTGGGGTCATTCAACTCGTTCGTAGTTTGGTAAATGAAAACCGCGCCCAATGCGTGATGGGGAACCATGAATTAAACCTTTTGCTGGGAAAAGAAAGGCCGGGAAACGAGTGGTTTTATGGCAAAGAGCAGTTTCTTGAAGATCCCCACCAACTCCTTCCCCAAAAATTACTCCCATCTTCCCTTCAATCCCAAGTTGAGCAATTTTTCAATTCTCTCCCCCTCGCTCTTGAGCGAGAAGACCTTCGAGTTGTTCACGCGTGTTGGGATTCCTCGTCAATCAATGAACTTCGAGAGCAAAAAGAGGCTGCGGTTTTTCTACGAGAGCGAAATAAAATAAATAAAGCCCCAATCCTGGCAACCAATGACCGGACTCTTCGCGCCCTTATTGACCAAAATGAGAACCCGGTCAAGGTTGTGACCTCGGGTTTAGAACAGGCCCACAAAGGCCCCCCGTTTGTCGCTGGAGGCAAGCAGCGAAAGACCACTCGGGTTGCCTGGTGGGCTGGCTACAAAGACCCTCAAGCCGTGGTCTTTGGCCATTACTGGCGTTCCAGGACGCCGCTTGAGCGCTTGAGCGTTGTTCCCAGCCCCTTTGGCGACGAAGACAATCCCTTCTCGCCTTTGGGACCTCTCAACAATGCTTGGTGTGTGGACTTTTCCAATGGCCACAGGGCCGAGGAGGCCCTTCGGCGACCTGAGCGCAGGGATACAGTTGCCTGCCTCGCCGCCCTCCGTTGGCCTGAACAAGAATTTGTTCTGGCCTAAAACCGAATCCTCTCAATCATGATTTCCGCCCTTCTCATTTCCGCTCTTGTTCTCCCACAGGCTCAGCCCGAGGATTCTGCAATCAAAGTGTTTTCTACGATTCGCGAACCTGACTTTGATCGCCCATGGGCAAAGAGGAAACCCGTTGAGTCCTTTGGTTCCGCCGTTCTCTTATCAAGTGGGCTCATTGTCACCAACGCGCATGTAGTTGACTATGCCCAAAGAGTTGAACTACTCCCCAATGGTGCAACCGAAAGATACGAGGCCGAAGTTCTTCATTTGTCATATGAAGATGACTTGGCCCTTGTTCGCCCGCTGGATGACTCTTTCTTCGAAGAATTTCCCTCGATAGAGCTAACTACCACCCTCCCGGCGCCGGGCTCCGAAGTTGTTGTGGCGGGTTTTCCGGAAGGGGGTGATGAACTTTCCAAAACAACAGGCAATGTGAATCGCTATGTTTATCGAAGAGCAGGTGGATTCCAAGGGCTTGCGCTGCAAGTTGATGCTTCCATTAATGAAGGGAATAGCGGTGGGCCAGTTTTTCAAGATGGAAAGGTAATCGGAATTGCCTTCCAAAAAAATAAAAGTGCTCGCACCGACAATATTGGATATGTCATTCCCGGCGAAACCGTTCAACGCTTTCTTGATGACGCCCAAGATGGCGAAGTTGAAGGAACACGCTCACTGCGGGTTTCCTGGTCTCGGTGTGAAAACCCTGTTATGCGGAAGCATCTTGGGATGTCTAAAGATCAAGATGGGGTCATTCTTTATCCCTCATCCCATTGGACTCCAGAACACTTTGCAATTCAACCACTAGATGTTCTCCTAGAAATCGCTGGCCATAGTGTGGACAACTATGGTCGCATTGAATTAAGTGACGCAGGCATGGTTGAATGGGAATACATGGTTCCTTGGGCGGGCGCGAGCGGAGTGCTGCCACTTACCATCTTGCGGAACAAGGAGGTTCTCCAGCTTGAAGTCGAAACAATCCTAGAAGTTCCAAGTAGAGTTGTTCGTTTGGAAGGTCGTTATCCTTCCTACTACATTTACGGCCCCGTTACATTTGTAGAATTGAGCGCAGAGCATTTAGCTAGGTTTAATGGGAACATCATGTTCCAAAACCAAATATCTGGATGGCCAGGGATTTTAGAGTCTGGCCAGCCACCAACTCCTGAATATCAGCGAGTGGTTTCGGCGAACTTTAACTTGCTTTCACATCGCATTGCGAAGGGTTACGAATCCCCATTGGCCTTACCTGTTTTACGGAAAATAAATGGAGTGTCCATCAAGGATCTTGAACACTTAGCCTCCATTTTGGAGAACATGGAATCCGAAACGGTCTTCTTTGAATTCGACAGTCGCGGTCGACACAGCGTGAGGAATTTTGATCGTGAAGGAAAGCAAGACTTTGTCTTTGACCACAAAGAAGTATTGCGCACTCGAGAAGAAATCCTTGAGGAGGCCGGAATTCGGCGCTACTACTCCAAGGATCTCGCGGACGTTATCCAGGACTAACTAAATCTAAGCCGCTTGAATCTCAACCTCGGGCGCATCTTCCCAGAGAGTGTCCAGGTCGTAGAACTCGCGGGCTTCGGCGGTGAGGATATGAACCACCACAGTTCCGAAGTCCATCAATAGCCAAGTGGAGCGCCAGTCGCCTTCCACAGTGCCCTTGTGAAAACCCACTTCCTTGGAGGCCGCATTGAGAGCATCGGCCATAGCTCGCGTTTGGCGCGGGGTTTGGGTTGTAGCAATAACAAAATAATCCGTGATGTAGAGAAGGTCCGCGACATTAAGTACGCGGACCTCTTCTGCCTTGAACTCCTCGGCAGCGCGCGCCAGCGTCATCGCCAACGCGCGCGTTTTCTCCTTTGAGGAGTTGTTCGCTTGAGCCATTCGGTGTTTAGACGAAGAACGGAAGGAGCAAGAGGCTCACTACCGACATCAGCTTAATGAGAATGTTCAAGGAAGGACCGGAAGTGTCCTTGAATGGGTCGCCAACGGTGTCGCCCACAACTGCAGCCTTGTGCGAGTCAGAACCTTTTCCGCCATGATGGCCTTTTTCGATGTACTTCTTCGCATTGTCCCATGCGCCGCCGGCGTTGGCCATGAAGATTGCCATCATGACACCTGAGGCAAGAGAGCCAGCGAGAAGACCACCAAGCATTTCGACGCTGTACATGCCAACCACGATGGGGGCAGCAATGGCGAGCAAGCCAGGAAGAATCATTTCGCGAATGGAACCCTTGGTTGAGATGGCAACACAAGAAGCGTAATCAGGCTTGCCGGTTCCTTCGAGAATCCCAGGAATCTCTCTGAACTGACGACGCACTTCACCAATCATGGCGAAGGCCGCGCGGCCCACAGCTTCCATAGTCATGGCACCAAAGAGGAATGGCAACATCGCACCAATCAGAAGGCCGATGACGACATAGTGGTTGGTAATGGAGAGGCTAAAGTCTTCACCTAGCATGGCGGCGGCTTTGGTTCCGAATGCCGAGAAGAAGGCCAATGCGGTCAAAGCGGCAGAGCCAATTGCAAAGCCTTTGCCGATTGCAGCAGTGGTGTTTCCAACGGCATCAAGAGCATCAGTGCGCTCGCGAACCTCTGGAGGAAGTTCAGCCATTTCAGCCATTCCGCCAGCGTTGTCCGCAACAGGACCGTAAGCATCAACTCCTAGGGAAATGCCCAGAGTGGAGAGCATGCCGACTGCAGCGAGTGCGATTCCGTAAACACCGCCCATACTGAAGGCGATACCAATAGTGGTGCAAATGACGAGAACAGGAAGAGCGGTGGACTTCATGCCAACGCCCAATCCGCCAATGATGTTGGTTGCAGAACCAGTTTCAGACTGTTCTGCAATTCCTTGTACCGGCTTGCATTCGAAAGCAGTGTAGTACTCAGTGATTTTTCCGATGATTACACCTGAAGCAAGGCCAGCAGTGATGGCCCAGAACAAATCCATGCCACTCTGTTCGCCGAACTCCAAGCCAGCCATGTTGGTGAGCCAGTAAGCGGCAGCAACAAGGATGATCGAAGCAATCATCAAGCCCTTGAAGAGGGCCGCATGAATTTTTTCTTCATCTTCAGTCTTCACGAAGAAGGTTCCAATAATGGAAGCGATGATTCCAACGCCAGCAATGGAGAGTGGCAAGGAAATCAGGCCAGCGCCACCGGCAGTAGCTACTGCGCCAAGGGTCATGGCAGCAATGATGGAACCGACATAGGACTCAAAAAGGTCTGCGCCCATTCCGGCAACATCGCCAACGTTGTCGCCAACGTTGTCAGCAATCGTTGCGGGGTTACGCGGGTCATCTTCAGGAATGCCTGCTTCTACTTTTCCAACCAAGTCAGCACCAACATCAGCGGCTTTGGTGTAAATGCCACCACCAACACGAGCGAAGAGTGCAATCGAAGATGCGCCAAAACTGAAGCCGAGCACATTTTGGAGAGCGGCTTCGGTCGTGCCGTACATGTTGGTAAAGATTGCAATCCCCAAAACACCGAGGCCCACAACAGTGAGGCCCATGACGGTTCCGGAACTAAATGCAACAGTCAGAGCGGGTGCGAGGCCTGTTTGCGCAGCCTCGGTGGTTCGAACAGCAGCGCGTGTTGCGGTGTGCATGCCAATCCAGCCAGCGAGGGCGGAGGCAAATGCGCCGGCAAGGAAAGCAACCATGGTGTCCATTCCGCCACCCACATCTGCGCCAAGGGCGTAGAGGGCACCGGCGACAACGGCCACAAAGATTGCGAGCACTTTGTACTCAGTGGTGAGGAAGGCCATGGCGCCCTCCTGAATGGCTTTGGCAAGTTCTTGCATCCGGTCATTTCCGGGTGAGCAAGCCATCACTTTACGCTGGAAGAGGAAGGCACCAATGAGCGCAAGGCCGGCGCCAATCCAAGGTAGGTTGGTCAACAGTAGTTCCATCAGGATTGTGTTTTCGGGGGGACGCGCCTCTTCCTTTTCAAGGGGGTGGGCGCTTGAAATTAGCCGAGCATTCTAACCGGAACTTGAGCTTTCGTCATGCCCATCTAGGTCCGGATTTTCAACTTTTTGGCTAGTTTTGCCTGTTTTCCGTCGCTGTGCCCTGAGTTGCAGAAGGGCCTTCAAGCGTATTCGGCGCTGGCGGCCAGATTGCCAAAGGAGAAGGAGCAAAATGACCCCACCAGAGATGGCAAGTGGGATTTCAAATTGGTGAATGAGTTCTAGGGCCTGATTTAGGTTGTCGGCGAATAGCTTTCCAAGCCAGACCGATATGGGAACGGTTAGGACCGCCCCAACCGAGTCCAAAAAGGCAAACTTCCAGTAGGGCATTCCGAGGTTTCCAGCCACGAAATAAGCGACCATCCGGTATCCAGGAATGAATCGTGCCAGAAAAACTGCCTTGGTCCCTTCGGAACGAAAGCGCCGATTAAACCGTGCTCGTTGCTTCATCCCCATGTGGCGACGAAGGAGGGGCCAACCGTAAACTCTTTCCCCAACAGCACTTCCGAGCGCATAAATGATGCTGTCCCCTGCCAAAATGCCTGCAAAGCACCAGCCAATTGCCTCGTGATAGCTTAAAGCGCCTTCGGCCACGAAGTAGCCGGTCCCCAAAATGATGATTTCCTCGGACCATGGGGGAAGTCCAAGGCCGCACAGGAGGAGCAGGCCAAGAGCAAAGAGGCCTGGATGCTGGCCAAGGAGTTCGAGGATGAGATCCACGGGACAGGATTTTAGCGGTTCATCATTCCGAAGAGGTCCGCAAAGAGCCGCTCTTCCATTTCCTGCTTTTCTTCGGGAGAACTTTGTATGTAGGAGCGGTAAAGGCTTTGGGGGCTAGAGGAACTGGGAATCAACCCCTGGGCAAGGAGCTCGGGAAAGCGGTTTTCGAGGGGTGGCGAAAGCTGGAGGCCTTGTTTTTCAGCGGCCCTCCGGTGGGGAAGATACCTCCCGCCGTAAAGGATGGCCTCAACCTCAAGGCTGGTTTGGGCGCTGGGAGAAAAGGAATCCAAGCTCCGCAGTTTTTCGAGGGCGAGCCGCGAGAGTGCGAGTGAGTCGAGGGGAGATTGGCCAAGAGCAGGAGCGGACATGTTGATTCCTAAATCCCAAAGAAGGGTGAGCAGGAGTTCTGAATGGTTCCCCGTTTCTTTGAGCAACATTTCTGCTCTTGCGATTCCCCCTTGTAGGTCCCGTCGGTAGAAAGCGTCTTCAACTTGGCGAACGCCCCACCATTCTTGAATAGAGTGGAAGGCAGAAGTTCCAGGAATCGTGGGTCCCCCTTGAACGGGAAAAGCAACGGCTGCAGTCAAACCGAAAGCCAAAAAAGATAGAGGCGCTTTCATTTCTTTTTAGGGTGAAGGGAACTCAGGAAGCAGGCAAGGCAACCGAGGGACACCCAAGTGAAAAGGCTGAAAGTTGAAACCCCAGTTGCAAACAGCAAGTAATGTCGGCCTACTGAAAAAAGCGAACCCACATCTGGCAACAAATCTGCTCCAAACCGCATCCAATACTGAACCCGACTCAAAACGAAGGCAGGGTCTTGCCAAGAAGCGAGGCCACCAATGGAGAGGGAACCTAAAGCGGCGAGTTCGGACCTCACACCCCGCCGAACGAGTAGAAAGGCTAGGGAAAACAGGGGAAGGAAGAAAAAGAACTGTCCGAGCAAGAGGGTGTGCAAGCCAGGCCCGTCCCGAGGGGAAAGGAGGAGTCGTGCAAATTCCGGGTGCACAACAGCTCCTAGAGGTAGTTTTTCACGGATAATTCCCTCGCGGGCTTCCTCAGGGGTAATGGGGCGTTGCCATGTTTCTGCAAAACCCTCCGAGTCAGCAGGAGGTGCCGTTTCCCAAGTGAGAAGGGCGCTGACCTGAGCCGATTCAGGAAGGGAACTACCCAAATGCTGAAGATGCCAAGACCCGTCTTGATGGGAAACATAGAGGGGATAAGAAATGGGATTGCTGTACTGGCGTCGTGCTTCAGCATTGCGGTGGTGGAGTGCTGCCGCAGCAAGAAAGAAAAGCCCAACCAGGGCGGTTGCGGCAATCCACTCCGCAAAGGGCATCCGCAAACCACTTGGGTTTCGAATTTGTTCCTCCAGTCGCCAGGCCTCTCGTTTCCTTCGTTCCATGGTTCGGCAAGATTGAAACAGAAGAAGAATGGGAACTAAACTTAAAAATGCAACCAGGCTTCCAAGTGATTCCGCACCCGGGAGTGGACCGAAGGAAAGCTGACCAGCCACCCAAACCCAAAGTAAAAGGAGGAGTGCAGCCCAAGGGGACAGAACCTCCCGCAGCGTTGACCAGATAAGGGGAATCATGGAGTTGAGGCCTCATCTAGGTTGAGGCAACAGGGCGTAAGCTCTTCTTCGCCCGTGCCAGGGGGAGAAAGAATGAGGACGCAAGATGCGCCAGTAATTGCATGGGCTAAAAGTTCCATGCCAAGAGGGTCCAGGGCGGTGCGCGGTTCGTCTAGGACAAGAAGTTGTGGGGAGCCCAACCATGCGCGGGCGAGATTGAGCCTTTGCTGCCAGCCTCGCGAAAGAGAGCCGATTTTCCGCTTTCCATAATCGTCTAAACCAAAGCGGGCGAGGGCGGCGTCGGCTTCGAGGGTGGCGACCTTTGAAGGAGAGCCCCCGAGCACGGCCAGCTGAAATAAATAATCATGGCAGCGGCTCGTTAAAGGAAAGCGCGGGTCTTGAGAAGCCCAGCCCAGCCGGGTGGGTTTTGTGATGGTGCCGGCGTATGGTTTTATGAAACCACAAATAGTTTCAGAGAGAGTGGTTTTCCCTGAGCCATTGGAACCCAAGACGAGCCCCGTTTCTCCGTGGCTCAATGAGAGTTCTAGGTTTTGAACAAGAATGCGCCCACCCCTCTTGAGGCTTAGTTGATTCAGGGACAGGATGGAGTCTTGTGGCATGGCTGTTCGTTAGGATATTGCCTTCATGAAGCTGAGACACCGTGAAACTGGCCAAGAAACCAAACTTGGGGGCTCCCTATTGGTGGGGCGGTTGCCAGAGTGCGACCTCAAGCTGGACGATGGCTCGATTTCCCGCCGCCATGCCCAGGTTTCAGCCCAAAGCGGCTCCTTTTTTGTGAAGGATTTGGATTCCTCCAACGGCGTCCTTCATAACGGCCGGCGCGTAAAGGAGTGCCAGCTTCATCCCGGCGATTTGCTCACCTTTGGAGTGGTGGCCTTTGATGTCGTTGGCGAAGAGGGCGAGTCTGAATCTGTTCCAACCTCCTCGCCGGTCGAGGCGAGTTCTTCGGATCGAGCGCGAGAGCGGATGAGAGCTGAAGCTCGGTCATCCCGTCGCTCGAGTGGCCTTGGGGATTTGAATCAGCTATCGGGCGGTATGCAATTAATGGTTGGAGCCTTATCTTTAGTTTTCCTCTGGGGACTTATTCAAGTTTTGCGCTTTCTGATTTGAAAACTCTCTGAAGAAGGGAGTCCATTTTTTTGGCACTTTGATTCCAAGAAAAAAGTTTCGCTTGGTTTTGAAGTTCCCGCTGTGACGGAGGGTTGGATTCAAGTTCTTTAAGGCAAAAGCGAAGAGAATCTTTATCGCCCGCACTGAAGTAGCGTGCGGCAGTTCCACCAACTTCGCGGTGCGTAGGAGTATCCGTTGCAACAGCTGGACATCCGGAGGCGAGAGCTTCGGCCAGAGGGAAGTTGAACCCTTCATAGGGGGAAGTGCAAATCAAGGCTCTTGAGTTTTTGTAAAGGCGTGCAAGTTCAAAATCACTTGGGCGCACAAGCGTTGCGTTTTTTGGAAGTGTCTTTTTGTAATTTCCAACGATGGTGATTTTTCCAGAAAGAGCCTGAAGCAGTTTTGGCTGCGCAAGTCGATCCCATGGGCCAACTGAAAGCCATGCGTCTTTTGGTTCAGTAGTGCCCTCGCATTCAGGAAGGTGGTCGCTTCCGTTAGGGATGACTTCACACTTGGACTTTGGAAAGAAATGGTTCAATCGGTTCGCAGTAAATTGTGAAACGACATTAATCGCTTTAGCCTCTTGAAAGGCGCGCGGGAAGGTTTTTCGAATCCAAAAGGAGCGTAGTAAACCGGATTGAACAGGTACATCCCAAGCGTGTAGATCGTGAAGTGTAAAAACAAAGGGAATTCCTGGCGGCGTGGGCGGCGTTTCTGTGAGAAGAAGTTGGCAATTTGTTTTATGGAATGCCCGCTCAAGAGCTCGGCCGGCAACAAGTGGGCGCAAGGGGCCCGGCCGATGGGGGACTTGGAGCGGAAAAACGGAAACACCTTCAAGTTGCGAGAAGGAAGCCGCGTGGGCTTGCGGAATAAAGAGATGAATAGTCCAGCCCAGTTTTGAAAGTCGAGGGAGTAATTCAGTGGAGCGGCGGATTGCCCCAGTGGGATTTGATGTGTAGGAGGATCCATCAACACCCAGGATTCCTCTTGGTGCTGAGTCAGTTTTCATCTGGCCCAACTTTCCCAAAGCGCCAACAGTGTTTTGGCTGGACCGTCAACGGGGAAACACTCTGCCCGCTTGCGGCCTCGCTCAATCCAAGCCTCCCTCTCTGCGAGGATTCGGTGCAAGTCATCTGCAGCTTTATTTGGGTTTTGGAAATCGGTAAGAATGCCAGCGTCACCTACAACTTCAGGAATTGAGGCGGCGTTTTGCGCCAGCACAGGAGCGCCGGCGGCCATTGCTTCGAGTAACGGCAAACCAAACCCTTCCGACTCGCTTGGAAAAAGAAAGGCGCTCGAATTTGCATAAACGGACGGGAGTTCTGAATCATGAATCCAGCCTGGAAATGAAACCCGGTCGTGAAGAGCTAAACGGTCCGCAAGCTCTTGTAAATCCTGGGTCCTCTTATTCTTCGGCCCCCCAATCACCAAACGAAGCGGCGACTGATAACGATCAAGATAAACCCTAAAAGTCCGCAACAAATTCTCCAACCCTTTCCGCTTAAAAGGCCGCGCCAGGCAAAATATGCTCGGAGTCAAATCGTTGCATTTTGCAACGCCACTGAAAAATTGCCCCCCAACGCCGTGAGGAACCACAACCGTTTTCTGAGAAGCCCTCGGATGAAGCGAAAGGAAATTGAGCCGCGTTCTTTTGCTAACACAAATAATGTGGTCCGCAAAGCGGCTCACCATGGATGCCAAGAGGCGCCGCCGCAAAACCAAACCTTCATCGCCAACTCCACCAGTCTCCATCCAGGAAATTTCGTGCATCGTGGCAACTTTTGGAACATCTAACAGGATAGGAATTGCCTGGACATGAGAGTGCCAAAGTTGGATTCCTTTCTCACGCGCAAAACGAGGGACCCCGCGCTCCCGCCAAAAAGATTTTGTCCCGAAAGGGGCTATTGCATGGAAAGAAAATCGAGAGTCTTCCAAATCAGGAAGGTGTCGAGGCCTTTCCGGCGCAACTAAAAAAAACTCATGCTCCCCGCTGGAAACTTTTAAGGACTCCAATAGTTGTATATAACTTCGCTCAACCCCAGTAATAAAAGGGGAGTCTAGTGGCGAAACATCAAGAGCGATGCGCAATCAGATTGCCGCCATCTTCGCGCGCTGGCCTCGTCGCGCGACGGCCTCCTCGTAAACGGCCAGGGTTTGTTTTGCGGCGGCTTCCCAAGAAAATTTTTGAGCTCTCCGGTGAAGAACAGCCGCAGCTTGGCGGGCCCAGTCAGGTTCGTTCAAGATGCGTTCGATGCCCTCTTGAATGGAGTCTGTTTTGCGGGTTTGAACACGCATTCCACCATCGCCAGCAACCCAAGCAGGCGCGGTGTTGTCCCCAATAATGACGGGTCGTTTGCAAGCCATTGCTTCTAGAACAGGCAGCCCAAACCCTTCATGCAGAGAAGGGTAAACCAGCGCCGTGCAATGTTGATAGAGCTTTAGTAGCTCTTGATCATCTGCGTTTTGAACCCACCGGATGCGCTTTCGATGCCGACTCGATTCTAAAGTCGTTAGGAACACTTCGTAATCCCATCCGGGATTGCCGACGATAACCCAATCAGGAGCTACATCACGATCCCATAAATTTTCGAGGGCTTTCAGAATTCGAGGGTAATTTTTTCGCGGTTCAATCGTGCCAACCGTCAGCAAATAAGGGCTTCCATTTCCATTTTGTGGCTTTTCCCCGTTGACTTCAGCAGGTTGAAACATGGGGCTAATCCCGTTTGGGACTACACGAACTCGATCGGGGTCCACGCCCATCAACTCGGCATCTTGAATGCCTGGCTCGCTAACAACAATCACCATGTCGGAAAAGCTAATTGCTTTGCGAACCCTCTCAAGAAGTGTGGACGAGTTCCAGCCATGAAAAGTTGGGTCCACCGCGAAAGAAGCGTCATGCAATGTCATGACCGTGGCCGCCGAGCGAACTTCTGGATAAACATAATCGGTCCAGTGGAAGACATCGACCTTAGCTGGCCACCGCCCAGCATCAAAGCCCGGCATTTTGTTCAGGAATTGCATGCCTTTTGCGGGAAGGAACCCTCGATGCATGTTGAATTTCCCCTCCTTGAAATGGGTGGTTGCTACTTTCCCGCCCCGCCATGTTGGGGCAAAAAGTTCCATGAAGGGGCCATCTTCCATTTCGGTAAAGGAAGTGCAGAGCTCCCGGGCATATCGGGAGATTCCAGCGAACCCAAAAAGTGCAGGGCGAATGTCGAATCCAACGCGCATGATTTGTCTAGCGTAACCTTGCGGAGCACCATGCGGCACCTACGAGGGCAACTCCTTCCGTGATGAGCCGTGCAACGGCGGCTCCTGTGACTTGGAGAGAGGGCACCCATATCCAATTCCCAACTATGCAGGCGCCAAGAGCGAAAAGCGAAATCCCAAGTGCAGTTCCCGCTCGACCACGAGCAATGATTGCGGTTGTGAACACGCTTCCAGGGAAAACGAGCACGGATGTTCCAATTAGAATCCAAAGTGCCGTCACGCCTCTTGCCCCATACTCCGAACCAAAAACAAGGTCGAGGTAAATGTAGGCAAAGGGAGCGGATAATGCAGCCAAGGGAACCACGAGCCAGGTGAGATTCTTCGCAAGTTTCCTGACATGCTGGTGGAAATCAGGAAGGGAGTGTTCCGCCTGAGAAGAAAGGACTGGCATAGCCACATTTGTAACGAATGCTGGAATTTGTAGAGCGAGCGTGAATGTTTTTCGGACAGGGGCATAGATTCCAGCGGCTGCCGGTCCGGCCAATGCACGGAGAGCCAGAATGTCTAACCGACCATAAGCTTCACGCACGAGCCATCCAGCCCCGAGAGCAATGGCTTCTTTTTCAAAACCATCAATGCCGTCATTTTTGTCACCGTTGTGTTCAGTCCAACTTTTCAGAAGAGGTCTTGCCCCTAACCAAATTGCGAGATTGCCCAACATGCGGGAAACTGCAATCGCGGAAAGGTATGCCATCGGATTTGTGCACCCATAGATTGAAAGTGCCAAGACGCCAAAGAAGCCCAAGACCGCAGTTGCAATGCGTAAGCCCGACGGGAATCGGAAGTTCAGTTTCAAAGCAAATACACATGCTCGTGTGCCCAACAAGTGGGTCCAAAGACCGATTACGCAAACCCAAAGGGCTGGATCCGTTGCGCGAACTCGCGGGTCAAAAAGGGAAATCCCAATGGCAATTGAAGACGCAAGCAGAGTAGCCATAACTCGGAAACGAGTTGCGCGAGCAAGTAAGGAACGCAAAGTTGATGGCTTTGCACCAGCCCTGCGAACGAGGGCATTTCCCGTTCCGCCGTCCACGACGATGTCGAGCAAAGTAAATATTGCTTCCCAAGAAGCGAAAACCCCAACCGCCTCGATTCCAAGTGTGCGCGCAAGGAGAACAATAACTCCAAGAGCCGCAAGAGCTTGGCCTCCGCGCCCGACTAACTGAAAAGCAACTCCGGAGAAATATCGCCTTGGAGTGGCCTGTGGTACTGCGCCTTCAGACTCAACTAGCGGCGCCAGTGAGCTCGGTTTGCATGGTTGCGCAGACGGCTTCCGTGAATTCATTCGTAGAAAGGGTACCGCCGAGGTCGGCAGTCGTTTGCCCCGATGCAATCGTGTCTCGCACTGCAGAATCGAGCATGGAGCCAAGGCCACGGAACCCGCAATGCGTAAGAAGCATGGCAAAAGCCCAAATGGCTGCAGCAGGATTGCATTTGTTCATTCCAGCGATGTCGGGCGCAGTTCCGCCTGCAGGGTCAAACATGGCAAGAGAAATGTCGCCACTATCAGTAAAGGCATAGTTAGCCGAAGCGCCTAATCCAATGGAACCAATCATTCCACAAGCAGCATCCGAAAGGAAGTCGCCATATTCGTTTGGACAAACGATGACGCTGTAATCTTCCGGTCGCATAATTATTTTTGCGAGGAGGGCATCGAAGAGTTCAGAGCGATGAAGAACATCTGGGTGAAGTGCGGCAACCTCTTCTGCAATTTCCTCAAAGAAGCCATCCGTTTCTTTTTGGATGGTGTACTTGGAAGTAGAAACAACCTCGGCTCCGATTCGCTTTGCATGATGGAACGCAAATTGATTTGCGTGCCAACTAGGCTTGCGCTCGATTACTCGTACAGAAACTGCGGCTTCCGTACCAATTCGCCGACCAGCATCTTCGTAAGTACCCCCAACAGCAATTCGAATAATGTGGACATCGACCTTGCCTGTGTGTGGAGTCGCAACACCGGGGATGGATTTCACGGGCCGGTGAATTACAGAAAAATCAAAGCGTTCCCGAAGAACTTTATTCGGTGATTCGGTTTCTGTAATGGTTGGATACTTCATCGCAACGCCATGCGCACGAATCGCCTCCTCCGCATTTTTGTAGGAGCCTTCAGAGTCTGCTCTGCGCCGCTCCAAGGAAAGGTCAACGGGATGAAAAAGTACATCCAAGGGAAGACAGCTTGCCACTCGATGGATGGCTTCGGAAAGTTCGTTGGAGATTCCGTCGCCGTGAAATTCGGCAACGTTCAGGACTTCGCGCTCGGTCATTTTTTGGTCTTTGGGGCTAAGGGAAGCCCACATTCTACCATTTAGAGCGGGTCAGCGTGAACCGTTACCCGAGAGCGTGGGATAGTTGACTCAATCGCTCGACCTACCTCTTCAGAGAGGTCATGGGCATCCACGAATGTCATATCGCGATGAATGTCGATATGGATTTCCAAAAAGATTTCGGAGCCGGAGCGCCGGGTTCTTAGTTCATGGAAACCCGCAACCCTGGGTGAAAAGTGCGCAACGCTGGCAAGGACTTGGGCTTCTTCTTTTTCCGAAAGCCCTCGGTCCATGAGGTTTTCGACCCCAGAAAGGAATACCTTTCGAGCTGTATTCAAAATCAGCAAGCCAATTGCCAGCCCGACAACAAGGTCAGGCCATTTGGACTTGTTCAGGGAAAGAGAAAGAAGAAGACCGGCCACAACTCCCAAATTCAGCAAAATGTCAGCTGCGTAGTGAGCACTGTCTGCCTCGAGGGCGGGAGAGCCAGTCTCTTTCGCCGCCGCCCGCAGTTTCCGAAGCCACCAAAAAGTAACGAGGGAACTCACAACCATCACGGCAATACCTGTCCAAGGCATTTGGATGGCGGCGTCTGAGTCCAGCCAACGGTGAACAACTTGGAAAATGAGGCCACAGCCAGCAAACAAGATAAAGAGAGCTTGACCAAGGCTTGCAAGGGATTCGGCTTTGCCATGGCCCCAAGGGTGACCGGCATCGGCCGGGCGCTCGGCGTGCAGGATGGCCCAGAGAACCAAAAGGGAGGCCAGGACATCCAGCAAAGAATCTGTTGCAGAGCCCAAAACACCGGAGGAACTCGTGACAAGCCAGGTGACCGCTTTCAACAGAACCAGAGCCAAGGCGACCTTGACAGTCGTGAATGCGGTGCGGGAGCGAGTGTTCATGGAAGGTGAAGTGGGGCGGGGGCGTCCATACTCTAAGCCAGATGGTGAAAAGAACCGACCCCCGACTTGGTCTTCTTGCATGGGTGGCCTGTGGGGCAGCCTTTGTGGTGGCCATGTGGGTCCTTTTCCGCCCCAGCGTGTTGGAACAGTCCTCGAAAACCCCAGTTTCCATAAAACTCCCCCCTTTGGTCGGCGGTTCGACGGAAATAACCACTCAAGCTGAGTTGGCCCCTCCGCAGGTTGTAGGCCTTCCTGGGGATGGCCCATTGGAAGTTGAACTTCGTTGGTTGGACGATTCCGGAGGTAGCGCTTTGATACCCAAAAGGGGTGGCTTTTTGAATGGTCGAGTTTATGGAGCCAACCGCCTCCCTCTTTCAAATGTTCGGATTGAAATTGCGAGTGGCCCGCAAACTGGGTTATTCACTACAAGTGATTCTGAAGGTTATTACCTATTACCCGACCTTTTGCCTGGAACCCATTTATTTCATGTTCGCTCCGGTTCTATTCGGGTAGGCCGCATGCAGCGCATATTGCCAAAAGGCAAAACACGACGCGATTTTTTTCTCGGCCAGGGCAATGCAATCACTTTGGAGGTGCGTGATTTCCAAAATTTGCCGTTGGTCGGAGCGAAAGTTCGTGTTGATCTCGGGGAAACATATCAATCAAACGAAGACGGTGTCGTTGTGATTCCTTGGGTTGCCAAATCGCCTCGTGTTCTGACGGATATTTCCGCTGAAGGGCATGCAGCTGTTCGCTCCGAGCTCAACCTAATGCCTATAAGTACGGGCCCCATAGTCTTGCCACCACTTCCTCGAGGCGGTTTGATTCGAGGCTCTGTTCCATCATGGCCTGGCGGGCCTCGCCCGACCATAACTGTTGTCCCTCGGTCAAATCGACCAGGTGGAAGGCAATTCCAGTGGGAAAGGTGGCAGAATGTTGTTATTGGACACGACACTTTTTTCGAACTGTCGGGTTTGCCGACCGATGTCATGGTGGATGTTCGCGTCTTTCATCCAAAAGGAGTTGGAAAACCTCAGAGCCGTGCAGTTAAAGCAAATGCAGACTCTGCAACAACAGTTAAGTTCGTTGTAGTTCGAAACGAAAAAAGGGTGAAGGGTCGAGTTGTGGATGAGAAAGGAAAAGGAGTCTCGGGCGCAATGGTTGTTTTGGAAGCGGCGAACCCCGGAGAAGTTTTAGCTGCGATGTTCCCTGGTTTGCGAGAGGCCGGCGTTTCTGCTCAACTTCCCACTCCAGCTCAACTTCGTCGCGAAATGAAAACTGGCCGAAGTGGAAAATTTGATTTCACTTGGGCTGACCACCTTCAGGGAAGTGGACATTTAGTTCTTTCGGCTACAAAGGAAGGTTGGGTTTCGGATAAGGTTCCAGTCCGAAACGCAATGTCAGACTTTTCCTTGAAACTCAAACCAGAGAATCGCAGCGGTTCTATCTTTCTTGCACTTCAAAAAGGTCGAGGGTCCTTGCCCGAGGTGCACTGGTTCTTGGATGGACTTCCACTTCGCCCGGATGGGGACGAAGGCTCAAGTGTCTCTGGGTTATTGCTGGGAAACTACTCTGTCGGAATTCGGCGGGGGGAGTTGAGTTTGGTAGATATCCCATCCTTTAATCTGCAAGGTGCTAAAGATATTGTCATCCCATAACCTCCAGAGATAAGGTCTTAATCTTGGGTGGGTGTTAGAATCCTATGCGATGCTGACAATCTCCCTTGGCGAAAACCTCACCGCTTCCGATGTCTGGGCTGCTGCTCGTGGCGAAAAAGTAAAACTTCAGTTTGGGCGTGCTGCCCAAGCCCGCGTTCGTGAATCGCGCAGAGAAATCGAAAAAATCCTAGAAGCAGGGAAGCCGGTATATGGAGTCAATACAGGGTTCGGGCTTCTTGCTTCTGAGAGTATTGGGCCGAAGGATCTTTCAACCCTTCAGAAAAACCTCCTTCTTTCGCACGCCGTAGGTTCCGGGTCCGATATGCCATACATTGAAAAGCGGTTGGCGCTTCTCTTGCGATTGCATTCCCTGTGCAAAGGCAATTCCGGTGTTCGGCCAAGTTTGATTCGGTGGTTTATGCGGCTTTTTGAGTTAGGTTGGCTACCCCGAATCCCTGAACAAGGAAGTGTCGGAGCATGTGGTGATTTAGCTCCGCTTGCACACCTTGCCTTGCCGGTGATTGGAGCTGGGGAAATTGTTACTGAGAACGGGGGAATCTTGAAATCCAAACGAGCCCTCAAAAAGGTGGGAATTGAACCGATGGAACTTGCCGCAAAAGAGGGCCTCGCCCTGATTAATGGCGTTCAGATCAGCAATGCTGTTGGGCTTTGCGCATTGGCCAGGATTCGAAATATTTCTAAAACAGCGGACATCATTGGCTCTCTTTCTGTTGAAGCCCTAATGGGAAGCCACGCGCCTTTTGCATCTAGGGTGACGCGGGTTCGAGCTCATTCGGGTGCTCGCAGAACAGCAAACAACCTTCGCTTTCTATTGCGGGGGTCTGAAGTTGTTCGTTTGCATAAGGATTGTGGAAGAGTGCAAGACCCATACTCCTTCCGGTGCATGCCCCAAGTTCACGGTGCGGCTAAAGATGCCCTTGCTTATGCAGAGAGTGCTTTGCTTACTGAGGCAAACTCTGCAACTGACAACCCACTAGTTTTCCCTGGGCGCGGCACTGTTTCAGCGGGCAACTTCCATGGGCAACCGATTGCGCTTCCGTTGGACTTTGTTGCAAATGCACTTTGTACTTGGGGAAATATGTCGGAGCGCCGTACCGCTACTTTGATTAATCCGGCAATGAACCATGAGCTCCCACCTTTCTTGAGTTTCAAGCCAGGGATTAATTCGGGCCTCATGATGCCTCAAGTAGCAGCAGCAGCGCTTTGTTCTGAAAATAAAGTATTGGCCCATCCCGCAAGCGCGGACACAATTCCAACAAGCGCGGATCAGGAGGACCATGTTTCTATGGCCAATCATGCGGCAAGGAAATTACGCCAAGCCGTTGAAAATACGGAACGCATACTCGCAATAGAATTCTATTGCGCCGCACAAGCTCGAGAGTTTCATCGTGGAACCATCGCCGGCGCTGGCGCTCAAGCTGCCCATGAATTGTTGCGCAAGCATTTGCCGCGGCTGAAGAACGACCGCTACATGGCTCCAGAGCTGGACAAGGTTCATGAGTTGATTCGTTCTGGCGCTGTTGCTCGAGCTGGTGAAGAAGTTACGGGCAAACTGAAGACCTAATCTTGGGAGTGCGCTTTGCCCGAATAGGATTCCCTGAAGAATTGTGGGAACGAAGTTCGTTTTGTGGCGTAGGATGGGTACATGCTGTTAGCCCTCATTCCCCTCATCTTTGCGCAGCAGGGCCCCGCCCAGCTGCAACTCCCTTCTACGAAAGAGTTTCCAACCAATCGCCTTGAGCGCTTCGAGGCCATTGGTCAAGAATTCCTTCACGCAGAAGGTCTTCGTGGCACACTTCGTCTGGATCGCGACCTTGGTTGGTCTCAAACTGCGGACCGGGTAACTTTTGACCGCCTTGTTCTCGGGCACCCAGTTTTGAACGAAACCGTTAAGGTCGTTCTTTTTCGAGATGGTTCAGCAATCGTGGAAGGCCAGGCTCAAAACTTGACCAACGCTCAAATGCCGAACTCACTCATGGGCCGTGGCGCCGCCGAAGCCACCGCGGTTTTGGCTCAGCCCGCAGAGGAAAACCACTTTATCCAAGAGAGCAACCTTGCTTGGTTTGGGCAGGACCTTGTTTGGGACATTCGCACCAAGGTTATTGGTGATGGAACTTGGCATGTGGACACTCGCGTAAACGCCGAGACAGGTGAAGTTTTGGAAATCCGTGATTTGCGCATTCGCCGGAATGGCGGTCGCGCGGATGGCAGTGGGGATGTTTTTGACCCCAACCCAGTTCAGACATCGGGTAACCACAACCTAAAAGACTCAAACGACAGCAACTCCGCTGTCCCTTCTTCTGAATACTTCACAGTTGTCTTGAAGGATCTTGATGGAACTGGTTATTTGACCGGTCCTTGGTGTTCTACTTCCCCAACATCGGGTCGGGTAAAAGAAACATCTTTGCAATTTCATTACCAACGCAAGGCAGATGGTTTTGAAGAAGTGATGTGTTACTACCATGTTGATATGTTTCAGCGTTACCTTCAGTCGATTGGGCTAAATAATGCCAATCGCCGGCAGCAAAAATTCGATGTGAATGGAACAAGTCAAGACAACTCATGGTACGACATGGGAAGTCGGATTATTACTGTTGGCTCTGGTGGTGTGGATGATGGCGAAGATGCCGACATTATTGTTCACGAATACGGCCACGCATTGCATGACGATGTCCAAGGCGGAATTGGCAATGGCCAGAACGGCGCCATGTCTGAAGCCTATGGCGATTATTTCGCTGCGAGCTTTTACGACGACGCATTGGTTGGTGAGTGGGACGCGGTTTCTTACACCGGTGGCTCGCTTCACTACTTGCGCCGCGTTGATGGTGAAAAGCATTACCCCAATGACTTAAACGGCTGGGTGCATGACGATGGCGAAATTTGGTCTGCCATGCTTTGGGATATGCGAATGGGTTTGGGTCGAGAGATTGCTGACAACATTATTGTTGAAGCGATGAGTCTTCAGTCGAATGGAACCAATATGCCCTCTGGGGGCAACTGGTTGTTAACGGTTGATCAACAACTCTATAACGGCGCTTGGACCCCTTACATTGAATGGGCTTTGCATAAACGCGGAATTAAAACCTTGGGTTCAGGTGACATTACTTTGATGCCATCGGATTCATCTCCGACTCCAAATAAGACAGTTACATTTACCTTAAATGCTGGCAACCATGGTGGCCAGTCCTACGCGACCCTTGTCTCTCTTCAGCCGGGCCTCCGCCACCTTGGCAATCCTTACAACGTGGACATTCATGTTGGATTGGATTTGCTCTGGGTCCCCGCGACCATTCCTGGCATGAGCGGGACATTGAACGGGTCTGGGCAAGCGACTTTCTCATTGAGTTTGCCAGCTTCGGTCCAAATCGCAGTTCCTGTTGTTTTCCAGTCCGCGGTACTCTCAGGTGCAACAAACATTTTGGGGCTTTCTAGGCCCTGCGCTGTTCGCGGCGGGCCTTACTAGTTTGGCCCGACGGCCGAAACACTCAACGGGACGCATTTGTTATTGGTTCCGGAGTATCCTTTTATTCCCGGCAGTTTTACCCTTTCGATTCTAATCTAGAGGAGCGGGGGTAAAATCTGCGGCATGAAACGCGGAATCCCCATCCTCCTCCTGCTTTCGTGTGCTTCGCCTGCTGTTATTGGTGGCTCGGCTGAATTGCCCGACTTGATAATCGGTGACCATGTTTTTGAGCGGCGCCAGCTAACAAATGGACTCCGAGCGCTTGCAATCCAAGATTCTGGTGACACAACAACCGTTTTTATGGCGATATCCGCTGGGACGCGGAACGAGACTCCTGAAACAACAGGGCTAGCTCATTTAACCGAACACGCCATGTTTGCAGGAACGCCCACAACGGGAACGGACCTGCATGAAAAGACCATTGTGGATTGGGGGGGTGAGTCGAACGCCTTTACTCGGGATGACTACACCATGTACTACGACCACAACTTTCCTCCAGAGAAGTTGAGTATTGTTTTGGACATGGAAGCTGACCGCCTTCGAAATTTATCATTAGATGAAAAACCAACTTTGCACGAGCGATGGAGATTGAAAGTTGAAGAGGAGCATTCCTATCAAGCTTCCGAAGGTCGAGCCCAAGAGTTAGAAAATGCTGTTTATCGAACGCATCCTTATCGTCATGGCCTGCGCGACGCCAAAGGACATACAAAAGCAATAGATCTTCCTGTTTCTGAGATACGCAAATTTTATGACCGGCACTACCAGCCCAACCGCGTGGCGATTGTTGTTGTAGGCCCCCACAATCCGCAATCCGCCTTGGATGCGGTTGAGTCGGCGTTTTCTTCGATTCCTCGAGGAGAAGCTGCTCCGCAGTATTTAGAACCCAAAGTCCTTTCCCCCCGAAGCGAGCGCCTTGAGTCGGAACTGCCAAGAGACCGCAATCTTCGTGTTTGGATTACACCTCCAATGGGATCAGCGCAACGCCCTGCTTTGGATGTTCTTGCCTCGATGTTGGGGCGTGAAGAATTGCCTTCTGGTGTTCCATTGTCTGTTGGATTGGGTGGCAGGGTTGGACAAGATATGTTCTCCTTTTCTTGGTCCAGCGATGAAGCATCTTCAGCCCAAACTGAAGAAGAAGTCCGAGCCTTGGTGGCTTCCTATCGCAATCAAACTGCAAACACGGATTGCTTTTCCGAGGTTAAAGAGTTGTTGCGGACTTCCTATTTGAACGAACCGCTTCGTGCGCGCCCGTATTTTGCTTTAGCTGGAACAGTCGCTTGGCACGAATCCTATGGATTGGGAAATTTAATTGCAGACTACGCCAATGCTGTGGACCAAGTTACGCCAAGCGATGTGTGGGAAAGCGCCAAGAGTGTGCTGTCCGATGAGCGATGCATCTCAGTCGTTTTCGCAGGAACCGGTGAAGCCTTTGCCCCACTTCCGAATGACCCGCAAGGCCTCCGATCCGCTGCCGCCGAAGCTCAAGAAACTGGGGACATTGACCGCGCCCTGGAAGCATATGGGAGGTTACTTGAGGTCATGCCGGACAAGATGAACACGGTCATTAATTACGCCGAGCGCGGAATGTTGTTGATGGAAGTGAAGAATTTTGATGCCGCAATTGCCGACTTCGAAGCCGCTTTGGAGGTCATTGACTACCCGGCAGTTCGAGAACTTTTGGAAGAAGCTCATGCACGAAAAGGAAGGGCCATGCGTGGGGAGTTTGAAGAGGTGGAATCTGTTGGTCTCCAGGAAATAGTGGATTCAACGATGGATGAACTAGAGGAGTGGCGCGGTTTGTCTTTCACGGGGTCTGTTGTTCCTGAGTTTGTGGACGTGTCCGACTCCCCCGATGAAAAACTAGGTGGCTGGTATGAACCAGACACAAAGCGGCTTGTTGTTGTTACTGGAAAAGACGACAGTGGTGCCAACTTCACGCGCGGCGCACAATTACATGAAATCTTTCACGCTCTCCAAGACCAAACTTGGGATTTGACTGCGTTGGATTCAACTTGTGAAACAACCGATCAAATTCGAGCCCTTCAGGGTTTGATTGAAGGGGAAGCCATGCTTGCAGTATCCGATTTGATGAACTACGACTTTGCTCAACACTCCCAGATTCCGGAAACCGGAGAAATTGACCGGGCAAAGTTTGAAAAGTTGTTCAACTATGGGGTTGGGTTGAGCTTTGTGAAGAACCACCGCGAAGAGGGTGGCTGGTCCGCCATCGATGAAATCTGGAGGAACATTCCTCAAAGTACATCGGAGCTATATCACCCGCACCGCTACCCATCCTTTTACTCCGACTCCATGATGTTTGAACCCGAAGGGGAAATCTTGGAGGTTGATTGCCTCGGCGAATTCGAATTGCGTTGGCTCTTAGTACAAGACGAGCGAACGCGACACTTTGCAGACCCACTAGGCAATGCCCTTTTAGGCGATGCCTGGTTCAAAGTCACACCTCCTGGCGCGGACCACCAACACGAAGTCTGGGCGCTCCGTTTTTCAGATTCGGAAATGGCAAAACTTTTTGCCGGCGCAAAGGTGGCACTTGAGCGCGAATCTTGGACCGTCAATCAGCAAGGTCCCTCCGTGGTTCTCACCCGCGAAGCGCAGTAGGTTCACCTCCAAAGCCGCAGGCCTACTCTACCCCAAGGCCCAAACAGTCCTCATTGAAAGAGGCTAAAATCCACCCCATGGCCTCAACACTCACCACCGAGCGAATAGTTCTTACCCCCGGGCCGCAGCCTTCCCTCACTGGAACGAATCTCCATTGCAAAGATTGGCAGGCTGAGGCCGCTTTGAGGATGTTTTTGAACAATCTTCACGCCGATGTGGCCGAGCGCCCTGAAGATTTGGTGGTTTATGGGGGTACCGGCCAAGCCGCTCGTAATTGGGAGGCCGCACAAAAAATTGTGGACACGCTTCAGCGGCTTGAGCCCGATGAAACCATGTTGGTGCAGAGCGGTAAGCCCGTCGCGGTTTTTCGGACTCATGCTCATGCCCCAAAAGTGTTAATTGCCAATTCAAACCTTGTGGGCAAGTGGGCAAACTGGGACCACTTCCGTGAACTCGCAGACAAGGGCTTGATGATGTATGGCCAGATGACCGCGGGTTCTTGGATTTACATCGGCACCCAAGGAATCCTCCAAGGAACTTATGAAACCCTCGCTGCCGTTGCCCAAAACCACGGCGGCACGCTCAAGAACACACTCACCGTTACAGCTGGCCTTGGCGGTATGGGCGGCGCTCAGCCTTTGGCTGTGACCATGAACGAGGGCACCTGTCTGATTTGTGATGTTGAGCAGGCCCGCATCGACTTTCGCCTGCGCACGAAGTACTTGGATGAATACGCGCCCGATTTGGACACTGCAATCACTCGTGCGATTTCTGCCAAAGAACAAGGTGAAGCGGTGAGCATTGGGGTGTGCTGTAACGCCACCGAACTTTTGCAAACCTTGGTAGACCGCGACCTCACGCCAGAGGTTCTGACCGATCAAACCAGCGCCCACGATCCGCTTAACGGCTACGTGCCTGACGGGATGACGTATGAGGAGGCCTTGACGTTACGGAAAAATAATTCAGCGGAATACCAGAAGCATTCTTTCGCAACGATGGGCCGCCATGTGGAACTTATGCTCGAGCTCCAGCGACGCGGTGCGGAGACATTCGACTATGGCAACAACATTCGCGCTTTCGCTCAAGAAGAAGCCGGCGTTGAAAATGCTTTTGATTTCCCGGGTTTCGTACCCGCTTATATTCGCCCGCTCTTTTGCGAGGGCCAAGGTCCTTTCCGTTGGGCCGCTCTTAGTGGCGACCC
The DNA here is from genome assembly GCA_030748415.1 of Planctomycetota bacterium. Lineage (GTDB taxonomy): Bacteria > Planctomycetota > UBA1135 > UBA1135 > UBA1135 > UBA7888. The sequence goes on from JASMMA010000012.1 coordinate 59,792, forward strand.
GGAAGATATTCGCAAAACGGACGAGGCGATTCTTCGGCTCTTCCCTGAAAAGGAAAGTTTGTGTCGTTGGATCCGTATGGCCGGTGAACGGATCGCATTCCAAGGACTGCCCAGCCGCATTTGCTGGCTTGGTTATGGTGAACGCCATGTTGCGGGTCTTGAGTTCAACCGCATGGTGCGCGATGGCGAGTTGAGTGCGCCGATTGTGTTGGGTCGTGACCATTTGGATTGTGGGTCGGTTGCAAGTCCCAATCGCGAAACAGAGGCGATGAAAGATGGCACCGATGCCGTTGCCGACTGGCCTCTTCTTAATGGCATGCTTGCCGTTGCCTCGGGTGCATCTTGGGTGAGCATGCACCATGGCGGGGGAGTGGGTATTGGTTACAGTCAGCATTCGGGCCAGGTTTGCCTCTGCGATGGAACTCCCGAAGCCGACACCCGCCTCGAAGCGGTCCTCACCAACGACCCCGGCATCGGTGTAGTCCGCCATGTTGACGCCGGCTACCCCGAAGCCACCCAAGCCATGCACGCCCGCGGCGTGGATGTGCCGTGAGCCTCATCCCGCGGTAGTCCCACAGAATCATTCCCACCCGCCAGCGCATCGGCCTCATGCTCTCAAGCGTTGCCCAGCCGGGAGTTGTTCAATTGGAGCTTTACCAACCCAAAAGACCTCAAATGGGCGAAAAGTGTTAGGGAATGGCAAAATAGTGCGCAAATTAGGCGGATTTGGAAAAAAGAACTAGACAAGTAGCCATGGCGAGTTATAGTAGGGGGCATGGGAACACCCTCTGGATACTCATTACGCGAATTGGCAGGCCTCAGCGGCTTTCGCCAGCGCAGCATCCGTAATTACATCCAGCAGGGGCTCATTCCGGGGGCAAACGGCAAGGGTCGAGGGGCGGTCTATCCCAACGAGTGCCTTGACGGATTGCTGTTTCTTCAAACCGTGCGCCGAAAGGTGAACCTGGGCCTGGATCAAGAGCGACGCTTGCTCATGCAGCTTCCGCCAGAGCAAATCCGAGCCATCGGGCTGGGCGAGGAAGCCCTCGATATTGCCGCCGTCGAAGAAGAATCGACCCAATTTAGGATGGAGGCCCCCGTCCACGAGAGTCCTCTTCGCGCTTCCATGACTGCACCAAGTGAGGCACCAAGTGAGGCCCCAAGTAAGGCCCCAAGTAAGGCCCTGAGCGGAAACGATGCGCTCGATTTCATTCGCAAACTAAAGAATCAAAATCAGACTGGACCGTACACCCACAAGATTCCCACGCATGCCACTTCGCGAATCGAACGCGCAGCCGTGGAACTTGAAAAGAATCTTCCTCACCGCAACCCCGGGCGGAAAGCGCGCAGTGAGCACTGGGCCACCATTTCAGTAACCCCAGACATCGAACTTCGTGCTCGAGGTATGGACGGCGACGATCTCGCCTCCCTCGAGCGAATCGCAGACATTCTGCGTAATCTAATTTCAAAAAATCAGTAGAAAAACAGGAGAAAACCATGCAACCATTACCTAATCGAATTCAACCCAGCTTCACTTTAAAACAAGATAGAAAACTCATTTGGCACCAAGGCGACTCAGTGCGCCACATGGTGGTGGAAGTGCAGGCTCCACCTGCCCTGGCCACCGACCGCGAGAAGGAGCGACTCCCCTTAAACCTGGCAATCGTGGTGGACCGTTCCGGTTCCATGTCGGGTCCCCCTCTTGAAAATGCAAAAAGCGCAACTTGCCAAGTGGTTGATCAACTTTCCGAGGGCGACACGCTTTCAGTCGTTGCATTTGATAGCAGAGTTATGACGGTTGTAGATGGCGGAATAATCTCCAACACATCCCGCGAATCCATCAAGAGCCGCATCATGGGTTTAGAGCCGGGAGGTTGTACCGATCTCGCCGCCGGATGGCTGCAAGGTGCAGAGTGTGTTGCTCAACACATTTGCCCAGAAAGTCGGAACCAAGTCATGGTGCTATCCGATGGCCATGCGAATCAGGGGGTCATCGACCCGGCGATTCTGGCGGAGCAAGCAAGTGGCTTACGGAATCGAGGAATCATTACAAGCTGTGTGGGTATTGGCGACGAATACTCCGTGGATCAAATCCAAGCGCTTGCTCGCCACGGCGGCGGGCGCCTGCACGACGCGGAGCACCCACACGAAATCGCTGAAGTCATGATGGGGGACTTGAGCGAAGCTATGGAGAGCGTGCTTGACCAGGTGGTTTTTGAGTTGGACCTTCCTGCTGGTGTTCAAGCAGAATGCTTGAGCGATTACCCTTCAGAGAACAACACTTTCACGATGGGTTCCTTTTTGGCAAATGCCAAGCGCAAAGCCATTTTCCGTTTACGGTTTAACGCAGGCGAGCCAGGTCACGAATTGCCAGTCCGAGCTTCCTTGAGTGGTGTCTTTGCGGACACCGGCGGCCCATTTCGCGTTCCTTCGCAAGATGTGTCCTACACTCATGCCCTAGGCCGCGACAACAATGCGCAAACTCGCAACGACCAAGTTGCTGAAGCGGTTGCGGCTGTCTGGCATGCGCAAATCGTTCAGCGAGCGACTTCCATGAACCGTGATGTGGATTACCGAGGTGCTTCGCGATATGTGAAGAAAGAACTGCGCTACTTCAAGAGGTACATTGCCAATTTGCCAAAGGCGGAACAGTGGCTGGACAACCTAAGCCGCTTTCTTGAAGTCGTTGTGGACCACATGCCGGAGCGGATTCGCAAAGAAATCCATATCGGTGCCAGCAAGGCGATGTACGCGGAAGCTGATCACCGCCAAGCCAAACGCGCCGCTTGGTTGGACCAGTACTAATGGTTTTTTTGCGGGTTTAAAATCATGAACAAGAATTGCGGGTTTAATCGAGCGTAGATACTTGTCCGCGGCCGACTCTCTTCGGTATTCTTTTTACATGACCGCCACCACCATCTGGTTTAATCCGAATTGTTCCAAATGCAGAGCGGTGCGGGAAATCCTCACCGAAAGAGGTGTAGAAGCCGATTATCGTCACTATTTGGAGACCCCTCCGACCTTGGAAGAACTTACACGAGTCTTGGAAGGGATGGATGGAACAGTGCAGGACATCCTCCGCTCAAAGGAGGCCGCTTATGGCGAGCTTGGCCTGGCAGATGCTACCGATGGCGAGTGTCTGCAGGCCTTGACTGCGCATCCAGAGCTATTGAACCGCCCAATTTTGGAGCATGAGGGGAGGTCCGTTGTGGCGCGGCCTCCTGAACGCGCTCTCGATTTGCTTTAGGCCGAGTTCTTCTGGAACAGAGACTGCTCTAGGCAGCATGGCTGAATCGAGAGACCTTCATGTCGACTCTCGCCTCCAAAAGTTACGATTGCATTAATTGAAGAGTCGGTCCTGGGTTTGATATTTGCTTGGGTTGTGTTGTGGGATGGGGCCATTTCGAGCGAGATTTCTCTCGGTGCACTCAAGGGACGTCGATTTTCTTGGATTACTGATTTACTAATACGTTGGCATCGCTCGGTCCACATCTCTCTGCCAAGCGGCGATGCCACCAGCTAAGTTTCTGACATTGCGGTGACCAAGTTGGGTGAGAGCAAGACAAACCTGCGCACTTCGTATACCGTGGTGACAGTAAACAATGGTGAGTGCTGAATTGCCTGCCTCCTCCTCTAGCCACGTATTTGCCAAGGACAAAGGCCGGAAAATACTGCCAGGGATCCGGCAGATGTCCCACTCTTCAAGCTCCCTAACATCAAGAATGCGAAGGCTTCGATCGAAGAGAGCCTTTTCCTTGAGTTCCTTCGGGGAGATGGATTTGATTTCCGGGACATGATGTCCTTCCATGGAGAAGAGGATACCGTTTCCCAATGAGTACATCTCTTCTAGAATCCCCTGGTGTTGATTCTCCTTTCTCCCACGAAAAAATTAGGCATAGAACATCCAGTTGGACTGCCGCGTGCAGCACCAATCTTTGTGAAGGAAGCTAATCGCCTTGTCCAAGGATTGCGCCAGCTCTCTTCCGCTCAGTTGGGTTCCTTGATGAATTTAAGCGATTCTCTAGAAAAGCTAACCTATGATCGACTGAAATCTTGGTCACCCCGCCCAAGAATTGGTCAAGCAGTTCCGAGCCTATTTGCATATCAAGGCGAAGTGTTCTCAAAGATGAATCCGGCGGACTTTTCCGAATCCGAGTTTGCTTTCTCGCAGAAACACCTAAGGATTGTCTCTGGACTTTATGGCCTCTTGCGTCCTTTAGACTCTATTATGCCTTATCGGCTAGAAATGGGTCTCCCATGGTCTTGCGACCAGGGAAATAGCTTGTATGAGTTTTGGGGCGACAGAATCACCAATGCGGTGAATAGTCAGCTTGCAGGCCAAGGAGATAACATTGTTGTCAACCTTGCATCCAATGAATACATTAAGGCCGTGCAGCCGAAGAATGTTTCGGGCCAGATTCTGACACCCATATTTAAGGAGAAGAAAGGAGAGAAACTTCGAGTTGTGAGTTTTTGTGCGAAGCGCGCACGGGGACTAATGAGTCGATTTATTATTAAAAATAAATTGGAAGACCCAGAAGAGCTCAAAGATTTTCGGGAAGATGGCTATCAGTTTCAGCCTAAGCTTTCTTCAGAAAATGATTGGGTTTTTACGCGGCCGAACTCTTAGCCACCTTGCTTTGCGGCACACGCTTTGATTTTTTCTCCCGCTCAAAACGAGCGAAGGCGGCATCTACAAGGAGTTGAGTAAAACCCACATGCCCCGCGGGATCGTTTGCAAGAATAAAATCAGCACTTCCAGCTGCGTCATCAGGGTAGTAGATTCCGCAGTTGGCATTAATCTCAAGCATGTAGGGTGTGCCATCTTTGGCAATGCGAATATCGCATCGGGCGAAGCCTGCACCGTTTAGTCCACGAAAGAGATCGGAAGATTCCTTTCGTAGCCGTGCGGCAAGAACGGGGTCTTCCACGGGAGTCGTACGCAGTCCTCGGAATTGCTTCTCATCCCATTTAAGGGACTCATGCTTGAAGGTGTCCCCATCAGGAAACTGGTACTGAATAGGCGTAAATGCAATTGGATGGTCGGGGTCTTGAGGGTTTTCCGCAACCAAAACGGTACATTCATCGCCCTCAATGAATTCTTCGATTAAAGCGGCACCATGCTTTGAAATTATCTTGTTCACTTGGCGCCATAAGCCAGCCTCAGTCGTAACTTTGGAGTGGCGGCTAATGTCCACGCTGGCGTAACTGCTGTAGTGCTTTACAAAAAGTGGAAAGTTGAGCTTGTTGAATACCTTCTCCAGACATTCTTCCTCGCCAACTTGGATAGATGCTGGAGTATGAATCCCCAGCGACCGGCAAACTTGTTTCGTTTTTGCGCGGGAGGGTTCCCAGAATTCGGCATTTGCGCCGGTGTAGGGGACCCCTAGGCGATCGAGGGTTTCAACAACCTCAACACCTGGGTTGTCTTCTTCAACCGCTGACCCATCGCAAAGGTTAAAGAAAAGGTCAAAACCCATATCCACCAAAGCTTCAACTTCTTGTACAGAAGTTTCTTTGTCTTCAATGTACCCCAAGTGCCAATCAACATTCGGCAGATAAGGGCGAGGGTCGCATGGCCAATCGTCTTCAGGAAAATCTTCAGAGTCAATGGCTTGATTTGTTAGGAGGCAAACACGCACGAAAGTATTTTACAAAACAATTCAAATCTTACAACTACTTGATACCTTGCTGAAATTTCAAACCTTGATAAACTAATGGCATGAACGATTGCGATGTTTGTTGTCCACCCTTTGATTCCGCTCCATGGTCCGATGCGACTGTTGAATGGAAAGACAAAAATTTTCTTCAAAATCGCGCCCGCGGCTTTTTGCACATACCGATTGGGTTTGGGAAAGTAATGGTCCGAAACATGGAGCGATTGCAAAGTGCGAATCGTTCCCACGCCTTACCGAAACTCCATTCGAGCAAGATGCAAGCTGAGAACTAGGAGGAGGGGTCCGGCTCAAAACCCTTTGGATAATGGGTCATCTTTGAAATGACTCGATGCATCCAGAACAGGGCAATGGAAGCTATCAAGAACATAAACATCCAGCAGCTCGTCCAAAGGCCGGTCCACTCAAGCAAATAGCCGAAAATAATGGGGCAAACAAAGCCACCTAGGCCGCCCATAACCCCGACCATTCCCCCAACAACGCCAACTTGATTGGGAAAGTATTCAGGGATGTGCTTATACACCGCTGCCTTGCCGATTCCCCAGATACTCCCAAGCGCAATGACCAACACGGCAAAAATCCAAATGTTGGCCTGGAAGTAAATTCGTGTGATTCCCTTTGCGAGAAGTTCACGCCTCTTGACGGTTTGGCCAACTTGGACAGTGGTCTCATGCCAAGTATCTTTTGTTGGAAGCACCAATGTTTGGTTGTCATCGACTTCTTCGATGAGTTTTGAAACCAAGGAGTAAACATGGTCGTTTACTTTGATAGTAGTGGGTGTGACTTCTTGGACGATGCCGTCTGTTATGGCGGAAATTCCTCGGCCCGGAGAGGTAATCTCCATTTTTGGAATGGTCACCATGAGGCTAACAAAAATGGAAGCGCCCAAAACCCAGTACATTACGATTCTGGCGCCCAACTTGTCAGACAGCCAGCCGCCAAGTGCGCGGATAACCCCAGACGGAAAGCTGAAAAAAGCCGCCAACATGCCTGCTGTGACCAGAGTGACATTGTAAACATTTACGAAGTAGGGGACGAGCCACTGCGAAAAGGCAACAAAGCAACCAAAGACAAGAAAGTAGTACAAACCGAAGCGCCAGACTCGAGCTTGCCCTAAAGGCTCTAATAACTCGGGAAGCGTTTTCTTTTGAGTGACCGGCTTTTTGTTTTTTGCAAAGACAAGGAATATTAATCCCATGGCAACCATAAGTCCGGCGTAATAAAGTGGAAGCGTGCGCCATCCTTCGATGTTTTCCCCATTGTTGGTGAGGTTGTTCAATAGCGTGGGGGCAAGCAATGTCGTTGCCGCCGCGCCGGCGTTTCCAGCTCCGAAAATCCCAAGCACAGTCCCTTGATTTTGGCGGGGATACCAGACTGAGGTGAAGGCAATACCGATTGAAAAAGATGCGCCAGTCATTCCAAAGCCAAAACTGCAAAGGGCAAAACCGAGGAAGGAGTTGACCTGTGA
>JASMMA010000013.1 GCA_030748415.1 Planctomycetota bacterium
GAATTGCTGCGGTGGAAGTTTTTCCGACTTCCTTTTTTTGTCACTTTGTGACCCAGCCGATTGTGTCAGTGTCCTAGGGGATGGCGAGGATGACGGGACTCGAACCCGCAACCACCAGATCGACAGTCTGGTACGCTAACCAATTGCGCCACATCCCCGCTCTTAAGGGCGAGAAGTATAGGTAGCTCCCCCAAGAGGGTCAAGCAGAAGGGGCCCCACCCTCTAATCCCTTCGCCTCATCCCAGAGAGCATCCATATCTTCCAGAGCCGCCTCAGATAGTGGCTGCCCCAAGTGTTTCTCAATGTATTGAAATCGGTTCGAAAACCTTTCGATCGTGCCCCGGAGCGCAAGTTCCGGCTCCAAGTCCATCTTCCGGGCCAAGTTCACAACCGCGAACAACAAATCCCCCAATTCGTGGCGCGCATGTTCACGGTCACCACTCTCCACGGCCTCACGAAATTCTGCCCACTCTTCCTCAATTTTCTCCTCAGGCCCCTGCAAATCAGGCCAATCAAATCCCGCACTTGAGGCCTTCTGTCCAACCCGATACGCACGCAACAGAGCAGGCATCGAAACGGGAACCCCTGACAGCGCGGACTCATCACCACCCTTCTCCGCCTTCTCCCGCTTCTTAATCGTTTCCCAATTCTCCAGAACTTCACCCGTTCCACTCACCTCCACCTCGCCATAAACATGGGGATGGCGACGGATCAACTTCTCAACGATTCCAGTGGCAACATCTGCAGGATTAAAACCACGATCTTCCGATGCAACCCGAGCAACCATCAATACCCCCATTAATAAATCCCCAAGTTCTTCGCATAGGTTCTCCATGTCACCTCGAGCAACAGCGTCCGCCATTTCATGACATTCCTCAACCAAATGAGGGGCAAGAGATTCAACGGTCTGCTTACCATCCCACGGACAACCACCCGGAGACCGCAAGGTGTCCACAACTTGCATCAACCTCTCAATCGAACTCACCCACTCACTAGGTACTTTTTTTTCTTCAACCATTTTTCCATTCCATGACAAAGTGAGGTCCAATTCCCTCAATCTCAAACTCACCCCCAACAGAAACAAACCCACCCCTGCGGTAAAGCCCCAATGCTCCAACTCGTGCATTGCACCAAATCCCGGCTCCCCTTCCACGCGCAAATCGCTGACATTCCGTCAGCAAAATAGCACCCAATCCATTCCCGCGAAAGCCCGAATCTACAGCCATTCCACGCAATCGAAGGCCACAGCCCTCCCGGACTTCATTCATTAAAGTCACACATCCCACAATCTTCCCTTTCAATGAAATAGAAAAGTGGACCGTGCTCGCATGCGCGTCCTCCGGATAACGAGCAGTCTCAATTGGCAACCCTTCCCGAAGGTTACGATGACGAATCGGCAAAATATCTTCAGCTGATACCCCTTCACGAACCTCCACGGCATTTTTCACGATTCCAACTCCGCAACTGCTTGGCTTCTTAAGCGACAAGAATCGCACAATCCGCACGCCGTTCCGTTTTTACTTGGGTCATAGCAAGAAATCGTCTCTTTAACTGGAACGCCAAGCTCTTTGGCTAAACGCAGAATCTCTACTTTTCTCAAATCCTGAAGAGGGGTATGCAACTTAAATGGCCGCCCTTCCACGCCCTCTCGCGTCGCCAAGTTGGCCAAATTTTCAAATGCCTGAATAAATTCAGGTCGGCAGTCTGGGTAGCCAGAATAATCCAAGGCATTAACACCTATCGCCAAATCGTGCGCCCCTCTGGCTTCAGCAAAACCAAGAGCGAGCGAAAGAAAAAGTGTATTTCGCGCAGGAACATAAGTGGAGGGTATGTCTGACGCCACCGGGTCCATGGTGGATTCACCTTTGGGAACGTCAATTGAGAAATCGGTCAAAGCAGACCCCCCCACTCCTCGAAGGTCCAACTTCAAAACTAAGTGGTCCGCCAAACTCAGCGCTCGCGCAACTTTTCTCGCCGCCTCCAGCTCAATCGAATGCCTCTGCCCGTAATCCACGGACAAGGCATGAACCTCAAAACCCTCCCGCTGAAGCCAGGCCGCAACGGTAGCCGAGTCCAAGCCGCCCGAAAGCAACACAACGGCTCGTTTTCGCGTATCCTGTGTGGAATCCAAGTATTCTCCCCCGACCAAAAAAGGGTTGAGTTTGGCCGGATGAGGCCTAATCCTATCCTCCCCGACCGTCCCCAACCCACCGACAAAAATGACCGAAGTAACCGAACAAACCATCCGCAAAGTTCTCAGCAATGTCCAAGATCCCGACCAGGGCAAGGACATTGTTTCTCTCGGCTTTATTCAAAATATTGCCAGTTGTGGCGGTTCCGTCAAGGTCACCATTCAACTCAACACCGCCCCACGCCCCGCTGGCGATGAAATCCGCCGCCAAGCCCACACAGCTATCGCGGGCATAGAAGGTGTCCAGTCAGTAAATGTCGAGCTAAAAGCCCTCGCACCCGAAGCTGCACCGCCGCCGGAGAACCCATCGGCCCTTGAAGGCAAACCAGTCAAAAATGTCATCGCTGTGACTTCTGGAAAAGGCGGTGTTGGGAAATCTACCTGCGCCGTAAACCTCGCGGCGGCACTTACCGCAACCGGCCACAAAGTGGGCCTGCTCGACGCCGACATATACGGCCCCAACATTCCTGTCATGATGGGCCTGAGCGGTCGTTTAAAAACAGAAGGCGGGAATAAAATCATTCCTAAAGAATCCCACGGAATCAAAACGATTTCGATTGGGTATCTCGTTGAAGATGGCACCCCCATCATGTGGCGTGGCCCCATGCTCCACAAAGCTCTGGAACAATTCTTTAAAGATGTGGAATGGGGCGAGTTAGATTTTCTCATCGTGGACATGCCTCCCGGAACCGGCGATGCGCAAATCTCTCTCGCTCAACTTGTTCCCCTATCAGGCGCCGTGGTCATCACCATGCCTCAAGAGGTGTCCCTTACGGATGTCCGCCGCGCAATCGGAATGTGCCAACAGGTTAAGTGTCCCATTTTGGGAGTCGCTGAAAACATGAGCGGGGACATCTTTGGCCACGGTGGCGGAGAAAAAACTGCGGAGCATTACGCAGTTCCATTCCTTGGCTCTATCCCTCTTGAACCTTCTGTTCGTAAAGGCGGAGATTCTGGAATTCCCATCGTCGTTGCAGAACCTGACAGTGAGACCTCACACCACTTTAAGGTACTAGCGGAAAATGTTTTGGTTGCTTTAGAAAAGCGGAAAAGCCTCGAGCTACCTGTTCTTCAGTAATACTTTTAGGCGCGCGTTTTCCACAAGGGAACGTGAAGCATCGGCTACTCGTTGACCATCTTCATGCCAAAGAAGGCGCCAACTCCCTGTGGCAACCTCTCCGAAATCCGCCACACCGTTTGTGTCTGTTACCAAATCGTGCTCGGCTCCAAAAAAATCAATCGCACGAACATCTGCCCCAACAACGGGTTCACCTGAGTGCGAGGCCAGGTGCACAGACAAGAAGCCTGTCCTCTCGGGAATCAATTCTATCTTGGAATCTGTCTGGACAATTGGCGGGCTCTCCTCTTCGGCCTCAACCAACTTCGAGGCAGATGCTTCCACTTTCAATCCTGTCTCAAAACTTGCCCCATCCGAGTTTTGTTTGCTCTGCGCTTGGGCCTGGGCACGGGCCTGGGCACGGGCCTGGGCACGGTCTTGGGCCTGGGCACGGGCTTGGGCGTGAGGATCCGGCTCCACAGCAATTGCAGCCCACAAAAGGAGCAAAGTGAAAGGAATTCCTCCTTTCAACACCGCACTAGGCTCCAAATGGCTCAACATTCCAAGATTCTATAAAAAACACACCGATTGTTTCCCCAACGGTACCGTAGTAAACCTGACATGCGAAAACTTGCCCTCCCCTTTCTTGTTGCCCTCGTTGCCCTGCTGGCTTGGATTCTGACCAGGGAAACCGAATCCGTACAAACCCCAGGCCCAGAACTCATTCCCCCAACGGCAAGCGCGCCCAACTCGGCCCAAGTTGAAATTGAAGCCCCCAGCACCACTCGGTCGAAATCCACTGGCAAAGTTTTTAATAACCGGATAGAAAAAGATGGCGCTGGTAGCCACATGCTGGGCGGGCAGGTGATTGATGAGAACAGCGACCCCGTTCCTGGCGCCTGGGTTGCTGCCTATTCCGTACCTTTCCCTTTGATGGATTTTGAAAAAGAGATTGATGAGTTTTTCGATAAGCCACTTAAGTTAGACCTCGAGCCCATCGCCTCTACCTTCGCTGACGACAGGGGCCAGTTTGATTTGCTTGGGCTTCATGGGAGAAAAGTTTATGTCACTGCTCGCAGTTTCCAACGCCTGAGCCCTCGCCGACAAATGATTCCTGCAGGCGCACTCGATCAAAAAGGTGGGGTCATCATTCGCACTGTTCCTGCTGCAAGCCTTGAGGGCACCGTCCTTGATTCCGAAGGAAATCCTGTCCCCGGGGCCGAGGTCTTGATTGGTCCTGGAATCAAGCAACTCCTTGCAGCTTTCCGCAATCGGAGTTTTTTCATGGAGAAAGCCCTCACCGATGCTTCGGGTCATTATCAAATTGAGGCCATCCCTGCCCGAACTGCGCTCACATTAAATGCTTATCGTGGCGGCGTGGAAGCGGGAATGAGCGAACTTGCCCCCATTCCTGCATTGGCAAACGCTAACAAGAACATTGAAATGTTTCCCCTCGGCTCTTTGTCTGGAGAAGTCTGGGATTCAAAAGACAAGGCCTCTTTGGGAAGTGATATCGTTGCTATCCCATTAGATCTCCGGCTCCTTATTCCTTTTGTTCGGGACCCAAATGTTTGGGTGAGTGTTGCTCGTGGTGGCGGACGCTACCGCTTTAACAAACTCCCTCACGCTTTATATCTTCTCATCGCACAGGGTCGTGATGGGCGATCTGCTCCCGTAATGGCTCGAGTGTCCGGCGAGGACGCCAAAGCTCCCCGCTTGGTTATCCAAAACGAAAAAATCGTCCAGGGAAGGGTAATCAATGGAAATGGAAAACCAATTTCTCAAGCAATTGTTCGCCTACAAAGCATTCCCGTTGGGGAAGATGAAAATCGAGAAGAAAGTTGGAACCAACCTGGCGGTTTGTTTTTAGAAGCCGCCCGAGAAATCCTTCCCCTTCTTCTTCCCGGTTCAGCCTTTGCTCAAACGGATGGCAATGGAAACTTTCGAATTCCCGCCTGGGACAATGCCCGGCTCCGCGTTGAAGCTCACGGTTATAAAAATTACGACTTTAGTTTAAGCAGGCTCAAAGAAGACAAAAGGCCTGTCTTGCAAATATGGAAACCTGGGAGCGTGGAGGGCAGGCTTCAAAACAAAACAAATGAGAAACCCATTACGATGGGAGTCGCCCGAATGGGTTCCAGATCCCAAAGTGAATCCTTTATTGCGCTCGGCCCTAGCGAACTTGAATCTCTTGGTTATGTTGAGGGATCTTCGGAAAACTTACGAAAGGGCGGAAGGGCCAAAACACTTCCTGAAGGGGTCACTGATGAAGAACAACTGCTTCAGCCTACCCGAAGTTGGCGCGCACAAGCTTCCGAAATGGCCTGGGTGGATAATGAAAGGGGTACCTTCCGAATTGATAGCGTTCAACCTGGCACTTGGACCATAAAGGGCCAGGCGGAGGGTTTTCGAACGGAGACGGTGAAAAACATTTCAATCATTGAAGGTGAAGTAACAAAAGATGTCGTGATTTCGCTGGACCCCGGCGCAATTGTCCGAGGTCGAGTCGTTGATGCCGGAAACAGCCAACCCATTGGTGGGGCAGTTGTTTCAGTTGGGAGTGACGAGGAATCTGGGGCCATGGCTCTGTTTCAAGGAATGGGCGAACAAGTTGCAATCGACGAAACTGACCCCAGTGGCCATTTTGAAATCCGAGGGGCAGCCACCAAAGATAAATTCGTGCATGTTCTTGCCGATGGTTATGCAGCTGTCAGCCAAAAAATCCCACCTCTTGAGGAGGCTGAAGTTCGGGAAGGCGTTCGAGTAGAAGTTCCGCTCGGGGGCACTTTATTTGGATTGGTCTCGGACCGACATGGCGCCCCTCTTCCCAATCGACTTGTTGGCGCACTTTCCATCCAAGCGAAGGACTTTCACCAAACCACCACTGATGAAAGTGGGATGTACCGCATTGAGAACATGCGTCCAGGCTCTTACTTCCTTATGACCGCTGACCTGAACGACGAATCTCTGTTTTCCGGAGATGTCGCCCAGCTTCTTTCCGCGGGCAGAGTGTCAACGGGTGTTGTCAAAGAAGTGGGGGAAACTCAAATTGATATCGTTGACCCATCCGCTGGCGGGTGTCGCGTAGAGGGTGTACTCGTCAATCAGGGAGAGCCCTGTCCGGGGGCAAATATCATTTTGATGGCCGTTGGCGGTACAGGTGGATTGAGCTTTGGGATGAACATGGCGCGAACAGATGAAAAGGGTGAATTCCTTTTCCCGAGTGTTGCTCCAGGAGATTACCGTGCTCAAATCCATGCGCCTACTGCGAATTGGGATGGGAGTTTAGATATGGAGGTCATGGATGCCGCTGAAGATTTCGTTTTCCTAGAGGTTCCTATTGGCGTTGTTCGTGGCCGTGTTATTTCCCAGGAATCGGGCGCGCCAATCAATAATATGTCCGTTCGACTTAATCGAGTGGATGGTGGAAGTGGTGGATTTGCAGCTATTTTTGGATCACCGATGGGCCGAGGCGATTGGGAATCCACTGATGAGAATGGAAACTTCTTTTTCGAAAATGTAGCCCCTGGAAGATACAAAATAAAAGTAGATTCCCAATCTTGGGGAAAGAAAAGCTCCGAACTTGTGCAATCCACTACCACCGATCCGTTTCGCGTTCAGGAAAATGACAATCGCGATATGGGCGACATCGCTATGCCAATCTCTGGTGGCATCAGAGTTCTCATTCCTTCGGAAACCGAAAAATCATGGGCTTCTGTAACGGTCACTCATCAAGAGAGTCAGGATGAAAGGAGTTCGTGGGGACAAAAGTCGGTTGAAGTTTCTGGCCTCGCAGTCGGCCCCCACCTCGTTCAGGTTTCCTCCAAAGGTTGGGCCTCGGTTATGATTCCAGGGGTTGAAGTTCGCTTGGGAGAATACACCGAAGTCACTGCATCCCTTGTCAAGGGAACCCGACTATCCGTCGCCGTGTACGACATGAATGGTGAACTCGCCACTCCGGACCTTGTTCAGGTTTTTGATTCAAACGGTGTCATGGTGGCGAATAAAGCGAACCCTATCCCTGCGGCCATTCGTTCTCTTGCGCCAGCTGAAAAACGGTATGTCGGCTCCTTCGTCCCGGGAAACTATGAAATCCTGACCAAGTTGGGATCAGATGAACGTCGTTCACCCATCACCATCTTTTCTGACTCAGAACAGACTGTTGACATCCGGTACTGAACCCGACCCTTTTTACCGATAAAAAAAGACCCTACTCGCAAGAGGCTCCCGGGTTCCTCTATTGCGGCTATTTGCGTGCTGTTGGGGCTCCCGGGAAAAAAACGAAACACTACCCAACAAATAAAATCACAAACAAATCACCAACGGGGATCCGTCACAGGAATCCATTCGGTTTCGTTAACTCGAAAAACGGCATCAACATTACCAAGCTTACGAATCTTCTTGAGAGGTTGACCCAACGACCGCAATCTGGATATGACTTTGGAGGTCAAGCGGCCAGCTTCGTACTTAAGAGTTGCAGGCAAATCTTGGCGGTGGAACCTAGGGGCAGCAACCGATTGTTTTGGTGTCATACGAAACACATATCGATTTAAAAAAACTTGAAGGACCGTGGTCAAAATCGTTGGACCTCCTGGCGAGCCGATTACTGAGTCAACTTGGCCATCGCGAACAACAATGATGGGACTCATGGATGAAAGTGGCCTGCGTCCTGGAATCACCTGGTTGTATTTTCCTTGGATGAGACCAAACTGATTGGCATAACCGGGTCGTGTTGCAAAATCGTCCATCTCGTTATTCATCAAAAAACCACCTGGTGCCATGACCTTTGCACCGTATCCGCTATTTAAGGTAGTCGTAACGGAAACGGCGGCCCCCCTTGAATCCACAATCGAATAGTGCGTCGTTTCTTTCGATTCCCAAGGCGCGGGATAATTTGTAGAGCGTGGACGAGTGAAGCGATTAGGAGAAATGCCGGACCCTAGGCTTTTTATAAAGGTGGGATGCGACAAAGCCGCCACTCCAAAATCGCATCCGATTGGATCCCCCATCCAGCGGTTACGAATTGCAAAGGCGCGAGCTTCAACTTCGCCCAACACCTGCACAGTGCGAGGGTCTTCCCATCCCCAAGAAGCCAAAGGGAAGTCTGACAACATCCCGAGAGTTTGCGACAAAAAGAGGCCCGAACTGGATGGAGCGGTTGCCGCAAGAATTGTTAAATCTCGCCACCGGACTTTTTGAACAGGACGAAACTCTGGCCTGTATTGAATGAAATCTTCTTCAGCTAAAACGCCACCTCCCTTTTGAGATGTTTCCACAATCCCCTTCACGATGGGCCCCTTTCGAAATGCGCTCACTCCCTGTTTTGCGATGCGCCGTAATGTAACCGCCAATTCCGGTTGAATCAGAAGGCTGCCCTCGTCCTTTGCAGACCCGTCCTTGTTGTAAAAACTGCGAAAGGCGTAGGGGTCCTTCCCGAGAGTTTTCGCCAGGCGAGTTAAACGCCTGTGCTCAGCTTCAGAGATAGGAAACCCGCTCGCCGCCAATTCAATGGCAGGCTCCAACAAACTCTCCCAAGGAAGACTCCCCCACAGTTTGTGGGCTTCCCACATTCCAAAAACACTTCCAGGAACACCCACGGCCTTCCAGCCAAGGGTAGATGACTCTTCAATCAGCTCCCCGTTTTCATCCAGGTACATTTCAGGATGACCAGCGGCTGGGGCAACTTCTCGGAAATCTAAAAACCAGGCTAGACCTTCAGGTTCCCGGTAGAGCATGAATCCGCCACCACCAATGTTGCCGGCAGTTGGATAAGTCACCGCTAAAGCAAAGGAGGCAGTAATGGCTGCATCGATTGCATTGCCGCCCTCCTCCTTCAGGATGGCATCAGATGCTTGAGTAGCGTGGATTTCAGCAGTTGCAACAGCACCATGTTGCAAGCATGTGGCTAAAATAAAGGCCGAGATAATCATTTCCACTCAGGGTGTTCGGCTTCAACAGCTGCGATGACGGCATCTACAACTTGAGCGTTTACACCTTCCGAGAAAACCATCACTGCAGCACTTTCGTATTCTGAAACGGAGACAAGGGCCGGGTTTTCATCGTTCATGTAGTGGAACGCTTCGATGAACTCGCCACAATCTTCAGGGGTATCCCAAACAGTTGCCCAAACGAGCACAGAATCGCCGCCAGGATTTTGCCACAAGGCGTAACGATCACCACCCCAACCCGCAGAAGCATCGTTGCTCCAGGAACCCATTTGCCCTTCTGGAGTTGACAAATCAGGTACATCTTCGGCAGTGAGGGTAAAACAACCCAATTCTCCCAGAGTATCTTCGCTTTTCAATTTCCAATCTGTGTCTAATAGTTGCATTCCTGTTACAGAAAGAACAACAAATACTGCCACCCCCGCCACTGCAGGCTTACCTCTTCCCAAAACAAGCATGAGGAGGATGGAAGCAAAAACGCCGCCGAAGGCCATGCCATAGTCCACGCCCCCAGAAGGCAAAACGCTTGCCAAATTGGGAATGACTACTTCCACAGGAGGGTCCCATTTTTCAGGATCCCAGTATTTCTCGAAGTGGAGAACCTGCTCCGAAGAAAGTGGTGGGTTTGCAAAGGCGTAATCCAGGTCTTCTGCCTTTGGAGTCACAGCGGAGGCGGCAAGAATGCTGGATTGTTTCACTAAAAACTTGTTCCCTTCTAAATAGGGCAACGCAAGGGTGACAACCAAAAATGGAGGCGCATCTTTTATTGAGTCTGCCGACGACGCCATCATTTCATTCATGTTGGCGGGATCCAACTTCAAATAGCCCGCAATCATTCCTTGAATGGTATAGAGATTCATCAAGGAAGTTCCGCTCCCCTCAACCACGGCCCGAAGTGCAAATTCAGCATCTGAATTAAGGTCTCGAGCATTCTCAAACATTTTATCTAGATAATAATACTGGTCGTCCAGGGCATGGGTTAGTTCATGCGCCATAATGATGTCAGCCAATCCACCCTGGTTAAAAGTGGACATCATGTAGAACTTTTTAGTTTTTGGATCGTAAAACCCACCTACCTGTCCACGAAGCATCTCCAAAAAGGCTTGGTACAAATCTCTGTCTGGCTCCATCAAGCCCAATAGTCCGTAAGCCTTCCCCATGGAATTTAGGTTTTCAAGTCCATACTCCGACTCAAATTCTTTCTTTGCAAATTCGATGAACTCGTCAGGGGTTGTAACTCCTGCGAGAACGGGTTGCTTAAAATCCAATCCGCGGAGCTCGGCAACACGAGGGCTGATTTCAGCAACCTTGGCGTCGAGCGCCTCTTGATCGAAGCCCCCACCTGTCGGCTCTTGGGGAAAAGAAAAAAGTGCTAGAAGAAGGGTAAGGGTAGCGGTCATCACGACATTAGATTAGTCCTGCGCGTGCCATCGCGCCCCCCTTTCCCATGTCTCAAAAGACTGTCCTCATTGTTGGCGCCGGAATCGCTGGCGCATCTACTGCTTGGCACCTGAGCCAACTTGGTGGGCATCGAATTATTCTTCTCGAAATGGAAGATGCGCCCGATCGGCATTCAACGGGCCGAAATGCAGCTATTCTCCGGACGGCCATGCCTGACCCCATTCTTCATGGTTTGGCGCGGGAGTCTTTGGATTTTTATCAGACTCCCCCCCTCGGATTCAGCGACCAGTCCCTCTTCGAGCCGGTAGGGCTCTTCCTTGCAGCGACTGCTGAATCTTCAGAAGATTTTTTAGGGTGGACCGGGAACCCCGACTGCCAAACGGGTGCTCAACGAGTGCCCCCATCTCAACTTTATGAACGAATTCCCCAGCTGGCTCCAGGAATCGAGGCAGCGGTTTATCTCCCTGATGAAGGCGTCTTCGATGTTGCCGAAATTCACCACTCCTTTCTAAAGGGTGCAGCTCGAAACGGAGTTGAAATTCGCTACAACTCGCGGGTTGAAAGTCTAATAGTTGAAAATGAACAACTCATTGGATTGAATGTCGGAGCTAAATTTCTTGAAGCTGACTCCATCCTCATTGCTGCAGGTGCTTGGGCTTCTCAAATTGCAAACACCATCAACCTCCCCATGCCGTTGACTCCTTACCGTAGGCACATTTTCGTGACTAATCCCCTGAAGGATGTCCAAAAAGATTGGCCTGTTGTTTGGATTGCAGGTGCAGAATATTACTTCCGCCCTGAAAGTGGCGGCTTGTTGCTTTCTGGTTGCGACCAACAAGCGGTCCTTCCCGAAGCGGGCGAAGTTTCCAACGACGAAGCAGTTTCTCTGGCGGCTGAAAAAACGGAACGCTGGTTACCCTCCTTCGCCGATGCCGAGGCTCCTTTTTATTGGGCAGGAATGCGGACCTTCGCCCCCGACCACCGTTTCGTGGTGGGTCCCGATCCCCGGTTAGGGGGCCTGCATTGGGTTGCCGGATTGGGCGGGCATGGCATTACCTGTGCGCCGGCCGTGGGGAATCTGGCCGCAGAATGGATTGCCACTGGCTGGAGCCAACACTCTCAAGCTGCAACCCTTGCGCCGGGGCGATTTCCTGCGGAACCTTGCGCCCGCTAAGGTTTTCAAAGGAGGCCCCGCAATTCTGGGGCATTTAACTTCACCTGCTTCCAATCAAAATGTTACTCACAGCAATTCTGACCCTATTCCCGGCCCCTGCCCTTCCGCAACAGGCCTGCCCCCATGACGACCCCGGACGGGACCGCCCTCAGGCCCACCATCAAGATGAACGGCGTGAGAGGCAACATGGGCAAAAGAAAATGCGTCACCGTGGTGGTCAACAGGGTCACCAAAAAATGCGGCACGGTGGCAAACAGGGTCACCAGAAAATGCGGCGCGGTGGCAAACAAGGCCCCAAGCACATGCGCCGCGGTGGCAAACAGGGTCACCAGAATATGCGGCGCGGTGGCAAACAGGGTCATCAGAAAATGCGGCGCGGTGGCCGCATGATGCGCCAGCACGGTTCCCGCCAGATGTACCAGCACAGAGCCAAAATCAAGAAGCTAAAAGCTGCGCACAAAAAGATGCGTGCTCGAAAAGGACACTAGCGACGAAACAGACACCAAGGCTAGACACTGACCCCTTCCGCTGGGTCATCTTCCTCATAAAGCCTTGATTAGAAATGGTTTGGGGCAAAAACATGCCTCAGGTCTAGGCGAAAGAAAAAATCGACTCTAAGTCCTTTGGTGGAAAGAGGTTGTTCGCCAACTGACCCAGCTGATGGGGTCAGTGTCTAGTTTGTCTTACCAATAGAGTAGGTGCAGAACGCTCTCCCGAGCAACTGCGGCAAGTGGCTCGAAGTTGATAAAGGCGATCGAACCAATGGCCAATAATAAAAGTAAAACCGATAGGCCAGGGGTCGAAACCGTAGCGTGTTCGGTTTCCGATTTCTCGAGGTAAAGTGCCTTCGCCACCCGAAAGTAGTAGAACAAACTAATCACGGACATCAGGGCAAGGAGCAGGGTCAAGAACCAAAGGCCCCCATCCCAAGTAGCTGCCATCAGATACCACTTCGCAGAGAAACCTGCAGTCGGTGGAAGACCAGTCAACGCAGCCATAAAGATAACCATGGAGGCACCAGCAATGGGATGCTTGAATCCTAAACCTTTCAAGCCAGAGATGTCGTCGGTTCCACTTTGGTTTGCGAAGTAAAGGACACCAGCAAAGGCACCCAGGGTCATGAACCAATAAACAAAGATATAAACGGTCGCAACTTCAAACCCGAGGCGACCCATAAGGGTGAGGCCCAACAGCATGTAGCCCGCATGACCAATCGATGAGTACGCAAGGAGGCGCTTGAGATTGGTTTGGCGAAGAGCGGCCAAGTTTCCGAACACCATCGTGGCAGCCGATAAAAGTCCAAGCAAAGGAATAAGTGAAGAAGTGAACCCATTCGCACTTTGAACCGTGGCCCCTTCTCCAACCAAGATTCCGGCATAGACCGTTGCAAGAACTCGCATAAATGCGGCAAGCGCGACACCCTTCGAGCCCACAGCCAAAAATGCGGCCACGGGAGCCGAAACGCCTTGATAAACATCTGGCGCCCACCATTGGAAGGGGAACAGAGATAGTTTGAACCCAAATCCAACCAATAAAAGAATGGTCGGCAAGGCAAGAGCTGCCATTTGGCCTTGGTTGGACATTTCCAAAACAGTCCGCACCATTTGGCCGGCATCCAGGGAGCCCGTCATCCCATAAAGGAGGCTAATTCCAAATAGCATCACCCCTGATGCGAGCGCACCGTAAACCACATACTTCACTGCAGCTTCTGCACCTGCGCGGTCTCGCTTGTGAATTCCAGCAAGGGCATAGGAAGCAATTCCCAATGTCTCAAGCCCAAGATAGAGCATAAGTAGGTGCCGTGTTCCAACGAGCACAAACCCTCCAAGAGCGGCGGTCAGAAGAAGGAACCAAGTTTCCGCTTTCCCCTCCTGATTGTGTCCGCGATCTTGGGTGTCCATCCAAATCACAACGGCAGTGGTCGCTGTGATGAACAACTTGAACACCGTCGCAAAGGCATCTACTCGCAGCATGCCAAATACAGTCTGCGGGGACCAGCTCAGGCGCTGGGCGAGCAGCCACGCCGTAATTCCCAAGAAGCCCAAGGCCAGAGATGCTTTCTCGCCATTCTTTTTGGGACCTAGGACCATCTCCCAAACCAGCAACAAGCACAGGCCCAGAGTTAGGGCCAACTCAGGGAAGATGTACTGAAGGGAATCGAAGTAGGAGATGGAACTGCCCATGGTCTAACCGAGGTAGGCGAGTAGGTTTTCCTGAATCAGCTGGAGGGATGCAGCCATCTTGTCCAGAATGAGAGTGGGAAAGATTCCAATTGCAATGCAGAGGAAAGCAAATGGAATCATGCAGAAAGCTTCGCGACCAGAAATGTCGGAGAAACCTTCGTACTTGGCGGGGAGGGTGCCAAGGAAAACCCGCTGAAGAGCAAACAGCAAGAATGCTGCGGTCATCAAGATTCCAAGCGTGCTCACAATGACCAAGATTGGGAAGGCCTCATAAGAACCCATGAGAGTCATCGCTTCTGAAATGAAGCCGCTCATACCAGGCAAACCCAGACCGGCAAAGATACCAATGGTAGAGAGCCCTAAGTAATAGGGCATGCGTTGGGCCAGTCCGCCGAAGTCATCCAAGTTACGGTGATGTGCGCGGTCGTAAACAACGCCCACGATGAGGAAGAGCATGGCCGATGATGTTCCGTGGGTGAACAACTGGAGGACTGCACCATTGAGGGCGGTAAACCCGGCGCCACGACCCGCCAACGAAATGGCGGCCACGCCTAAAAGGAAATACCCCATGTGGCTTACTGAAGAGTACGCAACAAGTCGCTTGAAGTCCTTCTGCCCCATCGCCACATAAGCGCCGTAAACAATGTTGATGACCCCAAGAACGGCAAGGAACATCGCAAAGTTATGGAACGCATCAGGTGCAAGCGGGAAGTTAATCCGCAACATCCCGTACGCGCCAAGCTTGAGCAAAATACCTGCAAGGATGACGGATATCGGAGTTGGCGCCTCAACGTGTGCATCAGGAAGCCAGGTATGGAAGGGGAACACTGGAATCTTGATTGCAAAGCCAATAAAGAGGAACCAGAAGATCCAAGTTGTGAACTTCATGCCCAGGAAGGTGGTCATGTCGGCAGCCCAAGCTGGCGCCATGTTCTGCAAGGTCACAATGTCGAAGGTTCCCGTATCAAAGCCGCCGGATTTGAGCCAGAGTGCCACCATGGCAACCAGCATTAGAACCGAGCCAAATAATGTGTACAGGAAGAACTTAATCGCGGCATACTCGCGGCGAGGGCCGCCCCAAATACCGATGAGGAAGTACATCGGCAGGAGCATAATTTCCCAGAAAACATAGAACAGGAAGAAGTCCTGTGCGACAAATACTCCGTTTACTCCGACTTCAAGAAGGAGAAGGAGAGCAAAGTAGCCTTTTGGAGCTTTCTGGATTGTCCACGAAGAAAAGACAGCAATAAAGTGAATCAGCGCCGAGAGGAAAAGCAGCGGTAGCGATAAACCGTCAAGCCCTAACTTGTAGTGGATGTTGAAAGCTGGGATCCAAGCCATGTCCTCTACGAACTGCAAACCTGGGATGGCCGCATCATATGGGCCAAACCAAAGCCATGTGCAAAGAACGAGAGGGAGGCCCGTAAAGAGGGCCGCCGTCCAGCGAATGAGACCAACTTGCCGGCCTGGCATGGCGAGAATGAGCGCCGTGCCTACCAAAGGCAGGAGGGTAATGAGAGAGAGAAGGTTATTTTCCAGCATCTGCTTGAGGACTCCTGTTTAGAGAACCTCGAGGAGGAGCACGGCAGCGATGAGGACCGCGCCGGCGAAAGTAAAGTAGGCGTATTGCTGAATGCGGCCAGTTTGGAATCGGCGCATAAGCTGTCCAGCAGAAGATGTCACTTCTGCAACGAGTTCAACGAAACCATCAACAACAACTCGATCGTGAGCGGCACTAAGGTTACTGAGACCTTTCATAGTGGCCCCCATTCCATTGACAACACCGTCGACAAAGGTGCGGTCGAACCAAGCGAGGAAGGCGGAGAAGATAGTTGTTCCGCGAATGACTGTGGCTTGATACAGCTCATCAAAGCGGTATTTATCTAAGACAAGCCTGTAAACGCCACCAAGAGCGGTTGCAACTTTGGCAGGGTTGAGAACGCGCCAAAGGTAGAAAAGACAAGCAAGGAAAATCCCGAAGCCCGCAACGCTCAGGCTAATCACCATTGCTGAATGGTGTGCATGGTGGGCCTGGGTCTCAGTCACATGGATTGCAGCGGCACCGAAGGCGACAGGGTTCTCAACGAGATGAAGGAACCAAGGATGTTCCCCGCCGGAAACTCCATGCACAGGGTCGAGAATCCAGAATTTACCGCCGACAACGGCAAGCAAACCGAGAACGACAAGGGGGACGGTCATGGTCCACGGGGATTCATGTGCCTCTTCTGCACCGTGCCCACGAGGTTTCCCGTGAAATGTCATGAACATCAGGCGGAACATGTAGAAGGCAGTAATGCCCGCTGCGACAATCAACATGTAGAAGGGTAGAGACCAAATCAAGCTGCCCTCCACCATGCTGCGCTCCAATGTCTTGGCAATGATGGCATCTTTGGAATAGAAACCTGCAAAGAAAGGAACACCGGAGATTGCCAAGGTGCTCACCAACATCGTGAGCCAGGTAATGGGCATTTTCGAGCGAAGCCCGCCCATCTTTCTCATGTCCTGTTCGTGGTGACAGCCATGAATCACGGATCCTGAACCCAAGAAGAGACAAGCCTTAAAGAAGGCGTGCGTCAGCATGTGGAAGAGACCCGCCGCGACACCACCGGCGCCAATGGCACAAATCATGTAACCAAGCTGGGAAATGGTGGAGTAGGCGAGTACCTTTTTAATATCAAACTGAGTTATTCCGATTGTGGCAGCAAAAATCGCTGTGAAGCCACCCAGACAAGCAACAATAAGTTGAGCTTCAGGGGACATCATTAAAAAGATGCGACCTGTCAAGTAAACACCAGCAGCAACCATCGTTGCGGCATGAATCATGGCGCTAACAGGAGTTGGACCTTCCATTGCATCGGGAAGCCAAACATGAAGGGGGAACTGAGCAGATTTGCCCACAGCGCCCAAGAACATCATGATTCCCGCAACAGTCAGCCAGGATTCCCATCCATGAACGGCAACATGGGAGTCAATTGCAGCGTACAACTCGTGGAAGGAGAGAGTTCCAAATGCCTTCCACATCATCATCATGCCAATGAAAAGGCAGATGTCGCCGATGCGAGTGGTCATGAAAGCTTTTAGGCTCGCCCAAGCTGCTTCCATCCGGGGAGCTTTTTTATCAAGCGCAAGGTGCCCGATAAGGAGATAGGAGCAAAGGCCCATAATCTCCCAAAAGATAAAGAAGAAAACTAAGTTATCACTCAAAACCAAAGCCAGCATGGCGAAGGTGAAAAGCGAAAGGTTAGAAAAGAAAATGTTGTAGCGGCTATCCCCTTTCATGTACCCAATAGAAAAAAGGTGCACTAGGAAAGAAACAAGCGCCACCATGGCCAGGAGAGCCGCGCTTAAATTGTCGTACAACATGCCAGCTTCAAAACCGGCAAGACCAAGGGTCAGGTTTGGATCACTGAAGAAGAACTTCCAAGTAGGCAAACCTTCGAGGAGGAAGTTCGGGTCGTGATGACTCAAGACTGTTAAGAAATGGCTCACCGCAATGAATGCGGAAACACCCATCGCGCCAGTAGGCAACCAGTCACCTTGACGGGGCAAGAAGCGGCCGAAGCAGACTTGCAGAACCCATGCAGCCAGTGGCAGAAGAGGAACGGCAAGTAGCCAATAAAACTGGGTTGGAGTCGTGGCGCCCATTAATCTTTCATCGTGTAGTAGTCATCGGGCCGAATTGTGTCGAACAATGCGTGGGCATTAAGAACAATCGCCAAGGCAACTGCAGCTTCCGCAGCGGCAAGAATGATGACAAAAATGGAAGCGATTTGACCATCAAGGGCGCTTCCCGGCTGGAAGCGGTTGAAGGCCACGAAGTTTAGGTTGGCCGCGTTCAGGATGAGCTCCAAACCCATTAAAACATAGACCAAGTTTCGGCGGGCGGCCACCATGACCAGCCCAATAATGAACAGGCAGGTTGCGACTGCTAGATAGGCGGTGAGGCTCATTCCACATCCTCTCGGTTGAAGCGACGGCGCGCAATGAAGGCTGCTGCAACAAGAGCGGCAAGGAGAATGACAGACGCAAACTCAAAAGCAAAGAGCCAGGAGTCGCGGCGAAGAAGCTCAAGGCCAATTTCGCGCACGGTCGGCTCGGGTGAAGGGAGTTCTTTCGCTTGAATGAACCAGGGCTCTTCCCCCATGCGTTCTACAAACAAAAGTGCGCCCGCCGCAAGGATGCCAACTCCACCCCAGATGCGGAACAAGTTGCGCTCTTCGGGTTCAGGTCGAGTCAGCATGAGCCCGAACAGAATCAAAACCAAAATCCCACCGGCATAAACCAAAACTTGGGTCATGGCAAGGAAGTCGGCGCCTAATAAAAGGAATAGACCAGCGACACCGACCAAGGTCCCCATCAAAGCAAACGCGCTATGTACCACATTTTTGTGGAACAAAGATAGCAAGGCACAGCCTACGGAAAGGATGGCAAAAAACCAGAAGGAAAGAAACTCACCCATCGTTTTTATCCTCCTCGGATTTCTCAGCCTCTGCAGCTGCTTTTTTTGCCGCCGCAGCAGCTTTCTTAGCAGCCTTTTTCGCCTCGGCTTCTGCGATGCGGACCTTTTGCTCCTCAGTCAAGCCGGTGTAACTCAAAAGTTCAAGTACCAACTCGTTTCGATCTTCTGCAAGGTGAGTGATTTCCTTACCAAGATGAATGCAGTCCTTTGGACAAGGATAAACACAAAGCTCGCAGTGCATACATTTTTGGTAATCCACCGTAAAGGTGACCCACTCCAACTCCTTGCCGTGGCGATTGGCATCCATGTCGATGCAGTCCACGGGGCATGCTTTAGCGCAAGCCATACAGTAAATACATAAATCCTGTTCGAGATAATGAACGCCGCGGTAGCGGTCGTCAACGACTGGGCGCTCCTCTGGATATTGAAGAGTGACCGGTTTGGAAAACAAGTGACGGAGGGTGACACCCATCCCACTCGCTGTTGAGCGAACTGCAGACCAAACATTACCAAACCAAGTACGCTGGCTCCCATCTTTGGTGGGCTCTTGAAGAAGTTGGTTCATCTCGTCACGCCCCTCCCGTCATGGAAAACTTGATGTACTCCCAAACAGAAGCAATCAAAACAAGGAAAAGCCCAATGGGCGTGAGGTACTTGTAGCCAAGGGCCATCACTTGGTCGATACGAATCCGCGGAACCGTCCAGCGAACCCACATCATGACAAAGACCAAGAACATAGACTTCACGACAAAGGCCGCAATGGCTAGTGGTGTGAAGAGCGCCGTTCCTTCCAGAAGATAAAGGCCTGGGAAATTCCAACCGCCAAACCAAAGGGCTGTCCCTATTGCCGACATGAGGTACATGGCGGCATACTCTTCCATGAAGAAGAAGGAGAAGCGGATGCCTGAGTATTCCGTGTGAAACCCTGCAACCAGTTCCGATTCGGATTCAGGGAGGTCGAATGGGGCGCGTTTTGTCTCGGCAAGCGAAGCTATAAAGAACAAGATAAAGGATGGAATCGCAATCCAAAACGACCCGCTGAATATGTACCAGTGGAGGCCACCCCAGCCGGCCTGCATCTCTGAGGCCTGCGTAAGGGAAAAACTACCAAAGTACATTACCGGCATCATGAGAGAGAGGCCTAGAGGGATTTCGTAGGAAGCAACTTGGGCAGCTTCTCGCATTGCTCCATACAGGCTCCATTTGTTATTGGAACCCCAACCCGCCATCAAAACACCAATCATGGTCAAAGAAGAAACGGCGAGAATAAAAAAGACACCCAAGTCAATGTCGGCAGGCACAACGCCAGGGGCAAATGGCACCGCAACAAAAGCCGCCAAAGCGGTTCCGAGCACAATACATGGCGCAAGCTTGAAGAGTGGGCGGTCAGCTTCGGTGAGAATGAGGTCCTCTTTCAAAATGAGCTTGATGCCATCGGCAATGGATTGAGCCCAGCCATGCCACCCACCTACATACATCGGCCCAAATCGAGATTGAATGTGGCCAGCAACTTTTCGCTCCATCCAAACTGCGAAAATGGCAACCACCGAAACAAATGCCATGATGATTGCGAACGCAATTCCAGCTCCCAACAAAACCAATGCCCAATAAGGAATGGACTCGGGAAGCAAGTCGGAAAGGAATTGGACAAGACCCATGATTAGCGGTCGGTTTCTCCAATCACAATGTCAACAGAACCAATAATTGCAGCGGCATCTGCCAGCATGCACCCGGGAAGCATGTGCTCAACAACGGCCAGGTTTACAAAAGACGGGGCGCGCACACGACATCGCTGGGCGATTTTGCCCCCATCACTCACAAGCCAGTGGCCTAATTCACCGCGCGGGTTTTCAATGCCCACATAAGACCGGCCGGGAGGACACGCAAAACTCATGCCTACTTCTTCGTTTTGGACTTCACCCTCGCGGATGCGCTCCAAACATTGCCTCACAATCCGGTTGGATTGCACCATTTCGAACATTCGCACATAGTTGCGGTCGAAACAATCCCCAACGGTTCCGCGGAACCCTTTCCCGACTATTACATCGAAGTCCATGTCTCCGTAGAGAAGGTAGGGCTGATCTCGGCGCATGTCCCAGTCCACACCAGAGCCACGCAACATGGGGCCGGTTGCGCCCCATGCGAGAGCCTCTTCAGGAGAAAGGGTGCCGACATTGGCAGTTCTCTCAATGAAAATTTTGTTTTCAACGAGCAAGTTCCAATAGTCGGGCCACTTTTGGTCAAATATTTCGCAGAACTCACCCACTTGTTCCAACCAGCCATCGGGTGCATCATTCATCACACCTCCAGGGCGAATAAAAGTATAGGTCAAACGCGCGCCGCAAATGCGTTCGAAGATTTCCAACAGCATTTCCCTTTCACGCAATGCGTAGAAGAAGGGGGTAAATGCACCGATATCCAGGCCGTAAGTCCCAACGGCAACCAAGTGGCTGGCAATCCGGTTGAGTTCCACAAGAATCATGCGCAAATACTGTGCGCGTTCTGGAGCATCTTGACCTAACAACTTTTCAACTGCCAAGCTGTAGCCCAAGTTGTTATTCATTGCGGACAAATAGTCATAACGGTCCGTGTAGGGCAAGTACTGAATCCAATCAACGTTCTCGCCAATCTTCTCGGCACAGCGGTGCAGATACCCAAGGTGAGATTGTGCACCTGTCAGGATTTCACCGTCGGCGCGAAGGAGAACTCGCAACACACCATGGGTGGCCGGGTGTTGAGGACCCATATTGATGTCCACATCTTGAGTGCGAACATCAAGCTCGACAATGCGCTCATTCTCGGCTAGTTGCATGGAACTCCGTGGTATTCCTCCGGGAATTCGTAATCCTTGCGGAGGGGGAAGCCCTCCCAATCATCGGGGAGCAAAATGTTTCGCGGGTCCGGATGGCCCTCGTAGGCAATCCCGAACATTTCAGCGGATTCGCGTTCATGCCAATCGGCGGTTGGGTAAATGCTCGTCACACTAGGCACGGTGGCGTTTTCTTTTGAAATGTGTATTTCAATCGAGAGGCGCGCCGCCAAAGAGATGGACAAAAATTGGTAGCAACCCCAAAGTTCGGTCGCTTCGGCGCTCGGATCCATTGCCGTGCAATCAATCAATTGCTCCCAACCCAACTCATCACGCAAATGGCGGCAGACATCCAAAATGGCGTTCGAATCTTTCAGAACGATAAAAGAATCCCCTCGCCATTCGTATTCAGGGTTTTCCTCTTTGGCTTTCTTTTTCAATCGTTTGGCTTCACCGTCTGGCGCATGCAAGGGAAGGTTTGGAGTATGGAGCTCAACCCCAAATCCCGCACTTTCAAGAGAAGCGAACACCTTTTCAGTCGCTTCCAAAACAGATGCTGATGCTCCCCAACCCGAATCTTGTTTGAAATGGCTCATACTGAAGCTGTTTCAGGGATAGGCGGGAAGTCAGATGTTCGAATTACTTTCTGTCGGCGGATTTTGTCCTGCAAAGCCATTAAAGCATCAAGAAGAGCTTCGGGGCGTGGTGGGCAACCTGCCAGATAAACATCAACTGGAATGATTCGGTCCACACCCTTCATAACGGTGTAGCCAAACTTGTAGTACGGGCCGCCACCAATCGCACAGGCACCCATTGCAATCACATACTTGGGCTCTGGCATCTGGTCATATAAACGCTTGACCCGCTCCCCCATCTTAAAGTTCACTGTGCCTGCAACAATCATAAGATCGGCTTGGCGTGGGGTGGCACGGAAGGCACCCGCACCAAAACGGTCAATATCAAAGCGGGCAGCACCCACGGCCATCATTTCAATGGCGCAACATGCAAGCCCGAAAGTCATCGGCCAGAGCGAACTGAGGCGCGCCCAGTTGAGAAGCCAATCCACTCGTGTGGTGAGGACATTCTCTTTGAATTGATCTGCGAGGACTGGCATTTCTTATTGCTCGGGCTCCCTTTTTAGGTCACGGAAGCTACGAACCCAATCTAGATCCCCTTTCACCCAGACATAAGCAAGACCAAGGGTTAAAACAGCAATAAAAAGCAAACCCTCCAAAAGAGCTACGCCACCGATTCCAGGCTCCGTGAATGCCTCTCTCAGTACGCGCGCCCATGGGAATAGGAAGGCAATTTCAACAGCAAAAACAACATAAACCAAGGCAACCGTGTAATAGCGAATGTCGAAGCGGAACTGAGCCCCACCAATGGGTTCCTCACCACATTCGTACGGCTCCAACCCCTTCTTATCATTGCGCTTGGGCCGAATAAGGGAACCCACAAACAGGTTGATGACGACAAAGGCCATCCCCGCAAGCAGAAAAACCAAGACATTTGTGTAATCGAAGTACAAAACTGAACCCCAGTTGCCCTTATTAACTCACTTCCCAGGTTTCGCCAGCCTGGAGTAGAGAATCCAGTGTCCCTTCTCCTAATTGTTCCTTTGCAGCAGCAATCTGAGCGTGAATGTCTTCTTCTAGGACAGGAGCATCCACTTTGCGGAAGACTCCAATGGGGACAGGTAGCTCGCCAGTCTCACCACCCTGGCAAAGACGGTAACCGTTGGCCCCAGTAGAACCCGATGGATTCCAGAGCGAAGCTTCTTCCGCAGAACAAACCTCAATACTTCCTGGCACCATCTTCAGACCTTTGTCTTTTTCCTTTCCAAAGATCATGGGTTGGCCGGCAACCAAGGCAACTTGGCGATCTGATCGGACTTCCTTCGCAGTGATGTGCTCGAATGCTTTGTCATTAAAAATGACGCAGTTTTGCAAAACCTCAATAAAGGAGAATCCCTTGTGCGCATGAGCTGCGGCGAATACCTCTTTCATGTGCTTGGGCTGAACATCTACCGTTCGGGCTACAAAGCTCGCGCCCGCACCCAACATTAAGCTGATTGGATTGAATGGGTTATCCAGAGCACCAAAGGGAGTTGAAACTGTTTTCTTTTTTCGTTCAGTAGTTGGAGAATACTGGCCCTTGGTCAAACCATAGATTCGGTTGTTGAACATCACAACAACCATGTCCAGGTTTCGGCGTGCGGCATGAATTATATGGTTGCCACCAATGGACAAGGCATCACCATCTCCAGTTCCAATCCAAACATCAAGGTCTGGGTTGGCGCACTTTACGCCTGAGGCAATTGCTGCAGCGCGCCCGTGAATTCCATGGAATCCGTAAGCATCAATGTAGTAAGGAAGGCGGCTTGAACAGCCAATTCCCGATACAACAGCAAAATTTTCTTTAGGAACGCCAAGTGAGGCGAAAACGCCCTGCATACTAGAAAGCATTGCGTAGTCCCCACAGCCTGGGCACCAACGCACCTCCTGGTCAGAGACAAAGTCCTTTTTTTTGTAGGTAGGAGTTTCGACAGTCATTTTTTTCTCCTTAGCCCAGGATGGACTCGATTTTCTCACTTATTTCAGTTGTGGTGAAGGGTCGTCCTTTCATTTTTGAAAGTGTTTCTACGTCACGCAGGAACTCAGAACGAATCAAGCGGGCCAGTTGGCCCCGATTCATTTCGGGAATCAGAATATGTTCGTAGTTGGACATGATTGTTCCCAAATCTTTAGGCAACGGCCATACATTCCTCAAGTGAAGCTGGGCCACATCCAAGTTCGATTCGCGCTTCGATTCAACCGCACCGCGAATCGCGCCAAAGGTTGAGCCCCAACCCAACACGAGCAGCTTCCCCTTCTCAGGTCCAAAGACCTTGAGTGGGGCATAAGAATCAGCAATCCCCATGACCTTTTTCTCACGAAGTTCGGTCATGACATGGTGGTTTTCGGAGTCATAGCAAACATCGCCCGTGATGTCTTCTTTCTCCAAGCCGCCGATGCGGTGCTCAAGACCAGGAGTTCCAGGAATCGCCCAAGGCCTGGCCAAAGTCTCTGGGTCTCGGGAGTACGGCTGGAAGTTCTCAGCGTCGGTGTAAAATTCAACGGGGAAGCGTTCCAATTCATTCTCTTGAGGAATCCGAAATGGCTCGGCGCCGTTTGCGATGTATCCGTCGGTCAACAAGACAACCGGTGTCATGTACTTGAGGGCAATTCGGCTAGCCTCGATGGCGGCCATGAAGCAATCTGCAGGTGACTGCGCGGCAATAACCGGTAGTGGGCATTCACCGTGGCGACCGAAAACCGCCTGGAATAAATCGGACTGTTCCGTTTTGGTGGGCAAACCAGTGGATGGCCCACCGCGTTGAACATTAATCACAACCAAAGGGAGTTCTGTCATCACGGCAAGCCCAAGAGCTTCGCCTTTGAGAGCAAGACCGGGCCCGGAAGTAGTTGTCACGGCAAGAGAGCCCGCAAATGAAGCACCAATGGCAGTACATATACCGGCGATTTCATCTTCCGCCTGGAAAGTAACCACGCCATAATTTTTGTAACGCGAAAGTGCATGCAAGATGTCGGATGCTGGCGTGATGGGATAAGTGCCCAAAAAGAGAGGCAACTTGCTCAAACGAGAGGCAGCAACCAAACCAAGTGCGGTCGCGGCATTACCCATAATGTTCCGGTATGTACCAGCCTTTAGGGGTGCTGCCTCAACTTGGTACTGGTTCTGAAACAACTCCGAGTTTTCAGCAATCGCATGACCAGCATGAAGCGCGGCCAAGTTTGCAGACAACACGTCGGGTTTCTTGGCAAACTTTGATTCCAACCAACGCTCGGTATTCTCAAGAGGGCGAGAGTAAACCCAGTAAAGCATGCCCA
The DNA here is from genome assembly GCA_030748415.1 of Planctomycetota bacterium. GTDB lineage: Bacteria > Planctomycetota > UBA1135 > UBA1135 > UBA1135 > UBA7888. Next base: position 25,110 of record JASMMA010000013.1, read on the forward strand.
AAGCCAATAAGTTTTTTGCCCGTAGAGCATCTTTCTTAGCTAGGCCCGATTCCGCAGTCGCCTGAAGAGTGGCCTCGTTGAGGTCCAGCTCAACAACTTGGAATTGTTCCTTGAGCTTGCCATCTTCAAGGGGGTTCGATTCGTATTTGGCTTTCTCAAGATCCTTCTTACCGAAATTGCCAGTGTTCACAATGAGCAAGCCGCCGGGCTTAAGCTCGCCAATGTTCACTTTGAAGGCAGCGGGGTTCATGGCCACCAGCACATCGGGAAGATCGCCGGGAGTATGAATATCCTTGGCGGAGAACCGAACCTGGAACCCAGAAACTCCAATCAAGGTTCCAACTGGGGCGCGGATTTCGGAGGGATAATCCGGGAAAGTTGCCAGGTCGTTGCCGAGAGCGGCGGAGGTATTCGTGAACTGAGTGCCGGTAAGTTGCATTCCGTCGCCGGAATCTCCAGCGAAACGAATAACGACTTCCTCGAGGCTCTCAAGGGAGGGGTTTGGTTCGGCAGTGGTTGTCATGCCTGTGGGGAAAGTTTGCGTTAAGCGTTGTTGGGCGCAAGTGCGACCCATTTGGCGCATCATTTTAGGTTCTCCGAGGCCGTTAGGGCAGTCTCCAAATCACCTTTTTCATGACTTTTGCAAATCGACGGCAATTGGAAATTCCAATCGCACTCGGGCGCCCCCATTATTAGGGTCATTCTGTCCAACAATCCAGCCATTTCCATCTTTCATCATTCGAGCAACGGAGTGGAGACCGAGTCCCCGGGAACTATTGGCGCTTTCGCGAGTAGAAGCAAAGGGGGCAGTCCAATCTGCTAGCTCTCCGTCGGGGAGACCCGTGCCGTCATCACGAACCTCCAACCAAACTCCTTCAGCTGACTCGCCCCAAGAAACAAAAATGTTCCCATTACCCCGGCCCGTCGCCTGAATGGAATCTCGAGCGTTCCAAAGAAGATTCAAAATGGCCCTCTCGAATCGCCTTGGGCACCCAAGAACTTTCGGGTCCCCTTCGCCGGACCACGATAGGTTCGTGGTGCGGTCCAATTGAGATTCAAAAAGAGTGCAGGCAGATGCAGTGATTACCGGGATGGAAATCGAATCCTGCAACTGTTCCCCTTTGCGGGCCCAGTCCATCATCTCTTCGCAAAGATTGGCAGCGCGGCTGGAAGCCATACTCAAGGCTCGAAGGCTCATCTGGGATTCCGGGGCAAACTCCGCATCTCCTTTGTTTATAAGAAGTTCTGCATGTCCCAAAACGGAGGAGAGTAAATTCCTCATGTCGTGTGCGAAATGGGCGACCTCTTCTGCGGAGAAGGTCGAAATGTCAGGCTTTGATGAGCTCATAAGGCAAGGAGACACAGAGTGAGGGCTTCCGGGTCAGAGAATGTAACCTTTTAGGGACCCCAAACCCAAACGGGTCCCCCTTTCACGACCAAACCATGAACCTCGGCCACGCCCGACGTTACTCCAGCCGCTTGGCTAAGGAGCTTGCCGGTGACTTTTATCCGGGCCCCGTGCTGATGCCGCACTCGGTTCTTCGTGCAATGGAACCGTTTTTTGCCTTTGCTTTGGGGCCGGCACGCCTTGGCGACCCCAACTTTGAAGCCTCAACCGAGGCCATGCTCCGTGGCCGCCCGGATGGCCCTCTTCTGCTCGCCCTCTGGGCAAGCATCTCGGTGGGCGAAGTTTCCGCGAAAGACATTCGGGACATTCTCCGCCTTTTCCCAGCCCCACTTCCGGACCGCCCACAAAACCGAGGTGAATTGTTGGCCTTCCTCTTGCCTCGGGTAGCCCCGGTAGCAAGTGGAATGTTGTCTATCGGCGGGCGACGAACCCCTGAAGCCCGCCCTCCAGCGGAGCGGCTTGGCCTGGGATTGACCCTTACGGGAATCTTGGCCCAGCTCCCCCAGCACCTTGCAGCCGACCGATTTCCCCTCCCTCTTTCGGACTTGGAAAAATGCCAGGTCACCCTCGACGAATTGAAGAATGGCATCCAAACTGCGTCGGTTCAGAGGTTCCTCGCCACTGAAACCCGCTGGGCGCGCCAATTGTTGGATGAAGGATTGAGCCTTCGCCCCCATCTGGGTGCACGCCTCCGGCGGGGGGTTCGTGCAGTTGTTGTGAGGAGCCGAAAACTTCTCGAACAAATTGAAGACCCAAATCACGATTTCTTTCGTAGAGCCCCAAGTCTAGGGACTTCACTTCGGTGGGGCTCTGCATTCAGAGCTATGTTGGGGGTTAAACCTGAAAGGGTGAACTCCGACGAACGAGTATCCTGAAAAAGTGCCTCATCTCTTACAAGCCCTCCGCCTTCGCCAATGGACAAAGAACATGGTTGTCTTTGCAGGGCTGGCTTTTAGTGGTCAGGCAACTTCACGGGACAATCTTCACTTCACTCTTCTTGCTTTTTTCAGTTTTTGTTTCGCATCTTCGGCCGTTTACTTATTTAACGACCTTCAAGACCGCGAGCGCGACCGCGAGCACCCGACCAAAAAGAATCGCCCTATCGCCTCGGGAAAAGTAACCCCTGCTGCTGCCCTTCTGACTTCTCTTGGGCTCGCTCTTGGAGCCTTGCTCCTTCTTCATTTTCACTTAGCTTCTGCACTTCCAGCCATAGCTGCTTATTTAGTTTTACAAGTTCTTTATAGCTTATGGCTCAAGCATATTGTTTTATTAGATGCATTCTGCATCGCAGCCGGCTTTCTTCTTCGCGTGCTGGCTGGTGTATGGGCAATCGGTGTCCCACTCTCACCATGGCTTGTTGTTTGTACAGTTGAAATCGCGCTCTTCTTGGCGCTATGCAAACGCAAGGCGGAAATTGTTTCCTTGGGCGAAGACTCTTCTACGCGCCCACTCCTTAGGGATTACGCTGGACCTGTCTTGGATCTCATGATTGGTGTTGTTGCCTCTGCCACAGCTGTCACCTACGCCCTATACACCCTGTTGCCGAGCACTCTTCTTCAACTTGATGTCGCCATGGATTCGCGCGCGGGTCAACCGGGAATGATTTGGACTTTACCTTTTGTTTTCTACGGCATTCTTCGATACTTGCACTTGGTTTATCAAAAAGACCGAGGCGAAAACCCTAACCGACTTCTTTTTACAGATGGTCCCCTTTTGGTTGCAATTGCTGGCTACGCCTGTGCGGTTGCGAAAGTCATTTATTTTTAGAAATGAAGCTGGTCATTACCGGTGGCGCTGGGTTTTTCGGCTTCCACATTGCAAGGGCCTTTCCAAACCACGACCTTGTGTTTTTGGACTTAGAGAACATTCCAGATTCTGAGCTGCCAGCCGAAGCGCAATCAGTTAAGAGAATCCAAGCAGATGTTCGCGATTTTGACGCACTAAGAAACGCGTTCAAAGGCGCCGATGTGGTTGTTCATGCTGCAGCCGCACTTCCGCTCTGGAAGCCCGCGGAAATCCGTTCGGTCAATTTTGATGGCACAAGGGCAGTCCTTGCTGTGGCACAGGAAGTTGGAGTTTCACGAGTTGTTCACATTTCTTCGACTGCGGTTTATGGAATCCCCGATCATCATCCACTTAGCGAGGAAGATGCTCTTCGCGGAGTTGGTCCATATGGTGAAAGCAAAGTCGCCGCTGAAGGACTCTGCGAAAAAGCCCGCGAGTCAGGGCTTTGCGTTCCCGTTCTACGGCCTAAAACTTTCATTGGCCCTGAACGGCTGGGAGTCTTTCAAATCCTTTTCGAGTGGGTTCGCGAAGGTAGGCGCATTCCGGTAATTGGGTCTGGGAAAAATCAATACCAACTCCTAGATGTCGCTGACGCGGCGCAAGCGGTTCGAGTTTTAGTTGAGGCCGACCGCGACCTAGCAAATCAAGCCTTCAATGTAGGCGCCCTTGAATTCAACACTGTCGCCGCAGACTTGGGTGCACTTTTTGCACATGCCTCAAGTGGAAGCCGTCTCTTTCCCACCCCAGCTTGGCTCGCAAAGTCTGCCTTAGCTGTGCTGGAGTTCTTCCACCTTTCCCCACTTTATAAATGGGTTTGGGGAACGGCCGACCAAGACTCTTGGGTGAACTGCGACCGGCTCCAAAGCTTGGGATGGAAACCTCAGCATTCAAACGCGGAAACCCTCATCCGAACTTGGGAATGGTATATGGAAAACCGTGAACAGATGGCCAATGCTGGGAAAGGACACCGCGTGCCTTGGAGTGAGGGAGCCCTTTCGCTTCTACGCCGTTTCTTGTAGCTCGCGCCTAGCGCTTTTTATCAGCGGGCATCCGGCGCTTGAACACCAGGTTATCGATACGCCACAAATCTTCTCGCTCAGCTCCCTTTTTCACGGGCCGTCCGCGCTTATCGCTTGGATTCGCAGCAGAAATTTTCAGATTCGTTGTGCGGAATTTCATACTGCGCTTGACTGCTTCAACGTTGTATAGAAAACCCGCAATCGCACTTCGAGCAAATCCAGAACTTTTGTCCTCTGTTGAAACTGTCATCGTGGTGTCGAGGAATTGGTTTCCTTTGGGCTTCGTGTTCGGATTAATCGTCACCGTGCCAATGTGAGCCCTGCGAGCTTGTCCGGAGATATAGCCCATGAAGCTGGATTCCTCTTCACCAAGAATGATTTCACTGCGGCGGAGAGAAAGATCCTGAACTGTTTCGAAAATAACCTGGTATGCCTTCTTGTGGGAAGTAAAGCCCTCGTCATAGTCCGAGTGTTGTCCGCCAACCCAAAGGCGCGCCGCTCCAGCAGCTACGCAAAACAGGGCAAGAGAAATAAGCGTTCGATTGGCACTCATGCTTTTTCCTCTCGTGCTTTTGTGGTGTCGATTTTCACTTTAATCGTGCCGGAACGAGTCCCGGGTTCATTATCTTTTGTCGCCTTAAACCCACCAGGGGTTTCAGGTGTTCCAATGCACCACGGTTGCGCTTGTAACGCCCCCGAAAGCGCCTCAAATCGATGCAGGTCGGTGTCTTGGCCATCACTAAAAATTGTCACAGCTACGGTCGCCAAAACATGGGCATCATTCCGAGTTTTTTTGTCCACAGAAACGAACTCGAGGCTTTCTAACATCCATCTACCATCGAAGCGTTCCCCCAGTTCGCGCTCCATTACAACAGACAACAAGTCCCAAGCATTTAAACAAGATTGTGGGAGCTCGATGCCAGCCTCACCAACCATTTCGTCCAGGTCGCGTTTTGCACGCATGAGCCGATTGCGCAAGTTTGGCATGCGGTCGAGTGGACGGAAGTCGTCACTGAAACGGGTTCGCACTTTCCATGTATCAGGCGCCTGGTCAGGGAGGCCGTCGTTTAGCTGGTCAATGAAGTCGGCAGCGCGTTCATAAAGTTCATCGGTTCGCTGCTGCAAGGACTGCGTTTTTCGAAAGAGAATGACAGAGTCAACTAGCAACCAAGCAAGGAGGCCTACCAGCATTAAGGTAAGAGCACCGGAAACGCGTTCCACTCCCCTGGCATAACGAAACTCCTCTTGGCGGAGGTCCATTTCGGAACCTTGGCTCCCAAGGCCACGAAGGGCAGCACCCAATGCAACTGGATCTGGTGGGACTATGGCCTCATCTTCGTTTTTGGACCCGGAAGCTAAGCCCAAGGCAAGCGGGTTAGCAGGGATGCCAAGTTTGCCCGAAAGCTTCTCGCAAAGGAGGGGTAGCTCCTCACCTAAAAGGTGGAGGGTCGTTGGCGGATTTGGAACTGCAGACAACCCTCGGCGGACATCTCCAACAAGGCGACGCAAAAAAGAATCGTAAGCTTCAGCTTCAGCGCCTTCGATAGCTTCTTCGAAACTAGCCGGTTGGTTTCCGGTCGCAAGACCGAACATCGTGCGCCCAGATTCTTCTTCGTCTGTGGGTTTTTCTGTTTCAGTTTCGGTATCTTCTTCAACCTCGGTTTCAGATTCCAATTCAGGAACAGGATCTGAGTTGGGTGAAATGAGTTCGCTCCACCCAAAAGAAAGAGAGCGAGCGGCTTGCAATCCTTCCGCGCTTGCGACCAACAAAAGAGTCGTGTGGGCGCCCACATGAAGAAAGACCTGTGAACCATCTTGTTCACTTATTTCGTGTGCGCTAACCGCAGTAGCAAGAGCACCTAAGTCCAACTCAACCGTTTGAGGGTCCATTCCGGCTCGGCTGAGAACATCTAAACCATCTTGAATAAAATCTTTCGGAGTAGATGCAACGAGCAAGGTCGAAGTTGCCCGCTCGTCTGCAAGTTCAATGAAATCACAAACGACATCGTCAATGTCCAAGTGATAGAGGTCGGATTCAACCTCGAACTTGAGGATTTGTTGAATCTTTTCGCGATCAGAAAACGGGACGCTTAGTTCGCGTAACACACTTCCTGAAGAGGGAATCGACAAAACAACTTGATCTACTTTGCCGCTCGCTCGTTTAAAGCCTTTCGAAAGGGCAGCACTCAAATTTCGGCGTGGGCGATCGGTTGACTCCACAACCCCTTTTTCATGGGCACGAAGAGACCATTTCCGCGAATTCCCGTCGAGGAGGGCGAAGGACCAGCCATCAGGCTGGAGATAAATACCGAGGGAGCGAGCCATTGGGTATGTTTAGACTAGCGGCCTCCGCCGCCGCCAGGAAATTCTATAGGGCGGAGTAGTTCCTTTGCCCTTTCTTGCTGGTCGCTTCGGAGCAACTTATCGAATATCAGAGCTTCGTGGCGGTCATCGATAGCGATAAAGCGATTCTCGTTTTGCTCCATTAGACGCTTTTCCTCTTTTTGGATGTCCATCTGATACTCAAGCAGAAAGTGGTGCAAGACTAGTTGCTGTTTGGAATTCAGGTCAAGCGTATCGGAAAAGGCCGTGGCCCAGCTATGGAGCGAGGGGTTTAGTTCCTGCGGGGTGGGCGCCGAACGCTCACGGGCGAAGATTATTCCGAGTGTAAAGCCAGCGGCAAAAGTTAAAACAATCGGCCAAAGATAGGCTTTCATCTTTACTTGCCAGTTGCCTTGGTGGAGGAATTCTGCGCAAAATCTTTATCGGGGTCGCCGGTAAGCGACCGAAGAATTTCATCGTGAGAAGAAGTTGAAGCAGCAGCAGCTTCCCCATGCCACTCAATCGAATTCACCGCAAGGAAACTAGCAGAAACAAGGAATGCGGCAGCGGCCACACGGGTCCACATTCTGAGGGCGGCGGAAGTGCGGTGCACTTCGGCGGCGAGCCCGGTCTCAAAGCGATGAGTCATGGCGGAAACGAGTTCTGGGGATGGCTCTTCGGGCTGAAGCAAATCCAGCATGTTGCGCTGTTTCCCCCACTCCACCACGGCGTTGCGGCAACCAGGACATTCCAAAAGGTGAGTGCGAACTTCGGCGGCATCCATTTCAGAAACTTCACCATCAAACCAGGCACTCACGCGGCGGGACCATTTTGAGCACGGACTCTTCATTGAAATTTCACCTTTCATCACAGAGATTCCTCCATTTTGCGAAGTTCGGTGGCAAGGCGTTCGCGGGCGCGAAAAATTCGCGATTCCACGGTACCTTGTGCGACCTTCAGGATTCGGGAGATGTCGCGGTATGGCATGCCCTCAAGCTCACGGAGAATTAAAACTTCCCGGAACTTGATTGGTAGGCGGTCCAAGCATTTTCGCACGAGTTTTTTGCGCTCTGCGAGGGATGCAGTTTCATCGGGACTGCTTTCCTCAGGTGTCGATGCTCCCACTTCGCCGCGATCATCGGTAACGATGGTCAGCGAATGATGCCGCGTTTGGCGCACCACCTTGCGGCGGTGGTCCAGGAGAGTATTCATTGCAACTTGGTAAAGCCAGGTAGAGAACTTGGCCTCGCCGCGGAAGGTGTCCATGCGTCGTTGAACTTTCAGAAAAACTTCCTGAACGCCATCTTCTGCTTCTTGGGGGTCTAAACCACAACGAATGGCAAGGCCGTAAACCTTGGGGCCGTACTCCAGAAACAAATCGTCCAGCTGACTCACGCGCGGGGCGTGGTTTTCACCGGAGGGGGTCTTGCCGGGGCGGTTCATGGACATTGCGGGTTGCACGGGGTTTGGGACGCCCTTGGGGTGGCTGATTCTTCCCATTTCGTTGCAGAATGCAACGATTTGACTCCGAGTCCAAGAAGGCTACTCCATATGAGGGAGGATGTGACCTAATTTGTCCCTTTTTGCCTGGAGGTAGCGCAGATTGTGCTCCTGGGGCTCTGTTTGGAGGGGAATCTGCTCCGTGATTTCCAAGCCGTAGCCGTGGAGGCCGCTCAATTTCTTGGGATTATTGGTCAGGAGGCGCATTTGGCGGACCCCTAAATCGTTCAAGATTTGGGCGCCTATCCCATATTCGCGCATATCGGGCGGGAACCCGAGGTGTTCGTTGGCCTCGACGGTGTCGTGGCCATCGTCTTGGAGTTTGTAGGCCTTGAGTTTGTTCTCCAGCCCAATACCCCGCCCTTCTTGACGAATATAGAGAATGACCCCTTTACCGGCGGCAACGACTTGATCCATGGCGGCATGGAGTTGGGGGCCGCAATCACAGCGCAAACTCCCCAAAATGTCCCCGGTCATGCATTCGGAGTGGACTCGAACCGTAACAGGATCCTCTTGTTTCATGAATTTCTCCCCTGCTTCTTCCGGCGCGTGGGGCCAGTTATAGGTAAGGGCAACATGTTCTTTGTCATCCGTTAGGGAGTGATAGAGATGAGCGAAAAAATCTCCGTGCTGGGTAGGAAGGCGAATGTCATCCACGCGCCGCTCAATGAGCTTTTCGCGACGGCGGCGGTATTCGATGAGCTGCTCTACCGTTAGGATTTTCAAGTCATGTTTTTTGGCGAAGACCTCCAATTCAGGCATTCGGGCCATGGAGCCGTCTTCATTCATGATTTCGCAAATAACGCCGGCAGGCCGTAGGCCAGCCAATCGGGACAAATCGACAGAGCCTTCCGTTTGGCCCGGGCGAACCAAAACGCCACCTTTTCGGGCGCGGAGGGGGAACATGTGGCCCGGGCGAGAAAGGTCCTCAGGAGAGGCGCCTTCTTTTACGGCTGTCAGAACCGTATGCGAACGGTCCCCCGCAGAAATCCCGGTTGTGACACCTTCGCGCGCTTCGATGGATTCCAAGAAGGCGGTCCCCATGCGGGATGTGTTTTCAGCAACTTGGGCACGGAGACCGAGCTGGTCGCACATTTGCCCGGACATAGCTAAGCAAATCAGCCCTCCCCCTTCTTTGCGCATGAAATTAATGGCATCTGGGGTGCATTTTTCGGCGGCGAATACCAAATCGCCCTCATTTTCACGGCGCGGGTCATCAACCAGGATAATCATCCGCCCTTGGCGAATGTCTTCTAAAGCATTTTCAACGGAGGTGAAGGGCATGGGAGGCAAGGATTTTACCACGATGGGGTTCTGGCTGCGCGGGCGCGTAACCCCTTTTGCTGCAGTCGTTTATGGGCGCGCCCTCAACCAGGGGTTCAATAAGGCCGATAGAAGGTTACGATGCATTTGCAACATCCTTCCCGCACCACAAAACGCCACGGTTTCCTCCGCCTTGCTTGGTGGATGGGTGCCGCGGTTCCTGCCGCAGCCCTCGCCTCAACGGCCCTCCCCAGCCTTCAAGCTTGGAAAGAACAGTCTATTTCTCAAGAAGAGATGCTCGCCTCCCTTCGGGGACAAGTTGAGGAGCTTCAAAGTAATCAGGGCGAACTTGGCTACCGTCTCGCGGATCAGGAGGGTTTGAGTTTTGCAAACTACACCGAGATGGAAGACCTGCGCCGGAGTTTGGATGAAGCGCTCTCCGTTGAGGATGAGCTTCGAACTGAACTTCATACTTATCGCGCGCAACTGAAATCGCAAACCATCGCATTGAACAGCGCGCACAAAGCGAATGATCCCAAGTCGATTCGTGAAAGTTTAAGGCGCGACATTCTGCGCCCTGTGTTTCAACTATCTGGAACTGATGCCGTTGGGAGCGCGGTCCTCATTCATGAGGATAAGGAAGGCCCCGGCCATTCTTATTACGCATTAACTTCTTACCATGTTGTGCGGGATATTCTTTCGGAGCGCCCCGGAGTTGAAGATTATTACGCCGAGGCCATTGATGCGTTTTTTGAACGCGATGCGGGTGAGGTAATTGCCGAGGCTCGTCTGATTGCCGAAAATGTGCCCGCCGATCTTGCTTTGATTCGTATTGACGCTGGGGAATCTCTTGGACAAGTTGCACAGCTTGCGCCAATTGAGCGGGCCGAAGAAATCAAATCATTCTCTCCGATTTACACCGTTGGGTGTCCACTAGGTACTGCCGCGCAAGCAACGCACGGCGAGGTCACCCGCCGACATTGGGAAGTTTCCGGGGAACCCCTTTGGATGATTTCGAGCCCAGCTTTCTTCGGGAACTCCGGTGGTGGTGTTTTCCTTGAAGAAACCCACGAGCTGGTGGGAATCTTTGCCAAGATTTACACCCACGGTAGTTTCCGCCCCCAGGTGGTCACGCACATGGGCCTGGCGGTTCCGCTCCAGGTGCTTCATTCTTGGCTCAGGGACGCCGGCTTCGCGAGTCTCCTCCCTGCCTCCGAAGCAGGCAGCCTTGCGATGGCGGAAGAAGCAAGCTGCGAACAATAAGACACTGACCCCTTCGGATGGGTCACCACCTGGGATAAGTGCCTTTAGACAAAGGACCTAGGGAAGAAATAAGTTCCAGGGCTAGACCTGCCCTCTTTTTCCTGCCTAAAGCCATACCCGGCCGAGGCTTGGAAGGAGTGGTGACCCAGCCGAAGGGGTCAGTGTCCTATTGAGTCGGGTCCTTTTTTATCGGTAAAAAGGGTCGGGTTCCGTATGCGGGCGAGGGTCACCTTTTCGCCGCGGGCGCGGAGTTCGTTGGCGTAGGCCTGTTGGCGGAGATAGAGGGGAAGCTGGTCAATATCGGGGGCGTTTTTGAGGAGCTCTTCCTGAGCATCCTTCCAATCGGCGGCCTCGGTGGACAATCGCAGAAGGGCCTTGATGGGGTCGCCTGTTGCAATGGTTTCCAAAACGGGAAGAACATTTTTTCGCAACCGATTGCGCGCGGCGTAACTTGGATCTTGGTTGGTCGGATCTTCTGTCCAGGGAACGGCCCCCTCTTTTAATCGTTCACGAATATCAGAAGCTCGAAGCGAAAGAAGAGGGCGCCGGATTTCAATCGTTCGGCCTTCACCCTCACCTGATGGATTTGGAAGTTGAAAATCGCGCCGGGTTGGAATGCCAGCCAATCCTCGGAGACCCGTTCCGCGCATGATGCGAAGCAACACAGTTTCGGCAGAGTCATCAGCATGATGGGCCATCAATAAAAAGTCGGCACCGTACTCCTCTGCTACTTGGGCCAGAATTCCATAGCGCGCGTTTCGCATTTGGTTTTCATTTCGCGCCGCATTCTGAAGAGTTCGGACCTCTGCATGGATTCCCATATCCAAAAGGCGCGCCACCGCATCAGCCGCCTCAGCAGCACTTCCGGAACGACTTCCATGATCCACCACGATGGCCATTCCCTCCAAGCCAGCCATCTGGGCAAATTCCAACCATGTCCAGGCCAGAAATGTGGAGTCCGCCCCACCGGAGCATGCAAGCAGACACTTCGAGGCTTTCGGCCATGGAGCAAGGGCCTGGTATCCCTCAAGAAGCGAGCCCTCCAATTGGGGCGGAGCGGGTTTCGCAGAGTCGGTCACGAGCCTAGAATGCCCCATTCCCCCTCAGCTTGGAAGCCCTTTCAGCTGTAAAACCCCAATTAATACCCAAACCCATGGCCATTCGCATTGCCATCAACGGTTTCGGCCGCATCGGTCGAAATGTCTTCCGCATCATGCAGACTCGTAGCGACGACTTTGAAGTTGTCGCAATCAACGATCTGACCGACCCAGCAACCCTTGCGCATCTCCTCCGCTACGACACGGTCGGTGGCCGCTTCGACGGTACCGTAGAAGTCGGCGACGGCGAACTGGTTGTGAACGGTAAGCCATTGAGGGCTCTCGCCGAACGCGACCCCTCCAATTTGCCCTGGGGCGATTTGAATATTGACTTTGTCATTGAGGCCACTGGAATCTTCGCAACTCGCGAAGCTTGCCAAAAGCACATCGATGCCGGCGCTAAGAAAGTTTTGTTGACCGTACCGCCAAAGGACGCAATCGACAACATGGTTGTTTTGGGCGTGAACGATGAAGACCTCAAAGGTGATGACAAAATTATCTCTAACGCTTCATGCACAACAAACTGTTTGGCTCCTATCGCCAAAGCATTGCACAACGCCTTTGGTATTCGCCGCGGTCTCATGACCACGACCCACGCCTACACCAACGACCAACGGATTCTGGATTTGCCTCACGGTGATTTGCGCCGCGCTCGTGCTGCAGCTCAAAACATTATCCCGACTTCGACCGGCGCCGCGCGTGCTGTTGGAAAAGTCTTGCCCGAGTTGAACGGAAAGCTGGACGGCATGTCCATGCGGGTACCTGTTCCCAATGGCTCCGTTGTGGACCTCGTGGCAGTGCTTGACAAAGAGGTCACAATTGCTGATGTCAATAACGCAATCAAAGCTTGCGCCGATGGCGAAATGAAGGGTGTGCTTGAGTACTCCGAAGACCCGCTTGTTTCGAGCGACATTCTTCAAAACCCACACTCTTCCATTTTTGATGCGAAGTCCACCATGGTCATGGATTCAAACATGGTCAAGGTTGTGTCCTGGTACGACAACGAGTGGGGTTACTCCAACCGAGTTTGCGATTTGGCTTTCAAGTCGCACAACCTCGGCTGAGTCATCGCCACTTGTTGAGTAAGCGCTCCTCTTTGAAGCGAATCGAATGACACGCACTCTCTCTGAGCTGGATTTTTCTGGCAAGCGCGCTTTTGTTCGCGTGGACTTCAATGCCCCAATGCAAGATGGGGCAATCACTGACGATACTCGGATTCAAGCGGCATTGCCCACCCTGCGTGCAATTTTAAATTCGGGTGGAAGTGCAGTCGTCGCCTCCCATCGCGGCCGACCCAAGGGTGAAATCGTTGAAGATTTACGCATGGCCCCAATTGCGACCCACCTTCAGGTTTTGCTCGGAGAAAAGGTTGTAGTCAAGCATGTCGCTGATGTCGCAGGGAATGAAGCTCAAGCTGCTGCATCTGGATTAAAATCGGGCCAGGTTTTGGTGCTTGAAAACTTGCGCTTTGATGCTGGTGAAACTGCAAACGATTCTGAGTTGTCGTCTGCTTTGGCAAGTCTTGCAGATTGCTTCGTGCAAGATGCATTCGGAACTTGCCACCGCGCACACGCATCAACTGCAGGCGTTCCGAGTTTAATGAAAGAAAAAGCCGCTGGCTTGTTACTCCAAAAAGAAATGGATGCCTTCCATCACGCCTTTGCTAAGCCGGAGCGCCCCCTAGTTGCAATAATTGGCGGTGCAAAAGTAAGCGACAAAATTGTAGTGTTGGAAAACTTGCTCGATAAAGTCGATGAGGTCCTGATTGGTGGCGGAATGGCCTACACATTCTTGCGCGCTCAAGGGATTGGGATTGGCGCAAGCCTATGCGAAGAAGATCGCCTCGACACCGCAAGGTCCGTTCTTGAGCAATGTGAAAATCGAGGGATTAAATTGCATTTGCCTAGCGATCATGTTTGCGCCGATCGTTTCGCAGAAGATGCCGAGATACGAGTGCAAAGCCCGATGGTGCCCGATGGTTGGATGGGCTTAGATATTGGACCTGAAACTCAAAAACGATACGCCGAAGTCATTTCCGCCGCGGGAACTGTTGTTTGGAATGGCCCAATGGGTGTCTTTGAAATGGAACCATTCCGCGCTGGAACAGCCTGCATTGCAAGCGCTGTTGCTGAAAGCGACTGCATGTCCGTAGTAGGCGGAGGAGACTCCGTTGCCGCAATTAAACTTGTGGGCGCAAGTGAAAAAGTGAGCCACATTTCTACTGGTGGAGGGGCCTTCCTCGAAATGCTCGAAGGCAAAGAGCTCCCAGGTATTGGGGCTCTTTAGTGAACTGTAACTTCTAGGCCGTTGCTTAGGGTAGCAGTTGTAATGTCCAAGGCTTGGAACCAAAAACTGCGGCCCGTGTAGCGTGGGGGCAGAAAGTTGTCTGACCAAGCGGTGCCGCCAGGGTCGGCAATCAAGCTCGGTAGGAAACCAATCGGTGGAGTGAGGTAAACCGTTCCGTAAATGGATGCGAATGGGTCAGCACCATAAAAGGAGAAAGCGATGTCCACGATGCCCGAAGGAGTTGCCCCTGTCAGGGTTAGTCTGGCAACATCATTTGCCACAACATTGGATGCTGAGAGCCATGGTTGGAAGAGGGGACTTGAAAAATCGACAATTCCCAAGATCGGGTCATCAACTCCATGGTGAATCGTGCCCTCAATAGAGGCTGCATCCAATACACCCCATGAATTCCAAGTTGCAGAAATGGGATCGTCGCAATTCACAAGAGCAATGTTGTGATCGATGTTTGCCGAGAAATTGTTCGCGGTGGCTTCCGACCCGCCAATGGCCAAATCAACGACCCAAGTTTGCTGGCCGACAGTTTCATCCATCAAGATGCCCGTACCCAACCCAGAAAATTCATTTCCTTGAACGCTTCCATGGACATCGTTGTAACCCCAAGGCGACAAATCAGTCAGCGCGTAGATTCCATAGGAACCTGCGCGGCCTTCCCCAAGAAATTGGTTATTCCAAATGTCTGAGTGTCCATTTGAACCAAAGAAGGAAATCCCCCACCTGTTTCGAACGAATCGGTTGTCAGTAATGGCAACATCGGCATTGATAGCAATAAGCTGCACGCCTTGTTCACAATCATAGAAATCGGAGCTGCTAATAGATGTCGGGGCGTTTGTTCCATTGCACAGAACTCCTAATAAGGAACTTTCTACGCGGTTGTTCAGCAATGTGCCTGAAGAGCCAGCATGAGTAGAAATGCCAATCCCGCAATCTTCGGCTAAGTTGTTTTGAATAATTCCGCTTGCGGAATAGAACATAAAACCTGCCGATTCGAGTCCGACACCAGATGCGTTTTTCGCGACGCTGTCCTCGAACAAATGCCCGCTCCCACGGGAAGCATAAATCGCTCGGTGTAAAACATTTCGAACTTCACAACGGCGGACCGTTAGGTTATTCCAATCACCGGCACTGTAGTTGGAGATGATTCCATTGCGCGCATCAATTCCACCTGCAAGGGAAGGGTTGTCGCCATCAAAAATTAAATCTTCTAGAACAACATTGTCTGCGACAATCTTGCAACATTGAGTTGTCGTGGTGACTTGGGAACCAAACCCAACCCCAGGATCGTGGGTTGCTGGGTAAATCAATACACTTCCGGGGGTGTCAGCGCGGATGGTTACCGATTCTCGAACCGCCAAGTCTTCAACATAAGTTCCAGGCATCACCAAAATCAGATCACCGGGAAGAGAAGCATCAATTGCAGCTTGAATGGTGAGGTAGTTTCCGCCCCCAGACGAGTCCACGATTAAAGTAGATGACGGGGAAGGGAAAGATAGCAGCGAAAGGACGAGCAAGAACATGGGGCCTCCAAGGGAATGGAAAGAAACCGAACCCTTTGATTGTACCCCTTATTCTCGAAGTGTGTCGCTTACCTTTTCGGCCTGGTCCCTCACTTTGTCCATGGCCTTGTCAATCCCATCGCGGGTGCCCTCAGGGCCCTGAATTAGGTAGGAGGCCAGGATTGCAACAACGAGCAGGATTGCAATTGCGGCAAAAACCTTCAGGGTTTTGCGCATGATTAGGAGGAGAACGGCAGCGACAACGAGCCCCAGTACAACGGTGATAATGGGTTGGTGGTGGTACTGCTCAATGAGCCACTGGAGAAGTGGTGGTGTCGCCATGGAAATCAGCATAACCCAAGCCGTGAAAATTGAAAAAAAGGGGGGGCAGGAATGGGATGGGGTGCAGATATCCTGCGGTCATGGGCCTTCCTACACTCATTGCCCCCTCTCTCCTTGCCTCGAATTTCACCCGCTTGGCTGCTGAACTTAAGCGCGCGGAAGCCGCCGGCGCGGATTGGCACCATGTGGATGTCATGGATGGGCACTTTGTCCCCAACTTGAGCATTGGGCTGCCCGTTGTTTCGGCAATCAAAGAAGAGGCCAGGATTCCGCTCGATGTTCACTTGATGATTGAAAACCCGATTGAGTGGGCAGAGCGGTATGCGGAAGCGGGTGCTGATATTTTGAGTTTCCATTACGAAGCTGCAGAGGGCAACTTTGAAGCGACTCTGGAAACTTATAAGGCAACTGGAAAACTGATTGGTGTTGCAGTGAATCCACCGTGTGGAGTGGAGCCCTTGAAGGATTACCTTGGCGAATTGGATATGGTACTTGTGATGTCCGTTCACGCGGGTTTTGGTGGGCAATCCTTTATGCCCGAAGTACTCTCCAAAGCACAACAACTCCGCGAGTGGGGCTTTGCAGGAAACATTGAAATGGATGGTGGAATCAATGGGAAAAACTCCGCTGACTGCCTCTCCGCTGGCGCGAACGCTCTCGTTGCAGGAACTTACTTGTTTCGCGCTGACAACATGTCTCAAGCTTTGTCAGGAATGCGCGGTTGAGCATGTAAGCGCCGACCAATAGCGGCCGCCATCACTCGCGCTTCGGCAACAATCTGAACAAGCTCCCCTTCCAATAAAGCTTGGTCGGCATCTGAGCGCGCCTGACTCGGATCAGGATGAACTTCCACCGCAATTCCATCAGCCCCAACCGCAACGGATGCCCGCGATAGCGGAGTAATCAAACTCGCAATACCCGCTGCATGGGCTGGGTCCACAATCACAGGAAGGTGTGTAATCTCCCGCAAAAGAGGGAGAATCGTTAGGTCCAAGGTATTCCGTGTCGCTCTCTCAAATGTACGGATTCCGCGTTCGCACAAAACAACTCCCTGGCACCCGCCTGCCAACAAATACTCCGCGCTGTATAGCCACTCATCAACAGTTGCCGCAAGTCCGCGCTTCAACAAAACTGGCTTCCCTACTTCGGCAATCGCTTTCAACAGCGTAAAGTTTTGCATATTTCGTGCGCCCACTTGCAAACAGTCAATGTCGTGCTCCACAAATGGTCCAACATGTGCCGCGTCCATAATCTCAGACACAACTGGAAGGCCGACCTTCTCTCCTGCATCTTTCAATTTCCGTAAACCTTCCTTCCCAAATCCCTGAAAAGAATAAGGCGATGTGCGAGGCTTATACGCACCACCTCGCAAAATGTGGGCTCCGCCGCGCTTCACTTGAATCGCGGCCTCTTCCATAAGGTGATCCACCGAGCATGGGCCCGCAATGATGCTGACTTCACCAGCGCCCAACCGCACACCTCCCACATCGGCAACACTTGGAGCTTCTCGAAAACTCCGGTCGGCCAAGCGCCAGGCCCCTTTTGGAGTTACCGTACTTTCAACTCGCTCGTGAGATTCAATTTCCGCCTGAAGTGTCGGCGAAACTTTATCCACCGCGGCAAAGATGGGGCGGAATGATTCAGGCGAAAGAATGGTACGCACCCCTTCGGACTCCAAACGCTCGCGCACAGCTTGTACTTCAGCTGCGACCGTTCCTGGCTGAAAACGAATAATCATTTTTCTCCTCCGCACCCGCGCGACATCGCTTCAAGGATTTCTTCTAGAACCCTCGCATCAAATGGCCCCTCTGTTCGGCGAAGAAGATCTTCGCTCCGCGGCTGGCGACCGGGGTCATCCATGGGAAAGTCGGCAAGTAAGCGGGCGCGCTCCTGAAGGAGATTCACCAAGGCGCGGTCAATGTGGAAGAGTTGGTTTCTGGAAGATGGGTCCATCAGTTCAATCCCTGAAGGAGTTCGCGAAGAAAAGAATCGGCTTCTTGTGCCGGATGATTAGATTCATGCAGTCGTTGAACGAGAGCCGTTCCAACGATTGCAAGGTCGGCGTGTTGCACTGCAGCGCGCACACTCTCTGCACTAGAAATTCCAAAGCCAACCGCAATCGGCGCCGATGAAAGTTCTCTGGCGCGTTTGAGGAAACTTTGTGTTTCTTCGCCGAAGGTAGTTCCCGCTCCCGTAACACCGACGCGGCCAACAACATAAAGAAAGCCGCGCGCACGCGCGCCTGCTTCCTGAATGCGTTCATCCGATGATGTGGGTGCGGCAAAGAAAACGGGGCACAATCCTGATGATGAACATGCCTCTTCAAGCATGGCCCCCTCTTCAAGTGGGATATCGGGAACGATAAGCGCATCTCCACCTGATTCCCCAACGCGTTTCGCAGTTTCAATAAACCCATGCCGAACAAGCGGGTTTGCATAGGACATTACCGCAACGGGAACTTGCCCACCTTCGGCACGGAATCGAGCAAGCATTTCAAGAGCATTATCCAAACTCGCGCCCGCCTCGAGGGCACGCTCAGATGCAGCTTGCAAAACTGGCCCGTCCGCTATGGGGTCCGAGAAAGGAATCCCTAACTCAATGCACGAAGCGCCCGCTTGGTCCAAAGCATGAAGGACCGACAAGGTCGTTTCCAATCCTCCATCGCCAGCAGTGACATAGGGAGCTACTCCTGCACACTTGTTTGCCCGAAGCTCCGCCATTTTTTTCGTGAGGCGGTTGTTCATAACTCCTCCCCCGCCCGAAGGGCAAACACGCTTGCCAAATCTTTATCCCCACGGCCGGACAGGTTCACTAAAACGCGCTTCCCGGCAAGTTGCTTACGATTACTCCGCACCCAACCTAAAGCATGGCTGGATTCAAGGGCAGGAATAATTCCCTCCGTTTGCGCCAAGGCATCAAAAGCTTCCAACGCTTCATCATCAGTACACCAAGCGTATTGCGAGCGGCTCAAGGCATGAAGTTCGGCATGTTCGGGCCCGACTGCTGGGTAATCCAAACCTGCACTCACCGAATGGGTAGGAAGGATTTGGCCGCCATCATCTTGCAGGAGCCAAGTGCGACAACCATGGAGGATTCCAGGTTCACCGCCGGAAAAACGAGCGGCGTGGTTTCCAGTTTCGATTCCATCGCCACCAGCTTCTACACCAATAAGATCAACAGAATCATCACCAACAAACGAACGGAAGATGCCAATGGCATTTGAACCTCCACCCACACAAGCAACAACCACATCGGGCAAACCACCAGCCTGTTTTTGAATTTGCTCTCTAGCCTCCTCCCCAATCACTTGTTGAAACCCAGCAACCAATGCAGGGAATGGGTGCGGGCCCAAAGCCGAACCCAAAAGGTAATGCGCATCTGGATCACTTACCCACGCTCGCATCGCTTCGTTAATAGCGTCCTTGAGTGTCTTCTGACCGTGGTGGACCACCTCCAATCGCGCACCCAACAATTCCATTCGAAGAGCGTTCGGTTTTTGACGAGTTGCATCGACCTCTCCCATATAAATCACGCATTCCAAACCCAAGAGAGCACAAACGGTGGCAGTCGCAACACCGTGTTGCCCTGCTCCTGTTTCAGCAAGGATTCGAGTCTTACCCATTTTTTTTGCGAGTAGTGCTTGGCCAAGGGCATTGTTCAGTTTGTGCGCGCCGGTATGCAAAAGGTCCTCGCGCTTCAGAAACAACTCGCAGCCCAACTCTTCACTCATACGGCGCGCATGGGTCAAAGGAGTTGCGCGACCTGCGTAATTACAAAGCAAACCATGGAGCTCGTTTTGGAAATCTTCGGCTTGACCTATTTCCTTCCATGCAGAATCCAGCTCTAACAATGAAGCCATCAAAGTTTCAGGGGCAAAGGAACCGCCAAAGTCCCCAAACCAGGGCCCGCGTTGGGTCGAATGTGCACTCATGAAGTTAGCTCCTGAAAGGATGTTGCAGCGTTTTGAATGTACGAAACAAGAAGTTCATTGTCTTTGATTCCGGGCCCAGACTCTAAACCAGAAGAGGCATCCACTCCAACGGGTTGTACTTGGCGAATAGCGTTTTGGACATTTTCGGGATGGAGCCCTCCCGCCAAAAGGCAGGGTGCGTGTGCGGCGAGTTGGGCAGCAAGGTCAAAATCTACCTGAAGACCCGTACCGCCTGCGCCGGATGGATGGTCCAGGACAAAAGCCTCGGCAACATCCGCCCAAAGGGCAAGTTCTTGAAGACCATCTGGGTCAACCGCGATGCGGCGCCAAATGGGGAATGGAAATCCGTTCCAATCTTCGGGAGACTCGGCACCGCAAAGTTGGACAGTATTCAAACTGGCCTCGGCGCAAAATCGGGAAACTTCTTGGGGGCTGTTGTCCACAAATACTCCAACCTTGCGAACTGACTCCGAAAGTGCAGAGCTTATCCTTGTAGCAACTTCAACAGATATGCATCGCGGCGAGGATGCAACAGCCACAAAACCAAAAGCGTCGGCGCCTGATTCCAAAGCTAATTGGACATCTTCAACTCGAGTGAGTCCACACACTTTGATTCTGGGAAGCTCAGACACCTAAACCCTCCTCTTTAATCCGATGGGTCCACTCGCCCAGCTTGGAAGAGTCCCGCATTAGCGCGGTTCCGCAGAGAACAGCATCGGCACCCGCAGAAGCGGCTCGTTCAAGCCCTTCCCAGGAATCCACTCCGCTTTCGGCAACACGAACAAACTGGGAATCCACTTGGGGTAAAAGATCTTCAACCGTTTTGAAATCAATCTCAAAGGTCGTTAAATCTCGCGCATTAACACCAACACAATCCGGTTTCACTGCTAAGGCCCGTTCAAGTTCAATCGCATTATGGGCCTCTAACAAAACCGCGAGGTTCAATTCAGCTGCCAATGCTCGAAGTTCGGAAAGGAGAGAATCGTCAAGGCAAACGGCCATCAACAAAACCGCATCAGCACCCGCATCAGCGGCTTCCCAAACCATATACTCATCCAAAATAAAATCTTTGCGTAAACAAGGAAGTCCGCAAGGTTCAACTCGATTCAAATCCATTAAAGAGCCGCCAAAATGGTTTTCTTCGGTCAAAATAGAAAGAGCACTGGCTCCGCCTTGTGCGTATTGATTTGCCCGCTCGAGCAAATCCACCTCACTGGATAGGGTTCCAACAGAAGGGGAAATGCGTTTACATTCGGCAATGATGGAAAGGGGGCCCCCTTTTAGACAAGAAACAAATCGCTCGCTCCCGTTTTTATTTAAACCTTCCAAGGTTTGGGCCTTCAAGGAGTTCAAGGACCGCTCATTTCGCCGCATTTCCAAGCGAGAACGAACGGAATCCAAAATCGGATCCAGGCGGGTACCTGTTTCAGTCACGCGGCCCCCCCTACTCGCTGACTCACAGAAATAAGACCATCCAGAATCGATTTTGCTCTCCCTGAATCAAGAGCTTCGCGGGCAAGAGCTACACCTTCTAATCCATCTTGAGCAACTTCCCCCACAACCAAAGCTGCGGCAGTGTTTTGAAGGATGGCATCGCGGATGGGGCCCTCTTCTCCGGAAAGTAGTTCACTCAAAATCTTTAAGTTCACTTTTGAATCTCCACCCTCCAATGCTTCAACAGGTGATTCACTCAAACCAAGATCACACGCATCGAACTGGGGCGCAGGTGCAGAACCCACAGCAATAACTCGATTGGGTCCGGCGAGAGTGAGTTCATCGGCACCTCCAGCACCATGAACAACATAAGCGCGTTGGGCACCCAAGCTTTCGAGCACTTTTGCGTAGTCCTCTAACTTATCAGCAACTCCAACTCCCAAAAGCTGTCGATTCACTCGACCCGGGGAACAAAGGGGGCCCAAGTAATTAAAAATTGTGCGGATGCCAAGTTCTTGGCGAACCGGCGCAACAAATCGCATGGAAGGGTGGAAAGAAGGCGCGAACAAAAACACCATCCCTACCTCTTCAAATACAACTTTTGCTTGTTCGGGGTTTAGCTCTAGGTGAACACCAGCAACCTCCAGCAAATCTGCGGAACCGCACTTGGATGAAACCGAGCGGTTGCCGTGCTTCACAACTTTTGCACCGGCGGCAGCAGCAACAAGAGCGGAAGCCGTTGACAAATTAAACGACCCCAAACAATCGCCACCCGTTCCGCAGGTGTCAATTGCCTTATCGGCTCCATGTTCAAAGGGCACCATCGCACCGCGCAATGCCTCGGCAGCTCCAACAATTTCATCAACTGTCTCGCCCCGTTGGGCGAGGCCGCGCAGTAAGTCGGCCAAGGCTTCTGTATCCGCGCCCTCGCAAAGTGCTGTTCCAAAAATATGGCAACACTCCTCGCGACCTAAAGTATCACCCAAGGCAACACGGTCTGCAGCATCTCGAAGAATCATCGACTCGTAATCCCCTCTCCAGTCACGCTAAGGAAATTTTGGAGCAAGCGATCGCCCTGTGGAGTCAAAATCGACTCAGGGTGAAACTGAACCCCAAACCATGGATTCTCGCGATGGCGAACTCCCATGACGAGACCATCTTCGGTCCACGCAGTCAGTTCCAGACAAGCAGGAAGCTCATCCCGTTCTGCCCGCAAACTGTGATATCGACCCGCAGGGAAAGGGTTCGGAAGTGAGTTAAACACTGGACACTTTCCATCGTGGTGGACCATCGAGGGCTTGCCATGCACGGGAACAGGATCCAACTCCAACTTCCCACCGCTGGCCAGCACCAAAGATTGGTGGCCTAAACAAACACCAAGCATGGCCATATCCGGAGGAAGTTTCGTGAGAAGCTCCAAACAAATCCCAGCGCCTTCGGGGCGACCCGGCCCAGGGGAAAGAACAATGCCCGCCGGTTGAAGAGCAAGCGCTTCACTCACGGTTATCTTGTCGTTTCGGTAAACCTCGACCTGCGCTCCACTCGCCGCTAAAGATTGGTAAAGGTTGTAAGTAAATGAATCGTAATTATCAATGAGGAGAATCATGAGTTTGCCTCCTCTCCGCCAAAGAGGCCTGTGCCGGCCAGGCGAAGCGCTTCAAAGAGGGCTTGGGCTTTTTCAAGAGTTTCTGCGTATTCCCGTTCGGGTTTAGAGTCGAAAACAACTCCTGCACCGGCCTGCAAAGATGCCATGCCATCGCGCACAGCGAAGGTTCGAATCGAAATGGCCATGTCTAGGTTTCCTGAAGAATCTAGGTATCCAAATGCGCCGGCGTAAGGGCCGCGCGTGTCAGGTTCAATGTCGGCAAGCAGTTGCATTGCGCGAACTTTGGGGGCGCCGCTCACGGTCCCCGCAGGGAAGCTAGCGGCAAGAGCTTGGAGGGGGCTTTGGTTGGCCGCCAAATCGCACTCCACTCGGCTTACCAAATGTTGAACGCGAGCAAACTTTTCTAAAACTGCATGCTCTTTCACGCTAACGGTTCCAGTTCGAGCCACACGCCCTAAATCATTTCGCGCTAAGTCAACCAACATGTCGTGCTCTGCTCGTTCTTTGCGGTCGCCCAAAAGCTCTGCACCCAAACGATCATCTTCATCAGGGTCATCGCTTCGAGCACGAGTGCCCGCAATGGGGCGATTTTGAACTCGCCCAGCGCGCACGGCAACCAATCGTTCCGGCGATGAACCGATTAAAGTCAAACCATCGCTCTCAAAAAAGAACATGTGCGGCGAGGGGTTCGTTAAACGAAGGGCTCGGTATAGGCTGAAGGGTTCACCTTCAAAATCCTGTTCGAATCGCTGGGCCAAAACAGCTTGGAAAATGTCGCCTTGCGTGATGTGTTCTTTCAATGAAGTTACACCCGACTCATATTGTTCCCGGGTCATCGAAGAACGCGGTTCGCCCTGGGCCAGACGGAATCGCTGGCCAGGTCCCGGCTCTTGGCCAATTTCGTGGGCAAGTTTGTGAAGGTCAGCGATTGCGGCATCGTGGCCGCTGGCACCGCCTGGACACGCGGTAATCAAAACTACCTTCTGAGTTGCGTGATCCATTCCCACCACCGTGCGGTAAAGGTGGAAATCCGCCATGGGAATGGTCCAGGGGTCGGCAGCGGCAGGGGGAATCGTAGGTTCCAAAGCCGTGGACCATTCATAACTCATCATCCCAACCCATCCGCCACAGAAGGGCGGAAGTGGTGCCGGGGGCATGGGCAAAGCGAACCGATCCACTACGGTTTGAAGGGCTTCGTGGGGAGTCCCGGGGACTTCCTCTTCACCGTCCTCGGTGGTCAAAATTCCGCCCCCCCGATGGCCCACAAATCGGGCAACTGGATCCACCCCAAGGAATGACCATCGGGCGATGCGGTCCGGCCCTTCGGCGGATTCGAGCAGACACAGCTGGTGATTGGCCGCCCGAAGGGACAAAAACAAGCGCACAGGGGTGTGCAAATCAGCCGGAAGCACCAACCAAGCGAGGCGGTGTTCTTCGGCGGAGGAAGGGGTTGAACTGTGGAGGAATCCGGTCACGGTCTTATTAAAACGAGAAACGGGCCATCGTCAAGGACGAGGACCCGCGGGAAGAGGAGGAGGGAAGACGGCACTATTTGCCACTCCCGGCTCCCGAGTTGCCCTCGGGTCCGGTAAGCCAGCGCCAATACCAATTCTTCGTGCTCATGTTGGGGAGTTTACACCAAAATACCGAACCCGACCCTTTTTACCGAGAAAAAAAGACCCGACTCACAAGAGGCTCCCGAGGACATCCCATTTCGGCTCCACCAGAAAACCTCGTGCAAACAAGGGCCGTTGAGCAAAGCAGTCGCTACGGCAAGATGGGGGCATGCATAAAACTCTCCCCCGCCTTGCTTGGATTTTGGTGTGCTTTGGGGGCGCGGGGGTATTGGGCGCTTGTTCCATCGCGCCGGGCGAGCGCGGTAAGGAAAAGAGCACATTTCACATTCTTGGCATAGCCCAAGATGGTGGCCGGCCACAGTTGGATTGCTCTAAAGACTGTTGTGCGGATTTGGAAAAACCCAAAGACACCGCCCGAGTGGCGGCCATAGGCGTCCGCGGCCAGCGCGGCTGGTTATTGGTGGATGCCACCCCGGACATCACTCAACAAGTTTCCGCAATGGGAGAAATGCCGGCCGCGATTCTGCTGACTCACGCCCACATCGGCCATTACCTCGGGTTGGCTCATTTGGGGCGAGAAGCAGCCGGTTCTCACAAACAACAAGTTTGGTGCAGCGAACGCATGGCAAACTTTTTGCGCGGGAACGGACCCTGGAATCAACTTTTGAGTTTGGGGCAAATTGAAATTCAAACTTTGAAATCCGGAGTCGCTTGCCACCCCATTCCAGGAGTCACCGTTGTTCCTTTTGAAGTCCCCCACCGAGATGAATACTCCGACACATTTGCGTTTTCAATCTCAGCTGGAGGCGAGCGTTTGTTTTATGTGCCTGACATTGATGCGTGGACGAGGGACAGCTTTGATTTATTGGAAATTGCGCGCACTCATGATTCCTTGTTGCTCGATGGAACATTCTTCAGCAACAACGAATTACCCGGTCGCGACATGAGCCTCATCCCTCACCCACGCGTGAGCGAAACCATGGACCTATTAGAACCCATTATCCAAAACGAAAACACTCGCGTTTTATTTACGCATTTGAATCACACGAACCCCTTATGGCAATCCACTTCTCCTCAGGCAAAGGAAGTGCGAGCCCGAGGATTCGGAGTTGCAAAACGAGGCCCCCTTCCCATCCACCGAAAAATTAACCCCAAACCTACTGCGCCCGTTGAGGGTTACCACTTTGTTTGGTCCGACGAGTTCAACGGAACAAAGTTGGACCCATCCAAATGGGAGGTTCGGCGCGAAAATGGGAAACATGGGGTTTGCACAATTCGAAGAGACTGCTCTTCACTGGATGGAAACGGCAACTTAGTCTTGACAACTCGACTCACCGAAGAAGGCCCTGAATCCGGAATGATTAGCACGGATGGTTTTCAGGAATGGACCTACGGACTATTCGAGGCACGCCTTCAGTTTGAAAAGGCACCCGGACACCATGGCGCCTTTTGGTTACAGTCCGATGATTATGGAAAACTAAAAGATGACCTCGAAGTAAGCGGTTCAGAAATTGACATTATTGAATACTTCGGGGTTCCAATTTCTCTTTCGCATAACATTCATTGGAACGCCTATCGTTCCAAGGACAAGGCCCATGTCGGGAAAAAGATTGGACTAACTCACGCAAGCCCAAACCCTGAAGATACTTTTCGAACCTATTCCTACTTATGGACTCCTAATGAGTCCGTTTTCTTTGTTGATGGAGAAGAAACATGGAGAACCAACGAGGGCCTCTCACATCATCCTGAATACATCATTCTTTCAGTGCTGGTCAGCGAATGGGAATCAAAACAAATTGTCCCCGAAGCTTTCCCGGACTCAATGTTGGTCGATTGGGTGAGAGTTTTCCAGTTGGATTCGAAAGGAGACTGATTCTCCCCTAAAATCCTCGGCCTTGTCCGCCACCGTCACCCTCCATCAAGTTTTTCGCCTTTGGTTACCTTTGGCGGGAAGCTGGGTGTTGATGGGCGCAGAAATGCCCACATTTACGGCTTTCGTCGCCCGAATGCCCGAACCAGAAATACAGCTGGCTGCATGGGGCTCTTTGGTCTTCCCTTTGTCTATGACAGTTGAAGGTCCTGTCATTATGCTGCTTGCCGCAAGCACAGCCTTGGCTGTTGATGGCCCTTCCTATCGAAAACTCCTCCGCTACATGACATGGATGTCGGTCATTCTTACCGCTGTCCATGTTTTGCTTGCCTTTACTCCAGCTTTCTTTTGGGTTGCCCAAGGATTATTAGGCGTTCCCGAAGAACTCTTAAAACCCGGCCAACTAGGGCTCCAAATCATGACCCCCTGGACCGCGGCAATCGCCTGGCGGCGCCTGAATCAGGGCGTTTTGATTCGATATGGAAACTCCCGCGCTGTTGCGATTGGAACCTTTATCCGACTAATCACTCTTACTGGAGCTCTTTGGGCAGGTATGGCCTTTGATTTAGGCTCTGGTGTCTTTGTCGGCGCCACGGCTGTTGCGCTTGGCGTTACTTTCGAAGCCATCTTTGCTCACTTTATTGTTCAATCGGTAATCCAAGAACGCCTCCCAAAAGAAAGCGAACATTCCCCCATCACTGTTCGCTCTTTTGCGGTTTTTTACTTCCCACTTGCTCTTACCCCTTTGCTGACCTTAATGATTCACCCAGCAGGCTCGGCGGCAATCAGCCGAATGCCCATGGCATTGTCTTCCTTGGCAGCTTGGCCCGCAGTTCATGGCTTGGTTTTTCTCACGCGGGGAATGGGGTTTGCATTCAATGAAGTGGTCGTCGCACTTGCTGCCAAAGAAGGTGGCGAACAACAACTCCGACGCTTCGCAAAAATGTTGGCCGTAGGAACGATGGGCCTCTTGGCGCTCATGGGCTTCACCCCTCTCGGTCGCTTATGGTTTGGTTCAGTCTCGGGTCTCTCACCCGAGCTCACGGCAATTTCAGCTTCGGCCATTGTCCTCGCCATTGTGATGCCGGGATATCAGGTTTATCAATCCCTCTATCAAGGGCTCTTGGTTCACCGGCGAAAAACCCGCGGCGTGAGCGAAGCGGTTGGGCTTTATGTGGGACTCGCTTTGGTCGGTCTTTGGGCTGGAACCCAATGGGCAACAGGCCCAGGAATTCAGTGGGCGCTCAGCGTGTTTGTTTTGGCAGGTCTTTCACAGACCATTTATCTTCGGCAACGCAGCCGAACACTAAGAACCTGAAATTGCTTCGGCCCAGCGGCGATAGCCTTCAGGGGAAAGATGAAGGAAGTCCGGCATGATTGCGGGATCGAGGCGGCCGCCCTCTTCTAGAAAAACATCGCCAATGTCTAGGTAGTGAACACGGTCATCGAAGGCCATTCTGGAGATGAGCCGATTTGCGCCAATATTGATTTGGCGGTTTCGGTCGTTGGGATATTCGCCGCGAGGGAAAATTCCCAAAACCAAAAAGTTCGTGAAGGGCATGCGGTGCTTGAGCTCCTTGACAATCGTTTTAACGCCTTCTGCTATCTCGGCGGAAGTGTTGTCGCTGGAGTTGTTCGTTCCGATATTCAAAACCACAAGCTTAGGGGTTTGGCCGTCGAGAGCACCTTGTTGAACTCGCCAAAGCAAATGTTGAGTACGGTCGCCGCTAATCCCCAGGTTTAGGGCTCGCAGACTTCCATAGTTGGCATCCCAAATCGTTTTGCCATTACTCTCCCAGCCTTGGGTAATGGAGTCACCCATAAAAATAATGTCCCAGTGCGCTTCGGCAGCGAGTGCCATTTGAGCGGCATGCCGATCCTGCCACCAAGAATCGGGGCGGGAGACAGGAGTAATGGCATCGTTGTCAAGTACCTCAACCTGAGGCTGAGGAACATTGCAAGAAGCAAGAATTGATGTTGCTGCTAGAAGGGTGGCGAAGCGCTTCATTCCGAGAAGGATAGCTTCCCCATGCCAAGTTCCGATGCGAGAAAGGCCCAAAGGTCTGCGTATTCTGCAATTCGCATGGCGGTAGGCTTTCCAGCACCGTGCCCTGCGCGAGTTTCGATGCGGATGAGGGCAGGTTCCGGACCGGATTGGGCGGTCTGAAGGGCGGCGGCGAATTTGAAAGAGTGTGCTGGCACTACGCGATCGTCGTGATCGCCAGTCGTGACCAAGGTCGCTGGGTAAGCGGTGCCCGGCTCCACATTGTGATAGGGGGAATAGGCGAGCAGACTCTGGAACTGCTCGGGGTCATCCGAAGTTCCGTAGTCGGAAGCCCACGCCCAGCCGATGGTGAATTTGTGGTACCGCAACATGTCCAGAACGCCAACTGCAGGAAGGCATGCGGCGAAAAGGTCTGGGCGCTGGGTCATGCACGCACCCACCAATAAGCCCCCATTGGAGCCGCCGCGGATGGCAAGCCGCTCGGGTCGGGTCCAGTTGTTGTCGCAAAGCCACTCGCCCGCAGCAATGAAATCATCAAACACATTTTGCTTTTGGTGCACAGTGCCGGCCATGTGCCATTCGCGACCGAATTCTCCACCGCCCCGCAAGTTCGGCATGGCGTAAACACCGCCCATTTCCATCCACACCAAGTTGCTTACAGAAAACCGTGGGGTAAGGGAAATGTTAAAGCCACCGTAACCATAAAGAAGGGTCGGGCAATCGCCGTTAGGTTGAACGGATTTGTGATGAACGAGGAACATCGGGATTTGAGTTCCATCTTTTGACGGATACCAAACTTGCTCCGCCACAAAGTCGGATGGGTCGAAGGCTACTACAGGAGCGCGGACGAGGGTGGACTTTCCCGTATTCATGTTGAGGGAAAAAACACTCGAGGGATATGTAAAGGAGGAAAAGCTATACCAAGCTGTTTCATCATCGTGGTGACCACCGAACCCGCTGGTTGAACCAAGGGTTGGGAATTGCACATCCCACAAGTGTTCGCCCTCCAAGCTAAAAGCTTTTGAAACGCTGTAAGCATTGTGCAAGTAACTGCAGAGAAGGTTCCCGCCAAGATAGGCAACGGATCTGAGGACATCTTCTGTTTGGGGAACAACCTCACGCCAGTTTTTCGGTGATGGATTCAGAGGGTCCACTGCAATAATGCGGCCCCGCGGAGCATTGTTCGTTGTTCGGAAATAAGCAACCTCTCCATCATTTGCGAGATATGCGTAGGCGGCATCATATTCGTTGAAAAGTGGGCGAATTTCATTCCAATCCCCGGTGAGGTCGGCATACCACACTCGGTTTTTTCTTTCGGTTCCTTCGTTGCCGTTAATGATGAGCCAGCGGCCATCTTCGCTGACTTCTGCACCGTATCCCCATTCAGGGTGTTCAGGCACATAGTGAATGAGGCGGTCTTCGGATTGGGGTGTTCCGATTTTGTGAAAATATAGTTTCTCTTCGGAGTTCACGGCAGAGAGTTCACTCCCTTCTGGGGCAGGAAATCGTGCGTAGAAGAAACCCGAACCGTCGTGCATCCAGGCGACAGAAGTAAATTTCAGCCATTCAAGTTTGTCCTCGAGGTCTTTGCCAGTTTGAACATTCCGTATGTGCCAAGTTTGCCAATCGGAGCCCGCATCTGAAACTGCATACGCAAAAAGGTTTCCATCTTTGCTTGCGACCGTTCCAGAGAGGGCACGGGTTCCATCTTCAGATAGATTGTTCGGGTCGAGAAGCACCTTGCCGTTTTCGTATGGGGCATTGCCTACGAAAAGAACCGATTGGTTTTGAAGACCATCGTTGCGACTCCAGAACCAATTGTTACCACGGCGGGATGGAGCTCCGAGCTTTTCGTAGTTCCAAAGTTGGGTGAGCCGATTGCTGATGGCATCCCGATTTGGCAAAGATTCTAAATAGCCAAAAGTAACCTCGTTTTGGGCAGTCACCCAGGCTGCCGTTTCGTCTGATAAGTCATCTTCAAGCCATCGGTAGGGGTCGGCGATTTCGACACCGTGGTAGGTATCCACAACAGATCCCTTGCGAGTGTTGGGATAATCAAACGGGGTCTGCTGAACGCAAGCTGTCAGGGCGAAGAGGAGGATTGGGATGCAACGCATTATGGAAGTTTAGCGATGGCGCAGGTATCTTGTTGCGCCATGGTGAAGCAGAAGCAAGGTCGAAAAAAGCTAAAGGGCAAGGCACGCAAGTGGACTGCCAAGACAGCAAGCAAATATGCGCTCTATGAATCTGCGGTTTACGACCCTGATTCCGATTTAGATTTCTTGCAGCGGATTTTTGAAGAGAAAAACTACCCATCCCCCATGGTTCTACGGGAAGACTTTGCCGGCACTTGCCTCTTGGGGGCGATTTGGGCCAATAGCCATGACGAGCGAACGGCTTGGTGCGTGGACCTAGACCCAGAACCTCTTACTTATGGCTTGAAGAATCACTTCCCCAAGATTGGAGATGCGGTCAAGCGGGTTACACAGTTGGAAGAAAATGTGCTGAGTGTGGAAACACCCCAAGCGGATGTTTTAACGGCGTTCAACTTCTCCTATTGGATTTTCAAAGAGCGGGCCACGATGCTCAGTTATTTCAAGCGCGCCTACAGTTCCATCAATGATGGCGGCGCCTTCGTTTTAGATATTCAAGGTGGCCCTGATTGCCAAATTGAAACAGAAGAAGAGCGAGAAGAAGATGGCTTCTATTACATTTGGCGCACCCACGCCATGGATGCCATCACCGGCGATACCCGTTGCTCCATTAGTTTTAAATTTGCTGACGGCTCCAGAATGGAAGAAGCCTTCGTTTACGAATGGCGCCTCTGGCACTTGACCGAGCTCCGAGATATTTTGAGCGAAGCGGGTTTCAAAAATGTCGAAGTTTATTGGGAGGGTGCCGATGAAGATGGGGAAGGTGATGGCGATTTTCAACTTACCCACACCGCCGAGAACGAAGAGGCGTGGATTGCCTACATCGTTGCCTGGAAAAACGGGAAACCCTAAAGCTTGCAGGCGGGGACAATCCCCCTTTTTTCGTAATACCGCTGATGGTATTCCTCAGCCGGCCAAAATTGCGTGGCGGGCAGGACTTGGGTCACGATAGGGTTTTCATGCTCACCCGATGATTCCATTTTTTGAATTGCGGTCTTTGCAATCCTTTCTTGTTCAGGATTATGGAAAAAAATAACTGAACGATATTGAGTGCCGACATTGGGCCCCTGTCGATTCGGAGTCGTGGGGTCATGGTTTTGAAAAAAAATCTCGAGCAACCCCTTGAAAGAGATGCGGGAAGGATCGAACCGGATTT
Organism: Planctomycetota bacterium; assembly: GCA_030748415.1. Classification (GTDB taxonomy): domain Bacteria; phylum Planctomycetota; class UBA1135; order UBA1135; family UBA1135; genus UBA7888. Next base: position 56,641 of record JASMMA010000013.1, read on the forward strand.
GAATCGCCTCAGCGTGGCCGGTGCCGTCAGAACATACTTCTTCATAGGTAGGGTTTTCCGAAGTGCCTCCTGAGTACCCGACTACTGTGTCTAAAACACCGTCAACCTGACGGAAAAGGGATTCCACCCCCCAGAATCAGCCGCTGCCAAATGTTGCAGCGGCCCATGAATTGGTGGAGTTAAGTTCATCGGAAGAAGTGAAATTCATCGCAGCAGAGTTAATACAGAATCGATTACCAGTTGGGGGCGGGCCATCGGTGAAAACATGGCCAAGGTGTCCGTCACATTTTGCGCAGCGCACTTCGATGCGCAGGGTCCCTAGGGAGTTGTCTTGGTGTCTAGTGATTGCATTCTCATTCCATGGCATAGTAAATGCGGGCCAGCCACAACCCGAATTATATTTTTCAGCCGACCTAAAAAGTGGAGCATTGCACCCTGCACACGAATATTCACCTTCCTCAAAGTGACGGTCGAACCGGTTTTCAAATGGAGCCTCAGTTCCGGCCTCTCGCAAAATGTGATATTGCTCGGGCGTGAGTTTTTCTTTCCAGTCTGATTCGTTCATTGCCATTGGGTCCTGGGCGGTGGTGCATCCAATTAGGAGACAAATAGCAAGAATGGAAGTATTTTTCATTTACCGGGAGGCCATATAGAGAGCAACCCCGCCAACCGCAACAAGAAGAAGTAATCCAAGCGCAAGGGATGCACCAAGCGGATCGGAGCTCATACCGATATTGGTTCGGTAAGGGTCAAAATCAAGAGCCTGGTCTTTCTTTTTTGCAGAAGACGGGCGTTTGAGTCGAATGCGGCGCCCGTCAAAAATCTCAACGAGTTCCCAGCCCGCACGAGCTTCTTGATTCAAAATTTCTGCACGCTTTTCTGGCTTCAGGAATATGTTCCCATTCGAGCGCAGAAATTTAAATTCCCAACCACCTTCAAGTTCAGCTTGTGTGTATTGTGTCATTTGTTCTTCTTCGTGGGCACGCTTTTGAACTTCGGCAGCAATGCTGGCCGTAGTTGCGGCAGTGGTGGCAGGAATGTGAGTCATGTCATTCCCTATGCCGATTGGCGGAGCTTATTCATTAGTTTAATCACGCTTCGATTTCGCGGGCGGGACCAGAGCCTTTTGGCACACGAATGTCCTCAACGAGCTGCTGGATGGCGGAGGAGGGCGGTGGCGAAAGCTGACAAACTGCGCCAGCAACAAGGAAGTTCAGCATCATGCCAATCGTGCCAATACCCTCAGGAGAAATCCCCCACCACCAATGTTCGGGAGTAGAAAGCTCAGGGTGGAGGAATTTGAACCACAAAATGTAGCCTGCCGTAAGTGCAATCCCGCAAACCATTCCGGAAATGGCACCCGCTCGATTCATCCGCGTGCTGAAAATGCCCATGATGAGCACGGGAAAGAATGATGATGCTGCCAGCCCAAAAGCAAAGGCAACCACTTCGGCAACAAAGCCCGGTGGATGAATACCAAACCAACCCGCAACACAAACTGCGACGCCGGCGCTAATTCGCGCGGCGAGGAGCTCCCCTTTTTCAGAAATCGTTGGCCGAATAGAGCGCTTCAACAAATCATGACTTACGGCTGAGGACACAACAAGCAAAAGCCCTGCAGCAGTTGAGAGGGCTGCAGCCAGACCACCAGCTGCAACAAGGCCAACGACCCAATCCGGAAGGCCAGCTATTTCAGGGTTCGCCAAAACCATGATGTCTTTGTGCACGGTGAGCTCATTTTCGATTGGCGAATCGGGGCCAACATATTGAATGAGTCCATCTCCGTTGTGATCCTCGTGCTTTAGTAAACCTGTTGTCTCCCATTTTTGAAACCAATCGGGCATTTCTTTGTACGGCTGTTCACTGACCGTCATAAGAAGGTTGGTGCGGGAAAAGGCGGCAACTGCGGGAGCAGCGGTGTAAAGAAGTGCAATAAAAATGAGTGCCCAACCAACACTCTTTCGTGCGTCTCGCACTTTGGGAACGGTATAAAAACGGACAATCACATGAGGGAGACCAGCGGTCCCCACCATCAGCGCTGCGGTAATGAAAAATACATCCGTCATTGCGCGGGAACCATTGGTATAAGAAGCAAAACCCAAATCTCGGTGAAGGCTATTGAGCTTTTCTAACAAAGGAACCCCATCGGAGAGAGAACCCCCAAGGCCGAGTTGGGGAAGAGGGGTGTCCACCATTTGAATCGAAAGAAAAATGGCAGGAACAAGGTAGGCAAAAATCAAAACACAATACTGGGCAACTTGGGTGTAAGTAATGCCCTTCATCCCCCCAAGCACTGCGTAAAAGAAAACAATTCCCATTCCGATAAAGACGCCAGTTGTTGTATCTACTTCAAGGAAGCGAGACAGCACAATTCCAACTCCTTGCATTTGGCCACTAACATATGTGAACGAAACAAAGATGGCACAAATTACCGCCACAATCCTTGCGGCCGAAGACTCGTAACGGTCCCCCACAAAATCCGGGATGGTGAATTTCCCAAACTTTCGCAAATAAGGTGCGAGCAATAGAGCAAGCAAAACATAGCCACCTGTCCAACCCATCAAATAGACCGAACCGTCGTAGCCTAAGAATGAAATCGCGCCTGCCATCGATATGAAAGAGGCCGCGCTCATCCAATCGGCAGCTGTAGCCATACCATTTGCAAGCGGGGGGACTCCGCCGCCAGCAACATAAAACTCACTCGTACTTCCTGCGCGACTCCAAACGGCAACTCCAATGTAGAGCGCGAATGAGAGCGCAATTAGCGTGAATGTCCAGGCTTGAACATCCATTCTTTAATCTTCCTTCACACCAAACTCTTGGTCCAGTTGATTCATCTTTCGTGCGTAGTAAAAAACGAGCAGAATAAAAACCAACATGGAGCCTTGCTGAGCAAACCAGAAACCAAGCGGAAAGCCACTCCCCGCAAGCTTCCATTGATCCAGCCAATGGTGGAGCAAAATTCCACATCCGAATGAGACCATTGCCCAAATCGTGAGCAAGGCACTAAGCAGGCGTAAATTCCTGCGCCAATATTCAGCTCGACGATTTTTGGACAATCCCCCTGCGGGAGGGCGAGCTTGAGAATGCTGCGGAGATTCGGTTGGAGGCGGTATGGGATTCATCTGCCCAAAGACTTTACTTCCACGAGCTCTGACATGAAATCCGCCCACAGGCGTTGTCTCGACGGCAAAATGCGGGCATGAGATTCCTCTCCACCCTCCTTTTGCTGATTCCAGCCTGCGCTACAGTCGGCTTGGCTGCCCAGCAATCCGACGACCGACACCCTGGTAGCGCAAACGCAACTCTTCCCGAAATGTGCGCTCAGTATCAAGAAGACAAAGCCGCCCTAAATCGACTAATGCCCTTCTCGATGTCAAAAATGAAGCTCAATCGTATAGAGAGCTTATATAGAGAGTGGTTGGTGCGCTTGTCGAGTGTTGACTTCGGCGGTATTTCTCGATCCGAACAGATTGATTGGTTGGCGCTCAACAACCTAGTTAAACATGACTTGAGTGCAGTGGAGACCGAGAGACGAAAGGAGCAGGAAGTTTCTCATCTCCTCCCCTTCACATCTTCACTAGTCGGGCTCGTTGAAGCCCGCTCGCAAAGACTAGAGACTCCTGCGCGCGATGTTGCTAACGCATTTCACAAAGCCCTAAAAGAAATAGAAGAAGCCCGCGAAACTCTAAAGGACACCAAATCTTCGGGGTCTATCGCCCGGAGAGCTGCAAGGAAAATTTCCTCGCTGAAGAACTCACTCGCAAATCTTTACAATTTCCGATCTGAATACGACCCTGAATTTGGGTGGTGGTGCAGTAAACCATGGGAAGAATTAAAAAAATCCCTGAACGATTATGGGCCCTGGCTCGAAAAAGATATTGGGGGCTTAAACCCTGAAGACAAAGACGCCTTAGTCGGAGACCCTATTGGAAGGGAAGCTCTTTTGGAAGAACTGGCCTTTGAAAGAATTCCGTATACGCCTGAAGAGCTCATTTCAATTGCAGAGAGAGAACTAGCCTGGTGTAACGAACGAAGAATCAATGCCGCCCTCAGATTGGGATTTGAGGATGACTGGAAAGCTGCTCAGGCTAGCGTAAAAGAACGCCATGTTGACCCTGGGGAACAGCCGGCAATGATTCTAGACCTTGCAAATGAAGCAGTTGATTTCTTGGAAGACAATAATCTAATCTCAATACCCAAGCTTGCTAAAGAGTCCTGGCGTATGGAAATGATGTCGCCTGCTCGACAAATGATTAGCCCTTACTTTACTGGCGGCGAAGTCATCTCAATCGCTTACCCCACTAAAGGCATGGATCACGAAGCAAAGTTGCAGTCCATGCGAGGGAATAACCAACCCTATTCTCACGCAACTGTCCACCATGAATTAATTCCTGGTCACCATCTTCAAGGCTATATGGCCAAGCGCTGGAATCCACAACGACGCATGTTCTACACGCCATTCCTTGTTGAAGGTTGGGCGCTTTACTGGGAACTACAGCTCTGGGATTGGGGATTCCCGCGAAATGCCGAGGAAGAAATCGGAATGCTGTTTTGGCGATCACACCGATGTGCCAGAATCATCTTCTCGCTTAACTTTCACTTGGGGAACTGGACTCCGCAGAAATGCGTGGACTTCTTAGTCGCGAATGTTGGTCACGAGCAACGCAATGCTGAAGCCGAAGTCCGCCGATCCATCCAAGGCGGCTATGGGCCGCTTTACCAATGCGCATACATGCTGGGCGGACTTCAGCTCCGATCTTTGTATAGAGAGCTCGTCGAGAATGGGAGCTGGGAAAAACGTGATTTCCATGATGCCATTTTGCGCCAAGGCCCCATCCCAGTCGACCTTGTGCGAGCAGCTCTTTCTAATGTAGTTTTAAGTCCAGACTTTCCCGCGAATTGGCGATTTGACAACTGAGATTATCCTCGGCCACCAAGAGAGAAATTAGGTCCATAAGTTAGGACTCGATGCTAGACTCGTTTAATGTTTACCGCAACCCTAGTCGCTTTTGCAATACAAGCAGCGCCTCAGGAAAAAACCTGGGTGATGGAAGAGGGTTCGCACGAATTTGAACTAAATACTCAACTCCCCTTGGAGACTTTCGAATCCTTGTTCAAGGACCAGCCTGGTGTGGAGCTCAAGGATGGACAAAGTTGGCCACTAACTTTACAAAACCACCATCCGCTCTATCCCTTCGAAGATTTATCATCTCAATCCGCAGCAACCACACTTCGAATCCCGTTTAAAGTGCCTCGCGCAGGGCGATGGTCTATTCGCCTTGAATCTTGGACATCGGACACAGCCATTGCCATTCGTGACCCAAAGAAAGGGTATCTGGCTATTGATGACGACAGTTGGTTTGCTCTGAATCCACTCATTCACGAGGTCAAACTTCGAAAGGGCCAGGAATATGAACTTCTTATTCTTGGACTTGGGCTAGGAATTGGAAAAGTTGAGCTCCACGCTCAACGTAAAGCCTTTGATTGGGCGGACTACGCGCGAAATATTCTCGCTGATTCACGGAGCAATGTTCAACTCAAGAAAATCTCGAGTAAGAAGTGGGAGGTTGTCCTTGAAAATGGGGTCCGCCAAACTCCGGAAGAGTGGACGCGTACATATTTGGAAGAAAGGTCCGCCCCATTTCGAATTCTTGCCTTAGAAAACCTGCTCCAATCTTCCGACCCAGGAGCATGGGAGGCTCTAATTGTTTATGGGCGGATTCTGAGCGCGCGAGGCTGGGCACATTCATCTCTCCTGTTCGGACCACAGCCCGCCTGGAAAAACTACTGGGAAGAAGTCAGGGTTGCTTTCCTAAATGGAATGACTCTTTGTGCAGAATCCAATGGTGTAGAAGACCCTCTTTTCTACAACCTGACCCTTCAAGCGGGGCGGCCGGAGTATTACTTAAGGGCTGCCGGCGATTACGATGGCGCCGCACAACTTGTCCAGAAATCCATGCGACTTATTCTGGACAAACATGGCAAACTCCCCGAGTGGGCAGAATTCCTTCCCGTTCAACTTGGAGCAATGCTGGACTGGTCGGGGAAAAAGGTCCAAGCAATCCGCGAATTCCGGAAAGGACTCCGGCTACTAGAGTCAAGAAATCGCACTCAACTCCACAAGGTTGTTGATGATCCTGGATTTTACTACACCTTGACCACTTTTCACTTGGGGAAAACTCTCCGTGACCTAGGTGACGAAGATGGAGCAATTGAAGCTTTTGAACGCTCCGCCAAAAGTATGTCCAATCTCCTCTCAGCCTTTAATGAAAATGGCTTCCCCTCCCTAGCTGACTGGATGGAGCAAACGAACACTACTTCCGTCATGGCTCCTGACTTCAGCATGGCGGTCTCCGGACTTGAAGGTGTCATTGCCTTCTGGACGGAAAAGTGGTCCGGCTTTCGCGAGGAAGCAAAAGAAACTGGAGTTCCAGCAAAACTGATGGCTCAAGGAAGACTTCAGGTCTCGCAATATTATGGCTGGACGGCCGTTCACCTGGCCTCTCTTTATGCTCAAAGAGGGGATTCTCTGCGCGCCCTCAAACAACTTCGAGAGGGGCTCGCAACCAATATCTTGCTCGGCACGCTGAACGAGAGGATGAGTTTGCTTTCTGCAAGCAATGACGCTCGAGTTACAGGCTCCTCCTGTGGAATTATTCTTGACGGAATCTCCGTCGCCGAAGCCCTGCACAACAAAAGCATGGAAATTAGTCTCCTGATGCGTGCGTATAGCCTTGGGCAAGAGATGCGGGAAAGGCCCGATGAGCCAGGGTGGCTGGAGCCGCATGAACTTTATTTGCGCTTCATTCGGCTCTTGATGGATGAAGACACCACAACAGCGCATTTCAAATCAGCGACAGAGCAATATCGCTGGACCAGACCTGGTATTTGGCCGTACATCACCCGCCAACAACGCTGGGCAGAAGTGCTCCGGTTATCCGAATACTTAGTTTGGGATTTGAACGACCGAATGAGTCAGCGATTGATTGCCTTCAGCCATCCAAAGATTCAAGAGGCTCTTCATTGGGTAAAAGCTGCTTCTGAGCTTTCAGGAACACCCTACCCAGAAAGCCTGAAATTCAAGAACCCCGAAGAAGAACAAAAGCCCCCTGCACTGACTCTCTGGTCCCCCACCAATGGACCTCTTCCAGTGGGTAAACGAATTTTTACCGTTGAGGGTTGGTTAGATGACCCATCAGGCTTGCCAGATTTGCGCTGGCGCACCGATGGCGGCCACTGGACCACGCTTTCAGTCTTAGAGAAAAACTCTTCCTCTGAGGGAAACCAAAGCAAGATACGGATTGCCGAAGAAGATGGCCGGTGGCGCTTCCGCTTCCCTCTCGATGTCCCTGCCTCAAGAGGAATCGTCAATTTGGAACTTCAACCGATTTCCACTTCAGGACTGGAGGGTCCAGAACAAAGGGTGACGATTGAGTATCAAGCTGGAAAGCGAGACCTCTACGCCTTCTCTTTTGGGGTAGCAGATTACGAGAGTGATGCCTTAGATCTGCAATGGCCCGTCAAAGATGCTGAAGATATCTCTACGACCCTCAATGTGGACTCAAAGCTCTACGACGAGGTTCATGTTGCGGTTCTAAGGAACGATGAAGTATCCACTTCATCCTTGCGGCGACAAATGAAATCGTTTCTACGCAAAGCCGGTCCTGACGACACCATTATTGTGTTTGGCGCTGGGCATGGAGTTCGTGACCCCGATGGCGAATATTACTTTTTAACAAGTGATGCCACTCCCGAGGATCCTTATGCAGGAGTTTCGCGGCACGACATTGAACAACTCGTCACTTGGTCCCAGCTTAAAGCCCATCGCAGAATTCTTCTATTAGACACTTGCCAATCAGGACGAGGGTCGGCTGATGAATCCTCAAGGGGCGGCCAAGGCTATTTCGCCCCTGGTGACATCGAAAATGCGCTCGCAGCAACGGGAAGCGGCGTTTACATTTTGGCAGGTAGCACCGAAACAGGCTCGGCATTGGAAGCAAACGGAAACGGTTTGTTTACAGCTGGGGTGCTCGCGGCCCTAAAAGGCGGTGGGGACAAAAACAAAGATGGCATGGTCAGCGTTGAAGAGTTGCGCGAGTTTGTGGTTAGCTTTGTTGAAGACAAAACTGGAGGCAGGCAACGCCCGACTTTTCCCCTCATTGAGGGTGGAGAAGATTTCCCTTTAATCGCGAATTAGGGCAAACAGGGAAACGCCAACGAGCGCACCAAGAGTGTCTGCGAGGATGTCCTTTTGTGCATCCCAAATGTCTCCATGCGAACCAAGGACTGCGATTCCTGCAGTCGGGTCGGCGGAAACCGCATAGAGCCATTCAAACACTTCATAAGCGCCCGCGAGAGTAACAATTGAAAAGATTGGGAACAAGTAAAGCAACCATGGCGTGTTCACTAAGCTGCGTCGATGCAAAATTTCGGCAAGTGGGAAGGCGTAAAAACCAACCGTAAAGTGAGCGACGCGGTCGTAGTGGTTGCGTTCAAAACCAAATGCATCGGTCACCCAGTCAAAAGGAACACGGGCAAAGGTGAAGTGACCGCCAATCGTATGTAGAGCCACCAAACAAAACATCATTGCGTAACTGGCCCTACTGAACTTGCGATGGCGCTGGACCCAAGCCACCGCCCCCACCAGAATCATAATTGGGAAGTTTTCAGCCCACCAAACCGCCCGATCAAAAGGGTTGATTGCGCAAATGGAAAAGAGGACAAGGTATGCAACAAAGAAAAATCGCCGAGGTGGCGGGGTGTGCTGGAATTAGTCATCCTTCAGCTCAGCAATCATCCTATTGAGGCGATCCAAATAGCCTTGGTATTCGGTTTTTTCGTCTTCCGGAGCATGGTCAAGTGCCCTTTCGGATGCAGCAATGGCCTCGGCGTGGAGTCCATTTTCAAAAAGGGCCCAAGCGAGGGTGTCTTGGTACATCCAATTATTGGGTTTTCTTTCCACGGCTGCTTGGATGCAACGAAGAGCCAGGGCGGTGTCGGTATTTTTGTCTTGGCGGTCGGGGTCCACGAGAGGCCAAGCTATTTCATTGAGGTCGGAAGCTGAGGGGTTGCCCTGAGCTTTTGCTAGACGAATCGCGGCCTTGCGAAAATCCTCGGAGTGGGTGGGTTTCGCCTGCAAGGCGGCGAGGACGGGCTGGAGCAAAATATGCTCCTTAAAGAGAGGGTCCACCCAGCGGTGGAGGGCATCTCGCCGCGCTGCGGCTCGCCAAAATGGAAGGGCGTCCTCTAGGCGGCTTTCCCAAATTCGCAGGGTCGTGTCATACGACCCCGAGAGAAGCCGCGTGCCGTCCGGGCTCCAGGCGACGGAGGACACGCTCCAATACCCTTCCAGGGTCTGGAGATGCGCACCCGTGAAGGCATCCCAAATCCGCAGGGTCCCGTCCCACGACCCCGAGAGAAGCCGCGTGCCGTCCGGGCTCCAGGCGACGGAG
>JASMMA010000014.1 GCA_030748415.1 Planctomycetota bacterium
TGTGTGAGATTTACAATCATCTCGTGGGCAAAAAGGAGGGGTGAAACTCATGACTTTTGTTTTTGGGGCGAGGGCCGTAGGCCCGAGGCCTCTTTGTCAACGAGTCTCTTTGGGAGGTATTACAACTTTTTCTCTTTTTTTGACCCAATCGGGGGGGTCAGTGTCTTGGTGGGGGGGGCAGCCTCTTAATTATCTATGGCGTCACCTGAAAGGGATGCGAGACTATATTCAACATGGTTGCCACCAGCCTCGCTCTCGCGCTTCTTGCGGCAGTACTACCTGCTCAAAATACTGGAGATAAATTCCATGTGGGGGACTCCTCCCCCTCGTTGATGCTACTGGAGCAATTGGGAAACCGAGGTGTTCCCGCTGGACAACGGCAAGAGATTTGGAGTCGATTGGCTGATGCAGGGGGACCGCTTCCATTTGGGGACGTGTCCTCATTGCGGTCTGATGTGCGTGCTTCTTGGCTCCCTGACTATGTTCGCTGCTTGGGTCGTACTTCCCATGAGGCGGTTCCTCTGCTGGAGCGATACTTGGATTCTCATCTTGCACCAATCCGTGCGGAGGCCATCTTTGCTATCCCGCAGCTGGGCGGGTCGGGCGGTGTGAATATTGCACTGAGGGTGTTGCGTGATTCCGAAGAAGAGAACATAGTGCGAGTTGCAGCATTGCGTGGATTGTCTAGAGCCGGGTCACCATTCTCTCGTGTTGAGGCGGCGCGGCGACTCAAAACTGCGGAGGGTCCCTTGCTTCTTGAAGCAGTTGCCACTTTGGCTTCGCGGCCCAACCCCAGCGACATTCCCTACTTGATTCCTCTTATTCAAAGGGCACCCAATTCGCGTGCCGCAGGCGAGGCGGTTCTTCTTCTGCAGAAACTTACCGGATATCGCATCGGGCGAGATGCGCGAACCTGGACATACTGGATGCGCCGATACCAAATTGAAGGGAAAGCATTTTGGCGAGAGCCTCAACCGGGCGAAGGAGACTTAAAAACTTTGACCTACTTGGGGATCCCTATTCTTGGAGATAGGGTTGTTTTTGTATTGGACTCTTCTGGCTCAATGGCCTCTCCAATGCAAGAACGAGCCCCTCTCACGCGTGGCGAGTTTGCAGTCCAGGCTCTAAACGAGTTGATTCCTCGCTTACCTGAGACGGCACTCTTTTCACTCTCTTTTTTCGAAGAAAAAGTCTACGCGCTTTCTCGAGGTCTGGTTTCCCGTACACCTCAAGGGTTAAGCACTGCAAAGCAGTGGCTTCGTTCTCGCCGTTTCTCTGGCGGAACAAATCTATTTGGTGGGCTCGAGCGGGCATTTGAGTTTGATGGCGTCGAGGAAATCATTCTCCTGAGCGACGGGGCTCCCTCTGCAGGAGATGTCCTCATCCCATCCAAAATCCTCTCTAAGATTCGAAGGCTAAATCGCTGGCGACGGATTCGGGTGAGTTCGATTGGGATTGGTGTAGGAACGAGCGAGCGAACATTCCTTGCTCAACTGGCCGAAGAAAACCAGGGTGACATCCAATTCCACCATTAGAATGCTTTCATGAGAGCAGTTCGCGTTCATGAACATGGTGGTGAGAGAGTTCTTCTTCTTGAAGAGCTTCCCATTCCAGAACCAGGCCCAGGGGAGGTGCGGATTCGAGTTGCTTGGTGTGCCCTCAACCATTTGGACACCTGGGTTCGGCGAGGTGTACCTGGACACCGGTTCCCCCTTCCATTAATCCCGGGTTGCGACTTCAGCGGGGTGATTGATTCTTGTGCTTCTGATGTGACCGATTGGCCCCAAGGAACCCGCGTTTGCGTGAACCCGGGCCTTTTCTGTGGGAGTTGTTCTTGCTGCATGGCTGACAATCAGCATCTATGTCGAGGCTTTGGAATCTATGGTGAAACGACCCATGGCGGAAATGCTGAATTCGCAGTCGTAAAAGCTGAGAATCTTCTTCAGGTTCCAGATTCATTCCCATTGGACAAAGCAGCCGCCTTTCCCCTTACTTATTTAACTGCCTGGCGGATGTTAGTGGGAAGGTGCCAGATTCGTGAAGGGGAAAAGGTTCTCATTCATGCAGCGGGTTCCGGAGTATCTGTTGCAGCAACTCAAATTGCTCGCCACTTTGGTGCAAGAGTCATGGTGACTGCAGGAACTGATGAAAAAGTAGAAAAGGGAATCGCAAATGGTGCCGAGGCCGGTTGCAACTACCAAACCGAGGACTGGAAAAAGTTTGCCAAGGAATGGGCAGGCGGGTCCAACTTGGACATTATTGTGGACCATGTGGGCATGGACACGATTCCGGCGGGCATTTGGTTGCTTGCCAAAGGCGGGCGCCTCGTTACTTGCGGAGTGACATCTGGCGCAGAGATGAATCTCCACCTTGCCCCAGTTTTCTTTAAGTCGCTATCGATTCTGGGTTCCACTATGGGGACCCCGAGAGATCTTTCAAATGCGGCAGAACTCATCTGGACTGGCCAGCTGAGCCCTGTCCTTGATTCTTCCTTTTTAATGGCAAATGTCCAAGAGGCCCACCGCAGGATGGGAGAAAGGGCAGTCTTTGGAAAGATACTGCTCGAAGTCGACAGCAGCCTCGGCTGAGCCTACCCTCAGGATGAACTCTAACCCGATACCACCCATGATTAGTACCGTCGCACTCGCTTTCTTTCCCGCCGCCCTTTTCGCACAAGAAGCTCCCGCCGTCAAAGTGGAGCCCCGAACCGAGCTCGAGTTTGCCCAAGTTGCGACTTGGCCCGGCTCCAAAACCTCTCAGACATTGCTCGGGGTCGGCGTGCGCGATAAGACCTTTCTACGAGTCAAAGTTTATGCGCTTGGGCTCTATGTGGATCCTGTTGGCGCCGCCAAAGCTTTGGACAAGTGGCAGGAAACCTCTGTAAAAAAGATGCAGAAAGACAACAAGTTTTATGATGCTTTGCTGAATGGAAAATTTAGCAAGACCATGCGTTGGGTCTTTGTGCGTGATGTCGATGGTGAAGATATTGCCGAAGCTTTTGAAGATTCTCTCGAGCCACGCTTGAAAACTCTTGCTAAGAATGAGAAAGGAAAGAAGGGCTCCGAGGCGAGAGCCGCTGCTGCAAAAACGGGCCTCAAGACCTTGAAGTCGTGGTTTACCGAAGAAATTGAAGATGGCCAGGAACTTGTTTTTGCGTGGCACCCTGGCGGAAAGTTGATTGTTCAGCTAGAGGGGAAGCTAATCGGGGAACTTACTTCGGAGCATGTATCTACTGCCCTGTTTGATACAGCAATTGGTGAGGACACCGTTGCCGAAGATGCGCGAGAAGATTTCCCCACAGGAGTCTCCATGATGTTCGAGATTGCGTCCCAGAGGCTTCATGTGAAGAAGGGCCCTCCGGAGAAGTAAGCGCCCTCAAGACCCATGCTCACCTACCTTCTGAGCTTTTGTTTATTCCTGATTGCCGTCTCTGCGATGGCGGTGGGGGTGATTTTTGCAGGGAAGCGCTTGTCGGGCTCCTGTGGCGGAGTGAGCCCCGATGGGGATGAATTAGGTGATTGTGTCTGCTCTCGAAAGGACCAAGAACTTTGCCCGTCCGAAGACGAAACGGGCCTCCTTGGCATGGCCGAGATGGGTTACCCGAAGCGGGTTCTCAAGGAGCCTCACAGGGATGCGGGCCCCGATTCCGAACCTGAGCCTCCGCTAAGCGTTTAGCCCCAAATTCTGTTCCTGAATGGGGCACCTCCGCCCCTGAAATTGCGTTATCGCTGGGCTTGCGCCGCTATACTTCCGCTCCAATGGAATACGGAAAACTCCCAATCCCCACCGTAGCCGCCACTTTGGCGGCCCTTTTTCTAAGTTCTACCCTATTTGCCCAAGGATGGCCCGGTGATGAACCCAGCACCACGCCAGAGTCTGGCTCTGGCTGGGGGAATAGCGCCGATGACCCTTGGGGCGACTCCCCGACATCTGAGTCAGAAGCAGCCCAAGATGACCCTTGGGAAACTTCTGAGCCAACTCAAGATGAAGCAACTTCAGACTCTGGCTCTTCTTGGGGTTTCCAAGATTCGCGGCCAAGTTCAGGCCCCGAGCTCTCTCTCACCGCCCCTAAAATGGGTGGCTCTTGGCGGGTCGCTGGCTACTCCGGTAGCGATTTCACACTCAACCTAGAAGATTTTGGTTTGAACCTTTCTGCCGAACTCGAAATTGGTTCCGAATCTTCATCAGGCGATTCCGAATTTGGTTTCGCCGGTGGAGTTGGCTTCCACCTCCTGGATGGTGAGATTGATTTGGGGCTTTCGCTTACAGACCCAGACCTGTATTACCGTTCTTACTTCCGATCTGCTACATCCACATCCCGCGCCTTTTGGGAGGTTCGAACGAATATTGCCCAATCAATTGACCTGAACTTTGGAGGTTCTTCTGGAGTAGAGGATTTGCGCCTTCGCCTTGCTGCCGGAGCCGGATATTCCCACTCCATTAGTGAAGATGTCTCCTTGGAAATCCGAGGGCACTTCCTTTACCTCAACCTCCTTGATGGCTTTGAATACCAAATACTAGGCGGCCTAGATGACTTCCATGGCGATGCGAGTACTTGGGATTCCTTCGGGAGCCAATCTCTAGAATTTGGCCTCGCTGTCCGCTTCTAGGTACAAATTTTCCCCTAAAACAAATAAAAAAAATGAAAAAATTACTCATTCTTCCCCTTCTTCTGGTTTCCTGCGCGACCACGCACTCCGGTTACGAATCAGGGCGCACATTCCCCGTTGACGCGAACTCTTTGCATATGAATATCAATTATTCACAAGAGGCCTCTTATGGTGAAGCTAGCGAAACTACGATTCTTGGCTTGATTAAGCTTGGTCCATCTGATTTTGCCTACGGCGGTGGGGGACCTGGCTTAGGCTTCGCCTCACTCCTTGGTGCCGGAAACTCGGTTGATTCTGCAGCCGTTGCCGATGTCTTGAGCAAGTCTCAAGCAGATGTTTTGGGTTTCCCTCTTTTCCGAAAAAGAGTCACTAACTTTTTCCTCTGGAAAACTGAAACTGTTCAAGTGAAAGGATATCCCGGAAAAGTTGTCCGGTAGTAGCCTGCAACAAGAACTCAGGCATTTCTGTTCTTCAAGTTTTGCCTTCACAAAGAAGCCCGCAATTTATTTGTGGGCTTCTTTCATTTCATGAGCCATCTTTGCGATTAAAGAGATGGCCAATTGGTCGACGCTTGGTTTTCGAATCCCTCCTCAACGCGCAGAATCAGCAAAGCTTCGGTTTCGGGAAGAGATTCAATCAGTTTCATTCCTTCTTCGGCACCTAGGACCATTACGGTGGTGGCGAGGGCATCGGCAGTCATGCAGTCCTTAGCGAGAACACTGACCGAGGCTAGATTGTGCTCAATGGGCCGTCCGGTGCGTGGGTCAATGGAGTGGGAGATGCGCTTTCCATCGAGCACGCGGTAGTTTCGATAGTCTCCGGATGTGGCGAGGGCTTGGCCACTCATTAGGGGGACGGTGATTTGGGAAGAACTTCCAAAGCTGGCATTGTCGTTGGGTTGCTCAATAGCAATCTTCCACGGAGAACGATTGGGTTTCGTTCCATGAACGAGGAGTTCGCCGCCCACTTCCAGCATGAAGGAAGACGCACCCGCTTCTTGAAGGGCAGCAGAGGCATAATCAGCTCCAAAGCCCTTGGCGATGGCAGAAAAATCTAGCTGCACTCCATTGAGGTCCTTTCTAAGAGCTGGGGGGGATTCTTGAAATTGAATGTGCTCCCAGCCCACCAGTTTTCGAACTTTGCGGAGTTGTTTTTCAGTTGGAGCTCCAGGTTGTCGCTCAGTGGGGCCAAAGGACCACGCCTCAACTAGGGGCATAACAGTTGGGTCGAAAGCACCCTCACTTTGCTCAGCCCAAGCGAGAGCTTGAAGAGCGACCTCCAAAGTTAAGGGTGAGACCGGAACCCACCGGCCGGCCGGAGCTCGATTGAAAATAGAAAGATCAGAGTCCGGTTTATAGGTGGACATGAGTCCATCAATCTCTGCCAATGCTAGATTGGCCGCCTCCCGGTAGAGCTCAGCAACTTCTGGGGCAGGAGCGGTGCGAACTCCACTAGGAAGTTTGGCGTGCCATGTTGTGCCCATTGTGCTTCCGGTAAGTTGGACATCTAGATTTGCTGAAGTTTCAGAACCGCAAGAGGGGAGCAAAAGCAAACAGGTGGCTATCCAGCCACCTGCTCGAGTCAAAGTCATGAGAGAAGAGCGCATTAACCTCCGAAGTCATCCAAGAAGATATCTTCGCGCTCCACTCCAAGGTTTACAAGCATGTCAATGACCGCCTTGTTCATCATGGGTGGACCACACATGTAGTATTGGCAGTCTTCAGGAGCGGGATGATCTTTGAGGTAGTTCTCTAGCAGCACCTGATGAATGAACCCGGTTGGGCCAGACCAGTTATCTTCAGGGAGGGGGTTATCCAGGGCCAAGTTCCACTCAAAGTTTTCAAAATCGCGGGCGATACCGTCGAAATCCTCAATGTAGAAAGCCTCTCGTAAAGAGCGGGCGCCGTACCAGAAGCTGACCCTGCGCTTCGACTCCTTCATCGTGCGGAAAAGGTGCATCAGATGGGAGCGCATTGGGGCCATGCCCGCGCCGCCTCCAATGAAGACCATTTCACGATCGTTGTCTTTGAGGAAAAACTCACCATAAGGACCAGAAATCGTGACCAGGTCACCAGGCTTCTGGGCAAAAATGTAGGAAGAGCCTTTCCCCGGAGGAATCCCTTCAGGGCCACGAGGTGGGGGAGAAGCAATCCGAACATTTAGCATGATCCGGTTCCCTTCAGCCGGGTAACTCGCCATGGAGTAGGCGCGTTCACAAGGCTCGTCAGTGACCGAGTGATAACGCCACATGTCGAACTTGTCCCAATCTTCGCGATACTCATCTTCAATGACATAGTCCGCATATTTGACATCGTGTTCAGGGATTTCAATCTGAATGTAGCCCCCTGATTTGTAGTCAATACTTTCCCCTTCGGGTAGTTGCACCACAAACTCTTTAATGAAGGTGGCCACATTGTTGTTGGAGATGACTTCGCACTCCCATTTCTTTACGGAGAAGATTTCGGGCTCCACTTCGATGGCCATGTCTTCTTTCACCTTGACCTGGCAAGCAAGCCTCCAGCTTTCTTTGGCGTCGCCACGAGAAATGTGCCCTTCTTCAGTGGGCAAAAGGTCGCCGCCGCCATCGTGCACTTGCACGCGGCACTGGCCACATGTGCCACCGCCCCCGCAAGCAGAAGGAATGAATAGTTTTTGCTCTGAAAGAGTCGTCAGGAGGGTGTTTCCGGCCAAACAAGACATGGCCTTGTCGTTGTCCTCGTTCACCGTAATAGTAACGGGGCCGGATTGGACCAGTTTTCCTTTTGCCCAAAGAAGGAGGGCAATCATTGCCATGACAACGATAGAGAACATGAGAACGCCGAGTCCGATGGTGTTGTAGTCCATTTTTGTGACCTCTATAACTGGATGCCGCTAAACAGCATGAAGCCCATGGCCATCAGGCCGGTAACCATGAATGTAATCCCCAACCCCCTGAGAGCAGGCGGAACATTGGAATACTTCATCTTTTCGCGAGCGGCGGCGAGGGCCACGATGGCCATCCACCAACCTAGTCCGGAGCCGAGTCCGTAGACCGTGCTTTCGGCGAGGTCGTATTCCCGCTGCACCATGAACAAGGAAGCACCAAGAATGGCACAGTTCACAGCAATCAGCGGTAGGAAAACGCCCAATGCAGAGTAGAGCTTGGGGGCAAACTTATCGACCGTCATTTCCACAATCTGAACCATGGCCGCAATCGTGGCAATGTAAGCAATGAAACCCAAGAATGAGAGATCGACCTCTGCGAGTTCCGGGCTCACCCAGCCAAGCGCACCTTCTTTCAGGAGGTAGGTGTAAATCAGATTGTTCAAAGGAACGGTAACAATCAAAACGAAAGTGACCGCAAGCCCTAATCCATTGGCGGTGTCCACTTTCTTGGAGACGGCCAAGAAAGAACACATTCCAAGGAAGAAGGCAAGGGCCATGTTCTCGACAAACATGGACTTGAGGAAAATGTTAAAGAGTTCCATCTTCTTACTCCTCCTCGTTTAGTTCGGGGCTCACCGTGCGTTGAACCCAAATGATGAATCCAATCAAAAAGAAGGCACCTGGCGCAAGAACCATGAGTCCGTTTGGTTGGTACCAACCACCGTTATTGACTGTTTTCAAAACTTCAATTCCAAACAAAGTTCCTGAGCCTAACAGCTCACGGAAAAACCCGACCGCAATCAAAATGGCAGAGTAACCAAGAGAGTTTCCAAAACCATCAATTGCGGAAGGAATCACGGGGTTCGCCATTGCAAAGGCTTCGGCACGTCCCATCACAATGCAGTTTGTAATGATGAGACCAACATAAACAGACAACTGCTTTGAGATGTCATAAACGAAGGCCCGCATAACTTGATCTGCAACAATAACCAAAGAGGCAATGATGGCGAGTTGAACAATAATCCGCACACTGCCGGGTATTTTGTTTCGAATCGCTGAAATCGCCATGTTGGAACCAACTAGAACAAAAGTAAGGGCCGCCGACATCACGATGGATGTTTCCAGCTTTGTGGTTACCGCAAGGGCAGAACAAATTCCCAGAACTTGAAGAGTGATGGGGTTGTTAATGTGGAGCGGATCCACCAGGATTTTTTTAGATTTGCGATCCATTATTGGGCCCCCTTCTGTGCTGTGATGAAGGGGCCGTAGCCATCTTCTCCAAACCAAAGGGCAATCATGTGTCCAACAGCGCGACTGGTAATGGTGGCGCCAGAAAGTCCATCCACCTCGTGGGTGGAATCTTTGACTTGGCCTTTCTTCACCACAGTAAGAAGTGGCGTGTCACCTTGAGGGTCAATGAGTTTCCCATTCCAGAGCGCTTTCCACTTTGGATTGTCCACTTCGCCACCAAGCCCCGGGGTTTCGCCGTGAGCGTAGTAGGTGATTCCTTTTACGGTGTTCAGGTCAGGTTCAATGGAGATGTATCCATAAAGAGTGGACCAGAGTCCGTTCCCCCAAATGGGAAGAATCCAGCACTCTTTTCCCGCAGCTGTGACTTGGTAAACCTCAAGAGTGTTCGGGAGGCTTGAAACCCGAGCGAGATTGGAGAGACCCACCTCAGCTTGGTCGGGATCTTTGGCCGCCTTCACGACATCGTAGGTTCCAAAATCAATTTCCCCTTGAATAGCGCCAGATTTGCGATTCACTTGGAATGTTTTGATTTTCCCGAATAGTTGGGTCACCTCTTCTCTTGAAACAGATGAGTTTTCTGAAAGGCCGGCGACCACCAAAATGTTCCGCTGCTTGTCGAGTCGTTGGTTTTCGATTTGCCGGTCTTTCAGGCCAACGGCAAAACTAGAAACAACCAGCGAACAGACGAGGCAAACGAGAAGGGCAAAGCCAGCGGTGTACTTGTTACTGAACTCCACAACGAACCTCCCGGCGTTTGATGTTAGCTTTGACTACGTAGTAATCAATGACTGGGGCGAAAATGTTCATGAACAAAATGGCGAGCATCATGCCTTCGGGATAGGCGGGGTTGAGCACCCGCACGAGCACACAAAGAAGGCCAATGAAGATACCGTAAATCCATTTGCCGCGATTGGTTTGAGCGGCGGACACGGGGTCGGTGGCCATGAAAACAGCACCGAAAGCAAAACCACCCACCACAAGATGCCAGTGCCAAGGAATGGCCATGTAGTGTTCGGGGGAGGGGGCGAAGGCGTTGAGTAGGAGACTCATTCCGACTAGACCCAAAAGAGAGCCGGCCATGATGCGCCAGGAGCCAATCTTGGAGAGAATCAAGACCGCGGCACCTATGAGGCAAGCAAGGGTGCTGACCTCTCCTAGTGAGCCTGGAATCCGGCCAATGAAGGCGTCCATCCAGTCCAAGTTCGCAAGGGCAGCTGCGCCATCGTTGTAGAACTCCGCAAGCGGGGTGGCGCCGGAAAAGCCATCCACCCATTGGTCGTTGGCTGCGACCCAAACTTCATCACCGGAAATTTGACCCGGATAAGCAAAGAAAAGGAAGGCGCGTCCGGTGAGAGCGGGATTCAGAATGTTCATTCCGGTTCCCCCAAAAATTTCCTTTCCGATGAGGGTTCCAAAACCAATTCCAAGCGCAACTTGCCACAGCGGAATGTTGGGTGGCACGATGAGAGGGAAGAGTAGAGAGGTGACCAAAAAGCCTTCATTGATTTCGTGCTTCCGAACCACTGCGAAAATAGTTTCAATCATGCCACCAGCTGCCATCGTCACGATGTAAATGGGCAGGAAGATGAGCAATCCTTGAAGTGTGGCCGCTAAACACTCAACAGAGTCGGGTGAGGCACCAGCAGCAACTTGAGCCTGAAGGCCTGCGTTGTAGAAAGACCACAGGGTTGCAGGTATGAGCGCAACAACCACCGTCATCATGGCTCGTTTCAGATCGAGACCATCGCGGACATGAGGACCAGTATGGGTCGCTTTTGCAGGGGTGTAGAGGAAGGACTCACCAGCTTCAAAAAGTGGGTGGTATTTTTCGAACTTGCCACCCTTTTCAAAAAAAGGAGCCAGCTTGTCAAACATGGAGCGCAACATCTCAGCCCTCCCTTTCGATTTGGGTCAACATGTCTCGCAACAACGATGTAACTTCAGTTTTGGATTGGTCCAAATACTCGCAAAGAGCTAGATCTTCTTCGGCAACTTCCAAAACACCTAACTTTTCGGACATTTCTAAATCGCCGGAGGCGAGGGCCTTAATGAGTTGAGTCGGCATGATGTCCATGGGCATGACTTCTTCCCATGAACCAATCGGAACAATCGCACGGTGGCTCCCGTTCATGTTGGTGTCGTACTTGTGCTTTTTTCGGAAGAGTTTGCCAAGAGCCGTATGAGTGAAAGTGTGGCGAGAGCCGATGGGGTTTGCCCACCCAACAAATTCCTTTTCGGGGGCATCGCTTAGCACGCACATTTGATTCGCGCGGGAACCCAGGAATCCAGTGGGGGAATCTGGGTCAGCTAAATCGCCGGAGAGAGCCGAGCCTGACAAAACACGCACCTTTTCAGTGATGTTATGAGCCTGAATAAGCTTAATCGTGCAGGTGCCACGGCGAACGCGAGCAAGTGCGGGCTGGTTCATTGCCGGCCCAACAACAGCCACGACTCGGGTGGTCGGAAGTTGGCCGGTTTGAACTAGGTGGCCGATTTCAGCGACTTCCTGGTAGCCAATGTTCCAAACGCACTTGTTTTGACCGACAGGGTCTAGGGCATTGATGTGCACACCAGCATTTCCAGCAGGATGGGGGCCGGTGAATTCATGTTGCTCAACTCCATCGACCAGCATGGCGGACCAATCTTCTCCTTTGCCAGTGCAAAGGAAAGTTTTTGGTGCCAATTTTGTAAGAACACCTAGGCCAGTTTTGAATGCATCTTCGCGTCCAGCTAGAACCGCCAAAGGTGGGGCAGCTAATGGATGGGTGTCTGCTGCCGTAACAAAAAGTGAAGCGGGGTCAGCAGAACTCTCAGCAACTTTGTCAAAGGGCCGTTGCCGCAACAAAGTCCAAAGCCCAGAGCGTTGGAGATTCTTTGCAATGGAATCGCGATCGTTCCAGGATAGGGTTCCCCAATCTTCTTGGGCGTCGCCATCGAGATCTACGACAACGGAAAGAACCATTCGGCGGAAGCCACGATTGACTGCGGAAACGGTTCCAGCGCCGGGTGAAGTGAAAAGGACATCGGGGTCGCGTTTGTCGCAGAAAAGAGGCGTGCCAACTTTGACAGCGTCGCCTTCTTGGACGAGCATTTTGACTTTGATGCCGTGGGCTTCCTGGGGGAGGGCGGCAACTTGGGGTACCGACGGCGCATCTCGAATCTCGGTCGATTCAAGGCCACCGTGCAGTGGGATGTTGAAACCCTTGCGGATGGTATGGACACTCATCAGAGGCTGGGGGTAAGTGGATTTGCACCTTTCCCCACTGAGGGTGGGGGGAGGCACTTTGGGGCTGGATTGTAGTCACGCCCGCCCCCTTTGATAACCTGTGAAACGCAAAACCCATGACCATTCTTCGCCCCATTCTTCTGTTCGTTTTTCTGGTCGCCATTTTGTGGATTCGGCCCGCCACGACCCACCTTCCTGAGGGTCCTAGTTCCTTGGAAAACCTATCCCAAGCCACCGAAGAGCTGGCCTCGGATGCCCTTTTGGCGACGGTGTTTCTGCGGGTGGACCAGGGGGCCGGTTCGGCTGGCCACGGGGAGCAACATGGGGCTGGGACGGGATTCATCCTGGATGCCATGAGGGGTTTGGTGGTGACCAATAATCATGTGGTGGGGGATTTAAGCTCCCGCATGCGGGTCACTTTGAATGATGGCCGCCAGTTTTACGGCGATCCCGTGGCCGCAGACCCGAAAACTGATCTCGCGGTGGTTCGAATCCCCGAAGGAGTCGCGAGGCGGCAGTTGCGGTGGGGCTCCAGCGACCAAATGGTGCCCGGGAGTTGGGTCATGGCCCTAGGAAACCCCCTTGGGCTAACGGGCACGACTTCCTTG
Source organism: Planctomycetota bacterium (assembly GCA_030748415.1). GTDB lineage: Bacteria > Planctomycetota > UBA1135 > UBA1135 > UBA1135 > UBA7888. The sequence continues at coordinate 12,561 of JASMMA010000014.1, forward strand.
GGGGTCGTTTCGGGGCTGAATCGTGAGCTGGGATTGACCCAGGATTCCTATGAGGATTTTCTCCAGCACGATGCCTTTATTGACCATGGCTCCTCGGGTGGGCCTCTTTTGAACATGCGCGGCGAGGTGGTGGGGGTGAATACCGCCATTGGCGGCTCCCTTCAGCGCGACGCTTGGCAGGGCATTTCCTATGCCGTCCCCGCCCGCATGGCGAGCCGAGTCGTGGCCGATCTCATCCAGCATGGGAAGGTGCGGCGAGGTTGGCTGGGGGTGGCAACCAGCGATTTAGAGTTTGGCGATGCCCGCAATCAAGGGATGGAGTTCCCCGGCGGAGCAATCGTGACCAAGCTTGTGAAAGATTCACCCGCCGCCACAGCGGGTTTGAAGAAGGGCGACATCATTCTTGAGCTAGACGGCATGCGCATCCGCTCCGCCGCCCACCTCCGCGCCCGAGTTGGCACCGTCGCCCCTGGCAGCATCGCCCAATTCAAAATCCGCCGCGGCCGCTCCACTTTGGATTTAAAGGTCGCGATTCGAGAGAAGGAGTGAGGGCTTGGGTGAAGGTGGCTAATTAGGAATCCCTAAGGCAATCGGAATCCATATATATAGATTGATTTCATTTCAACAATGGAGTAAAATTTAGGCACATCAAGACTCACGCGAGGGTTCCGGCCCGTTGACCGTGGGGGCAACCTGATTCGTTCAAGGTGCCAATGCCGGATTCGATGCGGTCGCCCGCCGTTTGATAGGGCAGCAAAACGAACATGAGACATTCCTACTTAACGGACAAGAATTGTCCAGACTTCCTTCGTGACTGGATGATTCGCAAAGACAACGAATACACAGGCAAGCTGCACATCCACATGCGCATGCACGCCTGTTACTGGCGGAAATTTCCCATCTCCGCAGATTGGAGCCAAGAAAAAAAGATTGCTACGGCCCTGGAGCATCGCGGAGCTTGCAAATTTACCTGCGTGATTCCAATTTCTTCGCTCTTAAGACTCTATGTGCTCAGCACCGAATGGTGCGTTTCTTGGTTTAACCAGTATGGAGCCATGACTCACCATCAGGATCCCTATGACGACGCTATGCACAAGTTGCTTCGGACATACGCCGAAGAAAGTGGACAAGTCATCTTGGAATCCGGCCCACTACCCGAACTCGAACAAAAATCATGAGCTAGGGTTTAACTTCGCAAAGAGGAAGGCATCTTGGTATCGACCTTCATGGAGGATGAGGCCTTTGCTGGTGCCTTCCTTTTTGTACCCGGCTTTTACAGCGACTTGCTGGAGCGGAGTATGAGAGTGGGTATGAATCTTAAAATTGAAGAGCCCTGTACATCGGCGCTAGAAATGCGAAAACCCCGCGACCCGAAAGCCGCAGGGTTTTCATCCCCTGGAATCATTCCCCTGGAGAAAAGAATGGGTTTGATTGCCAACCCTCTTTAGGGCTTGGCCCAAGCGAAGTAACCCAATAATTGCTAGGCGAAGACCTTTTCTTCCCCTTCAGGGAGAGCAAGCCGGTCAGCACCGTAAAAGGCCACAGGATTATCCCAGACCAGTTTCTGGATTTGGGCAGGGTCGCCGCCAAGCCGTTCAATATGGGAGGCAGTCTTCACTACTGCCATCGGATCGGACTTTCCCCAATCGCCAGACGAGTTTACGGTCATGCGTTCGACACCGAATTCAAAGAAGATGTTGGCGAAGCGCTCCTTGGTGAGCTTGGTTTCAGGATACACCGTGTGGCCCGCCCAATAGCCGGCATCCAGAATCATTTTGGTCGTTTCTTCGGTGGAGTGATCCACTACGGTTTTGCTTTTGTCTACACCCATGTCATTCAGAACCGCAATCGTGCGCTCGGTACCCCTGGCTTTATCGCGATGGGGAGTATGCACCATGATGGGTAGGTCAAAATCCATTGCCATTTTTATTTGGGAGATAAATGCCTTCTCTTCAGCATCGGAAATGGAGTCGTAGCCCAGCTCGCCCACGGCAACACAACCGGGGTGTTGCAAAAATTCAGGCAACATTTCCAAAACTTCTGCAGCAAGGGATTCATCGTTGGCTTCCTTGGGATTAAGACCAATGGTGCAGCGATGTTCGATTCCAAAATTGCTCGCGCGTTCCCGCTCCCATTCCAGAATAGTCAAAAAATAATCCCGAAAAGTGCCCACGCTGGTGCGCGGTTGCCCGAGCCAAAAAGATGGTTCCACGACAGCGCGAACGCCAGCCTGGTACATGTTTTCGTAATCGTCAGTCGTGCGGGAAACGCAGTGAATGTGAGGGTCGAGGTATCGCATGGATTTGGGAAAGTCTAACGGGGGAAATGGGAATTAGTTCAACTGTCCTCAGAGGATGCTTGTTTTTCCTTTGCTTCCCCCTTTTGGTCCTTTTCGTACCGATCGAGTGCCTTTTCAACCTGGTCCATGACGCTTTCTGCAGACCAGCCGCCTTTGCCGCGCTTGCCGGCGGGCAGGCCGGTAAGGAGGGAAATGCCCTCGTCCACGGTGCGAACTGCCCAAATGTGAAAGCGACCCGCTTTGCATGCTTCCAGCACCTTGTCCTGAAGCATGAGGTTATCTATGTTAGCGGCCGGAATTAAAACGCCTTGTTTCCCCGTGAGTCCGCGGGCGGAACACAAGTCAAAGAAGCCGGTTATTTTTTCGTTGACCCCTCCAATCGCAAGAATTTCTCCGGTCATGCTTACTGCACCCGTGACTGCTAAATCTTGGCGGAGTGGAATTCCCGAAATGGCAGAAAGTAATGCGTAAACCTCGGTAGAGGACGCAGAGTCACCATCAATGGGGCCATAACTTTGGTCAAAGGCGAGCGTCGCCTTGATGGGCAAGCTGCGTTTTTGGCCGAAGCGATTCCGAAGAAAGGCCTCGAGCAATAAAACACCTTTGTTGTGAATCGGACCGCTCAAATCTACATCTCGTTCTACATTGATGCAGGAATCGTCGCCCGCCGAAACCGATGCACTAATGCGGGCCACGCGGCCCGAATTTAAAGGACCTAAGTTCACGACGGTCAAGCCATTGATGCTCCCCACTCGGGTTCCCGAGGTTGCGATTTCAAAAATGCCATCCAAAACGGAACGCCGGCTCCATTCGGTTTCCACATCATGTTGATGGCGGAATTGTTGCCGCCCTAAATCAACGGCAGCTCGGTCAATGCGGCGCTTTTTGTTTTTACTTGCCCAGTAAGAAGCTTCGCGGGCGTAGTCAAAAAGGTCATGAACGCAGGCCGAGATACGATTTTGGCGACCCGCATCATTGACCGCCCGTTCAACAAGAGCTTGGAGACCCGAAGTGGAAAAGGGGAGCAACCCGCTTTCCGAGGCGAGGTCTCGAAGGGCGCGACAAAGGCGGCCCACGTTTCGGCGTTGAAGGGGAAGGTTGTCATCAAATTCAGCTTTGACTTTGAAAATGTCTCTAAAGTCAAAATCCGAATCGTGAAGAGTGTCGTACAAGTCATTGTCGCCAACTAGGACAACTTTCAGGTCAAAGGGGGCAGGCTCTGGGCGGACGCCTGTGACCCCTAATGGGGAGATACTTTCAAGGGCATGGATTTCCAAAACATGGTTTTGGAGGCACCGTTTGAGGACTCGCCAAACTTCGGCCTCTTTGAAAACATCGCGTGCATTGAGGACCAAAACGCCCCCGTCTGCGGCGAGCAAAGACCCGGGTCGAACCGCAAGGTGGAAAAAACCAGGGCCTGCCCGCAACCTGCGCCGCTCAACGACACCAAAAAGATTAGAGTAATTCGGGTGGAGTTCGAAAACAGTTGGGCAGCCTTCTTCGTTAACCGTGCGTACAACATTCACTTCAAAAACTTCTAAGCCAATGGGTTCACTGTCTGAGCCAGAATCTTCATCATCATCTTCGTGTCGGCGAAAAAGATGAAGGTTGTTCAAGGCAAATCCAGCACAATCGCCCTGCCAAGCTGCGAGTTCTTCATCAGCACCAAGTTCTTCAGCTGCGGCAATGGTGAGGCCACGAACCAGGTCTTGCGTGCGAAGTTCATCAAGGCGCTGCACTTCTCGGCTCAAACGGAGACCGATTAGCCGTGCCTTATGACTGGCCTTGGAAAGTTGGACGCGAAGACCTTCTCTTGTAAGAGCCATCCGGCGCAACTTTGCATCTGAAGGGCGCTCCTTTTTGTCCAGAGAGGCCGCCTTTTCAATGGAGATAGCTTCTTCCCCAACCGGAAGGAAAAAGTCGGGTCGCGTGCCTTGGTCATCTTCGACTTGAACCAGAACCAATCCAGCTGTTTCGGCGCGCTTGGAAAGGCGTCGGAAAAGTTGCTCTTCGGCAACGGCGTAGCGCCGAAATAGTTTGTTGCGTCGGTTGAGATGTTCTTCCGTTTCGAGGGCGCGAGGGATTTCGCGTTGTAGGGCAGCAACCCAATCCTGCATGGCGCTTGCAAGTTCAGGGCCGCCACCAGCAGGCAAGGACATGTGTTGGGGGCGAACAGGGTCTGCAAAGTTGTGCAAATAAACGTGGTCCTGCAGGCGAGGGCAGGAAAACCGAACGCGATCCAGAAGGGGGCGCAGGTTGTCAAACTTTTCTCCACCCTCCAGGCCGGCAACAAAGATGTTGTAGCCCGGAGAATCCACAGCTAAGCCCATTTCTAAAGCTTCCAGTGCGCGGTCTTGTCCAATAAAGGCAGAAAGAGGATCGCTGGAGCTTTTTGTATTTTTTGCCTTGGGAATCCAGGAAGCAGGGCAATTCCAGCGGAGTTCAGATGGGCGAATTGTGCGGGGGGAAGGGGATACCTTTGCCTTCTTTGGGGAGCGAGCTGCCATTGGCCCATCCTACGATTGCGGCTTAACGAAGGCGCAGTTGCTGGTTTTGAAAGCCTAGAAGAGCAGCTTTTGCAGGACCGATAGAGTCGGTTGCTCCAAGGGACTCAAATGCCCGAAGAGCTTCGCTTTGGATTGCGACAGCTTGCCTCCAATCGCCTAGAACCGCGAACGCCGAAGCGCGAAGCTCCATTAAGTTGGGGTCTTGATAAAGGACCTCTCCAAACACGCTCAAAAGTTGGAGCGCCTTTTGGCCGTTCCGGATTTGGGGGTCGGGACAAGTAGCGTAAAGCCCAGCCATGCTCAAGCGAGCAGGAAGGAGTTCCGGCTGAAGTTCGAGGGCCTGTTGAAATGCTTCCAGAGATTTTCTTGGGTCCTCTTTCTCAAAGAGAAATCCCATGTTCAGCCAAGCCGGTGCAAAGTCCGGACGAAGCTCAAGCGATTTTTGGTACCAAGATTCCGCCTCAGGGATTTGGTTCAGTGCTGCGCATATATTGCCGATGCCAGATGGGGATTCCCAATCGGCGGGTTCCAGTTCGACGGCCTTAAGGAAGGCCAGCTTTGCTTCTTCGAGCTTTCCGTTTTCAGCGAGGGCCACCGCCAGACTCCGTTGCGCGTAGGCGCTTAGAGGTTGAGAGTCAGCGGATTCCTGAAGAATGGAAAGACCTTCTTTTTCTTGTCCAGCACGGCGCAAGGCATGGCCGAGGCTGGGGCCGGCATCAGGGAAACCAGCGACCCAAGATTTGCGGTAGGAATCGATGGCCGAAGTCCAATTGCTTTCTTGTTCGTGCAAGGAACCAAGCTTGTTCCAAAATGCGGGCCGAAATGAAGTCGCATCGCTTTGGAAAAGGAAAGGGAGAAGAACGCCCGCTGAAACCCAGGCTGCCCCGCTTCGGAGTGGAGTTCGAGCATTGCCGGAATAAAAAAGCCAAGTCCCAAGAACGGTGCAAATCGGAAGAGCTGCCATTCGGTATCGCGGCGAATAGAAAAAGATGATGACCGTCAGGAGTGGAATGCCCATGCAGAGAAATTCGGCAAAACCGAATGAGCCGCGCCGCCGTAAGAAGAAAGCAGCGAGTAATGCTGGCACTAGGAGGAATGCGCCGAATCCCACTGGGCCTGGAGCGGAAGAAAGATTGGCCTCTTTTTCAAGCCGGGCTTGGTAGATGTCCCCGTACCCATATTCAGTAAAGAAAAACAGAATTTTTTTGCCGACCGATGCAATAGATGCGAAAGGATGTTCAGCCCAAGATTGAAGACCGCGCTTGAAGAAGAAAGTGGAGGTCGCTGACCAAGAGGTTTCCCCGGTTTGTTCGGCAACGAAGTGAAGAGCGTCCAGGTTTTGTTTTTGCCGTTCGCCGCTAACCTCGGATACGGGGCGGTACAGACCGTCCGATGGATAACTGTTTCCGTGTGCGAACGTTAGCCCTGCTTGACCACTAATGGGAATCCACTCACCGCAAGCTTGGTAGTTATGTAGGGATATTGGAAGAAGGAGGAGTATTCCCATTCCAAGGGCGCGAAACGATGCGCCGCGGCCGAGTTTTCGGTGAAGCCATATGGGAATGGCTATCACCGCAAGAAGGAAGGGGGGATTTGCAAGTGCGTTGAGCCCCGCTACCAAGCCCAGCCGATAGGGTCGCAGAGAGGGGGAGCTGAGTTGAGACCAAAGCAAAGTTGCAAGGAAGAGTTGAAGGGTTCCATTCAGAACTCTCCCCGTCACGAGCCACGGGTCGGGCAAAAATAAGAAGAACGCGGTTGCCAACAGTGCGGCGTGGTAGCTGGATTTTTCCGGCAAGGATTTGGAATAGAAACGGAACGCGGCTCGGCCCAATAGAAAAGCAGTCCCGGCCCAGAGGAAAGTTTGGATAAGGAAAAGGGAAAAAAGGTCCCCACCCAAACCTCGAACAATCGCCACCAATCCAAGGTAGAGCGGGGCAGAGAGGAAGGGGGTAGAGAGCTGAAAACCATTCTCCCAAAGAGCCAGACCGTCCGTCCAGGCAGCAGCAGCATCCTCTATGGGGATTCTGGTGAAAGGGTTGTTTTCCCATTCTTGGGAGAGCAGCACCCACCGAACAGCCACCATCAGGAGGCAAATCCCCAAAAAAGGAAGGCGGTGGTTCTTTTCCATCTACTTTTCTACGAATGAAGTGTATCCTCGCTTGAGCCTCTCTTAGAATGTCCTAAAAAGGTGGAAACCCGAAAACCATAAACATGACTTACGAACTTCCTGAACTTCCTTACGCTTCTGACGCCCTTGAACCTCATATCAGTGCTGAAACTTTCAGCTATCACCATGGCAAGCACCACGCCGCATATGTGAATAAGCTGAACGAAATGACTGGTGGCGATGACTCAAAAACGCTAGAGGAACTGATTCGCACGGCAGATGGCGGGCTCTTCAACCAAGCTGCCCAAGTTTGGAACCACACTTTCTACTGGTCTTGCATGGCCCCTGGTGGGGGCGGTGCCCCTTCAGGCGACCTGGCCGATGCGATTACTCGAGACTTTGGTTCTTTTGATGAATTTACGACTCAGTTTAAGGCGGCAGCGGCTGGTCAGTTTGGCTCAGGCTGGGCTTGGCTTTGCTGGAATGGTTCTGCCCTGGAAATTTGCACAAGCGCCAATGCTGGCAACCCAATGACCGATGGTAAGACTCCATTGCTCACCTGCGATGTTTGGGAACATGCCTACTATGTTGATTTCCGCAACGCCCGCCCAAAGTACTTGGAGACATTCTTTGAAAGTCTTGTGAACTGGGAGTTTGTGGCCGCCAACTACGCAACCTGCGCCGCGGCGACGGCCTAGTTCACTTCCAATCTGTTGCGTCGGGATTAAAAAGTAATCCCGAGCGCAGCGTAAGGACCGGTGAGGGCGAGTTCCATGTCCATGGTACCCATTCCAAAGTCGCCTTCTTTGACTTCAACATTCAGGTCAATGTCGCGGTATCCGACCAGCAATTCCGCATTGTCTGTTAGTGCATAGTTGAGGTTTAGGTCCAGGTCCCAATAGTCCACGACAACATCTTCGACATCAATGGAGATTCCTGAGTATTCACCCCCAAAGCGGAGGCCGGTAATGGGGATGTCAGCATCGAGACGAATGCCCCCCATGGGAACGAGGAGGTCTTCGTTTGAAATCGCGGAAACGGTGTCGCCTTGATTGATCGTGCCAACGCTTTCGGCGGCTTCAATTGAGAAGGTGTTAAAACCGAGTTGGTCAACTCCAGCAAGAAGGCCCACTCGAACAACTCCAGAGTTAAAGATATCCAAGCCAAGCATGAGCTTTTGAACCTGGAGGTCCATGGTCGTGTTAACGGCTAGGTCATCGTTCCAAGGTTGGCCCATAAATTCTCCGGTCACGGCCATATTTCCACTGTGGATTGAGTCAACTCCGAACTGAGAGTACACGATTTCTAGAGGAGCAAAGCCAATTCTGGCACCACCATAGAAGACATTCTCAGAGCCGGACGGGATATCCAGGCTTCCTTCCGTAATGTCTCCATTTTGATCTAAAGTCAAGTTGTCAAGAGCTCCACTCGAATCCGATTGGAGCATCCCGCCAAAGGCGTTGATATGGGCGCCGCTCCAGGCGGCATCGCCGGGCAGGGCGCATGCAACTGTAAAAAGAAAGGGAAGCAGGAGTAGGTGAATGTTTTTCATGTTTGATTTGAGGAGGGTCATTCCAGGAACCCGTTCAGGAAATCATAAAGCCGCTCCCCTGAATCTTCACGGAGGATTTCGGAGCTTCGGCGAAGAGAAGCGGCGCAAATTTCGCGGCGAAAATGAGGATCAATTAATTGTCGGTCCAGTATGCGAGCAAATGAGTGCGAATCCTTGGAATCGCCAAGAGGCCATGCCCCTTGAAGAGTTTCAGGATATGCGCCTGAGTCCATGGCAACCCCACACGCCCCACATTGGAGGGCCTCGATGAGTTGAGATGGGTTATGTGCACCTTGTTTGGGGGCAATAACGGCCTCCGCCGCCGAATGAAGGGCATGGATTTGATTGGGGCTCAATTTGGGAAGGCATAAGAGCCCCGGAATTCTGTTCGCTTGTGAGACTTCTTGGGGAAGGACGAACTGCATGCCAGCGATGGGGGCTTGGCTGGATTGGAATGCCTGAATACTCACAGGGATGGATGGGTCATGTTCATTTCCGGGTAGGTGAAAAAAGAAAGGGCGATTGATTCCAAGTTCGCATAGGATTTTTGCATACTCGTTTTGCTCAAGAGGTCGAACTTCGTTCCGTGGAGGGGAATGAACTAAAATCGAATCTTCCGGAAAACTCGGAAAATGAAAGTTGAACCGCTCTAGAGAATATTTAGAGGGCAGAACGACACCAGAGGCCCGTTGCACGGATCGGATAATGCGTTCGGAATGGTGTCGCGATTCTCCATGATCAAGGGATTCGAAAGAATCCAAGCAGAGGATTTTTGGGGACTTGCCTAAACGAGGGAGTTTAGGTTTGAAGGAAAGTACTAGGTCGCAACCCCAACTTTGGGTTTGAAGTTGAAATCCTCCCCTTTCTAGACATTCCCGAAATTGGCTTGCAGGTTCCGATCTTCCGGAAAGGGCGATTTTCATTTTGTGAGAAAAGGAATCATGGCTTGCCCTCTTTTTTGAAGACGAGCCGCAGTAGCGAACTCAAGGTGAGGAAGAATGGATATGCCGTACTGTTTTAACCCGAAGAGGAGATCGCGAGCAGGGACAGTTTTGTAAAGACCCACATGAAGGGCGGCCAAGTCCTTCGCGGCCTCGGTGGGGCGTAGCTGTCTGCGAAGAAAACGATTTCGGTCGTGATCGATCAGTACGAATCGGTTTTCAGTTGAAGCATCTTGGTTAACAAGAATGTTGCTGGGTTTGAGGTCCCGGTAGTACACACCGCTTTGATGAAGACGAAGAGTGAAGGCGCCTAGCTCTTGGAGGAGCTTTCGCCGCTCTTTTTGTGAAAGTTCAGCAAGTGAATCTTGAAGCCTAGGGAGATGAGATAAATCTTCCAATAAGAGGAAGGAGCCCACCGATGAATCAGACCAACAAGCAAGTGGTTTGGCCGCTTGGATATTGCGGCGTTGAAGCGACTCAGCGGCAAATAAGGATTTGAGCGCTTTTGAAAAACCAAATGCATTTCGGAGGTCCAAGCGCTTTGTGGGTCGGTAGTGCTTGTAAACAGCTGAAGAGCTATCCGGGAGAACGGCCAGGTGTACTGAAGATGGAGATTCCGCTTTGTCCTTTAGTAAGGTCCTTGTTTGAATGGTCTGGGTGTCAAACGAATCGATTCTCCAAATAGCTGGATGGGTCCCATGGGCTTCTCTTTTTGCTCGGCGATCCAAGTTGCACTGATGCTCGCGGAATCTAACCCAGCCGGCCTTTTCCATTTCAGGAGGCGCAATGTTTCCAGAGTAGGCGTTGGAAAGAGTGAGGAGGAGTTCGGTTGGAAGGGGATTCAGCCTTGAAAGAAGGTGCCCAAAATCAAGGAGTCTCGCAGTTGATGAGGAAGATGAGCGAAGAGTTTTAAGGTCGGTTAAAAAAATGTCCTCGTTATCGTGAAGGAGATTCCAAATATGCAAATCACCATGGACTAGATTCGAAGAGTGAAGTTTTGAGACAAGAGCGCCGAGTTTCTTAAGCAGGCGGGGGTTTTGAATTAGTTTCTCTCGGTCTAAGGAGCTTGATTCGCCATAATCAGTCAGGAAAAGTAAATAGTCATCAGCATTCTGCACGACCGCCCATGCTTGAACGCATGGGACGCCTTCTTCTTGAAGGAGCCCTGAGTTCTGAAACTCAAGAAGGGCGCCTTTGCGAGCTTTATTGCCCGAGCCGAAGTTTTTCATGAATAGAGTGTTGCCCCAAGGGCCATCGATAAAAAACCGAAAGTACTTCCGCCCTCCTGAGCCTTCCCCCAGATTTTTCGAAGAACTCAGCTTTTGGAGGTAATGTCCCTCAAATGCATTTGCGGCGCAGATAATTTTCATGCCCTATTCAACCAGAAGATCACCGTAGCCGAGTTGCTCCAGGAGTTCTTTTCTGTTTTCTGTCAGGTCAACTTTGCCAACAGTAGCTTTTAACTCCTCCAGAATGAATTGAATTGCAACATCAAACCCCTTGGGTCCTGGTAGAGAGGATGGCCAATTTTTCTCTTTAGGATCATTCTTAAGGTTTACGAACCCACTTCGTGAGGGAATAGGGGTTCCAGATTTGTCCAGCTCAGTTATCCACTTCCAGTCGCCTTGGCGTATGGCGATTCGGTTTGTGTCTCGTGCGACATGGATTCTTCCAACGCTTGGATTGTCCAACAAATTGACTCCATCAAAGTCGAGGCTCGAAATATCAAAGCCGCATCGAGCAAGGAGGGTGGGGGCAATATCTTCAAGAAAGGCCTCGTCCAACTTTTTATGAGGAATACCGGGTCCATGTAGAACAAAGGGAACTTGGAGCACTTCTTCAAATACATGTTTCCTGTGGCCAGTAAGGTTGTGCTCCAAAAAGAACTCACCATGATCACCGGTGATAGCGATAATCGTGGGCCTTTTTTTTGCTTGGATAGCCTCAAGCACTTTCCCTAATTGTGCGTCGAGGAAGTCCACTTCTTCCAGGTAAGCGGGAAAATCAATTCCCAACACTGTGCCGGAATTAGCATTCCTTGGCCGAGTCTGCGCAAACTCGTCTGGAGCGTTGTAGGGGTCGTGCGGGTCCATGTAGTGAAGGAAAAAGAAATACGGGCTCTTGAAAGTAGAAAGGGCTTCTAAAGAATTCAGTGCCTTGTCAGTTGTGCGATATCCAAGACCAAGGTCCTGTTCTTCAGCTGGGAAGCGAGTGCTGCCATCGCTATAGAAAGCAACCTTGGCGATAGCTTCAAGGTCCTTGGTACCAGTTATCCACCCAATTAATGTTAGTTTTTCAAGGGCACGAATGATGCGGATATGGTGGCTTTCGAGGACGACCTCATCTGAATAATGGTCAAAGCCCATACTGGGTCCAGTAGGTCGAGCTAACAAACCATTGCTCACGACGGCCGAAGTGTTCCAGCCCCCTTTTTGAAAGTACTCAGGCAGGTAAGTGACAGAGGTTGGAAAGGCATATGAGTTGTCGAGTAATCCTAGCTTTCCAGTTCCCAATCCCGTGAGCATTCCCGCGTGTCCGGGGATGGTTTGATTGGAGGGCGAAATTGCGGCTTCAGCCCAGAGCCCCTTCTCAATGAGGGAGATAAAGTTGGGGGTATGGGCGCTATTTGGCCCGAGCATGGCGTCTGCACGAATGGTGTCGATTGAAATCAGAACAACATCCGGAGTCTGTTCGGAAACTTGCTTGTCCGATTCCGAGAACCCAACCTGAGCAGTCTCTGTGTTTATGCTCGGAACCCATCCCCAAAATGCAGCGCTCCAAAGGAAAAGTGAAGCTAGGAGTATGCCACCTGAAACCATTGGCTTGATGGAGAGTTTTCGGTTCAGGATTGGAGCGAATAGAAAAAGTGGGATGGAAGCCCAAATGCCGGAACTTGGATTTCCGGACCAGTTAAAAAATTCCTGAGCAGTAAAGGAGATGAGAGGGGCGCAACCCAAAGCGGTGCCCGCCCAAAAACCAGTTGATGGAGCTTGTGGTTGCTTTCTTCGAAGCAGGCAATAAACCGAGATTAGAAGAGCTAATACGAGCCCTGTAAGAATATTCCCGCCTACACAAACTGAAATGCTATCTCTTAGTCCAAAATCCACATTGACCGCCCTTGAGCCCATGCCGCCAAGGGATTGGACAACACCCATGAGCGCAAGGCCGGAGAGGAAAAAAAAGATGAACTTAAGGATGTTCATTTTATGGAGTCTAGCTTCGCCCCAAGGGGTTTCCCAAGTAGAATGAAGCTCGCCCGATTCCTTGCTGGAGCCCTGGAGTAGTAGGCGAGCCCTCATGAAATTTTCCGTTGTGATTCCGACCTACAATTCTCCAAGGGAGTTGGAGTTTATTTTGTGTTCTTTGGGTCGCCAAACAAGGCTCCCCGATGAGGTTCTCATTGCAGACGACGGTTCTGGAGAAGAAACCAAAGCCCTTATCCAAAGCTGGGTCGAAAAACTACCATTTCCAATTCGCCATTGTTGGCATGCTGACCGTGGCTTCCGAAAATCTCGAATCGTAAATGAGGCCGTTCGTCAATCGACGGGCGACTTTCTTTTGTTTATTGATGGCGATACATTTCCCCATCGCCGCTGGATTGAGGACTATGTCCGTGCAGCTCCCAACAACACAGTGCTTTGCGGTCGTCGAGTGAAGTTGGGGCCAAAAATATCAGAAACCATTTCCTTCCAGAAGATTGAGGCTGGCGCTTTTGACTCTCTCAATTCCGCACTCTTGTTTTCTTCCATAATGGGAGATACGAAGCGATTGTCTTTAGGGATTCGTTTGCCTTCTTTTCTTTGTAGGGTTTTGCATCCAAGAAGTAGAAAGTTGATGGGGGTAAATTTCGGACTTTCCCGCGAGGCATTTTTTGCAGTAAATGGTTATGACGAAGAATGGAAGGTATATGGTTGCGAAGATCGAGGCCTTGAACTTTGCTTGAGGAATTCCGGATACACGCTGACCCCTTTATTAAACCGAGCGGTTGTTTTTCATGTTTACCACCCAGAGCGCCCACGCTCTGCTGAAGCTCACCGCTTAATCCGAGCGCAAGAGGGGTCCTGCAAAAAGCGTTGCGTGGTTGGGATTGAACGAACCACAGAATTCGCCACCGATGAATAATGAGTCGCGAGTGCGTTAGGATGAAACGAATGTTACGAGGATTGCTTGCAGGAGCTGGTTGGTTTGCCCTGGTCGATGGCGGCTTTGGGCTTGCATTCCCCCAAGTTTTAATGAGAGAGGCTCTAGTTCTCGCATTGATGGGCGCCCTCCTGGCTGCAACCGCCTTCCGTTTAATTTTTGGGTCCCTTTTGCCCCGCTTGGTTAAATCCGAGGCGGAAACTTTCTGGGTAGGCGTGGGCCTTGCGTTACCACCTTTCCTCTCAAACTGGATTTCCCCCTTTTATCTGAGTCTCTTGGCCATTCCTGCGATGGTCATCTTCGCGCCACGGCTCAGGGCAATTCTCCCCTTTCAAAGGGTTTCCTTGGTAGCTGCATCAGCGCCCTACATCATTGGGTTGCTCCTTTTCCTAGCTCCCTCCTCATTGGAAAAGCCAGCTGATATTCAGACCCATCTTTCTTTTCCAGAGAATCATGAGCCCTTGTTAGGCCCCAACGTACTTCTCGTTTCGGTGGACACTCTTCGGGCTGACCGGGTCCTTGAACTTGCAGACCGCCTTCCTCATTTGACGGAACTTCGAAATAGGGGGTCTTGGGCTTCTTTTGGGTTGGCAACTTCGAACCAAACATTGCCATCTCATGTTTCAATGTTGACGGGCCTTCCTGTTTTGCAGCATGGAGTTAGGGACAACAGAGATAAGCTTCCTCTTCAAAACATACCTTTCTTAGCAGAACGATTTCAAGAGGCCGGCTGGAACACGGCTGGAATTGTGATGAATGGTTTTTTGAGAGGGGACTCAGGATTTTCTCAAGGCTTTGATCTTTACGAAGACACGCTCGCTCGGCGTCCTGGCATTCATGGTGCTGCCCGCCATGCAACTCAAGCCCACTCCTGGCTTGGTTGGATCAGCCCATTTGCACTGTCTCGAATTTGGTTTCCGTATTTACTGCCGCCACCCACCGAAGACTCCCAGGCAATGGCAGATGGCAACAATGCTCTTGGTCATGCAAAGGCAATCTTGAATGAGCTAAATGGAAGAAATCAGCCATGGTTTATGTTCTTTCATCTTTTAGATCCACACTTCCCTTATGCACCACCTTCTCCTTGGTCAGGCTCTTTTTTCGAAATTGAGTCGATTCCTGAATCCTTGCGAGAAAACACTGCTGGGTCCTGGGACCTTATGAGGTTTCTTGAGAAAGATATCCGCTTGGTGGAAGTTGAAGGGCAAACTCCTGAGCAAGCGTCGAGGCACCGTGATGCTCGGGTCGCCGCTCGTGCCCTCATGGACTTATACGACGAGGAGATTCTATATGTTGATTCTCTCATGGGAGAACTCATAAAGGCTGCATCGCTGGATGTGCGTCCCACTGTTATTCTTTTCACATCCGACCATGGGGAACATTTTGGAGAGCATGACCTAATTTTGCACAGCCGTGGAATGTATGAGGAGCTGCTTCGGGTCCCCTTTATTGTTGTTGGCCACGGAATGAAGGGTGGGGAAATGTCGATTACACCACATCTGGAAGATGTTGCCCCCACGCTTCTCGGCCTTGCCGGACTTTCAACCGATGGCTTTCCTGGGCGAGACCTTAGTCAAACCTTGTCGCTAAAGGAGGACAGACAGCGAGCCCACATCGAAAGGGCAGGAATGGAGTTGACCATTCGACATCAAGAATGGAAGCTCCATGTTCGCCTTCGACTCCGTGGGAATGAAGCCCTAGAGCTATACAACTTGAATGAGGATCCCGGTGAGGCTCGCAACTTACTCCAATTCAATGAAGAGAAAGTCCAAGAATTGATGAAGATGGTTGAAACCGCTTTATCTCATTCATCGGGCTCGTCGGAACGCAACTCGAACCCTGAACAACAAGCTCTATTGGAGCACTTGGGATATGTCGAAGAGGGGAGCTGAGATTACTCGCCGTTCAGCTTTTTTAACAGGAGCAGTTTTTGGCATTCTTTTGGCGTTGGCTGAAGGGATTGGAATTTTAAGTTGGAAATCGCTCTCTCATGGCGCGATTTTTTACGGAGGCGTCTTTGGTTGTGTTTGCATTTTGCCTCGAAAATTCCTCCCTCGAATTCCGCCAGTGCTCTTAAAGTCAGTTGCCACACTTCTCTTGTTTTTGGTGGCTATGGGAGTGTGGGGGAATGGAGCTTGGCAAAGGGAAGCCAATCCAGAGCACCCCGATATTCTCCTCATAACTTTAGATACAACTCGTGCAGATCGGTGGTACGAAGTTTCCAAATCTTTCGGCGGCGATGGTTTTGATGAGGGGAGTTTTCAATTCCCGATTACTTACACACCCACGGGGCTCACCGCTCCTGCTCACGCCAGCTTATTCACGGGCCTACACCCACACCAACATGGTGTTTTGAATAACGGTGGCAACCTCTCCGGAGGCGTCAGTTTGCCGAAATCTCTTCGCGGGGCTGGTTTCTACACGATGGCGGCGCCATCAGTCATCCATCTTGATCCCGCATTTGGCTTTTCGGCCGGCTTCCAAGAATTCGCACACGTGGAAGAGGGTGTGAGGGGCAAGTTTCGAGACCTGCGCCATTTCCGTTTGATTCGCCCTCTCTTTGCGATGTTTGGAGCTGGTCAAGTTACGAGGCCTGGTGCAGAAACTTTAAGTAAAGCGCTCCAACTTTGGGAGTCCGCACCTCCGAATCGCCCACGGTTTTTGTGGACACACCTTTTTGAGCCCCATTGGCCCTACGAACCCCCCTCCAAGGAGTTTTTGCAAGCCTCTGATATGCAAGCTTGGGAAACGGGGCCCTCTCCGGGGTACCCTGCTTCCGAAGTGCGGACATGGCAAGTTGCTTACGATGCCGAACTTCTTTATTCGCGGAAAATTCTCGCTGGCTTCCTAAAGAGAATCCAAGAAAAACGAACGGCGACCGCCCGCCCCCTATGGGTTTTCTTTACCGCCGACCACGGCGAAGCTTTAGGTGAGCATGGCGCGACGGATCATGGAGACCTTCTATACGAAGAACAGATTCGTGTTCCTTTCTGGTTGAAAATACCAGGAGTTCAAGCCGGATCAAATCAAACACCAATTTCTCATGTTGATTTTTTTCCGAGTTTGATAGACCTTCTCAACCTTGAACCTCAAGAGAATCTTCCGGGCCGCTCTTGGGCGCCGGCGTTGTTCGGGCATCCCATTCCGGAGGTGCCTGTTTACGCTGAATCACGGCACGCATCCTTTGATAACGCAATGTGTCGTTATGCAAATGTGAAGCTTGTCCGGAACTTAGTCGTTTCGTCCGAGCAAATGAAGCGGAAACCGCGTCCATCTCAAGGTGTCCCCGAATCAGTTTCTTGGCTTAAGCCCTGGGAAGCCTACGACCTGATGAACGATCCCCTTGAACTTTCGCGCATGGAAGGGAAGCCTGCTCCGCCTGCCGACCAGGTTGCGAGTTATTTGAATTTCTTTCTTCGGGAAAGAGGGGAAGTGCCGTCTGAATATGGCAGGAATCGCATCGCCTCAGACATCGTAGATGCCTTGCGAGAGTTGGGTTACTTCTAATGCGCCGTGTTGCCTTAAACTAAAGGTATGGGAAATACCTTCCCCGCATTTGCAGAGCCCAAGTTAGGGGATTTGGTCATTAAGATTGCCAAAGCCTGTCAACAGGCGGGTGGGCGAGCCTTTTTGGTTGGCGGGGCTGTCCGGGACTCATTGTTAGGGCTTGCACCGCAAGATGCCGACCTTGAGGTTTATGGCCTCCAGCCTGATGTTCTCGAAAAAGTCGTTGCCCCATTTGGC
Organism: Planctomycetota bacterium; assembly: GCA_030748415.1. Taxonomy (GTDB): domain Bacteria; phylum Planctomycetota; class UBA1135; order UBA1135; family UBA1135; genus UBA7888. Next base: position 29,851 of record JASMMA010000014.1, read on the forward strand.
AAGATACATTTTGTGGGCCAGCAGTTTGCTGTAATTCATCTAGCGACCGGGTTCGGGGACCTGGAGATTTCCCTTCCCCGTCGAGAGTCCAAAACTGGTCCCGGACATAAAGGTTTTTCTATTCAAGCTGACCCGGAATTGAACCCTGAAGAGGCTTCTGCCCGTCGGGATTTTACGGTTAATTCAATGCTGCAAGATCCCATCACAAACGAGATTGTTGACCCATTCTCGGGTCAGCGTGATTTGAAGGCTGGCCTTTTGCGACACGTTTCGCCTGCATTTTCAGAGGACCCTCTTCGAGTTCTTCGCGCTGCCCGATTTGTTGCCCGCTTTGCATGGAAAGTTGCACCTGAAACAGTTTCCCTTTGTTGGGCGCAGGACTTGTCTGAACTTCCCGTGGAACGATTCGAAAAGGAATGGCGCGGTCTTCTTTTGCGCGGTTCTTTTCCTGGCTTAGGTTTGCAATGTCTTGCGGAGCTTGGCGCACTCCGCTGGTTTCCCGAATTGGAAGCTCTGCGAGGAATCCCCCAAGACCCTGTATGGCATCCGGAGGGCGATGTGTTTCGCCATACTTGTCTCTGTTTGAATGCAGGGGCTCACATTCGCGATGAAATGGAAGACCCTTGGGTGGAGATGTTAGGAATCCTGTGTCACGATTTAGGGAAAGCTGAAACTACCAACTTTGAACGCGGCCGTTGGCGATCCCCAAACCATGATGTTGTGGGCGGTGAGTTGAGCCATGCACTTTTTAAACGATTGAGCCATCAAGAAGGCATTGCCCCGAAAGTTGCCGCGTTGACTCGAGATCATTTGCGCCCAACGCAGTATTTCTTCGCTCCCAAAGTGGGGGATGGTGCCATAAGGCGACTTGCATTGCGGGTGGACATTTCCGCTCTGATTCGAGTTGCATGGTCAGATGCTGCTGGAAGAGATTGTTCAAACATGCCCCAGTGGAAGGACTGGGAACCCGGTCGTTGGCTTTTGAATCGCGCCGCCGATTTGGGTGTAAAAGATTCTGCCCCGCAACCGTTTTTGCTTGGGCGTGACTTACTGGAGCTTGGGCTCCAACCGGGTCCAAAAATTGGAAAAATCCTCAACGAAGCCTTTGAGTTGCAACTGGATGGCAAACTTCCTGACCGAGAATCGGCACAAGTGTGGCTTGCAAAGAAATGCGCCCGTTGAGTTATCGGTTTTTAAGCGCCTGAAAGGAAAGTCGGGCAACTATCGAGCGGGGGAAAAATCGAGTTATCCAAGTCAGGAAAAAGTTGTGCCCACCATGCACAAAACTGATTCGTTTTCCCAGAAGGCGGAAACTTTGCTCCACAACATCTTCGGGACTCGCTGTGCCGCCGGCAACAGATCCTTGAACACCGGCAACGCCATGGAATTCAGTATCCGTGTGGCCGGGGGAGACCACAAGAACATCCACCCCGTGAGTTCGCATTTCCATGGCAAGGGATTCTCCCAAAAGAAGGTCAAACCCTTTGGTTGCTCCATACACCGACATAGGAGGCGTGGGCAAGTAGGCGGCAGCGCTTGCAAGGACTACCATTCCGCCGCGTTTTCTTTGGGCCATTGGCGCCAAGAGCAGGCGACTTAATCGAGCTGGAGCTTCACAGTTCAAGCGGATCATTTTTGAGATGTTGGAATCTTTTTGATGAAGAAAGGGGGCCAGGTAACCAAAGCCAGCGTTGTTTATGAAGAGTCCAATCTCCAGCCCCTGGGTCTTCTCTTCCAAAGTGTCCACGGCAGAATCTAAAGTTAAATCTAGGGGAATACAAAGGGTGGAAATGCCATGATTGGACTCTAGTTCTTCAGCTAGTTCTTGAAGTCGCTCCTCGCGGCGGGCAACCAGCACAAGGTTGAGGCCCATTTTTGCCATAGCCTTTGCATAACTAGCGCCAAGGCCAGCGGAGGCGCCGGTAATCAAGCCCCACGGACCATACTTTTTTTGGAATCCCATGGAAGAATCATACTCATCCCCATAAAGAGTAAGAGCGCCACACCCCCCCAGGCGCAGCGCTCATTTCCCTCTTCATATCCCCGGAGAACCGGGTGAGCCATCCTCAGGCTCACACCCATGCTTACGAGCAAAAGCACCAAGCGTAGGTGTTTCTTTCAACGGCTTTTTGACGAGGGACTTGAGGGGAAACTTCCAAAAAAGGGAAAAGCACCCCTCTTAGACACTGACCCGATCGGCTGGGTCACTCCCCGGGATAAGTTCATTCAGGCAAAGGACCTAGAGAAGAAAAAAGCTCACGGGCTAGGCCTATTCCCTTTTTCCTTCCTAAAGCCATATTGAACCAAGACTTGGAAAGAGAGGTGACCCAGCCGATCGGGTCAGTGTCTAGTTAGCGGATTAGAAGTGATACGTAGTTGGACATTTCCCGCTCTCTTGGCAGGAAGACCTGGATGTGGAGGCGTTTCCCTATGAGGTGGGGGTTATAGGGAACCGTAAGGATGACATTCGTTTCGCCATTGGGGCCGAGTCTTCCTCGCCGCCATTGAGCCGAATTGAGGTCCACGTGAGAGGTTCGAACATCACCCGGCCATAGAGTAGATAGGGGGGTGGGGGATTGGACTAGCGATGCGGCAACCAGAACTGATTGATGGGCCCAACTCTTCAATGCACGAATTTTGATTTGGGTAGGATTGCCTACGCCAACGGAAGAATCACAATTCACCCAAAGGAACGGGATTTTGCAAAGGTCCCTTGGGTAACCAATAGGGTTACTGTTTGCTAAACCGTCATCCAAATCCCAGAGCAGGCGCCACGGTGCCGCCCCACCAGGGGGAACCATGATGATGGAGCTGTCCCAGGAGTCAGCAACGGCCATGAAGCCATATCGGAGAGGGATGACATCTACTGGGTGCTCTAGCAGGCCACCCCATGCAATTTGGTTCATGGTTCCATCCCTGAACACTCGGACTACCCCCATTCGATCCAGACCACCACCAACATTACCAAAACCATCGCTGACCAGGATTGACCCGTCATCATCAATACTTAGGCCTTGAGGTTTTGGGAGGATATTTATGTCAGTGGCAATAATGCTTCGGTTTCCAAGGCGATCGACTTTGTGAATAAAACCTGGTTGAGAACTTCCACCTAAATAGTTGGGTGGCTCGGAAACGATAAAGCCCCCGTCGTAGTCCAAGGCGATGCCAACAGAGGGGTCATAGGAGTAGGACGGGGGCGAGAACCACGACACCTGTCCGCTTGGATTAATTTTTGCAAGTCCAGCAAAGCCATCTGCAACAATGAGATTGCCTTCAGTATCTCTACAAAACTTAAAGTTATCTTCTAGGGGTTGGATGTTGAGCTGGTAAGCAGAGTTGTTGGTGAAATCAATGCTCCAGATTCCATTGTTTGGACCCCATTGGCTCTGGTAGTTTGAAACTAGAAGAGAGCCGTCATTGTCAACAAGGATGGCATCGGGATATGTGATGGGCGAAGGGAGGGTATATTGATTGGTTGAGCCATCTGGGTGAAGAATGCAAATCTTAGGAGAGGTATATGAATCACTTGGATCTGCTATCACGATATCTCCAGGAGAGAAGATTGAATTTTGGGGAAGTAGAGGTGCGAAAGAGAGTAGGAGAAGGGTGAACATAGTGAATGGACGGTTGCAAATACCGTACCACGAAAGGGAAGGCCCGTGTTGGAGGTTAGCGTTTCCTTTTGGTAACGGTAGCCTCTTTAGGGAAGGTAATTTTTCTTCATTTCGTTAGATTGGAAGGGTGCCGGACCGACCCAAAGTCTCCCACTCTTCCTCCACCGATGCCTGCTTAGCAGCCCCATTGATGGAGTTACCGGGCGTGGGCGCCAAAAGAGTGGCCAGTTTCCAAAATGAGCTTGGAATAACAAATGTGGGAAAATTGTTGCGTCTTCTGCCCAAAGCGTATGCCCAACCTGGGGAAGTTTGCGAAATCGCCAAACTTTCACAACTTGAAGGGGAAAGGGTCCGTGTTCAGGGTAAGGTCGAAAAATCTTGGGTTCGTGGTTTCGGCCGGAGGGCCGTTGTCTGTGTTAGGTTAATTTCGGGCGATGCGAACTGCACAATCCCTTGGTTCAATCAGCCCTATTTGCGAAACGCATTTCCCGCAGACCGAGAACTTTGGGTTGAGGGATTGGTCTCACTCAAGCAAGGGGTTCAACTCCACTCTCCGAAACTTCTGGATGAAAATGATTTCCATAACGAAGAACCTGTCCCTCAATACCAAAAGGTAGAGGCATTATCTGGTAACTTTATTCGAAGGACCATCCTGCATGCATTGGATTTAGTTGCAGATGTTTCGGACCCCATCCCCGAGAATCTTCGAGCCCTTGTTTCTGTCCCTGAGTTGAGGGAAGCATTTCGGTTGGTGCACAAACCTTCCAAACTTTCTGAAGTTCATACAGGTCGCCGTCGGCTTGCTTGGGGTGAAGTGTTAGCCAGAGAAGACCGCCGTTTGCGGAATGTTGGCGGTGCTAGCCAATCGAGAGCCAACGCCGAGTTGGAAGAAACAGTTTGGGAACGCATTCTTGCTAGGTTTCCGTTTCAACTAACGGAAGATCAAGTAAAAACTTTGCAACTACTCCGAGGTGATTTGGAATCGGGCAACCCCATGCGCCGCCTGCTTCACGGTGAAGTCGGTTCCGGAAAAACGGCGGTTGCATTTGCGATTTCCCTAGCAGTTGCTGCCAAAGGAAAGGGAGTTGCACTCTTGGCCCCAACTGAAATTCTGGCACGACAGCATTTGGATACTTTTCGTGTCTGGCTCAAAGGTGCTGAGTTGCCGGTAGTTGGCTTTCTAGGAGACGATGATGCAAAAACTCGGATGGCCGCTCGCGAACTTATTTTCGATAAGGGCTCTCAGCCTTCCATTGCAATTGGAACGCATGCCCTCCTTTCGGAGTCCGTTCAATTCTCAAACTTGGGACTAGTTATTTTTGACGAGCAGCACCGATTTGGAGTTCGTCAAAAGTCAAAGTTGGTATCCAAAGGGGACAACCCTCATGTGCTCACCATGACAGCAACCCCGATTCCACGAACCTTGGCCTGGTCGCATTATGGAGCTTTGGAACCTTGCGAATTGCGTTCCCGACCTGGGACAAGTGGAGAAATATCAACGAAGGTGCTTAACTTGAATAAATGGGAATGCTGGGCGGAAGAACACTTGCCCAAATTGGAAAAAGGTGAATCCACTTTTGTTGTGGCTCCTCATATTGAAGGGCCAGATGGGCTTCTTGCTCTTAAAGACCAGCTCCAAACACAAATATGGCCGGGCATTCAGATGGCCGTCATTCATGGCCGCCTACCCGGCGCTGAAATCCAAAGCCGTGTTGCCGACTTCCGAGCTGGGCAGGCTCAAGTTCTTTTGGGGACATCTGTTGTTGAGGTGGGGCTGGATATTCCCGCAATACCCTGGATGGCTGTTCTTCAAGCTCAGCGTTTTGGTTTGGCCAGCCTGCACCAGCTGCGCGGTCGATTGGCCCGAGGACCTCAGGCCGACAAAGGAACTTGCATTCTGTTTGGAGAAGAGAAATCCCTCCCACGGCTCCAAAAACTGGAAACTTGCGCCGACGGATTTGCTGTTTCCGAGCTTGACCTTGCCCAAAGAGGGCCAGGCGCCTTTTCGGGAACGCGGCAGCATGGCAGGAGTGACTTTCAAATCTTCTCACCTGAACTCGACGCAGACCTTGTGGAGGCCCTCCGGCATCCCGAAGTTCGTATCTGGCTCCAAAACAAGAACTAGACCTCTTCTAGAATGGGCCCCGGCCCTCAGCCCCCTCCTACCTTGCATCTTCTGCTTTCATTCCTCTTCTTTGCCCTTTGCGCAATACCTGCCTGGGGTCAGATTGAATACCCAGACCCTCTCCCAGAGCCAGCTCCAGTGGAAGAAGCTGAGCAAGAACCTGCTGAGGAAATAGCTCAGCCGGAGCTTGAGCTCCCCAGCCATTGGGACGGGCACTCAGGCCGTTTGGTTTCTGTGTGGACTGCCTTTGAAGATGAAGAAGTCCACTCTGAAGCGGTTGTACGGAAGTACCTCTCCCGGTTGCGGGAGTTTGGGTTAGCGCGTCCTCGTGAAACTGCGCTGCACGCATTAACCTCATTGCATATGCCCACAGTGGAGTTGGGGGCAAGGCTTCTAGAATCCGTGGGTGAAGCCAATGATGCCCATTTGCTTGTGGATATGGCAGGCTCCATTGGCGACTTGAAGGTTGCGGGTTTTTGTCTGGAGGCTGCTGCTCGGTTGCAACAGGGTGCCCTTCCTGCTCGTGCCATTCGTTTGCTTTCTCACCCTCGCCGAAGTTTGCGGCCGGGAGTGGAGTCGCGGCTCGCTCGAAAATCTGACCCATCACACCTACCCGAGCTTCTTCGCCTTCTTGAGTTCGGCCGCGATGCTGATTCTCGCCTTCGCGCAGCCCGACTCATTGCCCCCTTCGCGAATGAAGAGAAGGCACAAAGCGCCCTGAAGGCTGCCCTGCGAGACTCATCCGTTGCTGTCGCTTTTCAGGCCCTTTCCCATTTGACGGGTATTTCAGAGTCGGCTCCTTTTGAACCGAACCTTCCCGCGGTTGAGAGCTTGCTAGAAAACTCTGCTGCTGGGCTTGAATTGGGCTACTACCTTTTTGCGCTCCTTGCTATGCAAAGAGAGACAGAGCAACTTTTGATTGGCCCCGAGCATCTTCCGTTTCTTCGAACAGGGATGGGTAGTGGTGATACCTTTGTTTCTGGAACTGCGGCGGCTTGTCTTGCCGAATATGAGTTCCGAGGTGGAGCTCACCCTTCCTCCGGAATGGACGATATTGAAATTTTGCATCGATTAATCCGCTCGATTGCCGGCTCTTCTTTCTACCCTCAGTATTCCAGGTTTGCACGCTTGGGAGAGCGGAGCCTGATTCGTTTTTCTGGTGTTGACCTGAGCAAAGAGGGTCGAGCTTCTTGGCTAACCTGGTTCGAGCAAAATAATCAGGACTTCAGGGGAGTGCGGTCTGCTATCGCATTAAACCCTTCAAATCTTTCAGCTCTTTCTTTTCGTTGGGCAACTGGCGGAAAGAGCCGAATGTTTTTAGGAATTGATGCCCCATCCACCGGTCAAAAAGACGATGAGGTCCGCTGGCTCGGCCCCATGGATCTTCGTAGGCTTTATGAGGCCTTAGATAGGGCGGGCGTTTTTTCTAAAGATGCAGTTCCAGGAGTTCACGGCAATTCTGAGGGGGATCTCCGCTTCAGCCTTGAACTTCAAGCGGGCCCCCTTCGTAAGCCGATGTCTTTTTATGGGGCTACTCAACCGGCATGGTCGCACAGCCTCCTTTTGGTTTTAGACGATTTGTTCGAGTCCCTTGAGTGGCAAAAACTTGCTCCCGTGGCCAATGCCCGCGAGTTTATCCTTGAAAGATTGCCTGCCTGGGACGGCGCGACCGAATTGAAGGCTCTTCAATTCAAACTGGGAATCACTCGCGACCGTATGGCCTCCACGGATGATGATTTACTCCTTGAATGGTGTGAGCACTTGTCGAATCAAAGTGGAATTGGCGGTTTATGGAATCAAGAGCTTGGGCGGGCGTGCTTGTCAGAATTTTCAACTCGACAGCATCATTCCGAGTTGGTGGATTTTCTCATGTGGCTTGCTCTTCACGGAGCTTCTTCGGACATGCTTCCTGAATTTCTAGGCGCGGTCACTGAGCTTGACGAACCTCTCCGTTCCAAAGTTCTCATGGAAGGGTTATTGGAATTGGGCCCTGAAGCTTCAAAGACTTCTCTCATGGATGAACGCTTGGTTGTTCGGGTCGCAGGTGCACGAGCATTGGGCCAAGCCGGCGCTGTTGGGCGTGAAGCCCTTCTGGAAGCCCTTAAAGATTCCAACGCGCTTGTTGTTCGAATGGCAATTCGTAGCCTTGGTGAATTGGGTGACCAAGATGTCGTAGCCAGCCTATTGCCGTTCGCCGAGCCCTCTCAAATCCGGGCCATTCGGCGTGAGGCAATCCAGGCTTTGGGCGCCCTAGGCGATGCGCGCGCCTTTTCTGCTGTTTCAGCTGCCGCGCTTCCTGAAGAAGATGCCGGCCTTCGCCTTGATGCGGTAAGAGCCCTTGCTTTGCTTCCAGGCGATGAAGTTGACCAAGCTTTTATCCGCCTCCTTCCAGAATACGCTGGTGGAATTCTCGAACGAGATTTTTCCATCGCCTTGGAGAAAAGAGGAATATCGAAAGCGATTCTGGTTTACTCGACCCTTTTGGAATCGCCGGAAGTGGCTTCCAAACGCGTAGCCATTTTGGCTGGTCGCCTAGGCATTCCTAAATCTGCAAGCGTATTGATAGATTTACTGCCCGAGAGTCCTCGCGACCCAGAAATTTTGCACGCCTTAGCCAGTTGCACCACAGTTGATTTCCGCAACATGCCTGACCCTGCCGGTGTTTGGGCTGCGTGGTGGTTGGAACATGGACAAGAAGAACCATTCGAGTGGCTTTCCCGAACTGCTACCAGCTACGGGTACTCTTTAAAGGCAGTCGAAGATTCCGATGAGCCAACGACGGCACACATTCAGGCTCTAATCCAGTTGCTACAAGATGGGCCTCGGCATTTACGCGCGCCCACCGCCTACCAGCTTTTCATCATGACCGAACGCAATATGCAGCCGGTTGGCTGGGAAACCTCCGACGCGGCAATTTCGCGCATTGTTTCGGAGTGGGAGGAGTGGCTATCGAGTCGCAAGGGTTGAGGAGTTTTCTTCTTCTGGTTTGTTTGTTGACCGTGGCTGGAGTTCTGGTTCAGCAAAAATTCGACGGTGTGCTTGCGGTAGAGGAACACGCACGAATTATTGAGGAAGCCACCGAAAAATCAGGATTGAGAAATCCGTGGCTCCTTTACGGGGTTGTTTATGCAGAAAGCCGTGGCAATGCTGATTCCATATCTTCAGTCGGAGCTATGGGGCTTGGGCAATTAATGCCTGAGACTGCTCGGGAATTGGCAACGCGCTACTCAGTCGATGGCCCACCCTATTCTCCGAAAGATAACCTCCTTTTGGCAGCCCACTATCTTTCTGAGTTATTAGCGCAATTTGATGGTGATCAAGATTTGGCTCTTTTGGCCTATCGTCAAGGTCCGGGAAAAGTAAGCAGAAGAATTTTGGAATGTGGGGGGATTGAATCCTACAAGGATGCCATTCGAACTCGGAAACCATCCCCTTGGGAATACAGAACTCAGGTCTTAAGGTTTGCCGAGCGATTTGAATCTCGCCAGAAGTCCAAGAGACCCAGCCAAAAATAAAATGCCACTTGCCAAGAAAATTCTCTTTGTTTGCCACGCACAACGCCCGCCTGCGGTTGGAGAATCATGTGGCAGTCAAGGCGCCGCCGATTTTCTTCAACGGGCGACCGAAACCTTGCAAGCAAAGATGCTTTGGGGACCTCTGCGCGCATTGGCGAGCGGCTGTTTGGGGACATGCGATCGCGGACCTTGGGCGGTGGTTTATCCCGACAATATTTGGTACCACGGTTTTACTCCAGATGATGCCGAAGAAATTGTGTCAGAACACTTGGAAAACGGCCGACCTGTTGACCGCTTGGTTTTTTCTGAGGGCGAAATGGGAGAGATGCCTCAAAGCGAAGGCTTCGAAGTCTGAGGCGCAAGACTACACTGGGGTAGTCTTAGAAATTTCCAAGGCATCAAATTACCCTTCAATCAAGGATTCCCAATGGTTCGCGTAGGAGTTTGTCTGTCCGGTTGTGGCGTTTACGATGGCGCTGAAATCCATGAGTCTGTTCTGACTCTTTTGTCACTTGCCAAAGCTGGCGCTGATGTTGTTTGCTTTGCTCCAGATAAAGAACAATTGCATGTTGTTCACCACATTTCTTGTGAGCCAGTTGAGAATGAAAACCGAAACATCCTCCAAGAATCTGCCCGAATTGCTCGTGGCGACATTCAGCCGGCAAAGGAGCTTAATTCGAAGGATTGGGATGCCCTCATTTTTCCTGGTGGTTTTGGCGCTGCGAAAAATTTAAGCGACTTTGCTCTTAGGGGTGCTGATTGTGAAGTGGATGAAGTTATTTCTCGCTTGATTCAGGAAACTCACGCAGAGGGAAAGCCTTGCGGATTTATTTGCATTGCTCCAGCCATCTGCGCTGCAGTTTTTAGGGAAACGAGTGTTTGTCCTGAACTTACGATTGGCTCAGATGAAGGGACTGCCGAAGCTCTGGAAGCTATGGGGGCCAAACACATCATTTGTCCTGTTAATGACATTCACATTGACGAAACAAACAATATTTTGAGCACACCTGCGTACATGCTTGCTGAAAACATAGCCCAAGTGGCAGAGGGCATTGAGAAGTTGGTCAAAACTCTAGTTGAAAGGGCCTCCTCTCAGACTGCAGCCTAGAAACCTATGTTCCTTACATCACTTTTATTCGCGGTACTCCCGCCTCAGTTTGCCGGTTTTGAAGAGCAAGACGCCCTTTCATATGAGATTGATTTGTCTTTTGATTATGAGGAAACATTCGTAGAAGCAGATGTAAATATGCGCTTCCAGCTTCAATCTTCCAGCGACCGAATTTGGCTCCACTCCACTGAAGGAAAAAAGTGGTCCATGGAATTTTTTAATGCGAAGAATCAAAAATTGGAGACTCTCCGCAATGGTCAACTTTTAGAGGTTCTCCTCGGCGGTGAATTACCCAAGGGTTCTATCGTTGAGTTGCGAGTTCATTTATCAGGCACCCCTCCTGATGGCCTATATTTTGAAGAGGGGCGACATGGGGAGCCCGTTCTCTTTACCGACCACTTTTCTTCCCGAGCGCGTGGCTGGCTTCCATGTGAAGACCATCCCTCTGACCGGGCTTCATTTTCCGTTCATGTCAATGTGCCAAAAGGTTGGGAGTTCATTTCCAGTGGATTGGATGAAGATGGCGATGGGGTTTGGAAAACAAAAACAGACCTTCCGACCTATATGCTTGCTTTTGCGGCTGCGCCTTGGGCGCGGATTGAGGAAAAAGGGGACCCCCGCCTGATTCCCCACTTTATTTACAAAAAAGATAAACCACGGGCGCGCCTTGGGCTAAAGCATCACGCCGAATGGATGCAATCTATGGAATCTACCTTTGGTCCTTACTCATGGGAGAAGTATTGCGTAGTTCAAGTTCCAACTCGATGGGGTGGGATGGAGAACGCTGGGAATACTTGGATCATGGAACGGCTATTTGATGGTCGTGACCGTGGAGTTGGCACGCTTGCCCATGAATTTGTTCACATGTGGTTTGGGAATGCCGCCGGTTATGGCGAATGGTACGAGGCCTGGTTGAGCGAAGGCTTTGCAACTTATTTTGGGCCTTGGCTTCACGCTCAAGTGGGCGGTCCGCCTCTGCGCCGTTCTATGGAGGGTTCGCGCCGCCGCTGGCGAAGCTCAAGTTGTTCCGATATTCGGCCTATTCGATGGAAGGAATTTGAGGCACCGGACGACTTTTTTAGTTCTTCTGCTCCAAACACTTACCAGAAGGCCGCATGGGTCCTCCATATGCTCCGAGGGGAGTTAGGAGATGGTGCCTTCTTTGAAGGCATTTCAAACTACTACGCATCGATTTCTCCAGGGATTGCCACAACTCCACAGTTTATTGAAGCAATGGAGGCGTCAAGCGGGAGAAAATTGGGCTGGTTCTTCGAGCAATGGCTCGACCGTCCGGGTTGTCCCCAACTTTCAATTCGGTGGGAAGGAGAATCTGTTTTTGTTGAACAGCTCCAAGAGGATTTGTTTCGCTTTCGGCTCCCTCTTCAATGGACAAATGGCGAAGGCAAACGCCAGAAACAAGTATTCGAGGTTCGCCAACGGACGCACAAGTTCTCTCTTGGCAGTAAAGTGTCCGCTCCGGCTGTGGATCCCGATGTAGAACTTTTATATCGTTAGTCTTCCTCTTCGTCACCATCAAGGTAACCAAGAGAAGAAAGTGCGGCAGCTACATCACCGGACAACTCAGTTTTTCGGGAAGATTGAACACGGTCCTCAACGGTTTTGATTCGGTATTCTTCCAGCAATGATTTGAGTCGAATTGCTGTTTTACTGTTAGTGTCGAGTGGGTTTTTCTCGAGAGGATCTTGCGCTAAATCGTAAAACAGCCAAGTTGAATCTTGATCTTTTTCAGAGCTCACGCGAATTATTTTGTGGTCCCCGAGTCGAAGGGCTTGCATGGGATGAGCCCCCTTCGGGCGTTCAAAGAAAACAGGAAAAGGGTCGAGAGACGAGCCGCTTGTCAGGAGTGGGGTGAGGGAGCGGCCATGAATGGGGAAAGTCAGCGGGTCACCTGTCCACTCGGAAATCGTTGGGAGCACATCTACAAGCTGAACTGGGGTCTCTTGTCGTTGAGCAAGAATATTGGGGCCCCGAATAATAAGTGGGACGCGAATCATTTCCTGGAATAGAGAATGCCCATGCTTCCATTGTTCATGGTCATAAAATTCTTCTCCGTGGTCAGCAGTGATGATTAAAAAATCTTCCGGGCCCAAAATTCCGCGTTCTTCGAGGGTGGATATGAGGTTTCCAACCTCAGAATCGCAGTAACGGATTTCAGCATCATAGTGCGCCAATAAGTCGGTTAGGCCAGCTTCAGGTGGCGCAGGAAAAATGGAGCCTTCAAGGGGCCGCGGTGGGGAGTCCATCTCGGAGCCAAAATCAATTCCACCCATCACTTCATGGATTCCAGGCACGCCTTCGGGCTGCCAACCAGTTGGAGCGTCGTAGGGGTCGTGAGGGTCAATGTATTGAACATAAAGGAATGTTGGAGTGTTGTCTTTTTGGTCGTCCAACCAACCCATTACCTGCCCATTCAACTTCTTTGCTTCAGAACTTCGCGTTTTATCACCACCTTTTTCCGAGCCACCTTGGAGTTTGGCGGCTAACTTTGGAGCGGTTGCTACGAGGCCATGAATGAAATCTCGGCGCAAGTTGTTGAGAGCGCAGTAATTTCGCAAAGAGTAAGAAACATCCGTCCAGAAAAAATCGAATCCTCGGTTAAAGCCAAAGTTAGGAGAAACCTGAGCGTTTGCAGAGAAGGCAGCAGTCCGATAGCCCCGGTTTTGAAGCAGGGTTGCAATGGTTTCGAGGCCATCCGGCATCCGGTCATACATGGTGACTGTGTCATGGCTCGTTGGATAAAGGCCGGTCATCAAAGAGGCAACCGATGGTCGAGTCCAAGGCGCTTGAGCATAAGTGTTCTCAAATAAAGTTCCTTGCTCAGCTATTCCATCAAGGACAGGGCTAATTGGAGAAAGTGTTCCGGGTTGAGAGTAGCCGTAGCAGGAAAGATGGTCGGCGCGCAAGGTGTCAATAAGAAGTACAACAACATTTGGTGCATCTTCGGAGGCCGTTTGTTTGGAACTTGTTTCGCCTGTTGTTTGGTCAGGAGCGAAAAGAACCATTGCAACGGCAAGGAAGCCAGCGAGAACACCTGAACGAACTTCGATTCTCTTCGGTAGTTTTCGAAGAAGATAAACCAAAATAACCGAGGTGCCCGCAGCGGCAATCCAAGCAGGCAATCCGGTCTCCATGAAGCCGCTTCCTTTGCCTAGCCAGTGTGAGCCAAGGAAAAGGAAACCGAGGCCCAAGGAAAGGGAAAAAGCTCCGCGAAGGCCAATCTTGGAAATCAACAAGCGGAAAAGCGCGACAAAAGCACCAATGACCACCCCGTAGTTGATTCCGAGCTTGAGGGCTTCCTTAAAAGGGCTGGCAAAGCGAAGGCCATGAATGTGAAGGACAAGTCCACCCTCGGCAAAGCCCAGGAGGATGCCAACAAAGAGACCAACAAGAAGGCCCAAGAGTGCTCGGCGGATGGATGCCATTAGGGGATTCTAAACAATTAGGCGAGCCGAGATTGAACCAAGTTTTCGAGCCCCCCGGCAATAATGAGTTCTTGTGCGGTTGGACCCAAAGCGGAGAAGGGGAAGAAATGTTCCGCCAGGTGAATGGTACCCGTTTTGAAGTCCAGCTTGGCCCGTAGAGATGTCCGGATGGTTGGAGCAGAGTCTAGGCCTTGTTTCCGAAGCCATTCGACTATTTTGGGGCAATCGACTAGGACAATCCCATTATTGAAAGCATTTCGCTTGTAAGTTGCCGAAAAGGAGCCCGCAATCACCAAGGGGATTCCTCGAAATTGAATCGCCGTGGCGGCTTGTTCCCGGCTGGAACCGGTTCCAAAATTGAACCCGCTCACCAGTAGGTCGCCTTCCTGGGCAAGTTGTTGAAACTTCGGATCATAATTCTCCATCGCGACGGCAGCCATTTCCTCAGGGCTCATGTCTTCGCGGTAAGTGTATTTTCCTGGGTAAATTCCGTCCGTGTTGAGGTTGTCTGCATCACAGAAGAGGAGTTCACCTTCAATGGAGGTAGGAAAGCCCTCAAGGATGGGCGTTTCAGTTGCTTCCGGGTTGGGTTGAGGCGGAATCGAGAGTTGGCGATCAGGGCCGGAGCCTTGGAGATTATCCGGTGCACAAATATGTCCAGCGATTGCGCTTGCGGCAACCACAGCAGGGGATGCGAGATAGGCTTCCGAGTCTTTGGAACCCATTCGACCTTTGAAGTTACGGTTCGTTGCAGAAATACCAACCTCACCATCTTCAAGAAGGCCCTCGCCCATCCCAATGCACGGGCCGCAACCGGCAGGGAGCACCTTCGCGCCAGCCGCCAACAAAGTAGCCCAATCACCTCGTGATTCGGATTCGCGCTGCACTTCAGTCGAGGCGGGTGCAAGGTAGAAGCCAACCTCGTCAGCCACGGACTTGCCTTTCAGAACATCAGCGGCCTCAGCTAAATCTTCTACCCGCGCGTTGGTGCAAGATAAAAGGTATGCCTTGTTGATTTTGCGTTTTTGGGTTTCGACATCCGAGACCTTCTCCATAACTTTGACGGTATGGGGGCCACATATGCATGGAACAACGCTATCAAGGTCCAACTCAATGACCTGGGCATATTGGGCGTCTTCGTCCGCTTGAAGGGGAGACTTTTCAAGCTCATCAATAGCGGAGGATTTCAGAGCGGGATGAGTTCCCTCGCGCTCTCGATACCACGCAACCGTTTTTTCATCACAGGGAAAAATGCCCGTCAAAGCGCCCCATTCCGTGGTCATGTTTGCAATCGTAAGCCGCGAAGCAATATTCAAATTGGAAACTCCCGACCCTTCGAAAACAAGAGCGTGATTCAGGACCTCATCCTGGTTGTAAAGGCCGCAAAGGGAAACAATGACATCTTTACCACTGACTCCTTTTCGGAGTTTTCCTCGAAGAACTACCTTTGTCACAGGGGGGATTTGCCACCAAGTTTCACCGGTTGCCCATAAAGCGGCTGCGTCGGTGCGGACGACGGGCGTTCCGAGAGCGCCAATGCCCCCGTAAACATTTGAGTGAGAGTCGGAGGCGACCACCAAGGTACCAGGCCAAGCGTAGCCCTCTTCAATCATGATTTGGTGTCCAATGCCACGGCCCGCAGGATGAAAATCAACCCCCATTTTTTGGCCAAATGCCTCGATGTTTGAATACTTTTTCAGGTTATTTTCAGAAGTATCTTGAACATTGTGGTCCAGCGTGAAAACGGGTTGTGCAGGATTATTGACTTCCGTTGCACCCAAGCCCTTAAATTTCAACATCACAGCGGCAGTGTTGTCATGGGTCATGACATGCCGTGGACGAACGGTTACAAAGTCACCAGTTTTAACGATTTGCCCATTTGGTAATCCAACAGCAAAGCGTTGGACAATCTTCTCCACTAGGTTTTGTGCCATCCGGAAAGGATATCCGCGCCGCCCCTAACCTTTAGGGGGAAGCCATTTTTTAGGGGCGATATGAGTGCGGAAGTTTTCTGGAGTTTCACCGGATTTTGAGGAGATACGGCATGAGAAAGGAGTATTTCCATATTCCTCATCCACTAAAATTAATAAGAAGTGGGGGCCGGGTGAAAGTTGAAAATTCGCAACCAACTCCTCAGCGATGGGGGCCGTAATGCGCTGGTCGAAGGCAATTTGTTCGCCATCCAGCCAAACGCTCCAGCCATCTTCCAAGGCCAGCCATAGACTGAGCTCCAAATCAGGGGATTCCAAGGGAGCATCGAATATTAAATTTGTGGAGAGTGCCCAAAGTAAGTTGTCCACTCCGCGGCCGGTAACCTCTTCGAGGTTTACGCCCACGGCGGCGGGCAAGCGAATGTGTTCCCATTTCTTCCTGGCCACCTTAGCCCTGGAGTTTTTCAATTTTTGGGGTTTGAATGGTGGACTGGCTAACAACTCGTTCCCTTGCTTGGCCTGCCAAGGACCTGCAATCATCCAATCACGAACAAAGGGCACACCTTCCTTAAGAAGTGGCGTTGGTTCATCCGGTTGCATTTCCTTATCAAGAGCGGAATAAATAGTTGCGAGTTCAGGGTCTTGAGTGAGGGTAGCCCGACGCAAGAAAAGGAGAGCAAAGCATGTGCTCTCAAGGCTTCGAGTGCCGCCGGTATTCCACCAACCTGAGCGGCGTTGTTCTTTGATTAACCAAGCTGCGCCCTCCTGATACCAATCATGGTCACCAATTAGCTCCAGCTTGGCAAAGCCAGCATAGCGTTCAATTGCCCAGAGATGGGGGTATTGCCAACTGGGGGTCCATGAACGAACGCCTACTGCGTTTCGGTCAGGAGCAAAGTGCTCCGCGAGCCAAGATTTCGCCTGGGCCCATTCCCTCTTCTTTTTCTTTAGAATCTTGCGCATTCGGCCTGATTTGGCCCCCAAGTCAGCAAGGATTTCTAGTGAACCCAACATCGCTGCGGTCATTCCCTGAGAAGGCTGGTGGTGAAGTTCATATTTGAAACCACCCGTTTCTTTGTCTTGAAATCGCCAAATCCCTTCAGCGGCTTTTGTGAGGGTTTCTTCTGGGATAGTGAGGCCCATTTCATGGGCGGCTCGAAATCCCAATATTGCAAAGGCTGCATTACTGGTGTCTAGATGGCTCCATGGATAAGCCCACATGCCCTGGGTTTGGGTTTGAACAAGAAAGTTGAGGTCCTGTTGGGCAGTTTCGAGGAGCTTGGCGTTTGGGCGAAGAGTTGAGAGCATCAACAAGCGAGTTGATGCGGAATAAACACTTCTTATTTCTACCCCAAGAATGTAGGGGAGGGCTTTTTGAATCACAGGGTCCTTGGGGTTCACCCCTGATTTGAGGAGCGTGTAAACCACAAGCGATGCCATTCCTCCGGGGTGTTCTTGGGAGTATTGGTCCCAATTCCCATTGCTGGCCTGTTCATTGCTCAGCCATTCCACTCCGCGGCCAATCGCGTGGTTGACCCGGACCCCCAATGTGACTTCTTCTACTTGGGAAGAAACTTCTGGTTCCTGCAACAGGGCAACTGCGAGGAGGGCAAGTGGGAAGGCGGACACTCGGAAACTCTAAACGGAGCGGGGGGGATGTGCGTAAACTCTCCCGTAATAGGCATGTTGACCGCCCTCCTTCTCTCTGCACTCCCCATTTTCCCCGCACAATCTCTTGAATACGGAGATTTGCTTCTCGAATACAAAGATTTGACCCAGCTGGCTGCCATGCCAGTTGAAGGGGTTCATTTTCGACAGTTTTCCTCTTACGACCGCCAATCAGAGGCCGGGCCCGGGGATTCTGAAGCCTGGTTCGCCAACCAGGATCGGGGTAATTACCTGAGAAAAGAAGAGCTCAACGGTGAGCCGCTGTTTGTGATGGCTGAGCATATGGGGCCCGGCGTGATTCGCCGCATTTGGTCTGCTAATCCTTCCGGTGACATTTTGTTTTTTGTAAACGGTTCACAAGAACCCGCCCTTCGAGTTCCGATGCTGTCCCTTTTTGATGGGAGCCACGATGCTTTCCAATCTCCTTTGGCAACGATTCAAGCCAAGGGTCATACATCTTGGGTTCCTCTCCCTTTTGCTAAAAGCCTGAAGGTATGTACGACCGAGTCGGATCTTTACTACCACATCGGGGTGCGCACTTATCCTAGCGATTTTAAGTTGCCTTCTCTTTCGGACAAACTTCTCTCCGACAACCAAAGTGAGTTGGATTTTGTTAACAACCTCCTTGCGAGCAGGGAATTTGTATCTCATCCGAGAAGGAGGACGGAGCAGGTCGGTCGTTATCGCCCCAACATGCAACAATCTCTTTGGATTAATGGTCGGGGAACCGTCCATTTTCTGCGGGTTGTTCTTATGAATCAAGACAAGCTTGCAGATATTGATTCCATACTTAGAAATATGCGAGTTGAGATTCTTGCAGATCGGAGCAAGGTCCCACAAGTGAACATGCCATTTTCGGAGTTCTTTGGTGCTGGCCCAGGACTTCAGCCTCATTTGGGCTACTTAACTCGAATCAAAGAGGAAAAGGATGGATCTGCTGAATTCCACTGCTTTCTCCCAATGCCATTCGAAAACGGCATCCGTTTAAATATTTTCAATGAAAGCCGAAGCAAAATCTATATTAAGACTCAGCTTTATTTTGATACTGAACCGCCTAAGCCCCTTCGACTTCATGCGGGCTGGCATTCCGAGCTGGATGTTTCAACCAGGCCCCATCAAGATTGGAGTGTCCTTGACGCGGAAGGTCCCGGACGCTTGGTAGGAACCCAACTTTCGATTCGGAACTTGACCCGGACATGGTGGGGAGAAGGCGACGAAAAGATTTATGTTGATGGCGAAACTCACCCATCAATTTTTGGAACTGGAACCGAGGATTTCTTTGGTTATGCCTGGTGCTGTCCCGACACTTTCACTCATCCTCTTTTTGCACAAACTCGATGTGATGGTCCAGACAACTATGGGTGGACAAGCCTAAATCGATTCATGATTGGCGATTCGATTCCATTTATGGAACGCATTCGGTTTGACCTAGAACTTTGGCATTGGGAAGACCTGAAGGTTGATCTTGCCACGAGTGTTTGGTGGTACGCCCCTCTCGAGGGGACCCATCGTCTTCCACCGATTCCTGACCCAGATGCCCGCGACCCACGCATGGTTCCTGAAGCCCCTCCAAAGAAGACCCAAAACTAAGCATGACTACCCCCCATGAAGAAACACTTTTCTCCCTTTGGCGTGAACTCGTGGATGTTTCCTCCGCTTCTGCAGTTTTGGAATGGGATCAGGAAACTTATATGCCCTCAAAAGGCCAAGAGGGTCGCGGACGCGCCCTGTCCACCCTTGCAGGTATTCGCCACCGATTGGTAACCGCCCCAGAACTTTCCGATGCCCTATCCGCATGCGAAGAGAAGGCCGAACCCGGTTCCGACTTGGAGGCCCAATGCCGTGAAGCCCGTCGGACGGTTGACCGTGCAAGCCGCGTTAGCGAAGACTTGGCGAAGGCGCTTGCCGAGGCAACGAGTCAGGGACTTGCTAGTTGGCAAAAGGCTCGTGCAGGGTCAGATTTTTCGGTTTTTGAAGAGTCGCTCGGGCGAATTATTGAATTGCGTCGCGAGCAAGCAGAGGCCATTGATTCAAGCCGTTCAACTTACGATGTATTGATGGATGAATTTGAGCCAGGTGCAACTGAATCTGCATTAGCTCCTGTCTTTGAAAATTTGTGTGAACAATTGTCACCATTAATTTTGGAAGCGGCGAAAAGTCGGCCAGTAGATGAGGCGCCTGCCATGGGGGATTTCCCCGTTGCCGAACAGAAAGCCTTCGGTCTTTTTGTCGCTGAGCAAATGGGTTTTGATTTTCAAGCAGGAAGGCTGGACGCCACGACTCACCCTTTCTGCTCAGGGTTTCACTCGAATGATGTTCGTATTACCTGGCGCCATTTGGAAGGGGATTTCCGGTCTGCTCTTTATGGAATCATGCACGAGGCCGGGCATGGCCTTTATGAACAAGGATTGCCCTCCAAATGGGCAGGAACGCCGATTGGGGGCGCAGTGAGCTTAGGAATCCACGAATCCCAATCACGGCTCTGGGAAAACCTGGTGGGCAGAAGTCGTTCCTTCTGGAAATGGGCCCTCCCTCATTTCGTGAAGCATTTCCCCGCAAAAGATGGCCTCACTGTGGACCAGCTTTGGCCCGCATTGCACACCGCACGACCCAGTTTGATTCGTGTTGAGGCCGATGAAGCAACATACAATTTGCACATCGCAATTCGGTTCGACATTGAGCGGCGTTTGTTCGCTGGCGAAATCAGCGTTCCCGATCTACCCGAAGCCTGGGACAACGCCTATGAAAAGTATCTTGGCATTCGAGCAGAAAATGCCTCCGATGGTGTTTTGCAGGACATCCATTGGTCGATGGGTGCTTTTGGCTATTTCCCAACCTATTCCTTGGGAAATCTCATTGCCTGTCAATTGTTTGACGCGGCTGAAAATGAGTTGGGGGACCTGGACGAGGCATTTGCGGTGGGGGAGTTTGCTCCACTACGCGATTGGCTCGGCGAAAAGGTACACTCCCAAGGCTCCCGATGGAACGCATCGGAGCTGGTTCAAAAAGCCACCGGGCAACCCCTAACTGCAGGCCCATTTTTGGCCTACATCCGGGATGTTAGCTCCGAGGCTTACGGTCTGGAAAATCCTGCTCCTTCTAGCGGTTCGCGCCGCTAAGATTTGACCCTCAAATCACCCCCCCCTAAAAAAAATGGCAAAGCACAAAATTGGTTGGATGCCCGGCGATGGCGTTGGGATAGAAGTAATGAACGCAACAAAAACCGTACTGGATGCGGTTGGACTGGATGCTGAGTACACCCACCTCGATATTGGTTGGGAATTCTGGCGTTCTGAAGGCGACCCTTTGCCCCTGCGGACCATTGAGGGTCTTCGCGCCTGTGATGCAGCTCTTTTTGGGGCAATTACTTCCAAGCCGAAAGCTGAAGCGGAGGCCGAACTTGCCCCCGAATTTCAAGGTAAGGGAATGTCCTATCGGTCGCCCATCGTCCGCATGCGGCAAGAGTTTGACCTCTATTCAAACTGTCGCCCTTGCAAGGCATTTGATGGCAACCCTCTTAACTTCCAAGATGGAATCGACCTTGTCGTTTTCCGAGAGAACACTGAAGGGATGTACACAGGAATCGAATGGAGTCCTGTTGAGGGACCGATTCGTACAGCTTTGGAATCCCACCCTTCCTTTGAACGATTCAAGTCTGTTCCCCCAGAGAAGATGGCCTTCTCAAGTCGAATCATTACCTGGAAAGGTTCTGAGCGAATCGTTCGCGCGGCTTTTGAGTACGCAAAGAAACATGGTTACCCCACGGTTACTGTTGTAGAAAAACCCAATGTCCTTCGCGAAACAAGTGGCATGTTCACGGATGCGGCCAAGGCTGTTGCAAAAGACTACCCTGGAATCGAACTTTGGGAAACCAACATTGACGCCATGGTGATGTGGCTGGTGAAAGACCCACAAAATTATGGTGTGATTGCAACATCAAACCTGTTTGGTGATGTGGTTTCTGATCTCTGTGCACAACTTGTAGGTGGCCTTGGTTTCGCAGCAGCAGGTAACATTGGTAAAGATGTTGCAGTCTTCGAGCCAACCCACGGTTCTGCTCCAAAATACGACGGACAAGATAAAGTCAATCCAATTGCTTGTATTTTAGCTTCACGAATGATGCTGAGTTTCCTCGGGGAAGCGGAAATGGCGGATGCCGTTGGGAAAGCGATTGCGAAGGTCATCGCTGAAGGAAAGGCCCAGACCTACGACATGGGTGGAAGCACAAAGTGCTCCGAGATGGGCGCTGCGATTGCCGCTGCCCTGTAAAGCTCCATCTTTCGAAATTTTGCGCTCTCGGCTCGGCGGGATAGGGCGGTGTGTTGTATTGTGGATGCACTTTCCTCATGCGATGCCCATCCTGCGATTTTTCCAACGAAGCTTCGGCTGAATCTTGTTCCCAATGCGGAACACCTCTGTCTCGCGAGCTCCGGACTGCTGAGTCCATCGAGCTTGAAGAGGTAACTGTCCGCTTTGATGACGACATCGGTTTTTCTGCCGGTGAGACACTCGAACCTGTGGGTGACGAAGGCCCTGCCGAAGACTCCGATACTGCGGAACCGAGTGCCTCTTCAGAAGAACAGGTGCCTGTCCCCCCAAAGGAGGACAAGATTGGGGACCTTATTGGCGACCGATACGAGATTCTTTCCCAGCTTGGCCAAGGTGGGATGGGAGCGGTGTTTCTTGCTCGGGATAACAAAACTGGCCTAGGCGGCCGCCAAGTTGCCATTAAAAGAATTCTCAAGGCGAGCGAAAGAGGTATTCAACGTTTTCTTCGCGAAGCAGAAACGATTGCGCAGTTGAACCATCAAAATATCCGTGCCATTTTCGACCGCGGCGAAGATGAATTGGGTCATTTTCTTGTGATGGAGTTTGTTGATGGCGAATCTCTCCATGACCTTGTTGCCCGCGATGGAGTATTAAAAGATGACCAGTTTGCAGACATTGTTCGTGGCCTTGCAAGGTCCCTTGCATTTGCGCACCGAAAAGGGGTCATCCATCGTGATGTAAAACCAGCGAATGTCATGCTTGCAGAAGATGGCACACCAAAATTGACCGACTTTGGTCTTGCTCGCGCCACAGAAGAATCTGAGTTAAGCATGGAAGGTTTTGGAATGGGAACCGCCGGTTATGCCGCGCCGGAACAGCGGCGCGATGCCAGCTCTGTCGATCACCGCGCTGATATTTATGGTTTGGGTGCAACGATGTACTTCCTTCTCACGGGGCGTTCCCCTAAAACCATCCGCGAATCGCGGGTTCCCGAACGCTGGCGGCGAATCACTCTGCGCTGCCTCGAAGAGAAGCCAGAGGATCGTTTCTACTCAGTGGATGACTTCCTTGATGACCTCGCGGCTGGTGCATCAAGCCAATCCTCAATTACTCGTCAAATTCCTGCAGGCGCAGAATTGTTCGACTGCCCTGCTTGTGCTACATCGAATGCTGAAACTGCTCAATACTGCCGATCATGCGGTGGTGGCCTCTTTGAGGCATGCCCGAAATGTAGCCAGCTAGATCGAGCCGGCGCGAGCTTTTGTAGTGGGTGTGGCACAGACATCGCCAACTGGAAACTTTCCGAAGAATGTTTTGCTGCTTCTCGGCACCACCGAGACGCATATGAGTTTGTGGCGGCAATCAAGGAGGCCCAAGAAGCCCTGAAAACAGTCCCAAGCAGGGGAGATGTTCGTGCCTTTCTCGAAGAGGTAAAATGTGAATACACAAAATCGGAAGCCGCCCGCGATTCGGCTCGGGCCGCAAGCGAGGAGAAAAACTTTGATTTAGCTGAGTCCTCATGGCGAGAGGTACTTGAGATAATTCCCAAAGATGAGGAGGCGTTACAAGCCATCGCTGGCCTCAAAGAACGAACGCGGTCCGCTGAGTTCTCCGAGCGACATGCCGTCTTGTTGCGCGCAGTAGCTCAGGGTGATTGGCGCTCGTCTGTGAGAATTCTGCGCACCCTTCGTGCGTGGGCAAGCGATGAAGATGCAGATGAGCTGCAAGCCGCCGAGAATTCCGTTCGTGGGCTCCAGCTTGCCAGAGTTAAAGATATGCTTCAGCGAGCCGAAGACGAAGCCTTTGAAGGCGATTACGAAGAGGCTTACCACCTTTTAGATCAGGCCCGGAAAGGTGGCGCAACCGAGAAGACGGTCGAGCCTATCCGAAAGAAATTTTCAACAATGGAAATTGAAGGAAGCCGCGCCGAGCGCTCACGATTGCGAAAGAAGCGAATTCGGAAAACTATCTTTACTCTTTTAATTTTTACAGGCGGGACATTCTTTGGAAGTGTAAAGCTCAGGGATTACAACCAAGGGATTTTGGATAATTCTGTGGCCCTCTTTCTTGAGCAAAAAAGTGACAGTGACTGGAAGGTCGTTACAAGCCAACTGGGAAAACTTCTTCCTGAGCCCTGGGGGCCCCAAGAGCATGTTGCCCTAGGAAACATCACCCAAGGCATGATGGGCCGAAAGGATGACCAAGAAAACGAGGAACGAGTTCTTTTGCGCGAGCTATGCCAAAATTGCCCCCCTTCTCTTGCTGGGGTGAAAGAGCATGCAATGGGAATTCTCCAAAGCGAGGCGAAGGACCGCTTTTGGGATGGTGCCGAACCTGAGAAGCTAGCCCCGAAGGTGAGTGATGGCACGCTGAAATTAAACATTCAATTTGACTCTTTCCAATCATGCGCCGTTAATGGCAAAATGGTTGAAGCGGAACCGAATGGTGAAGACAATGCAACAATCATTGATTTGTCTCCTTGGAAAAACGAACCAGGGGAATTAAGGCTTGAGTTCGTTGACGAGGCCGGATTTGTTATTGCAGGCAAATATTTTGTCAAGTGGGACAATATTCCTCTTGCTTTAGAACAACCAAAGATTTCGGAACCAATTTTCCCTGATACAGATTTTGAGATTCGCATTAAAGCCCAAGGCAAAACTCTTGTTGATACAGGTGGGATTCGGATTGAAGGTGGCACCAAAACTGATACCAAGAGAGAATCCGGCGAATTATTGCTGACGGTTCAAGCTAGGGAATTGCAGCCTAGCGAAACAGAGGCCACTGTTCGATTGTTTGGAAAGGTAGAGGATAGCGCCGGAAATATTTCTGAGGAGTTTTCTTGGAGCTGGGAGATTATCGATAAGCCCCTCTATCAAGCTGGGGAGTTCGCTAAGAAAGGCGACTACCCCGAAGCACTCGAAGCATTGAAGGATTGGCAATCAAAAGAACTGATTCCAGTTAAGGTTCGAAACCAAATCTATTCGATTTCCGATAAATGGAGTCAGCAAATTAATGAGAAGTCGAAGAGCGCGAGCTTGGATGACTACTTCGAACTGAGGCAACAAATTGAATCCATCCAGGGGGCATTGCCTGCAATTCTCGAAGTAGTTCCAGGTGCAGAAGATTTAAGTATTCAGCTAGCAGACCAGTCGCACAACCTAGCCATAAAGAACGCAGAGGTTCGGTTCGGATCCACCGTTTCGAAGTGGATGGAGTCATGGAAGCCTCCAGACCCTGCGTCAAATACATCTCTTCCAGTTAGTCTTAAGGACTTTAAAATTCCTGGGGACACATTTTGGGCACCGATAAAACTAGCGGATCCCAAGGCGCGATTGTTGCCCGTTGAGCTCATTCACAAACAAACAGGGCTCCCATTTCAACTCGTTCCCGAGGGAACTCTTCGTGATGGAGAACGCCATGCAATCTTGTCACCCTTTTATATGGCAAAAACCGAAGTGCCCGCAGATATTTTTAATGGGGGTGAAGCCAATAGTGCTGCAAACAAAATCACATGGGCCGAATCTGATAAGTGGTGTAAGGAAAAGGGGCTAGCCCTTCCTTCAGAGAGCCAGTGGCTCTTTGCTGCCATGGGGGACACCCAGGGGAAAAAACATCCGTGGGGGTCGTTTGAGGAAATTGAGTATGCCAACCTAAAGGCGCCTGCTGGCGAAACATCTACTTTGAATCAGCTTGATTCCCATCAAAAAAATGCATCTTGGTGTGGAGTCCTCAATATGGTTGGACATGTGGAGGAGTGGGTTCGTGATGGAAAAGTGGCGCGGAGTGAAAGAGCATTGGAACTCCTTGATGGCACCCGAGATCCCGAATATTTCGTATCGGGCCAGAGCAAGGGGCGCATTGCTTTAGGAGGGAGTTTTCAGGACGAGCTAAATGTGCTTAAAGAACTCCGGCAGTATTACCTATTGGATAAAAGTGAAAGCTATATTGGTTTTCGACCAATCGCACAGGTGGATTTGAGGGGGCCATCCCTTGCGAGAGGCGAAACCATTTCCGTGAATGGGGAACACCCAGCTGGGGATTCGGTAGAGACTGATGCCCTCACTTTTGGAGAAGAGGTACGCGTTGCTCCGGGAGGTCCCAATTTCCAATTAAGCAAAGTGAAAGATGGCATTTATAAACTTCGCTTCATCGTTCCAGATTTCGAAGAAGAAGAACCAAAACCTGAAAGCCTCGAAGTCGTTTTCTTTGATACTTTTAAGAACGCCTCAACATTCCAGTTAGAAATTTCAACATGGAGCATCGATGCCCGGTGTGAAAAATGGAAACGCGAATGGGATTCCTCCGTTCGTAAATCCAACCAGGTAGTCCCCTTTGAGAAGGCGCACAAGGGTTGGCTAAAACTTGTGAAGGAAGATTTAGAAAAGGAATACATTGACCAGCCGAATTACGATAAGACCCTGAAATGGGCCCAAGAAAAATACGATGCCCGTCTGCGTGAAATAAAGGAAGATTTAAAGCGTAAAGACGAGGAAGAAATACAAAAGGATACTAAAGAGCAGAATGAGGAGAAATGGGGCCCTAAAGCTGCAGATTGGCTCGCAAGGGAAACAAAGAAGCAAGACTTCCCAGTCGATGATGACTTTCGGTCTGGTTTTTCGAAAATCAATAATGTCACCGTTCCGCGAAATCTCGATGGCACAGGGGGGTTCATCCTAAGAAGGGTAAAGCACGAGAAGAGTGGCCTTAAGTTTATTTGGATTCCAAAGTCGAGTGACAGGGGGGGGTTCTATATTTCGGAGACCGAAGTTTCCTGGAAAGCTTATGGAGAATCGGGGTCCTTTTCCAATGGGCCTAAACGACCCAATTGGCGACATGATGAAAATCACCCAGTTGTGAACATCAGCCAAGGAAATGCAAAAAAATGGTGCGACCGAATGGGGCTGAATCTCCCAAGCCAAGCTGAGTGGAATTTTTCAGCATCTGGTCCTAAAGGGAAGCCAAATAAACCTCAGACCGGTTCGGTGAACATAGAAGCCTTACGCGGCCAAGACTACCCATTCTCTTATACATGTCCCGTTACTAACCCAGGGTTTGAATGTTGGGCCGGCGGCTTGAACTGGTTCGGGAATGTCGCCGAGTTGTTGCACCCGGATTCCAAGCAAGTCGCAGTTGGGTACAGTTGGAAAAATAAGAGTCTTCAAAATGTAACGGAACCAGCTAAGTCAGCGAATCATGTTGGTTTCCGTCCGATTGCTCATCCCCGTCCTTAGGGGAAGTGGCCAACCACTCTTCGGCGTCTGCAATAGTGAGGAAGTGGGCCTCCTCTTGGCTGTTTTCTCGCACAGCAGTAAACACATTTACATAAACCGTGTCCTTGGGGAGTTTGAGACCAAACTCTGGAAGTCGTTTGCGGGGAATCAGTCGGCGTTGGATGGAGGAGTTTGCCATTCTGAAAATTCTAACCAACCGATTGGTTTTGTGATTCCCCGCGCCGCTAGGATTTCGCCCCATGGGACACGACACCGACAAAGCGAACACTGAATACATCTCCTATAAACTTGGGCAGTGGGTTGAAGCCCTCAAGTGGGAAGACCTCCCAGACGAGGTCATAAACGAACTTCGCCGCTACCTGCTGGACAGTATCGGTTGTGCTTTTGGTGGTTCGCGAACTCCTGATTGGGAGATTCTCCGAGATATTTCCAAAGGTGAAGGTGGCTCTGAGAAGTGTGGTCTGCTTGGTGAGGGCGGCAAGGTTGCGCCGCTTCAGGCGGCATTTTTGAATGCCCTTTCAATTCGTGCCCAAGACTACAACGACATTTATTGGCAACAGGACCCATGCCACCCAAGCGACTGCCTTTCGGCTCCGCTTGCTGGCGCGGAATTGGCTGGCTTGGGCGGGAAAGAGTTCCTGTTAGGCATGCTCGTTGCCTATGAAATCGAACAGAGGCTCTGCGAAGTGAGTTTCCCGGGTATCCGAGAGCTGGGTTGGCACCACGCAACTTTGACGGCTTTTGCCGCCGCCTATGCCGCGGGGAAATCTCTTGGCCTTAATGCCGGAGAACTTCAACACGCTGCAGGGATTGCTGGAGCCGCAAATGTCACCCTTGGCGCAGTGACGGCAGGTCATCTCACTATGATGAAGAACACCGTATCACCCATGGCCACTCGAGCCGGTTTAGAAGCGGCCCTTATGGCCCAACGCGGATTCTCTGGGCCAGCCCATATTTTTGAAGGGAAAGAGTCCCTCGAGCATGTGATGGATTCAGAGTGGAAGTGGGAAATCTTTGATGATTTGGGAAGCAATTGGCGGATTCTTAAATGTGGAATGAAGTTCTTTCCCACGGAAGCTTTGACCCACGCCCCGATTTCTTGCACGATTTCAATCTGCCAGGAGAACGATTTGTCTGCTGACGACATCGCTGAAATCCGAATCAAAACATTGACCAAGGCGGCTGACATTTTGTCCGACCCTGCCAAGTATCGCCCCACCACACGAGAATCTGCAGACCACTCATTGCCTTACTGCATCACAATGGGCATCATGAATGGGCGAGTGACACCTGACCTCTTTGATGAGGATGTCGTTCTCGACCCACGCGTTTTGGACCATATTGACAAGATTAAGGTTTTCGCCGAACCGGAATTTGAGGCCGCTTTCCCGAAAGTCCAACGGTGCCATGTTGCTATTGATACAACTGATGGCCGCAATTTCGAAAAACAAATTGACTGGCCTAAGGGTGACCCACGGGATCCACTCAGCGATTCCGAAATTCGCGCCAAATTTGATGCCCTAGCTCAAGGACTTTCTTCTGAAATGGGGGACCGGATTTGGGAGGAAGCTGCGAAATTGCCTGAATGTTCCAAAGTTGCGGACTTTACGGCTCTCTTGAAGATTTAATCTTCTAGTTTTCGGTCCTTTTTAGTTTGGCCTCTGCGTTTTTTGGCTTCGAGGCGCTTGCGGTCGGCGGAGCGAGGGGGTTTTGTGGGCTTTCGTTTCTTGGGGCGATAGTTTTTGGCCTTGAGTTTTTGAATGAGTCGTTCCCAGGCGAGTTCTCGGTTCTCAAACTGGCTCCTTCGTTCCGTAGAGGTGACAGTAATCCCGCTCGGTGGATGAAAAATCCGAACTGCGGTCTCAACTTTGTTCCGGTGTTGTCCGCCAGGCCCGCCCGACCGGAAGAAGGTGACTCGAGACTCTTTCTCAAGAGTGGCGCGGTCGGTGGGCCAGAGGGGAGCCATGGTGGCTGATTCTGCCATATCCTTGTCCACCTGGGTTGTATAGAGAATTTATGATTCCGAATTCCTTTGAAATCCATGATTCTGTTTATTTTCCAGTGCTTTGTGGACACAAGAAGAAGATTAAGTGTTACCCTTTGGGTGCATCCTGGGGAGTTCTGCTCTCCTTCCCTCTCCCCCAAGAGGGTCCATCCCCACCCGAATTCATCCCCATCCCCACATCTGAAATGGAATCCGAAAGCCCTCCAGTTGAGAGAACGGATCTCTTGCTCTGGCTTGCCATTGCATTGTTGTTGCCAACGATTTATGTTTTGGCTTCGACAGTTTGGGATAGTAACGCTGACCAAATCAAAGCTGCCGAGGCACAAAATGAACTCGAGCAGCTAGTCAGCGAATAGAGCCACCTGACATCACTCGCTTTCTTTCTCTTTAGAGGATGGAGCGAAGGGCCTATCATTTGGGTTCCATGGTTCACAACGTTGCAATTATTGGTTCCGGTCCTGCCGGTTACACCGCTGCCCTCTACACCGCCCGCGCAGGGCTTTCCCCTCTTCTTTACGAAGGAATGCAACCTGGTGGCCAGCTAACCATTACGACTGAGGTTGAGAACTATCCCGGATTTCCTGAAGGTATTACGGGGCCCGATTTAATGGATAAGTTTAAGGCGCAGTGCGCTCGATTTGGGACCACCTTCAAGGAGTTTGCCAATGTGAAGCGGATCGATACATCGGGGCGCCCTTTTGTCATCGAAGATGAAATGGGTGGCGTTGAAGAAGCACATTCAATTATTGTTGCCACGGGTGCGCGGGCGAAAATGCTGGGGCTGGATAAGGAGAAAGAATTGATGGGATTTGGTGTTTCGGCATGCGCAACCTGTGACGGTGCCTTTTTTAAGGATGTTGAAATTGCCGTCGTCGGGGGGGGAGATACCGCCATGGAGGAAGCGCTCTACCTCACTCGGTTTGCTTCCAAAGTTACCATCATTCACCGCCGGGACTATTTCCGAGCCTCCAAGGTTATGCAAGCGCGTGCCGAGGAAAACCCGAACATTGCCCTGAAGCTTTTTCGGCAGGTGAAGGACATTCTCCATGGGGAAGATAAAAAGGTAACCGGCCTCGTACTTGAAGACCCGAGAGATGGTTCAACGGAAGAAATGTCCTGCCAAGGCCTCTTCATTGCCATTGGCCATGCTCCTAATACAGATTTCTTGGGAGAGGAATTTGCCAAAGACGAAGTGGGCTACCTGCTCCCGCAAGAGGGAATGTCCACAAGCGTTGAGGGGATTTTTGCAGCGGGGGATGTGAGTGATTCGGTATACCGCCAGGCGATTACTGCAGCTGGAGCGGGATGCGCTGCTGCGATTGCTGCGCAGCGGTGGCTTGAAGAGAAAGGAATCGAATAAGACACTGACCCTATCCGGTGGGTCACCCTTTTTTCTAAGTTGTTGTGCTGGAAATAATTCGGAACACTTTCTTGGCGGGGCTTAGGTCCTTACCGAAAAAAAGTCCTAAAACCCTATAAGAGCAAGCGTTATAAAGAAAGTGGCCCAGCCGATGGGGTCAGTGTCCAAAGGGGTGGATTAATCCTGACCACGCAGCAGCTTCCCGTGCAAGTGCTCGCCCGTGCCTGATTTCTTCTCGCCGTGCGGCCGATTCCAGAAGAGCAGCGTGGTGGTTATCCAAAAGGGAGCCCAACTTTCGCCGTAAGGACTGGTCATCGCCAAATAAACAAGAAGCCCCAGGAAACTCCCTATGAGCGGGAATATCAGTCGCGAGTATGGGCCTACCCATTAGGCCGGCCTCCAGTAGAGCATTCGGCGCGCCGCCCTCAGATTTGCTTGTTGAGAGAACTACCTGCGCTCGACGAAAAAGGGGAGCCAACTGAGCTCTTGGAATTGGTCCGAGCCAAGTTGCAAAGGGGTGTGCTTGGCATAGATTGCGCACCTCTGTGGCAGTTTCCTGTTCCATCTCTTCCCCCAGTATCCAGAGCTGAAGGAGAGGGCGTCGAGCAACCATGGGGGCAAGAGCTGTAATCGCCCTCGCGGGGTCTTTAATGGACCGAATCCCGGTAGGAAGAAGAATGAGCTCCGCGTCAGGGGGAAGGGCGCGGATAATTTCGGGCCTGGGGCCTGGGTGCTCAGGCAGGGGGGACACCGCTTGGGGAATGACGCTCACCTTGTCCCCGCAGTTTGGGAACAGGTCCCTCACTCGCCTGGCGGCCGCATTTCCCAATGTGACCAATACCTGTGCCTGGGCAACGACCTCTAGCTCTTCCTCTGAGGGCTGGCCATTGAGGTCTGTACCAGTAAACAGAATGATGACCGGAATGTTTTCCTTCTTCGCAATCGAGACAGCCGTCGGCCCAGACTTAAACGCATGAAGGGCGATAAGAAGTTCAAAACCATCCCCCTCAAAAGTGGTCCCCTCTGCAGCTTCCAGAGAAACCTCGTGCCCAGACCGTTCTAGGGCTGAGACTAGGCGTGCTGCAGTGGTGCTATTACCGCGGGGCGCACCGGGAGCGCACGGTAAGAGAATCCCAATCTTCATCAGCTATTAGCCAACCGACAAGTTCACCAAGAAGTCGGTGTTGTCTTTGGACTTATGCATTCGGTTCACTAACAGCTCCATGGCCTCGACAGGATTCATGTCGTTGAGAACTTTGCGCAGCAACCAAACTCGCTGAAGTTCATCAGCGGTGAAGAGAAGGTCCTCCTTTCGGGTTCCGGAACGATTAATATCAATCGCAGGCCAAACGCGGCGGTCGGCAAGCTGCCTATCTAGGACAAGTTCCATGTTTCCAGTTCCTTTGAATTCTTCAAAGATGACCTCGTCCATTTTCGAGTTGGTATCAATGAGGGCAGTTGCCAAAATCGTCAAGGAGCCACCGTCTTCCATGTTTCGCGCGGCACCAAAGAAACGCTTGGGCTTCTGAAGTGCGTCAGCGACCAAACCACCGGTCATGATTTTGGAATTTGAAGGAGCTTCATTGTTGTAAGCGCGCGCTAGGCGAGTGATGGAATCCAAAAGGACAACAACATCGCGACCTTGCTCAACCATTCGCTTGGCGCGTTGAATGACCATCTCGGCAACTTTGATATGCCGTAATGGTGGCTCATCAAAAGTGCTGGCAACGATTTCTCGGTTTTCGCCGGGAACAGTTCGGCTGAAATCGGTAACCTCTTCAGGTCGCTCATCCACGAGCAAAATAATGAGGTGGCAATCTGGTTGGTTCTGAACAATTGCATTTGCAATTATTTGAAGAAGTACCGTTTTCCCTGTTCTCGGCGGCGCAACAATCAAACCCCGTTGGCCCTTGCCAATCGGAGAAATCAAATCAACAATTCTCGCCTCAATGAGATCTTGTTCAGTTTCTAAACGAAGGCGTTCATCAGGGTAAAGAGGAACCAAATCCCCAAAGGGTGCATTGGAGTATTGCTTTTCAGGATCTTCACCGAAGACTGAGAGCACATCGTGCATGACGAAGAGCGCATTTTCATCTCCAGAAACAGGAGCCAAAACACCGCTGACTTCTTGACCAGAAACCAGGTTATGTTTCTCAACAAGGGAACGGTGTAGAAGTGCGTCCGTGTCAGCGTTTGGGGTGTAGTCGTTTACACCGTGACGAAGGTAGGCATGGCCCTCTGTCGCGATATCCAAAATCCCCTTCGTGAAGAAAACTCCAGTCTCTTCCATTTTCTGGTGAACAAGTTTTCTAAGTAGAGCACCGCGTGCCATTCCGAAGGCACCATCGACACCCAACTCTTCGCCCAACTCTTGAAGTTCAGGAAGGGGAATCGACAGGAGGGGAGTCAGATGGTTGTCGGCCTTCTTTCGCTTTGTTGCAAAGGCCTTAACATTTTTCTCAGACCAAGCTTCTTCAGGAAGGGCCGGAAGTTGGGAGGGCGGCGGGAATGCTCCCATCCGCTTCTGGGTTTGAGCTCCACCGCCACCTCGGCGGCGGCGATTACGGCGGTTGCGGCGGCGGTGTGGCTTGGACGAAGGTGCAGGAACCATCGAGATTTCCGTTTGGTTGGGACCGCCTGCGGAAAACTCGGCAGAGGGTCAGGTTGGGGAGTCAGGGCCAGTTTCCGGCCAGCGATCCTGGAGGGGCCGGGGGGCCAGGCTAAGAATTGCCCCTAAATGGGGGGCAAGAGCGGAACGAAGGGCTTCCAGGTTGCCCGTGTTCGCTAGGATAGCATCTGCGCGGTTTTTTTTGGTTTTCAGAGGAATTTGGGCAGATTCTCTCGCTCGCCATTCATCCTCACTCCAGCCAT
Source organism: Planctomycetota bacterium (assembly GCA_030748415.1). Taxonomy (GTDB): domain Bacteria; phylum Planctomycetota; class UBA1135; order UBA1135; family UBA1135; genus UBA7888. Next base: position 62,991 of record JASMMA010000014.1, read on the forward strand.
GTCGATTGCAGGCACGCTGTTGCCGGTCAGCCTCCGGGACATCCACAAACAAGAGGAAATCGCAAGCTTGATCCAGGCCACTCTCGATTAGGAGGGGCGCATCCAAAATGGCCCAAGCCGCCTCGCCGGTTTGCTCCAGTGTTCGTAACCTATTGAAAAGAGAAGACCTTACGGCTGGATGGATAATACCCTCAAGCTCCCTTCGAGCAGCAGGGTCGTCAAAAACAAGTCCGGCGACGGTCCGACGATCCAGGAGACCATCAGGGCGAAGGACACCCCGGCCCAGGATTCCTGCAACCTGCAGGGCCACCTCCTCATTCGCCAAGAGGGCTCCCACTTCAGCGTCAGCGTCTAGCAAGAGGGCCTTTTGGCCCAACATCTCTGCAAGAAAGCAGGAAACGGTGCTCTTCCCGGAGCCTATTCCTCCTAACAGCCCAACAATTCGCAGACCGGGCCTGGGATTCTCATTTGTCATCTGTGGCATCTTGGCTAATTCTTGACCCTTCGGCAAGCGGCTCGTAAAACCTTTGTTCCTTTCAGGACCAGAAAGACCTAAAATCCGTCGCCCACCCGCTCGAGTGTGGTCTTCCGGAACCAATAAACCCCCATGCACCCTTCCTCAAGCCCCAAGATGAACTCTCGCAATAGCGGAGCCGCTCAGGTCAACGTTATGTGGATGATTGCTTCTTGCGTCATCCTCGTTTTTGTTGCCATTTTTGCCTACATGAGCCAGCAGCAAGCTGTCCAGTGGGAAAGTAGCTACAACGCCGCCCTTACTAAAACTGCAACAGCCAAAATCCTTGCCGATAAGAATTTTGATACTGCTGTGGAGATTTCCAATGTTGTTGGCTTTGTTGCCGACGATGGAAGCCATTCTTCCGTCCAGGCGATGCGTGCAGGTTTGGAAAACATCCAAGCAACCTTTCCGGATGCTGTCGATGTTAAAACGGTAGAAGAAGCCGTTCCTGTTATTGTGCGCGAATACTTAGCGCTTAACGGAACCATTTCTGCGCTGAAGTCACAACTGAATCAAACAAAGAACGACCTGAATGCGAAAGTGTCATCCCATCGTTCTTCGATTTCAGAAAAAGAAAGCGTTATCCGCGATTTGCGAAAAGAGATGGATGACCTGAACGAGTCTCTTAACGGAACCATTGGTGATTTAGAAAGCCAGCGTGATGGTCTTCGTGAGCAGGTTCGTGATTTAGATGGCCAAGTTGCTGAGCTTCGAGTTCGCCTTGATGATCAAAAGCGGAACTCCGAAGAAGATATGCGTATTGCTCAACAACGCCGCGACATTCTTCGAGATGAACTGAACTCCGTAGCTCGCCGGACGGACACCCCTGATGGAACAGTTCTCATGGCCAACGCACGCATTGGAAGGGCCTGGATTGATCGCGGTCGTCTGGATCGAGTCCGCCCAGGAATGCAGTTTGCTGTCCAGTCTTCTCTGGACGGAAGCGCTAAAGGTCAAGTTCGTGTCCTCTCAATTGAAGATAACCGAGCTGAGTGTGAAATCCTTGAGATGACGGATCGCTTTGACCCCATTGCCTCCGATGACCTCATCCTGAACGCCGTTTACGACCCCTCGCGCACACCTGTTGCCGCCCTTCTCGGGAATGGATTTAGCAAGTTCTCTGAAGGAGACATGAAAGTAAAACTTGGCGAGGTTGGAATTGCCACTGTTTCCGCAGTGACCAACGAGGTGGACATCTTGATTCTTGGAACCCCATTCTTCGATGAAGACACCGGAGAGATGGTTCCTTGGGAAGCCCACGAGTCTTACAAACTGG
>JASMMA010000015.1 GCA_030748415.1 Planctomycetota bacterium
TTGCTGCGGTGGAAGTTTTTCCGACTTCCTTTTTTTGTCACTTTGTGACCCAGCCGATTGTGTCAGTGTCCTAGGGGCGGGCCAAAAGTTGTCGCAGGCATTCTTGCAGGGTCTGCCGAAGGTTTACGAAGCCTTCGTAGTGGCAAGTGATGCATGGTTTTTGACCCTTAGAATTACAGATAGACCGTGCATTTTTAGTAAATGTTGTTCGGTTCCAATGGAGAATAACTAGAGCATCAAAGTCATTTTCCATGTTCTGCTTTAGGCGAGACATTTCTTTGTTCCAGGAAACATATTCCGCCATTCGCCACTCGCCCTGGAATCCCAACACTTCAGAATACTCCTTAAACTTGTCCAAATGCCGAAACTGTGGTTCGCCCCCCCCAATGACCAAAATCCGAAACGAGCCCCCTTCCTTAAGATTGGATTGTCTCAGTTCGTTCGCAAGGTTCTGCTCTGGTTTCGTCAGCGGGCGATCTCTGAATGAGGGAACCTCCTCCTCTTCCAAATGCAAAAAATGGTCATAATCTTCAAGACATGCACGAAGGTCATCCCTCTCATGTTTCACCAACCCCACCTTTTGGGATTCTATACCAAGGTCATGGGCTAATTTTTGATTCTCGAGAATGAGGGCGGCTTCTCGTTCAGACGCAGATAAAGAGCCTAGGAGTTTCTTCTTGCTTTTGGATGCTCTTTGAATGGCATCATCCCTTTCAGACTTAAGTTCATTAATTTCTTCTTTGAGTTGAGAACGGCGGCTCCTCTCTGAGCCAAGCTGATCTTGGAGTCGAACATTCTCCTTTTCAGAAGCGGCAATGCGCTGCCCCAAGTTGCGAATCTCCTTCTTGAGTTTTTTGACTTGAGCAACCTCCTTAGAATCAGGACGACTATTTTTTTGTACAGCCTTCTCAGAGGGCGGTGGTTCAGCCGGGTGCCACGAGTCTGCCCAGGCCAAAATATGTTTATGGGCTCTCTCCCAAGAATCCTCATCTTCGGACTCTAGTTCTAGTCGAATCACTCCCAGTTTTGCCTCGGCACTCAGATGTTGGGCATGTTTTCCATTGACCAGGGATTTAGGCAGCTTCAAGGGGGAGGGAAGCAACTCTGAAAGAAAGCACGCCACCTGAGACCGGTTCTTTTGCCGAGAAATGATGGCATCTGCCAATATCTGGCTTGGCTTGGCTCGCCCAGCTTTTCGCCTACCCGCAGATTTCGCCATTTCCACTAAAATTTGGGTGCCAAGCAAGGTCTCAAGGACAGCAGACAAGTCCTTTGGGGAACGCCCAATATAAAGGAGGGCGGGCTCCAGCTTTTCAGCGGCTGGGTTGGCATGCTTAGACATAAAAGGAGGGTAGCATATGAACCGGCTAAGGCCTTCCCCTCCTGTTCCCAAACCTAGTTCTCACCAAGTGTTCCAACCAAAAACAATCATTGAGCCTTTCAGGGTAAAGGTCGTTGAGCCTCTTCCCCAGCCCCCCCGCTCGGAGCGAGTGGAAGCCCTTGCGCAGGCTCAATTTAACCTCTTCTCAGTGCCGGCCACCAAGGTCACGATTGACCTGATGACGGACTCAGGTACTTCTGCCATGAGCCAAGAACAATGGGCGGCCATTATGCGCGGAGATGAGTCCTATGCAGGAGCAAGGTCTTATTTTCGATTCAAAGAAACCGTACAAGATTTAACGGGAATGGAGCACATTATTCCCGTTCACCAAGGCCGCGCGGCTGAGAAGATTTTATTTTCAATCATGGGAGGGGAAGGGAAGGCAATTCCAGCAAACACTCACTTTGACACGACTCGTGCAAATGTGGAATTTAGTGGCGCAGAAGCCATTGATTTCGTTATTGATGAAGGGCTTGGCCCCTCGACAGAGCACCCTTTCAAAGGAAATGTCAACACTCAAAAGTTGGCCTCATGGTTAGAGGAAAATCATTCCCGTGTCCCTTTGATGGTCATGACCGTGACCAACAACTCGGGTGGGGGACAGCCCGTGAGCCTTGAAAATATCCGCCAGACACGCGAGGTCCTTCAACGCTGGAACATTCCACTTTTCTTGGATTGTGCACGATTTGCCGAAAATGCTTGGTTCATCAAAATGCGCGAAAAGGGGCAAGCTGACCGAACTCCTCGCGAAATAACTCAGGAGATGTTCCGCTTGTGTGATGGCGCCATGATGTCGGCCAAGAAAGATGGCTTCGGGAACATTGGGGGCTTTCTTGCGATTAACCATGATGAAATAGCAAGTGAATGTCGAAACCTATTGATTTTGACAGAAGGTTTTCCCACTTATGGTGGATTAGCTGGGCGCGACCTAGAAGCCTTGTCCGTTGGCTTAGAAGAAGTGCTGGATGAGCACTATCTTGACTATCGCATCTCTTCCACTGCTTATCTTTGGAATCACCTGGATAGATTAGGGGTCCCCCTCCTCCGCCCTGCTGGTGGGCACGCGGTTTATCTCGACGGCCGAACTTTCCTCTCTCACCTAGATCCTGCCGAATTGCCGGGACAAGCTGTCTCAGTCGCATTGTTTTTAGAAGGTGGTATCCGTGCTTGCGAGATTGGAACGGTTATGTTTGGAAAAACAAGGGATGATGGTTTGCAGGAACCATCTCCTATGGATTTGGTTCGCTTGGCTATTCCTCGTCGCGTGTACACACAATCCCACATGGATTATGTCGTGGAAGCCGTGGCTCATGTTTACGAAAAGCGCGACAAGTTGGGCGGGCTCCGTATCGTGGACGAGCCTCCTGCTTTGCGTCACTTCACTTGTGCCTTTGAACCGATTGACTGGGACCCATTCAGCGCATGAATCGAGACCCACGGATTCGGTTTGGCTTTGTCTTGCTGGCTTTGGTTGCTGGACTTTTGTTTGCCAAATTCGCCCGCCCCGAACTGCCCCCCCATAACTTGCTTTTAGTTGTAGTGGACACTTTGCGCCAAGACCACTTAGGGATTTACGGCTATGAAAAAAATCCTACAACTCCTGAATTGGATTCCTTCACCCGAGAGGAGGCCATTCGTGTAGATGGTCTTGTTGGAGTCAGCTCTTGGACTATGCCAAGCATGGCAACTCTTTTTACAGGGCAATCCCCTGCAGAGCACGGAGTGATGCGAATGACAGGAGAGAACAGTCGCCTGCAAAAGGGAAAGACCCTTGCAGAGCGACTTCAAGAGAAAGGTTGGTCCACTGCTTGTATTCAGTCCAACTTTTTGCTTCAAAAAAGGAGAGGCGTTCGGTTTGACCGAGGCTTTGAATACTGGAACGACAGCTCTTCTGCCCAACCGAACCCGCATCGTGGCTCAACTGCCGGTGAGGTTGCCAAACAGGGCCTTGCTTGGCTGGACTCCCAACCCGAGTCAAAGCCTTGGTTTCTCACTCTTCATTTCTTTGATCCCCATTCCAGTTATGAGTCACATCCCGAGATTGGGTTTGCAGACCCTCATTATTCCGGTTGGGTTCAGGCAGGATTGGAGAATGACATCCTCCGAAAGAATGGTCCCTTGGCAACCGACGCTGACCGAAATCAGTTGGCCGCCTATTACGATGAAGAGGTGCGTGCAGTTGACATTGCATTAGGTCACATTTTTGAAGCGCTTAAGGCTCGCGGCGATTGGGATGACACGATTGTGGTGTTTACCTCGGACCATGGCGAAGAGCTCGCCGAGCGCGGGTTTATTGGGCACACCCGCACTTTGCACCATGAGCAAATCAATCTTCCATTGATTGTGCGCCTCCCTGGGAGCAAGAACAGAGGAACTTATGCAGAGACCCTTCTAACGCAAAAGGATCTTTGCGGCACAATGCTTGAACTTGCAACCGGCTCGACTGATATGAGCTCTTTCGCTGAGTTGTTTGAGGGGACTTATGAGCCAAATTCCTGCATCAAGTATCAAGTTCCACTTCAAGCACTTGGTTATTTAGAGCACCCCGATGTTCGTCAAGTAGAGGTGGACTTTGTTCCTGTCCGAGCCGAACACGCAGAGAAGCGGGTTCGGAAGCGAGGTTTAGTTGGCGAACAATTTCGGTGGTTTCGGAATCTTCAAACAGGCGAGGAATCCCTTTACGACACGAAAGAGGACCCCGCAGAAAGGAGAAATCTCGTTGCTGACCCTGAATGGCAAGGACTTCTGAAGGAACTTCGGGCCTATGAAGCCGAACTCCAATGGTGGGATGGAGAATGATTCGATTTCTTTTTTTTCCACTCGCTTGTTTATTTGAATGGGCTACTCGCCTTCGGGCATGGGGGTATCAAGTTGGTTTTTTGAAATCGATTCGCCCGAAGTTTCCCACGATGAGCATTGGCAACATTCGCGCCGGCGGCACTGGGAAAACGCCTCTTCTCTTTCACACCCTTGATTGGTTTCATGAGCACCAACTTATGCCTGGGGTTCTATCGAGAGGTTACGGGGGAGATGAAGGCCGGATGCTGGAAGAGCGCTCCCCCCTAACTTTATTGGAGGAAGACTCAGACCGCGTTCGGGGACTCCAACGCTTGCTTGAAAAAGGAAAGCCCGAAGTCCTGATTCTTGACGATGGATTTCAACATTTGCGAATCCAGAGAGATTTGGACATTGTCTTGTTAGATGCAACCCGACCCTTCGGGGCCTGTTTCCCCACTGGCGTTTTTCGAGAATCTGCAAGAGCCCTTCGCCGCGCCGATTTGGTTGTAGTCTCTAGGGCGGAAATGGTTGGACAGGAAGACCTCAACTCCATTTGGAACAAAGTGTCCGAGGTTCGCGGCAATTTGCCCTTACTCCCTCGGGTCGAGGGTGGGGTTCAAATTTCCAAAGTTACTAACCTGTCTTACAACGAAGAATTGCCTTTGGAGAAACTTGACGGGCGCTCAGTTCTTCTGGCTTGTGGAATTGGAAACCCATTCTCCTTCCAAGCCCTTTGCGAAGCTCATGGCGTTCAGGTTGAAGCCACTTCCTTCTTGCGGGACCATAGTGAATGGCCTGAGAAAGCCATTCGGGAATTCTCAAATTATCCCTGTGTCCTTGTGACTGAAAAAGATGCCGTCAAACTCCGTGGGCGTGTTCCTGACCACGTATTTGAAGTGCGCGTCGAGTGGGCGTTTTTCCGGGGGAAGAGTGACTGGGTTGAAGTATTGGAGAACTTTGTACTTTCTGCCAGAGCCGCAAAGATTGAGCCCTTATGGCAAGCCCATTTGGAAGGAAGCTTTTCGTGAAAAGAGAGGATTCCTTTCGCAGAAAGTTGCGCCGCCGCTTCAAACATAAGCCAGGCCCAATCCCTTGGTTCTTGGCTTTGCCACAAAGGATCTTTTTCCGCATATTGGGTCTTTTTCCTGAAAAGGTGGTTTATCGATTCTCCGATTCACTTGGGCGTTTAGCTTTGTTGTTTGGGAAACGACATGAGATTGGTATGAGCAATCTTCTTCGCGCTCTTCCAGAGGCAGGCAAGGATGAGCACCTCCGAATCCTTCGCGCATCGTGCGGACATCTTGGAAGGGCCGGAGGTGAAGCAATGGCTCTTTGGCCACGCCGGGATTTGTCAACTCTGAATGAACGCGTTGAGTTTGAAGAGGGTTCCCTTAGGTTGCTTGAAAGATACAAAGGGAAAGGTGTTCTTTTTATTCAAGCCCATTTGGGTGCCATTGAAATGACAACAACGGTCTTGGCAAACCTTGGCTTTCAACCAGCAACTCCCATGCGCAGGCCTTCTAACTGGTATTTGGCCGAGGATCTCTTGAAAGTGCGGAATCGCATCAAGGGTGAAGTCCTTCCGCGAGACGGTGCCCTCAAGCGGATGCTCACAAAACTCCAATCAAATGAAACTGTTGTTTTGACCTTTGACCAAAACTCGCACCGAAAGCCTATTTTTGTCCCCTGGTTTGGCCACCTGGCCGCAACAGAACGCACTCCTGCTGCCTTAGCGCTCAAAACTGGCGTTCCCGTCCTGTTATCCTATTGCGTGCGTCAAACTGGTAATCGACCCTTTAAGTTCGGGTGCCAATTGGTGCGTGAAGGAGCTAAAGCTGCCACATCAGAAGAAAAGCTACTCGAAGTTACGAAGTCCTTTCATCAAGCCATGGAAAGCGTCATTTTGAGTTGCCCCGAACAGTATCTTTGGATTCATGATCGCTACCGCGTGCGTCCCGAAGTGGAATGAGTAAATGCCCCCAAACAGTGTCTCTTCATGGTCGCCCTAGCTTGGTGACTCGTGAGTCCCTTGGCTCCGCTGCCGACCCCTTACCAGGACTGGAAAATTTCCTGGATTCCCTGCCGGACATTTATGCCGGACACGATTTTCGCCGATTGGCTTTGCGTTGGGCTGAATGTGCCCAAGTGAACAACCGAAAAGTGGGCCTGGCTTTTGGTGCGCATGTAATCAAGGTTGGTGTCCAAGCCCATTTGATTGATCTTATGGAACGAGGCGCCCTCGATTTTCTTGCCACCCACGGCGCTGGCGCAATTCATGACATTGAGCTAGCTCTTGCAGGCCGTACATCGGAAGATGTTTCGGCTGCTTTAGATGAGGGGCAGTTTGGCATGACGAGTGAAACGGTTGACGTTTGGAAGAGAGCCCTTTCTCGTTCCCAAAAGGAATCCCTTGGACTGGGTCATGCTCTTGGACTGGAAATTGTCGAAGGTGATTTCCCTCATCGTGATTTGTCCCTTTTGGGTAGAGGGGTTGAGTTGGAGCGCCCTCTTTCAATTTTGGTCGCGATGGGAACGGACACGATTCATGTTCACCCTGAAATGGACGGCGCTGCATTAGGTGAGTCCAGTTTGCGTGATTTCCGGCTCCTTTGCGATTTCGTCTCTACTTTGCAGAATGGTCTTTGGGTGAACTTAGGGTCGGCTGTAATCCTTCCCGAAGCTTTTTTGAAAGGTGTTGCCCTTGCTGCCAATGCAGGCGTGGAACTCGCAGGCATGACGACTGCAGTTCTGGATATGATTCGGCACTATCGGCCCACTCAAAATGTGGTCAATCGACCACCCGGTGATGGCTTATATTTAATTGGGCAACATGAACTTCTTGTTCCTCTTTTGCACCAAGCAATTCGTCATCATCTTGCCCAGGGAAATTCCAACCATGCATGATCGAGAATTAATAGCCCTTCTTCGGGAGCTTCCATCGTCGCGCATTGCCGTGGTGGGGGACTTTATGTTGGATCATTACGTCTGGGGCGATGCCACACGCGTATCCCCCGAAGCGCCAGTACCTGTTGTGCATACCCGCGAAGAAAATTTTTGTTTGGGGGGAGCAGGGAATGTTGTTGCAAACTTAAAAGAGTTGGGGGTCCACGCTCTGAGCTTTGGAGTTTGTGGAAAAGATGCTCCGGGTGAAGAGCTTTCAGCTCGCCTTGAGGAATTATCAGATTGTTCAGGTCTTTTAAAGTCAGACCCCCGACCCACAACGCAGAAGATTCGGGTGATGGCTCGTAGTCAGCAAGTTCTTAGAGTGGATCGCGAAGATGCCCACCCACTTTCTGAACAAGAAGAGGCGAAGTTGGTGAGTTCGATTCAGAGCACTGAATGGGATGCCATTATCCTTTCCGATTATGGGAAAGGAGTTTTGACACCAACTGTTTTGAGTGCTGTGTTCGCCGAATCCAAAAAAAGGAACGCACCAAGTTTGGTGGACCCCAAACATCGAGATTTCAGCCGATATTCTGGCGCTACTGTTGTGACGCCAAACCGTGCTGAAGCAGAAGTAGCTGCGGGTTGTAGCCTTTCAAACTTTGATGACCTTGGAAATGTTGGCGAATCCCTCCGCTTTGATTCCGGGCTGGATTCCCTACTCATTACTCTAGGAAATGAGGGTATGTTCCTGATTTCCGAAAAACAGGAGCCCATTCACTTGCCAACCGCTGCCAGGCAAGTTTTTGATGTGACGGGTGCAGGTGACACGGTCATATCCATGTTGGCCGTTTCTCTTGCCGGCGGATTGGATTGGCAGGCTTCTATTCGACTCGCAAACGCTGCTGCAGGACTTGCTGTTGCCAAAGTGGGAACAACGGCTGTTGGGCGGGAAGAGCTATTGCATCATCTTTCTGCATCAACACCCGCCCATAAAATCGTTCCTGAAGGCGATGCGGCGACATTGGAGTCTTCCCTCGGAACCCTTAGGCGAGAGGGTATGAAATTAGTGTTCACAAATGGGTGTTTTGATATTTTGCATGCGGGCCATGTTCGTTATTTGCAAGAGGCTCGAAGAATGGGAGATGCCCTCGTTGTTGGGATTAACTCCGATGAATCTGTTCGCCGCCTCAAAGGTGAAGAGCGGCCCTTTAATCAGCTAGATGATCGTTGCGAAGTTCTCGCAGCCCTTGAATGCGTGGACTTAGTCGTTCCATTCTCCGAGGACACCCCTGAAGAGTTAATTCAGCAAACTTGCCCCGATGTTTTGGTTAAAGGAGCTGACTGGAAAGACAAAGGGGTCGTAGGGGCCGATTTCGTTGAAGCCCGTGGGGGCGAAGTTGTGTTGGTGGATTTAGTTCCCGGTCGAAGTACGACCGGCCTTGCTGACAAAATTCGTAAAAAGTGAAAGGGCTGCCCGCCCTTTTGCTCGGTGGAGTTGCCGGCCTTCTTTCAGGTTTGCTAGGAATCGGAGGCGGTTTAATTGTGGGGCCAACTTTGATTCTTTTCGGAATGCCCGCTTCCCGCGCTTTGGGAACTTCTTTATGGGTGGTGTTTCCTGTAGCTACGGCTGCCGTGATTGCTGAATTGTGGTTTGCCCCTTTACAAATGCTTTGGTGGCCAGCCCTGTGGATTGCAATCGGCGGTCAAATTGGAGCACCTATCGGCGCGGCCATTTTGCTTCGCTTGCCGGACTATGGCCTTCGTCTAGCCTTTGCTTTCTTTTTGTTTTGGGTAGGGCTTCGGAATATTGGTCTTTTGGGGCAAGGCAGTTCTGGCATTCAAGAAGGCTTCAGGGTACTGAACCACCTCGGTGCTTGGGGCACCCCTTTGCTGGCTGGCTCAATAGGAATTTCGGCGGGGATTTGTTCGACCCTATTTGGGGTCGGTGGGGGAGTTGTCGTGGTTCCCGGGCTCCTCTATCTCCTTGGCGGTATCGCATTCCCTTCGGCTGCCGCCACGAGCTTACTTGCCATGGTTCCCACTGCTGCGCGTGGAGCATGGCTTGCACGGAACCAGAATCGGCTCGACCTTGCGTCAATTAAGGGACTGGTACCTTCGGCAACGGCGGCAACTTTTGTTGCAGTTTGGTTGCGCGACTTTGTGATTGCCCCAGCCGTGCTCACACAAATCTTTGGAGCCTTTTTACTGTTTGTTGCTTCGAGATTGATTCGAAGAAACTCCGCCTAGCTCGCTTTTCGGTTCGCAGGATCTGCAGAACTCACATAAATCTTTACGCGGTTCCGGCCTGCATCTTTCGCCCAATACATAGCTTTATCTGCTTGTTGAACAAGGGCCATCACATCCGTTCGGTTTGCTCCTTCTGTTGATGCAGCACCGAATGAGCTTGTGATTTGAAGGACTTCCCCACTGGGTGTAGTGATGCGCTGGCTTTCTAACATTACACGGCATCGTTCGGCGACTTCCGCGCTTTGGATGATGTCCGCACCAGGAAGAACGAGGAGGAATTCTTCTCCACCCCATCGGCCAACATAATCACCAGTGCGAACACTGGCCTTCATGCAATTTGAAACAAGTTCTAAAACATGATCGCCGGTTTCATGCCCGTAGCGGTCATTGAAATTTTTGAAATTGTCCACGTCCGTGAGGACTACCCCAATGGGGCGATTTTCGCGGCGCATCCGATCTTCATCGCGGCGTAACGCCTCAGTAAGGGCGCGCCGGTTGAGAAGACCAGTGAGGGTATCAGTAAGGGAGAGTCTTTCCATTTCTTCTCGTGCAGAAATAAGTTCTTGTTGAAGGGCAATAATTCTCATGCCAGCATGAACGCGCGCACGCAGCTCGGCATTGTCGAATGGTTTGGCAATGTAATCGTCTGCACCCGCAGCGAAGCCCGCTGCAAGTGATTGCACTGAATTTCGTGCGGTCAAAAGAATGAAGTAAACCGGATTCGCGGAATGCAGGTTTGCCGCGCGTATTCGCCGGCACAATTCTAGGCCGTCAATTCCTGGCATGACCCAGTCGGTAATCACCAAATTCGGGAGCTCTTGCTGGTAAAGAGCCCAAGCGGTATCCCCATCCTCAGCAGAAAATACATTGTGCCCCCAGGACTCAAGAGTTCGCTGGAGCATGCGACATGTGACAGAGTCGTCTTCGGCAATCAGGATGTTCATGGAATGTTGGTGCTAAATTGGGGCAGGAAGGGAGGCCTTACCCCCTTTTTTCGGCCTTTTCTGGCTGGAACTGAAGTTTCCTCGTCTCTCCATTACGCTAGCCTCATTGAAACCAACATAAACATCATGACTATTCTTTCTATCTCCTTTCTCTGCATGACTTTAGTGCAGACTCCTGTGAGCTCCTTTCCACATCCTTCGAAGCCCATTTATCCTCAAACCTATGATCGGTGCTTTGAGCCCGGTGGAAATATTTTTGTGGAAGGGCCCGATTTGTTCTGGGAACGCCTTGCTCCAACCTGGCTTGAGGATGATGAGTTAGGTCGTGAACTTCAAGGGCTTGATGCCCTTTCAGAGCATCTTGCTCAAACCCATTCTTGGTCTGTAAGTGCGCAAGATGCTTGGAAATCCATTGCAGCCTCTGATGCAGTTATGGCGACCTGCTCTTTAGTCGATGGAAAGGGCCAAGTTCTTTTTGCGGGCAATTCGCCCCTTCTTTCAGGTGTGCCTGTGCGCTTTGGAGATACAGCCGCACTTTCCAAGGTCTATGACTTTGATGTTGAGGTAGCTCAAGAATCTTCTCTTGCAGACCCGGTTGTCCGTTATTTAGTTCAGGGGAGGACTTTGTCGCTCCGCGCATTTGGTATTGCTGAAGCTGGCTGGCAGGTTGAACTTGCTTATGTTGATACCCAAGCTTCACCTGTGGAGTACATTTCAATGGGGGCGAATAGCATGAAAGGTGGCGTTGAGCGATTGGAACGCGAAGTGACTGAATATGGTTCCACAATTTTTCTTCGGCCCGGCGAGGAAGAAGTTCTTTCTCTCCCCGCCTCTAATGGCGAAGAACTTTTCCTGCACATTCAACTTGATGGCGCTGTTCCTCGAATTGCTTCCACTCAGGATGGAACTTTTTTCCTCGGAGTTCCCAGCTTGGCCGCACAGAACCAATTCCCTGCATACATTTCGGATCTTCGCAAGAAGGGTCCCGTTTGGTCACACGAATCGGGATGGTTGGCTTTTGATGGTGAATCCGCAGAACAGCTTGCCAGAAGATCTGCTGCAGATGCAATGGCTGCAGCACCTCAACAAAGGCACACCATTCAAATGCGAATCTTTGAAGATGGAATGCTTGCAAAGGACGAAAAAGTGGACGCGTTTCTGGCACCTGGGATGTCCGTTCGATTTGTGCAAGGAGTTGCCGCCCAGGCCCTCTCCGATTGGGATGTTGAAATTGCTTGCTCAGCTCGAATTCCTGACCCCATATTTAGGCCTCTCTTTGGTGGAATCGCGGGGAGCGTAGAAATGCAAAAAGATGGCCGGCTGGCGCTGGATTGTGTGCTCTCCTCCATTTCAATCGGGGAGCCTGTTTCGATGTTGATTGCCCCTCAGGTTGCATCTCTTAACGGCCATGAAGGTCCCTCTCCTGCCCAGCCCTCCATTCGCGTAGCTGTTGAGAATCCAACCCAGGGCTCTACCGGATTCCGGGGGACCTACCCACTCGACTCAGATGGGAATCTCAAATTGAGCCAAACCTGGACGGATGCAGCAGATTCCAAGTTGCGTTCGATTGAGCTTGAAATACAGCGCTCCAATTAACACCTGGACACTGACACAATCCGCTGGGTCACTCTCTTTTTCAAGCCCTTGCTGGGAAAAGCTTTGGGGCAGTTTTATTAAGCATGCCTTGCCCTACGCTTTTTTGACTCCGAAGTGCTTTGCTGCAAAGGGAATAGATAAAAAGTGGCCCAGCGGATTGTGTCAGTGTCTTATGGGGCGCGAGGGTATCTTGCGCAACCATGAACCGTCTGCTCTGGCTGATTCCCCTCTTCTCTTTTTCCCTCTCCGTCGGCCTTGACGCCAAAGGGGGAGAGGAACTTCTCTTTCCTCGGCACCCGTCCCTTTCGCCCGACGCCTCCCAAGTGGCCTTCTCCCACCAGGGGGACATTTGGGTTGCTTCAACCCGCGACAGCCGCGCTCACCGCCTTACCGCACACGACGCCTACGACGGCCAACCATATTGGTCCCCAGATGGGAATTGGATTGCTTTTTTAAGCAACCGTTATGGAAACAACGATGTTTTTATTCTTCCTGCTGAAGGGGGAGCTCCCCAACGAGTGACCTGGCATTCAGAAAATGAAGCGTTGCACGGCTGGTTGGATAACGATCGGATTCTCCTCGGTGCAACCCGCCTGCATCGATACGCAAGGCGCGGTCAAGGGGCTTGGGTTGCCTATCGAGACGGTCGCACACCAACCCTACTCATTGACGCACCCATGCTGCGGCCCACCGCCTGGGGCGAGGGCGCCAAAGTGGCTTACGAACGAGGACACGGAAGCCCCAAGCGTCGCGCTTACCGAGGTCCGGCCTCGAGTGCGCTTTGGATATGGGATGCTGAGTCGGGTGAGCATCGCGAACTCACCGAATTTGACGGGAACGATCTCGATCCAATGTTTTCCCCAACAGGAAATTCTATTTGGTTTCTATCTGATCGTTCTTGTAAAGGAAACGAAAATGGCCGCGACTTGGGACTTTGGCGTGTCCACGCAAAGGGTGGCCGACCCGAGTTGTTGTATCACCCCGGCGGAAAGTCCATTCGCTGGGCAAATGCTTCCGCGGATGGCTCTGCAATCGTTGGGGAGCTGGATGACGGTTTGGTTTTAATCGATACCGTTACAGAAAAAGCTCGCCGCCTCCCCGTTTACGGAGGCTTTGACCCTTCCATTCCTGAACAAAGTGAGGTCACCGTTTCTGGGGGTGCGAGCGAGTTAGCAGTCTCTCCCGATGGCGAGTCCATTGCCTTTGTAAGCAGAGGGGATATCTTTGTGCTTCGAAAGCACGATGACATTGAAAGGTGTGCCCGTATTACAACCCACCCCGCTCCAGACCATTCCCCAGTTTGGGTGGAAGATGGCAAGGCTCTTCTTTTTGTAAGTGAGCGAGAGGGGAATGCTGAGTTGTACCGCACGCGACCAGCAAAAGAAGACACTCCTTTCTATCAAGCTCGAAGGTTTGAATTGGAGCGCCTAACGGAGACCGCCTTCGATGATGAAAGCCCCGCCCTTTCTCCCAACGGCAAACAGCTTGCTTGGATTCAAGGTGGTGGAAAACTTGTTGTGGGTGACTCCACGACCCTAGAAGTTCAGCGGACTCTCGCAAGTGGCTTCTCTGCCCCGAACTTTGAATGGGCACCAGACTCCCGGTGGATTGCCTATTCCCAAGAGAATGACGACTTCAACAATGATATTTTCATCACAAGAGCGGATGAAGATTTTGAACCCTATAACCTTACTCGCCACCCAGATGATGACACGAACCCTCATTGGTCTCCAGATGGCCGAAAGCTGAGCTTCACTTCTCGCCGTCAAATGCTTGACGAGACGGATGTTTTCGTTGCATGGCTTCAGAGGGAAGATTCTGAAATGACCAAGCGCGAAAGGCTTGAGGCGGAAGAAGCCAAAAAAGCTGCCAAGAAAGAAGAAAAGAAAGAAAAGAAAGAAAAGAAAGAAAAGAAAGAAAAGGAAGAAGAAGAAAAGCCAAAGGAAGACGATCCTGAAGAAGAAAAAGGGAAGGGCACCAAAAATGATGAAGACAAAGAAGAAGAAAAAGAAGATGATTTCGAACCCATCTCAATCGACTTCGAAGATTTACCACTCCGCCTCACTCGCCTGACTCGGTTTGAAGGAAATGAACGCTCTCTTGGTTGGAATGCTGATTCCGATAAGGTCTATTTCAATGCAACCCAGGGGACACGCCTAACGACGGGGAGTAAAGGAAAGGTGGGCTTTTACGAGGTCCAACTTTGGGAAAAGAAATCTAAAGAGTTGGACTCTTCAACGGTTTCTAGCTTTCTTTTGCACGACGAAAGTGTTTTCTATGTGAAGAGCGGGAAAGTATCTGAACTTGGAGGAAAAGAGAAGACCTTTCCTTTCGATGTGAGTTTCAGGGAGAGTCGGCAAGTTCTTCGAGAGGAAGTCATGAAGCAAGCATGGCGTGTCTTAGATCGAATGTTCTACGATTCGAATTTCCATGGGCACGACTGGGCCGCTTCACTTCTAAAGTGGCAACCCCTCGCCAAAGCTGCATCCACTCCTGAAGATTTTGAAGTTGCCATGAACTGGATGCTCGGCGAAATGAATGCCAGCCACATGGGCTTTTATGGTGACGGAGAAACGAAGCCCGCTCAAACAGACCGCCACTCCACTGGAGCGCTTGGAGTTCTTTGGGATTCAAGGCACGAAGGTCCGGGTAGAAAAGTCCAAGAAGTTCTCAAAGGAATGCCTGCAAATCGCAAGCACTCTCAGCTCAATCCCGGAGATGTGGTTCTTCAAATTAACGGCGTCCCCTACGGGCCTGGAGACAATTGGGCACGCTTGATGCTGGGGACGCCCGGTAATGAAACCGAGCTCTTGGTGCTTGGTGCCGATCAAAAAGAGCGCACGTTGCTAATCCGCCCTTCTGGGTGGGGGTCCGTGGGGACCGCCTTGTATCGCCGCAATGTTGAACTTGCGCGGACTCGTGTCGAAGAAGCATCCGAAGGCAAGTTGGGCTACATTCACATTAAAGGAATGGGCACAGGGAGCCTGCTTGAGTTTGAGCGGGATCTCTTCCGCGCTGGCCATGGAAAAGATGCCCTCTTAATTGATGTCCGTGAGAATGGTGGCGGTTGGACCACTGATATGGTTCTGGCAATGTTGATGGTGAAAGATCACGCCATCACGATTCCTCGTGGCGGGGGAGAGGGCTACCCCCAGGGCCGCCGCGTTTTTGCTTCGTGGGATAAACCCATTGTTGTTCTGTGCAATGAAAACTCTTACTCCAATGCCGAAATTTTCTCCTGGTCCATCAAGACCTTAGGCCGAGGACCCGTAGTAGGAAAGCAAACTTACGGAGCAGTTATTTCTACGGGCGGGGCAGGTTTACTGGATGGTTCATTTGTCCGGGTTCCCTTCCGAGGTTGGTATGTCAATGACAAAAACCACACCAACATGGAGCTCAATGGTTGCCCGCCTGACTATCCCGTGGAAAATTTGCCGGGTGATTTCGCTACCGGGTTGGATCGCCAGTTAGAGAAGGCGATTGAAGTGGGCCTCAAACTTTAGGTTCTAATTCCGAATCACAAAGTTGGCCACATAAGCCTTTCAAGTCTTGGTCACGAAAGGCAACATGGATGTCCTCAGACTCGGGTGGACATCCTCGCTGAATCCATGCCAGTTGGAAGCCTAAATCCCTTGCCGGGAGCAAGTCAAACTCAGGGGAAAAGGAAACATGGAGCACTTCATGCGGTTCAACTTCGAGTTCCTCGAGCAGGGCTTTCCAATGGAGGGTGGCCGGTTTGTAGGAGCGCATTTCTTCAGAAGAAACAAACAAGCGGATGGGTGTTTCCGGGAAGTGTTTCCATGCACAGAGGCGAAGGGTTTGAGCATCGCAATTAGAGAGCAAACATATGGGGGCAAACTCCGATAACTTCATGAGGGCGTCCGGAGTGTCAGGGTGGGCGGGCCATCCCACCTGGCCGGCGGCAAAGGCTCGTTGTTCGATTGGGGTCAGGGTTTCCCCACAAACATCCTTGACTGCCTGGGCGATGGATTCTTCCAGAATAGTTTCGTAGGGGAGCCAATCGCCCTCTTGGAGTTTCATTTCTAGAGCTTCTCGCGCATCTAGGATGCGATTCAAATCCTCTTCATGGCACCTAAGGGTTGGGAATTGCTCAAGCACTCTTCGCTGCCCGAAGCGCCAGTCAATGAGCGTTCCGAAGCAATCAAAGCTCAAGGCCTTAAAAGAATCAATCGGTCTTCCGGACATACTCACCCGTCATAAACGGGCCCCACTTGTTTGATTTCAGGTTCAATTGTTCAATTGTGAAGGTGTAGCTGTTTTCATCTTTGCGTAAATCTGTGTGTCGCTCAATAACTTTTCCAACTTTGTTTTTCCTTTCAATCGTGGCTGTTCCATCGGGGCCAATATTCCCAGAAAATAAATCTTGTTCACCTGAAGATTCGAACCAATGCAAATCATAGGAACCATCTTTTTTAGCTGAAACAAAACCCATCCCAGAAAACACTGTCATGCCTTGAACTTTGGACTCGTAGAAGGTGGAGAACCATGGGCCAGGGCCCAAAGTTGTATTCATGGACCCGGTCGTTGGACCATAAATAGAAATCTCTTTGCCGCTGAACTTGCCTAGGTACCAAGAATAGGGAATCTTGTCCGCCTCTTTTTGAAATTTAGGATTCGTTTTCGCTTCAACCCAAGTTGCCGTTGGCTGATAATGGGCATTAAACCACTCCATTAATTTTCCATCTTCTTCGCCTCTACCAAGAAGCCTGAAGTGGTAGCCGCCCTGGTCCCACTCAAAAACTTGACGCCCCACAACAGCATCATCGGCGTGAGTCTCAAGCACCATGCCGCGCTCTGAAATTTTGCCAGTCCACTTTGAAAATCCGCCCATTCCATCGAAGTGCCAAGCTTCAACTTGATTATCGTCCAGTTGTCGCATGATTTGAGACATTACATAGGTTTCAACACTCTCATCATCCCAAACTTGGTGGTATTTCACGAGGAGCCATTTCCCGTCTAATACGGGTTGGCACTCCAGCCAGCCACGGGAAAGGGGCTCAGGCCATTTCTCGAGTCCGGTCAGGGTGGGATGGACTACCCGCATGAGAAGGGGAGGAGGTGCTGCTTTGGCCTTTTCGGGAACTTCAGGACCCTGGAAAACAGGAAGAGCAAGGACGAGGGCTGTAAGCATGTTGCCGCAGATTCTATCCTAGTCTTGATGTCTGCCTCCCTCGCCCTGCACGCCCAAGGATTGAAACTTAATTTGGGGCGTACTCCTATCCTTCAAGGGGTGGACATGAAAGTCCATCAGGGTGACCTTTATGGACTCTTGGGCCGCAATGGGGCAGGAAAAACCACAACTTTGCGAGCTTTCCTTGGATTTTTACCTGCGTTCTCTGGTCGAATCGAGGTCTTGGGGATTTCTTCCAATAAACTCCATCAGGTGCCTATCCCCATCGGTGTGGCTCTGGACCCACCTGGCCTAGATGACACCCTCTCCGTTCGCCAGAATTTGGAACTTGCTCGGATTCGAGGTGGAATAACAAAGGGGCGCACGGTTGACGAGGTTTTAAACCTCGTGGGATTGGAGCACCGTCAACACAATCGGGGGGACAAACTTTCTCATGGCCAAGGTCGCCGGGCTGCAGTTGCTCGTGCACTCTTAGGAAGCCCAGAGCTTTTGCTGCTAGACGAACCACTATCTGGTTTGGACCCCGAAGGGGTTGAACAGCTTTTACACTTATTTAAAAAACTGGCCTTTGAAGAAAAAGTCACAGTCGTTCTTTCCAGCCACCATCTGCGTGAAGTCCAGGATGTTTGCAACCGCGTGGGTTTAGTAGAACGAGGGAAGATCATCTTGGAAGGAGCCACCGCCGACCTGTTAGCCAGAACTGGCGACTCGGTTGACTTGCACTGCGAAAAACCTCAGGCCGCCCAATCCTTCTTGAATCAAGATCCAGCCATCTCTTCGGTGGAATCCCGAGATGAGGGTCGATTAGTTGTTCATCTAAACACAGACGCCCACCTGGCTTCTCTTTGCTCTCGCTTGGTTCAAGCTGAAGTCGGCCTCGATGCTTTTACCCCTCATCGAGCAAGTTTGATGGATGTATTCCACGAGGCGGTTTCATGAACCCTTTCCTTCGTGCACTCCGAGGCGAGGCCTGGGCCCTGCTCCGCCGCCGAAATTTCCGCACTGCCTGGATTTTGATTCTTGTTGGAGTTTTTCTGCGTACTCTTTGGGCTTGGATTTCTGTTGGCGGCGGGGGGGAGCTAGATGACCTTGCTGCCAATCATCAAAATTTCTGGCCACGGTTTGGGCAAGCTGCGGGTTTTGGATTTGTTTTAGCGGAATTGGCGACAATCGTTCTGCTGGGGGGTACCTTACCTCGAGAAATCGGAATGGCTGCAATTCGCGACCCTTTGTGCCGCGGCATTTCCCGCCTTGCGTTTTTATGCGCAAGGGCTTGCGTTGCCTTGTTGCTCCCTCTGCTTTTGGGGGCCGTTGCATTAGGAAGTGCTTCTTTCTCTGCGTCCCTCTTTTTTGATGGTGGTCATGTCACCACCGATCCAGTTCTTTTGGACCCTGACCCGGAAGGGCACCAAAAGTTTCAAAATTGGCTCGCAGAGGAGGGGATTCGAGCTGATCAGCTTGCTGTTGATTTAGAAGAGAACCCAGAATTCCAAATCCCAGATGAACATTATCCCTTTGTTCCGATTTTGATTGCAAAAGAAAGCCAAATCAGAGATGGAATATTGTCTTCCTTAAATGGTGCGGTACTTCCTTTAGCAGCTCTTGGTTTGGTTGCCTTTTTAATGAGCCTGCTTTTGCCGACTGGAGCTTTGGCCTCGGGCGTTGCCCTCGGAGCAGTTTTAATGTTTGGAGTTTTTCTTGCCCCAGAATTAGGGGAGCCAGCTTGGTGGGTCTTTGCAGACTGGCTGCCTGGGATGGGACATCAAAGTACTCTCCAACTTGCAACTCATTTTGCAGATGGATACACCGATATCCCTCCGCTACCTGAACGAGCAATCACAATTGGCCAATGGGGCTCCCTCATTGCCTTAGTGGGCTCCTTTCTTTTGGGGATTCCCATCTTTTCTCGTAAAAAGCTCTAATGCGACTTTTCATTCCCCCCCTGCTTTTGCTTTGCGCTTGCTCGAGTTACCAACCTCTAGCTCTTCCCGAGGGTATGTCAGCCCTAGAAGGAGTTGTGGAGGAAGTTGAAGCGACTGCTTGGATTGGCATTGAGGTTGCTCCAAATGAATCCGATTCCCTTGAAGAACTAGAGGTTTGGCCTGGGCTTCGTATTGTTGATGTGGCTTCTGGTTCTCCTGCAGATAGGGCCGGGCTTCGTATCGGGGATGTCGTGTTGGCCGTGGACGATGTTGAAGTAGATGACCCGAGCCGGCTTGAAAATATCCTTCATTCATATCGTAAACCTTCAATCTTATTAAAAATGGAGCGGGGCACTCGGGTTTTTGAGGTTGAGCCCTCTGTTGAGCTCCATTCTGAACTAGGGAAACAGCGAACCCTTTACCAAGTTGACAGGGTTCTTCTTCGGGCTGCATTTCGAGATACAAAGGAGAATGAGTTTTTTCCTGAAGTTGCCTGGCTCTCCCCGGACAGTCCACTTGTCGATGAAGGCATTCAGGTGGGAGCAGAAGTCGTTTCATTTATGGGGCACGACCCAGGCTCAGCTGAGGAGTTAATTCGGCGCCTACGCTTGCTATTGAAGCCAGGGGACACTGCCGAGATGAGTTTCCGCCACAAGGGTGTTGTTCGTGAAATCGAAGTCGTCACTTGGTCCCCGCCATTGGTTTTGATTGGGTTTTCACTATGGCCGATTTGGTCATGGGAGCGGAACCTGGAAAAAGATACTGAAGATTTGATGATTGGCGACCTTATTCTTGCCTCCATATTCAAACGATCCAAGATGGGGGGTGAAACTCGATACACCCTATTCTCCGTGTTTTCCTGGAAGACTGGAGTCGCCCTGTTGGAGAGTTCCAACTAACTGTGCTTAGCTTCGCATTATTGGCAATTGCGCCGCAGGTTGGACATGTCCATTCTGTTCTTCCCCTCAAGGAAAAAATATTGTCTTGGGAAACCCTGGACGTAGATGGTGATGGTTTACTCGACCTCATGGCGGCCTGTCGAAAGGATGACGGAAATCGTTATTGGCGAATTCACAAATTGAGGGAAAATGGTGCCTATCCTGCAGAACCTGACCGCGTTATTGAAATCAAAAAGGATATTGTTTCATGGGGCGTGGGGGATTTTCGCCCCAATGAATTGGGGCAGGAACTATTGCTCACTACCCGGAGTGGCGCCTTCACATTCTCGCCTCGGCAAGAGTCTTATCGAAACAACCTCAAGCGAATCGCGCGAGCTGAGATGTTGTTAGATCTCCCGTCCACAAAGCAAATACCAACATGGCCGGCAATTGCTGATTTGAATGGAGATGGTGCGGATGATGTGGTGCTTGCAACCTGGACTGGCTTTCAGGTGGTTTCCTCAGAGGGTGTGGTGCTTGCAGAAATATCCATTCGGCCGGATCCCCGTCAACGACCCATTGCGTCTGCAACCATTGGGGGTGTTGTTCAAGTCAAGGCGTCTCAACAGCCATTGGGACACTTGTTGATTCCGGATGAAGATGTCGGCGTCTTGGATGACCCACCCATCCTTTATGTAGATGAAAACCTGCCCCTTCCAGTACTGGAGGATGTTACTGGAGACCTTCGTCCGGATTTACTTTATGTAGATGATGGAGCCTTGATTATTTTTGAAAATCACGATTCTGGCCCCTTGTTTAGGAAAGACCCGGAGTGGGTTATTAAGATCAAAGGAGGCGATGAGTGGGATGTGGAGGCATTGGAAATGGTTCATGTGGCTGGCAGTCCCGCTGCGGATTTTATTCTTAGCAGGAAAGGGGAAGGGCTATTAAAGTCCGACTGGCAGTTCCTTTTTTTCGTGGACCCCTTTTTGAAGGAGCAACCTTTGACCCGCCCAGATTCTATTTTCGCAACGAAAGCATCTTGGGCTACGCCAACCTTCTGTGACCTTGACGGCGATGGGAAAAAAACAGATTGCGCGGTATCCGCCTGGAACTTGAAATTGGAACTGGATTTGGGTGGTGTGGATGTACAGCATGTTGTGACTGCATGGGAATCTTTCTCAGAAGGCGGCCATGAAGATCTTCCCTCATTGCGTGAGACTCGAAACTATCCTGTTTCTGATTTCACAGCATTTAGTTTGGTCCCCGCCCTTGAAGCTGATCTGGACGGCGATGGTCGAACTGATTTATTGGAGTCCGACACGAACGGTACTTTGGAAATGAGGCCCTTTGCCCGAAGAGGAGAAAGGGCCACTTTTCAAAAAGAACCCGCCCTCCGAATTGAAGTGGATGCAATTGGCTCCGCAGTGCAGGTCGAAGATCTAGATGGCGACGGGATTGGTGATTTACTACTTCTTTTGCCGGATTCAGTTGAGGTATTTGTCTCAAGGAGGGTGAAATGAGCCCATCTCTTTTTGCAGCCCTTTCTCTTTTGGCGCCCTTGCAAGTCCAAATGGATGGGCGACTCGTTCATGTGGACAATGAGCCTACCCATGTAGCTTTGGTTTCCCTCGATGAAACCAAGGGTTGTGAATTATTGGAAGTCCATCAGGGCTATATAAGACTTCCCCAACCAGAAGGGGCTCCCTTGGAGCTTGATTTTGAAGGCGAGGCCCTTTTATGGATGGTTGCAGACCATGATTCTGATGGTCACGAAGACTTGGTCGTATTGGTTGACGGGAAACGCCTAGACAAGCTTGTTGTTTCAGCCAATCCGCCAAGCCTTTATTGGGAGCCCCTCCTGGAAAACTTGTCTGATATAAACATGGTACCTCGAGGGCTCCGGACAGCTTCCTTTATTCGAGATCTTGATGGGGATGGGCTTCAGGATATCCTTGTGCCTGTTGCGGAAAAGGTTCAGCTTTGGTTTGGTAAAGGGGCGGGTAAATTTCGAAAAGGTCCCCTTCTTGGTGTGGCTTCATCTTTACACCTCCGCGCTTGGGGGCCAGAAAAGAAAGGGCTCATGCACCGTGTAGGTCGAAGCATGACCATTCCTGCCATCAAGATGAATGACATCAGTGGTGACCAAATCCCTGATTTGTTGGTGACAGACGAACACTTGGTTCAGCAGTACATAAGTGGTCCTGATGGTCTCCCTGAACTTCCGACCGCAACCGTTGATTGGTCAAAATTCCGCAATCGTCTTCCGGAGATTAAATTTGACACTGGGAATATTGCTTCCATATCCAAATACGCCTTATTCGAGGAGTGGAGTGATCTAAATGCCGATGGCGCTTTAGACCTTGTGGTACTTTCTGGAGGAACGGTCATCATTTACATGGGGAGTGGTAAAGGTTTGGATTTGCGCAGACCCAAAGATCAACTACCTACTCGAGGAAATGTCCTTTACGCCACCACCTCCTTTGTGGACAGTGACGAATACCCAGACTTGGTTCTTCTTCGAGTGGAAGACATTTCTCTCATGCGCCTTCTTAGTGTTCTTGTAATGGATATCAGCATCACATTTGACATCCTTGCCTACAAAGGTCGTGGTGATGGCCGTTTCGAAAAGCGACCCATGAAGGAAAGCAAGAGCATTAAGTTGAAAGTACCGAATCTTTCATCATTGATTAAAGAAGAGGAAACTATTGAGGACGCTAGGCAAGCTATATATCGCATTGCTGATTTTGATGGCGATGGCCGTTCAACTGATTTGGTTGCTTTGAGTCCTACAGGAGTACTGAAGACCTATCTCGATGTCGTTTCTCACCCCGACCTGCTTGACGATCTAGCAGAGAGCAAAATTCGAGAGATTCTTATTAGTTCTAGTGTGATTGAGCTGAATGCTGAAACGATTGCAAGGTGGGCTCTCGGGAGAACGAGCCTTCTTGCTTCATTGGTGGACGGGGGAATGGTTGCCCATGTTGCCGCGTTTTCGCCTGATTCCGAAGTGGAAGCCCCACAAGCCATGGCCGTCCGGGATGTAGATGGCGACGGTGCGGATGAAATCATCCTATTCCGTCGAGTAGAGCTCGAAAGTGGAGACCCTGGTTTGAGAGGTTTCATTTTTGACCCAGGAGCACCATAAACCCTATGAAGCACTTCATCATCTTTCTTTTTTTCTCTTGTTCCTCTTTCCAGGTTTCTGAAGACATGAAACATTCCCAGCAAACCAGCCTCTCCTCTGACCAAGCTGAAGCCTTTGCTCGCCTTGCCTTGGATGGAATCGTTCGGGAGTTTCCTAACAAGCCATCTGAAGTTCAAGCCGATGCAAGTTGGGCGCGCACCCCGAGGCAAATGCACCCTGCTTTTTATGGGTCTTTTGATTGGCACTCATCTGTGCATGGTCATTGGATGCTTGTGCGACTCCTTCGGATGGGTTTACTCGAACCCCAAACCGAGGAACATACTCGGAATGTATTGGGAGCACACCTTTCAGTTGGAAAACTTCGCGCTGAGACTGATTACTTTCTCGAGAAACACAATCGGTCTTACGAGCGCATGTACGGTTGGGCCTGGTATCTTCGGCTTTGCGCGGAACTGGAAACCTGGGAAGACGAACAAGCCAAGAAATGGCGAGAAGCAACTCGCCCCCTGGAGGAACTTTTGGTCCAGAGAATCTTGGAGTACTTGCCCAAACTGAGTTTCCCTGTACGGGTTGGAGTTCACCGAGATACGGCTTTTGCCCTGACCCACGTTTGGGACTACGCCTGCACGGTGGGCAACTCCCAACTCCAGGCACTCATCTCCAAGCGTGCGAAGGATTGGTATCTCACCGACAAAAATTGGGGCTGGCGTTTCGAACCCAGCGGCCAAGATTTCCTATCTGCGGGTTTAGAAGAAGCCGACCTAATGCGTCGAGTCTTATCTAGGACCGAATTTTCCTCTTGGTTGGACGCGTTCACCCTTCCCGAGTTCTCAGCAGTCGAGGTGCCTGATGTCACCGATGGCCACCTCGTTCACCTGGCGGGCTTAAATTTGTCCCGGGCTTGGTGTTTTGAGGGGATCTCTTCAGCTCTTCCAATGAACGACCCTAGGCAGGGGTTGCTTCATTCCATGGCAACCGAACACCGTGAAAAAGGGCTCGGTTATGTGACGAGTGGTTTTTACGAGGGCGACCATTGGCTGGGCAGTTTCGCGGTATATTTGACTACCGCATCAGGCCGCTGAGTTTTCCTTAAGTTTATTCCAGGTCTGCCGCAAAGAGAGGGCAGGCATCTTGTGTGCTTTGAGGGATAAACATGAAAAAAATAACGGCTTTGATTTTTACACTCATTTTAGCGAGTAACTTTTCTTGCACTGCGGCGTTGAACACCGCAAATGCTCTAGGGCGAACCCAGGCAGAATTTCTGCAAGAATTGCACGCTCAACGAGATTGGGTGGAAGGAGAGCTAAGCACCCGTCAGGTCGAGTTGGAAGATGCTCGGTCCTTTCGGGACCAGCTTCAAGCAAACTACAACGCCTCCTGCGTTCGTGTGGAATCTTTGGAATCCCTAGTGGCTGCCCTAGACGGGCAACTTAATAGTTCCGAACGCCAGCTCGCCCAACTGACGCCTCGGATGCGCTAATGAATCTAAGCGCGGAGCCAGAGCGCTTTCAGGTAGGAGCCTTCAGGGAAATCTAAGCGAACAGGATGATCCGGGCCAGCTCCGGTTGCGGCTTCAATGCGTAGGGGACGACCTAGGCGTTTCGTTGCCTGTCGGATTTTTTCCTGGAAGTCAGACATGGGGAGCAGGCCGGAACAGGAACAAGTAAGCATGAGGCCTCCTTCATTCAGCAAAGGGGCCGCGACTTTATTTAAATCGTGGTACTTGGCAATTCCCTCATCCCACTTACTGCGATTGGGGATGAACTTTGGGGGATCCACCACCACGATGTCGAACCGGCTCCCATTTTCGAATGCTTGGCGAAGCCACGGGAAAGCATCAGAGTGAGTAAAGCGAACTTGCTTCGCTTGATTTAGGTTCGCATTTCGTTTGGCGACAGCAATGGCCTTTTCGTCGAGGTCCACTCCCTGGACTTTAGTTGCGCCCCCTACTGCTGCCGCGAGGGCAAAGCCACCCGTGTAAGTGCAAATATCAAGGACCGAACAGCTTCCCTTTCGGGCCACAGTTTGTTCCACTTCTTTTCGCAGCTTTAGGCGATTTAAGCGTTGATCGCAAAAGAAACCAGTTTTGTGGCCATCCTGTAAATCAACTTCAAAACGAACACCATTCTCAGAAACTTTGATTAACTTGGGGCAAGAATTAGAGCGTTGCTCTAAGGGCTTTGCATTTTCCGCCCGGGCAGATTTTTCATCAAAGCGAAGAATCTGATGTTGGGTTCCCAATTCCTCATGCAAGATGGGGGAAACCGTGTCCCATAAATGAATGGCCGACTCAGAAAAAACCTCGGCACAGAGCGTGTCGTCGTATCGGTCAACAATAAGAGCCGGCAAATCGTCTGACTCTGCGTGAATGAGACGACACGGTTCCTCCAAGTTGATGTTTGCGGCCTTTCGGCGGTCGAGAGCTTTTCTCGCACGCTCTCGAAGCCAATCATCATCAAAGGGGGCATCGATTCGAAGGATGCGTACCGCAATCATGGATGAGGGATGCCACACACCAAAACCGCAAGAGTTCCCCGAGCGATCGAGCACTTCAACTTGCTCTCCAATCTCTAGGCCCTTGGGGGCCTGGGCGATGTCCTTATGGAAGACCCGCAGGCCGCGAGGCCACTTCACGAGTTGAATAACCGGTGCGGTGCTTTGTTTGTAGGGGGAGGAGGGCATGATTTGCCGTCAGTTTAGGTGAGTGACCTCGCTTAATGTGAAAAGCAGGAAAATGAAAGAAATGAGACGCAATTCGTCATCATACAACACAAAAGAGTAACGGGGGATTGTGGAAACCGTCGCCTTGGGTGATGGACAATAGAGAACAAAATGAACTGAAGATGGCGAGGGGCTTTTGTCTTCTCATGGCCTGGAGGAGAGGAGATCCGAAGACAATTGGAGATGTGGTTGCTGAGGCCGTAGCCTGGTCGAATTCGGTGGAATTGGAAGGGCTCAGCCTTCAGGAGTTAAAAATCTATCATGGAAATGAAGAGGCTGTTGCCTCCAAACTGAGGCGTGATTTGTCGCGGATGGCATTGGCGGGGAATGTTGATTCAGTTGTGCTTGCAGGGGGGGTAAAGGGTCTGGGAGAAAGCAGGGCCTTTGCCGAACAAATGGGAATTCGTGTTATCGAAAAGCCTCGAAAACACGCTAGGATTCCGATATGTACGAACTCCGGGTGAATTCTGAAGAGGGTAACCCAAGTGCTCATTTTGTCTCCGAAGGTTGGATGGTGGACTCTTCTCAAATCGGCAAGGCCGCCGCTTGCTCCTTGTGGGAGCTTGAAGGTTCAGCGCTCAGCCTGTCCGGACGGAAGCTTCCCTTTTTGACGAAGGAGTGCAATCTCTTTTGGGCGACTCCTCCGCCACAGTTTGAAATGCAAGAAATTTGCAGTCTCTTTGTTTATGGAACTCTCATGGAGGGTGAGTGTCGTTTTTCCTCTCTCGAAATGATTTCCAAACCCAATAAAACCATGACAACTCAAGCATCTGGAATTCTATATGACTGTGGCTCCTATCCAGGCGCCCGCTTTTGCGAGAATGAATCACTTCAAGGGGAGCTATTTCAGTTTTCTGAGATGGCCCCTATCCTGAGTCATTGTGATGTTGTGGAAGGGTTTCGAGGATTTGGTAATACTGAAAACCTGTTTGACAGGGTTCTTTTAGAGTTGCAACATCGTGGCAGTACCGTCTTGGCTTGGAGTTATCAACTCAGTCGAAAAGCTGGGTATCCCGCGATACCAAAAGGGGATTGGCGTGCGTTTAACGCGACGAATCCGGCGGAGAGCTAAGTTTCATATACGCCTTGGGAATTTGGGCGGAATAAGTGTCCGCTCTTGCATCTTTCTTTAGGGACAGGAAAGGAATCCCGATTTCAAAGCGGGGGAGGAGCTTCGCGTATTGTCCAATGGGCAAGAGCTCGCCGCTGGTCCAATTTCCATCGGAGTCCAAAAGGTACCGGTGTTGGTAATTTTCGAAATCCAGAGCGAAGCCAATTCGGGAACCATCCTCTCCTAAAATGTCAGCGAGCTGAGCAGGTTGTTTCTCTTTTGTGCCAGCCCAAGCTTTTAAGGGGGCAAGATCGGGCCATGAATCTCCGGCGGATTCGAAGGAAGGTCCAATCTCCCATACCGTTTGTTGAAGGCCATCAAAACCGTGCACCGCGGAACCGGTTCCAAGGAAACCAGTCCAGTGGTCATTCCAAACAAGGGCCCCGTCTGCTTGCCGCAGTTGGCGCCCCCGAATTTGAATTTGGCCATAACAAGGGTGGGCAACATTGAAGTTCAAGGTGGTCTCCTGCACCAACCGGGGTTCGCCACCGTCAATAGGGAGCCAGGCATTCATAGAAATCTGAGCCTCAAGTGCTGGGGCACCCTTAAAGCTATCGAGGAAGTCCTGGTATGCTTCTTCGGTCGTCGGGGGGGCGCAACCCATGAGGGCTGCGAGGATGAGAAGGGCCCGGGTGTTCAAAGCCTTTCTAGAATTCTTCCAGTCCAAGAATGCTACGGATTTCATCTTCCTCGTAGCCGACCTTCCGGTAGAGAATCTTCCCCTGTGGGCCCACGATGTAGTTTGTGGGGTAGTATTCAACTTGGAATGCTGAGGAAACCGCATCGCCGTCTTGGCGGACGGGGGTTAAGGTGAAACCATCCTTCTCCCACCATTCGTTGATGACACTTTTTTTGTCGCCTATGTTCACGCAAAGGAAAACGATGTCTTTCCGAGTTTTGCTTACTTCTGACCAGAAGTCTTGGAGTTCGGGCATCTCCTCGCGGCAACCACCTCAGTGATAGAACCAGAAATTCAACAGGACCGTTTTCCCTTTGTAAGAGGCGAGCGAGGTTTGGACATCATCCATTCCAATGAAGGTGACTTCGGGGGCCGAGTCGCCAACAGCCAAGAGGTTTTCCTCATAGTCATCACCAATGCCGCCCCCGTCTCCATAGCCAAGCTCTTCAAGCTCAATGAGCTCATAGCCTTCCGGTAATGGAACCTCATAATCCTCCAGCTTTATTTTTTCTGGCAATTCAAAGGAGGTCACTTGCATCTCAATTTCCGGAATCCCAGCTCCCTTCTCAAGAGGTACCATTGTGAAGGCTTTGACAGCATGTTGAGAGTCCAGCCACGTCGTGCGGGTCATACCCAAGCCAGAAAGTTCGAGGCCCTGCAAGCCAGGATATTTTTTCTCATCGGTTCGGAGATGAACTTGATCTAGCTCTAGGCCCCTGCCCGTCCATAAGGCAATAGGGTCAAATCCCATCGCTGGGTCTGCTAGGAAGCTCGGGTCGCTTCCAAAGTTGCAGATTGTTTGGGCATCCGGATCGACCTCCCAGAGGGATTCCCCATCTCCAAGGTATTGCACGGTCATTTCCTCGCGTTGCCCCATGAATTCCATCACACCATGCAAGTCCATGGAGCCATTTAATGGCCTGGCGAAGTGGAATTTAAAGTCAAAGCTTCCCAGCGGCATTTTCTGGTCACCCATTTCCATGGTCATTTTGGCCTGGGCTTCAAAATGAAGGGCCGGCGCCTTTTCAAGTTTGGCCTGAAAGCTGGCCAATGCCTTTTCAGCGGGGGTCGGTGGAGGTGGGACGGAAGCAGGTTCCTGGACAGGAAGAACTGCAACTAGGAGGGAGGACAGAATCATGAAATCGTTGAGTAGGTTACAAGAGCCTACCCACGGGCCTTATTCAGGTTGGTCTTTTTCTTTGAGGCCTAATTCGGCTCGAACATCCACAGGGCCTCGGTAAAGAAGCGAAACCGCTTCATCTAGGGATTGGGCTAAGCCCTCCAGCTCTCCCTGAAGGCAAACCTTCCTGAGGTGGCGCAAGTATTGGACCGTCATGCGGGCAATGCGAACAAAATCTCCACCTGCTGCACTGGTGTAACTTCCCAGCTCTTCAAAATCACGGCCGAGGGCATATTCAAAAATAGCAGGGGACATCCCCTCATCGAATCGTTTAAGGGATGGCTGCAGGCCGGCTGCGGTTTCCATTTCAGTAGCCGATTGAATGGCACGGTCAGCGGCCCGCATCAGGTGCCGAATTGGCTTCAATGAACGCCGATCAAAGGTTTGGCGCTTACGGCCCTCGTGAATAACCCCGGCAATAAGCGCGCAAAGAGCGGGAGGGTCGGCTTCTTCGAAAACTCCTTCAAAGAGAAGCTCCGTCAAATGAACTTCATATCCATGCAAGCCGAGGGCGACTCGACCACGGGCCTTTACTTCCCGTTCACCGGCTACATATGCCATGGAGTCCAGGAATCGGTAACGCTTGGAAATGAGTACGCGCATTCGTTTTCGATTCCTTTCTGCCCGTTGCTTGCTATGTTCGCGAGATTGAAAAGCGGCAAAACTTCTTTCCCATGCATCTACGGCGCCGGCATCTCCAGCAACTTCATGAAGGTGAATTAAGGTTGCATAGTCCAAGTCAAAGCGAGATGTGACGGGTTCGACTTTTCCACTTTGGATTCGGTGGATGGGTGCGCGTAGGACATCCTCAAATTCCAGAACCGAGTAAACAGACCCGACTTTGTCCATTCCAAGCCTGCCCGCTCGCCCGGCCATTTGGAGATAGTCTCGAGTTCGCATGTAATCAAAATCAACGCCATCGAACTTTTCCAGAGAATCAAAGACAACTGCCTTCGCTGGCATGTTGATACCCATGGCAAAAGTTTCAGTCGTAAAAAGTAATCGCAGTAACCCACAAGTGAAAAGTCGCTCCACCATTTCCTTGTGCAAGGGCAACATTCCCGCGTGGTGAGCAGCAACACCGCGAACAGTCATGGATTTGAGTTCAGCAAGCGAGCCTCGGTTGCTATCAAAACCAAACTCCTCCTCTGCGGTTTCCCATACACCTAGGACTTTTTTTGCATCTTCCTTATTGAGGAGTCGGCGGCTCCTGCCTTCTTGGCGAGCTTTGCGTTCACAGAGTTTTCTAGAAAAACAAAAGTAAAGAGTGGGTAGAAGTTTGCGTTCTTCAATCGAATCTAAAAGGGGGCCATCATCGCGGCGATGCCAGGACCTGTCTTTCTTGCGGCCTGCAAATCGTTTAGCGATATTTTTGAGCCGGGATGGGGGAAAGACTCCTGCCTTGGGATGGTAAAGATAGTGCTTTAATGGAACGGGTCTTTTGCGTTCTTCCACAACATCCATGGGACGCTTACGCACCTTTTCCAGCCAAGCGGCAAATTGGCCCAAGTTTGCAATGGTCGCAGATAAGCCAACAATTTCGACATCTTCCTTCAGGAAAATGAGAGTTTCCTCCCACACGGATCCGCGTTCCACATCATCCATGAAATGGATTTCATCGAAGACCACCGCGCCAACATCGTGAAGTTTTGCGGGATCCTCAAAGAGAGTGTTTCGGAGGATTTCGGTGGTCATGACCATGACTTGTGCATCAGGGTGCAAGGTGACATCACCCGTCATTAAGCCCGCATCAGCAATTTCTGGATCAGAACGAAAATCCCTAAACTTTTGATTGGAGAGCGCCTTGATGGGGGCGGTGTAAATGGCCCGTTGGCCTCGCTCTAATGCCCGGTGAATTGCGTATTCAGCAACTAAAGTTTTGCCAGCTCCGGTGGGAGCTGCAACGAGCACATCCCGACCCTCTCGCAGGGCTTTGGCCGCTTTCTGCTGGAAGGGAGAAAGGGTGAAACCCTTAAATTGGAGACCGCCGATTGTGGTCATGAATGTGCATCGTCTATGGAATCGAGGCCCCGGTCAAGTTAGAACAGGGGAAATGAAGTTCCGCCCCCTCGGCTTCGGGCTCCTTTTTGGACTCCTTTTACTCTCAGCTTGGAAATTCCTGCTGACTTTTCAGCAAGAAGTGGATGCCGCTGAGCTGCGCCCTCTTTCCAATTATCAAGTTCTTGCCCTTCCTCAAAAAATCACGCCCCTGTGGCAGGAAGAACTCAGAGAAGCCCTCCAAAACGCACCTGAAGTGCGGCTCTTGGACCCATCCGCTCTCACTGCCGCGCGGAAATTATTGACTTCCTTGCCCTGGGTGGACCCTCTAACGATCCAAGTTGAGCGCACTCTCCCTGAGGGAATTCGTTTGGAGTTTCAACCTCGAAAGCCTTGCCTTTTAGCCCATTGGCGTGGAAAGTATGTCGCAATTAGCCGAAAGGGATTCACCATTCCCAAAGGTCTTCCAGAAGAGTCTTTTCAAGGGATTGCCATCGTCCCCCTTGATGATGATGTTCAACTTCCTCCACCTGGTCGGCGAGTTTCCCACCCACTCATTCAAGAAGCGATTGCTTGTTCCGACGAGTACTATGCAATTCGCCGTGAAAGTGGCTTGGATTTGATTGGAATGGAGCGCATGCCCGGATATCCGAAAAACACACCGGGGGTTCCCCCAGCCTTGAGTTTCTTTACACGCGATGGTCGGCGTCTTTTATGGGGGCGAGCCGAAACGACCAAGGATCCACTCCGGATTCCTTTGGAACAAAAAGCCCGCCGTCTGCATGTGGTTTTGACCGATTATCCTGGAATGGCAGGCTTGTCCCAGGTCCATCTCCACACGCAGAAAGTTCGCCTTTTTTCTAAGAGCGGAGAAAAGTTGCCACTTCCCTCAATGCCCGATTTGGCCGAGTGATTGGAGCCTTCGCCCGTCGAGTGGGGCTTCAGCTCCCTTGGTTGGCGTGTGTGTATCTTCCGCCCTGGACACCACTGTGCGCTTTAGCCATGGTTGCCATTATCGAGGTACCCCTTTCCCCTCGAGGCCAATCCCCTATGCGGAAATCTGGCTCTTTTCTATTGCGGAATGGTGCTTGGCTCTTTGCGTTTAGCTTTCTCCGAGAGAGCGGCTCGCACTCTATGACTTTGTTGGCAGTTTTGATCGCAACAACTTTTGTTTTTTTTGCAGCGAATCGAACCAAACAGCCTTGGTTCCCACTTGTATTGCTTTTTTTGATATTGGGGCCTCAGTTGATTCAGTTTGCTTTTCAACTTGGAGGACTTTCTGCAAATAAATGGCATTCGATGAATCCATGGGAAGCCCTAGCAGAAACTCCACTCTCCTGGGGGGCGGAGGCAAGTTGGGCCGAAATTGGTTCCCTTGAAAGCAGTGGTCTTCCTTTTCATCTTCCAAGTCGATTGGAGTTTAAGCCCTTGCCTCAAGGTTTCCAGTTGAGCCGCGCATTCCTTTTAATCCTGCTCATGGCATTCCTTCAGGCCGGACTTTTTCGAAAATCTCAACATGGCAACTGGGAGGTTCTTTTACCTTGTTGTCTCGTTGCTTTTTTGCCTTGGGGGGCCTCGGTTGAGCGAATTGTTTACCAGGAGTCTGTTGCAGGAGAACCTAGGACATGGAGTATTCAGCTCCACTCTGGACCTGGTACTTATGAACCTCTTGCGGGTGAATTCATGCCCGGTCCGGCCTGTCCACCTTTCCTGAATCTCAACGCACCCAACCCAGAGGTTGAGGGTGGAATATGGGGGACTGTGAAGCGACTCGATGACTCGGTGAAGGAACGCCCTGAGGCACTAGCCTGGCTTGAACTCGAAGCTTTGCGACCAGTTCGGATTGGCGGTAATGCTGGCAAACCCGAAAGAATGGCCCTTCTTCGGGCATTTGCCGGCGGAGAGAGCCAGATTCCTGAAAAGGGGATACGATGGGAGCTTGCCCCAGGAGGGACTTTGTTCCGTATTCTTCTTCCCTAAGCTGTGGATTCTTCGTTGGTTCTTGGCTTGACGAGTATCCATGGTGGCAATTAGACTGTCCGGCCATTTGTCGACTCCTGACCCTTGGAATCGTCGAAAGAGAATCGTCATGCGACCCCGTACTTCCCACCATACTTCACAGACCACGGTCCGTGAGTGGACCCTTGTTGATGCTGAAGGCCTTGTTTTGGGCCGGCTAGCTCGAGACATTGCTGTCATCCTAATGGGCAAAAACCGCCCGACATATTCTCCCCACTACGACAGTGGTGACGGTGTTGTCGTGGTGAACTGTGAGAAGATTGCGGTTACTGGCCTGAAAGCCAGCCAAATGGACTATGTTCATTACACCGGCCACCCAAGCGGTCGGGTCGTGGAGTCCTACGAGCATGTTTTGGAAAACAATCCTGAACGCATCCTTCAAAAGGCTGTTCAGCGTATGTTGCCCAAAACGGTCCTTGGTCGGCAAATGATGAAGAAACTAAAAGTTTACGCGGGTCCTGAGCATCCGCACATGGCCCAAAAGCCAAAGCCTTACGAAAAGTTGGGCTAATTGCATGGAAGATTACAACGAAGACCAGTCCGAGGAAGTCGCTGAAGTCCTCACTCTTGAGGAAGAAGTTCCAGAAGAACCACAGATTGACCCTACCGGGCAAGTTGTTGGACTGGATGATGGAAAATACCACTGGGGAACTGGTCGCCGGAAGTGTTCCATTGCGCGTGTTCGTATTCGCCCTGGAAAGGGTGAGTTTGCTTTGAATGGTCGAAGCCTCGAAGACTTCTTTCCCCGTGTGATGGACCGCGCCGCGGTTCTGAGCCCTCTTCGCGATCTTGGTGTGGACAGCAAGTTGGATGTCCTTGCCCAAATCGAGGGCGGTGGTCAAACAGGTCAAGCTGGAGCTGTCCGTTTGGGCATTGCTCGCGCCCTACTGATTATGTACCCAGATTCCTTGGGCGCTCTCCGTGCCGGCAACCACCTCACTCGTGACCCGCGAATGGTGGAACGCAAAAAGTACGGTTTGCGTGGTGCTCGTCGCGCCTTCCAGTGGGTCAAGCGTTAATTTTGCTCGGAGTCAAATCGTTGCATTCTGCAACGGTCTGCTCCTGAATACGCTCCAAAGTTCAATCCCTTAATGGGGGACGGTAGAATATTCCCATGGCAGGACATTCTCATTGGGCGAACATTCAGCGCAAAAAGTCGGTAGTTGATGCCAAGCGCGGAAAAGTTTTTAGCAAATGGGCCAAGCTGATTTCGAATGCAGCACGGACCGGCGGCGGGGACATCGATATGAACCTTCCTCTACGGTATGCAATCGAGCGCGCAAGAGCGGACAATATGCCAAAGGATTCCATTGACCGTGCGGTCAAAAAGGGAACTGGTGAATTGGGCGGAGCAGCACTGGAAGAGGTTGTTTATGAGGCTTACGGTCCCAATGGAGTTGCCATTATTATTGAATCCCTAACGGACAATCGAGCGAGAACCGCGCCAGATTTGCGATTCATCTTGGATCGACGAGGCGGCTCTCTTGCCAACTCCGGAGCTGTCCTTTGGATGTTCGAAAAGAAGGCTGCCTTTGTAGTGAACCGTGAAGGTGCAGATGAAGACGAGGTCATGATGTGTGCGCTTGAACACGGTGCTGAAGATGTCACGACTGATGAATCTGAAATCATTGGCATTACTGGCCCTCAAAACGAGTTCACAAAGCTAAAGACGGCCCTTGAAGAAGGTGGCTTTGATTTGATGGATTCAGCCCTCAGGTACATTCCCAACAACACCGTCGAAATAGACCAAGATGCTTTCGACCAAATCACCGCCCTCATGGATGCCCTCGAAGACAACGACGATGTCCAGGAAGTCCACCACAACGCAGAACTTAGCACTTGATATCCTCCCATTATGCCTGCTCCAGCTAGACCTCTGACCCTCCTTTCAGCCAATCAGGAAATCATTTCCGCCACTCAAGCAGCAGCTGCAAAAGCTGGTGATTCTGTTGGCGAACTTTCCATTCTGTCCAGCCGAAATGACATGACCTCCGCTTCAATGGATGGGCTTGTTGTTGTGGACCCGGCTTTTCTTGCACCGGAGCCTGTACACGAGTGGGTCCTTGCACTCGTACGCGAAGCTCGCGCATTGGTGTGGATATTGACCACTGGCGATTTGGCTGATGCGGATGGCTTAGCTCGCTTTGTGGGAGCCCAGGGGGCCATTTCTTCTCCCCCAAATCCGGAAGAGTTGGCTGAGAGATTGAGCTCCCCTTTTGGTACTCCTGCTCCGGTTCGCCCTGTTCCTCCAAAGCCGGATGACTCCTCCTTGGGTTTAAACCTAGACGCCATTTTGGAAGAGGCCGCTAAAGAAACAGACCAGTCATTCGTCCAAATGATCACCCGACCTGACACAGGACTCTACACTGCTGATTATTGGCAGCATCGTCTTGATGAGGAATTCAAGCGCTCCATGCGTTTTCGATTCCCGCTCGGAGTGGTTTCTTTTACATCCGCTGGAGAAATCGATTCTGCCGACATGCTGGACATTGCGGGAGTGGTTTTGTTGGACACCCGAGATGTGGACATTGTCGCTCAGTTCGACCCCCGGAGCTTCGTTGCCTTGCTCCCGCACACGGGTCCTGCAGGAACGAAACTTTTCGCGGAGCGCGTTCAGGATTCCTTACAGAAGCAACTATCGAAGGCAGGTGACTGGACCGTGCGAGTTGCGTGTTGCCCCGACTCCAGTATTGCTTCCTCATCTGCCTTGGTCGCCGAGGTGCTTGGCCTCGGTGGTGGCACCCCTGCCTAGTCAGGGAGTCGCTGGCAGTTGGAAATCCAGGACCTTCCACTCGGACCCGACCACCAGGTTGGTCAGTTCCGTACCTTCGGGAACTGTTCGAAGGATGGGGTTGTCCAAAGTCAAAGACAGCCGGCGTCCTTGAAGGTGGAATGGGGGAGATTCGTTCAGGAAAGAACCGAACTTTCGCCCTCCACGGTCGTAAAGGTCAAAGAAGTGTTGTTCTGCCATGACCAAACCCAGCAGGGGTTTATTAGCAATTCCCCACCAAACCAAGGTCCCACCAGGTACCTGGGTGCTGGAGAGTGGCTGAAGGGTAAACGCAAATTGAGTCATTCCGCCGACCTCTTCGCGCACGGCCACCCGGGCAACAAGCCAAGCATCCAAGGTGGCTCCATGTCTTCGCTTCAATCCTTCACTCAAGCATCGGTATTCCGCAGGCCCATCATCACAGGAAAGGGCGGCAAGAAAGCTATGCCCCCCAGCCTCCGGGTTCGAGAAGTCAGGCCGCAGGGTGAAGGCCTGAGCCTCGGCCGAGCATGTAGAACACGCTGGAAGCAAAGTTGCCAAAACGGCCAGGAGCAGGGTCAGAGTCAGGCGGGTCACGCTCCTTATCTTGAGATGTTCGGCAGGCTAGGGCAAATTCCTTTCCTCACACTCCCTTTATTGCTTCTGTTCGCGTGTGGAAAACCCCAGCCAACAGGCCTTTCTTTTGAAGCCGAAGTCCAGGACCTCGGTACAGTCCTGGAGGGGAAGGTATTTCCACTTTCTTACCCTTTTCAGGTTGGAAGCGAAGCCATTCATCTGACTCAACTTCAGCCTGGTTGTGGTTGTTTAAGCCTGCAACTTATTTGGGGTGGTTCTCCACAAAGCCTGCCCTGCTCGATGCCACCGGGTGCTCAAGGTGAAATCCGTGTGGAATATTCCACTGCCGGTATCCACGGAACCAAAAATACTCCGGTCAATATTCATGGAAAGGGGCCTGGATTACCTGCTCGCCTGGAAGTGAAATCTTTAGTGAAGCCATGGTTTTCCGCCGACCCGACTCCTGTTCGCCTTGGTCGAGTTGCCGCTGAAGAAACTCACCAAGTGCCGGTCCAGGTCACAGGCCTCGAACCGTTTAAATTTGAAAAGGCCCTCGCTCTTCCACCCGGTTTCTCATGGGAGGGTGTCCCCTCTGCCCAAACTGCAGCTGTTCAGGAAATAACCCTAACGATTCCCTCTGGAGAGCCAGGTCCCCATGAATCAGAATTCCTTCGACTTCAGGCAGACAATGGTCTAATTTTTGTGCTCCCCCTTGTTTTTGAGCGAGTCGGCGCGGTTTGGATTCGTCCAAGCCGGCTTTTCCCTCTGGGGGTTCTTCGGCCGGGAATTGAGACTCAAGCTAGCTTGGATTGCGGAACCACAGAGGGAACCCTGGAAGTTTTGGAAGCCACTGTGCTTGGTATTCCCGATTCGGAGGTGGATTCCGTAACCTTAGAGGGGTCTGACAGTTGGC
The DNA here is from genome assembly GCA_030748415.1 of Planctomycetota bacterium. GTDB lineage: Bacteria > Planctomycetota > UBA1135 > UBA1135 > UBA1135 > UBA7888. The sequence goes on from JASMMA010000015.1 coordinate 36,879, forward strand.
GCATCCGCTTCACACTTCCATCGAACCTTCCGCCCGGCCCGATTCAGGGCGAGTTGGTTCTTCGCCTCCGCCACGAAAGCCAGGCGGCTAGCCGGGAGCTAGAGCGGCGCGTTCGTCTTGTCGGACTTGTCCAGGGAGTCCAAGAAGCCCTGGAACCAAAACAATGAAAATTCAACACTTGAAGCTTTTTTTGCTTTTACCTCTTGTCGCCTGTGGGCCTCCAGAGGAGACATCTGTCCTGCACGGATTTGATTCTTCGTCCCCGTCCGCTTCCATGGAGGCCATCAAGGCTGGAGCGTCTGATTCTCGTTTGAGTTTTGTAAATGAACTCGTGGCCTTAGGAGATGTCTATCAATACGGAGAATTCCCTTTAGAGTTCCCTTTCCATGTTCAGGGTGAACAAGATTTGGTTGTCACAGATTTGGAATCTTCCTGCGGCTGCACCGACGCTCTGATGGAAGTGAATGGCGAAACCTATATCTTGGGTGACCCTATTCCCGCCGGTGCCTCAGGTGTTGTTCGCGGCACCTTTAAAAGTGCAACCTATTCAAACGAAAAAGATTCCAAAATCACTATCCGTGGAAATGGGTTGGGAATGCCGCAAGTCCTTCGGGTAACTGCTGTCGTTCATCCCATTTTTGAAATATTTCCAAAACAAGCTCGCTTTGGGGATATTCCGATTGCCGCCCTTCGTGGCGAAAACCCACCTTCCATGGAGCTAAAGGTTGTTCCAGCGCAAGAGTTTGAAATCACCCGTTGGCTGAATATGCCAGATGGGATTTCAGTTGCGGATACGGGTCGCCTTGCTGATATTGAGGGGCGCGAGCCGAAAGCTCGAGTGTTCAGCATTACCCTTGGAGAGTCATGTGGGCAGGGTCGACTTTATGCAACAGCAGTTGCTGAAACAAGTTTGGATAGAACTTTAGACTTTGTTGTTCAGGCGAACATTTATGGGCCTATTCACTTTGACCCCGAGCGTCGATTGAGTTTCGGTTTGATGAATGTGGGCCAGGAGCGTTCCCGACGCATCAATTTGCGGAGTACTATGGAGAGTATTCTAGTTCCAAAGCCCATCTTGACAGTAGAAGGAGCGGACGTATTTCAAACTGAGGTCGTTGAAAAAGAAGCAGGCCGATTTTATGTGCTCCGTGTACGCGTTCCTAAAGATGCTCCATTAGGACATCATTCTGCAGTCCTGCGAGCCTCCTTTCCCGAGGGCTCCGAAATCCAGCCCGCAGAGTGGGCTCTAAAAGCCATCATCCGACAATGATTGACACAATCCCAAAAGTAATTCCATCCCTTTTACTGTTTGCAGTAATTGCAGGTTGTTCTCCTGCTTCTGATGACGGAACTTCATCCATGCACGGCAGGAATCAAGATATTGCTGTGATTGGATCTGACACGAGCCGGTCTTTGAGCCGATTTGAACCAGAAATAAAAAACTTGGACCTCGGGAAAGTGTTTCAGTTTCAGAAATTCCCTATTCGATTTCCTTTCAAGATTGAGGGTGAGGATCCCGTCACTTTGACGGAATTACGCCCTTCTTGTGGGTGCACTGAAGTTGCAATTGAGGTGAATGGTAAATCATGGGAACTTGATAAACCCATCCCTGGTGGGAGCACGGGTGCCATTACTGGAATTTTTGATTCCAAGAATTACTCCAACCGTAAGGATTCATCCATTACGATTCAGGGTAATGCCACGAACTTGCCCATGAAGCTCGGGCTTGGGGCTTTTGTAACACCAGTGTTCTCTTTGGTGCCTCACCAGGCGCGCTTTGTTGACATCCTTGCTGGCCCCATTCGTCGAAATCCGACACCTACTCGAAAGCTCGAGGTGACCGGAGCTCAGCCATGGGAGTTAGTTTCTTTTAAGAATAAACCTGAGTGGATTACGATTACGGACATGGGGGATAAGAAACCTGCCCCGGATGGGATTGGAGAAATCCACACCTTTTTGGTGGAACTTGACCCCGCTTTAGAAGAAGGCAGATACAGCGGAAATGTTACGGTCGAAACCAACATAGGGCACGATTTAAATTTTTCAGCCTATGCCGAACTGCTTGGAAAGGTTCGTTATTTCCCGGATCGTTTGGTTGGATTCAACTTGGTTGAACGAGGTGATGAACCCATTCGAAAAATGAAAATTCGACCTTCCGTAGATTGGTTGGAAATTCCTGAACCCGAAATTACCTACGAAGGCGACGATGTTTTTGAAGTTATTCTAGATGTCGTCGTTGAAGGTAAAGATTATGTGCTGACCGTTTCCCTTAAGCCTAGCGCTGGAATTGGTCGCCACGCAGGCAAGGTTTTCGTGACCTGGCCCGAGGACTCGGCTATTCCCAATAGGGAATACCCAATTACTGTTCTTGTCAGGGAGCCCCGTTGAGGAAACAACTCGGTGCAATTCTTTTGGCGCAAGGCGCCATCCAAGAAGACCAGTTGCGCGATGCACTGGCTCAGCAAAAGAATCGGTCTGTACCGTTGGGACAAATTTTTGTCCAAATGGGTGCCGCGAATGAAGAGACCGTCGCGCGAGCTCTTGCTCTCCAGGCCCGCTTGCCATTCGTTGACCTTTCAGGAAAGCGCCCGCCCGCCCGCCTGACTGCCCTTCTTGATGCCGCCCAGGCTTGGGAGTTGGAGTGTGTTCCAGTAACTGAAAAGGGTGACACTTTGCTTGTCGCTGTTGCAGATCCCTCCAAGGTTGTTGTTTTGGATACGCTCCGTTTTTTATTGGACCGGGATGTTGGATTGGTGATGACTTCCCCAGCAGTCCTGGAAGAAGTCCTAGAACGGGTTTATGGGGCTCGAGCAGGGAGTGCCCAGGATTTACAAGAGGAGACCCCCGAGCACTTTGAAGAGTCTCCGGTGGTTCGACTTGTTCACGGGATGTTTGATGAAGCTGTTCAGCGGAGGGCTTCTGATATCCACATTGAGCCCTTCAATGACCGCGTTCGTATTCGCTTTCGGATTGATGGGAAACTCGAAATTTACAATGAACACCCAGTGGATTTGCACGCGCCCATTCTGAGCCACCTAAAAGTGAGTGCCGGATTGGATATTGCTGAAAAAAGAAAGCCACAAGATGGGCGGATTGAGCATACGGCAGTTGGTCGGCAACTCGATGTGCGTACTTCAATTCTTCCTACAAGTACCGGGGAAACTTGCGTGATGCGTCTCCTCGACCGAGAAGCCAACCTTCTTTCCTTGGCGGATTTGGGACTCACCCCAAGGGCGCTGGAGTGGTTTGAAAAAGTAATTGAAAGGCCGAACGGGATTTTCCTTGTGACGGGCCCAACGGGTTCAGGAAAAACCACCACCCTTTATGCGGCGCTGCAGACTTTAAATAGGTCTGACAAAAAGATATTGACCGTTGAAGACCCCGTCGAATATCGAATTAAGGGAATTAATCAAGTGCAGGTTCATCCTGCAATTGGGTTGTCGTTCGCTCGAGCCCTTCGAGCGTTTTTGCGTCAGGCGCCGAACATTGTTTTGGTTGGGGAGATTCGAGACAAAGAGACTGCTGAAGTTGCTATTCAGGCATCTTTGACTGGCCACTTAGTATTTAGCACCGTTCACACGAATGACGCACCAAGTGCAGTTACTCGATTACTTGATATGGGCGTTCCACCATTCTTGATTGCAACATCTCTCCAAGGTGTTCTTGCTCAACGGCTTGTTCGGCGCCTATGCCCCGAATGTTCCGTCGAAGAGCCAGCGACCGAACTTGAGAAAGAAATCCTCGGCCTGAAAAAAGGTGCCAAGCTTCGCCATCCTCGCGGTTGCCGAAGTTGTTCCCGAACGGGTTTCCGTGGCCGTGTTGGCTGTTTTGAATGGCTGCAGATGAACGAGTCTCTACGGGATTTATTATTCCAGGGAGAGAGTCTCAACCGCTTTGCCAAAGCCGCCGAAAAGGAGGGCGCCTGGTCTCGCTTGCCAGAAGACATTTCGGAAAAAGTGATTTCCGGACTTACAACTGTGAATGAAATGCTTCGGGTGACTCGTGTTGCCGAGGAGCTTGATGAGACCGAAGAAAGTTTTGAAACCAATTCCTCCGAAGAGGGCCAATCATGACCAACATCACTTCTGGTAGCCAACTAGACCAATGGTTGAATGCCGTTGCCTCCAATGACGCATCCGACCTTCACTTGGGTTCAGGCCGACCTCCCATGATGCGGGTGTCGGGTGAAATTCTTGCAATTGAGGAACAACTTCTTGAATCATCTGTTCTAGATGGCATTTGTATGGAGCTTGTTCCTGAAACTCGAAAACCTGACTTGAGCACTCATGGGACGGCAGACTTTGCTGTGACTCATGGAGATGACCGTTATCGCGTTAGTGTTTTTAAGCAGCGAGGTTCGCTCGCTATGGTTGCTCGTCGAATTCCGCAAAACCGAATGAGCTTTGACGATATTGGGGCTCCAAAGGTGCTCCGGGCATTGGCCCATCTTCCACGCGGCTTGGTACTGGTTACCGGCCCGACTGGCTCTGGGAAAACAACGACTCTTGCTTCCTTATTGCATGAGGTGAACGTTTCTAGAAATTGCCACATAGTGACTTTGGAGGACCCAATTGAATTTTTCCATAGCTCTGAGAAATCTGTCGTAACTCAACGAGAGGTTGGTGAAGATGTCTCCTCTTTTGGAGAAGCCCTTCGGCGTGTTCTTCGCCAAGACCCTGATGTTATTCTTCTTGGAGAGATGCGCGACTTGGAAACTACTTCTGCAGCGATTTCTGCTGCCGAAACCGGGCACTTGGTTTTGGGCACCATGCATACCACGGGTGCCGCTAGAACTGTAGATCGCATCGTGGACCAGTTCCCGAACGAACAGCAAGAACAAATTCGATCTCAACTTGCGGTCTCTCTTCAGGCTGTTGTTTCCCAAGTTCTCCTCCCGCGAGCTGATGGGCCCGGCCGGGTTGCTGCTTTTGAGGTCATGATTCGGAACTCAGCAATTGAAAACCACATCCGCAAAGGTGAAACATTCAAAATCCCTTCTGTTATGCAAACTCAAAAGAGGATTGGAATGCAGTTGCTAGATGAGCACCTTCTTGAATTAGTCCAAGCCGGTGCCATTTCTTCAGAGGCTGCCCTGGGTGCAGCCCAAACCCCATCGGAGCTTCGGCAGCGATTGGGATAAGAAGCATGAGCAAACCAGATACTCGCCAGATTGGTCGGATTCTCCTTGATATGGGAGTCTTGAAGCAGAGCCAGCTTCAGGCTGCTCTTGGCGAACAGCGTCGAAACGGTGGGCGACTTGGCGAGATTCTTTGTGAGCGAGGCGTTGTCACTTCCGAGGACCTTTCTCGGGGTGTTGCTTTGCAAAAAGGGCTCGAATGGGTTTCGTCGGAGGGGCTTCAGGCGGATGCGGAAGCGGTTTCCTTGTTGGACGCAGCCACTGCCCGTGCATTTGGGGTTCTTCCCTTAGGAATTGCCAAGGGGAAACTTCGCCTAGCCGTTGCCGATGCGGACTCACTTCCTTTGCTTGGCGACCTAGAAGGAATGACCGGGCATCCCGTTGAGCCTCTTCTTGCCGACCCATCCGCGCTTACTCAGGCCGTTGAAGACGCTTACCGAACACGCGAAGAAGCTGTTGAAGCCATTGCTGATACTGAAGCGGGGGAGTCGGCCCCGATTGTTCGCTTGCTGGAGTCCATTTTGGCGCGGGCAGTTCGCGATGCCGCGGCTGATGTCCATTTTGAACCATACCAGGGAGAATTTCGGGTCCGCATGCGAGTGGATGGGGTTCTTTATGAGATTGACCCGCCGCCGGCCCATCTTGCGCCGGCCCTTATATCTCGGATTAAGGTGATGGCAAACTTGGACATTTCTGAAACAAGAATGCCGCAGGATGGCCGCATTGAAATGCTTGTTGATGGGAATCCCATTGATCTTCGAGTTTCAACGGTTCCGATTCAGGGCGGGGAAAGCGTTGTTCTTCGAATTTTGGACAGGCGATCTCTCAAACTAAACCTTGCTGATCTTGGATTGCAGCCTGACGAAATGGAGCAAATGGAGTCTCTTGTTCGTTTGCCAAATGGAATAGTTTTGGTCACTGGGCCAACGGGTAGTGGTAAAACCACTACTCTTTATTCTCTTCTTCAGAGCATCAACCACCCTGACCTTAAGATTCTGACGGTAGAAGATCCAGTGGAATACGATTTGGATGGCATCGTTCAAGTTCCTGTGAATGAAGCTATTGGGGTGAACTACGCAAGAGTATTGCGAACCATGCTTCGGCAAGATCCGGATGTTATTCTTGTCGGCGAGATTCGCGATCCTGAAACTGCGAAAATTGCTGTTGAGGCGGCGCTTACGGGTCACTTGGTATTGTCAACCCTTCACACAAACGATGCCCCGTCAACGGTTACTCGAATGGTGGACCTTGGTGTAGAACCCTTCCTTTTGGCTGCAACATTAGAAGGGGTTGTCGCCCAGAGACTTGTTCGCTGTGTTTGCACTAATTGCTCTGAGTCTTACACCCCAGACTCTGATTTGCTTGAAAAATCAGGCTGTAGTAAGGACGAGGGATTCGCTCGAGGGGCTGGGTGCGAAAAGTGCCACCACACCGGTTTTGCCGGACGAACTGCAATCTATGAAATCCTCCCTGTTGATGATGGAATTCGCCGCCATTTCCTTGAGGACTCCAGCACGACCTCCCTGCGTGGGTTGGCTCGAAAAAGAAAAATGCGCACCCTTCGCGAGCGCGGCATAGAATTGGCTTCACAAGGGAAAGCATCCTTGGAAGAAATCTTGCGAGAAACTCAAGGAGAGGCTGACTGATGGCGCGAATTCAACGAAAAGTGGCTCCTTCCAAGCGAACTGCTGGGCTGGGGCGGGCTCAGCCAGATGGGCCAAGCGCAGATACCTCCCGCGTTCGCCGCACGGTTTCGCTTAAGCATTTAGTTCGCTTCACTCGATTGCTTTCAACTCTTACGGAGGCGGGTTTGCCCATTATGCGGAACCTGAACATTCTTTCGGACCAATGGCCCGAAGGAAAGTTCCGTGACACCATTCTGGATACTGCCGATCTCGTTGAAGAAGGGCAACCACTCTCCGAGGCGCTTTCCCAACACCCCGAGGCCTTTGATGATTTGTTTGTAAATATGGCCCGCGCTGGAGAAGCTGGCGGCGTATTAGACAAAGTGCTCGTTCGGCTTGCCGAGTTTATGGAAGGGTCTCAAGATATTCGCGACCGAACTCGGGGCGCGATTACATATCCACTTACGATTTTAATTGTTGCGGTTTGTGTGATTACCGGCCTGATGGTTTTTGTGATTCCGAAATTCGCGGGCTTGTTTCAAGAAATGGATTTGGAACTTCCTGCTCCGACTCAATATCTCATTGCAACGTCTGATTTTCTTGTGCAATCTTGGTGGGTCCTCTTGCTTCCACCCATTTTGTTTCTTGCCTACCGATTGATTTATTATCGCTCATACGGCTTCCGAAGATGGAACCATTCCTTTTGGCTTCGTTTGCCATTAGTTGGGAAACTGATGAGCATTGGGCAAATTTCTCGTTTCGCAAATACATTTGGAACCCTCGTCTCAAGTGGTGTGCCTCATCTCCGCGCATTTGAAATTGTTCGCGGCGCTATTACCAACGAAGTTTATCGTGAAGCGATTGATGACATTCAAGATGAAGTTCGAGAAGGGGAACCCATCGCTGGTGCCATGGAGGCCACCGGATGTTTTGATGATGTTGTTGTGTCCATGGTTGAAGTTGGAGAAGAAACCGGTGAACTTGACCACATGTGCCTTCGGGTAGGGGCTAGTTACGAGGAGCATTACAAAAGAACCCTCGACATCGTTCTTAAACTTCTGGAGCCCATCTTGCTCATTTGCATGGCGGGGATTGTGGGAATGATTGCTGTATCACTCTTCCTTCCGATGTTTAAACTTCTCTCCCAATTTGGGGAAGCGGCTTAGGCCATTGATGCGCTGGCTCACTCAGTACAAGGCCTCACTTCGTGCTCGACTTTTCTTGAGCCTTTTGATAGTAAATGCCTTAGTCTTGGGTGGCCTAGCTTTCTGGGCTGGCCGAGATCAAGCATCGGAAATGTTTATAAGACAAACAGGAAGAGAAAAACTCCTCCTAGATCGCCTTCAGCAATTCCAACCTGAGCAGACTGAAGATTTAGCTGCTGTTTTGCGATGGCCCCTATGGGGAGAGTTCGAAGATGCTCTCGTTGTTGACCAATCTTTATTGGAAATCGATGACCAGGTTCTCCCAGTCGGTACTTTTCTGAACCCGGTTGGGCGCCGGCACCGGCCGGTCGACTTTCCAGTCCAAGAGGTCACTCGTGCCCTTTATCAATCCATTCACGAGAAGCACTCTGTTCAATTAGCTGGTGGTGTTGCCCTCCCTATTTATAAGCCAGGGCCAGCAGGTTCGCGTGGTGAAGCATGGGGTGGAGTATTCGTTAAGCCTAGGCCGATTCCTGATTCCTTCCCCTTGTATTTACGCTTCCTTTTTGCAGGTGCGCTAACAACATTAGTTGGCGTAGGAATATTGTATTTTTTTCTTGGGCGTTCCCTCTTGCGGCCCGTTGAGGGGCTCGCCCGTGCAGCCCACGATTTTGGAGACGGGTTGAACCCTCTTCTTCCCAAACCCACCCATTCACGAGAACTCGATGAGCTTCTCAATTCCTTTGAAAACATGATGCATCGAATCCAAGGATTTCAACAGGAGTTGAAAAGCGAAGTAGATTCGGCTACTCAGCGTGCTTCATCAGCGGAAAGGCGTGCAGCGAGACAAGACCGCTTGGCCGCAATGGGGACACTTGCCGCGGGGTTGGCTCACGAGATCAACTCGCCTCTTGCGGGCGCCCTTCAAGGTTTGGAAATCCTCCGGGAAAATGCACAAGGCGAAAAAGCTGAACGCTATGGCGCTTTGACTTCGGAGGCTCTTGAGCGAATCAGCCAACTTGTGCGCCGACTTTTGCTACTTGCACCATCCCATGTTGAAGCTGGCGACTGTTTGCTCGTTGATGCTGTGAAGGATCTTCCAGATTTTCTATCGAGTCAACTTCAGGGTCACAAGCTTCACTTAGTATTGCCACCGACCCCCATGCGAGTCCGAGCTTCCGCTGGCGATTTGTTCCCCGTTTTCTTAAACCTAATCCGAAATGCAATCGATGCATTAGGTACAACCCATCCCAACGGTGGGGGGAACATTTGGTTGGACGCTTCTCTTGTTGAGGAGCAAGTTGAAATTAAGATATGGGATGACGGTCCGGGGGCCGATGAAGATTTACTACCTCATCTTTTTGAGCCCTTTGTTACGGACAAGGAAGTCGGCGCAGGAACTGGCTTAGGATTAGCCCTCGCATATGCAACGGTTCGCCAATTATCAGGAATGATGGAGGCATCCAATAAAGATGAGGGTGGACTTGTCGTAACAATACGACTTCCCCAGCCCACAGATGAAGAGAAAACATCATGAATCCAGCTCTTTTGAGTATGGCCCTTTTGTTGATGGTCTCGGCCTGTTTTTCCGGGTCTGAAGCTGCTCTTTTTACTTTGGTTTCTCGCCATCCTGGAGTTACTCCTGGGCTGTCTAGGAAACTTCTTCAAAAACCAGCGGTTTCTTTGACAGTAATCCTGTTGGGCAATCTTCTCGTGAACCTTGCCTACTTCGCATCATCCGCCGCTTGGGCATCCAGCATAGGGGGGCGACTTGGTTTTCTGATTTCCGCATCTGCCGTTTTGGGAATTGTTTTGTTTGGGGAAATCCTTCCCAAAGTTATTGCCCACCGCCGACCTGTCGGTGCAGCTTGGCTCTTGTTGCCCCCTGTTTGGCTTCTCTTCTGGTTTCTCCGCCCACTTGCGGTAATTCTGAACAGGTTCCTTTTTCGCGAACCAACTCCCCAGGGAATGTCACCTGAAACGGTAGGCGAAATGTTGGAAGCCGAGGGGGATGAACTTTTGCCAGCAGCTGAAGCCGATTTGCTTAAACATGTTTTGGAGATGGGCGTATTGCGTGCGGGTGCGGTTCGTCGTCCTCTTCGAAAAACTCTTGAAGTCCCAGCTGACATACCCCTTGCTAAAGCTAGGCAAATGATGCGCGAACACCGTAGAGCATGGGTTGCGGTAGCAAACCAAGACGGGAAACTTGTTGGCGTTCTTGACCTTACAAGAAATCCTGAAGGGGAACGGGTGTCAGATGCTATGGCTCCGTTGGCAATTTTGCCGGAAGTAGCACCCCTTGCCCGCGGTGCAACACTACTCCGTGAAACGGGTCTGCCCTTTGTGCTTCTTGTGGATGAATACGGTGAGCCTGCAGGACTTTTAGAGAGAGGGAGATGGGCGGACACATTACTGGATCGCGCATCTGAAGATACGGAAGGCATCCCGAGCATTCGAACGATTGCAGAGAACCGGTATTTAATCGAAGCAAGCTTACCTCTGCACCTCTTTCGAGAAAGGTTTGGCGATCCAGGGGAAGTTGATCCCAAACTAGACACGATTGGTGGACTCCTAGCCGAACGACTGGAATCCGTTCCAATCTTAGGAGACAAACTGGAACTTCAAACGGATACCGCGCGCCTTGAACTCAAGGTAACTCAATGCGACGGATCCCTTCCAACGAAATTACAATTAACGGTTTATTCTAAAACTTCAGAAGGGGGAGACATTTAATGGCTTGGTTCGCGTTGGCGATTGCCCTCTTTGCATCTGCGGTGTTTGCTGGAGCTGAAACGGGCCACTATGCCTTATCTCCTTTACAACTTCGACATGTTGCCCGAGGCCGACGACGGGCACTCATTCACCTTCGGTTAACCCAATCCTCTGCTGGTTACTTATGCGCTTTGCTTATTGGGAACAACCTCGCGAATGATATTGCCGTACATGCGGCAGGGGATTTATTCCAATCCTTGCCCTTTGCCAACCCTCACTATGTAGCCGCCGCAGTTTTGACGCCTGTAGTTTTTCTGCTTGGTGAGGTCATTCCGAAACAGTGGGTTTTGGCCAAGCCTTTGGAGCGGAGCCTTTTGTTGACCCCTCTTCTTCTGATTGCCCGCTTGGCTCTTTGGCCAATCTCTGCCCTGATGGCATTTACTCTGTCTCTTTTCGGGCTTAAGGAAAAAGATTATCGCCGGAAGCAACTTGCAGCTTTGCTTGCCACTCCGTCCAACGAAACTGGAAATGAGGGGGCGGTTTTGTCTGCTGCCCGGCGCGCACTTCTTTCAAAGGGGCAGGGTCTGACCTCCTTTCTGAGGACCATTCCTGTCTTGAAAGCTGAAACGACGCTATCTCAAGCAAGGGCTGAGCTGGCTGCCACTGCGGATGCTTTGGCCCTCATTGAACGGCCTGGGAACTCTCCTGGCCTTCTTTTGGGGAGTCGCGTTGCCCTCGCCGCAGATGGAGCCCTCCCCCAGAGCATTGCTCGGGAAATCCCGCAACTGGATGCTTCGGAGGACCTATCTCTAGTTCTGGAGCGGCTTCGGGGTCTCGATTCCGGCTTCGCCCTCTTGAAAGAGGGGCCAAATTGGGCTCTTTTGGACCTCGAGCATATCCTAGGTCTTCTTTTGACCGAGGACCCTCCATCATCATGAACCGAACCGAACGCTTTCTGACTCTTCCCCTTGCAGTTCTTTGCGGGGCGGTGCTGAGCCGATGGGTTGCTCCCGAGCAGGTAACTGCCCAATCTGCGGATTCTGGGGGAAGATATGTGGCAGTAACAGGGCCCTACGAGCAAGGGGTCTCCCTTTTGTATGTACTCGACCAAGAGACCCAACATCTAGCTGTTTATGAAGCCCGGGGCGGTGCTCCCAATTCCAGAAAAGTGGTTTTTGTCGGTGCCAGGAACATCGGCCTGGATCTCCTTCTGGACGGATTCAATGATGAATCAGAACATTCTTACCAGGAAATCGCAGAACAATTCCGCAAGCGCGGGATATCTCTCTCCAAAACGCCAGTTGAGGAGTCGGAGGAATAGCGTATCCTTGTTTACCCTGGCGAATCTCGCCACTACCCCTTAGAAACTAGAAACCCGTGAGCGACAGCGAATTCCTTTCCTTTGAAAACGCCATCGACAAGCTTGAGCTTGCCGAGGACGATCTCAAGCGTCTTATTTCTGCCGGAGAAATCCGCGCATTCCGTGAAGGCTCCAAAATGCGTCTGCGCGCCGAAGATGTCGTTCGTGTTGCCCAAGATTTGGGCCTCGGCGGAGACATTGAAGAAGTTGATGCTGGTGAAGTTCTGGAAGTTGAAGAGGTCGTTTTTTCGGATGACTCTTCAGAAGACGCCGGCATGGTCACTACTCAACTGTCTGAAGAGGACACTCTTCTTGACGATGACCTTGAAGTGGTCGAAGTGGAAGAGGAGCATGGAATTATTGAAGAGGCTTCCACTCCTGCGCCTAGCGCTCGCGCACGAGTTGCCGCCCGCAATGCTGGTGGAGCGGTCGGAGCTGCTGATGCTGAAACAGAAAGCAAGGGCACCCTTGTTGCCCTCGTAGGAACTGCTGTTGTGATGTTGTGGGGTCTTGCTTTTGTGATTGCGATGCTTTCCTCTGCTAGTAATGGCATAACGGATGGCATTGTCGAAATGTTCGCAGGTTGAGAAAAGTCACTCTATTCGCGGCGACCTGCCTGATGGCGGTCGCCGCCATTTCATGTCAGGGGAAAAACGACTCAGATTCTCCGCCTTCATTAAAGGCTCTATCCTCTTTTGTTTTAGTGCCTGCCCAATCTCCTGATTCCGTGATGCTCCTCTTCTGGAGATATGAAATCACACGCGCGGAATACTGGGAGGAAGAGGGCGCCGGGGATCACCCAGTGACCATGATTACCACTGCCGAGGCAAAGGCCTGGGCGAACACTCGTGGGTTTCGCCTCCCAACCCTGGAGGAATGGAGATTGGCAGCGCAGGATGGTAAAGGGGCTGCATTTCCAAGTCGAGGCGCCTTGGATGGCAAGGCGAATGTGATGGAACTTGGCCTCCACGAAACTCTTCCCGTCGGTGTTTTCGAACGAGGGTCCACCCGATATGGACTCTTCGACATGATGGGAAATGTTTGGGAGTGGGTTGAGCAGAAGCCTCAAGGACATCAGTTCCCACCACCACTTGCCTTGGCTTGCGGTGGCTCCTTTGCCCAGAGTGGAGATGACCTGAGCTCCCAATCAGTACGATTGATGTCCTTGGGAGAAGCGGCTGATGACCTAGGCTTTCGGGTCTGTGTAGATGCGGAAACTTGGATTGAAAAAGAAATCCTTCCTCTTTGGGCTAATGAGAAAAACCGGGCCTCCATATCCGCATCTTTCGCTCTTTGGGATCCTTCGCTTCGAATTGAATTGGAAAGACGGATGCGGGGCCATGTTTCTGATAAGGAGTTCCTCCAGGAAATCGCTGGTCGCACTCAATGAAAGTTTCTGAGCTAAAAAGAGTATTGAAAGAGAGGGGACTAGCGCCCCGTAATCGCTTGGGTCAGAACTTTTTAATCGATCCTGCCTTATTGCAATCGATTGTCCAAGATGCAGGAGTTCAGAAAGGTGACCGCGTCTTAGAAGTTGGCCCCGGAGCTGGGGCACTTACGGAAGTACTTCTCTCTTGTGGTGCAGAAGTTTTTGCCGTCGAAATTGATGCAGGTTTGTGTGGATGGCTTCGAGAGAGGTTCTCTTCTGAAATCGAAGATGGACGGCTCCGATTGCTTGAGGGGGATGTCCTTGCCAAAGGCGAAGTATTTCACCCGGAGGTGGAGAAATGGTGGGTGCAAGGCCCACCCCCGAGGATTGTTTCCAATCTTCCCTATGCAATTTCGGGCCCATTTTTGGGTCGCCTTCCGGGCAGGCCAAGCTTGGGTGTGCATTTGCTATTGCAAAAGGAAATGGCAGAGAAAGCCGCTGGTCGTGGCGGAGCAGGGCCATTGCCGTTCCGAATTCAGCTCTCCTTTCACGCAACTTTGGGCCGCCGCTTGCCACCCGAGGTTTTTTGGCCTCGCCCACAAGTAGATTCGGCTTTTTTGGTTTTAGAGCCAAGGCTCGATGTGCCTGAGCCTGAGCTGCAGCTTGTTTTGAAGGAAGTGCTTCAATTGGGGTTTTCTCAACGAAGGAAGCGCCTTCTTTCTCGGCTTCAGGCCGTTTTCCCCGCTGCAGCTAGCGAATTGGAATCTTTGGGAGTGCTTCCGAATGCTCGCGCAGAAAATGTCCCCGCAGAACTCTGGCTCAAAGCCGCACGGGCGGTCATAATCCACGGTTCTCCTTCTTCTCAGGACCCGCCAAAAAACTAAAGCATGCCCCTCGAAGTTGATCTTCAGGAATTGACCTCCCGGATTAAAGACCGGGTGGAAATTGAAGCGGTGATTGCTCGCAAGGTACGGCTGACACGGAAAGGGAACCGCCTTTGGGGCTTGTGTCCATTCCATTCCGAAAAAACTCCATCATTCACCGTTGAGCCTGCCCGCGGTTTTTTTAAGTGTTTCGGATGTGGAGAAGGCGGTGATGTCATCAGTTTTGTTATGAAGCAAGACGGATTAGAGTTTTGGGAGGCCCTCACTCTTTTGGCCGATGAAGCTGGGGTAGAGATTCCAAGACTTTCTGGAGCGAGTGCTCCCTCACCACTTCGAGATAAAGCCCGCGAGGCTTTAAGTTTGACAAGGTCTTTATTTCACCAAGAACTTGGCTCACCTTCTGGTTCTGGCGCCAGAAAATATTTGGAGGACAGGGAAGTTTCATCACGAATGTGGGAGCACTTCTCTCTTGGTTGGGCGCCAGCTGAGCCTGGTTGGTTGAGCCAGCGCCTGCGAAAGGCGGGAATCCCAGACGAGGCAATGGTTGAAGCTGGGTTGGCCTACTTTGTTGAGGGAACTCGTCGCTTGCGGGATCGTTTTTGGGATCGCCTGATGTTTCCTGTTGCAGACCGTTCTGGGCGCACAGTTGGATTCTGTGCACGGTTCTTGCCAGGCTCACAATCCGAAAAACGGGGAATGGGGAAATATGTTAATTCCCCTGAGGGTCCTCTTTTCCCCAAGCGTCGCCTGTTGTACGGCCTTGACCTTTTAGCGGATGGTCTTCGTGAGGCGGGAGAGGACACTCCGATATACCTCGTAGAGGGCAACCTGGATGTGGTCATGCTGCATCAATCTGGTTACCCCACGACTCTTGCTGCTCTTGGAACCAGCATTACTGAGGACCATGCCCGGGCCCTTCGCAGACATAAGAGGCCAGTTTTTTTGGTTTTGGATGCTGATGAAGCCGGCAAAAAAGCTGCCTGGAAGGCGGGCCGCTTGATGGTGGCTGAGGGGATACCCGTCAAAGTGGTCATGCTTCCCGATGGGGAAGATCCGGCATCCATGATTTCCGCTGGAAATGAGGCTCAACTTTCCCAACGCCTTGATTCTGCGTGGGATATACTCGATTGGCGTCTTGAAGTTTGGACCAAAAAGCCAGATTTCCAAGACCCTGCGGTTCAAGTGAAAGCTGCCCGCGAGATTGCCGAGTGGATTTCTTCAACTCCCGATCCCGCCCTGGCTGAGATTTGGAGTCGCCGGGCTGGAGATCGCTTAGGTTTGACCACCGAGAGCCTCCGGCGCATGACAGAGAATCAGTCGCAAGACCTTTCCCCGAAAGCTGTTATGTCGGCGGGCAATCAACCCCCAAAGAAGAAACCAGCTCAGGAGGCTTTAAAGAAAAACGAATTCGAAATCCTCGCCGCACTTCTTCACGATTCCAGTTTGTTTCCGAGGCATCGCCAAGAACTTGAAGCTCTGGAGCTGGGTTCCTCCGTCCCTAAGCGATTGTTGTCTTGGTGCCGTGAGCGCCGCCTTCAAAGTCTCCCCTTCGACCTTTTTGCTGCTCTTCGTGAATTCCCGGAAGGCGATACGCAAGCCTTTCTGGAAGCAATCCGGCAAAATCAGCCCATAAACCCTGAAATTGCCCTGGAATCTGCTCTTCAGGCCCTTTCCTCGAACCGCGAAATGGCCTACAAAGAATCCCGCAAAGAAGAGCGAATGGAGCAAGGCGAACTTTCTGACTCGGAACTTTCAAACCTCCAGCGTAAAATAGACCTTTCCGCTTCCGATGAGCATCCCTAATTGAAAAGCGGAACTACTAAAAATGCCAACTAAGAAATTAGATTCAGCTACTACTGCCGTTTTGGACTCCCTCGTTCAGAAGGGTGTCGTTACGGGCACTTTGCCAATGGACGAAATCCAGAACGTCTTCCCGAAGGCGCGAATTGATGTGATGCATAGCGTCCTCGACCGCCTTGAAAGGGAGGGCATTCGTTTGGTGGATACATCCGAGCAAGCGGGAATGATTCCTGCCGTGACGGCTCCAACCGCCGTTACATCTAAGCCGATTACCCCCATTGCCGATCGCAGCCGCAGAGGTGGGAATGCGCCCGTTCTTGAAAAAATTGATGATCCGGTTCGGATGTACCTCACTCAGATGGGAGAGATTTCCCTTTTGACTCGTGATGAGGAAATTTCCCTTGCCAAGAAGATTGAGGTTACTCGAAAGTTATTCCGCCGAATGGTGTTGGAGTCAGGCTTTGCACTGGAACGCGTTCTAGAACTATTGAACCAACTTCGTAATCAAGAAGTTGCCTTTGACCGTACCCTGAAGGTGAATCCTTCAGCTCAAGCCAATTCATCCTTTGCAGTTCGCCACTTCAATCGAAAGATGAAGAAACAAGCGATTTCTGAAGAGTCCACAACGGGAACATCGGACATTGATGGCGGTGCTGGTTATGAATTGACCAAGCAGGACTTGGAACAACGATTGGAAGGGCATTTCCACGCCTTGAATGAATTGTTCTCTGCCGTTCGTGTTGCAACAGAGGTCAATCTCGATAAGAAACTGAAAGCTTCCGAGTTGGAAGTATTCCGGTCTGGGATTCGTTCTCGCCAACGCTGCATATCCGTCCTTGTTGAAGAGCTCCACTTTCAAGTGGATTTAGTTCAGGACATGATTGGGCTACTTGAGGTTCGCGAGCGGGAATGGAGTCTGCTTCAAGACGAAATCAACACCTTTGACGCAAAGCACAAGAGAACCAAAGATGGCAAAGTTGAGTTTTCCGAACTTCTTTCTCGGGAAAGGTCCTTCCACTCTCGTGCGATGGAGAGTTGGGGTGACTTTCAGAAGAGGATGTTTCGGATTCGGCAGTATGTTGATTTTTATGAAGACGGCAAGCAAAAGCTGTCCTCGGGCAACCTGCGCTTAGTCGTTTCAATTGCGAAAAAATATCGCAATCGGGGACTCTCATTCTTGGATTTAATTCAAGAGGGGAACACTGGGCTCATGAAAGCAGTTGAGAAATACGAATACCGCCGTGGTTATAAGTTCTCAACGTATGCAACATGGTGGATTCGACAAGCGATTACTCGTTCTATTGCTGATCAAGCCCGCACTATTCGCGTTCCTGTGCACATGATTGAAACCATGTCCAAGTTGCGCGCAGTTCAGAAGCGCCTCCTCCAAACCATGGGCCGCGAACCCCGTCTCGACGAAATGGCCGAGGCTGCAGGAATCTCACTTGATGAAGCTCAGCGAGTCATGAAGATTGCTCGGCACCCAATCTCATTGGATCGTCCCATTGGCGATAGCGATGACAGTTATTTCGGGGACTTTATCGAAGATGAATCTTCTGAAAATCCAGTCGAACGCGCTGGACAGGAAATGCTCAAAGACCGCATCAATGATGTGCTAGATTCACTGACCTTCCGTGAGCGGGAAATCATTAAGCTTCGTTATGGAATCGGTGACGGTTACACCTACACATTGGAAGAGGTAGGCCGCATATTCCGAGTCACTCGAGAGCGAGTTCGTCAGATTGAAGCTAAAGCTGTTCGCAAGCTCCAGCACCCTGTTCGGGCGCGCAAGCTTTCCGGTTTTCTTGATGGCGCAATAGTTGAGTGATATCAGTAAATCCTTGAAGATGGAACAATTTCCCTTAGGGACTCGTAACCTGTCCTTGTGAAGGAAACTCTTTCCACCCTGCTGGCGACCCAGAAGTTCGATGAACGGATTGCCGTTCTTAGTCGTCGTTTGGAATCTTTGCCCTCTGAACTCGGTGAGCGCGAGACGCGGTATTCTGTTCTAGAGGCTGAAGCCGAAGGATTTTTTGTTGACCAAAAGAAGGCACTTTCCTGGGCGCAGTCCCTTGAGAATGATGTTCGGGATTGGGAGGCCCGGGTAGAGAAATTGGAGCAGCAAATTCGTACTCTTCGAGATGCAGGAGCGGCTCAAGTTGCCCAACATGAGGCCGAGCAGCACCGCGGAGAAATTGCCAAAGCCGAGGAGAAAGCATTGGGTTTGCTTGAACGAGCCGAAGCGCTTGCTGGCAAAGGAATCATTGCAAGGGAGGGCCTTTCCCCTGAACTTGAAGAACTGGAGATGTTTCGAAAAACGGTGGCAGAGGACGAGATCCAACTTCAAGAAGAAATCGCGTATCTCCAAAAGGAACGAGCCTCTCTTTTTCAAAAGGCCCAACGCGCAGGCCGCGATCTGTATGAGAAACTGATGCCTTCCCGCAAAGGCAAGCCTATGGCCGCGCTTCGTGGTGATTCCTGTGGTGGGTGTGGCATGTCAGTTGCCCCGAATGACCGCCTTAAGGTCGCCAAGATGGCCAGCATTGCCACTTGTCGATCCTGCTCTAGGATTCTGGTCCCAGAAGAGTTGTGGAATAGCATTCGCGAGGAAACCTCGGTCGAAGGTCCCCAAGACTAAAGGATTGGCGGCTAGAATGTGGGGCCAAGAATCCTTGGAACCTCATTCATCATGTTCACCATCCCATCCCTTCTCCTTTTCTCCGCATTCTCTTTCTCGGCTCAAGATTCACTCGAGGGCCAGCTCCCTAAACGGGATCTAGGTGTGGAGGCCTTTCTCGCAACTTATCCCGATTACGATGGCAGGGGAATACGAGTTGCTGTGCTAGATACCGGCGTGGACCCAGGTCACCCGTACTTGCAGACAACTCCCCAGGGCCATCGAAAGATTGTGGATTGGTATGACGCTACAAGTGATGGTCGTTTAGACACGAGTACGGTCGTGTCTTCTGAGGCGGATGACCTGATTGGACTTTCTGGTCGAAAGATGCTGCTTGGGAAGTGGTTCCAGGCCAATCGTCAATACCATATTGGGCGAATCGATGGTGACTTTTTGCCAAGCAGTCTGACGGGACGCATTCAATCCGACCGCCGAGAAGAGTGGCAGAAACAAAAAAACAACTGGGCTGAGGCAAAGACTCGGTGGGAAGCAACCCATCCAGGGGATGAAGAGCCGCAAAGCCTCATTAGTGAAGAGATTGCTCGCCGAATGAGTTCATTCCAAGACTCGGGACCTGTTTGGGATGTTGTAGTTTTTCAGGAGGGGGAATCCTGGACTGTTGTGGTTGATAATGACCAAGATGGCAACCTCGATGAAGAGCATGGCCTGCACTCCTTCCGTGAAACGGGGGAGTGGGCAACTCTTGGCGATGAAGCAAACTTGAATTATTGTGTTCAAGTCCCTGGAGATGGTTCCTTGACCATGATTTACTTTGACGCAAATGGTCACGGAACTCACGTTGCTGGCATTATCGGTGCTTGGGAAGGGGCAACGGGTCGCATGAATGGTGTTGCCCCCGGCGTTGAATTTGTCGCCATCAAAATTGGTGACGGAAAATACGGTGGAGCAACTAGTGGGTTTTCTATCGCGAAGGCATTGGACTATGCCGTTGAATCAGGGTGCACCGTCGCAAACATTTCCTTTGGGGGACCTTCTTTCTTTGCAGATGGCCAAGAGCCAGATGCGTGGGTCATTGATGAGGCACGGCGTCGAGGTTTGATTACCGTTTCCTCTGCTGGGAATGAGGGGCCGACTCTTTCAACTGTTGGCGCTCCTGCTACCGCTCGTGGTGCCTTTGCAATTGCAGCAGCAGTTTGGCCGGACACCCAAAAGGTGAACTATGGCTCCTTGAACCCAACCGAACCGGTGCTCTTTGATTTTTCAAGTCGGGGACCTCTTCCAACCGGCTCTCTTGGTGTTGACTTCACCGCCCCTGGCGCTGCCCTCTCTTCATTGCCATCTTGGTTGGGCACCAAAGGGGAAAACTTTAATGGGACTTCCATGGCAGCACCTCAGGCAAGTGGTTGTGTTGCATTGCTTCAATGTGCCGCTCAAAGTGAGGGCCTTTCCCATTCACCAACTCGTATCTACCGAGCCATGAGAATAGGTGCCCAACCTATGCTTGGGTTTGACTGGGTTGACCAAGGACACGGGGCGATTTCAATGCTCCCATCTTTGGATGCATTGAGAGTACTTCAAGAAACCAGAGATGGCGACCGCGAGTACACCATTTCCGTGAGCAATCCATATGGAACGGGAAGTGGTATTTACATTCGAGATCTTGAAACGGAGAATCCTTTCGAAACTCGTGTCACCATGGCACCTGTTTTCGAAGATGATGCACCCAATTCAGAAAGGTCTGCTTTCTTGCGCACTTTTCGTGTGGAATGTGAATCCCCTTGGGTGACGGGTCCAGAGGCCTTCTACACTTCGGCGCAGGGCCATTCGTTTAACCTTCGTATTGATCCATCCGGACTGAGTGAGGGCCTTCATGGCACGCGCGTTTTCCTTTGGGATGTGGATGGGCCCCAATCTGCTGGGCCTGATGTTGTGATTCCTGTAACGGTTGTGAAACCGTCTCTAGTTGCCACCACAACGAGCAAGGATTGGAGCAAAGATTTCCAGATTGAGCCGGGAGAGCTTAGAAGGAACTTTGTTCGGGTTCCTGCCGGCGCTAACTTTGTCAAAGTTAAATTCACTCAGATTACCCAGGGGCGCAATGAATTCCGCACGGGAGCGGGTTCTGTTAGCGGCTTCCGTTACGAGGGCAACCGCCAAAAACGGGGCCGTTTTTTCTTGGATGAATGGCAGAGTGCTGAACAAACTGTTCCCGTTGAACCTGGAACCGTGTTCGAATACACCATTGCTTCTCGTTGGGCAGTCAATCAGAGCGCTCAGCTAAAAATTGAAATGGAGTTCATGGGACTGGTTGCCCAGAGCTCCGAAATGGTGGTCCCTGCTGGACAAGAGACAGGCTATCTTGCTGTCAAGTCCTTGCTTCAAGATGAAACTGCGAGCGCTTCAGTCCGCCTCAATGGAGTTGCGATTCCAGTGGTTGCTGAGATGGCAATACATCCTGATCCGATTCGTTCCACAGTCATGGATGGGCATGGTTTGTTCTACGGTGTCATGGAGTGGGAGCAGGAACTGCCGGGGGATTGTTCCGTGAGTCTTTACACCCCTTACTCCATCCAGACGACTGAGATTCGCGAAGATCTCATGCTGGAAATTTACGACGAGATGGACCGTCTTGTTGAGCGGAAGATTGTCTGGGAATGGAACACAGACCTCGGCACGATGGAGGAGGGTCTGTATCGCTTTCAACTCACCTTCCCTTCCTTGGGGCAAGATTCTCTAAATGCTCGATTTGCTGGTGCGGAAGTTCGGCTCGCAAATCGTCAGGAGAACTTTTCTCTTTATGGGGATCTTAACTCAGCTATGAAAGAAGAGGGGGGCCTGAGTCGGATGCGAGTCCCCTTCATGGGGGCGCGGTCTCTCTTTGCGCGAGTTCCTCAACTGGCCTCCTTGCCTGGGGGGCAGTACTACTACGGCTCAGTGAAGTTTGAAAATGGCGACGACCCTCTCTTGCTTCTTCCTCTTCGTGTTGAGCGACCCTCCATGGGACATTTTGAATCCGGGGCCGTGGAGGCCTCCGCCGAGGTGAATGTTGAAGCTGAAGAAGCTGCAAACTTGTACAAGGACTCATTAAACGACCCAGGAATGGAGCCCGGCACCCGTTTGGAGCTCGCACGAGATTGGAAGGAGGCCAGTCCCGACGATCCAATGGCCTCCCTAGCGGTACTCCAATCCCTGGGACACGCTCTGCCGAACAAGTACGCCCTCATGGATGCCCCGGGCTTCTTGGCGGAACATCCGCACTTCATTCAGGAGTTTCTCGCAGCAGCACCATCCTGGAACTAAGACACTGACCCCAAACATTGGGTCACAAAGTCCCAAAAATAGGAAAGCGGAAAAAGCGAAACTTCAACAAAGAGG
>JASMMA010000016.1 GCA_030748415.1 Planctomycetota bacterium
CGGGCCCTGATGCACCTCTGCATGGAAAGTTGCTCCCTCTCTCTTAGGATAAACTCCCATGGAAACCGTCGCCGCCCTTCTTGCTGATGCCCAAAGAATCTTGATTACTGGGCACATGAAGGCAGATGGGGATTGTCTAGGAACCGAAAGTGTTTTATTTCAGATGTGTACTGTCCTGGGGAAAGATGTCCGGGTCGTGAACCCTGATCCGCCAGACTCTCGCTTTTCGTTTCTTGCCGAACACTGCCCCTTTGAGGTCTATCAGCAGGAAAAGGGCTTGCCCGAATTTGACCTCGCCTTCGTTTGCGACTGTTCTGTATTGCCTCGACTGGGCGAATTAGGCTCATCTCTAGCGTCGGCTTCTGGGAACCGAGTGGTCGTGGATCATCATCCTTTAGACCAAACGATGCCCGGTCTTTGGCAGGCCATGATTCTGGACCCAACCGCCGCAGCAAGTGGCTTACTTGCTATCCGTTTTGCAGAATTCTTAGGTGTTGAACTTCCTGTGTCCGCCCTAGAGGCTGCTTTTGCTGCGATTGCCGCTGACACGGGTTGGTTCAAATATTCAAATGCTGATTACCCAGCTTGGGAATGCGCGGCAAAACTGGTTGAGGGTGGGGTCGTTCCCGACTCCTTGTATCGTGCAATTCACCAGAATAGTTTGCAGGGGCACCCTGTAGGGATTGGCCTTGCCTTGTGTAATGTTCAGTACTTTGACAATGGTCGTATCGCAATGACCAAGATTTCTCAGGCGGAACTCCAAGCAGCCAACGCTATTTTGGATGATACTGACGAAGTCTTAGATATTTTGCGTGCGGTTAAATCAGTAGATGCCGTTGCAGTTTTGTATGAAAAAGAGGATGGCGGCATTAAAGCCAGCCTGCGGAGCAAAGTGACAACTGATGTGCGCGAAATCGCCTCCCGTCTCGGTGGAGGAGGACATGTGCGCGCATCCGGAGTTAGTTTTCAGGAAGGCGTATCTTTAGATGAAGCTTGGAAAATGCTCCAGCGCGAATTTTGCGCTTAAGCAATCGAATCTCTTTTCTTAAAGAGACCCCAAAAAGCATAACGAGCCAGCTTCGGGTTCTTCCTTAGTCGCCTTTGGACATAGGGAAGCCATTGCGCTCCGTAGGGGATATAAACTCGAACATGCAGGCCTGCTTCAAGGCATTCTCTTCGCAACTCTTCTCCTACCCCAAGCAAAACTTGAAGCTCAAAACGGTTTTTCCATTCTGGGTTTTCGTCAAGTAGTTTTCGTAAACCAAGAACAAGAGCCGGGTCGTGAGTGGCGGCTCCAACGAAGCCACCGCCCTCCAAAATTTGCCGTGTGAGCTGGAGGTAGCTTTCATTGATATCCGGCATGGATTGAAAAGCTACATCTTCAGGTTCCACATAGATTCCTTTCACAAGTCGAATATTCAAACCCGGGCAATCCGCCAAGAGAGCCGTGACATCATTTGCGCTCCGGCGGAGCATGGACTGAATGACACAACCCACCTTGTTTCCATGTTTTTTATGGAGCAGTCGAAAAACACGAAGGGTTGCATCTGTTGTCGGAGAATCTTCCATTTCGTAACGCACGAATCCACCTTGCTCGGAGGCAAGGGACACAAGTTCCGAAACAGATTCTTCGCAAAAGGATTCCCCAAGTAGGAGGCCCATTTGGGTTGGCTTTAGGGAGAGGTTGAGCTCCAGGTCCGCTTCTTGAAGGTCCGCGATTAAAGAACGGTATTCTTGAAGAGCATGCTCCACATCTTCGCGGGAGGAGACTGCTTCACCCAAGACATCAAAAGTAAGGTTGTATTCTGCGCGGGAAAGCAGAGTGCCGAGGGCAAGAGCTGCTTTTCGATGTTCGCCAGCAACATAGCGCTGGCTGAGTCGCCTTAAAATGGGGCGAGGAACCAGGGGGATACCCAAAGCAAAGGCGCGGTCGAGGATGGACATGATTGGGGGAAAGAATACCGGCGAGGCTATACTTTTTCCCATGTTCAATAGGGTTGCATTCCTTTGTCTGTTGGCCCTTGCTGGGTGCTCCAAGTCCGAGCCAGCCGGCCCAGATTTGATTCTGGTTTCGATTGATACCTTGCGAGCGGACCGTTTGGGAATCTATGGCGCGGACCGCTCCCCTGAGGGGGGCACCGAGCAGCCTTGGACCCTCCCATGGTTGGCAGAACGGGGCACAGTTTGGGATTCCTGTTGGGCGCCCGCCGGGAAAACAGTTCCCTCCCTCGGGAGTGTTTTTACTGGGCTAACCCCTTTAGAGCACGGAGCGACTACGCACCTTTTTCAACTAGGTGCCCCAAGCTTGGTGGAAGATCTTCGCGACCGTGGGTTTCGCACTTTTGGCCGTGCTGCCAACCGCCTTTTGGGTGCCCAGATTGGATTTCAACGAGGGTTTGAGGATTACGCCATTCGACCAAGAGAATTGGAACCTCTTGTTTCGGAGGAACTTCTGGAATTAACGGGTCCTGTAATTAAGAAAGGTGAGCGCCTATTCGCTTGGGCTCACTTTATGGCGCCCCATCAGCCTTATGAGCCTCCGGCTCAGTTCCAGAAATGGTCGGACCCTGCGCATCCAATCCGGGCAAACAACACCTTATTGAATCAGATTCACCGTAGCCCATCGGAGCTAACACCGGGATTGCGGAAAGATATTCGCGCCCTTTATGACGGGGAAGTAGCTTACGCCACTTCAATGCTTGGCAACTTTTTGAAAAATTTGGATCGCCAATATCGTAGTGCAGGAAGGGGGGGCCTTCTTGAAAACGCCGTTGTCGTGTTTTTCTCTGACCATGGAGAAGAACTTGGAGATCGAAACGGTTACTTCCTGCATGCAAAGAGCCTTTATAGCGGTGTCACGCAAGTTCCTCTTCTTGTGCTTGGACCATCATGGGAAGCTGGCGCTCGTATTTCGGAGCCTTTCTCTCTTGTTCATCTCTTGCCGACCGTCCTAAAGGATGTTGAGCCTGAGTGGCTTGATGTGCCAACCCCTTCCGAGTTCACAGTTTCGACATGGATGCGAGATTTCTATGCAATTCGAGATTCTCGTTGGACTTTGATTCATTCCCCAAGCAGCGAGCGTGGATGGGGGCCAAAAGAACCACCACAAGCGCCTTATCCCTATCCGGAAATTGCACTGTATGATCGCCAGGCAGATCCACTGGAGCTACATGACTTAGCCCTTGCACAACCGGAGCAACGCGACCGACTTCTTCAAAAGTTAAACGAATGGTTTGATTCTCAGGAGATACGCTCGCCTATTCCGGTGGGGGGTCTGGATCCTGCTTTATTGGAAGAACTGGGTTACGCTGAGAGTGCTGAGTCAACTGCTTGCAGGCCGAGGAGTCTTCATGGTCGCTGAGCCGGTTCGCCAACATCGAGCCGCATGGCTTGAAGGGTTATTTCTCGCACTATTGGTTTTCATTGTTTTGGCAATGGGTGGAGAATCCGTTCGTGCTTCTTATCACGGTTATTTACACACCACCGTTGGTGAAGCTGTACTTCGAGATGGCTTACTCCCTGAAAACCCTTACCACGCCGGGACCCCCCTCCGGTACTACACTCTTTTTCCAACTCTAGGTGTCCTCTTGGGGAAATTGGGCATGGGCCCTCTTTGGGGCTTTGCACTGTTAAATATTTTGGCTGCTCTTTTGTTTGCTCCGGCCTTGGATTCTTTGGGCCGCTCCTTTGACCTTCGTTTTAGTGCCCGGCGCGCTACTTTTTGGGCCGCTGTTTTGGGTTTTAATGCTTTGGGTTGGCTTGGGTTTTTTTTCAATGGCCAAAGTCTTCCCCCTGAAGCCCCGCCCGTGTTTCAGCTAGCCCCACTCACTTTTTCAGAGTGGCCACTCCATTGGGATCAACGGCTTCAGGCCTTTCTGCCGAAGTTTTTGAATGTTTCTTCCTTTGCCCTAGCTTTGCCATTTGCTTTATGGACATTAGCTGTCGCCAACCGCGGAGCGGATGAGCGGGGGACTCACCAAGCGAGAAGGGGGATTCTTCCAGCCGCACTAACTCTTGCTCTTAACCCACTTGTGGGCGCCTTTACTGGCCTATGCATGTTTGGTTGGTTGATTCCACGCTTCGTCCGCTGGCCTGCCCCTTCCAAATTGGCTTGGGCTGGGGCTGGAGTGGCCGCATGCCTCCTTGCCCTTCCCTTTTTGTTGCCCGCTTTCCAAGTAGAACCTGTAAGTAGCAATCGGGTTGAAGTTCAACTTGGCGGACAGCCTCTTTGGGATTTCCTTGGCCCTCTTTGCCTTCTCCTTCCGATGGCCATTCTCGGGCTCAAGTATTGGTCTAAGCCGCATCTCTTGCGCTTTGGTTTTGCCGCATTCGTTGCGTGCGGTCTTTTGTTGTTTGGGGGTTTCCCTTGGGGAAATGAATATAAGTTTGCACGAATCGGTGCCATCCTTTGGGCGATTCCTGCTGGAACATGGATTTCGCGTTGGGATACATTTCCAAAATTTAAGTGGGCGCTTCTCTTTTGTCTTGCTCTTCCTACGACGACCGCTGTTCCAAATGCCTATTTGAAATGGGGCCATGCATCTCCTCCAATGCCTCTTCAAAATGATTCAGGCTCTCTTGGCCTTCCCATAGAAAGTGGAGCACCGTGGTCGAGTTTGATTGCTGAGATGAGGAGCATTGATTCCAGCGCAGTTTGCTTGCTCGACCCCTACGGGTTCCCTGGTTTGGGCGCTGGTCGTGTTCAAGGGAGTCCTTTAGCACCAGCCCTTTCGCACCCACTGGTCGTTGATGTTTTACATGTTCATAACGAGGGACAACTCGACCTTTCAAAACGAATGGAACTATGCCAAAGCTTTTTCCATTCTAAGAGTGAATCGGATTCACTCGCAGCCCTGAAATCTTTGCGGCTACTTTTCCCTCATCGTCCCATGCTGGTACTTCTACCGGAAGGCAGGAAAGAACCCCCAATCGAAATGAGCTCTTGGGATTCAGGAGGTTTTAGCCTTTGGCATCTTCCTGCTCCTGAACCGGACGCCTAAAACTAATCGCCTCCAAAACATGTTCCTCGGCAATCCCTTGAGAACCTTGGAGATCTGCAATGGTTCGCGCGACTCGTAAACAACGAAGTTGGGCACGGGCACTCCAATGGAGACGATGGGCAGCTTGATGGATTCTTCTTCGTGCTGTTGGGCTCACACCACATTCGAGAAGTTGGGTGAATTCCATTTCACCGCCCTTGGCAGGTATTTCAGCCGATGAACGAGCTTCTTGAATTTTTTGGGCAGCTTCCATTTTCTCGAGAGCTTCTTGTTGGGTTGGGCCAGTAGGTGGTGCATCCATCGATTCAGGCTCGACCGGCCCCATCTCAACAAAAAGATCAAATCGATCTAATAGCGGACCGCTGGCGCGCTGAAGATAGCGCTGTACTTGAAGATAGGTACAACGGCATCCAATCTTTGGATGAGTCAAGAAACCACAGGGGCAAGGATTCCGCGCCGCGACCAATAGTGCTTTCGCAGGGAAACTTGCCCAGCTTTCCGCCCGTTGAAGTCGAATCTCACCCTCTTCCAGGGGTTGTCGCAGCCCCTCCAGAATAGGGCGCGCAAACTCGGGCAATTCATCCAGAAAAAGGACTCCGTGATGTGCCCTGGAAAGTTCACCCGGACGAATTGGGCGACCTCCACCCAGGATTCCTTGGGCAGACACACTTGAGTGAGGCGCGCGCATGGGCGCTTGGCGGGGAAGAGCTGGAACTCTTCCAAGGCACGCTTCGATTTGTGCAACTTCTAAGGCATTTTCAGAATCCAAAGGGGGGAGCAAGCCAGCGACTCTTTTTGCCAACATGCTCTTTCCTGTTCCAGGAGGCCCCTGCAAGAAGAGAGGATGCCGCCCACATGCGGAGAGAATCGCAGCTTCTCTAGCGATTTCCTGTCCACGCACATCCTCAAGAAGGGTGTCCGTTATGGAACAACCTCGTTCTTCTCCCAGAACGGCATCGTGTTTTTCTGGGTTTGAGAGGATTTGAACAACCTCAGTCAGGTTCTTTGCGGAGAAGGCCAAAACACCAGGAGCTAAGGCAGCTTCCTTTGCGACTTCGGGCGAACCAATGACACCTGCAAAATTACCGCGGGTGGCCAGCGCAGCCAGCAAGGTTCCTCGTGCGGGTGGGATTAAGCGGCCGTCTAAATCTAACTCACCTAAAAAAAGCCAAGGTCCTTTTGGTTTTGGGATACAGGCTTGGGCAACCAGCAAGGAAACTGCCATTGCTAAGTCTAGAGGCATCCCTCTTTTTTGAACTTGAGCCGGCACCAGATTGACTAAAACTTTGGTTTTCGGGAAGGGAAAGGAATGACTTCGCAAAGCAGATGGAAGGCGTTCTCGTGCTTCCAGTGCAACACGATCAGGCATCCCCACCAAAATCAATTGGGGCATTCCCCTCGTAATGAGGGTTTCAACTCGGACAAGTTCAGCCTTTCCGTTGTAAAGGGTTGCGCCATGAATAGTTTGCACACAAGAAAGACGAAGGTGAACGGCACCCGTTACGGAAAGTCCGACGAGGGAATCTTATCCACAATCGACCAAATCAAGGGACCCTCACGAGTGAGGCTCATTGGAATCCCACGGCTCTGAAGCAGAGGTGTCGCTTCCAAATCGGATTTCGATTCCGAACAAGAAACCCATGCAGCTTTGGGTTGAAGATGGTCCAATAGTTCGGGCAAACCATCCGTGGTTCTCCCATGGTGAGGAAGAACCAAAACATCAATGGGGCCGGGTTTCAAAACTTGGCACAGCCAGCGAAGGTCGTGACCAAATTGATCACCCAACACCAGCATGCGTTGCTGAGGGGCCGTGATTTCCAAAACCCTCCCCCCAGCATTGCTTTCACCCTTCATTCGATCGGGGCAATGCCATAACATTGCCTCGAATGGCTCCATTCTCAAAATGGGAGTCTTCTTGTCCCCAGACCTAAGGATGGATGTTCCGCCGTGGTGTTTCTTAAGTAAATGAAGAGCCCCCGCGTGGTCGTGGTCTTGGTGGCTGGATGTCCATTGATGAGGGGTGGGCCAAGATTGCGCGCGAAGGAATGGCCAGAGTTTTCTTCGAAGAAGATCTTCAGGAGAATAGGTCGTGCTCCCCAAATCGAAAATGAGCGAATTTTGCTTTCCGGAAACGATAACAGCTAATCCGTGTCCAACAGGAAGCAAAGCCACTCCAGGCTTTCCCTGTCGGGGAAAGACCAGGATTACAAGAAAGGTAGAAACTGCAAGTGCACGACATACCTGCTTCAGGATTCCAATGGGAAGCCCCATGATGGCAACGATGGAGAAGGAGAATATTGTCCAGGCTGCGAAAGGAACTCGGGGTGCAATGATGGGGGACGCCGGGAGAGAGTTCAGACGGTTTAAGAATAAATTTTCAAGGGCACCGAAAGCTTCAAGGAATTGAGAGCTCACTTCCCCTAAGAAACCCGGAATGCAAGTCATGAGTGCGCCCACCATGCGAACTGGAAGCAGCAGCGCCATGGGTGGGGTCAACAAGACGGACCAAGGCTCCAGAGTCCCTTGAACTGCAAGGAGCCAAGGGGATGTTGCCAAACTTGCGGCAAGGGAAGAACGAAGAACAGTGAGCATTCCTTTTTCTCCCTTGACCTGATTCACCCAAATTAGGGCCGCAGTTGCGGAATAAGAAAGAACGAGCCCCAAGCCTTGGGGGCGTGGAGAAAGAAGGGAGCACTCCACCCAAAGCGCGGCCGCCCACAAATAAAAGGCATGAACTTGCATTCCTTTGCGATGTAGGCAATCCCGAATAAAGAGGGCAGAAAGAGCTCGTATGACCGGTGCTCGGAATCCTGCCATCGCCCCCGCAAACAAAAGAACAGGCGGGCGGAGGAATGCCAACTTTCGGGGGAGAAGGCGGCGAAGAATGGAATCCCAAAGCCAGAAGTGCATTCCAGAAACGGCTAAGAGGTGTAGCAAGCCCAAAAATCGAAATGTGGACCACCTTTGAGAATCAACAGCTGAAGATTCGCCCAAAAGAAGTGCCCGCGCAATTCCGGCCTCTTTTGAGGATAGCTTTTCTTCGAGTCGGTTGCGAAGTGCGTTTCGTGCACGAGGAAGAAGGGGAATGCTCTTCTGGGGGGAATTCCGTTGGGCCTGGTAAGGGACTAAGTTGGAAATGCTCCAGCCCCATCCTTTTTTTTCGACTACACCATGGAATGTCCATACACCAGTGGGCATATTGTGCCTGCTATGAAAGGGAACCTTGGGCGTGAAGAGGGGCTTGAGAGATTGGGTTGATTGATGCAAAACTTGAAGTACACCTTCAAATCCCCCTTGGTCGCTTATACGCTTCTCTAGTATTTGCCCTGAGAAAGCAACTGGCCTTTGTTGATGAAACTCATTGTCTTGAAGATTGGTCAGCGCAGGAGTTGTACGGGAAGCACCAAGGAGGAAACTGGCCCCCAGCAAAAGGAAGAAGCGGAGATTTCCCGCCTGCATAAAAAAAATGAGGAGCAACAGGAACAAGGCCGGCCAAAGCACGACCTGGGGAGAAATAGGAAGAGGAATCGTTACTTGAATGGCCACCCCGAACACCCAGGCCAGACCACATGCAGCTGGAAGCCGAATCGTGTTTGGACGCGTCATGTCCAGTAAACGAAGCTGAATCTAGAGGGCGACCTTAAACTTCCCGAATGGTCGATACAGCCTCTGCCGCCCTTTACCCTGGCACCTTTGACCCCGTAACTCGGGGGCACCTAGATTTAATTCAACGGGGTTTGGGCATCTTTGGCTCCCTTCGAGTGGGAGTTGCCCGAAACGAATCAAAATCGCCACTTTTTACTGCGGATGAGCGTGTTGAAATGCTCTGCTCTGAAACCGCCGACATGTCGGGCGTTTCCGTAGATAGCTTTGAAGGGCTTGTTGTGGATTATTGCAAAGCCAACAATATTTCAATAATCCTCCGTGGTGTTCGCACGATTTCAGATTTTGAATACGAATACCAGATGGCGCTTACAAACCGCGCCCTCGACGATGGAATTGAAACGGTGTTCGTGATGCCCAATGAAGAATTTTCTTTTGTATCTTCACGGCTCATTAAAGAAGTTTATGCAGGTGGCGGGGACCTTGAGCGTTTTTTAACTCCTGCCGTGCGGGCTCAAATGGTAAAGAGGCTCCGTTCATGAAGTTTGTTTCAACGGATCAGGCGCCAGAGGCAATTGGACCTTATAGCCAAGCAGTGGAGGCTGGTGGGTTTTTGTTTTGTTCCGGACAAATTGCTCTTCAAGCAGACGGCACTCTTCTAGAAGGCGATGTGGAAGCTCAAACCAAACAAATCTTTTCGAACATTGACGCCGTTTTGACTGCTGGGAAATGTAACCGTAGTTCCGTAGTCAAATGCTCCGTGTTTCTTAAAGACATGAATGACTTTGCTGCTGTCAACGAACTCTATGCCGCTTACTTTGGTGAGCACCGGCCAGCGCGAGCTTGTGTTGAAGTTTCTCGCCTCCCCAAAGATGTCCTCGTTGAGATTGAAGTGATTGCCTGCGTCCTCTAAGGCGGGTTTAGTGGCTTTCACTCAGCCAATCTCGAAAGCCGTCGGCCACCAAATTGAGAGCAAGAAGACTCACGACTAAAGCCCCAGCTGGGAAGGCGATTAGCCACCAGCAATCCACCAGAGGATTAAGAGTTGCGAGGCCATCCGATGCAAGCAACCCCCACGATACAGCGGGGGACTCCACGCCTAGACCTAAAAAAGAAAGGAAGGCCTCCATAAGGACCACCCGGGGAACGGTGATGCCGAGCATAGCGAGAATGGAAGGCGCCATATTGGGAAGGAGGTGGAAGGTGAAGATTCGGAATCGACTCGAACCCACCCCGTACGCGGCTTGAACAAAGGCAGAGTTCCGAAGGCGTAAAGCTTCTGCTCTCGCGATTCGGGCTGTTGGTAGCCAGAACAAAATCCCAACGGCTAGATAAAAAACATGCATTCGGCCAATCCCATATTCCGCGAGTTCTATCCGATATTCACTCAAGATGGAAAGCAAGAACAGAACCAGTACTACCATGGGCATGGATTCCATTGCATCGGCAAGGCGCATCATGGCTCGGTCAACCCTTCCGCCAATCAAACCAGCGAGTCCTCCCCATGGAACTCCGATCAAAAGTGCGAGCAAACTGCCGAAAAGCCCTGTTGCCAAGGAAACGCGAGCCCCAAACAAAACCCGGGACAATAAATCTCGTCCCTTTGAGTCGGTTCCCCAATAAGGGGCTTGAGTCCATTCGGGTGCGAGGAGTCGTTGCTCTAATTGGATATGAGCGGGGTCTTCAAGAGGGAGCTCTGGTGCAAAGAAGGCAATTGCCGCAAGCAATGCCAAAAAGAGAAGTCCCCATCGAGCAGAAGTGGGCAAAGGCTTCATGAGAAACTTTCCACTCTAGGGTCTAATCGAGACAAGAGGAGGTCGGTCAATAAACTCAAAACACCCAGAATGAGGGTGTAAAGCAAGGTCGCTCCCAAGGCCAATGTGTAATCTCGATTTAAGGCTGCTTGAACGAAATGGGCGCCCAAACCAGGCAAGGCAAATACTTGTTCCATCACCAAGGAGCCAGTGAGGAGTCCAGCGGATGCGGGTCCAAGGAATGCAACAACAGGCATGAGCGCTGTTCGGAAAATGTGTCGCCGCAAGAGAAGGCGAGAGTCCAGGCCCCTTGCTTTTGCCGCAAGGCTAGATGGGGTTTCTAGGGCTTCAAGGGTGGAGGTTCGGAAGATCCGGGCAATTTGGGCCGCAAAAGGAAGGCCAAGGCATAGGCAGGGCAAGACCCAATGAGTGAGCCCGCCCATCCCCGCTGGGGGAAGGAGCCTCCAGGCAAAACTGAACCATGCAACGAAAGCCCCAGCAAGGACAAAGTTTGGGAGTGCCATCAAGAGAGAAGTGGCACTTAGCACAAACCGGTCAGCCGTTTGATTCCGCCGTCTGGCAGCCCATAAGCCAGCAGGGAGGCCAAACAGGAGTGCAACGAGAAGGGCCCCTCCTCCGAGAATCATGGAAATAGGAAGCGCTTCAGACAAGATATCGGATACCTGACTTCCACGATAGCGGAGGGATGGGCCAAGGTCTCCTTTGAACACCCCAGCCAATGCTTGAACATATTGCCTTGGGAGGGACTCGTCCAAGTGGTATTTCGCAAGCAGGGCCTGTTCCACTTCAGGCGGAAGTTGGCGCTCAGAATCAAAGGGACCGCCGCGAACGGAATGGACCATAAAGAAGGTCAATGCATGCACGAAAAAAAGCACACAAAGAAGAGCGGCAACGCGGCGAAGAAATCGCTTCACTTTGTGTTCACCTCGAGGGCTAAGCCAGCCCAGTCAATCGAGCCAATTAAGTTTCGGCGGTATCCCAGCACCTTTGAAGAAACAAGTTCTCGGCCAGCGTAATGAAACAATGGAAGAATCGGCGCCTCCCATAACAATCGTTCTTCGGCTTGCCGCAAATAATGCATGCGTGGCTGTTTGTGCGTAATCTCTTTGGCCTGATTGAGTAGGCGGTCATATTCTTTGTCCGCCCAACCAGTTCGGTTGTTCGGAGAGTCCGAACGGAAAACATCTAGGAAAGTAGTTGGGTCCAGGTAGTCTCCAATCCAGGATGAGCGAGACATTTGGTAGTCCAACTTTTTTTGTGCGTCGAGGAAAACCTTCCACTCTTGGTTATAGAGTCTCGTTTGAATTCCAAGCACATCTTTCCATTGAGCTTGGAGCGCCTCCGCAACATCTCGATGCAATTCTGCCGAGTTGTAGTGAAGTTCAATCATGGGTAAGGGATTGGCCTCTCCATAACCCGCATCAGCGAGCAATTGGCGCGCACCCGCCGGGTCGAAAGTGTGACCGGCAGGACCTTTCCAGTGAGGCAAGGAAGGGGGGATGAAGGTCCCGGCCGGAGGTTGTCCCGAGCCCAGAGTTTGGGCTAGCAGTTCTCTATCAACGGCCAAAGAAAGAGCTCGCCGCAAGCGTGCATCATTGAATGGGGGTCGAGTGGTATTGAAACGGTAAAAGTAGGTAGCAAGAAAGGGCTGCGGGTCGAATTCGGGCCTGGAGCGTGGTTTGCGAACCTTGGCCCGAACGAGGTCCTTTTCTCTCTTGAGTAAGGCAGGAACAGCCAAGGCTGGAACATCGGGGATGAAATGTGCATCTCCTGACAGGAATAGGTTGAGGGCGGTGAATTGTGATTCCACTGTCAGGAATACAACTCCCGGAAGCTGGACCTTGCTTGCATTCCAGTAATAGGGATTGGGTGCCAATTGCACCCGATCTCGAATCCTTCGGTAAGTCATCTGAAAGGGACCGCTTGAAACCAAGCCGGCGGCTTCTCTGCCTTCTCGAAGCTTTAGGGGAACCGGCGCCAAAGCATGGTAGGCGCACATGCTCGGGAAATAGGGTTTTGAACTTTGGAAACGAACATGCAGGGTGTTTTCATCAGCATACAGGCCGTTCGGCGCAAGCTCGAGGAGCCAGTTTCTATATGGAGCAGCAGTTTCTGGGGCCAACAGGCGCTTCCAGGAGGCTACAAAGTCATCAGCAGTCAAAGAGGAGCCGTCTGACCACCGAAGCTCAGGTCGAAGCTGGAAGGCCCAAGAGCGCCCTCCGTCTGGGCTGGAAAAAGAAGCTGCGAGTTCGGGGACGGGTTCGAGGGTGGCTGGGTCCAATCGAGTCAGTCCGGAAAAAAGCGCCCCTAAAGCACGACCCTCAGGCGCGCCCGTTGCAATTTGGGGGTCCAGGCTTTGTAGGTCAGCATTGTTAGCAACGACCATCGCCCCAGAAGGAATCGGGTGGCCACAGGCGAAGGAGAATAGAGGGAAAAGCAGGAGGGTCAACCGCCCACCTGCGAGCCGAAGCAAGGGCTGGGCTCCAGTTTGTTTTTTCACGGTATCAGGATAACGATGAGAAGCCTTAGAATCTCCTCGTGGCTGAACCTGCTTTCCTTCGGATTCAGAACTTGAGCATTGTTGCCCAAGATGGCGCCACCCTTGTTGAGGATATTTCCTTCGATGTCCCTGCCGGTCAGTCGCTTGGAATCTTAGGAGAATCTGGTTCCGGAAAAACTCTTACGGCCTTGGCTGTTCTCCGGTTGCTGCCACCATCTGTGAAGCAAACCAAAGGAGAAATCTATCTGGATGGTAAACCGCTCAGCGATATAAGTGAAGCCGAGATGTGCCAGATTCGCGGGGGGCAGGTGGGTTTTGTATTCCAAGAGCCGGCTGCCGCTTTTAACCCTGTTTTACGGGTTGGAACTCAAGTTGGCGAAGCCATGGAGATTCACCAATCCATGTCCAAGTCCGAGCGTGACCAAGCTGTGTTGGGTCTGATGGAAGAATGCGGTCTTCAGAACCCTCGTGAGGTTGCCCGCTCATACCCTCATCAGCTTTCTGGGGGGATGTTGCAGCGGGCCATGATTGCCGCAGCTCTTTCTGGGAACCCCAAGCTCCTCATTGCTGATGAACCCACAACTGCCCTCGATGTCACTGTGCAAGCTGAAATACTTGAGTTAGTGAATCGGCTTCGCCAAAACCGAGGCCTTGCACTTATGTGGATTAGCCACGACTTAGGTGTACTGGCCGCTATTTGCAAAAATTTGATTGTGATGAAAGATGGCGGCATTGTGGAAGAGGGGAGCGTTGAGAAAATCCTAAATTCCCCCAATGACCGCTACACCCAGACCTTGGTTGCAGCCGCTCCGCGTTTGGAGGTTGAATTTTGAAACCCCTCCTTGATGTTCGCGATTTGTCGGTGACCTATGCGCCGCCGCCCAAGCTCTTGGGAAAAGCAGATCCAGGGAAGGTCGCCGTTCGGGACATTTCCTTTCAAATCAAGCCGAATCAAGTTCTGGCTTTGGTTGGGGAATCCGGCTCTGGAAAATCCACGACAGGTCGCGCCCTGATTGGGTTGAATCCCGCCTCAAATGGGGAAGCTTGGTTTCGCCCCTCTGTAAGCCGCATTGAAGCCGATCCCCGCTTGCAAGCCCTCATGCATTCTCATGGGCGAGATGGCTCCATTAACTTGCTCGACCTTCACCGTAGAGACTGGCGACCTCTTCGCCCCGCCCTCTCCCTTATTTTTCAAGATAGCCGAGCTGCACTTAATCCCCGCATGAAGGTTGGGGACTCCATCGCCGAACCACTCCTCATTCACAAGCGGGCACGCGGCCTAGCTTTGCGCGAAAAAGTCGCTCACCTCATGAAAATGGTGGAATTGGACCCTTCTTTGGCTTCTCGCCTTCCTGGAAAATTATCCGGTGGCCAGCGCCAAAGAGTTTGTATCGCTCGCGCTCTTGCCTTAGAGCCTCAGCTTGTGATTTGCGATGAGATTGTCTCCTCGTTGGATGTGCTCGTTCAAAAACGAATCTTGACCCTGCTCGCTCGCCTCCAGCAAGAGGTGGGGACCTCTTTTCTTTTTATCACTCATGACCTTGCCGTCGTTCAGGATTTTGCCGACCGAACGGCAGTCATGAAAGCAGGGCAACTTGTTGAAGAGGGTGCAACTTCCGAGGTATTTCAGGCCCCCCGCCACCCTTACACGCGTACCCTGCTGAAGGCCGTGCCACGCCTCGCACCATGAACCTTAGAGCGATTTTCTTCGATATCGATGACACCCTTTACTCTTCAACAGAGTTTGCGGGACAGGCCCGCGAAAAGGCTGTGGAGGCCATGATTGCTCGTGGCCTTCAGGCCGACAAGGAAATGGTACTTGCTGAACTGCACCAGGTTGTCGCTGAATTTGGCTCCAATGACAGCCGGCACTTCAATCGATTGCTCAACCGATTGCCCCAAGAGGCTGTTGGGCGTGTAAACCCCGCCCTCTTAATAATGGCTGGAGTTATTTCTTATCACGAAACCAAATGGAAGAAACTTTCCATCCGCCCTGAAGCCCATGGACTGCTGGAGGACTTGTCGCGGACGGACCTACGCCTTGGAATTATTTCTGCTGGGCTTGCTGGGAAACAAATGGAGAAGGTGCTGCGCTTAGGGTTGGACCGATTTCTAGACCCCCAACTCCTTTTTATCACGGATCAAGTTGGAATGGCCAAGACAAACCCTGCGCTTTACTCTCATGCTGCTGAAAGAGCAGGATTGCCGACGGAAGAAACGATGCATGTGGGGGACCACCCTCTCAAAGATGTTGATTCCGCAAAGAAAGCCGGAATGTTGACTGTGCTTCATTACGGTTCGGGTAAATACGCAAAGCTAACTGGGGGACAGGAGCCTGATTTCCAAATAAAGGAACTAAACGAACTCAGGGAGATTCTAAACAATGAGTTCGGAATCTCCCTGTAGGGGTTCGGTGCTGGAAAGGCTTTAGACGCGAGTATCGAGTTTGTCAGCGATTTCAAGCGCGTCTGTAATCTGAGCGCGGATGATGATGATGACATCTTCCTTCTCATTGGCCTCGCCCTCACTCTTGAAGAGCCAGGACAGGACTGGGAATTTTGCCATGATGGGAACCTCGGCGCGTTGCTCGACATCGACGACTTTCTTCAAGCCGGCGATAACAACGGTGCCGCCATCTGGGACGACAGCAGTAGTATTCGCGCTACTTACAGTCAGCTCAGGAAGCTGAAGGGTCACAGGAGTGGTGAGGCCTGCGAGGGATGATGTGAACTCGGGAATGGGGCGCTTCAGAGAAGCAACGGTTGGCTGCAGTTCCAGGGTGATATAGCGGCGGTCGTGGCTGATAGTCGGGCGGACATCTAGGACCATGCCGTCAGAGACAACGCCCACCATGGGGTCAGCAATAATCGATGCCTGGGCAACTTCCACATCCATGTCCTGAACATAGGTGATTTGATTCAGAACTGTGATGAAGGAACGCTGGGTGTTTTGAGCCGATACCGTTACGGCATTGACCTCCTCGGCGCGGTTGGATTTCTCCACGGCGCGGAGCACCATAGAAAGCTGAGTGTCATCAAGGAAAACAAACTGCATTGCCATACCACCTGTGTTGGTGAGGCGGCTGCCATAGTCTCCAAGAATGTTTTCTGTTCGGCCACGAATGTCGCCATCGCCACCTTCGTTAAAGAAGGCACCAGCAGACGGGT
Source organism: Planctomycetota bacterium (assembly GCA_030748415.1). GTDB lineage: Bacteria > Planctomycetota > UBA1135 > UBA1135 > UBA1135 > UBA7888. The sequence goes on from JASMMA010000016.1 coordinate 16,046, forward strand.
TGGTTTCTGCAGAACCTGGAAGTCCTTGACCATCGTTGTCTAAACCGAGGGAGGTGTTGTCCTCTAGACCAGAGGTGAAGTCATCCAAGTTTGGCATATCCGTGGGGGGGGAGAAAGTTCCACCAAGACCGCGGAAATCCAAACCAACTTCTTGCAAGAAGTCTTTCTGAACCGTCAAGAAACGAGCCTCAATGGTGACCATCGAGGAGATATACCGACGAAGATCTTCAAGGAAGATATCAATCTCATTTTGAACTTCTGGTGTGTGCCAGACAATCAGGTGACCATTTGAGTAAGTGATGGAAACCCCTTCGAGGTCATCCCATGTCTTAGCGGCAACGGACTGTTGAACTAAGGTCTCAAGGTTCGCTGGGTCTAGGATGGGTGTAGGTTCACCAATGATTCCACCTTGAACCAATTCCTCGCTGTCATCATCATTATCGGGGAGGTGAATTTGGTTAATCTTTGGACCGGAAAAATCTACCAAAGTTGAAGTTAAGTCCTGGACATCGTGCGCGCGCAGCACAAATTGACCTTGTGCCTGGGAAACACTTGTGATGTAAACAACACCATGCTTGTAGGTGTAAGTAACATCAGGCCCAGCTGCGTTTGTAATCACGAGGAGAGCATTCTCCACAGTCATGGGACGATTTAGGTTTAGGTTGAACTCAATCCCTTCAGAGTCAACAGCATCAATAGCGTCAGGTGTGACGACAAACGGAATGTCGGTGTAAGGGCGAAGCTTGCCAATGACCTCTTCCAGAGATGTCTCGCCTTCAACCATGAAACCTGGGATGCTGCTGTTTGCCACTTCATTTTGAAGGGCCAAGTTTTCCATTTCGGCAGCGGTGTCAGTGCTTTCACCCTTTGATTCACTACGAGCATTGGTAATTCGAGCCCAGTAATCCAAGTCGGGCATGTCCAAAACTTCAGTGCTAGGAATCATGGCATCTTCCATGTCCTGGAGCCAACTCTTGAATCGCTCGGAGCGCTGCGCGACGAACTCTTCATTGACGAGTTCATGACGGGCACGAAGAGTTGCATCGCGAAGTTCGCGAGCTTGCTCATTTAGCGGATCAGCGGCTAAAACATCTTCAGAAAGAGTAAGAGCCTGGTCAAAGTCGCGCGAGTCGAAAGCTTCAATTGCTGTGGAGAGCATGAGAGCTTTCCGGTGCTCTTCTTGAATCCGGAGCTTCTCTTCTTCTGCCTGCAACATTTCGAAGGCTTCTTTCTTCTCATTGTCGCGGCTAGTGGCGAGGGCGGTTGCTCGTTGGTCTTTCGCCTGTTGGAGGGCAGATTCCACTTGCGCGTCCAAGCCTTCCCAGTCCATTTCGTACTGGATGCCGTCAATGCGAGCTTTGGCAAGAATGAGGGCAGCAATGGCTTCGTCAAGCTCTCCCTTTTGAAGGAGGCTCACACCTCGAGCTGCGTGGGCTTCGGTTGCAGCCTTCTCTTTGTGAAGACGAGCCTGCAAGCGAGCGTGGACATCGTCCATAGAACCCGAGATTGGAACAATAGCCTTCCCCATGGCCATTTGGATTTGATCCAGCATCATCATGGCATTGCGATCACCGGGGGAGCGTTCCAGAGCTGAAAGCACTGAGGATTCGGCTTCCACAAGTCGGCCATCAGCCATGGCAGCCATAGCGGTGTCTAAGTCCGCCTGAACAAGAATGGCAACCTTCTGCTGATGAAGGCTTGCGGCGTCGCGGCCTTCTTGGAAGCCAACTGGGTCCTGAGGGACAGGATCCTGAGCAGGGGTGGTTTCCAGGATTGGAGTTGGCTCAGGATCAACCGAACGGGTGTCTGTGAGAACGGTTTCCAATTCAGCATCGGCAAAGTAGTCGAAGGAATCAGAGAAGTCTGAGGATGGTGTATTGCAACCGGCAATCAAGAGAAGGGCCGGGAGAAATCGGAGCATTGCCTGGAACGGGGAGTTCTTCATGGAAGGCTGGGTTAGGGCAGGGGTGTGGCCTTTCTGATGGTGAGGTTTGGGGTCGAGAAGCATCATTATTCCTCAAATGAACCTGCGAAGGAGATTTTTTGGAATCCCTTCTCGATGACAACATCCAAGATGACAACGACATCCCCATAAACGGAGCCCTTTCGGACATCCAAAGTGATAGGGGTGTCATCTTTCATTTCTTGGGTTTTTGCGAAGCGGTCTAGGAAGTTAGAGAGCTTTCCTACATCGCGGAATTTGTTAGTCCCAACTAGGTACTCAACTTGGCGGCCCACATAATGTTTGAGGCGACCTTGAGGTTGGGAGTGTGTTCTTGTGGTAGGGTCTGGGGAGAGAACGCCGGGTTTTTTGACACGGATAACGATGTCAACCTTTTCGATGGGGTCGGTTTCGGTGGACATCGAACCCATATCCTTGGGAAGGGCTGCATCGAGGCGCCCTTCGAGTACTTTGAATTTCAAAGTCACAATAAAGAAAATCAACAACAGAAAAGTCACATCAATCATGGGAGCCATGTCTGGCTTGACTTCTTCGAATTTGGTTTGTCTTCTTCGTGTCATACCGTTGATTGCTTACTACTTCTTGTCCTTGGCGGACTCAGGTTCCGATGCTGCAAGTTGAACCTTCCAAATCCGAACATTTTGTCGAGAGCAAGCCTCCATGATTCTGGAGATGTACTTGAATTCAGTATTGCGGTCAGCCCGAATGAGGATGGGTTCGTCCGGAAGGTCACCCAAGTTGGGATCATTATCGGTTTCCATCTGTTGGGCAAACTTTTCGAGCTGGAGGGCAAGCTTCCAGTAGTAATCCGCACGGCCTTTGCGGATGGGATCCACACCTTTTGGCTCAATACCCTTCCAGTAGAGTTTTCTCTTTTTCCAAATGATGTCCCCGATAGCGCAAGAGTCTTGGTGCGAGTTGCGGGGGCCAGGAGTGCATGTACAACCCATCACATTCAAAATCGGCCTTCCTTTCGGGGGGTCGTCATGTCCCGCTTGAATGGCAATAGGCAACTTGAGGTCTTCCAGCTCCTGCTGGGTAAGGTCATTCACAATGATGAAGAAGATGATCATCAAGAAAGTCACATCGATCATGGGTGTCATGTCGATGTCGACTTCCGTTTCAGGTCTTGCTCGTTGACTCATTGTGCTCCTGGGAAAAGTTGGATGCTCTGGTTTTTAGTGGGATGGGCGGAAACGATCAAACATTTCCTCAACGATGGCGCCAATCTCCAATGAGAGCATGGTTACTTTGTTTCGGAAGAAAACAAAAAAGGCAGTAACAGGAATCGCAACTGTTAGACCCAAAACAGTGGTAACAAGAGCCAACTGAATGTCCCCTGCAAAGTCTCTTGGCTCAACAGATGCTTGAGATGCAATCGTACCGAAAGCACCAACCATACCCGTAACCGTTCCGAACAGACCCATCATGGGGGAGACCCCTGCAATCAGAGAGAGATACCCAATCTTCTGGTGAAGTTTGACCGATTCTTCGTCTTCCATTTCTTCAATGGCTTTCTCTGCCGCTTCGAATGGATACTTGAGTTTTCGAACTCCTGCAGCCACAACATTAGTAAAGAAGCAAGGCTCGGATTCGCAGTACTCCAGAACTTCTTGGTAGTTGCCTTCGTTCATAAGCTCTTCGATTTCATCCACGATTTCAGGTGGAGCGAGTTTTTCACGCTTGATGCTCATGAAATGTTCGACAATCAAAGTACCGGCAACAACCGAAATTAGAATGATGACGAAACCAATTTTTCCACCTTGGCCGATGGCTTCAAAAATGCCAACCTTGTTGGCTGGGGCGGCGGCGGCTTCAGCTTCCTGGGCAAGAAGTAACTGGGCAGAAAAGAACCAGCAGGTTAGGGACCATGCGAGTTGACGAAGGCGGTTCATTTTGTTTCTTGGAAGGGTTATTTTGGGGGGGTCAGCCAAGCCTCGGGAGGCTAGCTTGGGGGGAGACGAACGGAGATTCTAGCGGCTTTTCAAGTGGAACCTAGCTTCCTAGTTTCCTAGCCTCTTTTGGGCTTGAATGCCCCAGGTCGTAAAAGGATAGTCATCCACAAGGCGTTGGTAATAGGTCTTCGAAGGAATTGGGCTATCCCCTAACTCGAGGGAGATTTCTGCGAGGAACCAAAGGGCCTTGGAGGCAACTTCTGGGGTGGTTGGCATCGTTGCAACTACCTTTGCAATAAGGATTTGCGCCTCTCGGCTTTGCCCATTCTTGTGGGCTGCTCGAGCCAAGCCAATCGTGGCAGCCGCACGGACATCCATCATAATATTCCGCTTAGAGAGCAGATTCTCCCAATAACGCCTCGAAGAGTCCATTCCGTCTTTCAGCTCAATGGCGTCTCCAAGGGCAACTTGGGCCTGGGATTCCATTTTGTGGAGTTGGGATTTCAGGGAATCTGAGGCATTGCGGTCTTGAGCAGATTTCTGGATTTTGTTGACAAGATCCTCTAGGCGGGTCTTGGCGACACCTGGTTGACCATGAAGGAGAAAGAGCTCACACCGCGAAAGGCGAGCACTAATTTCCACATGGGGTGGAAGGGATTTTTCAAAAGCAAGAGTGGCGACTCCTTCCAATTCTTTAGCGGCAAGGTCCACTTGGCCATTTCGAGCAATCGCAAATGCAAGACCTTTGCGGGCACGGGGGACAAAGAAGTCCTCAGGGTTTCGAGCTAGCCAATCCCGGAAAGCAGATTCAGCTCTCTGACTTTGGCCGGAATCAATTTTCCCCCAGAGGTTAAGGGCTTCAGCATGCCGGAGACCCGCCCAAGCTTCTAAGCGGTTCGAGCCACCATCGATTGATGTAAAAGAGGCAACGGCATTGGAGAAATCAAATTCTGAAAGGAACTTTTCACCCTTCGCAATGGAGGGGGGAAAGCCTCCGTATTGAAGGCTCAGAATGTTGCTGGGCGAGTATTCTTTTTCAGAGCCATTTGGCTTCCGAAGTTGAACGGAGTCCAGGCTAGCAGAAGTAACTTTGCCAGAAATCCGTTGGCCGTCAAGCAGGGTAAGGGTGTCCTGCGGGATGGCGAAAGGAGTCGCTAGAAGGAAGGCGCAAAGAAGGGTCATGGGATTAATGAGCTTTCAGCCAGAGGAAAATTTCCTTGAGGTCAGGGCCGACTGTGGTGGAACCCAAGTCGGGTGCCAACCTTTCCAAGCCTTCAATGAGGAGGACATGTTTGCCTTTGTAGGCGGAATCCACTTTGCCACGCTTGTAAAGCAAGTAAGCGGATTGCTGGCGAGCGATCCAGTATTCGGGAACAGAAAACTTACTAATCCCCTGCTCTTTCGCTGAGTTTTCAGCAATGGCGGTAAGGTCCGCAAGGAGTCGGTCGGCCTTTGCAAAATCTTCTACAGTATCCAATCCTGGGACTTCAACAATGCGGCCATCGCGGACAACGGGCCAGCCGCCAAGGATTTTGATTGCGGCTTGCATCACGCGGAGGTTTTTGGGCTTTTCTTCCAAAAGTGTTTCGATGAAAGGGCCAGCTTGGGCGGTATTAAATTGAGCAAGATAGGCATCGACCAAATCCATGCGGGCATGGAACCGCTGAAGCTCAGAAAAGGTGGAATCCTCTGCAAATGCTTCTAGAGTTTTTTCAAGAATCCCAGCACTTTGTGCGGGTTCACCCAAGGTCAGGCGCAAGCGCGCTTCTTTGACCAAGTTTTGCCAATTTTGACGAGTGGCATGGCTGTTCACAAATCCAAGGTAGTTTGCTGCTTTGCCTAATGCTTCCATGTCCGTTTCATCTCCGCCCTCTGCGCGCGCAAGATACCAAGCGTAGAGATAATGAGAAGACTGGGCGATTCTTGATTCAGGGTAGCCCTCGCTCATCAGGATTTCCCAAGTTGCAATGGCTTCTTCTTCATTGCCCAAGGCAAGGTGAGCTTCGAGCACCGAGACGAAAGCGGCAGCAGCATAGTCTTTTTGGTCAGGGTGGCGCTCGGTGAAACCGTTGTATAGGCTTAGGACCTCAGTCCAGAAGGAGGAGTCGCCTCCCTTCGCCTGTTTGTAGCGAACTTGCCCGCGATAAAAGTCGGCCTGAGCGGCAGCATCTTTTCGAGTCTTGCGGCCTCGAGCATCCTGTGGGGTATTTTCAGGATTAGGGATGAATACCTCTAAGTAATTGTTGAAAGCATTGAAGGCGTCATCTGCGGAGTTTTCATCCCAAGGCATTTTGCGGAAAAGGCACATTCCAATTTGAACTTGTGCCTTCTCAAAGTATCGTGAGCCTTGTTCAATTCCAGAATAGGAAGATAAGGCTGCGTCGAGGGCGGACAGAGCTTGTGTTGCTTCCACGCTTCCGACAGGGCTTCTTCGTGCGAGCTTCGCCTTATCTTTTGCTTGCTGATAGTCAGAATTTGCAGCTGTCCAGCGAGCTTGGTCTGGGGCACCTCCTGAGCTTGAGGTTGCCACGGCATCAACCGCAGTTTTCCAGTACTGATCAAGGAAAGAATCGCCAGGAGCTGATGAGCGAAGGACCTCGGACAACTTCATCCAGGCTTCAGCATTTTTGGATGCGTAATCGTCATCATCAGGAAAGAGTTCAAAACCTACTTGGTGTGAAACAGTCGCTTCTAGGCGCTGGTCCAAGTAGGAGTAGGAACGACCTAAGAAGTAGTAAGCTCCCGCTCCAAAATCATCAGCTTGGCGAGAGCCCTGGAGGCGCCCCAAAAGAAGGAGGAAGCCATCTTTTGCCTTAAGGAATTCTTTTTGCCAGTAAGCGCCCTCAGCGGCAGCGTATAGAACTCCAAGGTCGATTGGGGCATTTGCGGGAGCGGCAGCAATCGCAGTGGACATCATGCTGTTGGCTTCCAATTGAAGGATGGAGCCTTGATTCTCACTTGCGACCATTTCTGCAATGGAAATGGCTTCACCAAAATCGCCAGAGTTAATCAAGCCCAGTGCAACTTGCAAATTGGCTCGATAGCCTGCAGGAGCGAGGATAACACCTTCATCGTCAACCCAAGTTTGGAATGTTTTTCCTTGCTGGCGAGCGTCGGATTCGCGATCCCAATTGCGATACATTTTGATGAGGCCGAGGTAGGCTTCTTGCATAACATCTCTGCGCCCATCGATTTCAGCATCCATGAGATCGACTCCTTCCGGAATCGCATTCTCAATAATGTGCTGATAGAAAATTTCGGCATCCTCAAGTGAAGTTGCAGCGTCTTCAGGTTCGTTCTTGGCCTGAAAAGTCTCGGCCTGAAGAAGGTAGGTGTCCGCCATGAATTTGTAAGCACGGAGTCCTGCAATGGAACTTTCTCCAACAAGCATGGCGAAGTCTTCGAAGAGGGAAAGAGACTTTTGAATCCGATCGCCCCGGTCTAAAGACTCGGGTGGGAAAATCATTCCCCAGTAGTAAAATATTTGAGCTTTATAAAACCGAGATGGGAAGTAGGCTTTGAAACGAAGCTCGTCCTTTTCATCACCATCATCCAGATTTTCCCAATTGGTGATGATGAGATCCAAGCCTTCCTTTGCCGCCATAAATATGGAGTCTGCTTCAACAGCAAGCTCAGCTTTTTCTTCCTCAGAGGGCTGAGTTTCTTCAAGGTGGCTTGCGATTGCCGTGCCGTAATAAAAAGCCAGTTCGCCAAGTGCTACGCGCGCGTCCGTTGCCAGGAAAGATGGGGGAGATGATGCCAGAAACTCGGCATAAGCTTGGCCTGCAACAGCGAGGGCGCCTAGCTTCTCTTCCTTCTTTGCATTTTGAGCCGCTACCTTGCGAATATCGCAGCGCGCAAGAAGGAGAACACTTCGGTCAGGGCCACTAGCGGTTCCAATAGACTTCTCTAAAACTGCTTCAGCGAGGTCAACAAAGTTGAGCTCCGAGGTTAAGGCACGCGCAAAGGCCGCTTCACGACGGGCGGAAGCGCTTGCTGAAGGATCCTGGAGAAGGAGAGGGGCAGCGAGGAAAAGGCCTGCTGATGCGAACATGCCGTTCTTCCCTTGGAGGGAGTGCGGGGTGAAAAGAAGAGGCCGGAGCGGGGGGCGCCGCGCCGGCCAAGAGTCTGCCTAGTTGGCCGCTCCGCCCGGGAGGGAGGATGGCTCAAACTCATCCGGGATGATGACCCGAGCGGTGAGCAGAATGAGGAGTTTTTGGTATGACTCATATTCACCCTTCCGAGAGAAGAAGAAGGACAGAACAGGAATTCGGCTCAGAATAGGGATTCCGGATTCGAGCGATTGCTGGCTGACGACCTTCATTCCACCTAGGAGGAGAGTTCCTCCATCTGGAATCAAAACACGAGTACGAATTTTTTGCAATTCCATTTCAGGGAGTTGCATGGTGACCGGAGAACCCGTTCCAAGAGAAGTTTGGAAGGAAGGAATCGGTCGGACGAGAGTTGCCACGGTGGGGCGGACATCGGCATAGATAAAGCGTCGGTCAGCAGACACAACGGGGCGGACATCTAGGTAAACACCATCCCGGGCAACTCGCACAACGGGGTCTGCAATGGATGCAGCCTGGGCGATTTCAACATCAAAGTCTCCCACATAGGAAACCTGATTCGCAAAAGTCGAGGTTGCACGCTGGGTGTTGTAAACCATGAGAGTGGGTTCGGTAAGAACTTCACGGCGTTCAGACTTTTCAACGGCACGAAGGACAGCTTCAACTTCAGCATCATCCAAGAATGTGTACTGAAGGCTAAGGCCACCAGATGCCAGAAGGCCTTGCTCGTTGCCTAAACCGGAGTCATACAAGTTTTCAGTACGGGCAAGGATGTTGACATCGTCACTTGCTTCGCGGAAATAAAGACCAGCGTCATTACCAGTTCCGAGTGTTCCAGGAGCACCTGGGGAGCCGGGGTCGGCACCGAAATCATCAAACACATAGTCAGAACCCTTTCCAGGGAGGCCTGAGGTGGAGTCGTCGCCCAATCCGCGGAAGTCAACGCCGACATCCTGAAGGAAGGAGTCTTCTACCTTTAAGAATCGAACTTTCAATTCCACCATGACATGGGAGGACTTGCGAAGGTCGTTTAGAAGGCTATTAATGCGCTTTTGGACGTTGCTCTGAGCATTAACAATTAAGGTTCCATTCTCGATGGCGACTGTTGCAGTATCATCCCAGATATCAGGTTCGATATTTTCGGTGATTGTGGCAAGGAGATCATCTTCAGTCAGGATTGTTGCTTCACGTTCTGGTAGCTCCTCGTCAACCTCTTCAATGCCGCCAGAGGGGGCAAGGTTGATATCAGTGCCTACAAAGTCCTGGATGGGGCGAACAATATCTCGCACTTCGTATTTATTCAGGACATTGACACCGCCGGACTCTTCAGCAGAAAGGACATTGACAACGCCGTTACGGATAACAAAACGAATTTGACTTTGAGTGAGACTTTCAATGATAGAAAGAATCTGGGAGACAGGCATTTGCCGCGAGTAGGCCATGGAGATGGTTTTTACATCTTCATCTACATCTTCTCGGACCGCGCGAGAAACAACAAAGTTGACCCGCGTGTAAGTCGCGAGGTTGTCAGCGATTGCTTCAATGCTGTGATCAAAGCGAGGTTCGATGCGGGTGGAATCCAAAACTGCACGAATGTTGGCCTCGGTTGGATCAATCGCCGCCGCAGAGACTATTTTGTCCAAAGATTCTCTCTTGAGCACGGTATTGCGCCAATATTCCACATCGTGCTCGATTACGCTTTTCGGAGGAACTGCGAGGGTTCTAAGCTCATCAAATGTGGCTTTCCATTGCTCGCGGAAAGCGTTGTCCGTTTTCCGCTTCCGCGCAGCAAGCCAAGCAAGGTTCGCTACTTGACGGAGCTCTCGAGCATCTTGGTTGTCTGGGTCCAATTCCAAAACAGCTTCAAGTGTTCCGATAGATTCCTCGTAAAAGCCGCGACTGAAAGAGGAATTTGCTTCTTGGAAAAGGGTTCGAACACGGTTCTCCGTGTAGTTCAAACGAGCTTCTTCGGCAGCTGCAGCCTCTTGCTCTGCAGCAGCAGTTTCGAATTCTCGTTGGGCTGAGAGTTGATCGTTAAAGGCAATTGTGGCACTGGATAGTTTGGAAGAAACAATAGAGTGGTCCAATCCTTGGCCAGCAATGCCGGGGCGAGTTCGAAGCGCCATCTCAGCGGACTGATAGAAAGCCAGCGCAGACTCAAGGTCACCCTTAGCCATGGCATCATCGCCATTCTGAACCAAGCCCTCTACCTTAACTCGAGCGTGGTGCCGACGAATACTCTCTTGAAGGAGAACATCTTCGGAAGAATCAGAACTCCAGGCAGCGCCCGCAAGAGCTTCTTCGCAACGCTTGACGCCTTCGCGAGCTTCGCGGTTGTTCATGTCCAAGTCTTTTGCATCTAGGTAGCGAGCGATTGCTCCTTTGAAATCGCCGCGAGCAAAAGCATCGTCACCTTGCTTTAGGAAAACGGAAGCCAGTTGTTGGCGCTTTTCCCTTTTGCGAATAATTTCCGCCTGGAGTTCAGAGTACTTTCCAGAAGGCGTGTCGGGAATAGGGTCTTGAACTCTGGAGGGAGCTTCAGCAGAAGGCAAAGCGGATGGCTCTGGCGTGTTTGATGTGAGTGGCGCATCGGAATCGTCCGAGGCCCAGCCGTAGTCAAGCACAGAGTCAAAAGAGACGGAACTCTCTTCCTCGGGGCTTTGGCAAGCGGCCAGAACGAGGAAGGGGAGCAGGAGCAGCGAAAACCGTTGAGTGGACATCAGCGTGGGATTCGAGAAAAGGGCTGCCAAGACAGCGTGCCGGGAGTCGGCAGGACAGGGGGAAGGATCAGGGGATCTTGGCGGTCAGCGACCCTTTTGGGAGCAGAAGCTCCAAATCGAGCGGTGAACCACAAGGATCCATGAGACGAATGCTGGCAATAGAGCGCACAGTGTCAACTGTGCGGGTCCGGTCAGCAGGTTGGCCGCTGATTATGACCCTGCGCCCCAATGCGTCAAAGCGAGGAATACTAGTGAGCTCGCCCACGGTGGTTTCACGGAGAGTCAGTCCTTCCAGATACCAAGAGGTTTCACCGATGGGTTCTCCAGGGCCTGCGGGGTAGGGGCCAAGGCTTGCACGGCCTTTTCGAGACAAGCTTAAGAGAATGCGCCCGTCTTCGAGGACCCCCTGAATGCTCCAAGTCGCGCTCCTGGCAACAGTTGCGACCGAACCAACAGGTGTAGAAGAGCGGCTTCTGGATTGCTTTGCTCCTGCTGCCCCGCGGACGCGCCTCTCGACAATTGCTCGGAGGCGATAACGATAGGCCACCCCTTCGCAGGGAACTCGGTCTAGGTATTCCCTCGAACGGGTAGGGGGGAGTTCTTCGGCTCCCCCGTCTCCAGCCCACCTGGTGAGCTCATAACGAAGCCCTTCAACAGGGTTTTGTGGGTTGTGGAGCCAACTGAGGCGAATCCCGCCCTCTTGCGGTGATGCCTTGAAATCTATCGGTGGGAAGACATCTGGAAGTTCCAAAGAGGCCGCATGGAGAGCCGCTTCACCCATGGCGAAGCTATCTGATAATCCAGCAGGAAGGTCAGGCATTCGAAGGGCGGGCAAGAGTCTTTCCTGAAGAGCCTCTGAGTCCGTTGGTGCAATCGAAGTAGATAGAACAGAGAGGGAAGGAATCGGGGCTCCACTGGCTGAAACCTTTGGGCTAGGCAGTAAAGCATGAACAAGGAGGGTGGCGGTGCCGGCGAGGGCAGCAGCGCAGGGAAGAAACCGCGTCGAGGTCATGGGAGTGCCTCTTCCATTTGTTTTACATTTCCGATGCGGATTTCCAATTCAGCTTCCAAATCTTCAATGCCGGCATCAAAGCTCAGGCGGAGCGGGTCAGTGAGCGCCCCCGCTGGGGGTTTAGCAAGGATTTGACTAATCCATGGAAGGATGGCCTTTGGAGCACCCCGGAGGTGCAGTTTGGCCAAGATTGGGCCGGAAAGGGAGGGGCGGTCAAAGGAGATTGAAAGGGCTTTCGCCTTCCCACCCGGAGGGGTGTTCAGCCAAGACCCCAAAGTTGCGCGGGCGGCTGCAGTATCGGGGCCGGAAAGAGTCTCCCATTCACTTGTTTCTGGATTGCCCCAAAGACGCAGACTGGATTTTAAATCAAGGGCAGATGGGGAAAGAATGGCCTCACCAAAAACGGGTCGATGCCAAAAGGTTTCCTTTGGGGCCCGTTCGGTTTGGGGAGAGGTTTCAGTGAATTCCATCGGGGTTGAATAACGAGCAAACCACTGCTGAATGAGGCCGCCAGAAAAACCCAGACAAAGAACAGCGAGGAGGGTTCTCATTCTTTCCCCCTTGAAGCTGAATCTCCTGTCCATAACCCTGGACGGGCCGAGCTTGGTCGAAGCTCCAAGATTCCACTCCTCAGGTCGGGTACTTGGTCCGAACTCAAAAGCAGTCGAACCTGGGCAGCAGTGGCTTCCGTGGAGGAGAGTATTTCAAAACTACGAATGCTGTCGGTTGGGGCAGCTTCAAGAGTCGCTTCAAGAGTCTGCAGGAAGGTTTCCCGGCGTTGAATCCATCGATTCAAGCTGTTGGGGATTGGTTGAGGGGGGGGCGGAGGGGGTGAGTGATTCGAATCGGCTGTGGAGGCAGCAGGGGCGGGAATACTCTCGATTCGCTGATTGTGTGCTAAAAACGAAGACGCAGACAAGGCAGCTATCGCCAAAAAAAGGAGCCCCCAGGCCGTTGGATCTTTTTTCCTTTTGGCAGGCCGGGGCTCAATCACACCTGTCCGAACAGGGTTGAGTGCAGTAAGCGCGGCTCCCAAAGCCGCACGGTCTGCGGACTGTTCTTGCGAGGGAGGAGTTAGAAGGACAAACACGAATCCATCCAGGCGAACAGCTTCTTCCAGGATTTCAGCGCCTGGTGCTTGAGCATCCACTGCAAGGCAAACTGAATTGGGGCGGCGACTAAGCCGGTTAAACAACTGGCTCCAAGACTCGCGAATGGGACCCTTTCTTGGAAGGCGCCCGCTAGACCGAACTCCGGGCTCACCTTCACACCACAAGATTTCCTCTGGTCGAAGCCACAAAAGAAGGTCGTTTTCTCCATACCTTCCGTTTTCCCATTCCCAAATCCCAGCGGACATTGCTGGATGAGAAAGGGCATGGGTTGCAGGCTGGGTGAGTTCCCAATCCAGGGGGAGGGTGGATGGCCGATGGCCATCTTTTTGAACGGCTATACCCCAAAGAAGACGGGTATCGTCGGCCCATCGAGTGTAGAGATCTTGAAGGTCATTTGCCGCAACGCCACCAGCGGCCAGGATTTCGGGTGGGCTGCCTTCCTCTTTTTGAATAAGGGCGTAAAGGGAGGTGCCCGGCTGGTAGTGAAATCCGAGGGCGCGAACCATTAGTTCTGTATAGGAAGCCCGAGGTGAACCATTCCAATTTGAATATCAGCCCAACAATCCTTTTTTGCGCTTGGATTGCGAAGGAGATAAGCCGGATGATAAGTCGCAAGAATCGGAGGACCCCCTTGGGGGTTCGGGTGAACTTGCCCCCTCAGTCGAGAAAGGGGTGAATCTATTTCAAGAAGGGTGCAGGCAGCGTGACGGCCCAAAGCAATAATGAGTTCTGGAGAAACGGATTTGATTTGCTCATGAAGAAATCCGATGCAAGCGGATTTTTCTTCAGCTAAGGGGTCTCGGTTTTCTGGCGGGCGGCATTTGAGAGTATTTGTAATGAAAATATCCGTTCGCTTGAGGCCCATCCCACCTTCAATTATTTTTGTGAGCAGTTGGCCCGCTCGCCCAAAGAAAGGGCGGCCACTTCGGTCTTCATCTGCACCTGGCGCTTCACCCACGAACATGATTCGGGCCGGGAGGGGCCCTTCCCCTGGAACGGGGTGGGTGCGTGTTTGTGCCAAAGAACAAGCTTGGCAGGTCTGAATCCTAGTATTTAAATCCCCATGAGCGCAGTCTAGGGCGGGGGCTGGTTGAATTTCCTTTGTGGGTTGGGCGCCCTGTGGAAATTCTTTCAAGCCTGTTTCCTGCAATTCTTCCAACAACAGCCGGGCGGCACCTTGAATGGAAGCAGGAAGGGGTTGGGTTGCCATGTCAGTCCATTTTGCCTGCGCGGAGCTAGGACTCAAGGAGAAGACTGCTCGGATTGAATTTCCCAACCCAACTCATTAGACTGCCTGGTGTTAAAGCCATGAGACAAAAAAAAGGTGAACTACTGGACCTTCTGAGGAAAGAAACTGGCTCTGAGTCTATTCCATCCTCAACTCCTCGGCCGACTTCTTCGGCTTCGTCTCAAGATGTTCCGCAGGCGGCATCTTCAACTGAACAGCTCCGCTTCCCAGGTTCCCGCCCGGTTCGCCGGCCCATTCCCTGGGTAGGCATTCTTGCTGCCGCGGTTCCGCTGCTGTTCGTGGCCATTTGGGCCGCAGGTTTTTTCGAGGGTCCGGCTAATGGCCTTCAGGCTGAAGAGAAACCGCTGGCGATGTCTCAGCCTGCTGAGACAACAGGCCCTGAAGCTCCGGTTGTTGCACCCCAGCCACAGCCCTCACCACCCGTGAAACCTGCTCCTGTGGCTGCAGAGGAGCCCCTAATCCAAAGCCGTGAAGGTCTTTTGGGGATTCAGGTCATCACCTACGATTACACCGAGCGGAACATTTCATTTGCCAAGGATGTGGCCATGGCCCTTAAGAAGAAGGGTTTACCGAGTGTTCGGGCTCTTCTTTTGCCGGCAGACCAACCCAAGCAGATTGTGATTTATGTGGGGGAAGCTTCTGAAAAACTTGAACTTGCCCATATCCGCGGGCGGGTTCGGGCGATAGAATACCCGGCCGGAAGTGGCGAAAGGCCCTTCGCTTCGGCGCTCACGGCGCCTTTGCCCACTCACATTCAGTAAGCAAGAAACTCCCATGTCCGTCCACAAATCGCTGTTTATCGGCGGCGCTCTAAAGAGTGTCCGTTCTGTTTGGTCGCGCCGCGAGCGCTTGGAGCGCCTCATGCGTGATGGGAAATGGGAGGAAGGCGATTCCGTTTATGGCATTCCCAAAGTTCGGACCCAATTCAAGGTCGCGAACAAGAAGAAGAAAAAGACTGAGGAAGTCGCTGCCGATTCCGCAGAAGTCACGACGGACGAGTCTGCCGAAAGCGCGGAGGAGTAAATCCTTTTCGCTGACTTTTTTCAGAGTCTGCCATGAATTCTTCCCTCCAATTATTGGAGGCCTTTTGCAGTCTCCAAGGCGAGGCTGCGGAAGTGGGTGAACCCCACCTCTTTTTGCGCCTCGCTGGTTGTCCGTTGCGTTGTAGTTATTGCGATACACCGGAGTCTTGGAATGTTGTTGAAGATTGGCTCCTACACCTGAAAGCGGAACACCATTCTTTCCCCAATCCAGTAACGGCGGAGGAACTTACGAAGCAATTGAAACGACTGGCACTTGATTGGAATTGGACGGCTGAAGAGAGCACTCTTTCGATTACGGGAGGCGAGCCCTTGGCTCAAGCAGAAGCTTTGCGAGACTGGCTCCCAACTTGGCCCGGTCGAGTCGTTTTGGAGACGGGTGGGCTTTGGCCTGAGAAACTTCAATCACTCCTCCCATCATTGGATGCCGTTTCTTTGGATTGGAAATTACCCTCTACATTGCGAGATTCTGAAGAGAGCGTTGCCCCGCAGAGCTGTGTCCAAGTTTTGAAACAATCTGCGCTTCCCTTTTGGGTTAAAATGGTGGTTACTGGCGAGGTCTCCGAATGTGAATTAGACTCCGCTCTGCAGGAATTGGCCCAACTTGCCCCTAGGTGTTCTACTTTCCTCATGCCCGCCACTCCAGGCCCGAGCCGCCCCGCCTCCCTTGGGCCAGACTTTCTCCTGGACGCTCAAATTCGAAACCGGTGCCTGGGTTTGAAAATGCAGGTGCTCCCCCAAATTCACCCCATCCTTGGGGTTCGCTGAAATGACATCTCACCGTCCTCTTGTTGCTATTGTTGGAAGACCCAATGTGGGCAAGTCTTCCTTATTTAATCGTTTCATGGGAGAGCGTATTGCCATTGTTGAAGCGACTGCTGGAGTGACGCGGGACCGGCTTCAAATGCCGGCACGGTATGAAGAGCCCGATTTAGATTTTGATTTGATGGATACGGGTGGCATTGGCATTGTGGACCGCGCCGATCTTGGAGAATCGGTGGAATACCAAGTGATGACGGGGCTTGAAACCGCTGAGCTTGTTTTGTTCATGGTCGATGCTCGTGAAGGGCTCACTCTATTGGATGAGCGAGTGGCGGCCCTTCTTCGAAAGTCAGGTGCCGAAATTATTTTCATTGCCAATAAGTGTGAGAATCGACAAGCGGAAACAAATTTGTCCGAGTTTCACTCTTTAGGGCTTGGCGGTCCATTACCGCTATCTGCCCAAGAAGGGCGTGGAATGTCAGATTTGCTGGATGAAATGGCGCGCGTGTTGCCGTCTGGAAGTGATGTTGAGGGAGCCGTGGATGGGGCACTTCGGATTGCTGTCCTAGGCAGAAGAAACACCGGGAAATCATCGTTTGTGAACCAGTTATTGGGTGAACAACGAGTTATTGTGAGTGATATCGCTGGAACGACTCGAGATTCGGTAGAGGTTGCTTTTGAATGGAAAGGGAATCCGGTCAAGTTAGTGGACACTGCAGGCATTCATCGAAGAGCAAAGATATCCACAGCCATCGAGTATTTTTCACTGACCCGGAGCGACCAGGCGATTCGCCGTGCCCATGTTGCCCTTTTGTTTCTGGACCTCACGCAACTCCCCGCGCGGATGGATCAAGAAATTGGTCGGACTGTCAATGACCGATACAAGCCTGTAGTTGTTGTAGGAACGAAGTGGGACCTTGCGCCCGACACTACTGTTTCCTCCTTCAGGGATTGGATATCCAGAAAGCTCCCTCATCTTTCGCAGGCACCTCTTCATTTGATTTCGAATACCGAAGGCAAAGGCTTGAACAAGGTGATGCAATCGGCGATGAAGTTGCACGAAAAAGCTGGCAAAGTTATTGGGACGGGCGAATTGAACCGAGCCGTTCAGGCGACTTTTGGACGGCTTCGCTTTCGAGGGCGAGGGGAGAAGCCCAATGTCTTTTATGCCACCCAACTCAAGTCCCACCCGCCGACCTTACTTTTGTTTGTGAACCGCAAGAAGTTGTTTGAGAAGGAGGTCATTCGAGCTGTTGGGAAAGCGCTACAGAAGGATTTGGGGCTCCAAGGGGTTCCCCTTCGGTTGGTCCTCAGAGAGCGCAAGCGAAGCCCGAGCAAACGGGCTTAATTCAGAATGGAAGCCCACGCGGTTAGAATCTGAGCATGCGCCTCAGCTCCATTTTTTCGCATCTCCTTGCCATTTTCGCGATGGGCTCTTGCACCTTGATGGGTGATATGTCAGAGGATGCTCAATGGGTTGAGCATGAGCTTCAATCACCCCCTCCCATGCGAGACTTGATGGATGCCTGCAACTGGGCCATGATTCGTTCTAAGTTCCCCCCCGGGGAATTAGATGTTGCGGACCATCGCTTGGTTTCAGGTTGGGATGTGCAGTTGAATGCTTTTTCCAATCGCGGCCGCCGGTCTCGGGCGATTGTTCAAGCGACAGATTTAGAGGGGGGGAAAGTTCTCCTGAAAATTCGAGTGAAAGAGCAGGCCAATAAGGAAAAGCACCAACCCTTGGTGCTGTCGAAAGCGAAGTGGGAAGACTATCGCGAGGATCCTGCCCGCGCTCGCATTGTTCTGGAGCATGTCCTTTATCAAGTTCAGCCTCGCGGCGGCCGCGCAAAGTAATGGCCCAAGCGTGGAGTTATCAAGCCCGAAAGGGTGGTTGCGTTGGTTGTAACCGAGATTTTGCTGAAGGCGAGACCCTGTTCTCTTTATTGAGCATGGGAGAAGAAAGTCTCGAGAGGGGGGATTTGTGTAGTTCCTGTTTTGAGGCCCACGACCAGACTGATGACCTTTTTTGGTGGCGTACCCAGCACGCTGAGAAGCGGGGCGGCCTGAAACTGGACCTGGACGCTTTGTTGGGATTGGTTATGCGGCTGGAAGAAGACAAGCGGGATGGTGCCCTAGATTTTCGATTCCTGGTTGCCCTTTTGCTGGTGCGGCATCGAAAGCTCAAGCTTGCATCAGTAAGTAAGAAGGGGAAGGCTGAGTTTCTGGAACTTCGTAAGCCGAGAGCGAAAGCTACTTTTCCAGTTCAGGTGCGGGAGTTGGAGGAGGAGCAGCGGGCGAAGCTGTCCCAGGTCTTGAGTGGTCTGATGGATCCGAGTTTGAGTCAAGAGCCAGATTTTGGGAGCCCATAGGACACTGACCTAGACGGCTGGGTCACCTTTCTTTGGAACTCTTTAGTCCTTAAGAAGATTCGTAGGATTATTGCTCCTACTCTAGGGCCGGAAGAAAATTCCTTCTCAACTCTATTAAGAGAAAGGGTTTAGGGGGGCAGGTGACCCACCCGTCTAGGTCAGTGTCCAAGTGTGTTCTTGTAGGGGGGAGGGTGTGCCTGGGCTTTTTCCAGAAAACGAATATTTTTTCCAATTTACTACTGTCAGAGTCTGCAAGCAGGTGTATAACAGCAATGTGGAGGAAAGTGGCGGAAAGTGGCGGTCCACTCTCCCTCAACCTCTGCACCCCTTTTCATGACCTCTTTCACCGGCCAATCCGACCACAAGCTTGATACCAAAGGGCGCCTCTTTGTGCCTCGTCGGCTCATGGATTCGGTGGAGGATTCCGCACAGCGGGATAGGCTGGTCATTACAATTGGAGAGGATCCATGCCTTTATTTGTTCACGCTAGGTGGTTTTGACCAACATCTGCTCCACCTTCGTGACTTAGTTCGTGGTGAACCCAACTACTCCGAAATCATGCGTGGTGTTGCAGGTCTATCCAGCAAACAGGTTTTGGATAGCCAGGGTCGAGTCCTCCTCCCTGAAAACCTGAGGGAGCATGTAGGGCTTCAAAAGTCCGTCGTGGTCATTGGCGTTTTTGACCACATCGAAATATGGGATGAGGAACTTTGGAGCGACCGCGCCAAAGCTTCCGAGCAGGCCTACCTAGACAAGGCCGCAATCTTCTTCCGCGGAGGTCCCCCTGCTAACGGAGGGGCACAGTGATTCTCGTGAGTCGCCACCTATCTCGGCCTTCTCGCCCCCTAGGGCAATCGGTTCACGAACCGGTCCTATTGCAGGAATCCCTCGAGGTGCTCGCACCCCAACGCGGTGGCTTTTTCATTGATGCCACCGTTGGTGGCGGTGGGCACTCTGCCGCTCTTTTGGCGGCTTCCGAGGGCCTGCAACTTTTGGCCGTGGATCGCGATGCCGAAGCACTCGACCGGGCTCGCGAACGCCTCGCTCCCTTTGGCGAACGCGTGAAGTTCGCCCACGCGCCCTTCTCAAGTATTGAAAGTCTCATTCCGGAGTCATGGACAGGAAAGATAAGCGGCATCCTTGCTGACTTTGGCGTTTCCTCGGACCAACTCGAAGATCGCGACCGCGGTTTTTCCTTCTTGCACGATGGCCCGCTGGATATGCGAATGGATGCCACCAAGCAAAAAACTTCGGCGGCCGTTCTTCTCGCCCGGGCAAGCGAAGATGAGCTCTCCACTTGGCTCCACGAATATGGCGAAGAGCGTTACTCCAGAAAAATTGCCCACGAAATTGTGCACGCGCGTCGATTTGGCCCCTTATTGCGCACATCACAACTCGCCGACCTCGTTGCCCGAATCGCGCCACGGGGCCGCCAAGGCATCCACCCAGCAACGCGCACATTCCAAGCGCTCCGCATCGTGGTGAATCGCGAGTTAGAAGAAATCGATGCCTTGCTGCACGCGGCGCCCGCGCTCCTTGGGGATGGGGGCGTGTTCGCCGCGATCAGCTTTCATTCGCTTGAAGACAGGATGGTAAAGAACGCCTTCCGCAACGATGTGCGTTCAGGGGAATTTACCGACATAGCTCGCAAAGGGATTGTTGCGGGGGCCGGGGAACAAAGGAAAAACCCGCGCTCCCGTAGCGCCCGCCTTCGCGCAATTCAAAAAGGGGAGAGCTCCAGTTGACGGGTCGTTGCATTGGCTTGCTGTTGATTGCCTGCATGGAATTGTTAGGCACCTTGAGCCTGCGCAACGAAGCGGACCGACTTCAGGCCCGCGTTGAAGTCCATCGCCGAATTCAAGAAACTTGCCGCCTTCGCCTTCTTGAACTCCGAACTTTGCACGAAGCTTATGTTTCGCCCACCGCAATCCGTCAACGCGAGGCGGCCCGTCGCACGCTCGGGGAGAGCATTCAGCCGGTTCTTTGAAGCACCGCCTATCTCCTCTGAATCCGGCATGGCTTCTTTGGCCTCTTGCTCTTCTTTATCTGGCGACTGCTGGGAAACTGGTCCAACTTCAAGCTTTCCCAAGCGCCGAGCGCCTCCGAGCGACCACGGGTAAAGAGCGAAGTCGCCCAATTCCCGCAATGCGGGGCCGAATTTTAGATCGCCACGGTCGCACCTTGGCGGACTCTTTACCTCGGTGGCGTTTGGTCTTGGATCTCAAGCCCGAAGAACGCCGCTACACCCGCTCTGATCGAAACTATTCCCTTGAGGATATGGGTAGTGAGATGGAGCTGGTCGCCGAGCTTTCCGGAGTTCCACTTGGGGAATTACTGGGCAAGCTTTTGGACACCAACCGTTGTTACTCCAACATTGCCGAGGGGCTGTCCCAAGGGACGGCCTCTCGCATTCAACCTTTGTTGAGCGCGGCACGGGGGACCGGTTTGCGACTTCGCCGCATGGAGGAACGCGTTTACCCGCAAGGCCGCTCATTAGCCCATGTCGTGGGCTTCACCAAGGAAGGTGAATCAGAGCAATCCTTGCTGGGGGCCTGTGGTTTGGAGCGCATGTTTGATTCCGAACTTCGAAAAGGAAAGTCTGGAAGCTTGCTCAGCCGCTCAGTGGCGCGGGGCTATGGCGTTGACCTAGCTTTAGCTTCCTTACCCGTACAACCTGCTCCTGATTTAGCAACTTTCCTCGATGCCAAGGTTGGAATCCTCCTTCGTGATGAACTTGAAAATCTCCAAAGAGAACACGAAGCCGACTGGAGTTGCGGTGTTGTTTTAAATATTGCGGACTCTTCGCTATTGGCAATTGGCGCTCTTCCAGATTTCGACCCCAACACTCCGGGCGATGTCCCGGTCTCGGACGAGGGTCAACTCATCGGCCACGGCTTCCCGGGTATGTGGCCTTTCGAACCCGGATCCACCATGAAGCCGCTGGTTGTTTCTCGGGCTTTGGCAGAGGGAGCCATTAGCCCAACTCAGAAGTTCAGCCAGGAAAACGGGAGGTGGTTCGTTCGCGGATCGAAACAGCCTCCCATTCGGAATGCCCAAGGTGTTCCAAATCATTCCTTGGACTGGCGTGAGGTATTGGTTCACTCCAGCAACATTGGGGCAGGAAAGGTCGGTCTCGCTCTCGGAGCAGAACGAGTTGAGGCCGCCCTTGAAGATTGGGGCCTGCGTGAACCTGCTGGGCTTCCATGGCGAGATCAGAAGGTTTTGTTTCCCCCGCCAATTGAATGGAGCAAGCGACCGCACTGGACCATTCCAGCCGTGAGCATGGGGCATCAAGTTCAGACCACCCCCTTGCGTTTGGCTGCGGCGTACGCAGCTCTCGTGGGTGGGGGCGAGCTACACAGCCCACGCCTCTACAAGAACCAGGTTCTGGGTGAGGGCAGGCGCGTATTGCCCGAAGCGATTTCCCGTCAAGTTCGATACACCCTCCAGGACATGGTTGAAGCGGAACACCGCACTTGGCTCCATGACTCCAAAATGGAATGGGGCGGAAAAAGCGGGACTGTGCAAAAGACCCACGGGGACCAAAAGGGTCAATACACATCGTTGTTCGTGGGTTTCACTCCGGTTGAAGACCCGCAGTGGGTTTGTGTTGTTGTGGCCGACAATCCAAAGGGGAAGGAGCACTACGGCTCCAAAGTCGCCGGCCCGGCGGTAAAAAATGTGCTTCGTCGCCTTTCCGAAGGCTTTAGCACAACTTATTCCGGTCCGCCCTTGGAACAGAGTCTTTCTGGCGGTATGTTGCTCTCTGAGTGACGATGCGGCTCTCAGAACTTCACCCTCGACTCGGCTCCAACCTGAAATGGATCCCTCCAGTGGAAGCTGGCGGGGCAGTGGATCCCGATTTACTCCGGGCGGTTTTAGATTCCCGCCGCGTGAAACCAGGGGACCTTTTTTGTGCTTTGGCCGGTACCCAATCGGATGGAAGGAAGTTTATTCAACAGGCGATTGATTCCGGTGCCCGAGCTATCTTGCTTCCCCAACCTGTTGAAAAGTTAAAGGTTCCACAACTACTCGCTGACTCAAACAAAGGAGCATCCTTTGCAACAGGAGAGGCTGCAGCCATTCTTGCTGGGAACCCGAGCCAAGAGTTTCCTGTTCTTGGAGTAACTGGCACCAATGGCAAGACCACCATCGCCCATTTGATTCAAGATGCCTACTCCGTGTTGGGGTTTTCGGTAGGCCGCGCTGGCACCTTGGGCTTTAGTTTTCAAAATGAAACTCAGCCTTTACTAAACACCACGCCACCGGCCGATGAACTTCAAGAGTGGTTGTCTCATATTTTGAAGCAAGGCGCTTCTGCCGCTGTTATTGAAGCTTCATCCCATGGGCTTCACCAAGGTCGCTTAGCCGGGACACGCTTCGCAACTGTGGGCTGGAGCAACCTGAGTCACGACCACCTGGATTATCACGCAGACATGGAAGCCTATGCCCAAGCAAAATCTCTCATCGTGCATGGCTTGAGCACTTCTTCACGCGCATGGATTCCCGCCGGGAATGAACTGATTGCAAGAGCTTGCCGAGGTTCCGCTTGCACTTTATTGCGTTGGTCCCTTGAGGATACTTCCGCAGATTTGTTTGGGAGTTTTCAGTCCACTCCCGATGGACTAAAGCTCGAAATTTCGGGCGTGTTTGGAACCCATTCCTTTTCTTCTTCTTTAATAGGCCAACACAACGCCGAAAATTTAGTTTTAGCTTTCGCGCTTTTATGCGAAGGGGGCTTGAAACCAAAAGAAGCAGCGATGGGTCTAAGCCGTGCTGGACATGTTCCAGGTCGCTTGGAAAAAGTAGCCCCGGAATCCTCCAAGCATTTGTTTGTGGATTATGCGCACACACCTGAGGCACTTGAGAAGGTCTTGAATTCCCTTCGCGCTTCTTTCCCAGAAAGCCGCATCGGAGTCGTTTTTGGAGCAGGTGGCGACCGCGACACCGCCAAACGCGCTCCCATGGGGAGGGCGGCATCCGAGGGCTCCGACTGGTGCGTTGTGACTTCGGATAATCCAAGAAGTGAAGAACCCGAGCGCATCGCTCGAATGGTCGCAAAAGGGGTCCGCCGCGACGGGGGCGCCGTTGAAATCATCGTGGACCGCCGTGAAGCCATTCGTTCAGCCGTCGCCCGACTTGGGCAGGGTGATGTTTTGTTGGTCGCTGGAAAAGGCCACGAAGATTACCAGGAGATACACGGCGTGCGAACTCCATTTGATGATTGCTTTGAACTTCAGGAGGCGGTTCAGTGCTTGGTCTGACTCCCGTTCAGGTTTCCGATTTGTTGAATGCGTCCCTGCATGGAAGTGGAAACTCGGAACGCCTAAATGCTCAACTGGGCGCAAGCAAAGCGGATAGTCGTTTAGTTCAGAAAGGAGATTTGTTTGTGGCTCTCCCAGGCGCCCACTCGGATGGCCACGATTGGTTACATGCTGCTTACGAAAACGGAGCAGCAGCGGCATTAGTGTCTCGAGTTACTGAAGATTCTCCTTCCAATCTACCTTTGATTCTCGTGGAAGATTCTCTTTTGGCTTTGCATGAACTTGCTCGCCATCAATTGAAATCCCTAGGCGCCCCCGTTGTAGGAATTACAGGTTCTGTCGGAAAGACTACGGCCAAAGATATGCTGGCCCACCTTTTGGGGGGTCCTTCAAGCCAAGTGCACGCCGCACCGGCTTCCTACAACTCGGAAATTGGTCTTCCCTTAGCCATCTTGGCTGCACCCTTGGGAACGAAAAGAATGGTCCTGGAATTTGGGGTGAATGAACCGGGTGAAATGGAGGCCTTGCTTTCCATTGCCTTGCCAGAGCACGCATGGATTACCGCACTTTCTCCTGCCCACATGGAAGGCATGAAAAGCTTCGACACTTTGGTTCATGAAAAAAGCTTCCTCGCGCATCAAGGCGCTCAGGCAGGGGGGGTATGGAGCACTAGCCGAGTTTGTGGTTTGGCTGCAGCGCGAGGAGAGATTTGGTCTGCCTCCCCTCACCTCGCAGGCTTTCGTCGTGGAGGGGCTGAAGTCTTGAACCCTGTACCAGGGGCTTTCGAAGTGGAACTGCCCCAACTGGGTGTCTGCAAGTTGCCGGTCATGGCCTACCATGAAGCCGAACTTGTTGCAGTGGCTGTGGACTTGGCCCTTTCTCTAGGCGAAAGCCCCAAAGACTTGAAGCAACGCCTTTCCGATTTGCCGCGCCCCCCTGGACGCCTTCAGAAGAAAGAGCTTGCTCCTTGGACTTTGCTAGACGACGCCTACAACTCCAGCCCGACTGCTGCCTTTGCTGCATTGGAAGTGGTTTCCTCGTGGCCAGGTGTTCCATTCAAGGCCGCTGTCATGGGAACCATGCATGAGTTGGGAGATTTGGCTCCGGTTTATCATCGTGCAGTGGGGACTGAGGCCGCGCACGGTGATCTAGATTTGCTCATTGGCGTTGGGCAAGGCGGCGAATGGATTCTTGAGGGGGCTCGTTCCATAGATTCAGCCATGAAAACTGAGTTCGTGGAAAACGCCGCTGCCGCATTTGAAAAGTTGCAGGCACATTGCCCTGAAGGGTCACTCATTTTGTTGAAAGCTAGTCGCGCCGAAGCACTTGAAGAGGTCTTCTCATGATTACTTGGGTCATTCCATGGCTGAGTGAACTTTGGAGTCCTTTGCAGGCTCTTCAATACATCACCGTTCGTATTGGTTTGGCTGCTGCGTTTGCTTTTGTGGTTGCCGTGTTGCTTGGGAAACCCGTGATTCGTGCCTTAAGTCGTGCGGGAGTCCATGAAAACTCCGGCGCCAACGACGATCCAGAAGTTGCAGCCAGGCACAAAGCTCTTGGCAAATCTGAAATCCCCACGATGGGTGGCGTGTTCTGGGTGACTGCAATCCTGATGAGCACCCTTCTTTTTGCAAACCCATCTGAATTGCTGGTCTTGTTGGGTGCGGTTTTGTTGGTAGGCATGGGTACTTTGGGATTCTTTGATGATTGGGTGAAGTGGAAACGCGAAGACGGAAAAAATGGTTTGTCTCGGCGCTCCAAAATGTTGGCAACGGTTCTTTTGGCTGGTTATGTTGCCGGCATGCTGTGGCTGATGGGGGAGCGCACTGGCCGCCCTGAAATTGGGCGCATTTACTTCCCCATTCTGAAGGACCTTGTCGCGAACACCGAAACATTTGGCTGGATCGGATTTGGAATATTCGTTTTCTTTGAAGCATTTGTCATTTTGGCAACAAGCCACGCCGCGAATGTTACGGATGGTCTAGACGGCCTCGCTGCCGGCTCCGCCCTCATTGCTTTTGCGGCTCTCACGATTGCGGTTTACGCCGTAAGCCACGCTGAACTTGCGGAGTACTTGCACTTGCCCATGATTCCGGGTGCTGGTGAAGTTGCGGTCATGGGGGGGGCCATGCTGGGAGCTACCCTTGGCTTCCTTTGGTACAACTGTCACCCAGCTGAAGTGTTTATGGGGGATAGTGGCTCCCTTCCCATGGGGGCGATGATTGGTTACTTAGCTCTGGTTTCAAAACAAGAACTAGCACTTCCCCTCTTGGCCGGTGTTTTCGTTTTAGATGTCACCACGAGTCTTCTTCAAATTGGTTATTTCAAAATGTCGGGAGGTAAACGCCTCTTCCGAAAGGCTCCCATTCACCATGCCTTTGAGTTGAAGGGAATGACCGAATCAAAAATTGTGGCCCGCTTCTGGATAGGAGGCGCCATTTCTGCCGCGATTGGACTCTTGCTTTTGAAAGTTCGATGACACAAAACCAAAGTGTGGCGAATGCAAACGAGAGCATGAAGTCGGCAATGCTCCCCATGTTGGGCTGCGTTTTCCTTTTGGCATTTATGGGTCTTGCCGCGGGAGTTTCTGCCGCCGCCCCGGGAGAAGCTTGGGCAAAAATGGGAATGCATTGTTTGCACCTTGCAATCGGCCTTGGCGCCTTTCTCGTTTTATTTTCTGCGCCTGTTGAAGGGTTTAGGAAAATTGCGCCGGGACTCTGCTTCCTTGTTTGGTTAGTTCTTCTCGGAATGAAACTAATACCAGGCTTCGGGCACGAAAGCCACGGGGCCACTCGATGGATTTCCATTGGCCCCATGTTGCTTCAACCTTCGGTTTTCCTTCAATGCATATGGCCTGTTTTGTTGTCCTCATGGATTGCGCGGGACCCCTTGCGCATGAGTCAACCCCGCGAACTTTGGCGCTTAATGCTTTTGTTCGCAATCTTGATGTCGCCGGTTCTCTTGCAACCTGACTTTGGGTCGATTGTGATTTTGGCTGGAGCGACGGCGATGGTTTTATTTTTTTCAGGAGCGCCCCTTTCCTTTCTTCGCCAACTCATTCCTCTCTTATTGATTGCCCTGGTCTTGGTGCTGTTCCTTTTTGATCATGTGGATTCTCGGCTTGCTAGTTTCTTTGGAGGGGAAACCGGTTATCAGGCACAGCATGCAGAAGAGGCCTTCGCGGCAGGTGGTCTTACAGGAGTGGGGCCAGGTTTGGGTGTGATGAAGAATGGTCATGTTCCTGAAGGAGACACGGATTACATTCTTGCTCTTATTGCTGAGGAGTGGGGTTTGGTTGGGACGGGTCTCGTATGGCTCCTTTTTGTTTGCTTTACTCTCTTCGGTTTTCGCGCTGCTCGGCGCGCAGAATGCCGCTACGGCGCAATCCTGATGGCCGCCGCCGTTCTCATGGTCTCGATGCAGGCAGCCCTCAACATGGCTGTCGTGACCGGACTTGTTCCGCCTAAGGGTCTTCCGTTACCCTTTGTAAGTCGAGGCGGTTCTTCCATCATCTCACTGTCCGCCCTTCTGGGTCTCG
Source organism: Planctomycetota bacterium (assembly GCA_030748415.1). GTDB lineage: Bacteria > Planctomycetota > UBA1135 > UBA1135 > UBA1135 > UBA7888. The sequence goes on from JASMMA010000016.1 coordinate 43,040, forward strand.
CGGTTCGCGCGGCACTAGAAAAACGACGCTCCAAAGTACCCGTTTCCGAACTCATCCAGTGGACCGAATCCAACGCTCTGGCCTAATCAGTCTCCTCCTTCTATTGGGAGTAGGAGCCGCCGGCATTCTTGTCGGCCCTCGCAAAGTTCAGCCTGACGAAGCAACCCCTGACGAGGTTGTTCTTCAACCAGGAGAATTGCCGTCTGTTGAGTTGCTTGCTCCAGCTCAGCGACGACTCTTTTTGGACTCCTCCCGTTTCGCCGCTGACCCAGTGAACCATCCACTGAATGGTGGGGGTGGGCGGAGCATTAACGACTCCGCAACCTGGACCCCCGAAGCCGCGGTCGCGGCCTCTTCGGCGCCGTCGCTTCCGGAACCGGCATCCGTTTCCAGCAGCCCAGCGGGAACTGCCAAGAGCCTGGATTTGGGCCCTGAACTTGTGGACACTCCACGACACACTGAAGTTGAACGCACCGGCAAAGTCATTCGCGTTCGGGAATACGAAACTTTAGGAGAGATTGCCGCTCGGGAATTGGGCTCGAGTTCTCGTTGGACAGAAATCGCTAACTTGAATGGCATTCGCGACCCGAAGAGCATTCGGGTTGGGCAAGAATTGATGATTCCCTCCGCAAAGGAAGTGCAAGGCAGTACGCCCCCGAAAGATTCGAATGTTTCGACTGCCGATGCAAACGGGTGGCGCTATTACACCGTTCAGTCCGGTGATGTCCCCGGTAAAATTTCTCAAAAGGTTTATGGCACCGCCAAACTTTGGGAAGGCATTCTTGAGGCAAATGATATTTCAGACCCTCGAGAACTTCGAGTAGGTCAGAAACTTCGAATTCCTCCTAAGCCCTGAGCTGTAGCTTGGGCACCTCTTTCGACATCCCCTCAGCCGAACAGAAGCGCTTTCTGTTTGTGGGTGGGGGAACGGGCGGACACCTTACTCCTGCCCTTGGATTGGCAGAGGGTTTGCAGTCCCGCGGCCACCAAACTCTTTTTTTAACGAGTGGTCGTTCAGTTGAGGGAGACTACTTGTGCAACGCCGGAGCGTGTGCCTCTCTTGGCGTGGATGAAAGTCCTCTCCCTCGGCCTTTCTCTTTGGTTCCTGCTCTCTTTCGTGCGCGAATGCATGGAAAGGATTTCCGTCCAGATGTGGTGATTGGATTAGGTGGCCTTTCTGGTTGTGCGGCCCTCACAGCCCGACATGGTGCGCCTCTTGTGTTATTGGAAGGGAATCGTGTGGTGGGTCGTGGCGTAAGAGCTTTGCAAGGAGCTGCCCAACACACTCTCACCTTATTTGAAGACACCGCTGAATCCTTGAAGTCCGGCCTCTGGGTGGGGCCATTGGGTCGCCAATCCCTCCAGCCGACTTCAGCGAAAGAGGCTCGAAATCACTTTGGTCTTCCCCATGATGCCACCATTCTTCTACTGATGGGTGGGTCGCAAGGCGCGTCGCAGTTGAATGAATTTGTGGCCCAAAATGCAGCAACCCTTGCACAAAAGTCGGTTGCCCTTTTGGCTTTATGTGGGCCAGGAAAAGCCAAACAATTGCGCGATGCCGCAAAGCACGCAAATCTTCCTGCAGTGGTCGTGGAGCATTGCAAGGAAATGGGCCTCGCATATTCCGCCGCTGACTTTGTGTTGTGCCGCGGCGGAGCCTCTACCGTGGCGGAGCTTTGGCTCCATCGAGTTCCCTCCATGATTGTTCCTTATCCCTGGCATAAGGATCGCCAGCAGGAACATAACGCCCGTGCGCTTGGACATGGAACAGTTCTTGCGAACTCATTAAACGCTGAAGCAGGTCAGCACTTGTTGAACTTGCTGGGTGATTCAGACCGACTTGCTTCGATGCGCTCCGCCTTAGAGGGCAACGCTCCCCCCGATGGCCTACCTCGTGCCCTTTCTGTTTTAGAAAACTTGGCCGGAGTTCAACCCAAAAAACATGGTGAACTAGATTCCCTTTCAAGCGGAAGTGCTCGCACTGCTTTTTTTGCGGGTGCAGGTGGGTGTGGCATGCGAGGTCTCGCGAGCTTCCTCTTGGAAAATAATTGGGAGGTATGGGGCGCAGACTCCAAGCCCATTTTGGATTCAGACCCCCTAGTCCAAGCGGGATTGCGTGTTTTAGAACCTGGTCAACTTACCCCGAAAGCTACATTGGCCGTTCGTTCGGCTGCGGTATCTGAAAAAGACCCCCAGTTCCTTCAAGCGACTGAACAGGGTGCCCGTCCTATGGTTTATGCTGAACTTTTGGGAGAGATGACTCAACATCGGCCCACCCTAGCCGTTGCGGGCTCGCACGGGAAAACCACCATCACTGCTTGGATTGCCTACGGCATGCGTTTGGCTGGGCGAGACCCTGGCTTCCTCGTGGGTGGAGGCGTGCCCCAACTTGGGGGCTCTGCTTCATGGGGGAACTCCGCCGAACCGTTGATTGCGGAGTCGTGCGAATATGCGAGGACCTTTCACCAGCTTTCCCCAAAGTGGGTCGCGCTCTGCAATGTAGATGCTGAACATCCAGACACTTATCCCGGCGGCTACCCTGAAGTTGAAGTAGCCTTTCGTGTGTTTTTGAACAAACTGCCAAAAGGTGGAACGGTGTATGCGAGTCCGGAAGCTCCAGATTTATCCGAAGCCACCCAGGCCGACTGGTGTCCCGCCGAAGAAATTCCATCCGATTGGGAAGTGGGGCTTGCCGGTCACCACAACCGCCTGAATGCGGCGCTCGTGCGGACGACATTGCTTGCACACGGAGTGGAAGAGACCGTCGTCCGTGAGGCTATTTCCACATTCCATGGTGCTGACCGCCGCATGGAAGAGTTAGGGACCTTGAATGGCGCCCTTGTCGTGAGTGATTACGCTCACCACCCTGTAGAGGTTGCTGCCACCCTTCAGGCTGCATCCGAGATGTGGCCCAATCGCCGGTTGGTGGTCGCTTTCCAGCCCCACCAAGCGCGTCGCTTTGAGCGATTCCGCAGGGAATTCACTAAAGCCTTAGATCGCGCAGATGCCTTGGCCCTCTTGCCGGTTTACCGTGCCCGCGACCCCGAGGATTTGCACCCCGAAACAGGGGAGTTGTTGGCTCCGCTTCAGGCACGGAAGAAACGGGATGTCATCGTTGCGAAGGATTCTGAAGTGGCCTCGAACTGGCTTCGGGACTTCGTTCAAAGCGAAGATATCCTTCTCTGCTTGGGAGCCGGAGACATCCATTCATTTGCTCGCTCCCTGACGAGAGTTCATGAACGAAACGAAAATCCAGGAATACGCCGACCTTTGCGCTCTGAGGCGGAAAGTTCCCCTGCGTGATTTTTCTGTTCTCCGGATTGGAGGAGAGGCGGAGTTGTTTTTTGAACCGGCAAAGCCGGAGCACATGGGGGCTTTGCTGACTCAACTCTACGCCGACAGCGTGGATTGGTTTTTGCTGGGTGGTGGTGCAAATGTTTGTCTTCCCGATGAGGGGCTTCCGGTTGTTGTTCATACCGGTGCGATGCGCCGCATGTTCCGTGAAGAAAATCAAATACGAGTTTGGCCGGGGGTCACGATTCAACAACTTGTTCGGGCGACTTCGGAGTTGGGTTTGTCGGGAATGGAAAAACTCATGGGCGTCCCAGGAACACTCGGTGGAGCGATTGCCATGAATGCTGGAAGTGCGGAATGGGGGATTTGGAGTCTTGTGAAAGAGGTCACTCTTTGGACTCCGGATGGTCTCGTTTCTAAAACCCCGGATGAAATAAAGCCGACTTACCGCAATGGCAACCTGGGCGAGGGAATCATCCTTGAGGCTTTGCTCGCATTTGAACCGCGCGATCCAGGCCTGATTAAGGCAGAGCAAGAGGCCCTACTCCGCAAGAAGAGCCAAACTCAACCCGTTACTTTATCCAGTGCCGGGTGTGCCTATAAAAACCCAAGTGGGGATAGTGCGGGTCGTCTCATTGATTCAGCCGGCCTGAAAGGTGCCAAGGTGGGCGGGATGAGCGTTTCTGAACGCCATGCGAATTTCATGGTGAACGATGGCTCCGCAACCGCTGCTGACTTTGTTGCACTTTTAGAGAAAGTCGAAGATGCTGTTCTCCAAGAACACGGAGTGAAACTTGAACGCGAAATTGTGATTGTCCAGGCTCCATGAAAGCTAGGGCAGTATTCTTGGTTTTCGTTCTGCTTTCATGCCAAGCTCCTGAACCTTTACCACTACCCAAAATGAGTCCATCTGATTCTTCCCCACGCCCCTCAGTGTTAGGGCACTCGATTACTTTGAGTGATTCGGGGGAGCATTTTCAACTTATGGAGGGAGAGGAGCAGATTTTCGAAGGGAGCTTGGAAGAGTGTGAGCGAGTTCTTGCAAAGCGATTGCTTGAGCGGTTTGGCGAAGGCCGACCCAATGTTGCCCTTCCCACCCTCGGCGGGCTTCAATTATGGGCAGATGTGTTTTGGCGGGGTGGTTGGCGTATTCAAGAGCATGTTTACGCTGGACACTTTCGATTGATTTCTCCAGATCGTGTGCGCGAGGCATGGGGGACTTGGGAAGAATGCCGGAGTGTCTTTGAAGGCGTTCGTATTTCAGGAGATTTGCCCCCCGCACGAGAAAAGTTGGTAGTTGTTTTGCACGGATTGGGTCGAGCAGGCGGCTCCTTCGGTTCCATGGAAGAAAAGCTGGAAGCTGCCGGTTTTGATGTCGCCACCTTGGTTTATCCCAGCACTCGCCGTTCTTTAAGTGAACATGCTCACCAACTTGCCCACCTTTTGGACCGCATTGAAGAGGCGAAGGAAGTTTCCTTCGTCACTCACAGTTTGGGTGGCCTCGTCGCTCGCACCTTGCTCGCTCGAGAAGGCGATGCTTGGCGTGAAGGAATGCAACTTGGCAGAGTGGTTATGTTGGCCCCCCCGAGCCATGGTTCTGTGGTTGCAGAGACTTTGAAGGACTTTATGCCTTTTGAATGGCTTGCTGGTCCGAGTGGGCAAGATGTTACTGCAAGTGGGGTTGAAACGAGCCAGCTGCCCGTCCCGCCTTGTGAATTTGGAGTCATTGCTGGCGGGAAAAATAATGACCGCGGGTGGAATCCACTTTTAGAAGGCGATGACGATGGTGTCGTTACTGTTGAGGAGACCCGCCTTCCGGGATTGACGGATTTTCTTCTAGTAGAGCGCGCCCACACCTTCATCATGCGCGCTCCCGAGGTGGTAGGGGCGACCGTACGCTTTCTTCTGGCGGGAAAATTTCAAGCCGCTGGCGATTAAGGAGTTTTTCGTCTATGGTGGGAGGGCCTCCGGATATTCCCTCAGCCCGTTCTCCTTCATGCGCCTACTTCCTCTTTTCTTCCTTTTTGTGACCCCTCTTTTTGCTCAACATTCCACAGGGGATGGGGGGCCGGGCAGTGGCGGCCTAACGCCCGAACTTTCGTGCCCTCAAGCTTGGCTGGGCAGGCCCAGCTTTGGTTTTGAAATCTCGAATGGGCTCGGCGGAGCCCAGGCCTATTTTGGAATTTCCGCAGCGCCGGATGCGACTACTTTTAACGGTGCGCCTTTATGGATGGACTTAAGCGCGATGGTTTTGGTGCAGCCCACCCTTCTCGGCGGTTCTCCTGGTACACCTGGCGTGGGTTCAGCAAGCATTCCGATTTCCCTTCCTCCGATGAACCCTTTGCTGGTGGGCAGGAGCTACTTCGCCCAAACCGCGGTCATGGATGGCGGAGCCGCAGGAGGTTGGGCAACATCCAATGGAATTGAAGTCATCTTGAGTATGCAGCCCCAAGTTTTTGCCGGTTGCAATGCTGGTTACAACAGTCCATGGTATTTGTTGGATGGTCTTCAGCACCAAGTTGTGGATAGTGGGATTGCATATTTCAATATTCATGGCGGTGTGTACACCCCAGGCGGTACGGATCTTTTCTTCCCTGTGACGAATGATTCCATCCAACACGCAAACTTTCAATCGGGAAGTGCGATATGGAGTACTTTCACTTCACTTTCTGATGCTGCCTATGGGCTCGAGTATGACCCTGACCTGAAACGCCTCTGGTCTTTGGTGAAAGATTCCAGTACGGGACAGTTTGAGTTAGCGGGTTACGATGCCGACCCCAACAGCGTGAATTATGGTTCGATGATTGCTCAAACGAATGGTGCCAGCGCCATGGGGCATGTGGAGATTTGGAGTATGGCACCCAACAAAAAACTTGCCGCAGTTCATAAGGTATTCGGTGACGATATTTATATTTGGAATCTGGACCCAGCAAGCCCGAACTATCTTCAGAAAATCATGACCATTGCAGTGCCCAATCACGGCGGTTCCCCGTTTACGGTGAATACCGACTCGGCGTGGTCCAGGGACGGAAGCGAACTCTTCGTTTCAGTTCAACACACCGGGAGTGCTCAAGGCGAAATCGCACGCTACTCCTTTGGAAATGCCGCGTGGATTGACCACAACGCCCTTCTTCCAGGGATTCAGGACATTGGAGAAACTTCGGACCCTCCGGTTTCGATCGGTGCGGCGCCTACTTGCCTATCCACTTCGGCGTTCGATGATTTCATCATCATTTCCGGCTTCGGAGACAACAGCACGGCCACAGCTTCGGGTTGGGTCACTCGTTTGGATTACATCCCTAACCGCGAGACTGGTTTCCAACTCACGCATAGCCCATCTCTGGATTTGGAAGAGGCTTGGGAATGTTCCCTTTCTCCGGAAAACGATGTCATCGCAGTCGGCACTCACGGCGCAGCAGCCGGTGACATTCAATTCCTCGACGCAACAACCCTCGCACCCATTTCCGGCACCCATTTGCCAAACGCCCGCAATGTAAGCACTCTTGCATGGAGGTAGGGGTTGTATCTAGAAACATTCAGTAGAGTCCTCTTTGCTTGATGGAGCTGCCGCGGTTGTATTTGTTGAGTGCCACTACTAGTCTCCTGTAAACTTGGTTGTCCTTGGCAAGAAATAAAAATGCCAAATCCTTTTCTTTATACACGGACACTTTGATGCTTGGTTCCATGCTAGAGATAGCATTTATTTTCCGTTTAATATCAGCTCCATGCAATTTGCTATTCCGTTGTAAGTGCTGGTATATGACAAAGGCAGAGGAATCAGAGAGCTTGCTCAATATTTTTGACATCTCGTCGTTGAGTATATATTTTTCATGTTCGTTATGGGCTATTTTTGTTTTTCTTCCCGCTTGAACTCCCGTGTCGGGGTCAAAAAATATCAGCGATTTTGGTGCGCGAATGATGTGGTTGAATTTTGACCAATATTCTCGTCTGTTTTGATTGCAGATGTGGGTTGAATTAATCGGCTGAATCGTGACGTAATTTGGGACATATTTTCTTATCCAGGATTCCCAGTTATTTAAATCGGGACTAGGATGCGTGCGAATAAAATCCAATAATTCTTCAGACTTGCATTCGCTTGGCGATGGTTGAACATCACCCTCATTGTCCACTCGATGTTTTGTAAGCATAGGGACAAATCCATAGCTTCTGAAGCCGCTTTCTCTTAGAACAACAGAAATTAGGTCGTACTTAAAATAATCCCTGTCATCGCCATAGTATTTGAGTTGAACCATTTCTATTGTTTTCGAATCCAGGTGCGGCTTGTCCGGATCTACTGTAGCGCCATGTAAGCCAGTTAGGCTATTTTTTCTTCAACCAAATGTACTTGCTATGCAGAAATAGCATGTAAAAAATCCCTAGTAGCAGCTTGAAACCTCGCAAGTTGCTTCCGCATTCGAATTCAACGGTGTCCTGATTCACCTCAAATTCAACAATGTTGCTTCGGCACCAGTCAATTCTTAAGTTTAGATGATGTTTGCCCGGCGGAACATCGAATTCGACCTGTTGAGCGTTTTTTATTACCCC
>JASMMA010000017.1 GCA_030748415.1 Planctomycetota bacterium
TGAAAGGGCTGGGATGTGTGAGATTTACAATCATCTCGTGGGCAAAAAGGAGGGGTGAAACTCATGACTTTTGTTTTCGGGGCGAGGGCCGTAGGCCCGAGGCCTCTTTGTCAACGAGTCTCTTTGGGGGGTATTACAACTTTTTCTCTTTTTTTGACCCAATCGGGGGGGTCAGTGTCTTGCTGGGGGGGCCTAGTGCTTGGTTGAAATGGGTTCTCTCCTGGCTGGCCATCTCAGCAGGTGCCGGAGCCCTTGGCGGATATCGGCCAGTAGCAGGAATCCAATGGGGACAAGGACAAGGGTCATTAATGTGGCGGAGACCATTCCAAAAATGAGTGCTTTTGCCATTGGGGCAAGAAACTTGGCCTGGCCTGTGGAAAAGAAAGCCAAGGGGGTCAATCCGCTAATTGTTGTCATTGAGGTAATTAGGACGGGTCGCATTCGAACCGAGCCAGCCCGCAAAACAGAGGCAACGAGGCCATGACCAGAGCGGCGGTGCTGATTGATGAAGTCCATCAAGACGAGGGCATCGTTTACCGCAATTCCGGACAGGGCCAACATTCCAAGTGATGTCATGAAGGACATTGGCTCTCCAATGAAAGTGAAACCAAAGAGAACTCCAAGGGCAGCAAAGGGAACTGAGGCCATTACTACAAATGGTTGCGAATAGGAACCAAAGAGAAATGCTAGCAAAAAATAAATAATAAAGAACGCAAAGCCAAGAGCGCGAGCTAGAGAGGTCATGGACTCTCGAGTTTGTTCCTGGTCTCCCCCATAATTCAAAGTAACCGAGGGGAACTCTTCATTGATATCCTTAAATTCTTTCACCACCTGAGCGATGACCTCTCTTGCATTCGTTTCCAAAGTTACATCACTGGTTACGGTAATCGAACGGCTGCGGTCTCTTCGAACGACCTCTGCAAGCCCGCGACTCTCTTCTAATTGAGCGATGCGCTCAAAGAGAACACTTTGTCCCGTGGGCGTTTTAAGCCTCATAGTTCTCAAGAGGGCAAAACTGTGGCGCGCTTCTTCTGGGTTGCGAACCAGAAGGTCTGCCGGATTGCGCCCCATTCGCAAAATAGCGGCACGGTCACCATAAAAAGAGCCAAGAACTTGGCGGGCGACTTGGGTCTCAGAGAAGCCCAATTGGCGACCCTCCTCGGTCAAAACAACACGCACCTCACGGGCGCCGGGGAGGAGGTCATCTTTAACATCCACCACACCAGGAAAACTCTTCAAAAAGGAGACCAATTTTTCAGAAGCGTGGACAAGTTGCTCTCCGTCTGTACCAGAGAGCCGAATTTCAATAGCGGCACCGGTTGGACCAGCTTGGGGTTCTGCAAAATCAAGAGCAGTTATTCCAGGTGGTAGTCCAATCTTTTGGCGAAGTTCTTGCTTGATTTCTTGAGTGCTCCGCTTTCGGGCACCACCCTCGACTAGCTCTACAAATACCTGCCCCAAGTGGGAACCAGTTTTATAGTTTGTCTGATCAGAGTAAAGAGCACCAGCGAGAGTGACATAACTTTCTACCTCGGAGCGAGGAAGTTCTGAGATTGCCTCGTCCACAGTCCGAAGAGCCCCTGATGTTTGTTCCACCGAGTAATGCGTTGGAGCTTCAATATTGAGGAAAAAAAGTTTCGCCTCAAAGTCGGGCATAAGCACAAATTTTAAGTGGCCACTATGAAACAAGGCACCTGCACACAACAATAAACCAATGGCACCAGTTGCAAAGGTAATTCGGTGCCGAACTGCAGTCTTGAGAAGGCGTTCATAATTTCGTTGGAGGGGCGCATACCACCGTTTCCTGGCAGCGGGTTCCTTCGATAAAAAGGTCTCGCCGGTTGCCTCCGGAATCGGGTTCACCCACTCTGCGAAATGCGAGGGCAAGACCGCAAGAGCTTCCAATAAAGATGCGGCAAGAGTCAGGCTGGCAACTTTAGGGACAGGGGACATCCATTGGCCAAGTTCACCATCAATCATGAGCATCGAGCTAAAGGCAACCACGGTTGTTGCAACGGTTGTCAATACAGGCCACGCAACTTCGGTAGTACCACGCAGGGCAGCTTCCCGGACAGGGAGGCCCATTTCCACATAGCGGTAGCAATTTTCCACAACCACGATGGCATCGTCCACAACCATTCCCAACACCAAAATAAATGCGAACATGGAGAGCATATTCATCGTAATGCCAAAAGCAGACATGAGCAAAATGCCCCCCATGACTGCCATCGGAATGCCCGCGGCGGTCATCAGGGCGATGCGAGCATCCAGAAAAACCCAGAGCATGAGCAACACGAGGGCCAGGCCAAAGAAACCCGATTGAAGCAAAGTGTTGAGGCGGTTTTGAACATAAATAGAAAAATCGGAAGATATTCCAATAGACACACCTTGGGGAAGTTTGCCTGATTCAGAGGAAACGATTTCCTCAACGGCAGCAACCATATCAATCACATCGCCGCGGGAATCTTTAGTTACAGCAAGAGTAATGCTGTCATATCCGTTGTAACGCCCCAGAGTAATTTCTTTTTCATGGGCCAAGCGAACCTGGGCCACATCCCCCAAACGCACAATGGCACCGTTTGGAAAGGAGCGAAGGGGCCGGCGAGCAAGGCGGTCAGGGTCCGTTTCCTCCCCCAACACCCGCAAGCGAACTGCGCCAGCAGAGGTTTCCAATGAACCGGCAGGCAAGTCGTGTACCTGGGCCCCAAGGGATTGGGAAACTTCAGCAAGAGTCAAACCCCAGCGTTCCAAATCCTTAGGGAGAATCGAAACCTGCATCTCGGGTTCAGGCAATCCCATCACATTTACCCCGGCAATGTGTGGAATGTCTCGCAAACGATCCCGGAGGCGTTCCGCAATAGGCCGCATGGATTCAATTTCTAAGTTCCCGAAGAGGTTCACATTGACAACGGGGAACTGAACCTTTTGCTCCCAAATCCGTGGGTCTTTGGCGTCTTCGGGCCAATCTTCAATCGCATCGACCTCTTGGCGAAGTTCATCCAGATACTGTTGAAGATCCGTACCCTGCTGAACTTTGACAAAAAGGCGAGAAATGCCTTGCTTGGAAAAGGACAGTATCTCATCGGTGCCTTCCAAGGAGTCGGCGGCTTCCTCAATGGGAATGGTTACCAGTCGTTCAACTTCATCGGGGGAAGCATTCGGGAAAGCGACATTGATTTCGGCGGCACCTTTGGAAAACTCGGGGAAGACTTCGCGCGGCAAACCACCCAGGGAAAGTGCGCCCAGTGCTAGAACTCCTAGGAAGAGTAAATTACCAGCGACTGGATTCAGGACCGCAAAGCGAATGATGCTACGCATGCTTAGTGTTGCACAACTTCTACGAGAGCTCCGTCAGTGAGCACTTCCAGGTTGGTGGTGGCAATGCTCTGCCCCACAGAGAGCCCCGACAAAACAGGGAGCCATGTGCGGTCTTCGCTATCCACAAGTGGTCTTCCCAACTTCAAAGGTGACGGATGAACTTGTTTCGAATCCGAGGAAAGGGCCCATGCAGTTGGAATCCCTTCAAAAAGTGAATATTCCGCAGGCCTCAACCATAGGGCACTCTTTGCTCCCTTAAAAATCGTAGCTGAAACATGCATTCCAACTGAAAGAGTATTAAGGGGATTGGGCACTTCCACGACAACGGATTGGCTACGACTTTCCCGATGTACTGTTGGATTGACTCCAAGGACTTTCCCTTTAGCCTCAAGAAGTGTGCCTGTTTTCAAAAGTACGGCTCCAGCCTTTTGAATCCCAGCAACATCATCCGTAGGCACTTGCAGGGTTGCGCGAAGTCGCGAACGGTCAATTAAGTGAAGGGCTGGTGCGCCTGGTCCTAACCAATCGCCAGCATCGACAAAAATGGAACCTACCTCTCCGTCGAAGGGGGCCAAAATGCTCGATCGCTCTAGTGCGTCTTGAGCTGTGGCCAGGGCTGCTGCAGCTTCTTCACTTTGAGCAGAGCTTGCGCGAAGTGCAGCTTCAGAAGAGGCCAAACTGTATTCGGTGTTTTCCCGGGCAGCCACTGCGCTCACTCGAGCCTTCTCCGCTTGATCCAGCCGCGAAGCGGAAGCGTCTCCTTTTCGCTCGAGAAGAGTGACCCGTTGCAATTCCCGCTCGGCAAGAGTTTCTTGTTGTCGAGCAGAATGCAGGGCACGGCGTGCGCCAAGAACAGTGGCCTGCTGAGCTTCATGGGCAGCGACGGCAGCAAAATGGGCGGCCTGAGTGCGTTGGACCGCAAGTTCAAATGGCTTTGGGTCAAGCCGGAAAAGAGTCTCGCCTACTTGGACATGGTCCCCCATTTCCAGGCCAGGCTTTTTCCAGACCACCTTTCCTGCCTGTTCGGCTGCAAGTGTGGCCTCCTGCCAAGCTTCCAAATTTCCCCATACGCGCACGTCAAGAGCTCTTTCTTGAAGTTCAAGGTTCCGGATCACAACAGGGGCCGGTGATGGCGTGGGAGCCATTGGGCGCGGTGGATCGGGCCGAGTTCCGTAAATAGCAACCAAACAAAGGGTCACAGCAATCACCACCAGCAAAAAAGACAAAAACGGGGAACGGTGTGAGGTCATGAGTGGATGTGAGATTTGGGAGGCAAATGATACCGCTTCGGGTAAAATACCTGGCTCCTACAATCCCTGAAACCGTGTCTAAGAAATCAAAAACAGTTCCCATCGCCGCAAGTTTTGACTCCATCGGAACCTGCCACTACAAAATTTCGGTCAAAGTGCCTGCAGAACGCGTGGCCCAGGAATACGAACATGCCATTCGCGCTGCTACGCGAAACGTAAAAATACCTGGATTTCGACCTGGCAAAGCTCCCATGGAGATGCTTCGCGGCATGGTAGGCGATGGCCTTCAGGCCGAGGCATCCGAGCACCTTTTGGAGCACGTAGTCCCTGAGGCCCTTGTTGAAACAAAACTAGAAGTTCTCCGTTTGATGGATTTCGACGCTACGAAGCACGACATTCCCGAGGGCCAGGATTACTCCTTTGATTTTGAAGTAGAGACTGCACCTGATATTGAACTTCCGGAATGGTCGGAAATAAACATTGAAGCTATGCCTACCGACCCCTCTGATGAGCAAATTGAAGAAACGCTGAAAGCGATTGGCCGAGATCACCCTCGCTTTGAGGAGAAAGAGGGGGCGTCCTTGGATTCAGACACCCTTGCTGATTCCGACATTCAGTTTTTTATGAATGGAGATGAAGGTCCTGAAGCGAAAGATCTCAAACTTGCCCTAGGCTCTCCCCTTTATGGGTCAAACCCTGAAACCTACGATGAAAAGATGACCGGCGCCAAACCTGGAGACAAGTTGGAGTTGGATGTTGAATTTAACGAAGGTTTTGAAAAGTCCGAGTGGGTTGGAGAAAAGGGAACTGTAAAAGTGACTGTGAAGCGCATCGTGACACCACGGCATGCCAATGTCGAAGAGTTGATTCAAGACCTTCAAATTGAAAGCGAAGAAAAGCTACGCGAAATGGTGTCCGGACGCATCGGAATGGAAAACGAGGCAAACGAACGGCGCCGCCAAGTAGAAGAAGCCCTTGCTTCTATCTTGTCCCTTAAACCCTTCGATTTACCCAATCGACTCATTGATGAAGAAGCGGAGCACGCCGAAAAAGGTGCCGTAGAACGCATTCAGAAAGGAGGCAAATCCGAAGAGGAGGCCAAAAAGGAAGCCGAAGGCCAGCGACCTGCCATTCGAGAAAACTCCAAGAAAAACCTTCAAATGTACTTCTTGCTCCGTCGCATTGCTGCCTCTGCTCAACTGAGCGTGAACAAAAAGGACATGGACCAGGCCTATCGCGAAATCGGGATGCAAAACGGAACCGATGTCAAAACAACGAAGGCCTTCTATCAGGAGCGTGGCCTAGAATCCCAACTCAAGGGAGACATTTTGGAGGGGAAAGCCCGAAATTTTGTAGCCATTCAACTGGCCGCTCAAAATGCACCTGCTCCAGAAGTTGAAGCCAGCAGCGCGGCCGAGTAGCCTTCTCAAAGCCATGAGTGACAAAGCACCCACTACATTCGACTTCAGCATCCCCTATGTCATTGAAAAGACTGGGCGAGGCGAACGCACCTACGACCTTTATTCGCGCCTCATGGAGGACCGAATTATCTTCATTGGAACCGAGATTAATGACATGGTCGCCAATGTGGTTGTTGCCCAACTTTTGTTTTTACACAAAATGAATAAAACACAGGATGTCCAAATGTACATCAACAGCCCTGGGGGCTCGGTAACTGCTGGTTTGGCAATGTATGACACCATGCAGTACATTGACTGTGATGTGGCCACTTATTGCATTGGCCAATGTGCATCCATGGGTGCCGTCCTGCTTGCTGGCGGCGCAAAAGAGAAGCGTTTTATCCTGCCCAACTCCAGGGTCATGATTCACCAGCCTTGGGGTGGAACCCAAGGAACTGCTGCAGATATGGAAATCCAAGTCAAGGAAATCCTGCACTTGAAAGAGCGCCTTAATGGCATCTTGGCCAAGCACTCAGGGAAAACTGTGAAGCAGGTCGAGAAAGCCACTGACCGGGACAATTTCCTCTCGGCCTCAGAGGCTGTTGATTTTGGCCTTGTTGACCAGGTCATTGGAGACTAGGACAACTTCCCCTGCTTTCTGCTCCAAGCTCCTTTCTTGTGTTAGGATAGGGTGATGTCTAAATCTACCGAACGAGGCGGTGCTGAGCGGTGCACCTTTTGCGAAAAGGTGCGTGCGCAAGTGCAATCCTTGATTGCTGGTCCTCCCGGAATATATATTTGCAACGAATGTGTAGATATTTGCAATTCCATTCTTCATGAAGAAGACCGCCGGGTTCAGCATACAGAAGCATCATCCCTTGAAGAGCTTGAAACAAGCCTCCCCCCCAAGGATATTGTTTCACGCTTGAATGAATTCGTTTATGGTCAAGACGATGCCAAGAAGGTTCTTGCGGTTGCCGTTTACAACCATTACAAAAGGATTCGTGCGCTCCAAGAAGACACAGCCCTCCCTGCCTTTGCTGATGTTGATTTAGAAAAATCAAATGTTCTTTTGGTGGGCCCAACTGGATCGGGAAAAACTCTCCTTGCCCGAACCTTGGCCCGAATTTTGGATGTTCCATTCGCGATTGCCGACGCGACCACCCTTACCGAAGCCGGCTATGTTGGCGAAGATGTCGAAAATATCCTCCTGAAGTTGCTGCATTCATGCGACTTCGATCTCGAAAAGGCTCAGAGAGGAATTATCTACATTGATGAAATCGACAAGATTGCTCGCACAACTCAAAATGTCAGCATTACTCGTGATGTAAGCGGCGAAGGTGTTCAACAAGCTTTGCTCAAAATTCTTGAGGGTTCCGTGGCCAATGTCCCGCCTCAGGGCGGCCGCAAACACCCTGAACAGTCCTGCATTCAAATGGACACCTCGGGCATTCTCTTTATCTGCGGCGGAACCTTCTCCGGCATTGAAGAACTAATTGGTCGCCGAATTGGAATGGGCAATATTGGTTTCCATGGCTCCGACGAGGAGCTTGTTCAACACCAAGCTACAAATCTAACAGACCGGGAGAAACTCATGCCCTCTCTCGACACCAAGGATTTGATTGAGTTTGGTTTGATTCCCGAATTCGTGGGCCGCCTTCCCGTCTTTGTGAATCTTCACGAATTAGATGTTGAAGATCTTACCCACATCCTTGTGGAGCCTCGCAATGCATTGGTGAAGCAATACCAAGCTTATTTTGCGATGGAAGACCACGAGCTGGCATTCTCTGAAGAAGCCCTCGAAACTATCGCTCAAATGGCGTACGACCGAAAAACCGGGGTGCGCTCACTTCGGTCGATTTTGGAATCGGTTCTCCACGATTTGATGTACAACCTTCCCGACCACTCCGAGCCTGGCCGATTTGTGGTCACCGCCGAGATGATTCGTTCTGGAAACGCTACGGTTCTCCTAGAGAACCTTGATGAATCCAAGAGAGAATCTGCCTAAGCGCATCGGCTAAGATTCCAGCCTGACGGACTCTGGCCATGCTGTTTCCCCTCCTAGCCCTTTTGTGTAGCCCACAGGCTCAGGCGGAAGCTCCATTCAAAATGGAACTTCCCCTGGGCTACCTCGCCTTTCATCAAGTTGAGGGCACTACTCCAACTTGGGTCTCTTTACATCCTCGAGGGGACTCTCGATTTACAGTGGCTCATTACCTGTTGGAGCACTCCGGAGCGACAAGTGCTGCGGTGGCCCAAGACCATCGAGACCGCCTCTGGAAGCCCTTCCTTCACCAGCTCAAATACCAAATGACTCCCTGGACTGGCACTTGGGCAGGAGATAACGCTGCAGGAACGGAAATCTTGTACACCCGTAGTGGAATGAAGTTGGCTGTTTTAGAAAGAGTGCTCGTGCAAGCCGATCACCTTGTCCTTTCTTCTTGGGAAGGTCCTCAATTGGGTCTTGATTCCGCTAGGGCCGCAATGGCGAGCCTTCAACCACCTATATCCTGGCGACCCTCTCCCCCTCAAGAGGAAGATTTTGAACGAGGCCTCGGCAAGAAAAAGGCTGCCCCAATATCTCTTGGCCATTACAGCATCAAACTCAGCACTCATCTGCAAGCGAATGCTTTGAATGTGGAGCTCGAGTTCCAACCCTCTCCAGCTCTGGGCAACCTTCAAGTTATGGATTGGTGGATTCCTGGCGAGGAGCCGCGAAAGTCCACTGGAGAAAACGGCCTTCATCGAATTCGATACTCCTTGAATCTGGGTAAAGATGCTGAACAGGCTGCGAAAGTGGGCGTAGTTCTCTCGGGCCATTCCATTGGACTTCTTGATTCAACGTGGCTTGCCGTCCCACTCTTGGAGGATGTTGACCCTCAACAAATCCTGCCCCCTTCTTGGAACTTAACACTGGAAGTTCCGGCCTTTGATCATGCCCTCTCTTGGACCACTCCGACTTCCAACAAGGTTCTTGATTCCTCACCTGTTCGGGAGCTCACTTTTCCAACTTTAGCTCCAGGCAATGCGTGGCCCTTCGCCATCATTGGTCAGTACCGAAAATATAAAGATGGTGCACATCCCATTTGGCTTCGAAGTGGATCCCGAAGTCGTGAATACCAAGCTCCCCTCACATTTTTAGACAACTTAGATAGAGGCCTTCTAGATTGGCTTCCCGGGAACGAAGACCCTTGGAGACTTGCCACATTCCCGGGTGCCGGAGACCGCATGCTCCCAGGTTTGGCCATTCTTGACGAAAAGAAGGACTGGCTTCAAACCCCTCTAGATGCTGCTTACGGTAATGGCACTCGTCGTAAAGGGCTCGCCGAACTCATTACCTCTCGAAAGTTCGGCCTCCAATTACGCGGGCTGGGAACAGCTGCCCCCTTCTTGGAAGTCTCTCTCGCAGAATATTCGGCATGGCGGCTTCTTCGCCTACTTGAACACAGCAAAGAATCAGCCAATATGTTGCTTAGTTGGAAACAACGCGAAGCCTCCCTGCCTGCAGTCCGAATCCCACTCAGCCTCACGCCCCGAGATGACTTACTTGGGCCACAGCGTCTTCTCAGTCGCGGCGCACTTGTGTGGAGGATGTTGGCGAATGAGGTCGGAGAAGATTGTCTAGATGCCTGCCTGAACGCTGCTCTTCGAGACGGAGGTCAATGGAGTACAGAGGATCTTCGCCTTTCTTTGGAAAAGAGAAGTGAGCTAGATTTGCTTCCCTTCTTTAGAAAGTATATTTATGGAATTCATCCTTTGCCCAAGGAATAACATGCTCAAGATTTACTATCATCGAGATTTTGACGGAATGGCCTCGGCGGCCATCCTTGCAAAGGCACTACTGGATTCGGAACTTGAGAAAGATGTGGACTGGAGAGGAGTTAACTTTGACAACCGCTTGAATTGGAGCTCCTTTGCAAACGGGGAGCGGTTTGCAATTGTGGATTTTCACTACCACCCGCGCGCTACTTATTGGTTTGACCATCACCCAACGACCTTCCTTCAAAAAGGTCATGCGGAACGGTATGAGAATTCTTCTACCTCTTTCTTCGACCCAGATTCCCCATCATGTCCACCCATTATCTTGCGACATGCTAAAGAGCATTGGAACTGGAAAGGCGGGGACGATTTCCAGGAACTTGTTCATTGGTCAAACATTATTGACTCCGCTAGTTACAAAAGTGCGGACCAGGTCTTGTTCGGAAAGGAGCCTGCCCTTTTGATTACGCGCTCCCTCACTTGCGCTCCTGATTATTCCTACCACGACCGCTTAGTGGGTCTTATGAAAAGCTCCTCCCTTTTGGACATTTCTCTAGACCCCCTCGTTTCGAAATGTGCAAAGCGGGCAGAACGGAATCGGGACAATGCTCTTGAGAACTTTCCGGCGAATGTAGTGGATCGCACCCCGACTGCTGTTTTGGCGGATTTACGCTCCAAAAAAATCCGCCGGGAGCGTTTCGCACCCTTCTATCTTTATCCTGAGTTGGAATATGCGATTACGATTCTTCCAACAAGAGCTGGGGTTCACATTACAGCTGCCAGCAATCCCTGGAACCGCCCAAAGGAGGGCCCCCACTTGGGCCATCTCTTAGAGAAGTACGAGGGCGGAGGGCATCAAGGAGTAGGTGGATGCAATCCACCAGACGAAGAGCTTGCTGTCCAATGGGCTCACGAAATTTTTGAAGTAGTTGCTGGGCTTTAATCGTGTCCGAGTCCTCTACTACTTTCCTCCAGCACCACCCCAAGGAATGGCCGAGGTTGTTTCAAGAATATGGCTCGCCAGGATTCCATGGGAAAATAGCAGCGAAATGGGTCTTTAAAAGAGGAGTCTCCAGTTGGCTAAAAATGACCGACCTCCCGGTGTCAGCAAGGAATCAACTTGCCGATTCAAGTCCATTGCTTTCCGCAAACTTGGAAACGCGTATGGATTCTCCCGATGGGGCATGCAAGCTTCTTCTGAGGTATCCCGATGGTGCTTCTACTGAGGCGGTCGGCATGCCTGGAACTCAAGGGCAAACATTTTGCATTAGCACCCAGGTTGGGTGCCCTGTCAAGTGCAAATTCTGCGCAAGTGGCTCCGAGGGGCTTGAAAGAAATTTGACCCAAGCTGAAATTTTGGAGCAAGTCCTCTGGCTAAGAAATGAAATGGGCGACTTTCATCGCCTTGTAGTGATGGGAATGGGTGATGCCGGATTCAACTTGACGCCAACTCTAAATGCCCTGGAATGCCTTTTGGATCCCGCAGGCATGGACCTTGGCGCAAGACGAGTCACCCTCTCTACCGTCGCTCCGAAAAATGCCATTACAACTTTGGCAAACTGGCCCCACAACATCAATGTTGCCCTTTCGCTTCACGCTATCCAAGACGAATTGAGACATGAGCTCATTCCAGGCCTTTCCAAACGAACGATTGAAGAAACACTTGGAGAAATGGAACAACTTTTTGCCAAAAATGGCAGAGAATACACCATTGAGTATGTTCTCCTTTCAGGGGTAAATGACTCTACTCAAGCTGCACATGAACTTGCAGACTTACTCCGTGACAAAAGGTGCCACATTAATCTCATTCCCTACAATCCTGTTGCTGGCCTCGGGTTTGCTCGGCCAACGGACTCCACTTGTGGAATATTCCTAAACATTCTCAAAACACAATCTTTAAGTGCGACTTTAAGGAGAAGTATGGGATCTTCAGCGGATGCTGCGTGTGGCCAACTTCGCCGCCACACTAAGATTGTCTGAGGATGTTCACCACCTTTCTCCCTCCCCTTTTACTGCTTCTGATGGGTCTCCAGAGCGGAGGCGACCCTAGTTTTGTCGACAAGTATCTGGCAAATGCGAACCGTTTCCTAGAAGAAGGGAAGTTGGTTCTTGCGCGGACAAGTATCGAGCGCGCCCTTGAGATGGATTCCAATCATTTGGGGGCTCTTTTGATGCTCGCAGAAACTGCTCAAATCCAAGAAGACAACGACACTGCTGTGCATGCTCTGCATCGCTGGCTGGATGTTACAAAAACACCCAGCATTAAAAGAAGCTATAAATCAAAGCGGCGAGAAGTTCTCAAATCTCTTCTCAAAATTGACCCGCAAGCCGAGGAACTCTTGGAACTTTCTGATGATTACGTCGAAGGCTTACTCAACCTGGCAAAGCAACATCAGAAGAAGGGACGACTTCACTCCGCTATTGAACTTTATCAAGAAACTTTGCTTGCAGACAGCCTATCGACTCGCGCCAGAGATGCTATTAAAGAAATCCAACGAACCGGTGGCGCAGATGTGGCAGTTGAAGATGTTTTAGCAGGTGCTGAGGACCCAACTGAAGGCATGGATCCAGAAACCATTGCTGAGTTAGAGGCAAAGCATTCAACCTGGGAAACCGCATTTGAATCTGACACCGAAAATTATCGCTACAAAACAGATGCTGGTTTTTTGATATCAAAAACAGCTCCTATTGCAATGGAGCAAATGAATAGTGCTTACAGGAAGTTTTTTCACTACAAGGAAGATGGTGGCCCCACTCCGAAGATTTCTGTCCTGATTTATAAAAATCGCGAAGAGTATTTAGAGAAAAATGGCCTCCCTGAAAACGATTGGACCGGTGGTTTTTTCAACGGCTCTAGCGTTCAGACATTTGTTGGTGGAACAACCGGAAAAGAAACCATTCTTAGCATGTATGGAACTCTCTTCCACGAGGCGGCCCACCAGTTCGTCTCCTTGACTGGAAAGGGCGGGGTTCCTGGTTGGCTAAACGAGGCCTATGCCTCCTTTTTTGAAGGAACCACCATCTTGTCAAACGGCTCCGTGAAATGGAACCAGGTTCCCTCCCATCGACTCTTTCCTCTTGCTACACGCATGGAAAGGGGCTGGATGGAAAAGGGAAGAGATGCCTCGCCTGACGAGAATGGGGACTGGGAAACCCCCGATGAGGCTCCCACCTTTAGGATCATTGTGGAGAATGATTATCAATGGGGCCCTCCTTGGTACGCACCCACCTGGGGAGTTGTTTATTTTCTTTACAACTTCCGGAATCCAGAAACTGGCGAAACAATTTACCGCAAAGCGCTCCATGAGTACTACCTCTCTGGTGCCGCTGGCCGAGCGAACCCAGTTGAACACTTTGAAGAGGTTGTCCTCAAGGGAGCCCCTCAATCTCCAGTGGACAACATTGATGACCTGAACGCAGTTTGGTCCAAATGGATTCTGGAGTTGCAAGATATTCAACTCGGGAAAAAGCCCTCTGGGAAAACAAAACTTGAATACGGAGAGCTCGCCCTTGACCGAGGCGACACTCAACTTGCTTTAGAGTTTTTCGAAGAGGCTTATCTTCATGATTCAGAAAACCCAGAAGTCATCTGGAAATTGGCGACCCTTCTCGAAGATCTCAAGTTACTCGACCGCGCTCTCGCTCTCTACCTGGAGTTTGCCCGCGAGTGTGAGCTCAGAGGACTCACTGATTCTAATGAGCAATACCCCGCCGCCTTGGGAAAGGTCCTAGAGCTTGACCCTCTTCACCGGAAGCATAAAAAGCTTCAGGAAGATATTCAAAAGCGCGGCATGACCCTTGCCCATTCCTACTTCGACCGCGGATACCCCCTCATGGCTCTGGAAATCTCCAAAAGGCTTGCTTCCAGTTTTGGTTCAAGCGAAGCGAGAGTTTTCTATTCCGATGTTGCAAAAAGCACTGGCCTTACTCTTCAAAACTGGAAGTTGATTTACAACGAACACAACCTCGATGGTTGGGCCGGCTCGGATTCCTACCGAGCTTATGGATCCCAGATTGAATCCAGAATCGACACCAAAGACGGTGGTGATTTATCAGAAAGGGAATTCCGAACTCAGGAATTGATTTGCGACGTTACATTTGATGCTGATTTCTCTTTGGAAGCTGAACTTCAGTTTGGAGACCCTTCCAAGTTGGCAGGTCTTTGCTTTGGGCGAAAAGACAAAAACAATGGACACGCTGTTCTCCTTCACCCCAGCGGCTACCTTGATATCAGCACCCAACTTGGCGGGCTCTGGAAAGTGCGAGACCACCGGACAGTTCTCCTGAAGCCCACCTGGAACCAGCTCCGGATTGATGTTGTGGGTAAAGTTCTAGATGTTTACCTGAATGGCGATTTCATTCGCTCTCTCACCATGCCGAACCGCCAAAGCATTCGCGGTGGATTCGGCCTGCTTGCCGGTTCAGGACAGGCCTTCTTTCAAAATGTTCGGATGCTCTCGCACAATCCCCGCGACCCCTCAGGTGAAGTTGCTCGCATGCTCGCCATGGAGAGCCTGGCCAACCAGGAAACCACTCGCGCACCTGGTAGTTTTCAGGGCACCTCGCCCCCGCCACTGAGCGGCCTCCATTGGATTCAAGAGGATCCTGTTCGTTTGTCCGATTTCAAAGGTCGCCCAGCCGCCTTGATTTTTTGGGCTCCTTATCAAGATAAAGTGATTCCTTCTACTGCTTTCTATGCTCAACTCTGGAAAAAGTGGGCTCCTCTGGGTTTTCACTTCATCGTGATTTCCAGCGGACAACACTCGCCAACAGAGACCAAAGATTGGCTGAAGCAGCATCCCATGCCCGGTCTGCCTGTTGCGATGGACATTAGCTTTATCAATTATCCCCGATACAACCTCGGAGTGGGCGGTTTTGGCCTTCCTAGAATTCTCCTTCTTGACCCTGCTGGACTTGTTGTTTGGGAAGGGGACCCCGGCCTCGTTCGTGGGCAGGGCTGGAAAGACGGTGATCCTGAAACTTATCTCGAGACGGCAATGGCAGACCTTGCGGAATCTTGCTCCTTGGAAGATGTTCAGCGCCTTGCCCCACAAATTCCCTTAGCAAAGAAGCTTCTTTCGGAAGGGAAACTAAAAGAGACTCTGCTCGCTCTCACTGAACTTGCAGAACTAAGCTCCCCCAATATGCCAGAAGTCATCGAGGCGAAACAAATTCGGAATGAGTTAGAAGCCTTGGGGGCAAATCTTCCCCATCAAGCCCAGGAGCTGGCCGAAGGAGGCTATCCCATGGAAGCGGAATACATCTTGCACTTTGGGGCAACTGAATTCCAAGGAACTCCAACGGGAGATCTTTGCCAAAGTCGATTGAATGCTTTTCAAAAAACATCCGACTTCCGCCAAGCGCGAAAAGCATGGAAGCACCTTGGGCGAGCTGCCAAACAAGCAAGCCAAGGGAAAGCTCGGGAACAAATTGAAGAGTATCTATTAAAAGCCAGAGCCGAAAGTAAAGCTCCTGAAATTGAGGCCGCTATCCAGGAACTTTACAAAGGCTTAGAAACGAACACCGTCGCTGCGGTTTGGAAGAAACTCCAACCACAAGCGCCAGCCTTGCTCAACCTGGAAGATTGACCTAAGCAATCCCCTTGAGGGAGATGGCGGTCTTTTCTAAGCAAAGTTCAACATCTTCAGCCGTAATGGCAAGATGGGGACGGAAACGAACCGTGTGAGTTCCGCACGAGAGTCCCATCATTCCAGCATCCATCATTCCGGAAAGACATGCATCACGCAAATCAGTGCTGGACAAATCAAAGCCCATGATGAGGCCCATTCCCCGCACATTAGATATCAGTCCTTCATGGGAGGAGGCGAGTTTGTTCATGCCCTCCAACCATTGCTGGCCACGCTCGGCAGCATTCTTCCCCAAGTCCTTGGCGACAACTTCCTGGATGATATAAGTTGAACGAATCATGTCCACCAGGTTTCCACCCCAAGTGGAGTTAATGCGGCTGGACATCTCAAAAACATTGTCAGGGACGAGGTCGATTTTCTCACCACAAAGAATGCCACACTGTTGGGATTTCTTACCAAAGACAATGATGTCTGGCTGAACATTGTGATGTTCGTGGCACCAAGTTTTACCACTTGCCCAGAAACCGGTTTGCACTTCATCTACGATAAAAAGGCAATCGTATCTTTCACAACGCGCTTGGAGCGCTTGCATGAACTCAGGCCGGAAATGGCGGTCTCCGCCTTCTGCTTGAATCGGCTCAATAATGATGCAGGCAATGTCGTCACCGTGTTGGTCGAATGCTGAATCGATTTGCTGCAAGGACTCTTCTTCGGCCTGGCGAACGGCGGATAAGTTTTCCTCAGTCAGAGGGAAGGTCAAGGCAGGCGAATCAACCCGAGGCCAATCAAACTTCGGAAAGTAGTTCACCTTATTGGGATCCGTATTGGTGAGGGACATGGTATATCCCGAACGGCCGTGAAAGGCATGCCGGAAGTGAAGTGCTTTCCCGCCAACATCAGAATCTACTCCCTTTGCGCGATTCCGACGAACTTTCCAGTCAAATGCGACCTTTAGGGCATTCTCAACAGCTAGAGCTCCCCCATCAATAAAGAAGGAATGCTTAAAACCTTCAGGAGCCAAAATTTCCCCAAAGGTCTTTACGAAATTGGCCATCTCTGCCGTGTAGAGATCGGAATTTGCTGGGCGATTCAGGACAGATGTTCGAGCGTACTCCAGAAATGCAGGGTCCTGAAGGCAATCAGGGTTCCACCCAAGAGGGGTAGAACCAAAGCAACCGAAGAAGTCGAGGTAGGACTTTCCCGTGCGGGAGTCAACGAGTTGACTGCCTTTGGAGGCCTCTAAATCGCAAACTAGGGGGTAACCATCTACCAAAATCCAGTTTTTCAGAGTGGCGTGTACATTTTCTGGAGCGATTCCGGCGGTTGTTTCAGCAGTGGTCATGGGGAAAGTATCCTGTAAGGGAAGAGGATGAAGGAAAACTCCGAATCAAAGTCCGTTCCAGCAAGGGAGAAGAAAAATCTCTTCTTCCGGCGAGCACATCGTGTTCGAAGTAGGGCAGATTTTGCCCACATTTACGGACAAGGGGTCCGCGCAAGGGGACGCCACATTCTACTCGTTGCCACCCTCAGCAACCACCCCGCAGGTGCCCGCCTGGGTCTCTCTGTGGGCCGTAAGTACAGCCCCTCAGCAGTGCTCCGTAATCAAGCGAAACGGGTTCTTCGGGAGGTTTTTCGTCACATCCGTGCTGAGCTTCCCGCTTGGGACTTTATTGTGATTCCCCTTCGAGCGGGAAAGAAACTCCCTCCTGCTGAATTAGAAGAGGAATGGACCTCTCTGATCCCCAAACTGGCACAAAAAATGAACCCGTGAAAGGTCTTCTCCTCTGGCTTCTTCGGGCTTATCAAAAGGCCATCAGCCCACTCCTTGGGAGTGGAAAATGCCGTTTTGAACCCACTTGTTCCCATTACGCTCTCGAAGCAGTAGAAATTCGGGGTGCTTTCTGGGGACTCCTTCTTGCATGTTGGAGGGTGCTACGGTGCAATCCCTTCTGCCGAGGCGGCTACGACCCTGTTCCGACTCGCAAAGACACCTCATCAAATCCATGATTCTCACGAGCCTCATTATTTCAGTCCTTCCTCAGGAAGGTCATGCCGCCCCGCCCACTCAAGAGCCTTTGCCCGCCCATCAGGAAATTGGCCTTCCCGAACGGGAGTCCCTTCGTTTTCCTGGGGAAAAACACTTTGGAGCCATACGACGCCTGACAACTGATGGAGAAAACGCGGAAGGCTACTTCAGCTGGATGGGTGATCGCATTAGTTATCAAGCCACCGTCCCCGGCGCACATTGCGATCAAATCTATGTTTTAGATTTGCTGACTGGGAGCCGTGAATTAGTAAGTACCGGAACTGGTCGCACTACTTGTGCTTACTTTATGCCCAACGATGAGGGTGTGGTGTTTGCAAGTACACATGCCGCTGGCCCTGACTGCATGCCCCCTCCTGACTACTCCATGGGTTATGTCTGGAAAATCTATCCCCAGTTTGACATTTATGTGCGCAACCTAAAAACCCGCGAGCTGACTGCGCTCACTCATTCCCCTGGCTACGATGCCGAAGCTGTGGTTAGCCCCCGGGGAGACAAGATTGTTTTTACTTCAACTCGCAAAGGTGATTTGGATGTTTACACCATGAACCTGGATGGGTCCGGAGTCAAACGCCTCACGACGGCTTTGGGTTATGACGGTGGCCCTTTCTTCTCTCCTGACGGGAAACGAATTGTTTATCGCGCTTTCCATCCAAAAACAGAAAAGGAAAGAAACCGCTACCTTGACCTTCTCAATAAAGATTTAATTGAGCCTATGGCTCTTCAGATTATGATTATGGATCTTGACGGAGACCACAAAGTTCAAGTAACAGACAATACAGCTGCCAACTTTGCGCCTTACTTTCACCCTGACAACAAGCGCATTGTTTACTGCACAAATCAAGCCTCAAAAGATGGCAGGGACTTTGACATTTTCATCATCAACCAAGATGGAACCGGTAATGAACGGGTGACCACCAATCCTACCTTCGATGGCTTTCCCATGTTTAGCCATGATGGCCGAAGGCTAATTTTTGCAAGCAACCGCGCCAATAACAGCCCACGGGACACAAACTTGTTCATTGCGGACTGGATTAACTAATGCGCATGCTCCCTTTTTTTTTGCTTGCTGCATCTTGTACCGTCCATCAAACCCAAGAACTCTCACTAGAAACCCGTTACTGGGGTTCGCTCAGGGGAATGATGCACCAAGGCATTACGGATACTGAAGTGTCCGTTCAGGAAGCCATGTGGGGTCCCCACATGTGGGGATTAGGTGCTGCAAAGGACCTTGCCGGAGAAATCACCATCCATGATTCTGTTGTCCACCTAGCCTCGCCTGTTGCCAACACGGATGACCCCGTTTATTCCAACGGCGAAGATTTGAACAGCGAAACTGCCCTTCTTGTTTTGGCTCAGGTGCCTGCTTGGCAAGGGATTCCTCTTGAGCGAGATCTTCCCAACCAAGCGGCTCTGGAATCATGGGTCGCCTCTCAAGCTGAGCGTCTGGGTTTTGACCCAAACGAAATCCTTCCCTTTCAGGTAATTGGAACTGCAAGCTTCATTCAGCTCCATGTCATTGACGGAACTCGACTGGAAGGCGCTGGTTCCTCGCATGAAGAGCACCTCGCAACTGCAATCAAGGATACCTGGAAGGAGCAACTCGTTTTCTTAAATGGTTTCCGCTCATTGCATCACAGAGCCATTTTCACTCACCACGACACGACTCTACATTGCCATGCCAGTATTTCAGGTAGCGGCGAGTCCGGCCATGTGGACGAGGTCGCCTTTACAGCTGGGCAAACGACTCTGCTACTCCCGAAGAACTAATTCTTCGACCAGTCGAATGAAATCGGGCGCTCAATGGAATCGCCCAAACTCTTGTGGACAGGGCAAGTCAAGGCCGCGACCTCTAAAAGCTGTTGTTCCTTTGAGCTAAGGCGGGCTGGACCGGTAATCCAAACCGGAATCTGAACAATGCGCCGCACGGAATCAGTGCTCATGTGCTTTTCGACTCGAACATCTACCTCGGAAAGGTCAATGCCATGTCGTTCAGCCACGATACCCATGATAGTTAGCATGCAGGAGCCAAGAGCGGTGGCCACAAGATCCGTTGGAGAAAAGCTCTCTCCTTTCCCACAATTGTCTAAGGGGGCATCGGTGAGTAGGGTTCCCCCACTAGGGCCATGTACGCTTTCGCAACGAAGCGAACCCTTGTAAGCAACTTTGATTTCAACGGACATCAGCTATAAATCTCCCCACCGATTTTTGAGAACTCATTGGATTTGTCCGCCATGGCTTCGCGCACTTCTTCCGTGATTTTCATGGAACAGAATTTCGGTCCACACATGGAGCAAAAGTGGGCGACCTTCGCGCCTTCAGAGGGAAGTGTTTGGTCGTGGTAGGAGCGAGCTGTTACAGGGTCCATGGACAGGTTGAATTGGTCCTCCCAGCGAAACTCAAACCGGGCCCTAGATAGCGCATCATCCCAATCTCGCGCGCCGGGCACACCCTTGGCGACATCAGCGGCATGGGCAGCAATACGGTAAGCAATGACGCCTTGTTTCACATCTTCACGGTCCGGAAGACCCAAGTGTTCTTTTGGGGTGACATAACAAAGCATGGCGGTTCCATGCCAACCAATGTTGGCCGCTCCAATTGCTGATGTGATGTGGTCGTAGCCGGGGGCGACATCAGTAACAATCGGCCCCAAGGTGTAGAAAGGGGCCTCGAAACAATCTTGAAGCTCGCGCTCCATGTTTTCTTTCACAAGATGGAGCGGAACATGTCCCGGTCCTTCAATCATGGTTTGAACATCATGCTCCCAAGCAATCTTTGTCAGCTCTCCCAATGCTTTCAATTCACCAAATTGAGCCCCATCGTTGGCGTCGTGCAGGGATCCCGGACGAAGGCCATCGCCAAGACTAAAAGTGATGTCATATTCTTTCATCACCTTGCATATTTCTTCGAAACCGGTGTAGAGGAAATTTTCCTCATGATGGGCAAGACACCATTTTGCCATGATGCTGCCCCCACGGGAGACAATTCCAGTCAGGCGATCAACGGTCATGGGTACATGCTGAAGCAAAACACCCGCGTGAATTGTGAAGTAATCAACACCCTGCTCAGCTTGCTCGACCAAAGTTTCGATAAACATCTCAAGATTGAGTTTGACGGGATCTCCATCTACCTTTTCAAGAGCTTGGTAAATGGGCACCGTTCCAATTGGAACTGAAGAATTCCGAATAATCCATTCACGAGTTTGGTGAATGTTCTCGCCTGTTGAAAGGTCCATCACGGTGTCAGCCCCCCACATAACCGACCACTGCAATTTTTCGACCTCTTCCTGGATGGACGAGTGAGTTGCTGAGTTTCCGATATTGGAATTGATTTTGGTAAGAAAGTTGCGGCCCAAAATGACGGGTTCCAATTCCAAATGTTTTCGGTTTGCAGGAATGACTGCGCGGCCGGCGGCAATTTCAGAACGAACAAATTCAGGCTCCACCTTTTCTCGAGCTGCAACAAAGGCCATTTCAGGAGTAATCACTCCAGCCCGTGCTTGGCTCATTTGAGTACTTTTAGGGGGAGCTTTTGAAACCCAATCAGACCTTAACTTAGGCAAACCCATTTTTGGGTCAAACCCCTGAGGACCTGTCGTGTCGTATAAATCAAAGTGCTCGCCATTGCTAAGGTGCACCCTGCGGTAAGGGACTTGAAGTTCCAAGCCGTCAAATGAAACAGTAGTGGCCCTCTTTTCCGAGGAAGGCCAACACTCTTCAAAGGGGGGAATGTTCCGTGGGATAAGATTCCCAGATTCAGGGCGATTTTGACTAAGCTGAAGAGGGTTCATGGCCCCCCATCATAGGCCATTTTTCAGGGATTTCTAATCCCCACTAGGTCGAGGGAAGAATGTCAGTTCAATGGACATCTTTTCTCCGTTTCGCAAGATATAAACCGTCACGGTTTGCCCGTCCTTGAATTCGCCCAGGGAATCCATGAAATCGTAGATATCTTGAATGGCAAAATCGTTAATACCTGTCACGATATCATCTTTCATGAGTCCTGCGGCTTCAGCCGGGCCACCTGGAACCGTTCCGCCTAATTTCATTCCTGTTCCTCCACCTTCGCCTGCATAGTCAGGAATGGAACCAAACCAAACTCCACCGCCTGAGCGGCGGCGGTTTCCAGTGCCATGGCTCGCGACAGGGGCAGGCTTGACCCAAGCAAATTGATTCAAAGGCTGTTCCTCAAGGTTTTGAACCAAGGCAACGGTTGCGCCAACAAGTGAATTCATGCGTGGATAATCCAACTTGTCCGAATCATCGCTGGGCTTGTGATAATCCGAATGAAGACCTGAGAAAAAGAAAAGGGCAGGGATTTCAGCAGCATGGAAGGACATATGGTCGGATCCACCACCGCCTGGCAAATCCTCACCGGTCAAATTAAATTTTAAGTTATCCGTTGTAGCTTGTGCGCCCTTCAAGCCAGAAGCAAAGGCCGTGGCTGTACGGTGTGAGCCAACAGTAATCCCACCTGATTGCAGACGGCCCACCATGTCCAAATTGATGTTGCAAAGGACATTTTCGAGGTCCACGGTCGGGTTCTCAACCCAGTACTTGGACCCGATTAACCCTTCTTCCTCAGCGCCCCAGAAGCAGAACAGGATATTGTGTTCGGGTTTTGGCCCATTCGCAATGGCTTCGGCAATTTGGAGAAGGACCGCCGTTCCGCTTGCATTGTCATCTGCGCCGTTATGGATTGCATGGACACCTGGCGCTAGGGAGCCTTCGCCTCCCCAACCCAAATGATCATAATGTGCGCCTAGAGTAATCACGGAATCTGATTTTCCAGATACCATTGCAAGAACATTCAAGGTCTCTGCTGTTGGTTTTTCCAACTTGGCCGAGATTTCGACATCCTTGCCAACTTGGTTTTCCAATTGGACAAAAGTTTCGGGCGAAACCGTAACAATGGGGATGCCACCAGTGCCATGAGATGCCGTGAATGGAATTTCAGCTTCGCCACCTTGAGCAACATCATCCGGATGGGTTCCCAAAATGACACCTACTGCACCCGCTGCACGAGCATTGCGTACTTTCGAACGAATGGCACCCAGGCGAGCAAGCTTATCTTCTGCATTGGGTCCCCATTCGGTGTAGCGGCGAAGAAGAACAATCTTTCCGTCTACGTCAGCACCGGAAAAATGGTCAATGTTGTAAGACTCCAACACAACCCCGTACTGGGCTGTAGCCAGAGAGGAAGCAACGAATCCTTCAGCAGACAAGGCTAAGGTCCCTATCCCATCAAATGAAACTCCCGCAACAGTCAGGGAACATTCGCCAGCCTGGGGCGTCAAAAGCATAGGGAAACTCTGATACCAACCCCCTTCTTCGCCAGCCGGCTCCAAACCATCGAGCATAAGTTGGGCAGCTAGGTAATGAGCAGCTTTGTCCGCCATAGGGGTTCCAGCGCGACGGCCCTCAAGGAGGTCGTTCGAAAGCCATTCTGTATGTTCTCGAACTTCAGATGCTGACCCAGAGGGATGGTTCTCAGAAACGGCGCAGGCCGCAAATAAGAGGAGAAAGGCCGCAGAGTATTTCATGGCGAAATTCTAAGCCCCAAACCCAAATTTGCACCACTTCTTTTGGACGGAATCTTTGATATTCGAGCTCATTTTGATGGCATCAGGCCATTCCCGCTCAAATCCTTCCTCTTTCGTCTTTTTCGTGGCGTCAATTCCCACTTTGGACCCATAACACGCTGCTCGGCTTGCATGGTCTAGGACCTCAATGGGGCCTAAAGTGAACTCAAGATCCCGCTGGGGATCAATGTTGTTCAGCACCCTCCAGGCAACCTCAGCATCGTTGTGGATATCACAATCTTCATCCACGACCACAATAACTTTGGTAAACATGGCCTGTCCCAGGCCCCAAATAGCGTTCATCAATTTTCGAGCATGGCCAGGGTAGTCTTTTTTAATTTTGAGGTACATCAAGTTATGGGCAACGCCCTCGAATGGCATTCGGTAATCCAAGACTTCCGGAAATTGCTTCTGCAATACCGGAAGCAGCAGCCGTTCAATCCCTTCGGTCATCCAACAATCCTCTTGGGGAGGGCGCCCCACTAAGGTTGTGTGGTAAACGGGATCGTTCCGCATAGTGATGCATTCCACTTCAAATACTGGGTAATCGTCGGCTAAAGAGTAAAACCCGGTGTGATCGCCAAAAGGACCTTCGCGTCGCAAGTTTGTGGGGTCCACCCAACCTTCCAAAACAATTTCCGCAGTTGCAGGCACCTCAAGAGGTACCGATTTGCATGGCACCAAGGGAACAGGTTTGTTTCGTAGAAATCCAGCAATTAATAGTTCGTCCACGTCTGGAGGAGCTGGAACTACGCTTGCGAAACAAGTTGCAGGATCAGCACCAATACACACTGCAAGGGGAATGCGGTCCCCCTTTTTACTCGCTTTGTTCAAGTGGCGCTTTGCGTCTTTATGAAGATGGGTATGGAAACCAGTCTCCCGTTTACCCATGATTTGAAGGCGGTAAGTGCCCAAATTCCTTCGGCCTGTTTCTGGATCTTGGGTCACACAGAGCGGGAAGGTAACAAAGGGACCTGCATCATCAGGCCATGTAGTCAAAACGGGAAGCCGAGACAAGTCAACCTCATCTCCCGTCCAAATCACATCTTGGCAGGGTGAATTGGCTACTTTTTTGGGAAACCACTTCCCCACTTCAGCAAGCTTAGGCAGCATTTTGATTTTTTCCAAGATGCCTTCGGGGGGGGATTGATTCAGCAATGCCGCAATCCTGCTGGCATGCTCATCGGGGGTCCCATCCAATGACAAGGCCATCCGATTCCGAGAGCCGAAAGCATTGATGAAGACAGGGATCTCCATCCCTTTTACGTTCTCGAAAAGAAGAGCCTTATTGGGCGCGCCATCCTCTTTGGAAACCCGGTCAGTAATTTCAGCGATTTCCAAATAGGGGTCCACCTCGGCTGAAATTCGGTGTAGTTCACCGGCAGCTTCTAAAACCTCAATCCATTCACGCACACTATTGATGACCATGGAGGGATTTTACTTACCCCACTCAATCCCTCCGGCTTTTCTGCCACTTTGCCTTAGCAACAACCCATGCAACCTAATGCTCTCCCAGCCCTGCAGAGCGTTTGAGCCCTTGTTCATCCGCAGCCTGGGCATTCACCAGTTAAAAAACTGGACGCTGACACAATCGGCTGGGTCACCCCTCTCTCCTAAGCATTGTTTGAAAAGGGACCTAGGAATAAAGTGGCGGAGGGGGTCTAGGCCTCGCTATCTTTTCTTCCCTAAGTGTTTTGTCCTGCTGAACTTAACCTGAAGGGTGACCCAGCCGATTGTGTCAGCGTCCAAGTGATGGGCAGCCCTTTGGAATCAAGAATCGTTCGGCCAAATAGGCAGAAAAGCCGGAGGGTTTCGAAACTATTAATAAAAAGCCCAGTAGCGGCTCGGGAACTGCCACGTCTCCCTGTTCATGACATTGCTTGAACTTGGGTTAGGCTGGGAGGTTCGGCCGATGAAAGCTTCTGAGATTGGGAGAGTCTTTCCAGGAGCACTCATTTCAAAGTCGGAACATTATTGGAAAGAAATCCGCGGCAAGCTTGTTCTACAAGACCGAAATGTGGCTGAAATAACGGGTTGGGCGACCGCAGACCTCAATCGATTTGTAAACCGCCACCCGGCATTATTACCCGACAATCTGGCATTTCGCCTATCACCCGACGAAGCCGAGCGGGCTTGGGTCTTCAGTGAATCGGGCCATGTACGAAAGGCCAAAAGAAAGATGCCACGAGTCTTTACCGTAGCTGGAGTTCTTCAAGTCCTGTGGCAAAAACCTACTGAGCGTGTGAAGGCTACCCTTTGGCTTTCACGCTGGCTGCCCATACTGGAAAACGGGCAACCGGAAAGTTGGGAAGATTGGGGACCTTGGACCCAAGGAGAAAAGACCCGAAAAGTAAAAACTCAGACCACTTCCGGGCGCAGAGAAGATTAGCCAACCACTAAGTTGACCATTCTTCCTGGGACAACAATAGCTTTTCGAATCGTTTTGCCCTCTAAAAGCTCCGCAATTTCTTCTTTGGCGGCGGTTTCAAGCGCATCCGGTTGAACATCGGAAGGTACAGTTACACGCCCTCGAAGTTTTCCATTGATTTGAACGGGTACCTCAATTGAATCAGCGACCAAGTGCGCCTCATCCCAGGCGGGCCAAGGCTCCCAGGCGCAAGAATCTGGATTCCCGCACAGATGCCACATTTCTTCAGCCAAGTGAGGTGCAAAGGGTTCAAGGAGGAGAGCGAACCGACTCCCTTGAGATTGGGTTAAACCTGCCTTCGTTTTGGTGGCAGTGTTGACAAATTCCATCAAACCAGCAATGGCCGTATTGTTTGCCATTTGCTCAAGATCTTGAGTGGTTTTCTTGATGGCGGCATGGAGGGCTTTTTCAATCTCAGGATGACCCTCTGAGATGAAATCAATTTCAAAAAGGCGCCAGGCACGTTGAAGAAAGCGATGGGCACCAGGGAGGTCGCGGGGATTCCAGGGCGCACTTGCCGTTATTGGTCCCATAAAAGCTTCGTAAAGACGCATTGTGTCGGAACCGTATTCTTGAATCACTTCCTCTGGGTTAATGACGTTACGCAAAGACTTGGACATCTTGGCAACAATTCGCTCTACCGGTTTTTTTTCATGGAAGAAGTTGGCTCCATCTGAGTTCACCTGGTCCGCAGGAATTAAGGACCCTCGCTCATCTTTGTAGGCGTAGGACTGAACCATTCCCTGATTGACTAATTTTTTGAAGGGTTCGTTTGTACTCACTAGGCCACAATCGAACAAAACTTTGTGCCAGAATCGAGCGTAGAGAAGGTGGAGAACTGCGTGTTCAGCCCCACCTACATAAAGATCTACAGGCATCCAGTATTTTTCAATTGCAGAATCCCAAGCAGCCGAGGTGTTCTTCGGGTCGCAAAATCGAAGGTAATACCAGCAGGAGCCTGCCCACTGAGGCATGGAATTGGTTTCACGAGCCCATACCTTGCCTTGGGAATCAACAACTTCACACCAGTCTTTCGCACGGGCCAATGGTGGGTCACCATTTTCGCTCGGCCTAAAATCATCCAATTCAGGGAGAGTCACGGGTAAATCCCCCTCTTCAACAAGTTTGGTCTCACCCGTTTCAGGATGGTGCAACAAGGGAAAGGGTTCTCCCCAATAACGCTGTCGACTAAACAACCAATCCCGGAGTCGGTAGGTAACTTTTGCCTGGCCAAGATTGTTCTCTTCAAGCCAAATACACATTTTCGATTTGGCTTCCTGGACATCCATTCCGTCCAGCCAAGAAGAATTCACCATGACTCCATCCTTTTCAATCTCAACGACATGCAAATCGTAAACCTCGGCAAACTCACGGTCGCGTTCGTCTCCGCCGGGAACGCACATAATCGAACCCGTTCCATAAGACATCAAAACATAGTCCGCAATCCAAATGGGAATTCTTTGCCGAGGGTCGCCATTATCAAAAATGGGATTGAGTGCATAAGCCCCTGTGAAAACACCGGTTTTTTCTTTTTGTAATTCAGCTCGCTCTAGGTCGGACTTGGAGGCGGCCTCCTTTTGATAGGCCTGTACTTCTCCAGCATGTTCTTCAGTCGTCAGAGATTCCACGAGCGGGTGCTCTGGAGAGAGCACACAAAATGTCGCACCAAACAAAGTGTCGGGGCGAGTTGTAAAAACCGTGAAGTTCTTATCGGAATCGGCCACGGAAAATTTAACCTCCGCACCTTCAGAGCGACCAATCCACTCTCGTTGCATGGCTTTTACGGAGTCAGGCCAATCCAAACCATTTAAGTCATCCAACAAGCGCTCAGCATAGGCCGTGATTTTCAGCATCCATTGCCGAAGAGGGCGCTTAACGCAAGGATGGTCCCCTCGTTCGGAGCGACCATCAATGACCTCTTCATTTGCAAGAACCGTGCCCAGTTCCTCGCACCACCAAACCGGAACTTCCGCTTGATAGGCCAAACCTCTTTCATAGAGTTTCGAGAAAATCCACTGGGTCCACCGGTAATAGTTGGGGTCGGTGGTATTGACCTCCCGATCCCAGTCATAAGAAAGCCCCAAACCCTGAAGTTGGCTCCGAAAATGGTTCACATTCTTTGCGGTAGTTTCAGCGGGGTGCGTGCCCGTTTGAATCGCATACTGCTCCGCAGGAAGACCAAAAGCATCCCAACCCATCGGGTGCAAAACATTGAATCCTTGGTGCCGTTTGTAACGAGCCATAATGTCGGTGGCCGTATAACCCTTCGGGTGTCCCACATGGAGGCCCGCCCCAGACGGATAAGGAAACATATCCAAAACAAAGAACTTTGGCTTTGCTGGATCAAAGTCTGGGTCTCCCGGACCCGGGGTCCGATAGGTCCGTTTTTCAACCCACTGCTTCTGCCAGCGAGCTTCGATTTCAGCGAATTCGTAGGGTGCCATGACCTGGAATAATATCCGCGCGTCGCTAAACTGTTCCGCCCGGATTTGGCCCCGCGCCCTTTCCGGAGATCTTTGGAGAAACGAGTGGGGCTATAGCTCAGCTGGGAGAGCGCTACACTGGCAGTGTAGAGGTCAGGGGTTCAAATCCCCTTAGCTCCACCATCTCCTTTCGATTCATGCGTCCGCAGGTCTAGAATCTGACCTCCGGGCGGTTTTTTTTTGCCTTCCGGAAACCCATCTGGACATGACAACCCCATACTCCGAAGATCGCCTTCAGAAACTCGCGGATTTGCGCGCCGCTGGCGTGGATCCTTACCCAGCTTCCCCCCCCTCCCAGCGCGAATGCGCGGCGGAGGTTTTGGCTACCTTTGATGCCCGAGAAGGGGAAACAGTCACCGTTTGTGGACGTGTCCTCGGGCGACGGGGTTACGGCAAACTTGCCTTCTTGGATTTGGACGATATCTCTGGGCGGATTCAAGCCGTGATGGAAAAAGCACTTCTGGATGAGGATAGTTTTTCTCTCCTGAAACAAATGAATCTCGGCGACTTTATTGAAGTCACGGGTGAACTCAAGAAAACTCAAAAGGGTCAACCTTCTGTTTACGGAACCCGCATGAGGATTCTGAGCAAAGCACTTCTGGACCCTCCAGCAAAGTGGCACGGCATGAATGATGTAGAGCTCCGCGCTCGCATGCGCTACGTGGATTTATTTGCAAACGAAGGAATCCGGCCCCATTTTCTGAAACGCTCTGCCATTCTCTCTTCCATTCGAGCCACCCTTACGAAAAACGCTTACACCGAAGTCGAAACCCCGGTCCTGCATCCTGTTTATGGTGGCGCAAACGCGCGTCCCTTTCATACACACCACAACACATTAGACATGGGGCTCTATTTGCGGATTGCCCCAGAGCTTTATTTAAAGCGATTGTTGGTCGGCGGCATGGAGCGTGTGTTTGAACTTGCACGCGTTTTCCGAAATGAAGGCATATCGAACCGCCACAATCCAGAATTCACGATGTTGGAGTTCTACGAAGCCTATGCGGACTACAGCATCATGGCCGACCGAACGGAACAACTTGTTGTGGATGCCGCCTGCGCCGCAGGATGCGAGCAAGAAGACGGCACCATCCAAACAACATTCCGCGATGAAACCTTCAACCTGACTCCTCCCTTCAATCGCATTCGTTACGCCGATGCGTTTTTGGAACATGTCGGCATTGAGGCCACCAACCGCGAAGCCCTAGCGGAGCGAATTCACTCAGAAGGGATTGATATTTCCGGTGAAGGTGACTACTTCTGGTGGAAAGCTGTCAACAACTTATTTGAGCGGTTTGTGGAGCCTCAACTTCGGGGCCCTGTTTTCGTCACCCACTATCCAGCCGCCATTTGTCCACTTGCGAAACCGTCTCCTGAAGACCCAACGTGGGCCGAACGATTTGAATTTTTCTTGGGCGGAATGGAGTTAGCCAACGCATTTTCTGAACTCAATGACCCCGAACTCCAACTGGAAAACTTCAAGCGCCAAGTTGAAGATTCCGACGACGAATCTCCAAACGAAATTGACCACGATTATGTTCGCGCCTTAGCTTACGGCATGCCCCCTGCTGGCGGTTGTGGAATTGGAATTGACCGCCTTGTCATGATTTTGCTAGGTTCAGATTCAATCCGTGATGTCCTGCTTTTCCCTTTGATGCGCCCTGACGAAGATTGATTCGCCTCGCCCTTGCCTACCTTTTCCGCCGACCTGTTCAGGTCCTCGCGGTCATGGGAGTTGCTATTGGGCTTTGTGCCTTACTAACGGTTAATTCCGTCATGAATGGCCTGATTCAGATTGACCGCGAGGATGCGCGCGGCCCATTGGCGGATCTTCTTCTTATTCCTGCACAACCCAACGCAAGCCAAGCCTCTTCTCGTTGGGAAAATTACCAAAAGGCTCTCGCCCAGCTTCAAAGCTCCGATGGGCCCATTGAAGCCGTTTCCCCCCACTTAATGGCTTATGCCATTCTGGGTCTAAGGGGTGGGGAATCGCTTCTTTCAAGGACCAGCTCTTCGGATGTAAATGGAGTCCAAGTCGTGGGCATTGACCCTGACCTTGAGCTTCAAACTGGAGGCTTCAAAAGAGCTCTTAAAGATTCCCGTATATATCCAGTTTCGAATGTCGAGAACCCTTTTGAACTTCCAGAAGAGTCTCCATTCGCTCGACCTGGAATTCTTGTTCCAGACTCATTGGCCCGCGCTCTTGGGTTTCGCTTAGGTGAAACGATTGAACTGGGTGCTTTGCCCCCCCTTCCTCCTGTTGGCGAGCCTACTCTCTCTGCACATAACGCACGCTTTACGGTTGTTGGAACATTCCGACCTTCGGATTACGAAATGGGAATGGACCGGCTATATGTTCAGCGCACAGGGGAAGCAGGACTCCGCTGGAATCTATTAGGTGAACTGGGCCCCAACTTCTCTGAACTCCTCATCGAGCTCAAGGCCGACCAAGATCCCGAAACTGCCAAAGCCTCTATTTTGGCGGCACTCCAAAAGGCAAACCTTCCTATTCCTGGTGAAAACCAAGGGGGCGCCCTAGAAACTTGGCAAGAAAGGCGTTCGACTTACCTTTCCGCCATCGACAACGAACGTCGCGTCACCGCACTTGTGCTTTTCTTTATCGTGATTGTTGCCGCCTTTGGACTTTTCGCCACCCTCTCTGCCCTTGTTCGGGAGAAGGTACGAGACTTGGGTGTTCTTTCTGCATTAGGTTGTTCTCCATTCCGGCGCGGAACTTTACTCTTTTCAACAGGCGCCCTCGGCTCAGCCCTCGGCACGATTCTTGGCTACGGCCTCGCTCGTTGGTTAGCCCAAGGGGACCGACTTGAACGGCTTATGGCTTCACTCGGAATCGAAGTTTTCCAGTCAGACCTTTATGTCATCTCTGGCCTCCCCACTTTGTGGATTCCAGAACAAGCCATTTCTTTCGCATGGGCTGCATTCGCTTTAGGTTGTCTCTTCACTCTTGCGCCTTCCATCCGCGCTCTTCTTTTGTCCCCTGTCGAAGCCCTTCGCTATGAGTGAAGATTCCAAACCCACCTCCAAACCCGCCCTTCATTGCAAGGAGCTTCACCGCTCTTTTTCTATTGGCCCTTCCCAGCTAGATGTCCTCCGTGGTGTTTCCTTGGAACTTCTTCCAGGACAGGTTGCCTCACTGCAAGGAGCTTCGGGGTCAGGCAAATCAACTCTACTCCACATCCTTGGGCTACTCGATTCGCCAGACAGGGGCACCCTTGAGATTTCCGGTAAACCAACCCAGGCTCTAGGACAAGCTCAGCTTGCGCGCCTTCGGGCGGAACACATTGGTTTTGTTTTTCAACAGTTTCAACTCTTGCCTGAGCTGAGCGCCCTTGAGAATGTGCTCATTCCTCGCAGGCTTGCAACAGGCCTCTCCTGGTTTTCACAACGAAATCAAGAAAAGAAGCGTGCGTTGGAAGTTTTGGAACAGGTTGGACTTTCGAATCGACTTCGACACCGCCCCTCTCAACTTTCAGGAGGAGAACAACAACGCGTCGCTGTCGCCCGCGCACTTGTCAGCAGACCATCCTTACTCCTTGCCGATGAACCAACCGGTAACCTAGATTCAAGTACAGGTGCAGAAATATTAGATTTGCTTCTTGCCCTTGCAAAACAAAACAATGCCGCTGTGATGCTCGCAACTCACAACGAAACAATCGCTCAGCGCTGCAATCTGTCCTGGAATCTTCAAGACGGAGTCCTTTTAGATTCATGAGCCTTTTGCATCTTGCATGGCATTACGCGCGGAGCCGTTCGCTCCTTGCAATGTCTGCACTTGCGATCGCTCTTGGTGTGGGAGTGCTCTTCACGGTTCAATCCGTTGTAAATGGCTATCTCGCCGAAGTCGAACGCACTTTAAGAGAACACTCAGGAGATGTCATTGTCCACTCCATCCCTAAACAACTGGAGCAAGTCGGTAGCTTAGAGGACTACCTTCAAACTCTTCTAGGCCTCGAATCTGTTCACCAACTAGAAACACGACTCAATTGGTTTGGCCTCGTGGGCCGACGAGGTTCTGCAACTCACGCAGACCCACGCTCCCCCGATTTGACAGGAATGCTCCTCATTGGGACCGATTATGTTCCCCCCAACAAGATTAGGCTCGGAGAAGCCTCCGCTAAGAGGCTTGCCTGCAATGATGGAGACCAAGTCGATGCGGTCTCATTCCGCACCGGAAACTCCGGAAGACCAACCATTTCAAGCCGAGGCTTTGAGGTTTCGGACACTTTTACGACTGGCCGTTGGGATTTGGACATGGACCGGGCCCTTGTTTCACGTCTTGACTTAGCTGATTGGACTGAACATCACTCGGGTTGGTCCGAAATCCTCCTCCGAGGGAAGCCTGGCGTTGAGCCCTACGAACTAGCTGAGCAAGCATCCCTCGCCCTAAAGGATGCAGGGCTCTCTGCTCCTTTTGCTGGCCAAGTCACGACTTGGCGTCAGGCGGGCGGTAACTTTTTAAGGGCCGTTGAAAGTCAAAGGGGAATCCTTCAAACCGTTTTCTTTTTAGTTGTTTTAGTCGCCGCTTACCAACTGGTCGCCACCCTCACTCTCACTGTCTCTGAAAAGCGGCGAGATATTGGAGTTTTGGGCGCCTTAGGCGCGACCCCAAAAAGAATCGTTAGTTTCTTTTTATTCTTAGGCCTCCTTATTGCCTGCCTCGGTTCTCTTCTGGGGATTGCCCTAGGGCTTTGGCTCACTCACAATCTCCGCACCGTCGAGTCTTGGTTCTCTGGCGGCGAGCCCGTTTTCACTGCAGAAATTTACAAGTTTGAAGAGATTCCCATTGCGATTGAACCTATTTCTGTTTTAACTTTGGTTTGTGCCACCCTTTCTGCAGCCCTCCTCTTTTCCTTTATTCCCGCTTGGCGTGCTGCCCGCCTTCCAGTTATTCGAGCCATTTGGCGACGCTAGGCCTGCTCCAATAAGCGCAAATCTCCGACTTCAACCGTGATGGCTCCATGCTCGTCGCGAGGAATTCCCGTAATTAAATAGGGCCCTTGTGTCAGGGTCCAAGGTGCAAGCCGTTTATATTCATTCGGCCACATGACCGTTTCATAAATGGATGTGGTGTCTTCAAAAGAAAGGAAAAGCATTGGCTTTCCACTTCGTGTTCGAACAGGCTTCTGGGTAACTTGCCAACCAACCAAACGCACATGTTTCCCTAAGTGCTTGGGGATTTCTCGGCTTGGTAAAACATTTGCCTCTCGAATCGACTGCTGATAGAGCACAAGTGGATGAGCACTAACCAAAAAACCCAACGCATCCCACTCTTGAAGGAGTTGAGTACGGCGATCGTAGTCCGGGGCGACTGGAGGCCGTCGCAAGGTCAAACTGGGCGTTTTGGATTGTTGAGCGAACAAAGAATTCTCTTCGTAGAAAATGTTCCCTCTCCGGCGGCTCCATAAAGCAGCCATTCGCATGCGCTCGGGACGATTGAGAGAATCCTTCATCGTGTCTAGGGCTCCCGAACGAACAAGGGCCTCCAGCTCTTTGGGATGTGGCTTTAGATGCTCGCAAAACTCTTCTTGGGTTTTCCAAGCACCTCGTTGTTTTCTCGTATTCAAAATGCGCTGAACCAAAGTCGAGGAAAGCGATTCAATTTCCTCCAGGCCAACGCGAATTTCTCCTGCACCTCCTGAAAATCCCTCCTCTGATTGATTCACACAAGGAAGCTGTAGCCGGAGCCCCATTCGACGCGCCTCTTCGATATAGGCAAAGGTGGAGTAAAAGCCTCCATGGTTTCGCAAAACTGCCGCCATGAATTCGGCGGGGAAATGCGCGCGCAACCAGGCTGAACGAAAAGAAACCGTTGCATAACTTGCCGAATGTGCCTTGCAGAACGAATAACCAGAAAACGACTCGATTTGTCGCCAAAGCTCTTCAACTGTGTCCAAGTTCATTCCCTTCTCTAGAGCACCTTCTACAAAACGCTCTCCCCACTCCTCCAATCGCCGCCAAGCTCGTTTTTTACTCATGGAGCGGCGAAGCTGGTCGGCGGTAGCAGCATCAAAGCCAGCAATGGCCTCAGAGACTTTCATGACATCTTCCTGGTAGGTCATAACTCCGTAGGTCCCTTCCAAAAGTTGTCGCATTGCAGGGTGTAAATACCACTCGTCCAAATGCGAACCTGCATTTTTTCGAACCTCGTGGTGCCGATCAATGTATGCGCGCATCATGCCTGACTGAGAAATTCCTGGCCGAATGATGGAGGAAGCCGCCACAAGCGTTTCAAAGTTCCCGCAATTAAGTTTCTGCAAAAGCCCACGCATACTCGGCGATTCCACGTAAAAACAACCCATCGTGTCGCCTCGTTCCATCAACTTGCAAG
The DNA here is from genome assembly GCA_030748415.1 of Planctomycetota bacterium. GTDB lineage: Bacteria > Planctomycetota > UBA1135 > UBA1135 > UBA1135 > UBA7888. The sequence continues at coordinate 34,198 of JASMMA010000017.1, forward strand.
TTGCGGTATCTTGCTCCGGCACGACGCGCGAAAAATCTACTGCCAACCCCGTATTCTTTTTCACCATGGAGGAAGCATCCCGAACAACCGCAAGTCCCCGGTTTCCAAGAAGGTCAATCTTCAAGAGTCCAGCATCTTCAATGGAATACATATCCCACTGAGTCACAGTTAGTGGCCCCCGTTGGGTGCTTTTCTTCGCGTTTTGAAGGGGTAGGAAATCCGTCAAAGGCCCCGGAGCGAGAACGGTGCCCCCTGGATGTACTCCCGTGTGCCGAGGGAAGCCATCTAATGCAGTCGCCTCTTCAAAAATCGTTTTCCAAGGCTCTGCGTCAGGAACATGCCTGAGTCGGCGGGAAAGGGCTCGAGTCACTTCACTAATTTCTCGAGGCGGCACCCCCATGACTTTGGCAATTTCGCGGACAGCCCCCCGCGTTGCAAAAGTGTTATGCGTAGAGATTAAGGCGAGTCGGTCTTGCCCCCATCGAGTGAGCGCATAATCCAAAACACGGTCCCGTTCATCCCATGCAAAATCTAAATCCACATCTGGGAAATCGCTGCGGCCGCGATTCATAAACCGCTCAAAGTAAAGGCCATGCTTGAGAGGATCCACATGTGTGAACCCTAATAGCCAAGAAACCAAGCTGTTCGCAGCAGAACCACGGCCGCAGCACTGAATCCCCTGGCCACGGGCCCACTGCACGAGATCGGCCACAACTAAAAAGTAATCTGAAAATTCCAGTTCTTCAATCAAGCTCAGCTCGCGCAGAAGCTGAGCTCGATATCGCTCTAAAGGAATCTCTAAAGCCTTCCCGGAACGCCCCAGTCGCCTTCGTCTCCAGCCCCTTTGGCATAGCCGCGCCAAATGCGCTGTTGCAGAGCGGCCGCCAGGAACAGGGAACCGCGGGCGCCTCTTTTCTTTCAAGGGAATCCGAAACTCTGCCCGTTCGGCCAACTCTGCCGCTGCTCGCCAAGCCTCTTCCGGATAAGCGTGAAAGGTGTGTGTTTCTTTTTGACTTTTGAGATACGCTTGCTTCCCGGCAAGGTCTTGTGAACGCAGCTTCGAAACCGTGGTGTTTTTTCCAATTGCAACCAGAAGTTGGTGCCGTTTCCAATCCTCTTTGCGAGCTGCAACGATTTCAGGTGCCGCAATCAAAGTGAAGCCCGACCTTTCGGCGCACTCCCAAGTCGTAGCCCAGCATTCTTGGCCTGGATTTCGCTTCTGAATCCCCCTCAGAAAATCCGCGTCTGCACTTAAAACAGAAATTCCAGCGACCTCTTCAGAAACTCTGCGCGTAAGACCCCATTCGCGCTCTTCGACGGGAGTGCTCATCCAATGAGTGCTCAATCGACACAACCCGCCCCAACCCGCCTCGTTGAGAGCAATCAAATGTGCCGGCCCAAGGCGAACGCCAAACACGGGCCGAATCCCTTCTGCTTCGCACGCCTTTTGGAAAGGAACGGCTCCCCAAATCCCCCCAAAGTCCGCCATGCCCAAAGCTCGCACCCCAAGTTCAGCAGCCCGGACTGCAAGCTCTTCAACTCCGGCCGCCCCGTAGTGAAAACTCCACGGGGTGCGCACATTCAGATAGGCGAGACTCATCCCCGAGAAGACAGTCGCGCCGCTTCGCCCGTCTGGACAGACTTTTCGCCGTATCGGTCGCGAATGGAGTCCAAGGCATGTACCAAAGAGCGCTCACGGCCTCTTTGAGGTTCATGCAGACTTCCTTGCCAAAACCCCCGACAAAGTCCCCCCAAGCGAACACCCAAGAGGCGGACGAGTGTCCGCCGAGTTTGCATGCGGTGCAAGAGTTCCAAAGCGGGCTCCAAAAGTTCCGCATCATGGTCGGTGGCAAGAGGCAAGGTGAAATCTCGAGATACCGTGACAAAATCAGCCCACCGCAAGCGAATGCTCACCTTTCGTGCAAGCAAAGATTTTTTACGTAATCGTCGAGTCGCCGCACTCAATAAAACTTGAAGCTTTGCGCGCAAAAAGGCGTCGTCTCCGACATCCTCTGGAAAAGTCTCCTCGTGACCAATACTCTTCTCTTGTGGACGCTCCCACGGTGGCAGAACGGGAGTATCGTCTTGCCCGCGGGCTCTGCGTTGTAAAGCTGGGCCGTAAGAACCAAAAACTTCTTCCAAGAACCAAGCCTCTGTGTTCGCCACAGCACCCAGCTTGGGAAGATTGAAATCTAGCAGTTTCTTTTCAGTAACAGGCCCCACCCCGGGAAGAGTTTTGACAGGCAAAGGAGCCAAAAATCGGGCCTCTTGGCCTGGGCGGACATCAAAGAGGCCCTGGGGTTTTGCAAAAGCGGAGGCGACTTTTGAAACTAAGCGGTTTTCTGAGACGCCTACGGTCAAATCTAATCTCAATCGCTCTCGGACTTCTTTGCGCATCTTTTCAGCAGCGTCCAGAGTTCGGCCAATCGCGAGCCCCGTCCCGGTCATATCTAAGTAAGCCTCGTCAACGGAGACTTTTTCAACAATCGGTGTAAAGTTACCCAGAATCCCAAAAACTGCTCGAGAAGCGCGCGAATACATACCGTGGCTACCATGCACACGTACAAGGTCTGGGCATAAACGCAATGCTTGTGCCATCGGCATGGCAGAGTGAATCCCAAAGGAACGGGCTTCATAGCTTGCAGCTGCAACAACCCCTCTTTTTTCTGGTGCGCCCCCAACGACAACGGGTAAGCCATTCAAACTTGGGTTTAAAACGCGCTCGACGGCAACAAAGAAGGCGTCCAAGTCCACATGGAGGACGGAACGCGAACGACTCATCTGCTTATGGAGTCTCTTTGGCCTGGCGCAAACGCCCGACGACTACACCTCGAACTCGCGGGACAGGCTCAGCATCGAGGGTTGGTGTGGAGAAACCCGCAACAGCGGCAAGTGAAAAATCTTCTTGTACGCGAGCCAAGGCCAAGGAAGTTGCAGCGCCCGTCCACCAAACAACCAGGTCGCCAGGCTCGGCATCTGGTCGAGAACTCACCGCCAATAAATCTCCGCTCTGAAATCCTTCCGAGTCCGCGCTCGGCTGGTGCAAACTCAAGAAAAAAGTTGCTGAGGAGTCATCATCCACAAAACTTCCCCCAGCAAATTGCGCAGCTTTTCCGGATGTTCGTGCGTACTTCAAAAATGGTTTCATGTTCATTTCTCTTAACCCCATAAGCGAAGGACGCCCACCACTCGACCCGCGATAGAAAATGGTTCGCCTGGACGCACGATTCGATCTTCCAGAGTGGCGTTGGCCGGGCGAAGCACTACTCGGTTTTTCGCAGGTAGATAGCGCTTTACCGTGGCTTCCATTTCGTCGCCCTCTCCGAGTAAAGCCACAACAATTTCGCCCTTGTTCGCAAAATCCTGTTGTTGGACAAGCACCTGATCCCCATCCAAGATTCCAGCTTCAATCATGGAATCACCTTGGACTCGCAGGGCAAAATCAGCATCTGAGCCCTCAGGGACTGGCAAAATGTCTTCCATATTTTCAATTGCGCTCAGGGGATTGCCCGCCGCAACACGACCCAACAAGGGCACTGCGCGAAAATTCGAAGCCTTCTCCGCTCCTACAAGCTCTAAATCTCGTGCTTGCCGCCCTAGCCGTAGGTGCCCCTTTCGAGCCAAAGCCCGTAAATGGAAATCCGCCGTCTGAGGGCTCACTCCAAGTGCGCTCCCCAATTCCGCCCGCGTAGGCGGCATGCCTCGGGACCGCAGGAAATCACCCACTGCGCTCAGAACATCGCGTTGCCGCCGAGTCAGGCCTTCCGAATCACTCATGCCCCCATGCTATGATATTTATCATAGTCAGTCAAGTCTCAGAGCAGGAGAGTCCTGGAGCTCCTAAATGCCTCCAAAAATTACGGGTAAATTCGTTGGAGGGTTCGGGGAAACGGGATGCATTCCCGAACATGCTCCACGCCGGCTAGCCAGGAAACGGTGCGTTCAAGGCCAATCCCAAAGCCGCCGTGAGGAACAGAGCCAAACTTGCGCAGGTCCAAGTACCACTCAAAAGCCTCTTCCGGCAAATCATGGTCATGAATGCGGCCCAGCAGGACATCGTAGTTGTCTTCACGGACGGCGCCCCCAACGATTTCACCAGCAGTTGGGGCAATAATGTCCACTCCCAAAACTCTGGATTCATCTTCGGGGTCTCGTTTCATGTAGAAGGCTTTTACCTCTTTGGGCCAGTGAGTGACCATGACAGGGCAGCCAAAATGTTCTCCGAGTGCGGTCTCGTCTGGAGCTCCCAAATCATCGCCAGGTTTGAAGTCAGACTCGTACTTCTTTTCGGCTTGCCACTCCAAAAGCATCTTGGCGGCATCGTCGTAACGAAGGCGAGGCCAATCACGGTCCCACCCCTCTAGAGTCGCCGGTGCCCGTTCAAGGTCAGCGAGATCCGCTTGGCTGTGCTCCAGTAGCTGGCGGATGGTGTAACGAATCATGCCCTCAGCCAAGTCGCACACATCTTCCAAGTTCGCCCAAGCCATTTCGGGCTCCAACATCCAGAACTCCGTCAGGTGGCGGCGAGTTTTGGATTTTTCCGCACGAAAAGTAGGACCAAAACAATAAACCTTGCCCAATGCCATCGCCGAAGCCTCGGCGTATAACTGTCCTGATTGGGTCAAGAAAGCCTTGTCATCAAAGTATTCGGTTTCAAATAGAGTCGATGTTCCCTCGCATGCGTTCGGTGTAAAAATCGGGGAGTCCACACAAAAGAAACCTTGGTCATCAAGGAACTCGCGGAATGATTTCAAAACGCGATGGCGCACTCGCAGAAGTGCCATTTGTTTTTTAGACCTCAACCAAAGATGGCGATGGTCCATCAAGAAACCGGGGCCGTGTTCTTTTTTCCCAATGGGATAGGGCTCAGCAATTTGATGCACCTCCACGGTATCCGCAACGACCTCCGCTCCACCCGGAGCTCGGTCATCCAATTGAACCGCTCCCGTAATCAAGACAGAGGATTCTTGAGTACTCCGCTTGGCATTTTCAAAACTCTCTTCATCAACCAAGTCCTTGCGGACAACGCATTGACAAATACCACTTCCATCCCGCAAAAGAAGGAAAAGCATTTTGCCTTTACCGCGGCTGTTGTAAAGCCAGCCGCGCAGGCGAACTTGCTCCCCGCCCATTTGGGCAAGGTCAGCAATTCGAACATCTTTGGGGGATGATTCAGACATGTATTCAGGGGAACATGGTGTAGGAAGAATCCAGGTCAGTAGATTCCACTTGATTGCCGCTCACTTTGACTGTGCCCAAAACCCGAAGTCCATCACGAAGGCATTCCACTCGGACGGCCAGCTCTTCTTCTTCAAGGGCATCTTCGGAATCCAGGATATTGACCGCACGGCAACCTTCTTCGCGAAGGTGACGCCCCACCAGAGCTCGCACTTGGCGGCTCCTTTCGACCCCCTCGGCCTTTACCGAGGTGCCCGGTGGAACCGCAGCAAGGTCCTCAATTCGGTCAAGGGCTCGACGAAGAGCATCCAGTTCGGCGCGGAGTTGGGGTGGGTCTAAATCCTCCAAAGAACGGGCAAGAGCTTGAAGGCGATCAGGGACCAGGGTCAGGGCGGAAAACTCATCCAGCCGTTCCTCAAATCTCCGCGAACGGCTCCATTGCCACCATGCTGTTCCCATGGAGCCAATCAGGAGGACGCAGACGAGAAGAAGAAGGAGGGTTTCCATTGCGTGCTTCGCAAGATTAGCGCGGCGGGTCCGAAGAACCGAACACCTAAGATAGTGCCTTCATGCGTTCGCGCCTCCTGTTTGTCGCTGTTTTCGCCCTCCTCTGCCTCCCCCTCCTCCTTTTGCGCGCGGACCCTGTGGCGCAACAGGGGTTGGCGTTGCGGCGTGCCCTGGCTTCTGCATTCGAGAATGGCCCCCCTGGCCCTATTGAACTTCGCGCCGGCAAGGAAGATTTTCACTTTTCTCTGGAGCATGCCGATGCGGTGAAAAGTAGTTTCCGCACCTTGGATGATGGCCTCACCCCCGACCTTCGAACCATTCGAGCGGTCATGCCTGGCCGAGAAGAAGGGCCGTCGATGGTTTGCTATATCCAGGTCAGTCAAGAGGATTCCCGCATCCTTATTTCTAACGATACTGGGCAAACCTTAGCTGAGGAGGCCTACGGAACACGAACATCTTTGCTCCCCCCTTTGCTGGCCATCCTGCTTGCCTTCATGCTTCGGAACACTTGGCTTTCCCTACTTGTTGGCGCACTTGCAGGCGCAATCCTGCTCGTGCCTGAGACCGAAGCCTTTACAAATGCCTTCGGAATCCTGTTCTGGGACATTCTTTTTGAAGAAATCCTATTGGACCCCTTCCACGCCTACATCTTAGGTTTCACCCTCATCCTTTCGGGAACGGTTGCCCTTCTAACTCGAATGGGCGCAATCGATGGATTGGTTCAAGCCATGATGCGTTGGGCACATTCATCCCAAAGCGTTCAAGCAGTGGCCTACTTTCTTGGCTTTGGAATTTTCTTTGACGATTATGCCAACACGATGGTCGTTGGAAATTCTTGCAGCCCCCTATTTGACCGCATGAAAGTAAGCCGCGCAAAATTGGCCTACATTGTGGACAGCACTGCCGCCCCTATTGCAGGGGTTGCAGTATTAAGCACTTGGGTTGCCTTTCAAATCAGCACCTTTGCGCCTCAACTTCCAACCATTGGGCTGAGCGAATCTCAGGGGTACTCCATTTTTCTAGAAACGATCCCTTACCGCTTTTACTGCCTCCTCGCATTGGGAATGGTCGGCCTCACGATTTTCCTTCAGCGCGATTTCGGCCCCATGCTCCGTTCCGAATCCCGTGCGCGCTTGGGAATGGATAAACGGCTGGATGTTGCGGGCCCTTCATGGAGCCACATTGAACGCGCTCCGTGGACCCTGCCTCGGTGGGAAAATGGCCTCTTTCCCATTTTGACCTTAATCGGGGTAACCGGTTGGTCGATTTACGCACTTGGAGTTGAAAATATTCCTATTCCTGAGGCTATGAAGCTCAAGGACCAGGGACTCATGCCCTGGCTTCGGGAAGTGCTCAGCCAATCCGACAGCACCAAAGCTATCTTCTTGGGCTCTGCAGCTGCTTGGGGGTTAGCTGCGCTTCTCTCTTTGGCCCGCAGACAGCTTGGTCTCTTTGATGTTCTCAAAACATCGCTTGTTGGGAGTATTACCGTTGCCCGTTCGGCCCTTGCCATTCTGATTCTCGCCTGGTGCATTGGCGTTGTCTGCATGAAACTGGACACTGCCGGCTATTTGGTTTCAATCTCTAGTCAACTTACCCACCCGTCCTTGTTGCCCATTATTTTGTTTTTAACATCTTGCTTTGTTGCTTTTGCAACGGGTTCTTCCTGGACCACTATGGCAATTCTCCAACCCAATGTTGTTCTTCTTGCCCACCGCATGGGCGAAATGACTGAACTAGGCAGCCACGGCATGCTTGTTCTCTGCGTGGGCGCGGTTCTTGAAGGTTCGATTTTCGGCGATCACTGTTCGCCCATTTCGGACACCACCATTCTCTCCTCCACTGCTTCCAGCTGTGAGCATATTGAGCATGTGCGGACTCAGGCACCCTACGCTTTAGTTTGCGCTGGTCTTGCTCTCCTTGTGGGTTATGTCCCCGCCGCATTTTTTGGAGTACCCCCCCTCCTTTCGCTTGGAGTGGGTGGCCTATCCATGATTAGTGTATTGCTTATTTTTGGGCGGAATCCAAGCCAGACCCGGGTGGGCCTTATGCCCTAATTTTTCGACACGCCAACGAAAGCAGAAGGGCAACGAAACCTAAGGCCGCCAAGGGAAAAGTCCAAGTAGTTGCAATCGGTTGCCCCCATGGAATAGAACTCCAATCAGCAGGAGGGGAAGTGGGTTGGCATTCTGCTATGGGGCGAGCAGGCGGCAAGAAAAACGAACGCTCCTTTAGTTTATTTTCTAACCACGCAAGGGCAGCCAGAGGCTCCATTACCTGAAAAGGATCCTCAGCCACAGCAATGACATCTGCCTCCACCTTTGTAGCCGAAGCTTGGATGAACTTAATAACGACTTTGCGCTTTCCGGGAACGGGAGGCTCGGAAAACCCATGCCGAATTTCGGCTTGGGGATAAAAGGTCAAGAGTGCAGGCAACCACGTTTCATGGGCAAGAGAAGGGAGTTCAAAAACGGGGACCTCAACATCCCAGTGGTCATCCCAAGTCGGTTGATTTGGAATTTGCGACCCGTCCGGATTTGCAATTCGCAAAACTTGCCCAGGGTTAGCGTTTTCAATCCAAAAAATCCCATGCTCTCCGCTCAATGTTGAAATGAGTTCCTCATTTTGAAAGAGAGCCATACTTTCAAAACTGCCCCAGGCCCGCCAATGAATGTCCCAGCCCGTTTTCTCATTCGGCAAAACATTTAAGATTGCCACATTCTGATGGATGCCCCCAGTTGAATACCATGAAACCCAATCGGGCAAGCCGTTGGGTGGCAAACAATCAGTCATCACCGCAATCTTGCTGCCAGAACAAGCAAGAATAGATTCCAGAAGTAGTGGTTCAGCGCTCGTTTTACGAGCCATGCCAACGAATTGGAATTCCCAATCCCTTGAACTTCCAGCATCGGAAAGAGGGCGTGCACCAGGCTGACCTGGGGAAAGCCCTCCAGTGTGTGAAATGCTCGCATCCCAAAGAAGAATGGGTGAACCGCCCAGACGAATAGGTTGGGCAATTGCAAAAATGCCACAGCTTAGCCCAAAGAAAGCAAGCCAAAAGGAAAGTGGACGAGAGGGCTTAGAAGAAGATGATGATGCCAATTCCCGAAAGGGCTCCAGGCCTCCCACAATCCAGGGCAATGGCTTTCGGGAAGAAGCCCAAAAGAACCACAACGCCAAAAGCGCAAAAAGTCCTAGGGCCGCTGGGTTTTCAAACAAGATTGGCTCCTTTGAGTCGAGTAATAAGATCAACCGCGCTTGCTTCATGGGTTGGTAACCGAAACTCGACCGGGTTTGCACCCGCATTATTTATTTCTTGACTCCGCCGATTCAAAAACCGTTCCCAAGTTTTTTGAAACCGAGACGAGTCAACTGAAACCTCGAGAGTTTCTCCTGACTCGATGTCGCGCAGATTCAAACCAGAAGCCGGTGGCGTGTCTTCCTGAGGCAAAACCAAAGTAAGTACTGTCGTTTGTGTCGGAAATCTCAGAGGGATTTTAGACCATGGATCTGTCATAAATACACTCTCCGTTGATGGGCCAAACTCAGGAAGTGCCTCACCCGATGGTGGTGGAAGCCTTTCTAGTTCACTCATCAAGTTGCCTCGAGCGGAGCCACCTGAAAACTTCCCGTCAAATTTGGGAGATAATAGATGTAAATTCCCACCCCCCTCAAGGTGCAGCCAACCCCAGGCCAATGCGAGGCGCCGTTGGTCAGCGTCGCGCCGAGTAGGACCCGGTTGCAAGCTGGCACTTCGGTCCAAAACAATCTGAAGCTCACCACCAACCTCTCGTTCTCGCAAACGGACTAGCCTCTCACCAGATCGTGCACTCGCACGCCAGTCAACATTTTGAATTCCCTCTCCCTCATTCCAGTGACGGCGGTCAAAACCTGCACGCTCTCGCCCTGGCTTTTGACTCTTTTGGCTCCCCCACCCCCGCCGCGCGCGCTGCTGGCTCCATGTAGAAAGAGCTTCTAAAAAATCTGCTGGGAAAAATTGAGAACTCACAGGAACAAGGGACGCCCACAAGGTTTACCAATAGGCTTTCCATTTTCAAAAACCAGTTTTCCTCGAAGATAGACTTGTTCAGGAAATGCACGCAATTCTCGCCCGTTGTATGGGCTCCACTTAGACTTCGAGGGAAGCTCTGATTCTTTTACCACCTTGGAAGTCTCCGGGTCACAAACGACCAGATCTGCGTCTGCGCCAACAGCCAATCGGCCTTTTTGCTTTAGCCCAAATTCCTCAGCAGGATCGAGTGTCACTGCAGCAAGCGCTCTTTCAAGTGAGAGGCCGAATCGGTCGTGTGCTGAAATCATGAGTGGAAGAAGAAGGTCAATGCTGGGAAAACCAGACGGCGCCTTCTGGTAAGGGCGCGCTTTATCTTCTAACGGATGAGGTGCGTGATCGGTTCCAACTCCTTGAAGAAGTCCCTCCTCAATTGCAGAAATTAAGGCAATCCGGTCTTCAGCGTATTTAATGGAAGGGTTCACCTTGAAACGGTTCTGGGGAGCTCTGGCGGCTTCGTTGGCCTCAACAAGCAAGTATTGAGGGCCTGTGGTCCCTGTAATGGGAAGTCCACGCTGAGCGGCCTGTCTTACAAGTTCAGCTCCTATTTTTGTAGAGATGTGAAAAACGTGCAAGCGAACACCGGTCTCCTCGGCGACCGAAATCGCATCTTGAATGCTCTTAGTTTCGGCTTCAACAGGGCGCATTAAGTCGTGGCGGCTGGCAGTCTCCGGAGAGGCCGCTTTATTCGCCTGGCGCATCACTTCATCATCTTCACAATGAGCAACAACTTGATGACCTGCTCTTTGCGCTGCTGAAAAGAGTTCGCGCATTTCAGGAAGGTTTTTCACCCCGCCGGACCCGGTGCTTGCACCGAGAAAACACTTCACTGCAGGCACTAAGCCTTTCATGCCTTCCAGGGCGCCAATCGAAGCTCGAGTCAAAGAACCATAAGGGGCATAGTCAACTCGAGAAACGCCTCGTAAATCTTCCATCTTCTTTCGGAGCAGGGCGGCAGACTCCATAAGAGGTGGGTTGTTCTGAATTTCCAAAACTGTGGTCACCCCTCCATGCAAAGCGCCAGCGGAGCCAGTCAAGTAGCCTTCCTTTCGAACTAATCCAGGCTCTCTGAAATGAACATGGCAATCAACAAGCCCAGGAAGAAGCCAACGCCCATTTAAATCCACAACCAAATCAGAAGAGTTCGGATTGAGGTCGGGACCCATTTCAGCAATCTTCCCTTGGGAATCTGTGCGAAGAGCAAAGCCCTCTAAAAAGTGAACGCCATCAAAAAGGAGGCAATTCTGGAAGAGGTGAGAAGGTGCGGATGAGGTCATTGGGTGCGGCTAAACTGCGCCCAGCCTATCCCCGCGCAACACCACAAGAAACATGTCTCTTCGTCTCCCATTCATTGCTGCTCTCGCATTTCCCTTTTTCATTCTAGGCCAACTTCCTGGGCAGAGCCGGTTTGACCTGCATGAGGTCAAATGGACTCTTTCACCCGACCCTGCCGGAGATGTGATTCGCATGGAAATGGAACTCGCCCCTCTTTTCAATCGGGACAACATCACATTACGGATGCCTCTTTGGAAACCTGGCGCCTACCGCTACGACACCTATGAGAGGGCAATGAGAGGACTTGTTGCTGTTAATCAAAAGGGTGATGAACTTCCGCTGGTTGAGCTTGATCCGCGAACTTGGAGGGTTCAGTGCGAAGGCGCTTCCTCGGTTCACGTTTCGTACGACTTGAAGGTTCAGGATGAATCAGAAGAAAATGCCCCGCCCGCACTGCACCTTCACGCCCCTTCAGCGTTTCTCTATACAGAGGACTCAATCCAGCTCCCCCACATTCTCAAAGTAAATCTGCCAGAGGACTGGAGCTTTTCTTCAGGCCATCGCCCTGTTTCGGGTGAAGCAAACACCTATCGCTCTCCAAACTATGACGTATTTGTGGACTGCCCCATCGCCTTGGGCGCTCTAGAAACGATGTCCTTTGATAGTCACGGCACCCCTTTTGAAATCGTTTTCTTTGGGAAGAGTCCGAGTGACGCTCAACTCGACAGAACAGAATGGACAGCTAAGGTAAAAGCAATTTGCGAGGCATCTTGGGAACTCATGGGGAGTTACCCGTTTGAACGCTATGTTTTCCTTTATCTATTCAATGATATAGGCGGCTATTACGGCCTCGAGCACCTGAATTCCACGACAATTGCCTACAACCACAGGAATGCCAAATCAGGAAACATCTCCGGACTGGAAAGTGTGACCGCTCATGAGTTTTTTCACCTCTGGAATGTCAAAAGGATTCGTCCCAAGAAACTTGGCCCATTCGACTACTCTCAAGATGTACGAACAAAGGATTTATGGTGGCTTGAAGGGGTCACCTCTTACTACACCGACATCATTTTGCACCGTGCGGGTCTTCGAAAAGACGGTTGGTTCCTCAAGGCCCAGCAACGGAACTTCCTTGCTCAGTACAACACTTCCGGGTACGGAATCGTTTCTCCAGAGAGAAGTTCTTGGACTGTTTGGGATCCAACCCCTGGTGCCTATATCTCCTTTTACGACCAAGGCCAATCTCTTGGTTTGCTCCTTGATGTTGAAATTCGTAAGCACACCCAAAACAAACGCTCTCTAGACGATGTTGTTCGCTTTCTGCATCGTTGGGTTGATTATCCGAACGAGGGATATGCTCCGGGCGATTTATCTCGAGCCATTCGTTCCGTGACTGGATGGGATTGCCGACCCTTCTTCGAAAACCATATTCGTGGCCTCCTTCCTCTCCCATGGAATGAAGCCATGCCTGCTGCCGGTGTTCGGGCCTTTTTTGGAGAACCCGGTGATCCCTATTTGGGATTCAGTGCGTCTTCAACGCTTGTTGCAAGGGTAAAAGAAAACTCTCCGGCTTGGGATAGTGGACTTCGCAACGGTGACCAAATCCTACAAGTTGCAGGCCAGCCCTGCGCTTCCCTTTCCGAATTGCGAGAGATTGTCCGTGGCCTAGACTCAGGGAGCTCGATTCAAATTGATTTTCTTCGAGGTGGTGAAGGAATGTCCATTCCCTTCTCAGTTGGAGAGCGAACACGGGTCTTGTTTAAACTAGAGCGAGATTCCAACGCATCTCCT
>JASMMA010000018.1 GCA_030748415.1 Planctomycetota bacterium
GTGGATGATGCCGCCATCATGGGCGACTTGTAGAGCATCGGCGACTTGCGCAAAAAGCTCGGCAACTTTTTGGTAATAGTCTTTCGGGAGTTCCGCGAGGTCACGGTCTGCTTTGATGCGGTCTGCGAGTGAACGACCTCCCTCGACTAACTCTTGGGCAATAAAGTGCGTGCCCTCAGCTTCACCCACGGAGTGGACCGCCACGATGTTTGGATGCGTAAGGCGTGCACCCGCCTCGGCCTCGCGCTGAAAACGCTGCAGCGATGTCGGCGACATCGAAATATGGGGTGCGAGAATCTTCAGCGCGACTCGACGACCGAGCGATGTCTGCACCGCCTCCCAGACCGTGCCCATCCCTCCACTCCCGAGTTCACGGATGAGTTCAAAATCGCCGAGTTGGGTGGGTTGGGAGGATTCAGTCATTCGCTGAGTTTACGACGCAGAATCTGGATAAAGGTTTGGAATCCTTTGGAATCTCTTAATTGTCTTGAACATATTTCAACTCGATTTCATGCCAAGGTCGTAACAGACGACTGCGGCCCGAAGGGTCGCAAGGCGGATGGAGCGGCCGAAGGGACTTGACGCTGAGCGGGCGCAAGCGAGGGGCGCGCCGAAGGTGCGACCCAACCCGCTCTGCGGAGGTCCCAAGGTCGTAACAGACGACTGCGGCCCGAAGGGTCGCAAGGCGGAGGGAGCGGCCGAAGGGACTTGAACCCTCGACAACCAGCTTGGGAAGCTGGAGCTCTACCAACTGAGCTACGGCCGCACCTTTTGGGAAGGCAGTTTAGCCATGTCGCTTTCCATCAAACTGTATTCTGCGGAGAATACACTGACATCAATGCGCCAACGCTGGAAACCCTTTCTCCTTTTGTTCCTCCTGCTGCTCGTTCTTGCAACCGGATTCGCTGGGAACTGGTTACAGAAAGCTCTCCATCGTGGGCTTCCTGTTCGAAGTGGCAACCTAACCGTCGAAGGAATCCACGAGCCCGTTTCCATCAGTTATGACAACTGGGGCGTGCCTGCTATCCGCGCCCAAAATCAACGCGACTTAGCCTTTGCTCTTGGATGGGTTCATGCCAACGATCGAATGGAGCAAATGGAACTCTCACGATTAGCAGCTCAGGGCCGACTTTCTGAGGCCCTCGGCTCTTCCCTCGTTAAAACGGACCAATCTCTTCGCCATTTTCGAATTCCTCACACAACAAAACGCCTGCCCGAAGTTGCAAGCCATGACTCCAAAGAATGGCTACTTGCTTATGCCGAAGGAGTGAACACTTGGCTTGCGCAACGCAAAGAAGACCTTCCCCCCTTCTATCAACTCACGGGTTGGGAACCAGAGCCTTGGGAACCAAAAGATAGCGCAGGCATTCCACTCATGATGGCCCTTCTCCTTTCACGAGGATTCGGACCCGCTGAGGAACAAAGGTTCCTGAATCTCAAAGGCCTTGGAAAGGAAAAATATCTGGACCTCTGGGGAGACACGCATATCCCTGATGGCATCCTTGATTACCCCACCCCTAACGCAAAGAACAAAACAAACTCGCGGCTATCCGAATCCGCACACGGCTCAAACCAATGGGCTGTTGCTCCCTCCCACACTTCCACTGGCGGAGCATTAGTTGCGAATGACCCCCACTTGGGCCTCCAACTCCCTTCCCGCTGGTATCAGGTCCTTCTTCGCACGCCCGATTTTCAAGTAGCAGGGATGAGCTTTCCTGGAGCGCCCGGGATTGTGATTGGACACAACGAGAACATCGCTTGGTCTTTTACAAATTCTCAACTTGACGACAACGACCTTTACTTGGAGCGATTCAATGACGACCGCACTGCGGTTTTGCGTGGGGAAAAGTGGGAGCCCATTCAAACCGCAACAGAACAAATCCACATAAAAGGTGAGAAGCCCTTAGAAATTACTCTTCGTTCCACCAGCCGAGGGCCCATACTTCCAGAAAACAAAGAGCTTGGATTTCCTGAACGAACTTTTGTTTGGACCGCATACACTGATTGCGACTTCACGCATGCATTCCTTGGTTTCGCTCGTTCAAAGACCATGAAGGAAGCACACGATGCGGCAAAGTCTTTCCTTGCTCCCTCCCAAAATATTTTGATTGCGAACAAGAATGGCGATTTGCTTCATGCATGGACGGGACAACTTCCAAAACGAGCTAAGGGTGATGGCAAAATCCCATCTCCTGGGTGGGACTTGGATTACGAGTGGAAGGGTTTATGGCCTGCCGGAGAGGGAGCCTTTCGGTGGAACTCCCAAAGCGGTTCACTCGCTACTGCAAATCATGACACTCGACCCGAGGATTGGAAATCTCGAATCCAGGGTGACTTCGGGCAGAAGTATCGCCACCAACAAATCCAAAACCGATTGGAGGAGCGGGATGATTGGAATGCAACACTCTTATCGGAGGTTCATTTGGACACCTTCGACGGCTGGGCTCTCGATATTTGTCTAGCCATTGAAGAGCAATTGGCAGACCGACCTCCAGACCCAAGTTCCGATGCTGGTAAAGCTCTCCGCGCACTTTCTTCTTGGGATAAACGAATGGAGAAAAAGGGAGCCTCTGCTCTCTTCCGGCTACTCCGGGTGCATTTACCCCAAGTTCTTTTTGGAGACGATGATGAGCTGGATAATCTCCCAAAAATGGCGGGCTTCTTTCGCCGCCCCCACACACTGGCCGCCGTTCGAGGCGAACTGGATGCAGCTTGGTATGACAATCGAAAAACTGAGGAGAAGATAGAAACCTTAGAACACAACCTGATTCTCGCCCTTGAAAAATCTTGGCAGGACGGGTTCGCTCATTGGGGAGAAGATGTTTCTACTTGGGACTATGGCTCCTTCCACACGCTTGAACTCCGTCACCCTCTTAGCAAAACGCCCCTCATTGGAAAGTGGTGGTCTCGCGGCCCCTTCGAAGTTGCCGGCTCACCCGAAACTATTTCTGTGATGGCAGGTCCATGGGAAAACGAGAAAGAACAAGTTGTTGCAGGCGCATCTTTCCGCATGGTTTGTGATACCGCTAACTGGGACAACTCTCTTTTGATTTTACCTGGTGGGCAATCGGGCCATCCCGCTGACCCTCACTACGATGACCAAATTCAGCTCATGATTTCGGGTGGAAACCGCCCCTTTTTGTGGGAAGACTCAAGCTTAGATGCTGCCAAGGTTTCAGAAGTTCAACTCATGCCTGCCGATGGTTGAAGACCGAAAATTCGATTTAGTTTTACAAGGGGCAACCGGGTTTACCGGAAAAATTGCCGCCCGTGAACTTGTGAAACATGCGCCTTCTAATTTGCGATGGGCTGTTGCCGGAAGGAGAAGCGATGCTGTTCAAAAGCTCGCCGATGAGCTTGGAGTGGGTGCCCTCGTTGCCGATGGCCTTGACCCGAATGCTGTCCAAGCATTAGCAAAACAAACAAGAGTTGTTCTGTCTTGTGCTGGCCCATTCTCTCGGTACGGAACACCACTTGTCGAGGCCTGCGCCCAAAATCAAACCCACTACGCTGACCTTACCGGTGAGCTTCCGTGGATACATAGTCTCATTCAAAAACATCATCATCAATGTGAAGAATCGGGAACCGCCATTGTTCCTGCTTCGGGATTTGACTCCGCCCCGACCGATCTTTGCGTACAAGAATTTTGCTCTATGTTGCAAGAACAGCAACTTCCCTTAAGCCTTTATGGTTTCTTTTCCTTGCGTGGAGGGTTCAATGGGGGGACTCTTCATTCGGGATACGCAATGGCCGAAGATGGGCATGCGATTGGTATGCCAACCATGCAAATCGGAGAAGTGCCCGCTCTTAAAAAATGGTTCGCACCTTTCTTGATGGCTCCAGTCAATGAATCCATCGTAACTCGAAGCGCAAAGCTTCAGTCTAAAAACATTCAATACCAGGAATTTATGCTATGCAAAAACAAGTTTGAGGCTAAAACGATTCGTACTGCTCTCAAACTCATCACTTCAATGTTTGCCTCTCCAACCGGGCGGCGAATCATGAAGTGGGTTGGCCCCAAGCCGGGCGAAGGCCCTTCTGAGAGGCGTATCCAAAATGGATTTGCGAACCTCACCCTTATTGCAGGTTCATTGGAAAAACCCTCAGCCACTCAAACCTGGAAATGGGCCGGTGACCCCAGCAACCTCATTACAGTGCGGTGTCTCGTGCAAACCGGCCTCGCGCTCGCCGCTGGAGAACACCAGGGTGGCGGAGTTCTGACTCCAGCAACCGCCCTCGGCCCAGCTCTTCTGAATCGCTTAAAACAAACTCAATCCGTCAAACAATCTGAATTCATGGTAACCTAGTGGCATCATGCTTTCCCAGCATTCTCCTCTCTGGGCAGTTGTTTTCTTTTGCTCCACCCTCCACGCACAAGGATTCCTGACCCCGCCTGCTCCCCCTCCCGGCAACATCCCCACTGCTGAGAAGGAAGCCTTGGGCATGGCGCTCTTTTGGGATGAACAATTAAGCTCTTCCAATTCTGTAGCTTGTGGAAGTTGTCATCAGCATTCGGCAGGTGGAGTGGATCCTCGCACTGGCTCCGAGGCATCACGCAACCCCGGTCCAGATGGAATATTTCAAACAACCGATGATGTCTTCGGGTCCATCGGGCTTGTTCGGCGCGATTCTATGGGAGCCTTCGACCCTACGGGCGTGTTTGCCCACCATCCTCAAGCAACTGGGCGACAACCTGGCTCTGCGATTAACGCTCTTCTGGCACCGTCACTTTTCTGGGATGGGCGCGCTTCTGGACAATTCATTAATCCCACGACTGGCCAAGTAAGTCTTCCCTTTGGCGCAGCCTTGGAATCTCAATCTGTTGGTCCGCCAATGGCCGATTTGGAAATGGCGCACATTGGCCGCACTTGGTCTGAACTCACGACCAAGCTTCAACAAGTGCGCCCGCTTGCACTTTCAAGTTCGATTCCGACCCGCCTTCAAAACTTTGTGAGGCACAGAAGTTATCCGGAACTTTTTGCACTCGCCTTTGGAACTTCAGATATCACAGCTGAACGAATTGCATTCGCTATTGCAAGTTACGAGCGAACTCTCTTCTCTAATCAAACGCCATTTGATGATTACCACAATGGCAACCCAGCTGCAATGACAGCTCAAGAGTTGCGTGGGATGGACCTCTTCAAAACAAAAGGCCGTTGCATTCAGTGTCACACTTTCCCCACTTTGGGACGGAGTCAATTTCACTACACCGGTGTTCGACCTGCGGATGAAGACCCTGGGCGTTTTGCCGTAACGGGTCTGCAATCTGACTACGGGAAACTCCTCGTGCCTGGGCTTCGTAATACTTCTCTTCGAGCTCCTTATTTCAGAAACGGATCAGCCGACACCTTGATGGCTGTGATTGATTTTTATGATCGCGGCGGCGACTTCAACCACACCAATAAATCCCCCCACATTGCGCCCATCGGGTTTACTCAAGCTGAAAAAGATGACCTGCACGCTTTTTTGGAAACGGCAGTTCTTGACTCAAGAGTAGTCTCAGGTCTTCCACCGTTTGATTCGCCCACCTTAAACGGTGGTTCACCACAAGTGCGCATTCCTTTCGGATTTGGAACATCAAGTGGAAGTGGAGCCCCGCCGGTCATGGTCTTTGATGACCCTGCTCTTCTTGGAGCCTCCCTTTCTGTGGGCATTCATGGAGGAATTCCAGGCGCCTTAGCTTGGCTCAGTTTAGATTGGGTACCTGACACCTTTGGCCATCAAGAATTCGGTGTCACCTGTTTCCTAGACTGTGGCCCGCAGCATCGAGTAGTCACAAAGGTGGTATTGGATTCAAGCGGGAACTTCACGCATATCTCCCAGCTCCCCACCCACCCAGCTCTTCGAGGGCAATCTGTTTACTTACAGTGGCTCCTTACAGACCCCAGCGCTCCTCAAGGTTTTACCGCAAGCGAAGCCTTGGAGCTTGTGCTGCAGTAAATCAAATTGGGTTACAACCGCCCCGTCAGCAACCTGCACTGCAGGGAGCCGTTTTGGATGGGGAGGCTCTCCCATTTTTGAAAACCAAGGAGGTGAGCAAATTGTCGAGTACCAACGAGAATAGAAAAATCGTAGCGGCTGCAGTTTGTTCGCAGAGATGAACCAAAATCTTTATGGAGTTGGTCAAGTTCTTCAGGATTTCCAACCCGCATTCCGTAGGGCATATTGCAAACGATGGTTGCACCCCACCCTTTTTTCCAGGGAAACTCCAACCCATCGGCGACTTCAAGGTCAAAGTTCTCCGAAAACCCGATGCTCTCCGCATTCTTTTGTGCGCCGCTAATGTGCTTATGCTCGTGGTCGCGTCCAAAGAGTTTCAGCTTTTTCGGCATTTGTGCCCGTGCTTGGGCATCGGAACGAACTTTGGCCCACGCCCAAGCATCGTGGCCGGGCCATTTTTCAAAACCAAAAGTGCGAAACAAACCTGGTGCCGTATCCGAGGCAATTAGCGCAGCTTCGATTAGCAAGGTACCGGAGCCACAAAATGGGTCCACAATGGGGGCTCGGCAATCCCACTTGGATTGCAAAACCACCGCGGCGGCAATCGTCTCTGCAACGGGCGCCAATCCTTGATATTTTCGCCATCCTCTTTTGTGAAGCGAGTCGCCTGATGTATCTACAGACAAAGTGCAACGATCTTTCCATAGGTGAACATGAATCCGCAAATCAGCGTTTTCTTTTGCAACGCTTGGGCGGGCGCCATCGTCTCCTCGAAGAGAGTCCACTACTGCATCCTTAGTTCGCTGGGCGATGAACTGAGAATGGTCAAGAGAAGATTGGCGGCATTGGGCATCCACAAAAAAGGAACCATCAGGAGCCAAAAACTGTGACCAGTCAATTGCCTTTACCGTTTCATAGAGAGTTTTCTCATCGGGACAAGGGAAACGGTCTAGCCTCCGCAGAACACGAATGGCCGTCCGTAGTTCTAGGTTTGCCTTCCACGCATCAAGCATGGAACCCAAAAACTTCACCCCTCCAACTTGCTGTTCGACTTTTGAAAATCCGAGCGCCCGCACTTCGCGATGCAAAACCGGTTCAATCCCGGGGGAGCAGGTCACGAAATGCTCAGTTTGATCCTTCATCCCAATTGGCATCGCGAGGGTATTTTATGCGCCCCTAAGTGGCTGAACCCCCCTCCTAGGGTCAAAAATGTCAACCGTTAACTTCACTGAACTCGGACTCCCGCCTGCGATGGTGAAGTCTATCTCGAACCTCGGTTACGAGAGCCCTTCCCCCATCCAGGCCGAAGCAATCCCGTATCTTCTTGAAGGGCGCGACATCATTGGCCAAGCTCAGACCGGTACCGGGAAAACAGCGGCTTTTGCCCTGCCCCTCTTGGCTAATTTGGACTCTGAGCTTCGCGCACCACAAGTCTTGGTCCTTTGCCCCACTCGGGAGCTCGCCATCCAAGTGGCGGAATCATTTCAAAAATATGCGCGCTCGATTCCAGATTTCCATGTGCTCCCGATTTATGGCGGCCAGGGTTATCAGCACCAACTCCAACCTCTGCGGAGAGGAGTTCATGTAGTTGTGGGTACGCCAGGTCGAGTTTGCGACCACCTCCGCAAAAAAACACTCAAGTTGGAGAATCTGAAGTGTCTCGTTTTGGACGAAGCTGACGAAATGCTGCGGATGGGTTTCATTGAAGATGTGAACTGGGTGCTGGAGCAAACTCCTAAGCAACGGCAGATTGCTCTTTTCTCGGCGACGATGCCCAATGAGATTAAAAAGATTGCCAAGAAATATTTGGACAATCCAGCTGAAATAAAAATCAAAGTGAAGCAGGCAACTGCTGATACCATCAACCAGCGTTATCAAATCATTGGTGGCCGGAGAAAAATCGACGCCCTCACACGAATCCTTGAAGTCGAGGAAACGGATGCTGTTCTGATTTTTGTACGGACAAGGAATGCAACTGGAATTGTTGCTGAACAACTTGAGGCTCGTGGTTTTGCCGCCGCTGCTCTCAACGGCGACATTCCTCAAGCGCAACGGGAACAAATCGTTAGTCGCCTGAAACAAGGCAAAGTGGACATTATTGTTGCAACCGATGTTGCTGCACGAGGCCTTGATGTTACTCGCATTAGTCATGTGGTGAACTTTGACGCTCCAACAGACCCAGAGTCTTATGTGCACCGCATCGGTCGAACCGGTCGTGCGGGCGCATCGGGCGAGGCCATTCTCTTCGTAACACCTCGCGAAAAACGATTGCTCAACATGCTTGGAAAGGTTACGGGCGCAAACATTGAGCCCATGAAAATGCCAACCCCCGATGAAGTAAATGAACAACGCATCGGTCGTTTCAAAAATAAAATCTCCGAGGCCATCGCAGAAGGAGATTTGGAGTTCAATGTTCGACTTATCGACAGTTACCTCACAGACCATCCCGAAGCGGATGCTCTTCTAGTTGCTGCGGCTCTCGCTCAATTGGCCCAAGGAACGAAGCCTCTTTTAATTGCAAGCAATGAAACTTTCGGCCAGGACAGTTTTATCGAAAGCAACAAACGACCAAGGGAGCGAGGTGACCGACGCAATCGGAAAGATCGTGGCGCTCGACGCGACGGTGATTCCAAAAACTCTGAACGGGGTGGAAGAAAAGACCCCAGAAAAATCGGTCCAAGTAATGAAAAGGGGATGGAAAGGTTCCGAATCGAGGTTGGCTATCAAGACGATGCCAAACCTGGCCCCATCGTGGCGGCAATCGCAAACACATCGGGCCTCCAAGGCAAACATATCGGGCGCATCGACATTTACGAAAATTTTGCAACAGTGGATTTGCCCGAGGGTATGCCGCCTGATGTATTTGAAGACTTGGCCAAAACAAAAGTCTTCAACCGGCCCCTCAAAATCTCCCGCATTAAGGGATAGTGGCTGGCGAGGGGCGCAGTCGTAGTTTATGAGGACTTCCATGACTGACCCTACCGACCTGCTCGCCCAAAAGATGTTCCCCCTCTCCGCGGACGACACTCCGTGGCGACAGCTGAGCAATTTAGCGGTTGAAACTGCAGATTTCCAAGGCCAGACCTGCTTAAAAGTTGCCCCCGAATCACTCACGGAATTGGCGCGCCAGGCATTTCATGACATTGCCCATTACCTGCGGCCAACGCACCTCCAACAGTTGCGAAACATTTTGGATGACTCCGAAGCCTCTCCGAATGATCGATTCGTTGCGCTTGACCTTTTGAAAAATGCCGTGATTTCTGCCGAGGGCGTTTTGCCCATGTGTCAAGACACAGGAACGGCCATCATTCTTGGCAAAAAAGGGGAGAAAGTTTGGACTGGTGGTGGCGACGAGTCCTCACTTTCCAGGGGCGTTTTGAAAACTTACTCCGACGACAATCTGCGCTACTCACAGTTAGCGCCGCTGAAAATGTTTCAGGAAGAAAACACAAAAAGCAATCTCCCCGCCCAGATTGATTTGCTCGCTGTTGATGGCGACTCCTACGACTTTCTTTTCATGGCCAAGGGTGGCGGTTCTGCAAACAAGACCTTTCTTTATCAAGGAACTCCTTCGCTTTTAAGGGAAGACCTGCTACTTGATTACCTTAAAGAAAAGATAAAAGGCCTCGGAACCGCAGCTTGTCCGCCTTACCACCTTGCTGTTGTTATAGGTGGCACTTCTGCCGAGCTGAACCTAAAAACGGTGAAGCTTGCGAGTGCCCATTACTTGGATTCTTTGCCAACCGAGGGCTCTAGCAGTGCTCACGCATTCCGTGATTTGGATTTCGAGGCAAAGGTTCTCCAGATGACCCAAGATTCTCAAATCGGCGCTCAGTTTGGTGGAAAGTATTTCTGCCACGATGTGCGGGTGATTCGATTGCCTCGACACGGCGCCTCCCTTCCCATTGGGGTTGGTGTTTCGTGTTCTGCCGATCGGCAAATCAAAGGCAAAATCAATTCCGACGGCGTGTTCCTGGAACAGCTCGAAACCAATCCGGCTCGCTTTCTTCCTAAAGAAGAGGCAACTGCTCTCGCCAATGAGGTTGTCCAGGTGGACCTAAACCAACCCATGAGCGAAGTCCTCTCTACCCTCAGCCAACAGCCGGTCCGCACTCGACTTTCCTTGAGTGGTCCGATGGTTGTTGCCCGAGATTTGGCCCATTCAAAACTAAGAGAACGGCTGGAACAAAGCGGCGAACTTCCAGACTATCTCAAAGACCATCCTGTTTATTACGCCGGCCCTGCAAAAACACCTGAAGGTTATACCTCAGGTTCCTTTGGGCCCACAACTGCTGGTCGGATGGATGACTTCGTGAATCAATTCCAAAAAGCGGGCGGCTCCTTGGTCATGGTCGCCAAAGGGAATCGCTCCCGCCAAGTTGCCGAAGCTTGCCAAGCAAATGGCGGTTTTTATCTTGGGAGCGTTGGCGGAGCAGCCGCTAGCCTTGCAAAGAATTGCATCACAAAGGTGGAATGCCTTGAGTACGAAGAACTCGGTATGGAAGCCGTGTGGAAAATTGAGGTGAAAGACTTCCCCGCCTTCATCATCACCGACGATAAAGGAAACGATTTCTTCCTTGGCGATATCAATAGCAAGGTCGAAGTTTAGTGAAGATTGGCCTGATTCAATCCGAACCTGTCCACCTGGACACTCGTGCAAGCTGTGAACGCCTAGCTCCTCAAATTTGCGCCTGCGCCCAACAAGGTGCAGAGCTCCTTGTTCTGCCCGAGCTTGCAAATTCAGGCTATCTTTTCCCCGACCAAGCTTCTGCTGAAATTGTCGCGGAATCCTCCAACGGAAGTGGGGAATATCTCGGTTGGCTTGTTCAGCAATGCAAGGAGCACCAGCTTGCACTTGTTTCGGGTTATCCAGAAATATCGGGCGGCAAGCTTTTCAACTCGGCTGCCTTTGTTACGCCAGACGGGGTCAAGGGCAATTATCGAAAGCTGCACCTCTTTGACATGGAAAAAAATTGGTTTGAACCCGGCAATGTTGGAGTCCCCCTTTTTGAATGGAAGGGCGCAAAGTTTGCCGCCCTCGTTTGTTTCGATTGGGCATTCCCTGAAGCTTGGAGAATGGCTGCCCTCGCGGGCGCCGATTTTGTCGCTCACTGTTCCAATTTAGTTCTTCCTTGGGCTCAAACCGGTGTAAAGGGACACGCTCTTTGTAACCGCATTGGAGTATTCACCGCCAATCGCGTCGGAACTGAATCCTGTGGAGAAGCTCAACTCACCTTCACCGGAGGGTCACAAGCCCTCAGCCCCACTGCTGATGTATTGGCAAGCGGCCCCAACGACCAAGCATGGGAGGCCGTCATTGAATTTGAACTCGAACTCGCGCGGAACAAACAAGTCACGAAACAAAACGACCTCTTTGAAGATCGGCGAAGGGACATGTACTCTCTTTGACCGTGATTTACCGCCTCTGCACTTTTTTTCTTTTTGCAAGTCTTTGCGCTTGCTCCACTACTCCGACTGAAACAAATGGGGAAACTAACTCTCTCCGAATCTTAGTGGTCAATGACGATGGGATTCAATCTCCCGGACTATCTGCGCTTGCTCTCGCCCTTTCTGATGTTGGCGAAGTTGTTGTTTGCGCGCCAAGCGGAAACCGGTCCGGTGCGAGTCATTCTTCCGTTGCCTTTTCCGAAACACTCATTGTGAACGAAATCCAAATGGAAGGCGCCAATTACGCATGCTCCATTAGTGGGACTCCCTCCGACGCAACATCTTTTGGAATCCTTCACCTCGGCGCGGAAAACAACTTTGACCTTGTCGTTTCTGGAATCAATCGAGGTGCCAATGTTGGCAAAATTGCACACTACTCTGGAACCGTCGGTGCCGCCATGGAAGGAAACTACCACGGGATTCCCTCTATTGCCGTATCCCAAGAATCCCGAATGAAAGATTTCACGGCAACCGCTCAATGGGCCGCTCGATTCGCTCGGGCCCTGCTCAAGGAAGGTGCCGACCCCAACATTTGCTGGTCCATAAATGCACCTCAAAAGCCCAAGGATGGTTGGCTGGGTGCGAAACTTGCGCCGATGGGAGGTGGCTACATCCAAGTGACCGGATTTAGAAAAATGAAACCTTCCAAGGATGGGCCTGAAACCGCTGACGGCTTTCGTGCCGCATTCAACTTTAAGGGCCAATATCCCGAAGGCTCAGACACCGAGGCCTATCTTCAAGGTTGGATAACGATTGCCCCTCTGCGTTTTAACTGGACCGAAGAATCTCTCCTTAACGAAAGCTGGATTCCAGATACGAATCAGGTCCGCGTTTCCGACTAACGCCAGCGGTCGTCCAAAGGATTCTCCGGAGGTTTTTCATCGTCCGAGCCCTTGGCCTTGTCGGCCGCTTTTCGGAACAAGTCCTCCAGCTCATCTTTTCTATTTCGTTCGGCATCCATGGCATCAGCAAAGGAATCTTTTAGCTTCTCATCTCGACCCTCTACTCTTTTCACCACATCCCCTAAATCGATTGGCTTGAGGGCGTCTTCTCCATGTGCCAAAACTTTGCCCGAAAGGGGGTGCACCTTGATGAGGGTGTCGCAGCAGGGGCAAGTGACTTCTAGGGGAATGGCTTTCATGAGTTCCAGCATACAAAGGCTACTTTTCTGTGCTTTCTTTGCTGAGGTTGCAAATGCCCAACCTGCGGCTCTGTAAGGGTTTAGGGCAACAAAAAACAAATAATCCCTTTATTCTTCCAATAAAGGGGAACCTTTTCCTTTCTCCTGCCCTCCTACTCTTCAGTAAAGGATTCCAACGAGGTTAATAAACCTCACGGGACAGTTGGCGACACCACATTGGATTCATCCAGGGGGCAGGTGGAACTAGCTGTCCCACTTTTTTTTGCCCCTATAATTTTGGTAAGAGTTTAGGAATTGCAACTGCAAGGAGTCGCATGGCAGTACGGGCAACCATTTGCATATTTTTTGCCTGCAACCGCTCCGAGATCCACACCCTTAATGCTCGCAAGGGTTGCCAGCCACGCAAGCACATCTGCGAACTCCTCTTCTAAATTTTTCCGATTATCGTCTCGGCGAAGTGCACGAGTTAGTTCCCCCACCTCTTCGCAAAACCACATATGGGTGGCTTCAAGCCCTCTGCTCTTATCTTTCTCAAAGTAAATCTCTTCGATGAGTTTTTGAAATTCGCTTATTTTCATGTTTCGTTTCCAACTTCTTCCGTTTCAACAGCACGGCACATCGCAAACGCCAAATCAGAACGGGGTTGCCCACCCAAGAAGGTTTTTAATTTTTCTTCCATCGCTGGCATGCCTTCTTCAACAGCAATCTTACCCAAGGCATAAACTCCATTTTCACCAAGAGGTTTAGCTTTGGGATTGGTTTCTTCAAAAGCTGATGGGCTAAAGAGGAAAAGTGCGTCACCCTTTTTTAGCTGAAGGCTCAAAGTTTCCATTGAACGCCTAAAAATAGGACCACGGTCAAATCCAAGCGCAATACCATTTGGTTGTAGCTTGCGGAAAATTCCCTCTTCCGCATCCCAACGAATCGCGGGAGATTTGTGCCCAGAAGAAACCAACTCAACCGTCCCATCCGAAGGCTCCAATCGGGCAATCATTGCACTTGCGTACAAGCCTCTGGACAAATCACGATTCAAAGATAAGTTTGTTCGGTCGGCGGATTCCGCGGGGGAATGGCCTTCAAGAATTGCAACACGCAAATACGCTCGTGTCATGGCCATCAATAGAGCGCCAGGCATTCCACGAGTGGCTGTCGTGCCTACAACAAGAGTCGGGCGGCCCTCGCCATCGGATAAGGCATCTGCAAAATCTCCAGTCCCGGCTCCTGCGGATTCAACAAGCAGCGTATCCACCTTGAAGCCTTTGGGTGGGTCAATCTCCATTGGGCGGAGGTTTCGACGAATCTCCCGAAGGGTCTCGACTTCCTGTTGCCTCTTTTCAAGGCTTCGCTGTGTTTCTTGACCTTCAACAAGGTCGTCTAACATCCGATCCACGGCCCAGCCCAACATAGCGACTTCTCCGACTGCATCTTCTGTTCGGATTCGATGGTCGAGTCGGCCACGGCTAATCGTGAGCACATCCTCAGTCAATGTTTTGAGTGGTAACGAAACTCGGCGCGCAGTAATGGAGGCAAACAAAATCACAACTCCTACCAATCCAGCAGTTACTAACAACACTAAAACGACAAAGCGCTGTTCTGGATTCGAATTACCCTTCGCAGGAGCAAACAAATCAAGGGTGCGGCCAAGCCCTCCTTCTTCTTCACTGGCTTCGCGAACGCGAAAAACCTTGGAGGGAATTTTCCTTTCCCCAACCGCAACATCTCCACTTCCAACAATAACCTTGATTCCAGACCCGGCAGAATATTGCTTCCCCGCCATTTCGGGGGGAAGTTGATATTCCTCTGCGTGGATTCGACCCGTCGCCTTCGCCATTTCCAAGCGGGCGGTGTCGGCGGTTTCCTGGTTTAAAGTCTTCGCTCCATTCAAGAGAGCCCAAGTCGAAATACCTGCGAACAAAAGGGCGAAGGCGCCAATACCAAAAGTGAAGCGCGCGGCAAGCCCCATCCCAGCCGATTGACGACTGGTAGATACGGTGTCGGTATTTATTTCGTTATTCAAGAACCAAGCAGGTCGGGGAACAGAAAGGAAACTCCAAGCAAAAGCAGGAGTGCCCAGATGCCGGCGACGATGTCATCTGCCAAGATACCCCATCCGCCAGGAATTTTTTCCATTCGTCGAGCAGGAGGGGGTTTCACAATATCTGTCAAACGAAACATCAAAAACGCGGCAATTAAATGAGTCCAACCAGGGAACACCGGCCATGCGGCTGCAATTAAATAACCCACCACCTCATCCAGAACATACTGACCTGGGTCTTTCTTTCCCCACTTCAGTTCTGCCCATGCGCCGCAAGGTGCTCCGAGCAGGCAAAGGAAGAGAGCGATACCAAGAACTGCAACCAAGTAGTTTTCCGGACAACACGCACCCACCGCAGCGGCAATCGCTACACCACCCAAGGTGCCAAATGTTCCTGATGCCACAGGGGCATGCCCTAAGCCAAAAAAGGTGACAAGGGTCTCAGCAGCTTTATCCCGAAGAGTATTCATGACTTTTGGACTTTCGCGAGGGGTGCGTAGGCCACCAAAAGTTGGCGCGGGTCCCGCTCGCCCTCAAATCGTACGACCACCCGTTGATTGATGCCCTTTCCGAGAACTTTTTGAACTACCCCCTGGCCGAATGTCGTGTGGTTCACCCAGTCCTGCACCCTGAAAAGTTCCCCGCCATCCGAGCCCGTCCCAGAGGCGGCCCCTTGCTCGGGTAAAGCCTCTTCCATGGATTCGCCCTCTAGGAGGTGAACTGGAAGCTCATCCAGAAAGCGAGAAGGGGCTTGGGGCCCCGGGGCTCCAGTTCGAAACCGCATCCGACAATGAGACAAGAATAGTTCTTTCCGAGCCCGAGTAAGCGCAACATAGAAAAGGCGGCGCTCCTCCTCGATTCCACCTGCATCTTCAAAGGAACGGGCGTGGGGAAAGAGGCCCTCCTCTAAACCAACAACTGCAACCCGATCAAACTCGAGTCCTTTTGCGGTGTGCACCGTCATTAAAGAGACTCGCTGGGCACCCTCTTCCCAACGGTCGTGGTCGGTCAGTAAGGTTACCTCTTCAAGGAAACCTCGCAAGCCTTGCCCCATTCGCTGGTCATATTCTGAAGCGAAGGCCATCAGCTCGTCAATGTTCTCCAGACGGTCAACATCTTCGGTGTCGCCTAAGGCTTCAGCAAATCTTCGGTAGCCCGTCTTCTCGATAATGGTGCGCAAACTATCTTCGGCACTATCTACGCGCTCCGATATTTGAGCATAAACAGATAAAAATGATGTCAGCGATTTTTTCGCACGGGTGCCCATCGAATCTCGAACTTCGGAACGGCTCAAGGCTTTCAGGAGTGGTTCATCAAGCTCTTGCGCCTTTGCGCGTAAACGGTCAACAGTGGTTGCGCCAATGGCTCGAGGGGGCACATTGATAATTCGCTCCACGGCAACATCATCTTTCGGGTTCACAACCATTCGGCCATAAGCAATCAAGTCTTTTATTTCTCGCCGCTCGAAAAAGGACAACCCCCCAACAACCTGATAAGGAATCTGAAGACGAGTAAAGGCCGCTTCCAATGGCCGGGAACACGCATTCGTTCGATAAAAGACAGCAATTTCTTTCGCAGGAGTTCCAGCATTGGTCCAATGCCGAACGCGACCCGCAATCGCTAGAGCTTCCATCTCTTCGTCGGGACTATCCGACAAAGTAAGCGGTTCTCCCTTTTCCTGTTTCGTCCACAAATCCTTCTCTTTTCGAGAATGATTGTTGGCAATCACCGTTTGTGCCGCTTCAAGAACATTCCCAACGGAACGATAGTTCTGCTCCAACCTCACCACTTCGGTTCCTGGAAAATCTTCTTCAAAACGCAAAATGTTTCGAATGTCCGCGCCGCGCCATTGGTAAATGGATTGGTCCGGATCACCACACACGGCTAAGTTTCCATGGGCAGCTGAGAGATGTCGCACGAATTGGTATTGGAGTTCATTCGTGTCTTGATATTCATCAACAAGAATGTGCTCCCACTTGGTCGCCCATCTTTTGGGACCTTTTGCATCCCACTCCACCAACTCTTGCCCTTTGAGAAGAAGGTCATCAAAGTCTAGGGAGTCTTGTTTAGCGAGCGCCTTTTCATATTTCTCATAAACCTGGGCTGCACGCTCTTCCCTCAGCCCACGAAGAGCGGCTTCATTGGCTGCCGCCTCGGGACCCATGCGCAGGCGCTTCCAATAAGAAATCATCGTTTGAAAACCGCGCGGTTTATAGACAGTTGTGTCCCAACCCAAGTCTTTGGTGATTCGTCGAATCAGTTTTTTTCTATCGTCTTCGTCTAGGATTGTGAAGTCACGGGAACGGCCAACGGGCTCTGGATCCATTCGCAACATGCGTGCGCAAGTCGCGTGGAAAGTTCCCACCCACATTCCAGATTCGGGAACCCACTCCCGAATTCGAGAACGCATTTCCTTGGCAGCCTTATTCGTAAAAGTAATTGCCAAGACTCGCCTTGGGTCCACACCCCGCTCCCGAACCAGATGAGCAACTCGCCTGGTAATCGTGCGGGTTTTCCCAGTTCCTGCACCAGCCAAAATCAACAATGAACCGCCCCCGTGCTCAGCAGCATTCTGCTGGGCAGGGTTTAGGCCTTCAAGGATGGGGCTACTCATGACGAAGGCACCATTATTCCCATTCAGGGCCCCCAGCGCACCCTGCTATTCTGCTTTCATGAAAGAATCTTCCGCCCCTGGAGTGGGAATCGACCTTGTCGAGGTGGAGCGCTTTCGCACAGCCGTGGAAAAGGGCGGCGAAGCCTTCCTTAATCGACTTTTCACTCCAGACGAACAAGCAGATTGCAACTCCCGGGCAGACCCCCCCCTCCATTACGCGGCCCGTTGGGCTGCAAAAGAGGCCGCAATGAAAGCCTTGGGCAGTGGATTTGCCCAAGATGGCGTGGAATTTACTCATTTTGAAATTCGCTCTGATGGCTCTTCACCCCCAACTTTGCTTCTCCATAAAAAAGCCGCGGAGCTCGCGGCAAAACGCGGACTCCACGACCTGAACCTATCATTGAGCCATACTTCAACCACGGCAGCAGCAGTCGTGATGGCTCGCAACTAAACTCAACCCTCCTTCTTGGGCGAACTGGCTTCTTGAAGGGCTTCTTCTTGGGCTTTCTTTAAGGTCCCCGGCGATTTCATCCGCTCCAAGGCACGAGCAAGGGCAGCACTTTCTTTGGTTGGCTCTTCTGCAAGACTCGACATTTCCTCTTGCAGCTGGCTCAGCCGTGTTTCCGCTTTGCCCAACTTTCCAAGTTGAATCCAGGCGCCGACTTCCAAATCCGTTGCTCTGACCACTTCAATCGGCCCCTCAGAATTACTTGCCCATTCCACAAATTTCTCAATTGCCGCTTCCCAATTACCCAGTTTTAAATGTGCTTTTCCAGTCCATTCACGACTATCGTTCTTGTACCGCAAATGGGCATTTTCCAACTTCATAACGCGTTCGTAATACAAAAGTGCATCTTTCATTTCGACCAATCGTCGATGTATATGCCCAATCTCCAATAGACCGCGGGCCTCCCAACCGGAGCCTTCTCCCTGATCCACAGCACTTTCAAAGGCACCCTTTGCTGGACCTGGCCGCCCAAGGCTTCGGTGGATTTCTCCCTGACGAAAAGCAGCTTCCGCAGTAATCAACCCTGATTCAGGGTAAAACTTCAGAACTGCACCATACGCTTCGCATGCTTTATTTAAGGCGACAACGCGCGCCTCTCCCTTTGTTCCTCGCGATTCAGCTTTCACTGCCTTTGCTTGAAGCAATTGCTCCTCAGCAGTTGGCAACTTTTCAACCCCTTCGCTTGGCTGAGCAAGCAGCAGGCTAGTCATTAAAATTCCTACGAACATTCTTTTGTCTCCTCTTTTTCTTTTAACTTTTGTTCTGCAGCTGTGGACAAAAGCCCACGAAGCCGCCGCCGTGCTCGAAACAAACGAACCCGAGCGTGAGATGTAGTAATACCTTCTAATTCAGCAATCTCGCAGCACCTCATTCCTCCAACAAACTTTGAATCTAAATACAACTGTTCCGAAAGGGGAAGTTGTTCATAGGCGTGGGGTAGAAGGCCAACAACTTCACTTCGATAAAACTCTTCTTCCCCTAATGTCCAACGAGGCTCATCTGTGGACCACTCTTTTTTTTGAGTGGGGAGAATCGTTATTTTCTCCTGAACTTCAAGCCCCAATTGATTGGGTAAGTTCTTTCGAAACTCATCTATGAGCAGATTGCGCGCAGCTCGATAAACCCAAGCTCGCCGGTTATTTACAACACCACCCGCAGCCTCCTTTCTCCATAATCGAAGCAAAGATTCCTGGGCAATATCCCTACAAGCCTCGAAATCTCGGTATCGCTTTCGCAAAAAGCATTCAATCTCTTTGCCGAGCTTTCCTAGTTCCTCTTTAGGGCAATCTTGGGGGCGCGTTTTCACTTTCCTCTGTCCGCTTCTGCGGCAAAGAAAAGGACGAAAATGTCATTAAGAAGTTACCGTTGTGAATAACTTCTCAAATTTGTGGAAAACTTAACGGAGATTCAAGTCTCGCTTAACTTTCGCAGTCCACTGCGAATTTGGGTACCGCTTCAGCAAACGCCCCGCAATAGAAATTGCCTTCCGGCGATTTGCGGAACCACCTGAGCGATTAAAGCAAAGCGATGAGTAGTACATGGACTTGGGAACCAAAGAAACATTGTCTCGATACATGGTGACGACCCGAAGAAAGTTCAAGTTAGCTTCAAAATAAGTATCGGCGGCAGAATCCTGATCTTCCATCTCTAAACCCCGACGATAGTTGCAAAGGCCTAGACCAAAAAAGGCAGAGGCCTCGGTGCGGTCATCAGCACCATCGTTAGCCGTAATCGATTCAAAAAACTCTTCCGCTTTGCCGTATTTTTCTTCTTCGATGAATGAGAGTCCGATGGCAGCAGTTGCTCGGCTAGCAACAGTTGGGAAAGACTTCTCTGTCAAGGCCACCAAATCTTCAAGTGTTCTCCGCAGGCCAGCACCACTCTTTGTTTTATCCAAAAGCAACAAACCAAGCTCGCTTTCCTTTTCCCAGCGAGCGGGAAGACCTTTTGCGACTACATCTGCTGACATTTGCTCAAAAGCGGCTCGGGCGCCAGACTCGTCGCCCTTCAACTCCAAAGCTTCGGCTTTGAACATCAGTGCCGGAGCGTAATAAAAAGTGTCTGGCACTTCTGAGAGGAGGCGATCCACGAACTTGACCACGCCCTCGAAATCGCCCAAGGTAAACATGCAACGGACTTGGCGAAATAGAGTATCGCCCTTTACCCAAGCGTAGCGCTTGTTGGTCATGAGCCGCTTGTCCTCTAGAACCTCATTGAAGGCCTGAATCGCAACAACATATTGCTCGTCCACCATCAAATCGCGCCCATCGGCGTAAGTGTTCAAGAGACGGGACCCGTAGGCGTGCTTCAGTTCGCGAACTTGTTCGGCATCTTTGCGACCGGTACCCGTGGCTGTTTTGTAGGTGACCTCACTGTATGTTTCTCCGGTAATGCGTTGAACATCCAAAATACGGCCATCCATGAGGATGATTTCCTCTTGAGGGAGGGCGGCGGCACAAAGCAGGGCAGGGGCAAAAAGGCTAATTAGCATGTTTTTGGGGATTCTGAGCGAAATCTGAGAGGGGGATTATAGCCCTTCTTGAGAACCTTTTTAGTCAGTTGCGAGTGCCTGGATACGGGACTCCTTCGGGGATTCCATATTCCTAAGTTGGACCAGTTCGGCCAGCAAAGAAACGGCTATCTCGCCGGCTGATTTGGACCCAATTGGAAGCCCAATGGGGGTTTGAATGGACTGAATGAAGTCGTTTGGCACGCCCTCATCCTCTAATACCCGCTCTAAGGAAGCCTTTTTGGCTTTTGAGCCCAGAAGTCCAAGGTATCGAGGTTGGCAACCGGCCTGAGCCATGGCCTGAAGAACTTCTAGGTCGGCCTGGTGCCCCCGAGTAGCCACGACCACGAATTGGTGTTCCGCTGACCCAATGGATTCAACCAGTTCCTTCCAGCTCCCCGACCTGCAATCCGAAGCCGCCGAGTGGCGAGTGGAATTGGCATATTCTGGGCGGTCATCCAGAATAGTGGTCTGGATTTCACACTCTTTGGCAACCCTAGAGGCCGCGCCTGAAACATGGCCCCCACCAAATAGGATTAATCGGGGGGAAACAACGGGTTCTACAAGTATGGTCACTTGTCCTCCGCAGATAAGCCCTGACTCCGGCAGGTCTTTCCTGTTCAATGAAAAGCTCTTCGTTTCGGTTCGGCCGGTCCGAAGTACCTTCTGAGCGATTTCAATGACTTCGGATTCAACACAGCCGCCCCCAACAGAACCCAAAGTTGTGCCGTCAATACGCACCAGCATGCGCATAGTTTCCTTCCCGGGGGTGCTGCCCTGGGTCAGAAGAATGGTGCATAAGGCGGTCGGCACGCCCAGTTGGCGAAGCCGGACAATCTCTTCGAAGATGTCCGAGTGGGAATCCATTCCCTGATTTTACCGGCGAGAGAGTTTCATGCCTGGCCAGGAAAAACGGTCACTCCTGCCCTTTCCAGAGCGGCAGAAGCAACCCCAGGCCCGTCGGCTAGTCCGCCGCCACTATGGGTTTTGAATACTCCACAGGATGGGGACCTTTCGTTCATCCAGGCATACCGCACCCCGCGCGCTTTGGCTATTTCAACAACTTGGCTGGCTCCGCTTAAAAAGGCCGCAGTTGCATCAGACCCCGCCTCGGAGGAATCTCCCACAACCAGGACGGGGGTCTTGCCATCAAGGACATCAAAACCATTTCCCTTGGGCGGTTCGGCGGGTGGCCGAGGAATAGGAAGGCCACCCATTACCTCTGGGCAAACAGAGATTACTTCGACCTTTGCTTTTTCTAACTGTTCGACAAGTTCGGGAACCAGGTCATGTTTCCCGTCCCAGGTCGTGACCTCGCCCAGCAAGCAAGAGCTCACGAGAACAGGTTCCCCGGGCTTCAAGTCTGCAGGAAAAGTGGAGGAATCAAACAAAGTCATCCGAGTCATGGTAACCTTTGCGCCACGATGAGTTGGCGTTCAAAAAAAACAAAGCCCGGTGTTGTTCTTGCCCTCGGCAGTGGGTCCGCGCGCGGCCTTGCCCATGTTGGAATTTTGAATGTCCTACTGGAAGCCGGCGTGCCCATTAAGGGGATTGCGGGCTCTAGCATCGGGGCCGTTGTCGGCGGATTGCAAGCTGGCGACCAACTCGATGGCTGGGTCGAACTCATGCGCGGCATGGATCGCCAATCAGTGCTTTGGTTCCTTGACCCGGTTATCCCTGTTTCTGGACTCTTCGGGGGAAGAAGAACCAATAAAGTTTTGCGCTCATTGCTTGGTGACCGCGTGATTGAGCACCTTCCCTTAGAATTTGTTGCCGTTGCAACGAATCTATCTTCCGGAACTGAAATCCGCATCAAGGAAGGGGACTTAGTTCAGGCAATTCGAGCGAGCTATGCAATCCCCGGCATTTTTACACCAGAAAAGTTGGATGACTTATGGCTCACAGACGGTGGGGCTGTTTGCCCTGTTCCTGTTGCAGCAGCAAGAGAAATGGGTTTCTCAAAAATAATTGCCGTAGATTTACATGGGCAAAGTTATGGACCATCTTCTGAAGGTGCTACTGCTTTAGGCACTTTCAAAAACGGAAATGAGCCAACTCCCGAAGCCGCCGCAAAGTCCAAACAACTTCTTCAACAGTCTGTTGGTTTTGTTGCCGACACTGCGGGCAAAGTTGCTGGCAAAGCAACCCGATTTTGGCAAAAGGTCCTCGGCCAAGCCGCGAAGCGAGGGGCTCCTGGCATTTCTGATGTGATTGGCGACACGATGGCCTTTGCGCAACTCACAATTGCCCAGCGAGATTTAGAACTAAATCCTCCTGATTTATTGCTTGAGCCTCGACTCCCCAATGTCGGTCTTTTTGACTATCACCGCGCCGATGAACTCATTGCCGAAGGTGAACGCTGCGCGCGTGAAGCCTTGGCCGCCGGCCTACTTGATCCATTTATTAAGGATTAATCAACGGGGATTTGAACAGCGTTGGTGGATACGCCGCTTGCGCTGTTTGGGTAAAGTGCAGACGCCAAAACAAGTTCGCCGAACGGCCAGTGAAGGTTAGCCGTTTGCGAGAACCGAGCAAAAGGTTCTTCGAGAACAGATGCGTGGGGCGAACGGCCATCGCTATCCAAAGTGCCAGAAAAATTTGAAACTGGAAAGATGCCTGGATGTGTCCAGGTGTATTGAGAATTTTGCGGTGGCCAATACAAATTTTTTGTCAGCCAATCTGCATTTAGTGGAACCGAAATGTTGTTCCAAATGAAGCCCGGCACCATCCCAGAGACTCCGGCGAATATGGTATATCCCCAACCAGCTTTAGATGAATCAGAAAAAATGGACAAGCGAAAGTCTTGGGGAGTTGATTTTTCTAGCTTGACCGCAGACGTCACCAAAGTTGGATCCATGTCATCTTTGATTGGCAGAGAAATCCATGTATCCCAGGTGCCTCCGTAATGAAAGCTAAAGTCGAAATCTTCAAACACTGGAACGCCTCTCATTACTTTTCGGTGTCCGGAAGGGGCTCTCTTGTAAGCGAGATTTTCGACATATATACGAATCGAGTGGCCCTTTTTGATTAAAAACGATTCGTTATCAAAATTAAAATCAAGCGGCTGGGGAACACCAAGGTATTGATTTCCTCGAATCGTCTTAAACCCACTCATTAGGAACTGCTCGTTCCCACTAGAGTCGATATCAAAAACAGAAATATTAGTTTGAAAGTCTAGAGCATCTGAAGAGATGTAAAGCCGAGCCGTCCCCATCCCGCAAAGATATGAATCCGAAAGAAAAGGGGTTGTCTCAAACTGAATCGAATCCAAGCTTACTTTATTCAGCAAATCTGATGGGTCTGGAAGTTCAAGAAGGTAGTCCTGTATGGAATAGGGGACATTCCAATTTTGAGAGACAAGGCTGGCAATTGGTGTGGTGCCTTGCGCGGGCTCAAGCCTTCCCCCATCACATAGCCAAAACTTCGACTCCACTGTTGATGGAGGCCAATCCGAAAACTCCTGAAAATTCCAAAGGCTTTCTTCGTCGATTAGTTCAGAGGTATCCCCTGGCCGAACCACAAAACGGAGTGGTGGCGATTGGTCAATTCCGTTTTGAACCCCTTTCAGGAAATGTTCAAACCATTGGTCCCTACGAAATTCTCTTTGGGCGCTCTCCCGGGTGTTTTTTGGTGAGTCATGTCCGCCATTCGTTACATTCAACAATTTCGGAGTTCCTGGAAGAATGTCATTCCACATTTCAAGCAGACCGTTATTGGGGAAGTGGCAATCGTCCATGGAAACCGTTGCAAGAGCGGGAACGGATGATGTTCTCAAAAGCTGAGTAATGTCCAGTTCCGGCCCTCCATACGGTAATGCCCCAAACAAGTTCTGGAGTCCAACAAAATCTTCAGCAATTGTCAGTGAGTTAAATAAGTTAAAGAAAACCGGGTCGTGGTGGAGTTGAATCTCCTGGCTATAAAACCCATTAAGCATCGCCTCTGTAAATGCGCTGAATTCTGGAAGTATGATTTCAGGAAAGACTGGAACGATTTCTTTTGTGGCGATGGCTTTTATCTCAGGAAAAGGAGCCGACCTCCATATGTTGGCCGGCGGCAATCTCCCTGAATGAGCGGCTGCGGCCCAAGCCAAAAAGCCGCCTTGAGAATTTCCGAAAATCCCAACTCGGTTCATGTCCATTTCGGCCGAGAACCTTATTTTGGTTTCTTCTAGGATTTCAAACAGGTCAATTCGCTCTCGAAGCCCAAGAGGACCGCGGCCATAAACAGAGGAATCGTTGAGTCCCATTGAGGTACCTTGCCCTCGAACATCGTAGGCAATCGAGAGGTATCCCTTTTCGGCGTATCTCCTAGCGTGACCACCGACCTTGCCTCGGTTATACCCAGCGCCGTGAATTACTAAAACAACGGGCCAACCACAAACACCGGGAGCGGTTGTGGGGAGTCGTACATCTACTTGAGTTAAGTACCCATCAGAAAGTTGGTACTGGAGGCCCAAGTGGTGGGAATAACTCCCATCGGTCGGTGGGTCAACGCATTGTCCAAATGCCCCTATTCCAATGAAAAGGACAGCGGCGATGCATAACAAGAAGCGCATCATTACCGGACAGGCAGAATCACCGCGTTAGTCGCATCAGCGAATAAGCCCGGAGAATAAATAACGCTCGCAAAAGTCATTTCGTCGAATGGCCATACAAAGAAACCAAGACTCGAAAACTGAGCGAGCACAGAAGCGCGGCCATCTTGATCTAAGGTTCCAGAAAAGCCAGAGATTGGAAGTTGGTCAGGGTGGTTTAACACCGCATTAGTTAACCAATCAGAATTCAATGGAATATGTGTCCCGCTCCATGAGAAACCAGGAGAGCTTCCTGATGCACTAACAAGATTGACATACTTTAATCCTGAACGATTTGAATCTGTGTGAATCTCAAGGCGAAGGTCAGCGGGAGTGTTCCCTTGAAGTGCGACCTCAGAAGCGACCAAAGTTGCTTCGCCGGTTGGAAGAAAAGGAATTGAAACCCAACTATCGTAGGCGCCGCCGTAATGAACTTGCAAAACGAAGTCGTCAAAAACAGGAACCGCACGAAGAACATTGGATGCGCCCCCGCCTGGTGGCCGGTGATTGATTAGATTTTCTGCAACTACGCGAAGACGGTGTCCTTTCTTAATTACAAAGGAGTATGTGTCCAAAGGAAATTCGAGAGCTTGCGGAGCAAGTTCCTGGTTTCCTCGAATCGTTGTAAAACCTCCGGCGATGTATTGGGATTCTCCCGTTGGAGCGACATCAAGCAAAGCGATATGGAGTTGAAAGTCTTCATGGGGTGTGGATACCCAAATTTTTGCATTCCCTTGGCCACATATTAATTGCTCATCCGGAAGTGGCTTCGTTTCAAAGATAATTGAATCAATTGGGATTTTCGCTTGAATCTCTGATGGGTTGGGTAACTCTTGGATATAGGAGCGGATGGTGTAATTCTCGTTCCATAGGTGGTAAAGAAAGCCAAGTCCCTGTGGGCCGGAATTTGTTAGCAGTCGTTTATCAGTTGAAAGCCAAAACTTAATGTCTGTGCTTGGGGGGGGCCAAGAGTTGAACTCTCTGAAATTCCACAAACTCTCGGTATCGCGATATTCAAGTGGGTTTTGAGGGCGGATTGCCATTCGCACTTGCGGAAGGGTGTCGATTCCGTTTGAGTTCCCTTTAAGGAAATAGTCGAACCACATATCTCGCCGCAAGCTTCGCAATTCTTGTTCATGCCGATTATCTGGAGTGGAATGCCCCCCCACTGACAAGTTGAGCAACTTGGGAGTGCCAGGAAGAATGTCATTCCAAATGTCTGTCAATAGGTTCGGTGGGAAGTGGATATCGTCAAAGGCGAGAGTTGCACGAACAGGGACCGAAGATGTTTTTAATAGTTCAACAACATCCAATTCTGGATCTTCAACCAAAGATAATAATCCGGCAAAATCCTCAGAAAAAATCAATGGTTCTGCGATTGCCATAAAAAGAGGGTCGTTATGAAGGTTTACCTTAGGGTGATAAAGATCATAAAGATGCATTTCGGTGAATGCCCTCCCTTGGGGCATCACCCCATGGAGCAAATCAGGGGGAAAGTTTTGTGGTGCGGCTGCGTGGATTATCGGAAATGGTGCAGTACGCCAAGGATTAAGAGGCGGAACTCTTCCAGAGTGGGCGGCAGCTGCCCAGGTGAGAAATGCCCCCTGGGATTTCCCAGTAACACCGACCCGGTTCATGTCCAATTCAGCGGAAAACCGTAGTTTTGTTTCTTCAAGGACTTCGAATAAGTCCATCCTCTCTCGCAAACCGAGCGGACCACGCCCATATATAGAAGGGTCATTAAGGAGCATCGAGTCCCCTTGGCCTCGAACATCGTATGTAATCGTTAGGTAACCATTCATGGCAGCCATGTTTGCCGCGTTGCCTAACTTTTTACGGTCAAAGCCAACACCGTGAATGAAAAGAACAGTGGGCCAACCACATGGGCCAGGCGTGACATCGGGGATCCGAACATCTACCAAAGTTATGTACCCGTCGGACTGGGTGTACTGGAGATCAAAGTGCTCCAACA
Source organism: Planctomycetota bacterium (assembly GCA_030748415.1). GTDB lineage: Bacteria > Planctomycetota > UBA1135 > UBA1135 > UBA1135 > UBA7888. The sequence goes on from JASMMA010000018.1 coordinate 26,741, forward strand.
ATCCTCCGCTCGGGGTTGGGTCTGTGCATTGACTAGACACAACCGGAGCCAAAAAGGTGCACATAAAGAGAGAGCCCAAAATGGTCCTAGTTGAAACAGAAGAGGGAAGAAGGGGCGGCATGTGATTCACCGAAAAAAACCGGTGTTCAAGGATACCACCAAACAAAACCCTTAGGGGCAATTCAGGCTAGAAAGGAGGCCGAGCCACTACGAAAAGCCAATCACTGAGACGGTTTAGCCAAGCAAGCTGGGCGGGGTGCACTGCAGGAGGGGCGCTCTCTGTGGCGGCGAGGGCGCAAACGGCTCGTTCTGCACGGCGGCAAACGGTGCGGGCAACATGCATGCGGGCCGATAACTCGGTGCCACCTGGAAGAATAAAGGCCCTCAGGGGCTCTTTTTGAGACTCCATCGCGTCAATTTCCTCTTCGAGGAGGGTGGCGGCTGAGTCCTCCCAGTCGGGGAGTTGGGCGCGGGCTTTTTCTGAGGCGTCTGGAGGGGTGGCAAGCCAAGCGCCAAAATCTAGAAGGCGTTGCTGCTCCCGTTCAAGTTGTTCCTTGAGGGGAGATTCCGCCACTACTGCGCACCACCCCAAAACGGCATTGACCTCGTCAATCTCACCATAGGCCTTCACACGCAGGTCCCATTTTGAAACACGGTCACCACCAAAGAGGCCGGTTTCGCCTTCGTCGCCGCTTCGGGTGTAGATGTTCATGGGCCCCACTCTACAAAAGAGAAGAGCGGCCGTCCCGAAGGGAGACCGCTCTTGTGGAATTTTCAATCGTTGCAGATTGCAACGATTTGACTCCGAGCAACTTTAGAGAGCGCCTGCGTTGTCAGTGAGGTAGGAAGCGACGCCTTCGGCGGTAGGTTGCATGTCCGGCTTTGAAGGATTCCAACCAGCTGGGCAAACACCTGCACCACTGCCGACATGGCCAATGGCATCCAGCATGCGCAGGGTTTCATCTAGATCCCGCCCCAGTCCAAGGTTGTTAACGGTTTGGCTTTGAACAATTCCATCACCATCAATGAGGAATGTACCGCGGAGGGAGAAAGTGGTTTCTTCGTGGAGAAGGTCGTAAGCATTCGTCATGGAACGATCTTCATCGCACAGCAAGGGGTAACCAAGGGCACCAATACCACCCTCGTTCACAGCGGTATTCCGCCAGTTTGCATGAGATTCTGCGTCATCAATGGAAACACCCAAAACTTGGGCGCCTCGCTTTTCGAATTCACCAAGGCGGTGGTCGAAAGCGATAAGTTCAGAAGGTCAGACGAAGGTGAAATCTTTTGGGTAGAAGAAAAGAACTACATTCTGACCTTTGTAGTCAGAAAGAGAAACTTCCTTCGTTGAGCCATCAGCCATCACCGCAGTTGCGGTGAAATCTGGAGCGGGCTTATTAACGAGTACAGACATGTTTTTTGTTAAAGGGTTCAGGGTTGTGGTGGTTATTAGGTTGGAATCGCTTAGATTTAAACCCAAAATGGGGAGAAATTGAGCGATTCGGGGTGCAACTTTAGCGCGGCGCGGCCTGAATGGTAGCGGCCAACACTTCCGCAGCGGTGGATCCGTGTTCGGCAGCAGTTTCAAGAACTTCGGCATGACTGGGACGGCTCCCTCCGATGCCGGCGGCGTAGTTGGTCATCATAGATAGAGCCATCACTCTTGCCCCAGCAGATTTTGCGGCAAGAGCTTCCGGAATTGTGCTCATGCCAACTGCATCTGCCCCCATCTGCTGAAGGCGAAAGACTTCGGCGGGAGTTTCATAACTCGGGCCGGAAAGCCCGGCATAAACTCCAGGAGTGAGTTCCGGCCGACTGACCAGAAGGGCGTCACGCCATGTAGGCTCATAAAGGTCAACAATGTCCATGAAATGGGCACCACCGTCCTCGCTTTGGTCAGAAGCAAGTGGATTCGGAAGCCCCAAGTTGATGTGGTCCGAAAAGGGCATCAGGGAACCGGGAGGGCGCTCTTCGCGGAGGGAACCGGCAGCGTTTAGAAGCAAAATGCTGGGTGTCCCCCACTTCACGATTGCCCGAACTCCTCGAGCAAGCTCGCAGGCTTCCCAACCCTCGTAGGAATGAACTCGACCGCCGCAAAGAAGCACTCGCTGGTCGCCCAATGTGCCGAGCCGCAATTCTGGGGAGTGACCTTCTACCCTTGGGAGGGGCCAATGTTCCAGGCCGGTCAGGGGTAAGCGCTCCACTCCCGTTAGAAGGCTGTCCGCGCGTTCCGCCCAGCCAGAGCCCAAAACTACTGCCACATCGGGGGCACTTCCCAAGTGGGATTGAAGAGAATCAGCCAAATGGGCCACAAGGTCGGCTTCGAGGTTCATTGCCTCCCAGATTAGCGAAATCTGGTGCCGCTGGCTCCCAAGAAGGAGTCATGAAAAATCACTTCCAGCTTTACTTCCTTCCAGGATTGCTCGGGGCCGCCACTCTGTTCATTTTGGCTCTTGGATGGGTTCAGGTCATTCAAACAATGGAACTAGCTCCAGTTGCGGGTTCTCTCCCCTGAAGATAGGCTCGCAGAATGAATAATGTCTCTCCATTCCTCCTTGGAGCACTGATTCTTGCAACTTCATGCACAGTTTCTTTTTGCATGCAAGGTTCTGCCAGTTCCCAAGAAACTCGCACCTTTGATTTTGATTCGGCTGGTATTTCCACTTTGAGGGTCAGGGCCCGCAACGGGTCCATTGTGATTCACCCGGGCGCCTATTCTTTTCAGGGGGATGTCCGCATTACGGCTCACGCATCGAGCACTACGGAAGCCAAAGAATCACTTCAAGAAATCGAAATATCCGAACAACGCTCGGGCGGGATTCTTGAGTTAAGCATTCCCAAACCAAAAGCAGCCTCGGGTGTTTCTTCCAGTTGGAATCTTGCAGTTCCAAATGGTATTCACCTAGAACTCTTTACTTCCAACGGGAAGATTGATGTTGATGCTGGTGCTGGCAATGTTTTGGCGGACACAAGCAACGGGTCCATTAGCGTGGTATCGAATACTGGCTCCGCCAAACTTGACTCCTCCAATGGGAAGATTTACCTGCGAGGACTTCCCAGCGACATTGCAATCGACACCTCAAACGCAGGCGTTCAAGTCCATTTCGATGGAGACTGGTCCGGTCATGGCGTGGTGGACACATCGAACGGGTCCATCAAAATCTCATGTTCTGGAAAGTTGGGCTGCGAAGTGCGCACAGACACAAGCAACGGAAAAATCCGCGTTCAGCAATCACCTGGTCCTGGGTTACTACGGTTGGACACTTCCAACGGGAATATCACTGTGACCCAAGACCACAAATAACAATTTAGACACTGACCCCATCTGATGGGTCACTGCACTCACTATCTCCTTTCTCAGAAGAGACTAAGAGGTGTTTTTTCGGAGGGCCTTGGCCTTAGGGTTCGAATGGTCCTAAGTCATTGGCTAAAAACAACATGGCGACCGCGTGACCCATCAGATGGGGTCAGTGTCTAGTTGGCTTAGAGAAAAATTGCCGCAGTTGCCGCAGTCGAAAAACTGGCAAGTGCCCCGGCGAACATGGCCCTAATTCCCAGTCGTGCGATTTCTCCACGGCGTTCGGGGCAAATGCCACCCAGGCCGCCAATCTGAATGGCAATACTTCCGACATTCGCGAAACCGCAAAGCGCGTAGCTTGCAATGACACTCGAACGCTCAGAAAGGGGGGAGACACTGTTCATGGAAAGGTCAATGAGTTCGCGAAAAGCAACATATTCATTTACAGCAAGTTTAGTTCCTAAAAGTGAGCCTACTTGAGTCGTTTCACTAGCAGGAATACCTAAGAGCCAGGCGATTGGGGAGAACACCTTTCCTAATAAACCTTGAAGGGTTGTCCCTTCATGAATCGCGCCCAACCCGGCGTTGAACAATTCAAGCAACCCAAGGAAGGCGATGAGCATCCCAAGAATATTTAGGGCCAGTCTCATGCCGTCGCCAGCACCGCTCGCGGCCGCATCAACTGTGTTGGCGTATTCTGATTTTGGTTGGGCGATATCTGCACCAAGAGTTTCCGGCCTTTCAGTTTCAGGAAAGACAACTTTCGCCAAGGCCAAGCCCATAGGAGCTGACATCACTGAGGCCGCCAAAAGGTGGCCCGCAATTCCTGGAACGGCACCCTGCATCATGGTGATATAAACAGCGAATACTCCGCCAGCAACAGTTGCAAAACCAACGGTCATAACCGCGCCGATTTCGCTTGTTGTCATCTTTTTGATGTAGGGTCGGATTAAGAGAGGGGCCTCGGTTTGGCCAACAAAGATATTCGCCGCGGCACTGGTGGATTCTGCGCCAGAAGTTCCCATCGTCTTTGACATCAGCTTTGCCATAACTCCAACAACTCGGCGAACAATGCCAAGGTGGTGCAACACGGCAAAGAGAGAAGAAAAGAAAATCACGCTGACTAAAACTATGACCGCAAGCATCGGTGTGCCGCCAGCAAGGCCGAGTGCCTCTTCGCCCACCACGGTGCGAGCGCCTTCATAGGCAAATCCGATTAGAGCTGTAAAAACAGTTTGAGCACCGTCGAAAAAGCTCTGGCCTAGTTTCGTTTTCAGGATCAGAAAGGCCAAAATCCATTGAAGGAGAAGGCCCACAAGAACAGGGCGCCACCGAACTGAGACCCTATTGGACGAAATAAACCAAGCAATAGAAAGCAGGCCAAGCAGGCCTATCAACGGCTGTAGTAGGGACATAGGGGAATCATAGCGGAATGGGCAGGCCTCTAACGACTGGATTATGGCTTGCCCTGTCGGCCTGTGCTAGGATATTCCAAAGGTAGGTCACCTGCTATTCCCCTGTTCTCAGTTTTACCCCCTTAAGAAATCGTGAAATACTTTTTGCCCCTCGCCTCACTCCTTCTTGCCCTTCCCCTCACAGCACAGAACTACCGTGATGTTGCTGAGTTGGATTCTGGCATGAATTCCCCTTACAGCACTTCAGTTATCGCAACCGAAGGAGAACACACTGTTGTTGTCTGGCAGGAAGATACTACTAAGGAACTTTGGAGTGTTACTTCTGTTTCCCAAGGAACTTCCTTCAATGACAAAGTTCGCATTGACAACGACAGCACTAGCGCGAAGAAATACCTGGACGACATTCACAACCTTGCTGTTTGGCAGTCCAACATTTACATGGTTTGGCGCGACGAACGCAACGGTGCCGATGATGTTTACTTCACGACATCTACCGACGGTGGATTCACCTTTTCTGGTGACACACTTCTGGACAAAGGTGGCCCCAACTCTTGCTACGATGTCGAAATGGTGAACTGGGAGGACAATCTTTATGTCCTATCCATGACCGATGATGGCGATGAAGGCATTTGGTTTACTTCATCTAACGATGGTGGCTCCACTTGGACAACAGCTATGCGTCTCGATCCAGCCCTTGGTGATGTTGACTCCATCTCCATGACGAACGATGAAGACACCATTTATGTCGCCTACAACGACGACCGAAACGCCACATACAACGAAGACATCTTTGTCCGAGTTTCAACTGATGGCGGCCTCACTTGGAGTGCCGACACTCAAGTCAACACTGACGGCGATGCGGTTTACCCCGTAATCCGCTGTGGCAACGACGCCGCAGTTGTGACCTGGCTCGCCGACAAGACCGCCACATCTTCTTCTGACGAAGAAACGTGGGCTGCTTTCACAACGGACACCGGCGCGACCTGGGGTGCGAACTCCATGGTTTCCACTGGTGCAGACGCCGACAACATGAGCATGTCTTGGGTTGGCGATTCCATTGGCGGCATATGCAACATTGCCTGGGAAGATAACCGAAATGGTTCAGACGAAGTTTTTGTTGCCTCTTCTGATGACTTTGGTGGATCTTGGCACGAAGCTAGCTTTGGTGCTGGTGCATATCCAGTCATCGAGTCTGACATCAACTATGTTGGGGTCGCGTTCAATGGAGGCTCTTATCCAGAAACTGCAGCCATGTCTGTCTCGTCTGATGGCGGGTTGACGCGCTGGAGTCCAATCGCTGATTTGGGCAACGGCACTGGTGGTGACACCGACTACATGGCTCTCTGCTATGACGAAATCTACGAAAGCTTTAATGTTTCTTGGAATAATGACAATACTGGCGCGAACCGCGTTTACGCAGGTGGCTGCCGCGCGCAAACGCTCACCATGAACGGCACTTTCCAGGCTGGCCAAACCATTGACTTCTCGGTTTCTGACTTTGGCATTAACAACACTGGAATGCAATTCCGCGTTGCAGGCTCATTCACCGATGCGAACCCAATCCTGTTGAGTGATGGGATTCGGTTGCTCTACATCGACAATGACATTGCTTTCCAAACCACTAAGAACATGCCAGAACTTCGTGGGACTATTGATGGAAGCGGAAATGGCGCAACGAGTTCCGTCACCGTTCCAAGTGTCGTCACTCCTGGAATGGACATGTACTGGATTGCAGTAACAATCGATTTCGGCGCGAATGTGGCTTCCATAACGGATCCGCTTCATGTAACCGCCTCATAGTCAAGCTTTTGATTGGGGCCGAATGCCTCTCCCGTTTTAGCGGGAGCCTGCTAAAACACAGAAATGCATTCGGCCCCACCCTCCCCTTCACGGCGTTCCTTTTTAAGGACCGCCGTTTTTTCATCTACTGCGCTTCCAGTGGCCTCCTCCCTCTTAGGGAGTTGCGCAACCACTCGATATGCAAAAGGAAAACTACGACATGCAAGTATCGGTGTTGGGGGAATGGGTGAAACCGATTTAAGAAATATCTCTTCGCACCCAGATGTCGAAATTATTGCCCTTTGCGATGTGGACAAGCTTCGGCTAAAGAAAGCCGGTGAGCTTCATCCATCGGCTCGGCTTTATCAAGACTGGCGCGAACTTTTGAATGCCGAGCGAACCAACTTGGACTCAATCAATATCACCACGCCCGATCACATGCACGCACCCATTGCCTTTTCTGCAATGGAACAAGGCCTCCATGTCTACTGCCAAAAGCCCCTCACCCACACGGTCGTGGAGGCGCGCCGGCTTCGTGAAGTGGCCAATCAAACTGGAGTAGTGACTCAAATGGGAATCCAAAACCATTCGAACCCTCCATATGCACGCGCTGGGGCCCTCTTTGCCCGCCAACACATTGGTCCAATTCGGGAGGCTCATGTTTGGACTGACCGACCTGCTGGTTGGTGGCCGCAGGGTGTTGAGCGACCTGAGGGAAGCGACCCCGTTCCAGAGCATTTGGATTGGGATGGTTGGCTAGGGGTTGCACCAAACCGCCCATACAAAGAAGGTGCCTATCACGCCTTCGTCTGGAGAGGGCGACTAGATTTCGGAACCGGCGCCCAAGGCGACATGGCCTGTCACCTGATGGATCCCGCTCCTTGGTTTATGGAACTCGGAGATCCTTTGAGCGTTGAGAGTTTCGGTCCACCACCCTCCAACGATACCTTTCCGCTTTGGTCGCGTGTGCGTTATGAGTTCGAGCCCACTCGTTGGACTCGCGACAACGGTGTCACTGTCACTTGGCATGACGGAAAACGAAAACCGGACGCCCTACTTTCGGAGCTCGGCGCAAGCGATTCTGCTTACCACAATGCATGTCTCTTTGTTGGAGAAGAGGGCGCATTGATGGCGAGCCCTTACGAGGCACCTCGCCTGTTACCTGGCGACCGTTTTGTGGATATACCCATTCCTGAAGCAAGAGGGGTAAATCATTGGCACCAATGGGTCAATGCATGTTTCGGAAACGGAAAGCCAAGCGCACCGTTTTCTTATTCTGGCCGTTTGACGGAAATTGCACTACTCGGTAATGTTGCTCTTCGGTTTCCGAACCAAAAGCTGGCCTTCGACTCCGAAGCTCTTTCTTTCCCCAACCGCTCCGATGCTGACCGCTTCCTGCATAAGGATTATCGCGATGGTTGGAAAATCCCAGGTCTAAACTAATGAAATTACTTTCTCTCATTTCAGTTCTCCTCCTTTCAACTCTTGCTGTTGCGCAAGAGAAAACAAAGGGTGATGCCTTTGAAGTTTTTGAGAACGCACGCCTCGAAGCTGCCGAAACCGGGCGCAACTTGTTTGTGCACCTTGGGGCTCCGTGGTGAAGCTGGTGCGGCGTTCTCGAGGAGTTCCTCGGGCAAGATGAAGTTTCTCAACTAATGTCCAAAGATTTCGTTGATTGTTCTATTGACCAAGATTTAATGCAGCATGGGGAAGAGGTCGCATCCGTTCTGCGGGCTGGAAAAGGAGGCGGCATCCCTTGGTTTGTTTTTCTTGATCCAAGTCAGCCAATATTCATTCAAGACACCGAAACTGGAGCTCTCCGCAGAAGAGAATCTGCGATTTTGGCAACTGCCGACGGCCCCAAAGGAAATGTGGGCTGTCCAATGGCAGTTGATGAACGAACTCACTTCTTGGCATGCTTAGCCTCTGCCCGAAAGTCTCTCAGCGATGAGGAGCTCCTACGAATTGCAGAACTTCAGTTGGACTTCGCAAAAGCCCGGGATGAAAAATACGGGCAATCAGTTGCCGGGATTCCCGCCCCACCAACTTCTTTTAAAGAGCTTGAGGGTGCTTTCAAAAAAGAAATGAGTGAATTCAGAAAGAAGCTCATGGAGCAACGGAAGAAAGGAAAGTCCGTCCCCTTGCCACCCAAGTATGGGACTCAAGAATCATATTTCCCTCAATTCCGTTCCTTGGCCAAGAATTACTTAGCACCCCCAAATGACCGGGGCCAGGCCCTTTTGTGGTGCTTCTCCAACTTCCGAAGTTCTGGTGTGGAGTGGAAGAATCCTGGAGCTATTCAAACTGGTTTAGCTGATTCCCTCATTCTGAACTGGAGTGATGCCGAATGGGCAGACGGACTCGCCGCAGCAATTGCCCGAAACAAGAACTCAGATGGCTTTAATGCCGAAGAGGCTCTAAGCAGAATGGAAGGCGCATCAAATTCCACAAGGGCGCAAGCCAATGCCGCCTACCACCGGGCCAACCTTTATCGCCGCGGGGATGAGGGAAAATTCGAATCCGCACTCACGCATTTCATTCAGGAATTCCCCAGTGACGCTCGTGTTTCTAGAGCGGAAGGTTATCTACGCAACTTGCGTCTTCTAAAACTTGGAAAGGAAGCACCCAACTTTTCTGGGACTGATGTTGACGGGAACCCAATCTCACTCTCGGATTACAGAGGAAAAGTTACATTCCTCGTTTTCTGGGGATTTTGGTGAGGCCCTTGCAAGGGGGAAATCCCCCACGAAAAGGCGCTAGTTCAGCGTTTTCAAAATGACAACTTCGCGATTCTTGGAATCAACACCGACCGAGATGCTGACTCTTATCGCGCACAATGCGAAGAGCACGGTGTCAGTTGGGAAAACATTTTCAATGGATCAACAAAAGGGGGCGTGCCCGAAGAATGGGGCATTTACGCCTATCCCACCACCTTCCTTCTGGATGCCGAAGGAAAAATTCGTTACAAAAATTTACGCGGAAAGAGGGTTGAAGAAAAAGTTGCGGAATTGTTAGGAGAGAATTTGAACAGCGACTAAGACACCAGGCCCCCCACCAAGACACTGACCCCCCCGATTGGGTCAAAAAAAGAGAAAAAGTTGTAATACTCCCCAAAGAGACTCGTT
>JASMMA010000019.1 GCA_030748415.1 Planctomycetota bacterium
GCAATCCACTCGGGCGGTTCATGGCTTGTTGTGGAGCGAATGCGTGCCGGAGATACTCCTGAAGAGGCCTGCCTTTATGCGTTGAAGCGGGTTACATCTCAAGTAAAGAGGCAAAGAACTTGGCAGTCAGGCCTTTGGAATGAAAAGAAAAACCGTCCCTCTTTTAATTTGAGTTTTTATGCGATTCGAAGAGACGGTTTGTTTGGGTCTGCTCGAATGATAAACCGTGGGGACAAACCAACTTTTGCTGTTTGCGACTCAAAAGGCGCACGATTAGTAAAAGGGCCCTACCTTTTTGAATCCTAAGCAATGGAGTGAAGGATTGGTTGTTCGGATAGGGGTGGATACAGGTGGCACTTTCACCGATGCGATTTCCCCTGACGGGAAGGGCGGGTGGCAGGTTCATAAAAGTCCAACCACCCCAAAGGAACCTGCTCAGGGAGTTTTCTCCGCCATAAGAGCTCTTGTTCCAGAAGGAGAATCCGCCCTTGAACTTGTTCACGGAACTACCCATGCAACCAATGCTCTACTAACCGGAGAGCTAGGTCGCACACTTCTTGTCGTTACTCAAGGCTTCAAAGATGTACTTGCAATTGGTCGGCAAAATCGGGATTCGCTTTTTGAGCTAGAGCCAAAAGGCACGAGGCCGGCCCAACCTCGGAGTTTGGTTTTAGAGGTAGAAGAGCGGCTCGATGCCTCAGGGAGAGTCATTGTTCCCTTAGGGCGTGCTGAAATAAACCGAATTCTTCGGGTCGCAAAAAGAAAAAAACCTCAAGGGATTGCCATTTGTTTCCTACATGCCTGGAAAGAGGCTATCCATGAAATCAAGTTAGGAAATGCACTCAAGGGATTAGGGATTCCCATTGTGCTTTCAAGTGAGCTTGCCCCTGAGCAACGAGAATATGAACGAGCGACAACAACTTGGGCGGATGCTGGCTTGCGTCCTGTTGTGAAACCTGCCCTCGAAAAACTTGAACAGGAATTGCTCCAAAAATGGGGGAAGCAGAGCCGACTTCGAGTGATGCGCTCCGATGGGGGCACTTGTTCGGCGGAAGCGGCCTGGAAGGAACCTGTCCACCTTGCCCTTTCCGGACCAGCCGGAGGATTGTCGGCAGCAAGATTCCTCGCCGACGCTCGAGGTGACCAGTCTATTTTGACTTTGGACATGGGAGGGACCAGCACAGATGTGGCCCTTCTTCCACCAGGCGAAAGTCCGCTTCGTGAAATGATAGTCGCAGGGCTGCCCCTTCTCGCACGAAGTTTGCCCCTTCATACAGTCGGAACAGGGGGAGGAAGCTTGGCAGACATTGACCCCGCCGGGGAATTGCGAGTGGGCCCTCTTTCAGCAGGATCAGTTCCTGGGCCAGCTTGTTATGGGAATGGAGGCCGCCAACCGACCGTGACAGATGCACATCTTCTCTGCGGTCGTATTCACCCTAGTCTTTTCTTGGATGGAGGAACTCCTCTCGATGAAAGAGCAGCCAACGGTGCCTTTCGCGCTATTCGAGCAGACCCTGCCGAGGTTTTAGAAATTGCTAGTGCAGAAATGGAAAGGGCGCTTAGGAAAGTCAGCCTTGCTGAAGGGCACGACCCCCGCAATTTGTCTCTCTACGCTTTTGGTGGTGCGGGCGCTCTTCACGCCGCATGGCTTGCCGACCGAATGGGAATGAAAGAAGTTGTTGTCCCTCCTTTTCCGGGAACATTTTCAGCTTGGGGGCTTTTGGCGGCGCCACTTCGTCGGAATTTCTCCCAAGCAATATTGAAAGAAGTTCCCACTGTTGCCCAAAGGCGAGAATTGTTCAGACCGTTGACTGAAAAAGCAACTCAAGAGTTACTTGCCGAAGGTTTGCCCAAAAGAAAAATCAAGATTCAAAAAATCCTTGAACTGAGAAGTATGGGGCAGGCGGCAGTTTTTGCAGTTCCTGAAGGGCCACACTTATTCCAAAGATTTCACGCAGCTCACCAACAGCGATTTGGATATGTCCGAAAGAAGGAGAAGGTCATTTTGGTTTCTATCCGGGTTCAGGCTGATGGACCGAAGCCAAAGTTTTTGGAAAAGAAAAGATGCCGGATTTACTCCCCAAGGGTACTTGAAAAACGGACTGCAGTATTTCCAGAAGAGGGGAGCCATCGCCCTCGTAAAACAGATTGGTTTCGGCGAGAAGAGCTCCGCCATGGTGCTCAAATCTCGGGTCCTGCTGTTATTGCGGAATATTCGGCGACGACTATTGTTCCTCCTGGTTGGCGCGCTCAAGTCGATTCCTGGAACTGTTTATCTCTGAAGAGGAATACAAAATGAAAACGCAACTTGCAGTTTTCAGACACTTGTTCGCAAGCGTAACCGAAGAAATGGGTGAGGCATTGCGGCACTCAGCGGTTTCACCGAACATTAAAGAACGCTGTGATTTTTCTTGTGCCCTCATCGATGAAAGGGGTCGCTTGATTTCTCATGCCGCTCATATTCCAGTTCACTTTGGGAGTGCCCATTTAACGGTGCCCGCGATTCTCCGGAAATTGAAACCCAGCCCAGGCGACATATTTGTTCTGAACGATCCCCATAAGGGTGGAACCCACCTTAATGACATCACCGTTGTGTCTCCACTTTTTAGGGGAAAGCGGTTGATGGGCTACTTGTTGAACCGAGCCCATCACAACGATGTAGGTGGTGTAGAGCCGGGAAGCTTGACTGGTGCAAAAACCTTAAAGGAAGAAGGAGTCATAATCGCGCCAACTTATTTGCAAAAGAGTGGTGTGAAAGTTGCGGAAACATGGGAACTATTTGAAGAAAAAATGCGAGAGCCCTCAGCCAGGCGGGCAGATTTGGAAGCCCAGTGTGCAGCTTTGCACCGCGGTGGGATTCGCTTCGAAGATTTAGTGGAGCGTTACGGGGCAGCTGAACTCAAAAGCGCCATGAGTTCCCTTTTCTGTCATGGAGCAAAGTTGACCCGCGCAATGCTTCGGACTTGGCCCGAAAAAGAAGTTTCGGTTCGTGATTCCCTGGATGGGAAGGGGACTCCCCAAATTCAACTCAAACTCAAAAAATTAGGCTCGCGATTAACTTTTGATTTCAGCGGAACTTCGCTACAGGTGGTAGGTTCTTGGAACACCCACCGCGCAGTTGTTCTTTCCGCTGTTGTGTGGGCACTGCAAACAGTTTCTGAACAGGAACTCTCTGAGTCGGGTGGAATTTTGGAACCAATCTCACTCAAACTTCCTATTCGTTCTCTTCTCAACTCCCGCCCACCCGGCGGGGTTGCGGTGGGAAATACCGAAACGAGCCAGCGAGTTGCCGACATGCTTATAGCAGCATTGGGAAAACTGCTAGGAAAGAAAATCCCTGCAGCTTCTCAAGGGACTATGAATAACCTTTGCTTTGGAGGAAAGCGATTGGATGGAACTGAGTTTGTTTATTACGAGACCATTGGTGGGGGGGTTGGTGCAGGTCCCACATGCAATGGAGCCAGCGCGCTTCAAGTCCAGATGACCAACACCCTAAACACTCCCACAGAAATACTAGAAGCAGAACTTCCTCTTCGTGTTAAGGAACATTCCCTAAGAATTGGCTCGGGTGGAAAGGGTCAAAATAAGGGTGGGGACGGAATCATTAAAGAGTTCGAATTCCTTGTCCCTGTTCGATTGGGCGTAATCGCTACCCGCCGTTTTTCCTCTCCAATTGGTCGTGCCGGTGGAAAGAAAGGGAAACCCGGTCGAGACCGAGTCAGAATCAATGGTCGTTGGCGGAACATAGCCCCAGGTGAAATGGTGAATTTACAGGCCGGGGATTGTGTTCAAATCCAAACTCCAGGAGGTGGAGGCTGGGGGAGGTCCCAATAAAAAAAGAGCCTCCCCAACAAGGAGAGGCTCTCTCATGAGTTCGAACCTGGGTCTAGTACAGGTGATCTTCGGAAAGAAGATGGTACTGGTCCACAGAGCGAACCAAAAGGTCGGACATGCTTTCACGGAATGCGCAACACTCGAAACGAGTTCCTTTAGCGCGAATGATTTCAGCGACATCAGAGAAAACACCATTCCCGGAAACAGCAATGATGGCATCAACTTTGTCAGCAATCTTAATCATGTCCATTGCAATGCCGAGTTCCCACTCAGCTTTACGCGAACCGTCCATTCGTTCAATCACTTCACGCTTCTTCACTTCCATGCCGCAGTAGCGGAGATGATCCAAGAAGGAAACCTGGTCAATTCCATCACGGTCAATTACATATGCAATTGCACGAGCAAGGCGACGGTCGCCAACACAGTGCCGAAGCATTTTGGAATAGGAGAGATTCCGGCCAAATGTTTTCTTGGCGGAGTGGTACATGTTTTGGACATCAATAAAGACGGCAACCCGTTGATGCTTTAAGAACCCACCTGGTGAGGAGTAGCCGCCATTATTTGGCATTTGCCCCGTTGCAGGATTTAGGTTCAAGCTACGGCGAAGGCGCCATACCTCGTCTTTGAGGTCTAAGTACTTGTCTTCGAGATCTTCTCGTTCGACATCTTCAACGACTTCGTCTTGGTTAATGATTGGGTGAGAAGATTCGTGAGTGTGAGATTCTGGTTGTTCTTCAACAACTTCTTCAGTTTCCACCTCAACGATTTCCTCGCTTAGGTCTTTTGTTTCAGTTTCAGCCATGATGCTAGGGGCTGGGGTTTGTGGGGAAATGCCCAAAATGGGCTGTAAAGACTCACACGGATAGAGATATCAGTGAGCCATGGTGGGTATTCTAGACCAAAGTGCCAAGAAAGGGAAATAAATGCAAGAAAAGGTGTGTTTTATAGGCGAATCTGGACAGGCATGGCCATGCACCTTCGATGGCTCCAATTCAGGCTAAGCGAGCACCAAGTAGCATTCCGGTAACCCCAGTACCGAAACGAGAAATTAGGGGAGGTTTGTCACTTGGCTGGGTATGTATTTAGAGCCCATTCTCCCCACTTCTTTTCTGCCTGGTTTAATGTCCAATCGAAATGTTTTTTGAAACCATTCCTTTGGGCATCATCCATCTTGGAACCATCCGGGTAGCCTTTGCTATCCCTACGAGAAACGAGCTCGGTTAGGAATTCGCCAAATTCTTTTGGTTTTGTTTGGAGAAGGAAATCCAGCTTTGACCAGCAAACAAGGTGATCTTCCCAGTTAATTTCGGCGAAGGAGGCGCGACGAATGAGGGCGGCAAAGGTGGCTGCCTCATCTTTCTTGATGAGCTTGCGGACTTCGGGCCGCCAATCATTCAGGGTTTTCCCCTCGTGCAGTGAGCCCTCTACTGAGCAGAAGGTGGTGAAACGAGGGTCGTTGGTTCGTTCAACCCAATGGGCATAACCTTCTGTGAGCCAAACGGGCAGTTCGAAAGAGTAATGCATATAACCGTCGAGCAAGTTGTGCGAGAGGCCGTGAAGCACAATATTTTGTAATTTGCGATCGTGTTTGATTTCTTCCTGTTGGAGGCTCAAGCCAAACCAAAGACAATCACGATCTACATTGTTCCACCGCTGCGGCTTCACATAGGCAAGCCCCCAATTGAGGGTCATGAACTCGCGATATAAATTAGTTTCCTCAAAAACCATGACCTCGTACTTGTCCTTTTCGCCAAGGAAAGGGCCCAAGCCTCTCCGAATGTTTTTAGATTCATCCAGAAATTCCAAAGGCGAGCAACCAAAGCTGGCGCGGGCTTCTGAATAGAAAATTTCCATTCGATTGGCGAGCATGTGAAGTCGGTACCATTTGTCTAATGTTCTTGTTTTTGGTTTTATCTTTGGGAATTTCTTTTGAAGTTCGGTCAACTCTGCGCGATAAATTTTTCGTTCAACTTCAGGAATCTTCCATTTGGGGAAGTCCCCACCCAATCGATAATGTTGAGTTTCCATCCAAACAGGGGACCAAACCATGTCATCCATGATTTTTTGGGAATCGGTTCGCGCAAAAATAAAGGGGCCATGGTTCATCTTGTTGGCCTCCATAAGTTCTGGATCATGCTCGCAAACAGTGCATCGGTTCTTTTTCTTTTTGGGGTATTTTTCTTGAGCAGCGAGAGTATTCGTTAAAAGTAAGCTCGCAAGGAGGATGGCGGAGGGGGTGTATTTCACGAGTCTGATTGAACGCGCCCATGTCGAAAACTGGCCGGTAAGGCCTTCATGAGTTGTGGTGGCCCTGATAGGGGAAGGGTGTTCCACATGTCTTTGGCTTGTTCCTGAGCGACGGCTGAGCCAACAGGGTAAACCATCCGAATAAGTTGAACCCCTGCTCGAGTTCGGTGCCCCTCGAATCGGCGGCGCAAGTAAACAAGTTCCCAACCGTCGAGGGTCCGAAGCGGGCCCGCCCATTCTCCTTCTTCCAGGGCGGCCACCGCAGCAGCTGCACGCCCTCCAATATTGTGGGGATTGGGCGCTCGAGCGTACTCGGCAGGGTCTTCATCAGGCTCCATCTGTGCCAAGTCGCGGGCCAATTCTTCAAATGTAGAGCCTGCCCTCAACCTTTGAGCCATCTGAAGGGCTTCCAATCGGGCTAAGGCGCTTTCTCGGGGGAGCTTGGAATGCAAGATCCAAGCGGCCCCCCAACCCTCGCGGAGCATTTCCCAAATCAGAGTGGATTTCCCGAATTGATTGAAGGTTTGGGCCATTTCTTGTGAAGCCCGCTCTAATGCCGCTTCTGGGATGAGGGTTTCACCGACCTGAATCCCCACAGGGCGGCATGCTGGAAAGGCCAATAAAAGGCCTACCAGAAGACCGGTAGCGGGTGAAAAGGGGGCTGAGATTCTCATGCTAGGGGGATTATCTGTTTTCCCCCTCTTTCGTAGAATACGCGGCTTCCCGAGTTTCGGAGAACCTGATGACCATTACTAAATTAAAGAAAACCCTCATTCCCACCTTGCTCCTGAGCCTTATGGCCTGCGGAGGCGAATCTGTTAGCTCGCCTAGCTCCTACGAAAACAACCTCGTTTTCACTGCTGGCGCCTCAAAAGTCAACCAGAGCATTATTCAGGCTCTTTTGGATAGTGAGCTGACTCGCCGGTCTCAGCGGGGCGATGATATGAGCCTGTATGAAGTAACGGAAGCCGATATTGACGGTCGTCTCGTGACCCTTGAAGAACAAGCGAAGACTCGTAACCCAGATATCGATTTCTGGGAGCAGGTCGAAGCCACTGGAAACACTGTTGAGGGATACCGCCTCGAAGCTCGGAACTCCCTCCTGATTGACCGACTCTTATTCCCCCCGAACCCCGAGGCTTGGAACCTGGATGATCTCGGTGAGATTTTCCAAAAAGGAGAACCAAACTCCATGTACGAAAACATGGTTGAGGGGGCAACCAAGGATGCGTTCAAGGCAGCTTGGGATAAGGGCGAAACCTACCAGGTCGATGAAATGATGAGCCAGATGATTCTTCGTCCTTACTTTATGCGATGGCTTTGGTTGGCTGCTGATATCAAATACCCCTTTGACGGCTTGCCTGAGGGGGTTGCTCTTCAGATTAACGAAATGCAGATTTCGACGACCGAAATGTTAGCTAGGTGTGAGCTTCTGATTGGTTCTGTTGAAAAAAACCGAGCTAGGAATTTCACAGATACTGTGGCGAAAGTAGCGGCTGATTTGGACTCCAAGGGGCTGTTGATTTCCAAGCAGGAAGCACTAAATCGAATTGACATTGAAAAGGTAGAGTATGAAAACTCTCCAATTAGCTACGAGCAAGTTGTTTTGCAATTCTATGGATACCCAACCATGGAGGCCTACCATCAGGTTTATCGACTGCGGGAATCTTTCAAAGACCAGTGGGAAGGGACCCTGCCCGAAGAAGGCTTGAAAGCAAATCTTGAAGCACGCAAGAACTTCCTTGCAGACGGAAAGGCCGATGCCGAAGTCATTTTGTTCTCCGCAAGGAGTATGGAGACGGGCCGCTACCCCATGGAAGGCGACGCCTTCAAAAAGCCAAAAGAAAATGCTGAAATCGCCTCCAAAGAGCTTGCGGCAGGTGCGGATTGGGGTGAAACTCTCATGAAGTGGAGTGAACTACCAGAGAAAGTTCCCGGCGCCCCAGCTCAAGCAACACCACCAAACCGTGGTCGATTTGGCTCCATGAGCCTAAACCCTTTGAAGGAATTCTTCGGAGAAAATGAGTACCTCCAGTTTGTAGAAGGCGGTTCGCTTGCTGAGCACATCTTTTTTGATGCGGTGCCCGGACAGATTTATGGGCCAGCTCGTGGCGCGACTGGCTGGTATATCTATAAACTCAACCACCGGACTGAACCTGCCAAAGTTTTGGATTGGAAGGAAAACGAACGCCACAAGTTCCTCGTCGAAAGTGACTTCGTGAATGTGAATTTCTTCAAGTACATTGATGAAGTAATGGCCAACTAGGCCAGGAGTGTCGGGCTTTGGCCCGGGAAAACGGACTTTTCGCCACAGTCAATCGGCTTCTTCCATACCTAAAGCGGTATTGGAAAAAAGCCGCCATGGTGGTGGTGCTGGGAGCTACTGCGGCAATTGGCTCTAAGGCGAACATTGCTCTTCTGAAGCCCCTGGTGAACTTGTTGTTCCCAGTTTCTACAGAGAGAGAAACTGTTGAGTTGTCTATCTTGGATCGCTTTGATGCTTGGTTGAGCATTCGATTAGAAGGGTTGGATTTCTTCGGTTGGGGCGAGCATGCCAGCTCCATTCTTCTTTTGTGCTGGGCTCTAATTATCTCGGCCCTTGTGTTTGCTTCTATTCAATATGTATTCGTTCGTTTATCGCGCATGCTGGGTGTGTGGTTGATTACGGACCTGCGCCAGGACTTGGCGGAACATGTTCTTCGTTTAGATATGAGTTTTCATTCCAAGCGCCGCTTGGGAGATTTACTCTCGCGGATGACCTCAGATGTAGGGACGAGTCTTCGGATTCTTCTCCTGATTGTTGAAGAAATCATTCAGGAACCTTTCAATATTTTGGCAGCCTTCTTTATGGCCTGGATTGCCGCGCCTCAAGCTACCTTGGGTATGTTAGTTTTTGTTCCCATTCTTGCTTGGCCCGTCATTAAGTTGGGGCCCAAGATTCGAAAACGAAGTGCCCAATCCCAAGCCCGATTGGGTGACACGACTCAATCCTTAACTCAGATGTTCTCTGGGATTCGGGTTGTGAAAGCCTTCCGAATGGAGGAGCGCGAAGCAGAGGAGTTTCGTAAAGCAAACCAATCCTTTGTAAAGCAAACTGAAAGAATGGTTCGTACTCAGGCGTTTAGTCTTGCTGTAACGAACTTTTTAAGTCACGGGGGTGTTGGGATTTTGATTGCAGTCATTGCTCTTGTGAATGTGTGGCACCCACTATTCCGAGATGCAGGTTCTATGACCGCCTTCTTTGCCGCAATCGCCATCATGTTTAATGGAATCAAGCGCTTGACGAAAGCCCTTTCAATTGTTTACACATCGATGGGGGCAACTGAGCGGGTCTTTGAAGTGTTTGACCTGAAACCTGCGCTAGCGAATTCTCCAAGCCCACTCTCCTTTAATGGATTGGAAAAGGATGTGGCATTTGAAAGCGTTGCCTTTAAGTACGGAAGCGGTGAGCCCCAAGCCCTTGCGGAGCTGAACTTTTCAGTTCCCAGAGGTTCCACCCTTGCCCTGGTCGGCGCATCTGGCGCAGGTAAGACCACGCTCTTGGATTTGGTTGCTCGTTTTTATGACCCAACTTCAGGCAAAGTTTTGGTAGATGGCAAAGATTTAAAAGAAGTTTGCCTTTCAGATTGGTTAGACCGAATTGCAGTCGTGAGCCAGAGCCCATTTCTGTTCCAAACAAGTTTGCGTGAGAACATTCGTTATGGGAGGCCTGGTTCGACTGACAAAGAAGTTGAAGACGCTTGCGATGCAGCAAACTTGGGTGACTTTTTGCACACCCTTTCAAATGGGCTGGACACGGAAGTGGGTGAAGGCGGTGCTCGATTGAGTGGCGGCCAGGCGCAGCGGGTTACAATTGCCCGGGCGATTTTGAAAAATCCTGATGTGTTATTGCTGGACGAAGCGACAAGTGCTTTGGATTCAGAATCTGAGCGGCGTGTTCAGGCTGCTTTGGAAAACCTAATGGCAGGAAGGACTACTTTTGCGATTGCTCATCGTTTGAGCACGATTCGTTCGGCTGACCGGATTTTGGTTCTTGCTGACGGAAAAGTAATCGAAGACGGAACCCACGAGTCACTCGTGGCTCAAGGCGGCCATTACGCCCATCTTTGGGGCCTCCAAGCCTAGCGTTCGATTAACACAATGGCGGTCACTTCAACCCGCCCCGTGTCCGAACCTTCGGTTGTTTTGCCTTTGACATTGATTTGTTCCGGAAGGATGGCCATGGTTTCCGCCAAGGATTTCCTGATTTTTTCTCGAAAGGGGCCGATTTTGGGCTCATCGCAAATCACCACAATGTCGCAGTTGCAAATCCTGTAGTTTTCTTTATCTAAAAGCGAAATGGTCTCTTTGAGAAATAGGTCCGAACCGACACCTTTCCATTTGGGGTCGGTGTCTGGAAATAAAGTCCCGAGGTCATCAAGACCAGCGGCACCCAATATGGCATCGCAAAGGGCATGAATAACGGCATCGCCGTCAGAATGACCTAATGGGCCAACAGGGCAATCTTCAAAAAGAACCCCACCCAAATGACATGGTCGTCCGGATTCCATTCGATGTGAATCCATTCCAAGGCCGACGCGCCCGACTTTTTTTGACATCATGAGTTAGCGGGTGTTGTTCGATTAGAAAGAATATTTCGCGCAAGATCTAAATCCGATTCGGTGGTGATTTTGAAATTGCTCGAGGGAGAGTGAACTAAGACAGGGTGATGTCCCGCAGCTTCAAGAAGCATGGCCTCGTCGGTTGGGGGTGCGCCATCTTCGGGCCATGATTGAAAGGCAGCCAGCATGAGTTTTCGCTTTGCTGCTTGGGGAGTTTGGGCACGCCACATGCTTTCACGGGCAACAGTCTCTACAACGCGATGTTCGGGACCCATGCGTTTCAAGGTGTCGGCAAGAGGTTCGGCGGCGAGGGCAGAGCCAGATTCACGAGCAGTGTCGATTACTTCCGAAACTGTTTCGGTTTCCAAAAGTGCACGGGCAGCATCATGTACGAAAATGACTTCACATTCGGGGTCCGTTGCGAGGCAACCGTTGCGGCTGGATAACCAGCGCTCAGCTCCACCCTCTACAACCTTATGAACGCCGAGCTTTTCTGGGGTCTCACCCCATTCCGATTCCAGCTCATGAAGGGAGGGCTGGTCCATCACCAAAACTACTTGCTTCACAGAAGCGCAGGCTTGAATGGCGCGGAGGGACCATGCCAGGAGAGGAGCGCCCTGAAGTTCAACGAGCGCTTTATTCCCTCGCCCGAGCCTACGGCCTAGGCCGGCGGCAAGCAGAACGGCTGCGGAATCGCAAGACATGGGGGGATTCTACGGGTAGCATGGTCGCATGGCATCGCGGCGCATCCTTGGAATTGACCCTGGCACCCGACTTGTGGGCTGGGGAGTCCTGGAAGAATCGGCTGGCTCCCTTTGCAGGGTGGCCTCCGGAACATGGCGCCTAGGAGAGCGGAAGCCCCTCCCAGAACGATTGGTGGTTTTGCGAAACAACCTAGTCGGCGCATTGAAGGAATGGAAGCCCACTGAAGTCGCTTTGGAATCCGCTTTTATGGGCAAAAATGCCCGCTCTGCCCTGAGCTTAGGTGAAGCTCGGGGAGTTGTCATCGTGACGGTTGCCGAGAAAGCCCTTCCTTTGATAGAAATCCCGCCTGCCCTGGTAAAGCGAAGGGTGGCCGGTGCTGGAAACGCAAGCAAGGAACTCATTGCCCATTTGGTGGCAGCGCAGGTAGCTCATTGCACGGAATTTGGATCTTTGGACGAAAGTGACGCTCTAGCGGTCGCTCTTTGCGCATTCCTGGAAAAATCAGGAAATATAGGGCATGATAGGGGGAGTGGTGTGCCTCTTCCACCCGGGGCAGAGCTCCAATAGACATGACCCCTCCTCCAAAATCTTCTGCAACGGCTCGCGCCTTTCTCAAAAAGAACGCGCCCCTACTGGAGCCCGGTTTGTGCCTTGAAGAGCGTCCGCTTGAGTTATCCGAAGGAGTCACCATTGATTTATGGGGTTCCGATGCTTTGGGTCGGCCTGTTCTTCTTTTTGTGTCCGCGAGCATCAAACCACCCCTTTTTGACCAGATTCTGGATGCCGTTTCCCGGTTTCAAGAAACGCCTGGTCGTTGGGCGGGCCGATTTCAAGCCGCCACCGATGCTCGCGTGATTGTCGTGACTGAAAAATTCTCCGATGACCTTCGCCGCCGGATGGAAGTTTTTGCTCGTGCCGTCCCATTGCGAGTTTTGCAACTCCAACTACCGACCACAACAAAGGGTCGGCCAGAAGTGACCCCAATCATCCCAGCAGGAAAGCCAGATATCCTCGCCCTCGCCCAGGACATCTCTGAAAATACGCGTGCTGCTGCCAGCCGTTTTCTTTCTGCACTATTCCACATCCGCCCCTCCTTTCAGGTTCAGGGCGCAAAATGGCCCATTCTGCTGACGGGTGTTCATGGCCCCTTTGGAATTTTATTTCAAAATGATGGGAAGCTCAGCCTATGTTGTTCGAATGAAAATGGGGCAACTGAATCGATAGGACTTGTGGATGACTTATCGGTGGACATGGCTCTAGATTCTTTGATGCGTCAGCAGTGGACTGGCGATTCTGAAGCAGCCTAGGGGCCGTCCCCAAGAAAAATGTAACTCCACTCTTTTGGATTCGTTGGCTTTGTGTGGAGAGTGGAAAAGCAGTTGCATGTGTTTTGTTGGTGTGTGCCGTGCGAACGGGGTGGGCTTCCCTTCAAGACCCATCTCCTGACTTGAATAATCCCCAGTGGGGGATGGAAACATGGCTCCCCGATTTGAATACTTCCGGCGTGGCAGACCTGGAATGCTTGCCAGGAACAGGTCCAGCCCGAGCCGCACTCATCGTTCGGGAGCGAACCCGATTGGGTTTTCCTCTGAGTCCATTGAATTTGGATTTACTTCCAGGGATTGGCGAGAGTTATGCCCGCGAAATCCAAGAGTGGTATGGCCGATGGAGTCCTTCAACTGAAGGAAACCCAGAAGCAGAACGAAAGCGAAACCAAAAGGCATGGGTTCGGTCCAAACTTCTACGAAGATGAGTGGAAAGGGGAAGGTAGAATGGGTGGATGGAAAGGGCATCTGCCGACCCTGAGAGTGTTTCCCTTGTGCGCCGAGCGCTCAAGGAAGATCATGCAAGGGAAGATGCCACCAGTCTTGCTGTGGTTCCGGAGTCCGCCCAAGCCATGGGGCGAATTTTGGCTCGCGAATCCGGTGTACTTGCCGGAACTCCCCTTGCCGCACTTGCCTTTTCACTTTGCGATGAGTCCGTGGAGCAAGAATGGCATTTCAAAGACGGTGATTCGGTTTCGTCCAACGAAGAAATTTTCCGGTGCTCGGGTCCGGCTCGAGCTCTTTTAGCGGCAGAGCGAACCGCCCTAAATCTCCTTCAACAACTGAGCGGAGTCGCCTCTTCAACGGCTCGCTTGGTTTCCCTCCTAGAGGGTGAAATTCAAGTAATGGATACTCGAAAAACCGTACCCGGATTACGGGATGCTCAAAAGGCTGCCGTTCTTGCCGGTGGGGGTGTCAATCAACGGCGAGACTTAGAAGACGAACTGCTCCTTAAAGAAAACCACTTCGCCCTTTCTTCTCTTTCTTATGAAGAGACTGTTGCACAAGCCGTTGCCGTTGCGGGTGGAAAAACGGTGGGGGTCGAAGCACGAACTCAAGAGCAAGCGTTGCAGGCCTTTCAAAAGGGAGCGGCCTATGTTCTTTTAGATAACTTTTCGACCTCCGATTTGCCGCAGGTCGTCCGGAACATTCGAGCGGAATATCCCCACGCTATCCTTGAAGCCAGCGGCGGGTTTGAAGAATCCAACATCGCTGAACTTCGCGGAAGTGGAGTAGATCGGGTGTCTGTCGGTGCCACAACTCATTCAGTACCGAGCTTGGATTTATCTTTTTACTTGGAGGTTCCTTGACTCGTTCTCTTTTTATGGCCTTGGGGAAACTACCCCTCCCTATTCGCTTTCTTCTTTTCCTATTAACCTGCACCCTGCTGGTTTGGGTTTCAAGTTACTCTCCGGACACCCCCTCTGATATGTGGTATGTCCCTTGGTTCCATCAAATGGCCCACGCGCCTCTGTTTGGCATCTTTGCCCTAAGCTTTTTGATTCTCCTCGGTTCGGAGGCCCCCACCAAAGGCATTGCATGGATGACCGCCTTTCTACTTGTTTTGCTTGCGGGCACAGCTGACGAATGGCACCAAAGCGTGGTTCCTGGCCGGGCATCCGATATCCACGACATTTTCACCGATTTACTGGGTGGACTTGGCGCGATTTTGCTGGCGCGCTGGGCGAATCAAGTTCCCCTGCGTTGGGGAGCCGGCATTCGACTCTTGGCCCTTCTCTTTGTAGTGTTGGCCGCTTGGGGTTGGTATAGCTACGACGCCGAGCCTTGGCCTCTTCCATGGTTAACAACATGACTCAAGACCCTCACTCCACTTACTCATCTCCTTTGGCTGTTCGCTACGCAAGTTCGGCCATGCAGGAAAACTTCTCATCGCGTCGTCGATCTTTAGTGTGGCGGGATTTGTGGATTGCTCTTGCCGATTGCGAACGCGAGTTGGGATTGGATGTAACTGAAGAGCAAGTGGAAGAGTTGCGGGCGGCCCGCGACGAAATTGATTTCGACCGTATTGCCGAACTTGAGGGAGAGCTTCGGCACGATGTGATGGCCCATGTCCACGCTTTCGGAGAAAAGGCGCCCAAGGCCAAGCCCATTATTCACTTAGGCGCGACATCCTGCTTTGTTGCTGATGGTTCTGACCTGGTATTGATGAAGGAAGGCCTTCGCATTTTGCGCGCGCGATTGGTGGGCGTTGTTCGCTCTTTAAATGAATTTTGCCGCGAATGGCGCGAGCAGCCCGTTTTGGGTTTTACTCATTTTCAACCAGCCCAACCTACCACTATGGGCAAACGGGCGAGCTTATGGCTGCAGGACTTCCTGTTGGATTTAGAAGAGATTGAAGATGTGCTTGATAGGCTTCCATTTCGAGGGGTCAAAGGCACCACCGGCACTCAAGCTAGTTTCTTTCAGTTGTTCGGTGGAGACCACGATAAGGTCCGCAAACTCGACCACTCCATTGCAGAGAAGATGGGCTTCAGTCGTTCCGTGCCGGTGTGTGGGCAAACCTATCCTCGAAAATGGGATGGTGTAGTCCTGAATGCGGTATCTGGAATCGCTGCTTCAGCCGCAAAATTTGCGGTTGATTTGCGCCTCATGGCGAATCGTCGCGAGCTGGAAGAACCTTTTGGAAAAAAACAAATCGGTTCTTCAGCCATGCCTTATAAAAGGAACCCCATGCGTTCGGAAAGGATTGGCGCTCTTTCACGCTATTTGCTGAACTTGGCACCCAATGCTTTGGACACGGCATCCAACCAGTGGCTCGAGAGAACATTGGATGACTCTGCTAACCGTCGCATTGCCATTCCTGAATCATTTTTGGCTGCAGATGCGATTTTGCTGTTGGTACAGGATGTTGCTTCCGGTTTGGTGCCCTACCCTAAGGTGTTGGACGCAAACCTAGCCAAAGAGATGCCTTTTATGGCAACGGAGTCTATTTTGATGGCTGCGGTGCAAGCGGGGGGAGATCGACAAGATTTGCACGAACGAATTCGAGTGCACTCTCACGAGGCTGCCTCAAGAATGAAAACGGAAGACGGCGTGAACGACCTTCTTGACCGCATCCGTTCCGATGATGCCTTTGCTTCTGTCCGTGATTCTCTAGATGACCTTGTTGACCCTTGCCATTTTGTTGGTCGCGCCCCTCAGCAAGTCGATGAATTCATCGCCGAAGTCGTTGCGCCCATCCTTAGAGAGCGCGCCACTGTCCAACCCCCCGAAGGCGGCATCAAAGTCTAAGAGGGTGGCAAATCTGCTTCGCTCTTTCCTAAAACTGTTTTAGGGGTTGGTTGCTTGGATTCGGTGTAATGCACCCGCTGTGGGAAATGCACTTCAATGTCATTTAGGTCAAAGGCGAACTTGAGGCGTTTGAGAAGTTAGCGGTTACCCGTTCTGCGGATGCCACCACCGGAAGAAAACCCCGCGCTTGGCCCTGCCCCAGCGTCATTTGCACTTCCAGGAGAACCTGACGAAGGGTCAGAGCCGCCGCCATCAAGTATCTCAAGGACACCCTCTTCAATCAGCTTTTGAACGGGAGGATAGCTGGCGGCCTTTGGGGTGATTTGTCCCGTTTTTGAAGGTCCCAATCGGAGCACCTTACCGCCAGGTAAATCAACTTTAATGGGTCGGTTCGTCTTGTTCAGAATGTCCATGGCTCCAGCACTTTACTTGAAAGGGGCCCCATAAAAAAGAAAAGGCCCCCGGCGAAATGCCAAGGGCCCTTGAGGAAGAAATCGCGTGCTTTAGTTGTTTGCGATTTGGTTGAGAAGGTCTTCGATGCGGTTGAGTTGTTCTTCCAGACGGGAAATCCGCTCTTCCATCTCAGTGAAGTGGGAGGGGCCACCCATCATCATTCCAGGTGCCCAGTCAAATTCCATTCCTTCAAGGTCAACGTCGATACCAAGACCTAGGTCCATGTCATCGGACATTTCAACCATGTTGCCATCTTTGTCCATGGTCATGACTTTGACCATCATTTGACCGTTGCCGTGAGGCATTCCATGGCCGCCACCCATCATCATCATGTGAGGGCCGCCACCACCGCGCATTCCCATTTTGTCGCAGCCGCCTTTGCCCATTTTCATTCCCATCATGGGTCCTTTGCCCATCATGTCGCAGGCACCTTTGCCCATGGAGTCACAAGAAGCGGCGTCGCCGCAATCTTCCATGTCATCGCACTTGTCCATGTCACAATCAGACTTGGCTTTGCCCATCATGTCGCAGCCAGCTTTCCCTTTCATGTCACATGGAGGCTTGCCGCCCATCATGTCGCAGTCGCCTTTGCCCATGGAGTCACAAGAAGCGGCGTCATCGCACTTGTCCATGCCACAATCAGACTTGGCTTTGCCCATCATGTCACAGCCACCTTTGTCTCCCATTTTGTCGCAGTCAGGCATTTCGCCATTCGCGCATTTTGCAGCATCCTCACACTTACCAGGATCTGTGCAGTCAGCGCAGGGGGCGTTAGCGCCATCGCCATCGAAAGGGCAATCGCCTTTCATGTCATCGCATTCGCCGCCACGGATTTTGCACTCATCGGTTCCAAACTTGTCGCACTCGCCGCCTTCCATGGGGCAAGGGCCAGACTTGGGAGCATCTCCATTTTCGGAAGCTTCTTGAGCAGGCTTGCCTTCCTCACAGCATGGAGGAGTGGTTTCTTGAGCGAACACTGAGCCGGCAAAAAGGCCGAGAGAGAGGGTAAGTAGGAGGATTTTTTTCATCTTTATGTTAGAGGAGCTTTTGGGTTTTAAGCTTGGCAAAGCCATACTGTCCAGAGGGTTCGGTGTTTGCCCTTTTTGCAGACGGAATCCGGGAAACAGATGGAATTAAGCTCTGGATGGTTTGGGGGAAGGCCCAAACTTGCATCGGCGCAGTTGCGGGCAGCTCGGGACTGTGGATTTTACGGTATGGGGCTCCTTCCTGGGGATCCTTTTTTGACTTTGGAAGGAATTGAAGAGGCCAGGAGCGACACAGGCTCCTGTTTCACAGCTGCTTCCTGGCACGGGCTTCTGGATTCTGAGGGTTCATCCATTTTGGCAGAAAAGTCCAAGGAAGTGATTCAACGACTGCAAGCCCTTGGAGGCAAGGTTCTGATTCTCCCCGCCCCTGAATTCCCTTCAGAAGAGGCAACAGGGAGGGGGGATAAGCTCCTTCAGCGTCTTCGCGAAGACGGAAACTTGGATGGCGACGAGGCGATTGAGGAACTATTGGCCCAAGCTTCAACGGGTCTCCAAGCCGAGCGCCAACTTGAAGAGTTAGCGCGCCTCATCCACGGATTGTCTCACACATGGCCTGGTCTCTCTATCGCCTTGGCTCCCTCTGCATCCCCTGCATCTTTGCTGAGCGTGGGCTCCTATCAATTACTCCAAGCTGAGCTGGACCATCCATCTGTTGGGTTGTGGCTCGATTTGGGTGCCATTCAAACTCGTTCCGCCCTCGGGTTGGAAACAGTAGGAGACTGGCTTCAGTGTCAAAGCCAAAAAATCCTCGGTGTTTCTCTCCAGGATTTCGCAGAAGGTCAAGACCAACTCCTTCCGGGCGAAGGAAATGCAGACTTCCGGCTCGTGGCGGAATATTTGCCCTCTTCGGCTCGGCGTGTGCTCCAAGTTGCGCCCGCGTATCCTAGGGAGGCCCTTCAAGAGGCTCTCGGAGTCTTGGAGTCGGCCGGAATTCAATGACCCTTCCTGACCTTGACACCTTTCGCGCCTGCCTAGAGCCGGAAGGCCGGGTCGTGCTTTGCACCCACCGAAATCCCGACCCAGATGGGCTTGGTGCCATGGTTGCACTCCAGCATCTCCTTCGCAAGGCCTTTGGGGTCGAATCCGACCTTGTTCTGGAGGGCAGAATTCGCCGCGCGGAGAACATCGCCATGCGGGAACTTTTGGAAATTACTGCTCTTCCAAAAGGAGGCGTGGACCCAGCTCGTTATTCCGGAATCTTTGTGGTGGATGCTCAACCGGGCTTTACTCATACCAACCCACCTGGCGCCCTTGATGTGCTGGGCGTGATTGATCACCACGAACTTGCTGAGGAGAAAGGCGAGTGCAAGGCCCCATCCTTCTGTTGGGTGGATTCAAACTACGGCGCTACATCAACCATGCTTTATGACCTGCTGAAAGCATTTGATGTGAAGCCCGACATTCGCACGGCTACGGCCCTTTTCTGTGGAGTTCGTTATGACACGAACGACCTCGCTCGTGATGCCACCCCTCAAGATGAGGAAGCCTATTTCCAGCTACAAAAGCAGGCGGACCGCCGCTTGGTCGCCCACATCGATCAACCCGAACTCAGCCGTGGCTACTTTCGCCAAATGGCCGATGCCATTGATTCGTGCTTATGCCACGGCCCATTATTGCTGACTCTTATGGGTGAGGTCCCCAGCCCGGAAATGGTTGCTGAAGTCGCCGACTGGTTTGTTCGCCTTCGGGGCAAGCAATGGTCACTTGCCGGCGGCGCATGCGATAATCGGTATCAGGTTTCGGTCCGAACCGATATGCCAGGCGCCGATGCTTACCCAGCCCTTCGATACATCGTGGGAGCGGAGGGTTCGTGCGGCGGCCATGGCCGCATGGCCGGCGGCCAAATCCCCCTGACGGGCATATCAGTCGAAGAAGTTCAGGCCCTCGTTCGCCGTCGAGCATTGGAAGTATTTGGTGAAGTGGACACCGAAGGGGAACCCTTGGCGCGGCGCGAGGACCGTTCTCCGGCTTCCTGATTGACAGAGAAGCTCCTAGGCCGTATCTTTTCCGGCCTTGAAAATGCGGCCGTAGCTCAGTGGTAGAGCTCAACCTTGCCAAGGTTGATGTCGTGGGTTCAAATCCCATCGGCCGCTCCAAAACAATAGGCCCGACTCGAAAGAGCCGGGCCTGATTTTTTTTGCGGTCGAAGAGGGCTTACTCGTCGTGCTGGGAACCTAGGTCAGCGTTTGCTTGTTCGAAGGCAGCCCACTTTTCGGGCAGCTCATCTTCAGAGAAGATAGCGTCCACCGGGCATTCCGGTTCACAAGCGCCGCAATCGATGCACTCATCTGGGTGGATGAACATGGGAAGGTCTAGAGTGCCGGGTTGAGGTTCGGCCTCGTAAATGCACTCGGTAGGACAGACATCCACACAAGCGGTGTCTTTGGTGTTAACACAAGGTTCAGCAATGATGTAAGGCATGATGATTAATCAGCGGCGGGCCCTAAGGAGGGGTTGCGCGCCGTTTGAGACCTTCTAAATACTGGACGCGGCGGCAAGGTCAAGAGATTTTTTGGATTTGATGCCAGAAAGTCATAAAAAGGACCAAGAAGCCTCTTTTCCAGCCCAAAAACAAAGTGGGAGGGGAGTATTCTGCACGCCAATGTTCCTCCAGCCATCTCCAACCCCGTTCCTTCCCTCACCATTGCTTTCGTTTTTGGGGGCGTATTTGCTGGGCTCCATTTCTTTCGCCCTTCTTCTAGCCAAAATCCGTGGGGTAAATCTGAGGGAAATAGGAAGTGGCAATCTCGGAGCCACGAATGCTGGTCGTGCCCTCGGCCCCGGAGGCGCTGTGTTGGTTTATCTACTCGATGCCCTCAAAGGTTTTCTCCCTGCCTGGTTTCTATTAAACCTTGCCGCATGGGATTCTTCCGAAAGTCTTCCTGAATCCTTGCGCTGGACCTGTGCGGCTTGGGCGGGGTTTGGCGCATGGTGTGGACATGTCTGGCCCATCTACCACAAATTCAAAGGTGGAAAAGGTGTTGCTACCTTGAGTGGTGCGTTTTTGGCTCTCCAGCCCATGGCCGTTTTGATTGCTGGAATTGCACTTGCCGTCACAGCGAAATTAACCCGATTTATGTCGGTTGGATCTCTCGTTTTTGGCATTTCCCTCCCCGTAGCCGTTGCTTTTCTTTCAAGCGAAGCGAGACCCAACGCAGATCAGGAAACGGTCCTCTATTTCGCCTTAATCGCGGCAGGACTAACCTTCTGGACTCATCGAACGAACATCGCCCGACTATTGAAAGGTGAAGAAAACCCGGTGGGCAATAAATCATGACTTTGGATAAAAAAGAGAGGTGTCTAGTCCTTGGTGACGGAGGATGGGGGACTGCAATTGCATTGAGCCTTCATCGCGCAGGACGAAGCGTTGCCGTTTGGTCTGTGGACTCGGAATACGCTTCTGAAGTTGCTCGAACCCGAAAGAATGATAAGTTTCTTCCTGGGGCGGAGATTCCTGAGGATTTGCTTTGGACAGGAAGCCAAGACGAAGCTCTAGAGGGAGCGAATGAGTACTACTCTGTAATCCCCACCCAGTTTATTCGTGCCACCGTGGAGTCATTCGATGGCGCGCTCTCCAATTTACCTGGCCTTTCCTGTTCCAAAGGGCTGGAGTTGGATTCATTTCAACGCCCGAGCGAGATTCTTACTGAAGCCGCAGGAGCGAATGCTGGAATCGCAGTTCTTTCAGGCCCCTCCCACGCCGAAGAGACTGCTTTTGGCCAGGCCACTTCCGTGGTGATTGCTTCCGAAGACTCCCGCCTTGCAGAACATTTTCAGGGCCAAATCGCCGGCCCTCAGTTCCGGGTTTATTCCAGCCCCGATTTAGTCGGGGTAGAGCTTGGCGGGGCGTTAAAAAATATTATTGCAGTTGCTGCGGGCATCGCTGATGGCATTGGATTGGGCGATAACGCAAAAGCTGCCCTCGTTTCTAGAGGCTTAGTTGAAATGGGCCGCCTTGGCAAAGCTCTTGGTGCTCAACGGGAAACCTTTTTCGGTCTCTCTGGCGCAGGTGACCTCATGGTGACTTGTTATTCGCGTCATTCTCGAAACCGCTCCTTTGGCGAACGCATTGGGCAGGGTGATTCCTTGGATACCATCTTGAAAACCACCCAAAAAGTAGCGGAAGGGGTCTGGACATGCCAGGCCGTTCATCGGGCTGCCCAAAAAACTGGAGTTGAAATGCCCATCACCGAAGCTCTTCATGCCATTTTATTCGACGAACGTGAACCAAAAGAGGTCGTCCGCCAACTGATGGCGCGTCCAACTCGGCCAGAATTAGACCAAACCCCAAGCTAATCGCTCTCTCGACCGTAGCCAAAGTCATGCTGTCTCTCTTCCTCCTACCAGCTCTTCTCTTGCCTCAGTCCGAGGATGGTTTCTCTGCTCTTGCGGAAGAAGTCGAAATGAAAGTCTTGGATAATGGGCTCCGAGTGCTTGCTCTGCCTCATGGCGATGCCCCTGTTGTGGCCTTTCATGTTTATGTACGGACGGGCGCCATGGACGAAGAAGCTGGACTCACCGGTTTGGCTCATTTTGCCGAGCACATGGCATTCAAGGGCTCGGACCGCATTGGAGCAGTCAACTGGCGGGCAGAACAAGAGGCACTATTGCGAAGCGATCAAGCTTGGACCGCTTATGAACATGCATTAACTGCTCCAGCCGGTGAATATGAAGAAGATGAGGTCGTTGCCCTCAAGAAACGATTCGAATCTTTAAATCAAAGAGCCGTTGATTTAGCCGATGCCGGTGCATTTGATCGAGCGGTTGAAGTAGCCGGTGGGAAAGATCAGAACGCAACAACCGGAGCCGATGCAACTCGGTACTTTGTCTCATTGCCTTCCAATCGCATGGAAACTTGGTTTTGGCTTACCCGGGAACAAATTGGCGCTCCTTGCATGCGCGAGTTTTACCAGGAACGAGATGTGGTTATGGAAGAACGCCGCATGCGCACAGATTCCAGCCCGGTTGGGGGAGCTGTTGAAGCATTAATGAACGCCGCATTTGTTGCCCACCCTTATCGCGATTCCACGATTGGGCACATGGACGACTTGTTGCATTTGGATCGTCCGGAAATGATTCGATTTTGGCAACGACACTACACTGCGGACCGAATTGTTGTTGCCGTTGTTGGAAAGTTGGACCCCGACGATGTTTTCGATTTCGCCGAGCGTTATTTTGGCGACCTTCCCGAAGGAGAACACCCTCGCCCTCGTCGAACAGTAGAACCTCCGCAGATGGGGGAACGCATTTTGGAAATGCACCGCCCCACCAGTCCCATGGTCGTAGCGGGTTGGCATGTTCCCGCTCTAACCGGCAGAGTGTGGCTCGTTCATTTGGCATTGAATGAGATTTTGTTTGGCGGACCCAGCTCCCGAGTATTTGAGCATTTGGTCAAAAAGGAGCAAATTGCCGCCGCTGTTGAGGGGTATCCCGGGTTCCCTGGCCGAATCGACCCCACTCTTTTTCTGAGTATTTTGGTTCCCTTGCCAGGCAAGTCTCCCCAAGAATGCATGGCTGCTGCCCAAGATGCTATTGCAAATTTTGCCAGAGATGGGGCAACTGATCGTCAGCTTGAAGGGGTGCGTAGGCGACTCAAACTCAACTTGCTTTCTAAGTTGGAAACCCCCTCTGGACTTGCCTCTGCTTTGGCCGAAGCTGAAGCCGAAGATGGTGGCTGGAGTTCTCTTTTTGAAAGCCTTGCGGTTTTGGAGGGAATCCAATCATCCGATTTGCAAGCCGCTGCAAAACGATTGCAACGAGAGCAACGAACCACGGTTTATCTTCTCCCGCCTGACATGACCATCAGCGGCGAAATGGTCGGGGAGGATTCCGAATGAAACCCTGGCGCTGGACCTTTGTTCTTCTCCTTTTGTTGAGTGCTTGTGCGCAGCAAGTGCAACGCCAAACTCATCGACGCGGTGGATCGGTTACCGGTCTTCAGCCAGGACCATGGTCCTCGGTGGAGCAGGTCCCCGTTCCCGACCTCCCCGAGTTTGAACCCCGCTTGCCCGAGCGGATTATGCTTCCAAATGGCATTACTTTGCTTTTGCTTCAAGACTCCAGCCGACCCGTTGTAGAGCTGGAGTTGCGAATGCGAACGGGCTCCTGGAATGACCCGCGAGACCTGACCGGAATGTCGGAGATGGTTGCTGAAGTTATTCGAAGCGGTGGAAGTTCTGCATGGCCAGGCGACCGCCTAGACGAAGAATTGGGGGCCCTGGGTGCCGACATTTCCATTTCAGCGAATCCCGATTCAACGACTGCAAGTTTTCAATGCTTAGCCTCTGACTTTGACCATGTCCTTTCGATTTTTCAGACTCTAGTTCAATCTCCTAGCTTTCCGGATGAGAAGGTTGAGATGGTGCGTGGGCAGATGCTCACAGCAATAGCCGCGAGGAATGATTCCGCTGGGCAAGCGGCATCTCGGGAATCCAAACGAGCTTATTACGGAGCAGATGATCCACGAATGCGGCGTCAAGAAGAGCACACGATTAGGAGCATTGGCGTTGAAGATCTCAAGGATTTCCACGCTTCCCAATACGGGAGCCGTCGTGCTCTTCTTTCTCTGTATGGTGACTTCGAACGGGAAAGTGCTGTCTCCACTATAGAAACTA
Source organism: Planctomycetota bacterium (assembly GCA_030748415.1). GTDB lineage: Bacteria > Planctomycetota > UBA1135 > UBA1135 > UBA1135 > UBA7888. The sequence continues at coordinate 24,078 of JASMMA010000019.1, forward strand.
TATTTGGGGATTGGCCTGGGCAAACGGCTCAAGCGATTCAAATGCCCATCGCAGCCCCTTTAGCTGAGAGTCCTCAAGTGTTCCTTGCGCACAAAGAAGGGGGCAACCAATCTGAGATTCGTTTGCTCCATCATGGAGTGCGACGAGGCCATCCGGATTATCCCGCCCTACGCTTAGGCTCTTGGATTCTTGGCTTGGGTGGATTTGGAAACAGAATGATGACCCGCATTCGTCGGGAATTGGGTTTGGCTTATGGCGCTGGCGCCGCTTGGGCTGGCAGATTTGAACAACAGGGTTTGTTTCAAAGTTGGTGCGCAACTAAAAATGAAACAACGGCCCTTGCCATTCGTGAAATGATTCAAGTAATGCAAAAATATCTTGATGAGGGCGTTTCAGCTGGAGAATTCGAAGAAGCCCGCTCTCGTTTGTTGAACGCTGGAGTTTTTGATGTGGATACTCCTTCCGAAGTTCTTGAGCGAACCGCCAACTTGGAGTTTTATGGTTACGCATGGAATTTCTACGAGCAAGTCGATTCAGCAATTCGTGCATTAACTCCTGAAGAAACCGTTGCTGCCTGTCGCCGCCATTTGTCACCGGACAAACTAACTGTTTTTGTTCTAGGGGATTCCTCCGCCTTTGATTCGGAATTGTCCGAGTTTGGTCCGGTGACCCAATGGAATCTTGAAGACCCCGCCCACGAAGCTGAGGCACAATCCAGCGACAGTGAAAACATTCAAGGTGAACAACTGGCTAAGCACCTTCTTTCCAGTCATGGTGGGCTCGTTGCCTGGGGAGAAACGGATTCTGTTTGGGCGCGCGTCCAGGCTCCGGCATTTGGCTCCTTGGAGTTCTGGCTTCAATACCCCGATCGTTCACGGCTCGTTGTCGGGAGCTCCGATTCCCAAACTTCTGAAGTAACTACCAAAAATAGTGGTTGGACTGTCCATGCGGACGGTGCTGTTGAAACCTGGAATGCTCAAAAACTAAAGGAGTACCACACCAATCTTTCTGGGAAATTGCCTTATGTCCTTATGGCCCTCTCTCGGGGCGAATACAACTTGCGTGCGCCGCGAGAGAACATGCTTATTCTTGAAAAAGATGGTCGTGAGTTGTCAGTTCTAATAGGCGGAGATGGTCTTTGTGAAAAATTGCACCTTTCAAATGGCTTTTACCGATTCGAAGATTATGTTTTGTCTGGAAGTCTCATGCTCCCAACTTCTGTCGTTTGGACTGAGAAAGGGCAGCCTGACTTCGAAGCAACTTTTGAATGGAAGACCCATCCTGAAATTCAGGACAATTGGTTTGTAGTGCCAAAATAGTAAAGAAAAATGACTGAAGAAAAATATCCCATTCCTGAACGGAAGTTCGTTGAGGGCTCATGGACCCCAAACACTTGGGAAGATATCAAACCTCTGTTCGCTGAATTTGAAGAGCGGTCCCTGGGTTCTGGGAAGGAACTTGAAGAATGGCTTTTGCAGTTATCTGAAGTGGATTCCTTAATTGGTGGAGTGGCCAGCCGTAGATACTTTGCCTCCTCCTGCGACACATCCGACGCAAGTGCAGAAGAAGAGCACCTGGACTATCAAATGAAAGTGCTGCCTGAAGTAGCAAAGGTGGGTGACCGCCTAAACCGCAAGTACTTGAATTCTCCTGCTCGTTCCGAAATGAACCCCGAGCACTGGTTGGTCCATGACCGAGACGCTGAACGAGCAGTAGAACTATTCAGAGAAGAAAATGTTGCGCTTGTCGCTCAAGAAGAAGAACTTGGTGTCGAATATGGTCGAATAAGTGGCGGAATGACTGTTGAGTTTGAAGGGAAAACTTGCACCTTGCAAGAAATGTCCACTCACCTTGAAAGCACAGACCGCAATCACCGTGAGCTTGTTTGGCGGTTAGTGAGCGAGCGCCGCCTTCAGGAACGAGAGGCAATCGATTTGTTGTTTGACAAAATGATTGCACTGCGTGTCGAAATGGCGGAAAACGCCGGCTTTGAGAACTACCGCGACTACAAGCATTCCGCCAAGCATCGCTTTGATTATTCGCCCGCGGATTGCATGGCCTTGCACGAAAGTGTGAGCCGTACCGTGATGCCTGCATTAAAGAAAATGCAACAACGCCGAAAGCGGCTCCTCGGGCTTGAGGTGATGCGCCCTTGGGATTTGGCCGTGGACCCCGAAGGCCTTCCTCCATTCCAGCCCTTTTCCACTGCTGAGGAGCAAGTACAAGTTGCTTCAAAAATCATGGCCCAAGTGGATTCCGAAACCGCAGAAGACTTGAAATGGATGAATGCAAAAGGGCAACTGGATTTGGAAACTCGGCCCTCTAAGCGGCCTGGCGGTTACATGGATGTCTTTGGCGATGTTCGTTGGCCCGTTATTTTTTCAAATTCTGCCCCCACTCATGCAGGGATTCAGACTTTGATTCATGAGACCGGCCACGCCCGCCATGCATTGCTTGCCCGAGACCTGGAGCCTGGTGATTACCGCGAAGCTCCACTGGAATTTGCCGAAGTAGCATCCATGGGTATGGAAGCCATGTGTATGGAGAACCTTGATGCCGCCTATCCTAAGAAAGAGGCTCGCCGAGCTGCGATTGATTCATTGGAAGACATGTTGGCGAGCCTCGCATGGACTTGCACCGTGGATGCTTTTCAACACGAGATTTACCTCAATCCAAACTATTCCCATGAAGAGCGCACCGCATGCTGGGAAAACACATGGGAACGCTTTTCCGCCGGGTCGGTGGATTGGAGTGGCCTAGAAGAAACTCGCGCGACGCGGTGGCACTCACAACTCCATATTTTCGAGGTTCCTTTTTATTACATTGAATATGCCATCGCCCAAATGGGGGCAATGCAGCTTTGGTCTAATTACCGAAAAGACAAAGTGAAAACTATTTCTGAATACCAAAGAGGTTTGGCTTTGGGTGGGTCCCGCCCCTTGCCGGATTTGTTTTCCGCTGCAGGCCTTCGATTCGATCCTCGAGGTGAAGGTCTTGAGCCTCTGGTGCATGAGGTTGAAGAAGCATGGATTCGATTGACTGGAGATGTTGAATGACTTCCACTTGGGTTGTCGGCGATATTCACGGTTGTGCGGATGAACTTCAAGAACTTATCGCACAGTTGGACCTCCAACCGAGAGACCGGTTCATTTCAGTTGGGGATCTTTACCACCGAGGCCCGAAGCCCCTTGAGGTTGCTCAAATTTTAACTGCGATTCCGCAATTTGAACTGGTCCTGGGGAACCACGAACGGGTCTTGGCCGAGCGGCTTGCCCAACTCCCCCCTGATGCCGACTTGAGTGGTTTTGAGGCTTCCGACTTGGCTGGAGATGGGGGAACTCCTTTGGCGCCCATCGACCCGGCTCAATCTTCAACTCTCCTTGAGATTATCCGCAAAGGTGTTTATTTCATCCGGGGCGAACATGAGGGTCAGCCATGGGTCGTTGTTCACGCAGGTGTAGTTCCTGGTAAACCGATTGAAGAAAACACCCCATTCGAACTTACACGCGTCCGCCACCTAGACAGCATGAGAGGGAATCCCTTCTGGAGCGAAGTTTGGACAGGTCCTGAGTTGGTTTTCTATGGGCATACATCCTCCCCTACGGTGCGACCGCGCTTTGTGGGAGAGCGGCTTGTGGCTTTGGGATTGGATACTGGTTGCGTTTACGGTGGTGCTTTAACCGCCTTTAGGGTTGAAGATGGCGCTCGGGTCGAGGTACCGGCAAAGCAACGGTACTACCCCCTCCGATAGGTCTTGCCGCGCAGGTAGAATCTACCTGCAATGTCGAAAAAGAACGCCGTTTCCATGGACAAGATTGTTTCACTGTGCAAGCGCAGAGGATTTGTTTTTCCCGCCTCAGAAATTTACGGTGGGCAAGGCTCTACCTACGATTGGGGTCCTTTGGGTGTCGAACTTAAGCGCCGGGTGAAGGAAGCTTGGTGGGAGAGCATGGTCTATGCGCGACAAGATATCGTTGGGTTGGATTCGGCCATTATTCAGGCACCCGATGTGTGGCGTGCGTCAGGACATGTCGGTGGTTTTTCCGATCCATTGATTGATAACAAAACTTCCAAAGCTCGTTACCGTGCCGACCACTTGGTGGAAAATAAAATTGCCAAATACGAAAAGAAAGGGCGCACAGAAAAAGCTTCTGTTCTTCAAGGAAAGTTGGCCTCTGCATTGAGCGACAACGAAACTCTCCGCCAACTCATTCTGGACGAAGGGATTAAATGCCCAGTGAGTGGAACCGATGATTGGACCGAAGTTCGCCAGTTCAACCTGATGTTCGAGACCAATGTCGGTGCGATGAAAGATAGTTCCAGTGTCGCGTATCTCCGGCCAGAAACCGCCCAGGGGATTTTCATCAACTTCAATAATGTGGTTACTTCAACCCGAAAGAAGCTCCCTTTCGGGATTGCTCAAATCGGAAAATCATTCCGCAACGAAATCACGCCCGGGAATTTTGTATTCCGTACACGGGAATTCGAGCAAATGGAAATGGAATTCTTTTGCCGACCTGAAGAGGCCTCCGAGTGGTTTGAGTACTGGCAGAAAGAGCGCTTCCAGTGGTATATAGACCTTGGTGTAAATCCTGAGCGCCTACGCATGCGTCAGCATGCAACTGACGAGCTCGCCCATTACGCAGATGGGTGTGGCGATATGGAATACCTTTTCCCATTTGGTTGGTCTGAACTTGAAGGTGTTGCAAATCGAACCGATTACGACCTCAAGAAGCACTCTGAAGCGAGCGGAACAGCTTTGACCTGGTTCGATCAGGAAAACAAGGAACACATTACGCCTTTTGTAATTGAACCTGCTGCGGGATGCGATCGGACTGCGATGACCTTTTTGGTGGATGCCTACGATGAAGAAGGGGAAGGGAAAGAACAGCGAACAGTTTTGCGTTTTCATCCGAAAATTGCTCCAGTAACTGTTGCGGTGTTCCCTCTTGTGAAGAAGGAAGGCATGCCCGAAAAAGCTGAGGAAATCGAGGCTCAACTTCGTCGCGAATTCCGAACTGCGATTGAATACAACCAGTCCATCGGCCGCCGTTATCGCCGCCAGGATGAAATCGGAACACCATTCTGTGTCACCATCGATGGCGACACCATGGCTGATGGCACGGTCACCTTGCGCGAACGAGATTCCATGAATCAAGAGCGTGTAGCTGTATCGGACTTGGCATCTGTTTTGCGGGAACGCATTGGTGCCTGGACTCGCCCCGAACCTGTTGGGGCTGAAGCTTAAGCAACGATGCCTCGTTTCGACCTCCAAGGGAACCCCGTCAGCCCCGGTGTTGGAATCGGGTGCGCCTGGATTCCTGTGGAGATGGGTCTCTATCGCATTCCTGAACGGAAATTGGTCTCTGAAACTTCCGAGGCCGCCCTTGAACGCCTTATGGCCGCCCACAAGCGAGCCATTCAAGACCTCCAAAAAATCCAGGCTGCGACTACCCAAGAGTTAGGGATTCAGGATGCGGCCATTTACGGCGCACAAATTGCAGTTTTGCAAGACCCCGATGCTCACCGGAACCTGGAACGGCTTGTGAACGAGGAGAAACTCCAGCCTGAGTCCGCCATTCAAGCCCTTCTGGACCAATTTGAGGGTTTGTTTAAAGATTTGGAGGGCGGAGATCGCAAGAACTGGGTTGCTGATCTTCGTGACCCATGGCTGGGGGTTATCCGAGAGTTGGGGGCTGCAGAAGAGGATCGAGTATTCGAAGCAAACGGGAATGGAATTGTCCTCATTGCTGAAGAACTCACACCCTCACTAGTAACACGCCATCACCGCCATCCTTTGGCTGGAATTATTTGTTCTCGCGGGGGTAGGTTTAGTCACGGTGCTGTTCTTGCTCGTTCCTTTGGAATCCCAACAGTGACTGGGATTGAAGGTGTTCACACAAAAGCACAACCAGAAGAAGTTTGCTTGGTTTTTGGAGACGAAGGCCGTGCTGTTCTTGGCGCAACCCCCAAACAAGAAAAGCGTGCAACCGAACTTGCCGAAGAGCGGAGCAAAGTGCACCAAGCTCTTTCTGGTCTTGCTGTCGAACCGGGTCGAACAGAAGATGGAACCCCAGTTTCCTTGATGGTGAATATTGAGTCACCCAATGACCTAAAAATGTTGGACCCAGCTCTCTCTTCCGGGGTTGGGCTTTTTAGAACGGAGTTTGCATATATGGAAAGGCCTGCCTTCCCATCGGTAGAAGAGCAAGCAGAAATCTATGAATCCGTTTTGGCTAGTTTTGATGGCAAGCCCGTTGTGTTCCGAACCTTGGACATCGGTGGCGACAAACAACTTCGCTACTTTGGACATCCAAAAGAAAGCAATCCTGCTATGGGTTGGCGAGGTTTGCGGTTAAGCCTGGAGTGGCAGGATTTATTTCTGATGCAGTTGAGTGCTTTGGTGAAGGCTCGCAGGAAGGGCGATGTTCGAATCCTCCTTCCTATGGTCACAACCGTCGAGGAACTTCGCCGCTCAAAAGAATTGCTTTCACAGGTTGTGGGCAAGGCTGAGCCTCCGCCAATCGGTGTCATGGTGGAGGTCCCTGCAGCAGCGATGGCGCTTCGTGACATTGCTCAAGAAGCGGACTTCATAAGTGTGGGCACGAACGACCTCGCCCAGTACCTTTTTGCCGTGGATCGGGATAACCCATGGGTCGCCGACCTCTATCAACCCTACCATCCGGCCCACCTTCGAGTCCTGCGCTACATCGCCCGGACTTGCAATGCCCTCGGAAGGCCCGTTTCCGTGTGCGGTGAGATGGCCGGCCAGCTCCCGGGAGCCCTCTTCCTTGTGGGGGCGGGCTTTGGAACTCTTTCCATTGCACCCCCATTCGTTGCCGAGGTAAAGGCAGTCCTGCAAAGGGTTTCCGCCGATTCGCTTCGCCAACTGGCCAATCGTGCCGCCGCATGCCACACATCGAATGACGCCCTGGCTCTGCTTCAGGTTGAGGCAGATCGGCTCTGGGCTGAGGTGGTTCAGGGCACCATTTCAAATCGACCATAAAACTTTGCCCGTTTTTTTTGGTGAGGCCGTTCAGAAGCGGCATACTGGAGACTGAGGGAGTTCCTCCGTGCCCCCCTTCTGGGCAGTCCCCCTCTTTACCCCCCTGGAATGTCATCTGAGAACAATATCCCTCCACAAAAGGGCAATGGTCGCCGCAAGGGTCCATGGTCTCAATCGGAGATAGAACGCCTCAAGCGCTCTTTTGGATTAAAAACCGATGCTCTGATTGCCCGGGATTTGAATCGCTCAGTTGAAAGTGTTCGCCGAATGGCGAAGCGAGTTTTTTCAGGCGAAGAAAAGACCGGCCCCTGGTCTGCTCGTGAAGTCCAAGCTCTCAAGAATTACATTGGAGTGTCGAGCCTTGAATCTGTTTCATTAATCCTCCGGAGAAATCCCAACGAGATTCAACGGAAGGTCGAAGAGCTGCAGAGCCTTGCCGCTAGTGGACCTTGGGTCTCCGATGACATCCAAGTTCTCAAGCGTCTTTATGGGACGCGGACCAACCAAGATCTTGTTCTGATTTTGGGTCGTCCTGAAAGTGATATTGTTGAAAAAGCCAACGAGCTTTGCTTGGCCAAAGATAAAGGGTTCAGCCGTCGCGGCTCTGGAAATGGTTCAACTCCTATGCCCCGCTGGTCTCAAGCAGAGATTGAGCGCCTCCGAGAGTTGTATCCGATTACTCCCAATCTTCAGATTGCTCAGGACTTGAACCGGTCCGTGAAGAGCATTGTGTCTAAGGCGCACGATTTGAATTTGAAAAAATCCCCGGAACGGCTTCAGGCCATGGGGCGAGAAAATGTCAGCCTGCGCTACGGAAAACAAGCTGAACAGGAATAAGAAAGCAAATGGGTGACCCGAGTCCTCTCGCGTCAATTTTTGCGGGAAGTCTTTCAACTTGGGTTGTGGTTGTTGTCCTTTTTGTTGAATGGTGGGCTATCTGGTTTACCTTGGGGCGCAACTTTTCGACAACCACCACTTTGACCGCAATTGCAAACGGGGCATCCTTCGGTCTTGCCGCTCTCTTCATTCACTCAGGTGCCCTTGGATATGGAGGCGGCGGGTTTTGGGGTTGGCTTGTTGCTCTTGCCTTAGTTTGGATATGGAACACTGGATTGGAATGCTTCGCTCTGAGGGTTTGGATGCGGCGCAGGCGCTCCCAATGGCGATGGAATTCTTTTGATTTAGCTGTGGTAGCGGGAGCGAATTTTTTGGCCCCTCTACTAGGTTTTTTCAGCGCCTGAATTCCCAAGTCTCACGATTTAGTTCTGGCTCAAGTGCGCCAAAATCTTCCATGAGCACTTGAAGTAGTTCCCGAAGTGAAAAATTACCAACGGGCTTGGAGCCAGCACTGAAGTTTGCAGGACAACGGAGAATGAGGGGGATAGAGCCGCTTCTAGAATCCAAGGAAGAGCCGCAGATAACAATATTTGTATTCTCCAGCAAATCAAGGTGGGCAAGAGAATCTAATAGGTCCCGTATTGCTTGGTCAATTTCTAGGATTTCAGCATCGCGTAAGGCAAGGGCTGCAATTGGGTTTGGTGGAGTAGCCCAAGCTTCTTTCGCTGTGGTTCCTTCGGGGAGGAAGTGAGATTCCAGTTCAAGTGGAGGGTGGTGGGGTGGGCTTGCCGACCCCAATTCCAGAGAAACAAAGAATGGGGAATCTTGGGGAGAGCGCTTGGTCAGCCAAGCGATTACATGGTTCACTGCAGTGGAGGGCCGATTTCGCGAACTCTGTCCCCAGTGCAAAATTCGAGCCCGAAGTTTGGGGACAAAGAGAGTTTGTCTGAGACTTGAACGAGAGAGGTCAGTAAAACGAGAAAAACCTGGGAGAGTTTTCTGGGGATCCCCATGTGAGTGACCCACAAGCGTCCCATATGTGGACCAGCCACCCGCTCTTAAATTGACCGCAACATGTGAGGCAATCTCATTTGTTGCAATGGAAGGGGTTGCGGGTGAGGTTGAGGTTGCATTTGCAAAGAGGACACCTTCTGATGCGATGCGGTCAATGGTGGGGGTTGTGTTACGGATATAGCCAAAACATGAAACGGAATCTTGGTTCACGCCCGGCAATTGAATGAGTACCAAATTTTGATTCAGTGTTCTTGATGGGAAAGGTTGCCTCCCACTTGGGCCAGCGTATGGCCCAGGGATAGAAGGGGAAACCCAAGCAAGGGCTGCGCTAAGAAGCAGAGCAGTTAAACCAATCGCGGTGGAAAGGGGAGAAAACAAGGTGGCAATCATCCAGCCTAGAGCAGAGCGAGTGACGAGCCGGAGTGCTTGGTGTGCTAGGAGGGCGCACCCAGTCACAATTCCCAAACGAACTGCTGGATCGCCATGGGTGTCTAAAATAAGAACAGTGCATGCTCCTCCAAGAAAAATCAGAACTGCAAGCTGAAGGCCAGGGTGGTGGCTTCGGTCCTTGCGCCGAGTAAGAACCGGGGAAACAATAAAAGCGCCCCAGCCCAGTGCGGCTCCTGCGAAGAGGTAAACGGGAAGGATTGAAGCCCAAACATTTGGATCAAAATGGTGGGGGTGTTGGCCCCACGCCATAATTAATTCAATAGCTCCAGCAAAACCTGCAAGAACGGCTCCCAGCCCAAGTGAATGGAGTACCTTTCGAAACATTCTCAGTCTGTGTCCCAAGCAATGTGTAGCCGTTCGCCATCACTCTCCCCATAGATTCGAAATGGATCCCAGTAAGTGTCCAGTTCGGAGATTGCGGAGCGGAGCTTAGAGAGAACCAATCCCTGGGCAAACCCACCGCCATCAAGGGAGAAGCGTGAGAAGACAAGTTGACCAGGTGAACTGGCGTAATCGGCAAGAAGGTGAACCTCTCCAACTAAGGGAGCGGCAACATGAAGCCGGCCCCTCCCCTGGTCGAGCTCCAACCGGAGAATTTTTGCCCCTTTGAGTTTTTTAGCCAGAGCAGTTTCTAGGTCTAGAAGGGGAATCTTGATGGCAACATCCACGCCAGATTGTAGCCGGGAGGTCCCCCCCCCCTAGACACTGACCCCAAACATTGGGTCACAAAGTCCCAAAAATAGGAAAGCGGAAAAAGCGAAACTTCAACAA
>JASMMA010000001.1:0-208784 GCA_030748415.1 Planctomycetota bacterium
CTTTGTCAACGAGTCTCTTTGGGGGGTATTACAACTTTTTCTCTTTTTTTGACCCAATCGGGGGGGTCAGTGTCTTGGTGGGGGTGGGGGACTGGGTGCTCAGGCCCTTCCTCTACTACCCGTAAATGAGGAGAGAGAATTACTTTCTCCTCTTTTCTTCTTTCATGCTAAGTTGGAGACTGCTTCATGGAAACTAGTCCCTCCTCTCTTCGGCCTGAAGGTGTGACCGATTTGGTTCCCCGTTTGGCCCTATGCGGAAATGTATTTCCGGGTGACACGATGGGGAGTGTTTTTTCGGCATTGGACGGGCCCGCCCGCGAGTTCGCCGAACAGTTGCGTTCTCAGGGGTGGTTGCAACCGGTGGGATTTGGTTTGTATTTATCTGATTGTGCCGTCTCCGAATTGGCCCGAACACCCAGCAAGCAAATGCGGCTCCTGAAATGTTTGGCGGATGCCGGTCTGGAACCCTGGACCGCGAATGCCTTCCCTTTTGGTGGATTTCACTCAGCTTCCGTTAAGGAGGCCGCCTTCATGCCTGACTGGCGCGATTCTCGGCGTCCATCTTTTACTTGTCGGGTTGCCGAAGCATTGACTGGACTCCTCATGCCTGGAGATCGGGGTTCGGTTTCGAGTTGTCCCCTGGGCTATGGCCCTGACGCTCGCCGCTCTCAGAAGAGTCTTGATTATCTGCGCCGCGCCCAAGCAGGGTTGCTGCGCTTGGAAGAGCGAACAGGGGTGCGATTAACTTTAGGGCTGGAGCCCGAGCCAGATGGTTCCTTTGAGCGAGTGTCTGACCTTGCGGATTGGTTGGCTACCCAGCTGTATATTGAGACTCCTATTGCTGACCGGCGAGTTGGGGTATGTTGGGATTTGTGTCATTCCGCCGTCGTGGGGGAGTCTCCGGAAGAAGCTTTGGCCGCTTTAGCAAAGCACGGCATTCCCCTGAGCAAAGTTCAAATATCTTCGGCACTCTCCTTAGAGGGAGGAATCAATCCTGAGCAAATGCTCCGCCTTGAAGAACTTTGTGCTGATCCTTGGCTTCATCAAGTGCGGGGTACCCTTTCCGATGGTCGCCCCTTTGCCTACAGTGACCTTCCTCGCTTGCTGGAAAACCAAGCTGTTGTCGAAGCTATTGATACTCTTCGAGTGCATTGCCATGTCCCAGTCCATCAAACGGATTTTGGCGATGGCCTCACGGGCACCCCCTGGAGGGAAGCTGTTACCCTTGCTCATCAAGCGGGTTGTCTTGATTTCGAGCTGGAAACCTACACGCTTTCAGCTCTTCCACCTGCGTATCTTGAGCGAGGGGGTCTTATTGGCACAATGACCGCTGAAATGTTGGTATGTGGGGCGGCCCTGTGGCCCGAATCGCCTGCGGTTTGAGTCCCGCAGAGAGCAGTCTGCTCTCTTGACTCGCTGGGGGGACTCTTTTATTCTGCTCGGCCCATTTCCGGGTAAGCCACCCGGGAACGGCCCCATCGTCTAGTCTGGCCTAGGACACCAGGTTTTCATCCTGGCAACAGGGGTTCAAATCCCCTTGGGGTCACCACCACCCCGGCAATCGCAAGTTTGCCGGGTTTTTTTATTCCCCTTCTGCCATTGGGTGGGCTTGTTGGTAGAGCTTGCGAAGGCCCTCAAGAGAGACATGCGTATAAATCTGAGTGGTCCCCAGGCTAGCGTGCCCTAAGAGTTCTTGAACCGTTCGCAGGTCAGCCCCCCGGCGCAGAAGATGAGTCGCAAAAGAGTGGCGAAGAGTGTGGGGAGAGCAGGCGCGATGAATTCCAGCCTTCTCCAAATAGCGTTGCAAAATCCTGCGCAGGGAACGATCAGAGAGACGCTTTCCTCGAGGATTCAGGAAGAGGGCCTCGCGGTTCAAGCGGCGGAGAGATTTTTGAGTGAGATAATCTTGGAGCGCTTTCTTGGCAGGCCCACCAAGCATGGCCCAGCGTTCTTTTCTGCCCTTTCCACGCAACAGAACTCGGCCCCTCTTGAGGTCCAAATCTTGCTCATCCAAGCCCACGAGTTCTGATGCTCGGCAACCAGTGGAGTACAAAACCTCAAGAAGGCCGCGGTCTCTTTTGCCCTCGGGATCATCCACCGAACTTGGAGAGGCGAGCAGTGCGTCAACCTCCTCCTCCTCTAGATAGCGTGGGAGCTTTCGGCTCTGCTTGGGTGCCTTCAGCGAGAGAGCAGGGTGCTGAGTGATATGGCCAGTTTCTTCCAACCAATGAAAGAAGGACCGAATCGAGGACAAGTGGCGGGCGATGCTGGCCGGACCTAAGCCCTGGGCAGAAAGGCCAGCAAGGTGGAGCCGTAGCCGTGCGGGGCGGACATGGGCAGGGGTCGCGGGTGGGGTTTTCGATTCAGCCAGGAATGAGAAGAGAGCACCCAGGTCCCGCTCGTAAGCGCGAAGGGTGTGGGGACTCATCTGCCGAACCTCTCGAATATGGCGCAGGAAGGCCTGACATTCTTTTTGCCAAACTTCGGGCAACTCCCGGGGTGGGTCCTCCTTTTTTGTCATCGTGCGACATAATAGGGGGGCATGCACCTACTCCAGACCCAGGTTCTTGGGACTTGTTCAGGCCCGCCACCTGAACAACTCTTGAAAGCTCTTCCGAAGGGCACCCGCCCAGTGCTCTTGGATAGCTCTGATGGCTCTGGATGGTCCTTCTTGGCCTGGGATCCAGATTGCGTCCTAGAGGGCACCCTTTCCCCTGACTCAGATTCGCGCACTAGGTGGCCCCTCTCTAGGGAAGATCCGGGGCGGTTGCTGGAAGAAGCCACAGCGAACGAAATGTGGCAACCGTCAACCGAGCTACCAGGAGAAGCATGGGGCGGTGGGTGGATTGGTTGGATGTCGTTTGAATGCGGCCACGCCTGGGAGTCATTTCCCTGGACCGAGGCTCCATCCTGTTCCCTTCCCGATTTTTGTTTTGCCCGCTATCGAAAAGGGATCGCCTTTTCTCCCGATGGTGAGCTCCACTTATGTTTGACGCAAGAGTTGGGAAATGAAGAACTCTCTGAAAAAACAGAGCTACTGGATAGTTTCCAATCTTTGCTCCATAGCTGTGAGGGTCTATCTTCAGGTGGAGAAGAAGCTAATTGCGAAATGCTGGAAGGTTTACAGTCCTCCTCATCACCTGAGAGCTTTCAAGAAAAAGTTTCTTTGTTGCGCGATTGGATTGGTGCCGGTGAACTTTTTCAGGCAAACCTCTCCCATTTAATGGGGGCCCCTTTTCGTAAATCACCTCGCCTGCTTTATTCCCAAGTGCGCCAGGCGCAGGAAACTGCAATGAGTGCGTATTGGGAAAACGAAAAGGGGCACGCTCTTCTGTCTTGGTCGCCTGAGCGGTTTCTCAAGATTGATGGGGAGCAACTTCAGACCAGCCCCATAAAGGGGACAGCACCCCGTGGTTTGACTCCGGTTGAGGACCAAGAACTCATCGCTGAGCTTGAAAGCAATGAAAAGGAGCGAGCCGAGCTAACTATGATTGTAGATATGGCTCGCAATGACTTGGGCCGAGTTGCGAAATCTGGAAAGGTGCACGTTGTGTCGGCTGGAAAAGTTGAACACTTTTCCACTTTGCATCACCGAACCGCCCTTGTGAATGCTGAGTGGAATCCAAGCCAAGGGATTTCGGCTCTTTTTCGGTCTGCATTTCCACCTGCATCTGTAACAGGAGCCCCCAAAGTCCGAGCGCTCCAAGCTATTGCTGAACTGGAAAGAGAAAGTCGGGGCCCTTATTGCGGTAGCTTTGGAATTTGGCAGCCCGGAGTGAATCGCGGTGAGTTTTCGGTTTTAATTCGGACGGCCACATGCATGAGTGACCGCCTTCAGGTGCGAGTTGGGGCGGGAATCGTTTGGGATTCACAACCAGAAAAAGAATGGAATGAAACATTGCTCAAGGCGCGTTATTTGGAATGTGCTACACCCTCCATTCAATCGTGCCGATGAGGCGACTTGTTGAAATCGTTTTGTTGAGAGGGAAGGTAGTTTCTCCGGAGACTCCCATTGTTCCTGGGAACGCTCTTGGCCTTTTACGCGGAGAGGGAGTATTTGAATCTTTTCTCGTTTCAAATGGTACTCCACCATCAAACCTGAGTCGCCATGCTGAACGATTGAGAACTTCAGCGGACTTGCTTCACCTTTCGGGAGAAGTGCCGAATTTAGAATCTGCGTTTGCCGAAATCCAACCTCATGTTATGGAAGGGGATTGGCGTGTTCGCTTTTCTCTATACCGCTTGGACAAGGAGAATCTTCTTCCTGTTTGGACTGCGGGTCACGCCGCCCCGCCACCTCAGGAGGTTGACCTGTTCCTCTCTACGCTTTGCCGAGACCCAATGAACCCTCTGGCTCAAGCGAAAACGATTTCTCGCGCCGCCGAACAATGGGCAGCCCGAGCGGCTCAGGAAAGGGGGGCCTTTGATGCTCTACTTCCTTCAACGAATGGCGAACTCGCCGAATGCACGAGCGCCAATTTGCTTTTCTGGGACGGGTCCACGCTTTGTACGCCTTCCTTGGACTGTGGCATTCTTGGGGGAACGACTCGGGCCGATTTACTGGAAAGATGCCTCAGGGTGGGGATTCCATACCAGGAGGGACACTTCCCACTGGATAGTTTGAAGAAAGCAGAGGAGCTCTTTGTGACCAATGCCGTTATTGGTGTTATTCCAGTTAGGAGGGTTCTGGGGCTTGGTCAGGAATTCCCTGGTGCTGGGGGCCCTTTTCTTCAAACCCTTCGGGGGGCTTATCTTGGGCGGAAGGTCTCCCCGTCTTGACCCGTCTCAACTGAATCGCGCCATGATTTCTCTTCTTTTCCTCTTCCTTTCACAACCTGCAATCGCAGCTCCTGCGTGGGTACCGCAGGCAGTTTCTCAAGAAGATGTCCTTGAAGAAAAAACTGCACTCTTTAAAAAAATCATCAAGGGTCGAGGGCAAGAACCTATGGCCATCAACCATATTGATGGTTTTGCCACTCTTTACTCCGAAGCCCAGGAGCGTCGTGAAGAAATCGAGGAAAGTTTGGAGTTCGACCCAAAGGAAACAAAAGTTCTGAAAGCCGAGCTGAAAGAGCTTCAAAAGAGGCAAAAAGAAATTGCTGAAATCGTCTGGTACTCATTCCGGAGAAAAAAGGAGACAAAGGAGCACCACACCCTTTGGAAAGCTGCTGTCTATGCATTTGGGCGAATGCCTCACCACGGTGCCAAGTACTTATGGAAGGCCTTTGAAGACAAGCGATTCAATCGGGATGTTGAGTTCCGAGCATTATGTGTGAAGCAGGTTGGATTTACTCGTGACCTGAAACAAATCGAAGAACTATTAGATTTGCTGGACTACAAAGATGAGGTCGTCGCCGCTGCTTCAGGCGAGGCATTGTCTCAGTATCGCGAAGCTCCCGGTGATGTACGAAAAGAATGCACAAAGAGCTTGGTGAAAATGTTGGAGTCCTACCACAATGCATCCTTGGACCGCGAGGATAGTGGGGCTGTTCGAGAATACCGAACTATTCGCGACCCCTTCCTTCGCGCTTTAACCACCTTTACAAACGAAAGTTTTCGCGATCCCCTTGAGTGGACTCGGTGGTGGAACAAAAACAAGAAGAAGCAGGAGCTATGGAAAGACAACTAATCATATTCTCCCTTTTGTTTGTGTTCTCTTGTGCGAAAAAAGAAGAAACACTCGAACTCATATTTCCTGATTCCATGGTCTTGGTCTGGACAGGAGAAGCGGTTGGTGGAACCCGGATTTTGGTGGAGCAACCATTTGATGCTTTTGATTCGAGCTTCGTTTCAGAAAAGAAGGTCTTGTCTCAGGCTTTTGGTTTAACTGAGGGGGAGTATCTGGTTCGCCTCCATCTTGTTGGTGGAGATGGGCCCATTCAATCGTCAGGTATCTTGAATTCCAATAGTGGGCAGTCCTTTGAAACATTCGGAAATCCTCCCCCTGCTTTATCTCCGCGTGCAAAAAGTTTGTGGATTGGTTTAGCCCAAGGTGGATCTTCTCCTTCCCCAAATCAGAACAGGCGAACCTTTTTGTTGAAAACCAATCGGGACGCTTTGCTGGGAGACCTTCAGTGGTTGAGGGGAGACGAGTCGATTGAATTAACGAGTCACATTTGGAACGGGAAACAGCGTCTAGATTACTTGGCTCCTGCCATGAATGAAAAAAATGGATAACCCTTATCCTGATTCGGAAAACGAAACATCTTTAGAGGCCCGTTCTCATTCAGGTGGCTCCAACCTGAAATTGCGAGATGTTCAAGTCTTAAATCGATCCTTTAAGCGCCTTGCTGAGGTGCAAGAGGCCCTGCTTGTTCAAATGGGAGAGATTGACAGGCTTCGTACTCGCCGTGAGCGATGGCTGACACCGCTTCTAGCCCTTGCGGGTTTCTCCGCCGCAGGTGCTGCAGGGTGGTTGGCTTGGGTCCAACAAAACCAGCCAGATAACCCACCAGAAATCCAGGTAATTGCTCCCCAGCAAGAGCCACCCACCATTGTTGTGCAACCGACACCAGTAACCGTTGAGGCCCCTGCCCAATCGAGCATTTCTCCCGGTGCATTCGAGCGCCTTCTTGGTGAATTGGATTCTCTTAGGGCCGAGAGCCGTGAAGATAGAAAGCGGATTGCTGAGCTCACGGAGCGTCTTTTTCAAAAGGAACAATCGGGCCTCGCCGAGATGGCTGCCATTGGACTGAATCCTGCGGCTGTAGATTCCCCCGCACCCTTAACACCTCAGGAACCAGAAGTTGCTGAAGCCTCTGTGAATTCGAGCCCTGCAGAACCACTTTTGAGCCCATGGATTGGCGCCTTAAACGGACTGCTTGCTTTGGACGGTTATCCGCATTTTCGCTTCGAGCGAGGAGTGCGCGTAGAAGGGGAACCTGAAATCAGCGAGGTCACACTTTTGGTTTGGAATGTCGGTGGCATGCTGGATAGCGTTGTGAAAGCAGAAACTGCTCACTTTGAACTTCATCGAATGGCTGGTGACCTTGTTCTTAGATTGGAGAACGGGAGCCGAACTCGTGCCGGTGCGCGCCACATTCTCCCCGAGCATGGGATTCGTTTTGATTTTTCAGATGTTGATGTGGAATCCTGGAGCCGCCATTTCCCAGAATTGGTGCCCGTTGGGGGTGCAGACCCTGACCTGATTCAGTCGGTTCGAGCAAACCTCGAAGCTCTCATCTCAGATAAACGACCTTCCGGCTATTACCGTGTTCCTGTTCTAGGGGATATCGATGGAGGTGTTTTGAAAATGGTGCAGGTGCACCGGTACGACGCTGCTGGACACCTGATGCGGACCCTTGATGCGGACTCACTTCAAGTTCGGCTCCACGGCAACGGTGATGTGGAACTTTTGTTTCGAGATGGAGTTATCGTAGAGGGTGGTGTTCGGCGGCCATTTTTCGATGACCGATTTCGCGCCTATTTGCCTCGCCAGCCTCTGGATGATTGGCGCGCATCTGCAGTTCCCTTCGTAGAGGTCGAGTAGCTCCCATGGAAAGAGAGGAGGCCGTTGCCTGTAGCGTATCTGAAGCAGTTGAACGGGCATCCCTTGCATTAGATAGCCTGGATTCTTTTTGGATTGAGGGGGAAGTCTTTGGATATCGTGGACCTTATCGAGGGTCTGGACATTATTATTTCAAACTTCGAGATGATCATGCTCAACTAGAGGTCAAAATATGGAGCCGTGCTGCCAAGCGAGCATTGCAGTGTGATTTAGAGGAAGGCCGAAGGGTCCGCGCTTTGGGCAAGTTTGATATCTACTCAAAAAATGGATCCTTGTCTTTTATCCTTAACAGAGTTGAAGATGTTGGAGCCGGCGATCTCGCCCGAAAATTTGAAGAGATGCGTAAGCGACTCCAGGTCGAGGGCCTGTTTGATGACGACCGCAAAAAAGAGATTCCAGTCCGCCCAAGGACGGTCGTTGTAATTACTGCACATCCATCAGCTGCATCTGCTGACTTCCTCAGAACATTAAAAGAACGAGGCACACCTGTTAGAGTTTTCCTTCGGCCAGCGCGTGTGCAAGGAGAGGGCGCTGCCGAAGAAATCGCAGCCGCTATCAAAGAGGGGATTGCCGCCAATCCGGATCTCATTGTCTTGACTCGAGGAGGCGGTTCCTTGGAAGATTTGTGGGCTTTCAACGAAGAGGTTTTGGTGCGGGCGGTTGCCGAATGCCCGTTCCCAATCCTGAATGCTGTTGGGCACGAAAGTGATACCACCCTTTGTGACTTCGTTGCCGATGAAAGAGCCAAGACTCCTACTGCTGCAGCCCATCGCTTGAGCGAAGGTTGGCTCGATGCCCGCCGGGAAGTCCTGTCATTGGGTGAAGACTTGAGCGCAAGCTGGGAGCGTAGGCTGACAGCCCAGCGGCAAAAATTGGGTCTCCTTTGGAGAGATTTGCGTGAGCAACGACCCGACAGAAGGGTAGAACGGAAGCGTTTTGGGTTGGACCAGGCAACTGCTGACCTCGTCCGTGCGATAGAAGGGCCCCTCCGCCGCTCATCCGAGACCCTTCGCCTCCTGCGCCAGCGGTTGGAAGCCGCTTCGCCAGAGGCTCTCTTGGAGCGCGGCTGGGCTTTGGTCGAGACGAAGGTGCAGCCCGGCTTCCTGAGAGATCCTTCAGCGGTTTCGGTGGGGGATTCTCTTCGGATTCGATTGGCAAAAGGAACTCTTGCCGCCAGAGTAGAGGAAGAGGGCCCCGCCTAGGGTAAGATTATTTCCCAAGAAGTGCTGTCCTTCTGGGACAATGTGTTTGCCCCAAGTACCCATGACCCCTGAAAAGAAAAACACCGAAAATTTTGAAGCTCGTCTAGACGACCTCGTCAAGCTGGTCAGTGGATTAGAAAGTGGCGAGCTCTCATTGGAGCAAAGCGTGGAGCAATTCTCGAAGGGGGTTCAACTCGTTTTGGATTTACAAAAGGGCTTGAACTCGCTCGAACAGAAAGTTGAGAACCTCAGCGAAACCCTCCAGCAAAGCCTTCAAGAAATCGAGGGAGATTCCATTGACGACGACCAAGAGTAGTTTCAGAGAATGGCTTGTTCATTGCTATCCTGTTATTGAGGATGCTCTCGAGCACTCTATTCAGAACACATCCCTTTCTTGTGCGCCCCGTGTTCTTCGCGAAGCATGTTCCTACGCACTACTCTCTGGCGGAAAGCGAATTCGTCCGGCACTCACTCTTTTGGCCTGTGAAGCCTGTGGTGGGGAAAGCAAACAAGCTCTTGATGCTGCAGTTGCATGTGAAATGATTCATGCCTATTCCTTAGTGCACGATGACCTCCCTTGTATGGACGACGATAATCTTCGCCGCGGAAAGAAAACTGTGCATGTTGCATTTGGCGAAGCGGAAGCAGTATTGGTTGGGGATGCTCTTCAAGCGACAGCTTTTGAAATCCTCGCTTCGCAAAAGGACCCAGACAAAGCTAAGAAAATGCTCTATCACCTTGCAAGGGCTTCTGGGCCTTCAGGGATGGTTGGTGGCCAAATACTGGACATGGAGGCAGAAGAGAAAGAACTGTCCGTTGAGCAAGTTTCAGCAATTCACCGAGCCAAAACGGGTGCCCTTCTCGAGGCATCACTTTGTTTAGGCGCCATCGCCGGGAACGGCAACCCTGAACACTGGAAAGAGTTTGGTTGGTGCCTTGGGGCTCTATTCCAAGCAACCGACGATGTCCTTGATGCCACTCAAAGCACTGAAGACTTGGGCAAAACCGCTGGAAAAGATGCCGAGGCAAAGAAAGCGACTTTGGTTTCTTCTTGCGGGCTAGATGGTGCTCATGCTTTAGTTGAACAATGGGCCGCCCGCGCGGAAGCTGCTCTGGAATCTCTTTCGCTGACCCTCCATAAGGATATCCTTTTGGACCTACCTCGATTTCTCCGAGACCGGTGCCGATGAGTTCACTTCTACTTTCTGAAATTCAATCTCCTAAAGAGCTCCAAGGGCGCTCTTTAGAAGAATTGGAATCTTTGTGCGCTCAAATGCGGGCGGCGTTGGTTGAAAAAGTGTTACAGACTGGTGGGCACCTTGGCTCCAACCTTGGAGTTGTGGAATTAACCGTGGCCCTTCATTCGACCTTTGATTTCTTGCGCGATAAAATTGTCTTTGATGTAAGCCATCAGTGTTACCCCCATAAAATGCTGACAGGTCGGTATTCTGGATTTGACCATTTGAGGCAAACAGATGGAATGTCGGGCTTCACGAACCGGTTTGAATCCGAGTACGATTCTCTTACTGCTGGGCACGCAGGAACGGCCATCTCCTTTGCCATGGGGCTTGCCGAAGGAATGAAGGCCTCATCTTCCAAGCCCGATGACGACCCTTGGTCGGTCGCTTTTGTGGGGGATGCTGGAATTGCTTGCGGCGTAGCATTCGAAGGATTGAATCAAGCAGGGGAGAGAAAGCCTCGCTTGATTGTCGTTCTTAACGATAACGAATGGTCCATTTCTAAATCCGTAGGTGCGATGGCCCGGTATCTCTCTAGGATTCGTACTTCGAAAACCTTGCAAGGGACAGCCGACCGATTATTTTCGCTTGCTCATAAAATCCCATGGCTGGGAGAGCGCATAGAAGAGGTCGGAGAAGTTCTACGACATGTCATGGTTCCTGGACATGTCTTTGAAGAGCTCGGTGTAAATTATGTGGGCCCATTAGATGGCCACGATCTCGACGGTTGCATGGAAGCTTTCAAGCGAATGAAGAGGCTTGGTGGCGTTCATTTGGTGCACTTTCTTACTGAAAAAGGGCGAGGCTATAAGCCTGCTGGTTCCGATGATGAGCGCGCCCATGGAGTAAAACCTTCAGGAGCTCCAACGATGAAGGTGGCCCGACCTTGGAAGACCCCCAACCCTACCCGAAAAGCCTACACCCAGTTTTTTTCGGACTCGATGTGCAAGATTGGCGAGAGAGATTCTCGGGTGATGGCTGTAACTGCTGCCATGCCGAGCGGAACTGGACTCGATGATTTTGCAGAACGTTGGCCGGAGCGCTTTTTTGATACCGGAATCACCGAGCAGCATGCCGTTGCTCTTGCGGGCGGCATGGCAACAGCTGGGAAACGGCCCGTGTGTGCAATCTACAGCACCTTTTTGCAACGGGCATATGACCAAGTATTTCAAGAAGTTGCCCTTCAGGAAGAGGACGTGATTCTTGCTTTGGATCGTGCGGGTTTGGTGGGTCAGGACGGTCCCACTCATCAAGGGCTTTATGACCTTGCGTTTTTGCGCACAATTCCGGGAATTCAGCTAGCCTCACCTCGCGATGGTGCCGACCTGCACCGCATGATGGAAACTGCCTTGGAGTGTGGTGGGCCATGGTCCTTGCGCTGGCCTCGTGGCTCAGTTGTTTACGAACTTGGTACTCCAGTTGACTTGAGGCCGGACATGATTCCAGGGACAGCCGAGCGCCTGCGCGATGGCTCAGATGGTGTTGTCTTTGCACTAGGTGCCATGGTTGAAAACGCCCTCGACGCAGCTTCTGTTCTTGCCGAGGGAGGGATTCATCTGGAAGTTTGGGATGCGCGTTTTTGTCGCCCTTTGGATGTGGGTGCAATCCTTGATGCAGCCCGCCGCCAGCCCTTTATGGCAACAGTGGAAGAACATGCCCTCCAGGGCGGTTTCGGGTCCGCAGTTTCTGAACTCCTCACGGACCGGGAAATGAAGATTCCTTTGTCAAGGCATGGAGTTGAGGATCGTTTCATTCCACATGCAAGTTCCCGCGAGGAACAGCTTCAAGAGTGTGGTCTTTCTGTTGAAGAACTGGTCAAGTCATGGCAAGCCCGAATCCAGGAAACTCAAGAAATCCAAACTCCTAACCGGGAGCCTTCCTCGTGACTTCTTCAAACAAGAGCGGCAACGGAAAAAAAAGACCAGTAGGAATTTGTTGGGGAGACAAAATCCATTTCCCAACATCACGAAAGCCCCGAATCCTAATATTGGGTGATCCACTCAAGCCCAGGACTCAGAAGATGGTGGATGAGATTGTTGCTCACCTTGGCAATCGCGCCAAGATTGTGGGGGTTGAACTCAAACGGAGTTTGGAACCGATTGACGTCCATGCCGACTTGGTCATTGTCTTGGGCGGAGACGGGGCAATGCTTGCAACTTCCCACCGTTTGGGCCGTCGTGATATTCCCGTTATGGGGATTAACATTGGCAGAATTGGATTTTTGACTGCCTTCTCTCCTGAGCGCTCATTGAAAGCCCTTGACCGAATTCTCGCGGGCGAAGGATCTTGTGAAGCGCACGCCATGATGCGTGCGACGATTCGTCGCAATAAAGAAATCATTCTGGATACTCGCATTTTGAATGAAGTTGCTGTTGTTCGTGCGTGGGGTGCGAGCATGGTCGAGGTTGATTTGACCGTTGACCGTCGCCCCGTTTGTACTTATCGAAGCGATGGGCTCATTGTTTCAACAGCAACAGGTTCCACGGCATACTCAATGTCCGCCGGGGGCCCGGTTTTATCTCCACGATTGGATGCATGGGTTGTAACTCCCATTGCCCCTCATTCATTGAACCAGCGCCCCGTTGTTTTGCCGGGCAGTCGAGTTGCAAAGTTAAGAATCCATAGCGAATGTGGCTTCACCGCTGACGGCCATGAAGAACAACGCCTTCTACCTGATGACACTATCCATGTCTCTCCGAGTAAGCGCAAGTTTCACTTGGTTGTAGAGCCCGAGGGAAACTTTTTTGCCCGATTGCGTTCAAAATTACTCTGGGGCGAAAGTCCAGGGCCGGGATAAATTAAAGACTCATGACCGCCCCTCCTCTCGAAGACCGCCCAGTCTTTATAGTTGGCCCCAGCCGCTCCGGGACTACCTTGTTGAGGGCCATGTTTGGTCACCATCCTGATTTGCATATCACTGCTGAAACGCATTGGTTTGATGATCTCAGAACCAAAGTCCTTTCGGATTCAATGAGTCAAGAACAGAAACGCTCTTGTGAAGATTGGTTCTTGTCTCTGTCTCACCGGCCATTTGGCCACCAAGGAAACCCGGATGAGGGTTGGATGAGCCGCAAGGACTTACAACAGGAAGTCGAGAAACTTGGAGGCGGGGCAGACGCATACTTTGAGGGCTACTGTCGCCTAGATGCTGCCAAGCAAAGCAAAAAGCGGTGGGGGGAGAAAACTCCTCGACATGTATTTAGGATATCTGAAATTCTGGAAGCCTTCCCGAATGCTCAGGTAATCTGCATGGCGCGTGACCCTCGGGGTGTTGTTGCCAGCTACCGAGACTGGAAGAGCCAAGGCGGGCACGATTTCGAAAAAGACCCTGAGCACTCAAAAGCATTAGAGGAAGAGCATCAACGGACTCGTGCTTCTTACCATCTTTTGATTGCTACTCTGCTTTGGAGTAGCACCATTAAGGCATCATTGGCTGCAATCAAGAAACACGGGTCTGCTCGCGTGATGCTTTTGCGTTACGAGGATCTGGTACTGGAACCCGAAAAAACAAACAATGCTGTTTGTGATTGGTTGGGCATGGAACCCAATCCACATATGCTTGAAGTGCCCATGGTGAATTCATCTTTTGAAAAATATGACACGGGTGGCGGAATAAACCGAGCGCCTGTTGAAGGCTGGAAGAAGCGACTCTCAAAGGCTGAGGTTGGAACGATTCAATGTGCCTGCAAGAAAACCATGAAAGCTGCAGGTTATACCCTTGAACCTTCAGGGCTTTGGCAAATCTATGCCTTGAAACAGTGGCTAGGTTTGCCGTTTGCAGTTTTACGCGCCGCCAGAGCGAATCGCAACCGTGTTGGGAGTTTGCCAGCTTACATCTGGCGTCGCTTGCGGTCCTGAGCTTAAGAATTAAGCGTAGATACCACGCAACTTGTCGAAGTAGGAAACCCGTTCGACTCCCACGATACAGGTCGCGAGGCGGAGACCAACTTTGTGCTTGCCCGCGATTTTTCTGGCGCGGTGGTAGGCCTCAAGGACCATGCGGTCGAGTCGGCCTTGAACACGCTTCTCGGACCACTTGTAGCCCATTCGGTTTTGAACCCACTCAAAGTAACCAATGATGGCGGCTCCAGAATTCCCAAGGAGATCAGGGATAAGGGGAATGCCCTGGTCGGAAAGAAGTTTGTCAGCTTTTGAGGATGTTGGACCATTTGATGCTTCCACGATGAGCTTTGCACGAATCGTGTTTGCATTTTTTCCAGTGATTTGTTTGGAGACAGCGGCCGGGACGAGAACATCGCACTCTAAAGCGAGAAGTTCTGCTTCTTGGATGGGTTCAGTTCCAGGGGAACCCAGGACGGAACCTGTCTCTTTGCGATGTTTAATGACAGCCTCAACATCTAGACCCTGAGCAGAAAAAACTGAGCCACGGATATCTCCGGTAGCTAAGATTTTGTGGCCTCTTTGCGATAACTCTCGCATGACTTGAGAACCAACCACGCCAGCTCCAGTGACTACAACCTTGGCGGACCCTTGATGGCCCATTTCTTTGAGTCGTTGTTCCATGAGGACACGAACGCCTCGCCCCACTGCATAATCTCGGCCCAATGTGCCACCCAATCCGTGCGGCTTGCCAAGCACCACTGCGTTGTCGGTGTGGCGAGCGTGCATGGAGTAGGTGTCTAGACACCAGGCCATAATTTGTTCATCACAATGAAGGTCGGGAGTGAGAAGGCCTCGCTCAGGACCAATGAAGTCTAAAACGCCAGCAGTGTAGCGACGAACAACGGCCTCGGTGGTTTTGCGGTCATGCTTTCGTGGGTCAAAGTCGATTCCACCCATTGCTCCGCCAAAAGGCACATTGATGGCGGCGCATTTCCATGTTGTCCAGGCCGCCAGAGCGCGAAGTTCTTCTCGGCGAAGGTTGGTGTCGAGGCGAAGCCCACCCAAGCATGGCCCCAAGGATAAGTTGTGCCGAATGCGAAAGCCGTTAAAAACATGGATGTCACCATCGGGATCGGTGATGGGGATAGCGAACTTGAATTCACGATCAGGTCGCCGAAGAACCATGTAAGCGTCTGGAGGCATGGCCAAAATGGCGGCTGCCTCGTCGAACCGCTCCATCATGGAAGAGAAGGGATCGTCTTCGTCGAGGGCAGGGGTTGGAGCTTGTGGTTCGTCCAAGTTGGGAAGATCTGGAAGGTCCATGTTTGAATCAGGCATAAAGACCTCTCATTTGAAGGCAATAAGCAACACGGTCAATCGCAACGCAGTAAGCGCCAATCCTGGGGGTGGTGTCATGCGTGTTGGCAGCTTCTACGACATCGTTAAAAGCCTTCACCATGATGGTTTCCATTCGGTTAAGGACCACATCTTTTTCCCAGAAGTAACCCATACGGTCTTGGACCCATTCAAAGTAAGAAACCGTGACACCTCCGGCATTAGCCAAGATGTCTGGGGCAATGAAGACGCCATTCTCAGCAAGGACTCGGTCAGCGTCTGCAGTGGTAGGACCATTTGCGCCTTCAACGATAACTTTGGCTTGGATGTTAGCTGCGTTATTTGAAGTGATTTGGTTTTCCGTCGCCGCAGGAACGAGAACATCGCAATCAAGAGTGAGGAGTTCTGAGTTTTCAAGCCGTTCTGCGCCAGGAAAGCCTTCAAGTGTTCCATTCTCTTGAAGCCACTCCAAAACAGCGGGCATGTCTAACCCGGTTTCGTTATGGATTGCGCCGTACATGTCAGAAATGGCAGTAACTTTGTGACCCATTTCGTGCAAGAAGAGGGCACCCAGGCCACCCACATTTCCGGCGCCTTGCACCACAATGCGGGAGCCTTTTTCAGGAAGACCAAGATGTTTTAGAGACTCGCGGACCGTTAGTGCGACTCCAAGACCAGTTGCTTCGCGGCGACCTTGAGAACCCCCCAAGCCAATGGGCTTGCCTGTTACGACAGCAGTATTGGTTGCACGAGTATGCATGGAGTAAGTGTCCATGAACCAGGCCATGATTTGCTCATTCGTATTCATGTCTGGCGCTGGCACATCTCGCTCAGGACCAATGAGGTCAATCAGGCTAGAGGCATACCGCCGAGTCATTCGTTCTAACTCATTCTGCGACATTCGCCGAGGGTCGCAGATGATGCCACCTTTGCCACCGCCAAATGGAACATTCACAACAGCACATTTCCAGGTCATCCATGCGGCAAGCGCACGAACTTCATCTAGTGAAACATCAGGTGCGTAACGGACACCTCCCTTTGCAGGGCCACGAGCAACAGAATGTTGAACTCGATAACCCGTAAAAACGCGTAAGGAACCGTCATCCATTTGGACGGGAATACTTGTTGCGATTTCCTGGGCTGGGGTTTCCAGGACTTTAGCTAGGCCAGAGTCCAGACCGAGGAAGCCAGAGGCCAACTCAAACCTTCGTTGCATTTGAACGAATGGGTTGGACTCTTGACCCGGAGGCGCCGAGGGAGGATTCGACATGGTGGCTTTGGCCGGATGGGGGGGATTTCAGCCTGTTTGGCGGAAAAGGTTACACCGATGAGACAAAAATGTGAACATTTCTGACATTTTTCTTCCTAGGGGGCTTCTGGGAGTTGAGTCGCTCGCCCGCATCCGCAGGATAGGGGCTGAATGAGCAATCCCCCCCCTCTCCATTTTTCTGCCGATGGGCGCCCCATCGCCGAAGAATTGGGGATTGATGGCCTAGATTCCGCTTTCGAACTTCAGGGGGATTTATTGCGGAAGGCGGAGAATCGCACAACCCTCAAGGTGCTTTCCCGGTCGGGGCCCGTCATTTTGAAACGGTACGACGCAACAAAAGGCCCTTGGCCTCTCTGGGGCCCATCTTCCGCCCAAAGGGAGTGGGACACCCTCCAAGCCCTCAATGACTTAGGCTTCCCCGTTCCCACGCCCTTAGGCTGGGGTTCTGAGCGCCGCCAGGGAGGGCGATCCTTTTTGATGATGGGCTATCTTCCTGGCAAAGACATGAAGTCCTTGCTTTTGGACAACACCACTGCCTCCTGGAGAAATGAAATGCCCGAGCGCTTGGGTGAATTGACTCGGCGTTTCCATGGCCTTGGTTTTTTTCATCGGGATTACTATTTGAATCACTTTCTATTGGATTTGTCTTCCCCAGAATTCACATTGAACATGTTGGATTTGCAACGAGTTGGCCGCGGTCGCCCTCCTAGAAAGAGGTGGTTTGTAAAAGATTTGGCCAGCCTCGCGAGCTCATGCCCTTCATCGGTACGCCAAACAGAGAGGTTGCGCTTTCTATTGGCTTACTTTGGGAAGAAAAAAGTGGATTCAGAAGTCCGCAGCTGGATTGCCCCAATATTGAAGAAAGAGGCTTTGATTCGCAATCATCTACCCAAGTTTCCTTAAACTGAAAGATATGGTTTCCAAAATTCGGATTCATGAGGTTGCTCCTCGGGATGGACTTCAAAATGAGGCCATCGTTTTGGGGACCGCAGTAAAGGTAGATTTGATTCAGAAATTGCTCCAAGCGAGTCCAGATTCCATCGAGGTGACTTCCTTCGTTAGGCCGGACAAATTACCTCAACTAGCCGATGCTCTTGATTTAATCCCTCAATTGCCGAACTCCTCAGGGACAAAGTATTTTGCTTTGGTTCCAAACAGGCGTGGATTGGAGCGCTTCCTCGAGACCCCATTAAAGGGAGCAACCGTATTAGTATCAACAACCGACGAGCACAGTCTTGCAAATGTTGGAATGCCCAGGCTTGAGGCCTTGCGTGAAACATGTTCGATGATTCGAGATGCCCGGAAGGAAGGTGTCGCAATCCGTGCATATGTATCGATGGCATTTGGGTGCCCCTTAGGCGGAGCGGTTGAACCTGAAGTTGTTCGAGATACTGTCGCGGCTTTTTCCGAAGCAGAAGCAGAGCTAGTTGTTCTTGCCGATACCTGGGGGCGAGGCGAGCCCGCCTCGGTTGAAGCCTTGCTCGAGATTTCTAGAACCCAACTCCAACTGGAAAGGCTTGGCTTGCACATGCACGACACCTATGGGAATGCCCTTTCCAACTGCCAGAGGGGAATCGAGATGGGTGTGACTCATTTTGATGCTTCGGTGGGGGGCTGTGGCGGCTGCCCTTTTGCCCCAGAGGCTTCCGGAAACCTAGATACAAGGTCTTTGTGTCAACTGATTGAATCCCTTGGCTTCGAGCACTCTTTGCAAATCGACTCCTTGGAGGAATCCGCTCATTTTCTTCAGCAAGCCCTCGGGGCTAATCTGACCTAGAGTCCAGCACCCCATACCCATGTCTCAAGAAAATACTGTCCTGTTCCAACGCGAAGGAGAGATAGCGCGAATCACCTTAAATCGTCCCGATGTTCGAAACGCAATCTCATCCGCGGTTCTTGCACGACTACAGGAGGTGTTTTCCGAAATTAGGAATGACTCTGAAATCAGAGTGGTTGTTCTTACAGGTGCTGGCGATTCCTGCTTTTGCTCGGGCGCGGACCTAAAAGAACGGAAAACTTTTTCGGAAGAGCAAGTTCGTGAGTTTGTAATCCAAATAAGGAATACCATGAATGAGCTTGCCTCTTTGCCACAGCCAACGATTGCATTCCTTAATGGTCATGCCTTTGGTGGTGGACTAGAGATGACCCTTGCTTGCGATTTTCGGATATTGGTTCCGAATGCCTCCATTGGCCTTACGGAAACCAGCCTCGCCATCATTCCTGGGGCTGGCGGATGTGCACGACTTCCCCGCCTGATTGGGCTTGCCAAGGCAAAGGAGATGGTCCTTACTGCCCGAAAACTATGTGCAGAGGAAGCCCTTGCGTGGGGCCTTGTTACGCAATTAGGCGGCAATGAAGAAGTCCAGGAATTGAGTGATACTCTTCGAGCTAATGGACCCTTAGCTGTGCAAGCTGCGAAAGAAGCCCTGGATGGAGGAGTGGGTTGCTCACTCGGTGCAGCACTCCAACTTGAGGCCGAGTGTTATGAAAAAATTGTCCCCACCCAAGACCGAACGGAAGCCCTCCTAGCCTTTTCAGAGAAGCGGCCCCCTCGTTTTGAGGGTCGCTGAGAATAGTTACACTTTGTAGGCATGAACTCAGAAGCTCCTTCCGCCGAATACCGCCCTGTTGCGAACGCAGTCGGCTTTGCAGTCGCCTTTAGTCTTTGGGCGGTTGCAGTCTCGGCACCCTCACTTACGCGCCCCGTTCTTCCGGCCTTGCTCCTTCTGCTGGGAATTCCAGCCCTGATAGCTGCACCATTAGCCTGGTTGGGTTCTCGAAGCTTTCCAGCCCGGATGGCTGCCGCAATCGCGGCCCTTGTCGGGGCCGCCCCATTTCTGGGGGCTGCTGTTTCTCCCATGGCGGCCTTGCCTCTCTTGGGGTGGTTCGGGGTTTTAGGTCTCCCAATCTTCACAGCCCTTGCCGCGATTCGAGTTCAAAGACTCATTCTTGTTTTGGGCTTCATTGTCTTTGCCTGGTTCGGACAACCCCCGATTGTTCCTTCCAACGCCAAGGTTGAGCCTGTGGTTCTCATGGGCATCGACGCAGGCACCTGGGACCAAATCAATCCCATGATTGAGAATGGCGAACTTCCCAACTTGGCCCGAGTCGTTCACGAAGGGGCAAGTGGGCAGTTGACCTCTGAAGACCCCAGCCTTTCCCCTCGAGTTTGGAGCATTATGTCCACAGGTGTATCGGCCGAGGAACACGGTGTCCTAGACTTCGAGTGCGATCGCTTTGATTTGAAAAAGGGGCGGTTCTGGGATTCAGCAGCCGAAGCTGGTGCTCGTGTGGGTCTCATGGAGTGGCACATCACTTGGCCTCCAGATGAGAGGCCTGGCTTTGGTATTCCTGGCTGGCTGGCACGGGGCTATGAAACTCACCCCAAAGAAGCGGGTTTCCTGAAACGCCTAGAGCGTGCTGGCAAAACGGGTCGTTCTTTCTTTTCTTTGGAACTAGCCTCTGATGTTCTGTCCGCATTTGCCGTGTCTTCTGCTGATAATGTCTGGCGCAGTCTGAGGGATGGTGTTGAAGCCATTGAGCATCGAAAAAACCGAGAAGACATGTACTGGAGAGTCAAACTGATTCAGGCTCGATTGCAGTCTGATCTTTATATGACTTTAATGGCCCGTGAACAATGTGGGTTCTCCGCACTTATTCTTTACCCAGTTGATTCCCTTGGGCATGCCTATTGGCGGTGGCATGAACCGTCCGCTTTTAACGATATTGACCCAGAGCTCCTTGCACTTCGTAAAGATGTAATTCGTGACGCCTACCGTGAGGCGGACTTACAGCTAGGTCGGCTCTTGGAACGAATCGATTTCAGCCGAGCGCGTTTGGTTATTGTTTCCGACCACGGAATGGAAGCGATTACCCGGACAGGAAAAGAGGTCATGACTGCCCGAATCAATGCTTCAACTTTGGCATCGCTTTTGGGAATGGAAGGCCGACTGAATAATGCGGTTGCTGGAAAGCAACTCGTGCTCTCAAGTGCGATTGGTGGGCAGGAAGGTATTCAAGACCTTGCCAAGGTTCACCAAATACTCTCGGAAGCACATGTAGCTGGCGAACCTGACTCAAAGCCCTTCAGGCTAGAGGCCTTCCGACCTGAAGCGGGGACTGTTGTCGTGGATTACCGCCCATCGATTCTGGGAACCATCCAGAATAAAATTATCATTTCAGGTGAAAGCCTAGATGTTAGTAGCGTATTTAGGGAAGAGCACCGGACAGGCACCCATACATTAAAGGGGATTATTGCTATGCTTGGGCCAGGAATTCAGCCGGGTTCTAAAATTGAAGGTGCTGACCTTTACGATGTCGCACCAACCCTGCTCCACCTGATGGGATTGGAAGTTCCCTCTGACTTGCCGGGTCGCGTTCTTACAGAGGCCTTGTACCCCAAGTATCTTCAATCGAACCCTGTGAAAAACATCCCTGGTGGCTTGCCTATGCCTCCTCCGGTAAAAAAGATTGGCGGGGACAAGGGAATGCTCCAAGAAAACCTTGAGCTCCTTGGGTACACCGAGGGCGACGAAGAGTAGGCCGCGCTAAAGGCCAATTTTTCGGTATTTTCCGGCTTTTGACTCTGGGCCAATGCCTTCTTCCGCTTGCCTTTCTTCGAGCCATTCGGTGTAATCGGTATAGTTTCCATGGAAAAAGGAAACATCTCCATCGCCTTCAAATGCAAGAATGTGAGTACAAATCCTATCTAGGAAATACCGATCGTGGCTCACAATAAACATGCAGCCAGGGTAGTGTTCGATAGCCTCCTCAAGGACGCGAGTTGTGGGCAGGTCCAAATCATTGGTGGGTTCGTCAAGAATGATGAGGTTTCCACCAACACGTAACATTTTCGCTAACTGAACCCGGTTCCTTTGCCCCCCGGAAAGTTTGCCTACCAGTTTCTCTTGGTCACCGCCTTTGAAATTAAAACGGGATACATAGGCCCGAGATTGGATTTCTCCTGCACCAAAGGGAAGGAACTCATTTCCGTCAGAGATTTCTTCGAAGACACTCTTTCCATCAGAGAGTTCAGCTCGGCGCTGATCCACAAAGCAAACATCAACTGTGGAACCTATTTCAATGGTGCCAGAATCGGGGTCGTCCAGGCCGGCAATTAACTTCATCAAAGTTGTTTTGCCCGCGCCGTTTGGCCCAATCACTCCCACAAGGGCAGCGGGCGGGAGTTCTAGAGACAAATCCTTCAGGAGCACTTGCTCACCATAGGCTTTATTGATTTTGTCCAGAATCAGAACCTTGTTCCCGAGCCTTGGACCGGATGGAATCATCAGGTCAATCGTCTCTGGCCGTAGGTTTTCTTGTTCATCGCATAACTGCTCGTAACGGGTCAGTCGAGCTTTGTTCTTTTTGCCTCGTGCCTTTGGGTTTTGGCGAACCCATGCCAGTTCCGATTTCAAGCGCTTCCGGCGCTTATCTTGCTGGCGATCGCTTTTTTCCAATTCCTTTTCTTTGATTTCAAGGTAGTTGGAGTAGTTGCCTTTGTAAGGAGAAGCGACACCCTTTTCTACTTCAAGCATCCATTCTGCAACATTGTCAAGGAAATAGCGGTCGTGAGTAATCACAATGACCAATCCCTTGTATGCAGCAAGGTGGTGTTCCAGCCAAGCAGTCGTATTAGCGTCGAGGTGGTTGGTTGGTTCATCCAATAACAAGATGTCCGGCGATTCAATCAAGGTTTTGCAGAGAGCTACTCGCCGAGCTTCACCACCCGAAAGGACCCCACACATCCTGTCCATGGGGGGCAAGTCGAGAGCTGCAGCACTCACTTCAAGCAAACGGTCAACTTCCCACATGTTATGAGCGTCGATTTCATTCTGAAGGTGCTCAAATTCTGCACTCATCTTTTCGAGCTCGGCTTCATCAGTAATCTCGCCCATCAACCCGCAAATTTCGTTGTAGCGGTCAAGGATTCCATGGATATGGGCTACGGCCTCATCAAGAACCTCTTTCACCGACTTGTCGGCGTCAAGCGTGGGTTCCTGTGGAACATAGCCGAGCGACTTGTCGGGCATAATGATTCGATTGCCCTCGAACTCTGAATCTTGGCCG
Source organism: Planctomycetota bacterium (assembly GCA_030748415.1). Taxonomy (GTDB): domain Bacteria; phylum Planctomycetota; class UBA1135; order UBA1135; family UBA1135; genus UBA7888. The sequence goes on from JASMMA010000001.1 coordinate 22,465, forward strand.
GCAAGAATTCTAAGCAAAGTGGTTTTACCCGAACCATTTGAACCAATCACACCGATTTTTGCCTCAGCAAAAAATGTGAGTGTGATGTCCTTTAGAACATGATGGCGCTCATAAAACTTATTGAGGCCCAGAACTTGAAGTGCGTATTGGGGAGTCGTTTCGGACGCCATGGCGCCGGCATTCTATCGGCGTGCTTCTGCGAAAGGTGGATTGCCTACTTTGAATCCCCGGCGCGTTCCGTTTTTTTCATGGCGGCTCGAATCTCCTTCGCAGAAATGAGGGGGCCGCGTCCGGCACCGGGGCTAAAGTCAGCGACTTCATTTTCCCAAGCTTCTGGAGATTCAAGATTCTCCTCCCAAAAGGGCCAAGTCGCGCATTGGACAGGTTTTGCTTCGTGAACTTGGCAGAGTCCGTCTTGAAGGAAAATGCAGGCGCCATTTTCAAACCTCAAGCTTCGGTAACCAGCATCCACCAAGTCGGTATATTTTTGAGTGAAGGCCGCCACAGCCAAGCCCAAGTGTTGAGCGAGCTTTCGCCTCTCGTGAATGTTCACATAGACATACTGGTAGTGCTCTCGCGCCAAGCAGCACTTGCCACACCCAGTACATTCGAAGGCGAGGCCCTCAGCCCACCAGGGGCTTTCTTCTAGAGTTTCTTTTCTTTCCTCCATTCGGGTTTAGGATACCGTTTACCACATGAACCCCCTCCGCATTCTTCTTGAACGAGATGGCATCCAAAGGGAAGTCACTCTTGAGGGAGAATCTGCCCTAATTGGGCGCGGGCAGGAGTGTGATGTTCATTTGGAAGACCCCATGACCTCAAGGAAGCATTGCCGAATTGAGCGATTGGGCTCTGAGACTTTTGTGGTGGATTTGGACTCGGCGAATGGCACCTGGGTCGGCGGAGAGAAGGTCCAGCGGAGACCCATCCTTCCTGGCGATTGTGTTGTGGTGGGTTCTACTACGATTTCAATCCAAGGGGGTGGACTTTCCGACCGAATAACGGCCATTGAATCTACCCAGACCCAATCTGTCAGTCGAGAAAAGGATTCCCTTCAAACGGTTTTGAGCGTTTTGCATGCCCTTCGCCACGAGGGTTCCTTGGAGCGGGCTTCCACCCTTTTGATTGACGCTTCCGTTTCTTTGTCTAGAGCCGAGCGAGGCTTCGTTTTTCTGGTCGAGAACGGGAACATTGACCTAGCCATTGGGCGAAACTTTGCTCGAGAACCCGTTCCAGCACCAGAGAAGAAGCTATCTCGCACTCTGCTGGAACGCGCCATGGACCATGACGGGCCACTTCTTATTCGGGATGCAGCTCATGATGGAGATTTTGCAGGGGTTGCCAGCATTTCTGACTTGGGTCTCCGCTCCTTATTGGCGATTCCTCTTCGGCATGGTGGCGATTTGTTGGGTGTTCTGATGGTAGATCACCGCATGGCCTCCGGTGCTTTCAAACAAGAGGAACTTGTCCTCCTGAACGGCTTAGCCGACGCTGCCTCAACTGCACTGGGTGCTGTTCGAGACCGAAGTCGAAGCGCTAAGTTGCGCCGTCAGGTCTCCCGTCTAAAACGCCAACTCGGCCGCCGGGTCCAAGCAGAGTCTGAAGAAGAAAGGCGGTTGGCTGGCCTGAAGTCCTTACGATTTGGAAACATTGTTGGTGCATCTCCTCAGCTTTCAGAGCTGTTTCGAGACATGGAACGTCTTATGGAGTCTGATGCTTCGATCCTGATTCAAGGTGAAAGCGGTTCCGGTAAAGAACTTGTTGCTCGTGCCATCCACGACGGTGGGTTGCGATCTGGCAAGCCTTTTGTCGTTGAGAATTGCGGCGCCTTGCCCGACACTCTTCTGGAGTCAGAACTTTTCGGACATTTAAAAGGCGCGTTTACAGGTGCAACTTGTGACAAAAAGGGCCGCTTTGAAGAGGCCCATCGAGGGACTCTTTTTTTGGATGAAGTTGGCGAAATGTCTGAGGCAATGCAGCAGCGCCTTCTGCGAGTCCTTGAGAATGGTGAAATCCGCCGTCTTGGTTCTTCTGAAATCAAGCAGGTTGATGTTCGAATCATTGCCGCAACCAATCGGGACCTTAGGACGGAAGTGGATGAGGGCCGGTTCCGCGAAGACCTATTTTTCCGTCTGAATGTACTGCTTTTGGAATTGCCGCCATTACGAGACCGCGATGGTGACATTCCTCTTCTTGCAGAACATTTCCTTGCCTTAGAAGGGGCCGAACTGGGCCGCCCTCGTAGAACTTTGACCCCAGGTGCAGTTGCGCACCTTGAATCTCTTGCTTGGCCAGGAAATGTTCGACAGCTTCATAACGAAATGAGGCGCCTTTCACTTATGGGAGAGGGCGAAATTCAGCCTGAAGAGTTATCTTCTGAGCTTGCACCTTTGTCCTCGCTCGAAGAGGAAGTAACGGACTCTACTGGCACTCTCCCCGAACGCATCGGGCGCTTGGAAAAACTCTGGATTCAAGAATCTTTAGACCGCCAGCATGGAAACCGCACCAAGGCTGCGAAAGAGCTTGGACTCACCCGTTACACACTGCTTCGAAAAATCGAAAAGTATGAAATGGATGGGGGCAAGGGGGCGCCACCAGAGTGAACCCTTCGCCCAATCTGCCCCTACCAAAAGGGTTTCGCCGAATTCGTCGCTTAGGGGGCTCTGCCCTCAGTGAAGTCCATTTGGTGAAGGATGGCGATGGTGAACCATTCGCTCTAAAAATCCTGCTTCCAAGTGTTGCTCGAGATTCAAGAATCTTAGAACGCTGGAAGCGCGAAGCAATCCTGCTCTCTGAGATTCATCACCCCAATTTGGTTCGCTCTCACGGTTCATTGGAAATTGAAGGGCGCCCGGCTTTGCTTTTGGAATACATCGAAGGCCCCAATCTGCGAGACCGTTTGCGGGTAGGTTCCTTGGAGTGGGAACAAACGGCACGAATTGGGGTTCAGATATCTCGCGCACTTGAAGCTCTCCACAAGCATGGCGCCATTCACCGGGATGTTAAACCTCATAACATTCTTCTGCACCCTAGGCGAGGTGCCGTATTAGCTGACTTGGGGCTCGTTCGTCGCCAGGAGGACCCAGAACTTACTGCCCCCGGCGCACCTTTGGGGTCACCGGCGTATATGAGCCCCGAACAAGTCCAGGACCCAAGTTCCATTGGACCTTCCGCCGATGTTTATTCCCTAGCCGCAAGCTTGCACCACTGCTTGTGTGGTGAACCTCCTTTTATTGGGAAGGGAGTTGCTGAAGTATTACACCGGGTGGTGCACGAAGCACCTTCGAAACTACCGGAAGAAGTTCCAGAACCTTTCCGCAAAGTCATGAGTTTGGCAATGGCAAAGGACCCAGAGACTCGGTATCCCCGTGCGATTGATTTTCGAAATGACCTATCAAGAGTATTAACAGGGTTTGCGCCCAAGCTGATTACTCATATTCGGCGTCGTGCACAGTTAAGGGCTTTCCTCGGTGTATGTGCGGCTTCGGTTTTGGCCTTCCTCGGGTGGACATTTTGGCCAAAAGTCAACCCCGAATCCCAGCGAGCGATAGATGTTACGGAGCTTGTTTCAGCGAAAACTTCCACCGATCCCGCAACGAACCCAACGACACCTGTTGCCTCTCCACCCCTGGCAGACTGGGAGGAGTGGGCGTCTCCTTTTCGAACTCGGTTTACGAGGAGTTTGGCCCATCAAGAGCTTCGCGAGGCTTGGGCAACGGTTCTTGAATTAAAGAACGCTCCAATTCCTGTTCACGCAGACGAGCCTTTTCTTTCGGCTCGAGATGCCATGATTGAACAGCTTGAAGAAACTTTGCTCTTGCGCGCAGAGGACATTGCCGTTCAGGCGGAGCATATTCTGGACCAAGAAAGGAAGTTATTCCGAGAGCATTTGAAGTACAGAGATTTTTTCCAACTCCCACCCCCAGATACTTGGAAGGAAAATGTTCAGAAACGATGGAAGGATGCCCTTCTTCCTGTTTCGGAGCTCCCCCTAAGCCCGGGTGGGGTTTCACTCGAGCGACTATTGATTGCATCTACGGCCTCGCTGGAAAAGGAATGGAACCAGAGAGCGACCCGAATTGTCGAATCCCGATTACCAGAGTTTCGGCTTCAAATGCACAAGCTCATTCGCGAAAAGAAATGGAATGATGCGTGGCGAATGTGGGGAGATTTCCATCCCCGGTTTCTTGTTGTTTCAAGCATTGCCCGAAGAGAGAACAAAAGGATGCAAGAACTCCAGTCTCTTTCTTCCCAAGATATCTATGAGACTCCCTTATGGAAATTAGACCTAAATTTTGAGGGCGAACCCGGAAAACGCGAGTGGTTGTTTGCCCATTTGCTTTGGAGTCGGCAAGAAGATGGTACAGCTCTTTCGCATATGCGAGCTGCAGTGGCAAGTGGGCTTGCCGGTGATTGGGCACCCAGTGAATGGCTTTTGGAATGGTCGATTCCCCGTGGAGAAACCGCTCCTAATCTCGATTCCGAAGAGAAACTTCCTCCCCAAGAAGTTCCTGAAGAGGAGATTAGGCCGGTGGAACAAGACTCTCTTGGGGAAATGATTGCACGCTGGCAAGAGGCTGATCCTTCTATTGAGTTTCAGCGTTCGGGGCAAACAGCCACCTTTTCTTGGAAGAACCCTAACTGGGTTGGCACATGGAGCCGTTCCCTTCCTTGGAACTCGGTTTGGTGGGAGGTAGAAGCATGGGGTATTGAGTGGTCCCTCGGCCTCAAAGAAAGAATCCCCGCCTTTGTTCATGTTTTTGGAGTTGCAGACTTGGAAAAAACATCTGAGGTGGCATTGCCCAACTTACGCGTCGGCGAGAAGGCGAACCCGGGCCTGGGGATTGTTCAAGGAATAGCTCAATCCCTAGTTTGGGAAGGGGGCTTCCTTCGCTTGGATGGCCTTCAAGTAGCTAAGGTCGATTTCCCCACAGGTGGTCGGCGTTTGAAACTGAAAGCTTCTGCGCAACCTTCTTTCAGTCTTTCGAATATCTGGATTCGGGTTCGATACTCGCGTTAAACGAGATTCATTCGAGCCATCGGCCGAACGAAGCGAAGGAACAGGGCGGTAATCGCCATGATGCCTGCCATCACAGGAAAGGTCTCCATTCCCCGTAAGCCTATTCCGCTGAGCCCTTCTTTGACTAAGCTTGCACCCACAATAAAAATCCAGTCCATCATTTGGCTGGCGCCTTGAATGCGGCCCTTTTCAGTGGGAGCTGGTAAAGATTGGAGAATGGCCTTCAGGGGAATGAGGTAGAAGCCCATAAAGAAGTTGGAAGCAAGACATCCCACCCAAACAACCCAAGGGTTGTGAGGCCCCCAGTAAACGAAACAGTAACCCACTGCCATGGCTGCGGCGCCTCGGGTGACGAAACTTGGGCGTGGTCGGTGCCGACTTAAGCGACCTGCACAGAGGCTGCCCAAACCCACGGAGATAGAAAGGGATGCAAGACCGGCAGTCCAAAGGCCTTCGCTGATATGAGAGAATCCTGTTCCCACTTCATTCCATGCGAACAGGCCGAGCCCACCCACCAACCAAAAGATTCCATGGCCAAAAATGGCTGGAAGTAAACCGGCAGTTTTCGAAGCTAGTCGAAGCCCTACTCTCAGACGAGTTAGGGGATTGAAATGAAGACAGCGCTTAGGGTCTGCGGCGGGTGGGGGTTCAATTCCGTGTGCAACCCAAACGCCAATCAGCGCAATCACGGTGAAGAGAAGGCCCGCGACCCATAGATGTTCGCTCAATCCCATTTTGAGGAAGCCAGCGGAGCCTGTTCCCAAAAGAATTCCCACCATGACGGAAGCTTGAAGGAATCCGTTTGCATCAGATAGTTTTTTATCCGAAACTAACTCTGGAACAATTCCGTATTTGGCCGGACCAAGGAAAGCACTCTGCATTCCCATAAGAAACAGCGCCACTAGACCGAGTACCAAATCTCCTCGCCATAAAGAAAAAGTCGCAAGGGCCATCACTCCGGCTTCAACCCACTTTGTGTATAGAAGTAGATTCCTCTTGGATGTTCGGTCTGCTAAGTCGCCAGCAAATACTGCAAATAAAAGAAAAGGAAGTGCAAAAACCAAACCTGCGCGGGCTTGCGGGTCTCCTGTCATGCTCTCGTTCGCCAAGGCAAGGAGGAGGACCGTTTGTTTGAAAGCATTGTCATTGAAAACAGTCAGGAACTGAGTAATGACTAATAAGCGAAACGAACGCGGAAATGAATTAGGCATTCTTGAGTTTTGAAATCCGAGCCAGAATTTCTGAACATGTTTCCGGCGGCCAGCTCAAAGAGTCGGCATCCGCGGTTAATCGGTTTTTACTAATGGATAGTCGGAGGCAAATACGAAAATGAGATTCCCATTGTTTCCAGCATCGGTCCGCAGCCAATAGAAGGACTGCAAGTCGTTCTCGGTGCTCGATAGGGAGAAGTGAGCGATTCATGACTCTTCCGTAGGCGTGGTCTCGAACCCAAGCGGCGAGAGTGGAATCTAATTGGTCTAAAAAAGGAAGAACGAAATCAGCGTCGTTTCCATAAAGTTCACGGAAAAAGGATTCGCCTGTGTCCCGGCAGGCTGGGTGATGAGGGATTTCGGTTTTTCCCTTTCCCTTCAAAATAGGTTCAAGCGCTGAAAGTGCACGAACCATGGAGGGGAAGCCGCGGAAGAGGTGCATAAAACGCAAAACTTCACGGACATGTTCGGGGGATGACAGCTGGGCAAGCTCCTTTCCTGCTCTCAAGGTATCTTCTTCCAAGCCGGCATCAGCTGCCGCACAAAGTTTGGCGCATGCGGCGAATTGATTCTCCGAGATTGATGGGGGGGATGTACTCATTCCTTCGCCATGAGGAGGGTCGAGCGGGCGAGGCAGGAATCGCCTAAGTTGAGTTGGCACTTCAGATGGGGTGGTGCAAAGACCACGACAGTCGAGCCGAATTCAAAGCGCCCAAGTTCATCGCCGGCAGAGAGAGTGTGAGCAGGATGGTATGTTCGGGAGCCGGGAGCAAGAGGCGAAAGGCCCAGTGTTTTGTCAAAGCAGAACCGCATTTGCCCTACATTGAGTGCGCCCACGAAAAGCAAGCCAATCCATTGGTCCTCGGAGTCTCGGCAATGGAGAAGGATTCGTCGATTTTTGCTGAGGACTCTCATTCGCCGGCGAACAAGGCTCGGATCCACAGGTAGAAGGTCGCCTGGACAGGTCACTGCACTTTCGATGCGCAGGTCGCAGGGGGCGTGATAGCGGTGATAGTCGCGTGGGGCCAAATAGATTTGAAGGGCCTGATAGCCCTGGAGCTTTGAAAAATCCACTCCGGGTAGCATCTCAGAAACGGAGTATGGGGTCCCCTTCATGAGGAAAGTGCCTTCGGAGCAAAGGGCGACCCGCTCGACGAGGATTCCATCTGATGGGGAAAGCCAGCCAGGGGTTTCTGGAATAGGTCGGCACCCTTTTGGGAGAGGGCGGGTGAATAAATCTAGAAAAGTGGAAAAAGTCCGAAGGTCCTCAGGGAGGGTTTTGGGGTCCACGCCGAGGCGCTTTCCGATAGATTTCCATAAGGGGCGTCGGAGGGGCTTAGGGATAGTAAGGCGAGCCAAGCCCCCAGCAAGGGAGGACATGAGCTTCCGAGGAAAGCCCGGCAAGGTGCAGATGAAGCGGGGGTCAGGCACGGTTAGAAACTCAGCATAGGCCTCCCAAAGAGGGTGAAAAAGCAGGGCTATACTCTCCACGGAAAAACCATGTCTTCCTCTGAGCTACATGTCCTCGTTTTGGCCGGCGGTGAGTCCACTCGAATCCGTACAGGTCGCCCTAAGGCCCTCCTTGACCTTTGTGGCCGCCCACTCCTTGAATGGGTTCTCTCGGCGGCTGAAGAAGTCGCCTCCGGTTCCCGCATCCTTCTCCTTGGGCCCACTCATCAGGAGTCTATTGAAACTTGGCTCGATGGGTCACCCTGCGAGAATTGGAAGGTTGCGATTCAACCCGAAGCAAATGGAACCGGAGATGCTGTCCGATGCGCTTTGGAGCACCTTCCAGAAACGGGCCGCCTTCTCATTCTTTGCGGAGACACACCTTCCCTTCAACCGGAAACTCTCGCCTTTCTTGCGGAACAAGAAAATGGGGCCATGCTTTCCTCCATTGTGGAAGACCCATCTGGATATGGCCGATTAGCGCGAGATAAAGAAGGCAACCTGATTGGGATTGTGGAAGAAGCGGACTGCGATGAAGAAACTCTTGCAGTTCAGGAGATTAATGCCGGTGTCTATGTCTTGGATCTTTCTGCTCTGCGGAAAGCAATTGCAAACCTAGACACAGACAATGCCCAGGGAGAGTTTTATCTGACCGATGCCGCACTTTCGGTGCTGAGCGAAACGGATGGTGCTGTTGTAACCATTGAAGGTGAGGATGAAATCCTTGGCGTGAATACTCTTGTGGACCACGCGCGCGCTGCCCGCATTTTGCGAGAGTGGATTCTTGGCGAACACATGCTTTCGGGCGTTCAAGTAGATGATCCCGCTTCCACTTTTATTGAGCATGGCGTTGAAATCGCCCCAGGAGCGCGCATTTTGCCATTTACGGTCATTCGCAAAGGTTGCAAGGTGGGTGCGGATTGCTCCATTGGCCCCTTTGCTCACCTGCGCGGCGCCACTCAAATGGCGGACAAGTCCGAGCTTGGCAATTTTGTTGAAGCAAAAAATGCTCAGATGGGTGAAGGGGCAAAGGCCAAGCATCTCACCTATCTTGGTGACACCACCGTTGGTTCACGAGCAAATATTGGCTGTGGAACGATAACCGCAAATTACGACGGTACAGCAAAGCATCGCACTGAAATCGGTTCCCGTGCATTTATTGGTTCCGGGACTGTTTTGGTTGCCCCCGTCAAAGTTGGTGATGGCGCAACGACTGGTGCTGGGGCTGTCGTTCTTAGCAATCGCGATGTTCCCGATGGCGAAGTGGTCATCGGCATTCCTGCAAAATCTCTTGGCAAATCAACCAAAGCCTGACATGGTCATCACAGACGATCGTTTCAAAGTACTCACCGGCACTGCTCACCCCGACCTTGCTCGGGAAATCTGCTCCCTTTTGGACATTCCACTAACCTCGGCCCATGTCGGTCGGTTTCCAGATGGTGAAATCGACATAAAAATCAATGAGGATATGAGAGGAGGAGATGTATTCGTTGTCCAGCCAACTTCCCCTCCGGTAAACGATTCCATCATGGAGTTGATGTTCCTTGCGGACTGTTTGCGCCGCGCCAGCGCGGACCGCATTACAGCGGTCATTCCTTACTTCGGCTATGCCCGGAAAGATCGAAAAGACGAAGGGCGGGTTCCTATTTCCGCCAAAGTCATCGCGAACATGCTGGTTGGTTCGGGCGTGAGTCGCGTTTTGACCATCGATCTCCACGCCCAGCAGATTCAGGGCTTTTTTGACATCCCTGTGGACCACTTGTGGGCGCGAACCGCTCTGGAGGCGGGCGCCCAAGACCTTGACGCTTCTCGCCTAGTGGTTTGTTCACCAGATGTGGGTGGTGTCAAGCTCTCTAGAGCCTGGGCACGCTCTCTGGATGTCCCCCTGGCAATCGTGGACAAGCGCCGGACAAGCGGCGAGACCGTTGTCATGGAGAATATCATTGGGGATGTCGAGGGAAAAGATGTCCTTTTGACCGATGACATGATTTCCACAGCCGGCACCATTACCGAGGCCGCCCGCATTTTGAAGGACAAAGGGGCGGAAAAGGTCTTTATTGCGGCTACCCATGCCGTTTTCTGCGGGCCGGCAATCGAAAGGTTGAACAATTCTCCAGTGGAAGCAATCTATGTTTCTAATACAATACCCCTTCGTGGTGACCGCCCCGACCGCTTGAAAGTGGTATCTGTCGCCCCGTTACTGGCCCGGGCCATCTCCCGGATTCACCGAGAAGAATCGGTTAGTGCCCTGTTCGAAGACTGAACAGAGCCCCAATTAGTAACTGTAATGCACACCCTCGAGACCCAACCCCGTACCCAGTCTGGAACTCGCGTCGCTTTAAAAGAGCGGACTGCAGGCCGGACCCCTGCCACTCTTTCTGGAGATGGCCAAGACACCATCCACTTCACCTTAGACACCCATGCTTTTGAAGGCCTTATCCGCCACCATGAGAAAATCATGGATTTGGATTTAGGAGATAAGAAACAACGCGTTTTGGTGAAGTCTGTTCAGTGGGATTACATGGGTGACATCATCCAGCATGTTGATTTCATTCGGCTCGTGAAGGGTGTTGCGATTGAGGTGACTGTGACCATTGAGTTCATCGGTCAACCCAAAGGCCTCCTCAAAGGTGAACTCACGAAGGTCATGCAGGACCTAGAAATTCGCTGTATTCCATCCGCGGTTCCAGAAACGGTTTCTTTGAACATTACGGATCTGGATGTGGATGAGTCGATTACCGCTAGCGAAATCGAACTCCCTGAGGGCGTTGAGCTTGCTTGCGAACCCGATGCTTTGGTTTGTGTCATTCATCCCCGCCGTGAAGAGCCAGAAGAAGATGAAGGTGCAGCTGAAGACCTTGATGGCGAGGATGGAACTGAGCCAGAAGTCATTGGTAAGGGCAAATCTGATGAAGATCAGCCCGAAGCAGACGAATAGCCAGTTTCGACTCGCTCCGGTATGATTCCTGACCCTCCTCCGGGTGCCAGCCCCCAAAAGGCTGAATCCAAACTGGAGGGTCCTCGGCTCCTAGTTGGCTTGGGCAACCCCGGCAAAGAATATGTCGGCACTCGCCACAATGTCGGCTTTGCAGCCGTCGATCTTTTAGCTGAACGCCTTGGTGTTCAGTTTGATGTTCTCCTGAGTGGGGGAAAGCGGTTCGGCCGTTTTGCCCAGTCTTCGGATGGAAGGTTTGCCCTTCTTCAACCAACGACCTACATGAATCTCAGTGGGGCAGCAGTTTCTATAGCTTTAGAGTTGTTGGAAACTCAAGCTCATTCGCTCTTTGTCTTAACGGACGACTTTCACCTCCCAGTTGGCGCTCTGCGCATCCGGGCCGCCGGTAGTTCTGGTGGCCACAATGGACTTCGTTCCATTGAGGAACATTTGGGTACTTCTGATTTTCCTCGCCTTCGAATGGGCGTTGGTGAGCCAGGAGAAGATTCGGTGGACTTTGTCCTTTCTCCCTTTCGTCGCGCAGAACAGCCAGTCATTCAGGAAACCTTGGAAATGGCATCCTTTGCGGCGGAAGACTGGGTTGGAGGTGCCTCTATTGAAGAGCTCTCGGCCCGATTCAACCGCCGCTCGCCATAGGCGGAGTCCATAACTGAAACCGGTGTGACCGGAAAGGCACTCATGACATACGAAACACATACATACCAGGCCATGTTCCTGCTGGAGAACGATGAAGTTCGCCAAAAGGGATTCAATGCCGTGCGCGATGAAGTCCAAGCGACTCTCGAGAAGCACGGAGTTACTGTGAAAGTTCTTCGCCTTTGGGGTGAGCAACAGCTCGCTTACAAAATCGGACAGCGAAGCCGCGCCACCTACTTGTTGGCTTGGTTGGAAGCTTCAGGCGAAGCCGTGAACTCGGCGAAAAAGGACTTCTATCTTGTCGGCTCTGTTTTCCGTTGCTTTTTCCTTCGTGAAGACGCAATTCCAGAAGATGAGCTTTCTCAGGGGATTTTGGATGTCGCCGATGGCGAATTGGTAATCCCAGAAGAAGTGGAAGAGATTGTAGAAGAGGAACCTTGGGAAGAGCCAGAAGAGGCTCAAGAGATTCAAGAGGAATCAAAGGAGCAAGCCGAAGAACCAACCGAAGAAAAGGCTGAAGAAAAGGCTGAAGAGCCTGTTGCCGCAACTGAGGAGGACAAGTGATGACTGAAATTCAAGAAACACGCCCTGCAAAGCCAACTCACTTTGACTTCAAAGACATCGAGACTTTGCAACGCTTCATTTCCCCACAAGGGAAAATTCACAGCCGTCAGCGCACGGGCTTAAACGCTCGTCAGCAACGCCGCCTCAAGAACGCCGTCAAGCACGCGCGTTTCCTAGCCCTTCTGCCTTACGTAAACCGATGAAAACCAAAGTCATTCTTAGACAAGATATTCCCGCTCTGGGGCATGTTGGGGATACCGTTGAGGTAAGCGCTGGCTATGCCAGGAACTTCCTTCTACCCAGAGAAATGGCCTACCCTTGGTCAAGCGATGCCACGCTTCGAGTTGAAAAGGACCGGGTAATTGCTCAAGAGAAACGCGATGCCCTAGAAGCTGAATTTTCTCAACTCACTCAGCGTGTGGGAGATGTGCAATTAACTTACGAGGAGATGGTTTCCTTAGAAGGTCACCTTTACGGTTCAGTGAACGCTCACCGGATTGCTGAAACCCTTCAAGAGCAAGGTCTCAACATCGAAGAACGTAATGTTCGCCTTCCGGAACCCATTCGGGTTGCGGGGGAGTACGAAGTTCCGATTCACATCCATGGGGACTTGGAGACAAAAATCAAGGTCTGGGTTGTTGCCGTTCAGGATCCTGACGCTGTCGCTCTCGAAGAGGAAGCTGATGAGTCAGAGGAATCCTCTTCTGAGGGCCCCGAAGAGGCACCTGCCGAAGCCTAATCCCTTTGGTTTTCGGCCAAACAAGGAGGAGAGGAGAGAACCCTTTCCTCCTTAGTTTTTTGCTTCGGCCAAGACCCAGTGCGAGGCTATTCTGTTAACGGAAATGAACGACTCATCCCCCGCTAGTTCCCTTCAGAGCCCCTATGACCTAGAGGCCGAAAAATGTGTTTTGGGAAGCGTCTTGCGTGACCCCAGGTGCGCAGCTGAAGTGACGGCGAAGTTGGCTTTGGATGATTTTTACCTTCCTCGCCACCGAGAGATTTATGGGATATGTGTCAGCCTAGACCAACGAAGCGCCGGCTCTTGTGACCCTGTAACGGTTGCCCACGAGATTGACCGATTGGGTCGGTCTGAAGAGCTAGGTGGGAGGCATTACCTGGAAGAGATGATGCTTTCGGTTCCATCCCTTGCCTATCTTGAGAACCATATTCATATCGTTCGTGACCTCGCGATTCGCCGCGCCTTACTCGAGGCCACTGAAAAAGTTCAGCAACGCGTTTCTGAAGGCGCAGAAGATGTTCGCGAATTATTAGACCAAGCTGAACAAGCTGTCTTTCAAGTTGGTGACCGCCTTGTAGAAGGGGAAATCGTTTCGGCAAAGGAGTTGATTCGACAAAACTTGGATCGCATTCTGTCTCCTGATGGAGAACAGCAAGGGCTGAAAACGGGCTTTATTGACTTAGATGAAAGGCAGGGGTTCCGCCCAGGCGACCTTGTTGTTCTCGCAGCTCGACCTTCTATGGGGAAAACTGCATTCGCCCTGAACATTTTGGAACGGGTTGCCCTTTCAGGGAAAACCACCCTGTTGTTCTCTTTAGAAATGCCGGCGGATCAAATTATCCTTCGCCTTATCTCGAGCAATGCCAAAGTTAAACATGACAAGATGCGGAAGGGTAAGCTCGACCCAGCTGATACCAAACGAGTCATTTATGCCGCTGATCAACTTGGGAACGCTTCTTTCCATATCGACGACACTTCCCAACCTTCTCTTGCGGAGATTCGGGCCAAAGCTCGCCGCTTAAAGCGAGATGCCGATTTGTCCCTTATTGTCGTTGATTATCTTCAGCTTCTGTCCATCTCAGGTTCTGAAAGCCGCCAACAAGAAGTTTCGACCATATCTCGAAACCTAAAGGCCCTTGCCCGGGACCTTCGAGTTCCGGTTCTTGCCTTAGCGCAGTTAAATCGAAAGGCCGAAGATCGAACCGATCACCGCCCGTTATTGTCGGACCTTCGCGAATCTGGTTCCATTGAACAAGATGCTGACATGGTGATGTTGTTGTATCGAGAAGAGTATTACAAAAAAGAAGAGTCGGAAAGGGCGGGTTTGGCTGACATCATCATTGCCAAAAATCGAAACGGGTCCACAGGCGATTTGACCTTGCGGTTTACTAAGGAACTCATGCGTTTTGAGAACGCTGTTGCTGAGCCTGCGTTTTAGTTGAGAAGGCCATGATTATTTCTTCGTGCCTGCTCACTTTCTCGGCAATTCCTTTCTTCTCATTCCCGCCGGCTCTTTGCGCTCAAGAGCCAGTAGCTGGAATAGAGATTGTTGAGGTTGTTATTCAAGGAGCAGGTGACCGTGAAGCGGCCATTCGCGCTGCACTTAGGATGCGGCCTGGTGTGATCCTGACCCCTGAAATTCTCCGTCGGGACCAGGAGTTTTTATGGAAACGGATGCGCATTCGACTTCTTAAAGTGGAGAAGGAGCGATTGGCTGATGGTGGTCTCCGAATTTTCATTCAAGTGGAAACGACCTCTGCGATGCGTCGCGTTCTTTTTGAGGGCAACCTTGAATTGGAAAGAGATGAGCTCCTTTTGGCCGCAGGGATTTCCTCGGCTCAGTCCGTAGATCGTGCAAGGATTCCCATTCTTGTCCAAGATTTGCAGGCTCACTACCGTGACCAGGGCTATGCCCATGTCTCGATTGTTCCTGTTGTTCATGAAGAGCTGAGCCAGCTTGTGCTTCATGTTGATGAGGGCCCTTTGGTTAAAGTTGATTCAGTAACCTTTGAAGGAAACACAGCATTTCCGGCTAAGTCTTTTATGGGTATTGGAGAAAGCCTGACATCCAACATGGAAGGGAGTTCAGGCCTTTTCTTTTTTCCTGGTGCGACCTATACCGATGGAATTTTCGACCGTGACCTAGTTGCCTTGGAGGAACTTTATCGAGACTACGGCTATTTGGATATTCAGGTTCGCGTGGGTGAAGTGACCTTTTCTGATGACTTGGAAAGAGCCCAGATTCAGTTTCAAGTTGAGGAAGGCCCCCAGTACAAAGTTCGAAAGTTAATCTTTCAAAATGAATTGGGTGGACCCCTAAACTTTTCAGATGAAGAATTAATAAAAGTCGTTGGCCTTCGACCTGGACAAGTTTATGAAAAGGCCAGAGTTGCAGCAGACGAGTCAGCTCTTCGCCGTTTTTACGGTGAAAAAGGGCATCCTTCTAGTCGTCGCGCCAAAGGAAGTGCTGAAGATTTCTTTTCTTTTTCCCCACCTGAAGGTAAGCCCCGTGTTCTCGCCGACCCCAACCAAGCTGTTGTGGATGTAATCTACTCGATTCGGGAAGGCCGAAAAATGAGAATTCGAGACATTCTCGTTGCCGGGAATACGCGCACAAAAGACCGTGTTATTCGGCGAATGATTTCTTTGGAGCCGGGCGACTTAGCCAATGGCTCTGAGGCTATTCGGTCTTGGCGCCGCATCCTTGGAACGAACTGGTTTCAAGACCCAGATACTCGCCAGCCCTATGTGGATTGGCGGTTTCTTGAAACCGAACGCCCGGGTTGGGTTGACTTGCGGTATGAGGTGGCAGAAGGCCAAACGGGGCGCGCTCTCTTTGGTGGGGGAATCAACAGTAACACGGGTGCCTTCTTATCTGTTCAATTCCAAAAGGACAACTTTGATATTTCGAAGCCCCCAACATCTTGGGGAACTGCAGTTCAGGAAATCTTGAATGGAGATGCATTCACGGGTGCCGGTCAAAGCTTGCGGGCATTCGTTGCTCCTGGGCGAGAGTTCAGCACCTACTCTTTGGATTTTACGGAACCTGACCTGTTTCTAGATCATATTGACCGGCTGAGTTTAAATGTGAAAGGTTTCAAAACGTTTCATTACCTTCGAACTCATAGCGAACAACGAACCGCCGGAAGTTTTCGCCTTGGTCGGCACTTTGGTCGCCATCTTTCCATTTGGGCTGGGCCTGAAATGGGCAGCGTGGCCCTTTCAAACCCTGACCCTGGGGCTCCCCAGGCGGTCGTGGACATTGTCGGTAAGCATACTTTGAACACGGTTTCCGCAGGACTACTCTTTAATTCTGTTGCGAACCCATTTTCACCGGTGGATGGTCTCAAGATTCGATTGAGCCATAAATTTGCTGGGGGGACACTAGGGGGAGATTGGGATTTTCAGTCCACGGACGCATTGGTGGAAAAATATTATCCCCTTGGCTATGACCGCCTTGACCGCCCTTGGATTGCAGCTCTTATCGGCCGATTGCGTTTCGCTCGAGAATCGGGCGACCTGGATGCAATCCCCTACACCGAAAGATTCTTCTTGGGCGGACAGGGGACTTTGCGAGGATTTGATTTCCGAGGGGCTGGTCCTCGCCATGGGAGATTTCCTTTGGGCGGTGAAGCCGCATGGAACGCTTCCCTTGAAGTGCGTGCGCCTCTTTTGTCATCTCGTGTACGAGACACCGTGGATGAAGTTGAATACGCAAGGGGAGCTTTTTGGATTGACGCTGGTGCACTTGGAAATGGAATGGAGGACTTTGCCTCTACTCGGATTGCCGCTGGCGTTGGCGTGCGTATCCGTTTGCCGATGATGCCCCAAATGCCCTTGGCGCTTGATTTCGGATGGCCCATTAAAAGTGAGTCATTCGATGAAACTTCTGTCTTCACCTTCTCTCTTGGTAACTTCTAATGAAGAACATGTCCCTGAAACTTTCTCTCCCTCTTGTAATACTCCTTATGTCCGGTTATTTGCTAGCTGACCGTTCAGCCCAAGAGCCAAATCTGGGAGTTCGTTATGTTTCTATTGCAAAGTGTCTGGAGGGCTTCAAATCAGCCCAAGAAGAACTTCAAAGAATGAGAGAGGCCTTTTCTGCCAAAAGTGAGCGCCTTATGCTCAGAGAAGCCTCTAACCGCGAAAAAGAAGGAGAACTCATGGTGATGGATCCAAACAGTGAAGAATTCGCGGAGGCTCGTCATCAACTTCAGCAAGACAAACTAAGCCTGAAGCAAGATGAAGAATTTCTTGCGGACTTGGTTGCTCAAAGACAGGGCGAATTGTTTTTGCGCGCCTATAAAGCCATACAGAAGGCCGCCGCTGAATTGGGCGCCCGGGAAGGGTTTAGCTCGATTATGTTTAGCCCTGGCGATTTCTCCCAAATGCCCATGGATATGGGAGCGCTGAATAGCATTGAGAGCAAGGATGTCCTTTGGGCCAACCCAAACTACGATGTAACTTCTTCAATCGTATCCATCCTGAACGGAGAGGGTTAGGTCTTGCTTCTCCCTCTCGGCAGCGTTCTACTTTAGAAATGGCGCGCACTCAAAGGAGCCTGAAAGCCCACGTGAACATTGAGGGGGTCGCTCTCCATTCAGGGGAGCCCGTTAAAGTACGCCTTGAGCCTGCTCCAACTGGCACAGGAATTGTTTTTCGGCGGAGTGATGTTGACGAGCCTGCGGATATTCCAGCCCTCCCTGATTATCTTGTTCATTCCTCTCGTCGCACGATTCTGAGGCGCGGTGGGTCTGAGGTCGGGATGGTTGAGCACTTGCTTTCTATTGCGATAGGTCTGCAGATTGACAACATGTTCGTCACTGTAGATGGTCCCGAACTCCCCGGCATGGATGGCTCCACTTTAGGGTATGGGGAGTTGATTCAGAAGGTGGGTGTTGTGGAGCAAAAAACAGAGCGCCAAACACTTCGTTTGGAGAAACCTGTCTTTGTCCGAAATGAAGGAGGAGCGGAAATCATTGCCTTGCCACCAAGCGGGGAAGGCCTTTCCATTCGTTACACGCCGGGACACCCTGTCGGCGTGGACAATAGCACTGTTTTCTTCAATTCGGCAACGGACGATTATATAAATGATATTGCCCCCGCTAGGACTTTTGTGCGAGCAGAGGAAGTCGAAAAGCTTCTCGCCGAAGGTTATGGTCAAGGCGCCACCGCCGAGAATACTCTCGTGTTGGGTGGTGATTCCGCTCCTGAGATGCGTATTGAGCAAGAGCCCACTCGCCACAAGATTGCCGACTTGATGGGTGATTTAGGTTTGTTGGGCGCTGATTTGAATGCGGATATTGTTGCGACTCGAAGTGGGCACGGTTTGAACCAAGGACTGGTAAGAGAACTTCGTTCGATTCTTGAAGAGGAAGAGATTGGTTTGGATGAACTTCCTGAAGGTGGATATGACATCCGGGATATTGTTCGGGTCATTCCTCATCGCTATCCATTCCTTTTGGTGGATAGAGTTATTCGTGTTGAGGGCACTCGCCGTGCAGTTGGCCTGAAAAATGTAACCATTAACGAAGAATTTTTTCAGGGGCACTGGCCCGAACATCCTGTGATGCCTGGCGTTTTGCAATTGGAAGCCATGGCCCAAGTCGCAGGAATTCTTTTGCTCCGAAAACTGGAACATTCGGGGAAAATCGCAGTTCTGGCCAGCATAGATAAGGTCCGGTTTCGTGGCTCTGTTGTCCCTGGGGATCAACTTCGAATCGAAGTTGAAACTCTTCGCCTGAATCGAAATAGAGGTCAGGTAGTAGGGGTTACGAAGGTAGGGCGCCGCCTTGCTGCCGAGGCTACCCTTTCATTCGCCCTCGTAGACGCATGAGCACAAAAATTCACCCTACCTCCCATATTGCCCCAGGGGCCGAGTTGGACTCTGGAGTTGTTGTTGGTCCCTTTTGCCATGTCGGCCACAAGGTCGAAATTGGAGCCGACACTGTTTTAGGTCCCCATGTGGTGATTCAAGGTAAAACCACAATTGGACAACGAAACCGTTTTATGGGCCAAGCGAGCATTGGCGGCTTGCCCCAAGACTTGAAATACGCAGGCGAGGATTCTGCATTGGTTTTAGGCGATGACAATGTCGTTCGCGAGTTCGTCACCATCAACATTGGCACCGCTGCAGGGTCGTGGGTAACCACTCTCGGGGATCGGAACTTGCTCATGGCTTGTGCACACATTGCGCACGATTGCGTTCTTGAAGATGACATCATTGTTGGAAATAATGTTTTAATGGCTGGTCATGTTCGAGTGGAGTCTCAAGCAATTGTCTCCGGAGGTTCTGCATTGAATCATTTCGTGACGGTTGGCACTTTGGCAATGGTTGGCGGGATGGCTCGAATTATTAAAGATGTCCCCCCATATATGGTCGTGGAAGGAAGCCCTGGGCGCGTTCGAGGTGTTAATTCGGTTGGTCTCAACCGGAAAAAGACCTCCCCAGAATCTGTCGCTCAAATGCGAGACGCCTACCGCCGCCTTTATGCTGACGAGACCCCCACTTCACTTGCGATTCAAGAAATGGAGACGCGTGGAGACTGGTGTCCCGAGGTACTGCGTTTGATTGCTTTTCTTCGAGATATGGAACGGGGATATCAAGGCCGTTATCGTGAATCTTTGCGGCGGCCACCCGCGGAAGCCTAACCATGGCGACTTTAAAGGCCTGCGTCGTTGGAGTGGGGCATCTTGGCCGCCACCATGCTCGAATTCTTTCCGAACTCCCTCAGATTAATCTAGTTGGAATCGTTGAGCCCGACCAAGTTCGAGGGAAAGAGCTGGCAGAGCGCTATTCCTGCTCCTGGTACCCCAAAATATCGGATTTGCCAGCTCGCGTAGATTTTGCAGTCATCGCTGTTCCTACGGTTTTGCATCAAAGCTGCGCTTCACCTTTTTTGAAAGCGGGCGTTTCTGTTTTGATTGAAAAGCCGATGGCCCCCGATCCTGAAATATGTCGGCAGATATTGGATGAAGCCACGGCGCATGGCGCCATGGTAGGGGTTGGGCATGTTGAGCGTTTTAATCCAGCAGTTCGCCGCGCAATGGAGTTAGGGATTCAGCCACGTTTCGTCGAGGCGCACCGCCTTGCACCCTATACCTTCCGCTCTACAGATGTTGGAGTGGTTCTTGATTTAATGATTCATGACATTGACCTCCTTCTAGCCTGGGTAGGTAATGTGCCTGATAGCGTTGATGCCGTTGGTGGACAGACCTTGTCTTCAACTGAAGACATTTGTTCAGCCCGACTCAAGTTTCCTTCAGGGGTGACGGCAAACTTGACCGCTTCCCGCCTTTCTTTGAAACCCATGCGGCGCTTTCGCGTTTTCGGTCCGGACTGTTATGTCTCGGTGGATAGCCAGGATAGGTATGCTCTCTTGGTTCAGAAGTCGAGCAAGTTTCAACCTGAGGCGATTGCGCAAGCTGCTAAATCCGACAACCCTTCCCAGGCCTTTCAAGAGTTGCTTCACACCGAAGAACTTCAGCTCGACGAAGACGAACCATTGCGGGCCGAGCTTTGTGCCTTTGCTGAAGCTGTTGAAAAGGGAACGGACCATCCAGTCTCTGGGATGGATGGTCTTCGCGCAGTAGAGACTGCTTTCCGCATTCGGGAGTCCTTAGAGGAATCCCATTGGACTCTGGATTCTTAGCGGCAGGGTTAGGAAAGAAGCTTTCGTTCGGCTCGCCAGGACCAAAGCACAGGTACTAAGAACATGCTCATGAGAGCAATGGCCATACCACCAAAGGAGGGGATTGCCATGGGAATCATGACCTCGGCACCTTTCCCAGTTGAGCTGAGAACTGGGAGAAGAGCAAGCAAAGTGGTTGCTGATGTCATGAGACATGGGCGCACTCGCCGAAGCCCCGCATGAACGACTGCTTCTCGCACGCCTTGAACGGTGCCAGGTTTTTCCTGGTTGAAAGTTTGGCGTAAGTAAGTCGCCATGACGACACCATCATCAGTTGCAATTCCAAAGAGGGCAAGGAAACCAACCCAGACAGCAATTGAAAGATTGATAGGGTGTACAGCAAAGACTTCCCTCAGGGATTGCCCAAAGAGTTGAATGTCCAAGAACCAGGGTTGTGAGTACAAGCCCAACAGAATGAAACCACCTGCCCAAGCGACGATTACACCACTAAATACAATTGCGGAAGTTGAAACGCTTCTGAATTGAAGGTGCAAGACCATTAAGATGAGCAAGAGTGCGAGTGGAAGAACAATAGAAAGTGTTCTTTGTGCATGCACTTGGTTTTTCCAGCTCCCATCGAACACATAAGAGACACCGGATGGCAATAAAAGCTCACCTTTGCTTTGGGCTTGAAGCAAATGTTCGCGAGCAGCTTCCACAGCTTTGACTTCGCTCCAACCGGGGTGCTTGTCGAAGACAACATATGCGGTAAGGAAGGTGTCCTCTGTTTTTAGAACTTGAGGACCCCGGACATAGTCCACATTTGCGACTTGCTCCAAGGTGACATGGGCACCAGTGGGGGCCAGGATGTGCAAATCTTGAATGGCTTCCAGGGAGTCTCGAGTCTCACGGGCGTAGCGCAATGTGATGGGGTAGCGTTCTCGCCCTTGGGCTGTCGTTCCCAAAGATTTTCCTCCAACGGCAATCGCCAAAGACTGGTGGATGTCCGCAACATTCAGCCCAAAACGAGCGGCTGCTTCGCGGTCCACGGATACTTCCAAGTAGGGCTTACCAACGACACGGTCGGCTGCAACCGTATTGGCCTCTACCCCCTCGGCTTCGCGGAGAGAAGCCTCGATATCTAATGCTGCCCGCTCAAGGGAGATTAGGTTGGGTGCTTTCACTTTGACTCCCATGGGAGCCCGCATCCCACTTTGGAGCATGACAATCCTTGTCGAAATGGGCTGAAGGAGAGGGGCGGAAGTTGAACCGGGAACCTCCGCGGCTTTTTGGATTTCTTTCCAGATATCTTCCTTCGTGCGAATGTGCTCCCTCCATTGGCGGATACGGTTACCATCCGAGTCGGTTCCAAACTCAGGTTTGTAATGAATGACCGATTCAACCATGGACAAGGGTGCCGGATCCAAAGCACTTTCAACTCGCCCAATTTTTCCAATAACTTGAGTCACTTCGGGAATGGACTCAATTGATTGGTCCATTTTTGAAAGCGCATCCAGGGATTCTCCCATGCCTGCATGAGGCATTGTCGTTGGCATGTAGAGGAAGGAGCCTTCATCTAGTTGAGGCATGAATTCCTGGCCGCTGTTTTTCCAGACCCAACCCCCAGCAGCAAGTACGATTGTAGGAGAAACAAGGAAAAGAAGTTTGTTGCTCAAGCACCATCGCAGTATGGATTCATAGCGCTTATGGAAGAGCTCGAATCCCCACAAAAGGCCAAATGAGGTGCAAAAAACAAAAATGGAGTTTGTTAGAAGACCTGCAGTCGGTCCCAGCGGTTGCCAATGCTCCGCCAAAAGTAAACCAGAGAAAATAAGTATTGCCCATGAAAGCGGACCTCGTCGCCCATCATTTTTTTGCTTTCTAGATGGTTTCCAACGATGGAAAAGGAAAGCCAAAACGGGTACTAGAAGAAGAGAAATGAACAGTGAGCCGAGAAGAGCGTATGTTTTTGTGAAAGCAAGGGGCTTAAATAATCGGCCTTCAGCGCCCGTCATTGTGAATACAGGCAAGAAGCCAATAACAGTTGTTGCAACAGCAGTCATGACAGCGGAACCAACTTCTGTTGCGGCGGACGCAATGGTTTGAATGCTGTTCTCTCCTTCAGGTGCCTCCTCTAGGCGTTTTTGAATGTTTTCAACAAGGACAATGCCCATATCAACCATGGTCCCGATTGCAATTGCGATTCCGGCGAGAGCCACAACATTGGCCTCCACTCCAGTCCACTTCATCCCCAAAAATGCGCAGAGGACTGCCAATGGGAGCACTAGTGAAAGCATGAAGGAACTTCGAAGGTTGGCCAACATGAAGACAACTACCAAGATGGTGACCAAAATCTCTTCGCTGAGGGCTCGCTTGAGAGTGTCTAAAGTCTCATTAATGAGCTCTGACCTGTCATAGAAAGGAATGATGTGAAGTTTGGAAACACGACCATCTTTGAGTGTCTTTCGTGGTAGGCCATTTTCAATTTCTTTAATGGTCTCTTTTACCGCTTGAATCGTGGCCATTGGATTTGCGCCGAAACGAGAAACCACGACTCCACCTACGGCCTCATTGCCGCCTTTGTCCAGGGCACCTCTTCGAAGAGCAGGTCCAAGTTGAATCGTTGCGACATCTTGAAGACGAACTGGAATGCCATCCTGAGTCACTCGTACGACTGCTTCCTCTAAATCAGAAGTATCCTCAACCCATCCTAGCCCGCGAACAAGGTATTCCACCGCGTTGACCTCAATCGTGCGAGCGCCAACCTCTTGGTTGGAAGAGCGAACGGCGCGCATCACTTGAGATAGTTCAACCCCGTGAGCTCTCATGGAGTCGGGGTCAACTTCAACTTGAAACTCACGCCGGAATCCCCCAACCGATGCGACTTCGGCGACACCATCTGCGGCCATTAAGGCATAGCGAACGTGGAAATCTTGAACGGTTCTCAGTTCGTCAAGATCCCAGCCACCTGTTGGATTTCCGTCCCCGTCTCGGCCCTCAAGTGTGTACCAGAAAACTTGTCCAAGTGCTGTGGCGTCCGGGCCCAGTGCTGGTGTGACATCATTAGGAAGTAAGCCCGAGGGAAGGGAGTTTAACTTTTCTAGGATACGCGAACGTGACCAATAAAACTCGACATCCTCTTCAAATACAACATAGATTGTTGAAAAACCCATCATGGAGAAAGAGCGCACCGTCCGAACTCCTGGGACACCTAGGAGCGATGTCGTGAGCGGATAGGTAATCTGATCTTCCATATCCTGAGGACTTCTTCCTGGCCAGGCAGTGAAAACAATCTGCTGGTTTTCCCCTAGGTCTGGAATGGCATCTACAGGGACAGGGTCCCTTGGAATAAAGGAGGGCCCCCAATTGAATGGGCTGACCCCAACTCCCCATATTGCAAGAATGAGGACACCCGTTAAGACGAGAAGCCTCTGGTCCAGGCAGAAGGTGATGAATCGGTGAAGCATGGGCCTAGTAGTCTTGGTTTTGCTCAGAGGACAGGGGGTCAATCACGCGACGCATTTCTCCGCAGCGCAACATGGATGCACCAAAATAAGGATTGGCAAGCCGGTCTTCGATTTGGAGCCATTCAGCGCCTGTGTTCTCAAAGGCCATTGGACAGAAGAAGACTTTAAGTTCGGGCCCACCATCTACGTAACCGAAGCGGTCAAGTGCTGCAATTAAACCTTTACTCGCATGTTCAAAGCTTGCGCGCAGATCTTCGATTCCTTTTGAGTTCTTCATTCCGAGGCCACCATTGTTCATTTTTGCCGCAAGTGGACTCCAAAGCTCGGTAATTGTTTCGGACAATTCCAATGAAGAAGCAGATTCCAGTTCGGAAAGGAATCCGGCGACTTCTTTTGACGCGGTATCAAAGTCATCGTTGGCCAAAGCCACTCGAATTGCCAGATAAGGAGTTGCAATTCGACTTAATGCTTCTTGGAAAGCTTGTGGGACATCTAGGGACATGTCGGCGATTTCACTACCCATGGACATCATGCTTGGCTTTGCCAAGATTTGAAGAGAAGAGTCCAGCTTGAAGGCGCCGCGAGTCACAATAATTTCCCCTTCTTCAAGACCATCTAGAACGACATAGTGTTCTCCCGCCCTTGGTCCGAGAAGAATCTCCCGCCCTTCAAAAATTGTTTTTTCTTCTGTTAAGACCTTTAGGTAAACCACTGCTCGGGTGCCCGTCATTAAGGGTGCGGTGCGTGGAATCAAGAGGGGTAGAGGGCGCGCTGTGCTCCGAGTTACCTGGCCGTTGGAGTCCAGGGCCGCGTTGACAACACCACGAATAAACATGCCAGGCTTGAGGAGCCCCTTTTTGTTTTCTATTTGAACGCGAACCATCACCGTGCGAGTTCGGAGGTCAAGGGTGGGCTCAATAAAACTAATCTTGCCCATAAATGCCATCCCTGGAAGGGCATCTGCCTCAAGACTGACCTCTTGGCCAGTTTCTAGGAAGGCGAGGTCAGATTCGTGGGCTTCCAGTTCTGCCCAGAGGTGTTTTGGGTCTGCAACGGAGAAGAGTCTTTGCCCTCGCTTAACCCATTCACCTTCTTCAGCGAAAACTTCAACGCTCACGCCTGAAACATTTGCGTAAAGAGTGGCCTGCTCTTGGGCGCCCCCAGCGTATTGAAGGGCTTCCACATCTTCTTTGTTCATTCCTAAAGCAATGAGCCGAGAAAGTGCTGATTCAACGGTTTCCCGGGCTGTTCTTTTCAATGAATCTCCGGGCGCCTTTCGTAACCTTTGGGCTGCTTTGATGGATTCCAAATACTCTTGTTGAGCCGAAATGAGTTCAGGACTCCAAATCACGGCAACGGATTGACCTTCTTGAACCAATTCTCCTTCATAACTGATTTGCATGGAGTCCAATCTTCCCCCGGCCCATGCAGTAACAGTTTCAAATCGAGTTTCGTCCCAGTTGAGCTTCCCCACAATTCTTAAAGCCATGCTTGCTTCTCCACGAACCACCTCAGTAGTTTGGATTTCGGCAAGGGCCATTGCTTCTGTCGTGAGAGCGACTTGGTTTTCTTCTAAATTCCCTGCATTAGGGTCAACGGGAATCAGGTCCATTCCACAAATGGGACAGGGAACTGGCTTGGGGAGTTGGAACTGAGGGTGCATCGAGCAAGTCCAAAGAACCGAATCTGCTTCCTTGTTTGTGTCCGATTCTGATGAGGATCCGGTAGGGAATACCGACTCGCAACGGGCCATAAGGAAGCCTGCAAGCAAGGCCGGAAGAATGAAACGGAGGTTTAGGAGGAGTTTTTTCATTGGTCAAGGAATTTGGTTCCGCTGAGTGCAGAAATTTCAGCAAGCGCTATGGTGCGGTCAGCTTCGGCGCGCAAAACCGCCAGTTCGGAGTTGAGGAGTGTTCGTTGGGTGTCCAGGAAATCTAGAAAAGAAGCATTCCCGGCTTGGTAGGAAACCATGGTGGATTCCAAGGCTTGATGCCCCTTAGGAATCAGGCCATTTTTGTGGAGGTCATAGCCTCGCTCTGCATCTCGCAACTGGAAGAACTTGGCTTCTAGCTTTGAGCGAAACGAGTTAACAGTTTGAATCTTTTGAGAACGGGTTGCGGCGAGAATTGCAGTTGCTTTCCTAATGCGGGACTTTCGGGAGTGTTGTTGGATAGGGAGCTCAATACCAACCCCTAGCGCGAAGGCGTCTTTGCCTGAATCACTTCCAGAACCGTTGTCTTGGATGCCAGTCCAGTCCACGCCAATTGATAAATTCGGAAGCAAACCCAATTTTGCGACTTCTACATTTACTTGATGGCTTTGGACTAAAAAGTCAAGAGCGCGAAGGCTTGGGTTGTTCTGTTCCAGGCTCCTCAGGAGTTGAGTGGAATCAAAAATAAAGGTTGGAAGAATGGAGTCCTTGGGCCATTCCACTACATGAGCTGGTGCGCGATTTAATAATGTGTTCATCTCTGCAAGAAGTGGCAATTGGCGGTCCTTGAGGCTTGCCAAGCTTTCTTCCAGAAGTGCCAATTCGATTTGAATTTTGAGCAGGCTTCCGTGAGTGGCAGCGCCATCTTCCCATCGTTTGCGCACGACACTTTCCATTTCGCTTAAAAGATCTAAGTGCGCTTGAGTGAACTGAATGCTTGAAGAAAGCCAGGAATTCTCTGCGCAGAGTTTGCGCAACATTGCTCGTAAGTCGAGTTCCTTAGCCAGGTAATCTTCTCTGGCGGCCTCGGCTTGTAGGGCTGCGGCTTGAGCGGCGAGGTTTAAGGTGCCAGGCCATGGGAATGCCTGTTGAAGTGAAAGGCGATTATTTGTTGAGCCTTCTTTTGTCTCTAAAGAACTAAGAAATAAACCCACTTGAAGCTTTGGGTCTGGAAGGCCACCCGCCTGAGGGATGACCTCAATGGCAGCGCGCCATTTTTGCCAAGAGGCAAAAAGACCGGGGTTTTGAAAGCGTGCCCTTTGGAATAGTGCCTCGAAAGAGCCCTCCGCCGCCTGAGAGGTCGTCTGCGGCGATTGAAGAAAGCCAATTTCCAGGGTGGACCATTCTTCAACTTGTGTTGTGTAAGATGAAAGTGGGGCCGAGCATGCGGCTAACAGGGTTAGGCCGGTAAGGAAGAAACGGGATTGCATGGGTGTTTTCTCTGCATGAGGAAGGTGGCATGTTTGGACACGCCGAAAGAAATGAGGAACTCAATGGATGCATATAAATGCACCCAGAACTCACTCAGCAGAGATACACGCAATAAAGCAGATTCAAGGACCGTGGCGGAGGGCGAGGAATCTGAGGGCTAAAACAGGAACTTGTGGAATCCAGAACTGGCGCCAAGCTATTACTGGAGTCCCTTTGAAGGGCGGACTCGGGTGTTGGCACTTTCGTGTCCTCGCATTGACGAGGAAGGCTTGGCTTTTGAGATTCCTGAGAGGGTGCTTTTTGGGCTTTGCAGCAACACCCTTTTTGAAGGCGAGGAGCCTCAGGAGCAGATGGAGCCGAGTCAACAAAGGCCTTGCAGCCGCAAGCGCAGGCTTTTGCGCAATACGAAGTCCCCCAAGCCTGACTGCTCGGTAAGAGCAGGAGGAGTATGGCAAGAAGGGCGAAAATGCGAGACATCTGAATCAGTAGTTTACCCTATGGTAGGGGATTGGGGATAATCAAAGCGTGAAAGCTCGCCCCTCCCTCTTGCAAGAATACGAGTGGATTCCCTCCCTGTCAGAGAAAATGCCCCCCGATTGGTCGGCCGCATTCACCCGCCCTGCACCGCTTGCAGTGGAAGTTGGATTTGGGTCTGGGGAATATCTCGCATGGTGGGCCGAGTCCCAGCCAAAATGGAATTTTGTTGGAATAGAACTCCCTCAGGAGGGAATTCAGAAGGCGTGCCGCGAGTTTCATTTACGCAAACTAAGCAATGCAATGGTTGTTCGAGGAGATGCTCGTTATCTCCTTCGAGAACTTTTTGCCTCAGCTTCACTAGAAAAAGTGCTCATGCAATTTCCGATGCCTTGGCCCAAAGAAAAGCATGCGAAGCATCGAGTGAGCAGTCCGCAGTTCGCGGAAACTCTTGTTGATGTTCTTCGACCTGGCGGTGAGTTCGAACTTGTAACGGACCAAGACTGGTATGCCCACGCTGCTCACGATTTTCTTTCTGGCCGGGAAGAGTTTTCAGTTCAACCATTAGAAACCAACCCCGCAAGACCATTCAAAACACGCTACGAAGAAAAGTGGATAAAAGAAGGCAGGTCCTTTTTTCGAGTTGTAGCAACAACCAAATATTCTTCTTCTTCCAAGCGCCTGTTCCGACTAAACCAAATGTACCACGCTCACCTTGAATCCATGCCTTCTGACGACACCATTTGCACCCTTTCTGGTGCTCGATTCCAGGAGGCAACTGCAGTTGGGGAAATTAAAGAATGCTTGCGCGGAGAAGACAGTTGGTTATTAAAAGTGGTCACTGCTGATGACTCCTTTACTCAGTTTTTCTTTGTACGAATCGTGAAACGAAAAAATGGTGGCGCATTGATTAAAGTTGAAGATCACCAAAGACCTTACCCAACAGAAGCGGTGAATTTTCTAGTTCGCTCGTTAGCGAAAGGGTGTAAGCAAAAGGCTCTTAAAGAGAAGTAAAGCCCACAAATATTTTTGGATACGGATTCACAGAGCCCCTTGCAGCCTCATAGGCCAGAGCGAGGATTCTGTTGGAGTAAATAGAACTTCGATTCATTTCCAGTAGATCTACGGAAACTCTTCTTGGGCCAATTCCTTTTAATTGTGGGAAATATTCCATGCCGGCAACCGTGCCAAACTGAAATGCTGAAATGGATGGGGTTTGTCCAGCCAAATAGTGGTTTGAAAAGAGATAACGAAGATTCTTGCCTGTTAAAGGAATGGGAAGAGCGGCTTGCCAGCCGGGCAGGTTGGAGAAGCCTGAGTCGGAAATGGTGACAGAACCAGTAGTGGATGGATTCAAATATTCCAAGTCTTTGCAGAAGAGGGTCGCATCGTCAGCCACAGCATCAAAAACTTCTCCCCAAGAGAGGGATACGGAATTTCTAGAATCTGCGTGAGATGTCGAGAGCATTGGCCGCCGCTGTTTGCTTGAAGTAGTCAACCCATAGAAGACATTTGTCTCTAAAGCTATCGGGCAGCCAGAGGAAAGGGAAAAACGAGTCACTTGAATGAAGCCTAAGTCAGTGGGTGCACCTTGATGCCCAGCGAGTTTGAAGTTTTCCCAAGCCAAAACAAGGTTGCCATAATCGTCCGAGACAGCATCAGGCAAGACTCGTCCACCCACTAGCCCAGCAGGATGATCGTCCATGCAGACATCCTGGACTAAGGTCTGAGGTTGGGTGAAATTTGGAGGGGAAACAGAAAAGTCCATTCCTGTGAGGCGAATTTCATATTCTCTTTCGGAGCCAGAAATGGAGGTTGAATGTGAATAAACGGCTGCCACTTGGGAGGGGAAACCAGTCGTGGGGTCCACACGAACAAGATCGGGCATGATTCCAGCATCTCCGCTAGTGAGCCCATCCTCAACAACCCAGCCTATACCTGAAAAAGAGTCTGGGCGGTTGATTCGAATAGGGCCCTGGGGGTGAACAGATATCTCAACAGCTTCTAGACGAGAATTTCCAGATATCAACTCAATGCGAGGCCATGTTACAACAAAATTATTACCTTGGGCGATGATGTCCGGCTTGTGGCATTTTTCGTCAGAGCCAATCGAGAAGGCATTTGGGTCCCCCAAGGTAATTACAGAAGATTTGCTGGGAACAGACCAGGTAGTAAGGGAAGTGCGGCGCATGAAAACACCTTGGACACCACTCCGAAATTTTCGGGGTGAGGATCCGTTTATTTTTATCTGGGCATCCCAGACGACAAACGCGTCTCCGCGGCTGTTCAATGCCACCACTGCATGGTCTGCTGTGTATGCATTTTTCATCGGAAGCGAAGTGAAGTCGTTCAATTGGATAATGTTCTGGGCATAGAGGGCCCCGCTCGGCAAACACAAGGCCAGCCCAGTTAGAATCATGGAGAAGACAGGAATTTGCATTAGAGGAATCAATGGAGAATACCACAAATCTGGCCCTTTGTTGGCTGTGATATTCCCAATGCCCTGCGGTTCCCAGGACAACTGCGCCAAGGCCCTCAAGGGAACTTAGCCCTCGAAAACGCGAATATAGAGAATATCCCTCGATGAGGAAGCATCTGGAGCTTCCCATGTAGCAGCGAGGATGGAACGCGAATCTTCAAGCTCCCCTGCAGCAACAGAGGGTCTGGTTGCGGGAACCGTTGAAGTTGTCAGGAGGGAAACTTCCGGTTCTGGGCTGGGGTCACCATTCCAAAAACTTAGGCTGTAATTCCCTTCGGTCAAAAAGCAGGTGCTTTGGCCCCCATGAATTGCCGGGAGAGGAAATTTGTGATGAAGATTGGGGAGATTTGGGAAGGGGAGCTCAGTTACAGCCGGTTGGCCAGCGGTCAAGTTGGTCATATCCAGAAGAAGAACAGTTGTGTCCCAATCTCCAAGCGCATTTCCATTCGTTGTGTCGAAGCCAACTCCCCAACTAGCCAAAAGAGTATTAGGGCTTCCAGCTTCAGTTGAGAGGTTGGGTCGCCTTCGAATTTGGTAGTCCTGCCGGCCATCTAAAGGCGGGGAGGTTGAGGGCAGGCCAGCTGTTGGGTCTGAAAAGGAAGCGATGTGAATGCTACCAAGGCGAGAATTGGTGCCTGTACCGTCATCTTCGAGGGCTTCCCAGATAACTACCAGATTGCCATCATCGTCACCAACGGCATCGGGAAGAATTCGCCCACTTAAGTCGCTAGCATTCCAATCAAAAGGAACATCATCAACTAAAGAGTGCGGCCCCGTGAAGGAAGTTAAATCATTGGGATTCACCCCCAGAAACTGAACAGAGTACTCGAATTCAATTGTTCCGATGCTTCGAGCTGTTTCTGAGGTGTAAACAACACCAATCGAGTATGGAGAGGATTGATCCAATCGAGCGAGGGCAGGCATGCATCCCGCTCTTCCCGGGACAACAAGTGAATCCAATGGAAAGCCAACCCCCGCAGAACTCGTGTCAAGTGTCCAGCCGGAGGAATCCTTTCGAATGGAAGCACACTCAATGATGCCAGTGCGAGCCGGATTTGTTTGAAGATCACTTTGATCCAAGCGAGTCCAAACGACAAAGAAATCGTCTCCTATTGCAACGATGTCCGGCTTTTTGCATTCTTCCTGGTCTGCGGAAGGGAGGACTCCTTGTGGAGAACCGAGCACGAGAACACTTGAACGAGAAGGGCAGTCCCATTGTCCCTCGCCCATGTACTCCAAAACCACTGCTTCAACTTGCCACGGCCCATCCGGATAGTTGCTTCGAGTTTGAAATGCGACACATAAATCGTTGGAGTCATTGAATGCAACGACGCCGTGGTCCGACTCACCGTAGCCAAAGGACGGAACGGCAAATTCTGCATTTCCGCAAAACGAAAGTTTGGTAGTTGTCTCCTCGTCAGAACCACTGCGCGTACAGGTCATCAGAGCGATAACCAAAGTAAGGGTGGAGAGATAGCGCATGAGGTTCGTCAGGTGCAAGGGTGCACTTATCCGATTCTAGACGCCCCTAGGGGGAGAGATACAAGTTCAAGAAAGAGAAGATAGTGCTTTTCGAAGCTTTGGGAGGGAATTTTGGATGTCCTCGACCCCTACTGCCCCAATACTTCCCCTGAACCAACCATCCAAGTCTTGGGGCTCGACACCAAAGGCAGAGAAGCCGACTAAAGCAAAAGATGCTTCTTGGAGAAGGAAGGAACGAATCGCTTCGTTGTTTTCTAGGACAGTTCCTTCGGCCGTTTTCATGCCGGCAAGCCGGAATTGAAGGGACATATAAATTGCGCCCTGTGGTTCAATAAAATCGACAGGGAACCCTTCTTCCTTGAGCGTTTGCATAACATCTCGCAGGGCGTCCAGGCGTTTGCGAACTTGCCCTATCATTTCTCGATCCCAAGAATCTACAGCGTCGGTATCCAAGAGGAAATTTGCAGTTGCCTGCTGAACCGGCTTTGGAGCCCAGGCACCGACATGAGTAAGAAGAGCTGTCATTTTTTGAGCGATGGCTGGGGGACCAAACATCCAACCACAACGCAAGCCAGTTGCAGCGCAACCTTTGGAAATGCCATCAGTGTGAATCACAAATGGAGCACACTCTGGAACCAGTTGGACGGGAGAATAATGATCGTGACCGGGGAAAACTAAAGAGCGATAAATTTGGTCAAACAATAAAAATAGGGGTTTCTCATTTGTCTTTTCTCGCCGCAGGTTTTCTTCAACAAGAAGGGTCCCAAAGTTTGCAACAATTTCTTTGGGCATGACTCCTCCGGAGGGGTTCTGAGGAGTGTTCAAAACTAAGAGCCGAGCTTCGGAAATATAGGGACTTAGGTGGTCAACCGTGGGCTGAAATGCAGTGTCCGGGCCGCAGGGGACACCTTTGACACGGACTTGTGATGTGTCTCGATAGTTGTGATTGTTCCAGGAGGGGAGTGGGAATAGAACCAGTTCGCCGGGATCCACGAGCAAGCGGTAAGTGGAATACAAAGTTGGTCGCCCGCCGCTCACAATTGTGATGCCATCTAAGGGGTATTCCATGCCCTGCGTGCGTGCAATGTGTTGCCGTACAGCATCTCGAAGTTCCCATAGTCCAGCAGGTGGTGGATAGTTTGTGTCTCCTTGGCCGATGGCGGCAAGAAGCTCTTGGGTAAGCTTTGGTGGAATCGGAAATTGAGTCGGGGAAAAATCCCCTACGGTCATGTTTGCTACATCAATCCCCTTTCCAAGGAGCTCTCGGATTTCATTTGCAACCTGCAAAATAGAGGAACCAAGCATGGACCGAGCCATAGTAGAAAACCCGCGTTCGGCGGCTGATGAACCGCAATCGTTGGGGATGCACACAAGTTGCTGGGGGGTCTTCAGGGTCACCCCTGAATTCTACCTTCGCGGGGCTTGCTCGAGGGGAGGAGTCATGAACTCAATTCTTTCCTGGTAACGATCTCGGAGGCGAGTCTGTTCAGAACTCAGCTCCACCTCCGCGCCCCCCAGCCACATCCGGCGAATCTGACCATCATTGTCCAAGGGGTCGCCTTCGGCCAGGAAGAAGTTGGCAGCTTTGCCCACCTCGATGGAGCCGGTATAGGCACTTATTCCAAGAGCTTCAGCAGCACCCAAGCTAAGAAAGTGAAGAGCATTATTGGGGCCAGCGCCATGAGCTCCTGCGGTGGCAGCTTGGAATGGAAGATTCCGAGCTACATGGGTATCGCCCGTACGAAGACCGACCTTGCAACCGCTTGCTTCAAGGATGCCCGCGCTTCGGTACGGGGAATCAAAGGGGTCATTTTCATTTCGAGGCAGGCTATGGACGGAACCCAGCAGAACGCGAGCCTGGTCAGCACCCAGAAAACCGGCAATTTTCCAGGCACCCATTGCCCCAGAGTAAATGGGGTCAAGGTTGCGTTCCTTGGCCCAATTTCGAGCGGCCATTAAAGTGAACGGGCCGTTTGCATCCAGAATAACCGGCTTATTCCCTAAGGCGTAGGGGAGCAATGCTTCGAGTTTGGGGTTTCGTTGAAAGCGAGACCAAGCAATACCTCCAGCTTCTTTTGCTTCCTCAAGGCTCTTTCCGTATTCCAGAGAATCGTCCATCCATCGGTCAAGCTCATCCAATTTTGATGGCTTAGAAGGCGCATCTCCTGGTTTGGCTTTCTTGACTCCTGGAAAAGAAATGTGAAGAGCAATATCTGGAAGGACCACCATTTCCTCTGTTGTGTCGCCATCCATTTGAATGAGAGCAGCCTGGCCACGGATGCGCCCTGAGACTGTGCTGGAAAGAGCGTGGCCAATACCAGACATCCGAGTGACTCGAATATGTCGGCTGTCAGAATGAATAGCTGAGGCAATCGAGAGGTCGGGGTGATCTTTACCCGTTTCGCGGTCATCGCGGGAGGACCGGACCTGCTCAACCTCCATGAGGCCAATTTGATCTCCCGTATTGATGAAGGTGGGGTATAGCCCCATTCCTTTCCCATCGATCATTTCGGTGTGAGCAGGAAGAGAGCCGTCGTAGCTTGCGCCCAGCCAGAGAATTCGGCCATCTTGAATATGAACTGCGCCTGGAACCGGGGGAGAAGTAGGTGATGCCGCAGAGTGAATGACCACATTGTGAATAAACTGAGAAATGCCTTGTCCTTGGCGAGTCCAAGGTCCCCAGTCGAGAGGTGTTTCTATGGGGATGGAATTTGATTCTGTTTCCCCTCGGAGCTTTTCCGCAAAAGACGAGCAAGAGAGGGCATATTCTTCCCAGCGAGAATCTGTTTCTTCATTCCGTTCGAAAAGTGTTCTGCCCCGCGCAAGGGTGAGGGTGCAGCGAGACCAAGTTGATAAGGGTGGACCGTCAAATGCGGTAATCGTTCCGTCTTTGCCAACTTCCAATGAGCCTAATCGTTCTTCAACATGAAGCTGCTTGGCACCATTGAGGGTGCAGAGCGCCAAACATTCTTCAATAGAAAGTTGGCCGTAGCGCAATGACTTCCCTGCTTCGGTGTTTAGCCGGCGAATCATTTCATCGGAGTCCGAGTTGATTGTTGTTGTTACACCCGCCCGAGTGAGTAGGGCAACATTCCAGGGAATGGCATCATAAACCTCAAACTTATAAGCCCACCAGTCGGAGAATGTTGAAGCCATAGCACCGTAGGCGGCGATTTCAGGTGCCAACTTGTAACCTTCGAGAACATGCTGGAAAGTGGGGCGCCGAATACCAAACTCTTCACAGATACCTAGGAACATTTGAAGTTCGTCAGCGCGGTAGGAATGGCATTGAATGTGAATTTTGCCAGCAAGAATGTCGGCCAATGTTTCCAAGCGAACATCTCGGCGGAAAGATGGAAGATCGCCGGCCTCGAAAGCAGATTTTCGACGAGCATAATCTTGGGCTGCCGTGAAGGCACGCCGATAAACAGCTTGAACACCCATCCTTGAGTCGGGAAACCGCCTCCCCCAATTGTCTGACCAGTTGGATTGTTTGACATTTTCCCCCAAAGCAAACTTGATTCCCTGAGGAGCTCCAGGCAACCGTAAGCCGGCTTGAGTGGGTTCCCAGTAATTGAGTTCCCAAACGGCGGCTTGACCGCCAATGGGGTTGGCAGAGCCATGCAAGGATTGAACAACGGCGGTTCCACCCGCAGCGGCACGCCAGATTCCCACATCTTCGGTCCGAATCATGTCGTCAACGCTACATTCGGCGGAAATGGACACAGAGCCTTCATTAATCCCGTCTAAGGAAAGGTGGGAATGAGGGTCAATGACTCCCGGAGTGATGTGCCAACCGACTGCGTTGATTGTGGGAACGGATTTAAGAGTTGAGATGGATGGTCCAATGCCAGCAATTCTTCCACCTTGAATCAAAAGATCCCCAACATAAGGAGCTTCGCCGGTCATAGGGTAGAGAGTGCTCCCCTTAAGAAGTACATCGCCCTTCAATATGTGCTGGGGTGTGCGGTCTGCTTTGGTTTCGACAAGCCATTCTGGGTGACCCAGCTCAAAGTCTTTGGAGGAAGCTTGGTCATCGGCCTCCTCGGTCTTGTCCGTTTGCGTTACAGCCTCTTTTTCAGGGGAACCCATTCGGGTTACCGATGCGTCCATGTCATGCCCAAATGCACTGATACTTCCAGAGCCGGCGTTCCCAGCGATTGTAAAATTGGCCGTCATTTCGGCTGGAATGTCAGGAGGTGTAAATGTGAAAGTAACGGAGTTCCCAGAATAGGAGATACCTGTTGCAGCTTCTCGCTCAGAAGGGTCCTCAGGGTCAAACATAAGGACGGAGGATTCTTCACTAGAGAGAGCGATTCCGAATTTTTGTTCTCCCATGGGAGTTTCTAAATGAACAAGCCAGTCACCGGCTATGGACGGAGAAGTTTCGTTCGAATCCCCCTCTTTGCTTTTCTCATTTTCTTCTTCATCTAACTTGTATTCCCAGCCTTGTCCATCAACAAACACCCATGCAAGTTGCGGATCGGCAGGGTCGAATGGGCCGCGGCTAATCAACAAATCGGCAGCGTTCTCGCGCCAAGGAAGCTCAAGATTTAGAATGTTGGACAAGTCTGAGCTCAAGGCTTGGTGAAGCTCTTTTGCTGGAAGGCCCGCTTCTTTCAATTGTTTGAGAGCTTTTTGGAAGTTCGCAGACTTGCCCTTCGGGACTAATGCGCAGCGAACTCCAGATTCGCGAAGAAGAAGGAAATCTCGGACACTATTTTGGTGGTCCAAGCGCTCTTCAGCTCGAAGTTTGGCTGGGGGTTGCCAGTAAGGGCGCTCATCAAGGCCTACAATTCCAAGATCTTCATCGCTCTTGGGTGTTTCCTCGTAATCAAGAACAAAAAGAACGGAAACATTTTGTCTCTTCAGGCGTTCTGAGTGTTTCCAAGAATCAATCCCGCCAAGAATGACAGCCGGCCAATCATTCTTGAAGTTCTCAAGCAAATCCAATACATTTTCAGTTTCTCTTGAAGAATTTGCTAGGAAAATACCCGGCCGCAATGAGTCCAGGTCAGGGTCTGCCTTTTTGCGCCATCTTGTATTCCATTCTTGGTCTAGGAATGCTTGGCGAAGAGTCGCCAGTACAGCCATTGATGTTCGTGGATACCCGCCACCCATATTGTTTTTAAGAGCGTAAACGGGAAGTCCTTCCCGTTGAAGGAGGGCGTTACCAAGAGGTTCTCCATTTAGGGAAAGCCATGCTGCATGTCCCCTTAAGATGCCGTTCTTGGGTAGAGCATAAGCGGAAGTGAATCCAGCATTGCGCCAGTCTTTGCCCGCGGCAGGATCCCAGTCCAAAAAATCAGAAACATGGAGCCAAGCACGGAGGGCATGGCGGGACCCTCGCTCCATTCCAACGATGGGGCCTGTTTTCGGGTCGGTGGCTGTTTCCTTATAGGGGCTTTCCGGAAGATCGGAAGTGGTGATTTTTAAATTGCCATGCAGCATTCCGGGATACAAAATCCAATCGTCTTCCGCCTGAATAACTGTTAGGCCAGCCTCTGGTTGCGAGGCTGGTGCGATTTGATATTCACCATCCTGAATGAGAATATTGGAGATTTCCGCAGGCTGATCTGGGAAAGCAAGTTGAATGTTCCGGATAAGGAATGGACCTTGCTGAGGGTCATCGGAGCCTGGGTCAACGAAAAGGGGAAGAAGGGCAATGGCAAGTGTAGTGGCGAGCATAGGAGGGATGGTATCCTCCCCCCAAATGAGTACAGCCTTCTTCGTGTTGAATCTGCTTCTTGTAGTAGCTTGTCTGTTCGCAACCATTCACGCGGGCCGTCAAAAGGTTCGCGCCGCTCACTATCGATGGGCAGGGGCAATGATTGTTCTTTTGGCTGGGGCCATTGTTCAGGCGGAGATGATTGGGCGCGACTGGGTTTTTGAAGAAATCCCGAAACAAGTTCACCTCGTAATTGCCAGCTCAGCGTTAATTGCTTTCCCCCTTGTGGCCTGGAGTGGAATCCGGCTCGCCACTGGCGGGAATCGAGGAACGCATCAGCGCTTCGTATTTTTGTTTATTGCTTTAGTTGTCGGCGCAATTTTGACCGCCCTCTGGATGTTCCATGGGGCTACCCGTATTATTGCTGAGTAACCTGATGAAACCGACAAGTATCTTTTTGGGGATTCCCCTCTTGCTCTTTTTTTCTTGTGGCCAGGAAGGGGGCGAGGAAATGGTTTCCATGGGTGGTATTCAACAAGAGGGGGTTTTGATTCAAAAACAAGATTGGCAATTGCCCGTTTGGGCGGAGGACAATCTCAAGCGGAGAGACCCAGGATATGACCGTTGGAAAACGGAGGTTTTGCATGGCAGCGCCAAAAAATCCCTCAAGGCTATTTTTCATCACGCCCTTGGGGTCGCAACCGAAGAGGAACCCACCTGGGACCAACTTTTAGCTCACGAGTTTGGTGCTTTGCTTCCTCTTGTTCCTGAAAAGAAGAGCCGCTTACATGATGGAGCAGGCATTTTGGTGGAGAGGGGGAAGGAGTTTTCTTCAGATATACTTGGGAAGGAGAACCTAAAAACCCAGTTTCAAAATTTACTTTCCGTTTTTCAGAACACCAAAAAGACCCATCTTTTTTTCAAATACCTTGAAGTCAAGTTAATCGGAGAAAATCAATTCGAAACCCAGGCGGTTATTCATTTAGATGATTTGAGTTCAAAACCTTATTCTCAACTCAATCTGGAATGGCAACTTGGCTGGGAGATTGCCAAAGACGGTGAAACCTTGCGCTTGCAGTCTGTCCGGCCCCGCTCCTGGGAATGGGTTCAAACATCCGGCCCGCTCTTCTCTGAAGTTACCCAAGCAGTTTTGGGTGATGTCCCTCAATTTAAGGAAGAGATTATGACGGGCGTTGGGGGTTACCAATGGCGCACCGACCAGATGCTGGGCAACTCCTACATAGGGGCACAAGGCGTTGCAGTCGGAGATGTGAATGGCGATGGATTCGATGATATTTTTATGCCGCAACAAGGTGGTATTCCCAATCGCCTTTACTTGCGGCGTCCTGATGGTGCACTTCAAGATGCAACTGAGTTGGCCGGACTTTCCTTCTTGGACAACACGAGGAGTGCACTCATTTTAGATTTTGATAACGATGGCGATCAAGACATCGCTCTTGCAGTAGGCCCAAATCTCTTGATTGGTTGGAATAATGGGACGGGGGCATTTTCAGAATTTACACCCCTAACAGGCGTAGGGCCAGAGGATGTTTATTCAATGGTGTCTGCCGATGCAGACAAGGATGGGGACTTAGATATTTACTGCTGTCGCTATGTTCAGGACGGCCTCATTGGTGGAGTCCCTACCCCGTATCACGATGCAGACAACGGTGCGCCCAATATGTACTGGCAAAACGATGGGAACCACCAGTTTTCACTTGCAACCGATAGGGTTGGCTTTGGGCACAACAACTCCAAATTTAGCTTAGCCGCTTTGTGGGAAGATTTTGATCAAGATGGTGACCCGGATTTGTATGTCACCAACGACTTTGGAAAAAACAACCTCTACCTCAACGAAGGGGGTCACTTTCGGGATGTCGCCCAAGAACGAGGAGCGGAGGATTTAGCCGCTGGCATGGGAGTGACATGTGAGGACTTTGATCTAGATGGAGATATGGACTTATATGTGAGCAACATGTTCTCTTCTGCAGGTCAAAGGATTGTTCCTCAAACTGAGCAATTTATGGGTGGTGAAAACACGGATGTTCATCAGCATTACCAACGCCATGCAAGGGGCAACACCTTGCTTTCAAATAACGGTGCTGGATTCTTCGAAGACTCAACCGACACATCAGGTGCGGCAATAGGGGGATGGGCCTGGGGTGCAAAGTCTGTTGATTTCAATAACGATGGCTTTGCAGACATTTATTCGCCGAATGGTTTTGTAACAAATCCTGATAAAGATGACTTGTGAAGTTTTTTCTGGCGACGCGTGACGTCGCAAAGCCCAGCTGAAGCGGGTGATGCTCCTGATGAATACAAGCAAGCTTGGGCGAGTATTCAACACATGGTGATGAATGAGGGCGCCTCATGGAGCGGCCGAGAAGCCAATCGCCTATTCTTGAATTTGGGGGAACTTCGCTTCGCAGATGTATCTTCTGTGGGGACGGTTGATTTCAAAGGGGATGGCCGTGCTTTAGCAGTCTTGGACTGGGACGATGATGGTCGCCAAGATCTGGTATTGAAAAGCCGGACCGCCCCCCGGTTGAGGGTTCTGAGAAATGAAATTCAAAACCCCGGCAACTTTATTAATGTGCAACTCGTGGGCGTAACTTCAAATCACGATGCGATTGGTGCTCGTGTAATTCTTCAAGCTGGTGGAAAGACTTTCCGCAAAACCCTTTATGGGGGGGAAGGATACTTGGCGCAATCATCAAAAAGGTTGCACTTTGGAATTGGAGAGGCAAAAACCGTTCAAAAATTGACGGTTCTGTGGCCGGATGGAACGACGGACTCATTCGAGAACATTCCTGCCGGCTCTCGTCTGGGGATTGTCCAGGGCGAGGACCTTCCATTTATTTTGCCTGAGCGTCGTGCTCCTCGATTTGCTTCTGCGGAATCCAAAACCTTGCACCCAGAAGGTGGCACCGTCCGCCGCGTTCCCCTTGGGGAGAAAATTCCTCTTTCCCCATGGGGGATCCCGCCTTGGAAGGGCAAAGCAAACCGCAAAGTTGAAAATTTAAGTGGGGGGCCTGTTCTCTTGAATATTTGGAGCACTACCTGCCGTGCATGCCTACTCGAACTCGAAGATTTTAAAGAAAATCAAGCACGAATTAAAAAAAGCGGTTTGCGAATTGTCCCGCTTTGCGCAGATGAAGCCGACTCCCTTGAGCGTGCGAAATCATACCTAGAAGAGTTTGGTCTTCTCAGTGATGCTGGCTGGGCAGACGACCAATTTAAATCTTCTCTGAAGGCTTTGCTCGATGTTTTATTAGGCCCAAATAGCGGAAGCCCCTTGCCCACTTCCTTGCTGTTGGATTCAAAAGGGCAGTTGGTTGCCATTTATCCGGGCCCGGTGGAAATGAGCCGCCTTCTCCAGGATGTTTCTCTGTTGAAAGAGATGGATTCAGGTAATCTGCTGGATTCACTTCTCCTAGGAGGCAAACGAATTATCCGGAAGCCTCGTAACTGGAATGGACTTGCCGACGGTTTCCGAGACGCTGGCCTGAAGCGCCTGGAAGATTATTACCGACGACTTTCGCAGTAGGATTCTGCGAGCAATGAAATCGGATGCTTTACGGGAAGCGGGTTTTTAGAATCACGACTCCCGGAGTCCAAGCGCATCTGGCAACCAGGATTGCTGGAAAGGATGATGTCCGCCTCCGCCGCTTGGATATGTTCCATTTTGCGACGAGTTACTTCATCTGAAATTTTTGGACTCCTGATAAAGTTGATTCCTCCTGCACCACAACACAAGCCGGACTCTTTTAGTGGTAGCAAGTTGAGCTTCGGGATGGAAGCAAGGAGGGAAGGAACCTCATCGGTGCTCCCAAGGACATGCTGTAAGTGGCACGGGGGATCCCAAGCCACGCGAATTGGAAGGGGCTCTGGGGTTCCACGAAGCCCTCGCTGATGCAAGAAAAGGAGAGGCTCTTCAATGTTGGAAGAGTCACTGAGGTTTTCTTTTATGTGAGCGGCGCAACCGGCTGCCGGAATCAAAATGGCATCTAGGGGTTCTGGGAAGGCCGCCAAAGTAAGTTCAGCAAGGTGTCTAGCTTTTTCGCCCATTCCCGAATGTGCATGAATCGCGCCGCAGCAAACGGGTTGGGGAGGAGCCACTACATCGAATCCCTGTTCCTGAAGTAGGGCAATCGTGTCTTTTAGGGTGGAGCCAAATAAACCTGGCTGAGTGCAACCCAAGTGAATGCCTACCTTTCCCCGAACGGCACCCTTTGCCGGCCATTGTTGGCCAGGTTTCGGATGAAAAGAAGTTGGGCGGGTAGGGATAGCCGAGAGCATTCCGCGAAGGGGCTGTGGGCTGAATTTTTCTAATACTGTCGCGATGTGTAAACCTCGCAATAAGCGCAAGCAGAGGGCAAGCAGGCGAACGATTATTCTTGAGGAGAAGGCGACCGAGAGAAAACCACGAAGAAATAGATTTGCTTGTCCCTCTCGCGATTGGCTCAGTAGGGAGCCGTACTCAACTCCAGAGGGGCAAGCGGTCTCGCAGGCACGACAAAGGAGGCAATCATCAAGGTGAATCTTGGTGTCACTAGGAGAAAGGCGTCCCTCTTCGTTGGCCCGCATGAGGAATAGCC
This sequence comes from Planctomycetota bacterium, assembly GCA_030748415.1. Taxonomy (GTDB): domain Bacteria; phylum Planctomycetota; class UBA1135; order UBA1135; family UBA1135; genus UBA7888. The sequence continues at coordinate 63,981 of JASMMA010000001.1, forward strand.
GCCCTCGAGGGGATTTGGTTTCATTTCCTGTGACTCGGTAGGTTGGACATTTTTCGAGGCACAAACCACAGTGCATGCAGTCGCTCAAACTGGGGAGACTCGAACTCATTAGCTAATGCGTCCTCCAAATGGAGAGCAGTTCGGGGCGCAAGCTTCCTGGATTTTTTGAAGCCAAGGGGAGAGCTCTTGTCGAGGAAAGGCTGTTGCCCTCAAGGGAACATTTAGAGAGGCGGCGCCTTGGATTTTGCCGAGAAAATCAACCGGGCCTGCGGTGGAATTTAAATCGCAGACGCGCGCAGAGTGATAGCGGAAGGGAGATGTTTCGAAGTTCTTTAGCGTTGAAGAGAGTTCTTGTTGAGCGAGGGCCTCGTTGCAGGAGTGAGATTTCATTTCTGGAGTAAATGAAGCTTCATCAGCGCGAAAGCAAATTTTGGAATTGGAACTCGCTTGAAACAAATAGTCCAAGTTCTGGGTGGAATCGAATGGAGTAGGTTCCTCTGGGCTTAAAAGACCCCATTGAGGGTGTCGCGAGATGGGTTTCAGTCGAAGGCACAGGGATAAGCAAATAGCCAATCGGCCTTGCGAACCAAGAAGAAGTCGGGTTGTGTCATAGCCTGCAACATTTTTGACCACTTGCCCGCCACTTTTTACGAGAGTTCCATCAGCCAGCATCCACTCAGCTCCCAACACTTGGTCTCGTGGAGGACCGTGTAAAGATGTCGCGAGGCTTAGTTCGCCGGCTAAAAACAACCCCCCCAATGTTCCGTTTGTCGCACATGGAGAAACAACTCCAAGCTCTAGGCCGAACTTTTTTGATTCGGCGTTCAGGGCAGCAGCGGAAACACCTGATTCAACAACACATGTTTGCTCTGAAGGGTTCAAGTCCAGGATTTGGTTCATTCCTGAAAGAGAAAGGAGGTGATTTGGAGAGGAAAGTGAGGAGTGTCTTTCTAATCGGGTCCCGTTCCCGATGGGCAACACGCCTTCCTGCATCAAAGATGAATCCGAGACGACTTCCTGGATTTCTTCAATCGAGCTTGCATTGAATAGGGTCACTGAGATTCACCCCCTCCACGGTGCCGATGAAATGCTTCGGCGCATGCCTTTCCAAGGGGTAACCCTTTTCCGGGGTTCAGTTGGTCGTTGGGGTTAAAAACACCGCGCATCCTTTCCATGAAAGAGAGGGTGGATTTGTCAAACTGTAAATCCAACAAAGCTTCTTTCTCTAAACCAATTCCATGTTCTCCTGTAAGCGAACCTCCGAGCTTCAGGCACCGTTTAAGAATTTTTGCACCAGCCTCTTCGACAATCTTTGCCTGCTTCGGGCAACGGGCATCGTAAGAGAAGTGAGGATGGATATTTCCATCTCCCGCGTGGAACAAGTTTGCGACGGGGAGCCCAGTTTCGCTTTGAACACTCTGAACAAAGGCCATAATTTCTGCAAGTTTTGAACGGGGAACAACGCCGTCCATAACATAACTATCAGGTGCAAGACGACCCAATGCCCCTCCAGCACCTTTTCGCCCTTTCCAAAGAGCAGCCTGCTCAAGAGCAGATAGAGCTTCTTCGAAAGAAATAGGGCCTCTTTTTTTAAGGGTCCGCTCAATAGAGACAGCGTCGCGTTCTAAAACGCCGGGGTGACCTTCCAGCTCCAACAAAAGAACTGCCGCAGCGTTCTTGGGGAGGCCACATCGATAGACAGAATCTTCAACGGCGTGAATTGCTTGTTGGTCCATGACCTCCATGGCTGCTGGTTGCAACCCCTCTGCCACAATCTCTGAAACTGTGTCACAGGCATCGTTCATGGATGAGTAAGCGGCGAGCCAGGTCCGAGTTCCCAAAGGAAGAGGGACCAGCCGAAGGCCAAGCTTACTGGCAATTGCAACAGAGCCTTCGGAGCCAAGGAAGAATCCTCGAAGATCTAGGGCATCATCAGCGCTATTTTGAGTGCCCCATGTTTCAATATCTCCGTTGGGAAGGATGACCTCAACAAATAGAACATGCTGAGTGGTCATTCCGTGCAGGAAACAATGGGGGCCGCCAGAATTTTCAGCAGCATTCCCGCCGACGGTACAGACTCTTTGGCTAGCAGGATCTGGAGCAAACTGAAGCCCGTACTTTTTTACACTTCTCGACAAGGAGGCATTGATTACTCCAGGCTCCACCAAAGCCCAAGATTCTTCGGGATGAACTTCTAGGACTTTATTTAGCCGGGTTAAGGCCAAAACCACGCCACCAGGCGGGACCAAGGCACCTCCGGATAGCCCAGTGCCCGCACCTCTTGCTGCAAAGGGAACTTTGGATTCGTGCAGTATCTGCACGCAGCGAATCAGTTCCTCCTGGTTTCCAGGAAGAGCGACACAAAGTGGCTTTGCTCGAAAAAGAGTAAGGGCGTCTGATTCGTAAGCATAGAGAGAAGCGAGGTCTTCAAGGAGATAATCAGGGCCGCATATTTCCCGAAGCTTAGAAATTAAGTCAGAGGGAGTCATGATTCGGAACGATCGCCGAACTTTGGAATCCACCGAGGAGTTCGCGCTTTATAGTCCAAGTAGGCAGTTCCAAATGTGATTTCCGAATCCCGTTCTTCATAGGGAGCGCAAAGTAAAATCCAAATGGCCGTTCCGATGCCCAGAAGCAACCTGTCTGCGGTAACTTCAGGCATACCCAAAAGGAAAAGAAGAAAACCAGCGTTGATGGGTTGCCTTAGCCAACAATAAGGGGGCAGAGCGACAAACTCTTGACTCGGGGCATGCTGGCCTTTTTCTAGTGCGCGAAGTTGGGGCAAACCCAAAAGTTGTGTCCCGCCTACAACGAGGGCGGCCCATGTTGCAAGGAGTAGCCCGGTAGTTTGAATAAGGCGAGACAAGATGAGAAGTCCATCGTTGTAATCCCAAAGAATTGGGCCCGTTGTTTTCCATGAGAAAACTAATACACATAGAGTTACACCAGAAATAAAAACATAAACGGGACGCTCGGCATCGGGACCAAAGGGACGATTAAGAAAACGACGCCCAAATCCTCGAGCCAAAAGTGAGTGGGGTAAAAAGAAGAGAAGGAGAAGGAGGAAATTAAGACCCAAGGCGGACCAGGATATGGGAGTTCCATCTAGAGATGGTGCCTCGATGCAGATTCTCAGCCACCCAAGCACGCCTACAACCGAAAGAATTGGGCCCAATAGGAGCCATGCAGCTAGGCCTGGCCGTGAAAGGTTGACTGGTTCAAAAGGCTCTTCCAGCTCGCTTTCAGGTCGAACTGGCTGAACTCGGCGAGATTTTTTATTAGATTGGGGGGTGGCCATCGGTGAGTGGTGGCGGTTGTGGCGGGGCAATCCGGATTGCACGTGGTTCGGTGGGGCATCTTTCTTCACAAATGCCGCAACCTGTGCAAGGTTCCTCGACAACTTCAGGGCGCCCACGCTCATTGAGGCGGATAGCCTTGGGTGTTACGGGACAAATGTTGTAACAGGTTACGCAGAATGTTCCATTGAATGCAAAGCAGGTGCTCTCGTCCAGAACGGCAAGCCCCATGGCGATTTTCTCAGGACTCTCAATTGGGCGGAGGGCACCAGTGTCACAAACATGAGTGCAGGAAACATCGAGACAAGAAGCGCATGCCCTGAGGCTTGGGACAATGACAGGCGTTTTTGCATCTGGAAAGGAATCAGGCACCTGAACAATGGCATCACAAGGGCATGCGTCGATGCAAGCAGTGCAGGATTCTGGCGTGCAGGAAGCTAAAAAATCGGATTCGGGAAGGGCACCTGGTGGCCGAATTCTTCGATTCTGGTCAACGGTTTTATGGCCCCTAAATTCCCTCGAAGCATCAGCAGTTTCAGCGAGGGCTCGAACAAAGGCGCGCATGCCTTCGCGAAAAAACCCTCGCCTGCCAATTTCGTCGGTCACTTGGAACGAGAAACCATTTTGCCTTGGAGGAACAGCAAGAGGTAATCTCTACCACCAGCTTTAGAGTCCGTTCCAGACATGTTGAATCCACCAAAGGGATGGGCACCTACAAGAGCTCCGGTGCATTTCCGATTGATGTACAGATTGCCGCAGTGGAGATCCCGTCTGGCAATGGCAATTTTTTCCTCGTCCTTACCCCAGTAGGCGCCGGTGAGGCCAAAGATGGTGTCATTGGCAGCTTCAATCCCTTCCTCGAAGGAAGAAACTTTGTGAACGGCGAGAACGGGTGCGAATAGTTCCTCTTTCCAGATGGTGTCGCCGCGCTTGACCCCAGTGAAAACAGTGGGTTGCAGGTACCATCCTTCGCCTTCTCCAACTTCGCCACCGGCAATGAGAGTATTGCCGTCTTTTTTGGCGGCTTCAATTCCGTCAAGGGCAGTTTGACGGGCAGATTCGTTGACCATCGCCGCAAGGTAGTTGGTAGGAGAACTTGGGTGACCTGAAACCGTTGCTTCAACCAATGGCAGGAATTTCTCCATGAACTCATCATGTATTTTTTCGTGGAGAATCAAGCGAGAACATGCAGAACACTTTTGTCCTTGGTAGCCAAAGGCAGCTGAGTGAGTATCAGTAACGGCTTTGTCGATGTCGGCGTCTTCGTCCAGGAACATGAAATCTTTTCCGCCCATTTCTGCAACAACCCGTTTGAGCCAGACTTGGCCCTCAACTACTTTTCCGGCTTTCTCGTAAATCCCCATGCCAACTTCAGCAGACCCTGTGAAGGAAATGAAACGAGTGAGGGCATGTTCAACAATGGCATTGCCCACTTCGGAACCAGAGCCGGGGACAAACTGAAGAACGCCAGCTGGGAGACCAATCTCTTTCATCAGATCCACAAACATGGAAGCAATTCCCGGAGTGTCAGAAGATGGTTTCAGAACAACAGTGTTCCCAGTAACCAAGGCAGCACAAGTCATGCCTACAAGGATGGCAAGAGGAAAGTTCCAGGGTGGAATGACTGCACCAACCCCAAGCGGGATGTAAATCAATTCATTGTCTTCGCCAGCGCAAGGGACAATGGGCTGTTTGCCACCGTAGCGCAATGCTTCTCTGGCGTAGAACTCTAAAAAGTCAATTGCCTCAGCGGTGTCGCCGTCGGCTTCAGCCCAGTTTTTGCCGGCTTCATAAACCATCATTGCTGAGAACTCATGCTTCCGAAGGCGCATAATCTCTGCAGCTTTGAAAAGGTATTCAGCACGTTCTTCGCAAGAGCGTTGGGACCATTCCCCAAAAGCTTTGTGTGCGCCTGCAATCGCCGTGAGTGCATCTTCCCGACTTGCTTTTGCAGAATTTGCAACGGCGCGGGAAGTTAAGGATGGATCAAGGGATTCAAAAGTTCCAGAGCCACCTTCTTTTTCTTCACCATCAATCCAAAGGCGAACCACAACTGGAAAGGAGGCCTCAACCTTTTTGAGGGCTTCTTCAAAGGCAGATGAATTCTCTTCTTTGGAAAAGTCTGTGAAGGCTTCGTTTTTGAAAGTTGTTATTTCGTGGGAGCTTGTGAGCATGATTTCTCAGGGTGTCGTTCGGGATGGGGAAGAGGGTTAGCCAGCAAGTGCGAGGCCAGGGCGCTTTGGGAGCGTTGAGCGCGAACTTTACGGCGCTCATTTTTGCGTATCCCTCGCGGAAGGGGAGGAAGAATTCCAAATTCTGCCTTCATGGGCTGAAATCCCTTAGCCGGGGCTTCGGAAATGTGCAGTGCCAGGGCGCCTAGAAGGGTTTCAGGGGGGAGGGTTTCAAGGGGTTCGCCGAGGGCTTTTCGGATGGCATTTCGGCCTGCAAGGAGCCCAGAACCGATATTGCCCAGATATCCTTCTATGCCCGAGAGTTGGCCGGCAATAAAGAGGCCAGGGCGAGTTTTCCATTCAAGGGAGCTCGTAAGGAGTTTTGGCGAGCAAATGAAGGTGTTTCGGTGCATGGAACCGAGGCGGACGAATTCGGCATTTTTCATGCCGGGGAGGGCGTGTAGAAGTGCTTCCTGTTCCCCGTAACGGAGGTTGGTTTGGAAGCCCACCAAATTCCAGAGGGTGCCTTCTTTGTTTTCCGCTCGAAGTTGCACAACGGCATAGGGGCGTTTTCCCGTTTTTGGAACAAACAAACCAACAGGTCGAAGAGGGCCATAGCGGAGGGAATCACGACCCCGACTGGCCAAGATTTCGACAGGAAGACATCTTTCGAAAAAGGATTCTGCTCGGGGATCTTGCTCTTCAAATTCTTTTAGCTCATGTTTCTCAGCTGTCAAAAGGCCATCGAGGAGGTTTTCGTAGTCATCTTTATCCAATGGGATGTTTAAGTAATCGCCGCTAATCCCATCTTCTTCCTTTGCTTGCCAGCGAGAAGCGCGAAAAATGACTTCCAAATCTAAACTATCCCCCGTGACCACTGGTGCGATTGCGTCAAAGAATGAAAGATTCTCAGTTCCGGCCCATGACTGAATGGAATGAGCCATGGATTCGGAAGTCAGAGGACCGGTTGCGAGGACAATAATGGAGTCCTCTGGAATCTTGTTGACCTCTTCACGAATAATCTGGATGCGAGGGTGCTCTTCCAAGTGCTTTGTGACGGCCTTCCCAAAGGCATCCCGATCCACAGCGAGAGCTTGACCTGCTGGAACCGAGGCTTTTTGCGCTTCTAGGAGGAGCATCGAGTCCATGGAGGCCAACTCAGTTTGAAGAACACCTGCCGCCCGATCGGGAAGAGTCGAACCCAATGAATTGGAACAAACAAGTTCGGCACAGTGGTCACTTTGGTGGGCAGGAGTGGGCTGGTGAGGGCGCATCTCGTACAAACGCACATCCAGGCCGGCCTCGGCGATTTGCCAAGCGGCTTCTGAGCCAGCGAGGCCAGCTCCGATTACGGGGATAGAGTCCAAAGGGGAGAATAGAATACCCTTCCCCGGAGGCATTCAGCCCCGTGTAAAGCCATGATCACCAGCCTTCTGCTTTTCGTTTTTGCTCTGCCCCAAGAACCAAGTCTTGTTCCCGTGGAGGCCACCATTGATCGGGTTACGATTTACGGTGGTCAAGCCCTCGTCGAGCGAACGATTCAATTAAAGGTGAGCGAGCCCGGTGAGATGTGGCTTTCACTTTCACCCCTTCCTTTGGGCTTGGACTCAACATCGTTTCAAACGAAAATTGAACAAGGCGAAGCTAAAGTTCTTTCGGTCGAAGCTCACACGGTAACGGGCTCTGCCTTGGATAACACACGCCGCGACCAACTCAGAAGTGAGTTGTCATCCTTGCAAAAAGAAAGGCGAGTTTTGAGAAGCGATAGGGTTGCGATTGAAACCGAGCAAGCTCTTCTTTCCTCCATGATTCAGGCCGTTGCCAATGGTGAGAAACCAGATGCTTTTTTGGGCGACCTGGAGACAGTTGGAGAGATGGCTGCTGCATTGGACCGCCGGCTTGCCCAGTTCGAGCTTGATGTCGAAGAGCTGGATCTTCAAATCAAAGCAATTGAATCTCAACTCGGTGGAGGAAGTCGTCAGTTGCGCCGGTACAAAGAAGGTCGGCTTCGAGTTTGGGTCGAAAGGCCTGGTGATGTTGCATTGCGCGCAAGTTACCTCATTGGGGGTGCTTCCTGGCGCCCCACCTATACAGTTCGGGTCTCTCCCGATCTGACCGGTGTTACCGTTGGATTGGTGGCTCACCTTGTTCAGAAAACTGGCGAAGACTGGGAAGACGCTGAGATTCTTTTATCCACATCCACCCCAAGTATTGGTTTGGATCCTCCAGCTTTGCCTGTAAGGGTCTTTCGACTTCTTCGTGAAGTCGTTTCAGTTCGAGAGAGACTTGAACAGGACAAAGTTGTGCTTGGTGCAGAAATGGCCTTCGAAGATGCAAATGAGGACTCAGTAATTGGTTTGGCAGGCGGCGCCGGAGGAAGCAAAAAATTCCTCGCCGCTCCCGAGGTTCAAGTGCAGGACCTTGGCTTGACGGCTCTATTCCAATTGCCAGAAAGGAAAACTTTGCCATCTGATGGAGAACCTTATCGCTTTCGGATTCGAGAAGTTCCTCTGGATGTCCGACCCGAACGCTATGTAGTCCCAACTCTGAGTTCCCAAGCATTTCTGAGAGCACGAGTCCAACTTTCTGGCGATGCTCCCTTGCTTCCAGGTACCGCGAAAATCTTCTTGGGTCCAGACTATTTGGGCGAATCCCAATTCCCTGTATTGCGTCCGGGAGACTCGACTACTATTCACTTAGGCATCGACCCCAATCTTTCCGTTCAATGGGAAACGGTTTTGGATGAGAGAGATAACCCCGGATTGCTCAGTTCAACCGTTACGCTTTCTCGTGTTTACCGCGCAATGCTGAAGCTGAGTTCGAACGCGCCAGGCGATATCGAAGTGGTAATGGAAGAGGCTATCCCTCTAAGTCGAACAAGCTCCTTGAAGGTGTCCCCAACCGAACTTCGCCCCGCACCGATTCGAAACAAGGAAACTACCCGACTCCGAAAGGAAAAGGGAATTTTCAGATGGCGGATTTCAATGGCCCCAGGTCAGGGACAGAATATTTATTGGGGTTATGACCTTGAATTCGACGAAGACATAAATCCGGTTCTTGCAGAAGAGTAACTCGTCCCATGACTGAGCTTAATCGACCTGTCCGGCTGCGTTTTGCACCATCTCCTACTGGACGGCTTCACATTGGGGGAGCGCGCACGGCCCTTTTTAATTGGGCCTACGCTCGAAAAATGGGCGGGACTTTCATCTTGCGCATCGAAGACACCGATCAGGAGCGCAATAGCCAGGAATCTCTGGATTCCATTCTGGATTCCCTTCGTTGGCTGGGCTTAGATTGGGATGAAGGTCCTGGTGCCGAAGGTGATTACGGCCCTTACTTCCAATCGGAGCGAAGCGAGCATTACGCCTCTGCTGCGGCGAAGGGTCTGGAAGAGGGTTGGCTTTATCGATGTTTCTGTACTCCCGAAAGAATTCAGAAGCTGAAAGAAGAAAAATTAGCGGCCAAAGAAAACCCGCACTATGACCGTTGTTGTCGTTCGATGTGCCGCGAAGAGTCCGACCTGAAAGCTGAGACTGACGAGTCCTTTGTCCTTCGGTTTGCAGTTCCCGACGAAGAACCCATCATCATCCAGGACCATGTTCGGGGCGAAGTTCGATTCCATTCTTCGCAAGTAGAGGATTGGGTTGCTGTTCGTAGTGGGGGAATGCCGACTTATAACTTTGTGTGCGCTCTTGATGATGCCGCAATGGAAATCAGCCATGTTCTTCGGGGCGAAGAGCACTTGGTGAACACTCCTAAGCAAATTCTCATCTATCGTGCTATGGGTCTGCCAGAACCTGAGTTTGTGCATGTGCCCCTGATATTGGGGCAAAATGGAAAAAAATTATCCAAACGAACGGGGGACACCGCTGTGGCGGATTACCAAATCAAGGGCTATCCTGCAGAGGCTCTATTTAACTTTCTTTCCTTACTTGGTTTTTCCATTGATGATGAAACGACTATCTTTGATTCAAACCGACTTATCGAAGCATTTGACCTAAAGAGAATCAATTCTTCGGGTGCCATTTTTGACACGGACAAGTTGGCCTGGATATGTGGAGATTACATTCGTTCAAGCACACCTTCTGATTTGGTGGAAAAAACAAAACCATTTTTAAAAGATGCGGGGCTACTTTCTGGGACCGAATCTGAAGAATGGCTTTCCCAAGTGGCAGCCGCCTACCAAGAGAGAATTCAGCTTTATTCCGAACTTCCCGAAGTTGCATCTTGGATTTTCCAAGAGCTTATCGAACCCGACAAAAAGGCGGCAAAGGCTCTTCGTGCAGATACCGCATGTGGAGTGCTTGCAGAAATATCAAAGCGGCTTGAGGCAGAACCCCATTTCCCTCCATCAGAATTCGATGGCTGGATGAAAGCCGTGTCCCAAGAGTTGGGTATTGGAATGGGCAACCTCATGAAGCCGATTCGTGCAAGATTGGCAGGCACCTTGGGTGGACCACCTGTTGGAGAAATGATGGCCCTTCTGGGAAAAGAAAAGACCTTGACTCGCCTTCGGGCTACTTAGTGTCTTCTGCCATTAAGGCTTCCACTGCCTTCGTGAGTTCTTCCCCACGAATTTTCTTGTATCGGATGACCCCCTTTCTATCCACTAGCATGGTGAATGGGATGGAATGCACAGCAAACTCTTGAGCTATAGCAGCTTTCCAATAACCACCATCGTAAATCTGAGGCCAAGGCATTGCTTGTTCTTGAACCCAGTTTTTCAAAATATGAGCATCCATTCGAGTTGGAAGCCGCTTTGCTCCTTTTGCTTCTGCATCTTGAACATCCTTTTCGGTAACCAAACGGTCTAGAGATATTCCCAAAACTTCAAACCCCTGCGAGTTCCACTTTTCATAAGTTGAAACGACGAGGGGAATCTCTGCTCGACACGGGCCGCACCAAGTAGCCCAAAAATCTAACAACAAAACTTTTCCCCGGAACATTTCTGGAGTTAGTAAATTTCCATCCAAACCCTTTCCCTCGAAATGGGGGATAACTTTCCCAATTTGCATTCGGCGGAGGATGGGAATTTCCTTAAGCAAGCCTTCGGCGCGCTCAGCATTTCGGCCCTCTCCTTTGCTGGTGTCTTGGAGAACCTTCTCAGCTTCATCGAGCTGGTCCTGTTCGATTAGACCACGGACAAGGTCTATAGCCAATCGAGAGGAATCTACATGCACTCCTTCAGGTTGAACGGTAGTCAGGGCAAGAGATTGAGCATAGGCGAACCGAAGAGATTTGAGGCCCTTTTCAGGTTCACCCAATATGCGAAGATCAATTTGGCCTGCGGATGTAAGCGCGCTAATCGAAGCCCAAGTCCCAGCCCAGTCCTTTGCGAATTGGGTCATTTTCTCATGCATAGAATTGAAATAAGTGGAACGACCGTCGGGGTTTTGTGGAGGGCGCTTGCCTAGGTTTTCACGAATTGAATGAAGAGCGGTGGCCGCCTCGATGTCTCGAGGGCTAGCCTCTGGGGATTTTGCTGAGGCTTCTTGAGGTTTTGGAGTGACTTTGTTTTGCGGCCGTTCTGTCTGCAGTTTTTTCACATGCTCTACATAAAGTTCTGGGCCACCTTTTCGATAGCCAGTCTTTCCGTAAACCTCACCGTCAGGGGTCATCAGAAGAATTGTTGGATAACCACGGATGGCATATTTCTTTTTAAGCTCTTGGTTCCGTTTCGGATTGGGTACCAATGCTTTAGCCGCCTCCTTTCGGGGATAGTCTAAGGCAACCAAAATGTAATCCTCTTGGATGGGTTTGAGAAAAGCATCATGTTGAAAGACTTCATCGTGAAGTTTGATGCACCATCCGCACCAGTCGGAGCCCGTAAAGTCAACGAAAAGATCCTTGCCCTCTTTCTGGGCAAGCTGGGTGGCTTTGTCGAAGTCTGCCATCCAGTGAGAGTCTTGGGCAAAGGACGGAGTTGAAAAGAGGAAGGGAAGCAGGAGGAGGAGTCTCATGGAAATCAGTCTAAGGGTTGGGATGAATGTTGCCTGGATGAAGATGCCGGGGGCCGCTAGAATCTCCCTCCCGCCAGGCTCCTGGCGGACGGCGGAGTAGCTCAGTTGGTTAGAGCAGCGGAATCATAATCCGCGTGTCGGGGGTTCGAATCCCTCCTCCGCTACCAATTCAATGCGACCATTTCGCGCAAGCGCGATGGTCGCTTTTTCATTGGCAGCTGGGATTCTTGCAGAACGGTGTGCGTCGCTTTGCTCCGCACGCCTTGAGGGCTTTGCCCTCATCAGCGGCGAATCCCTGCTCCGCTACCAAACAAAAGGGTCGGTCCGCGCAAGCACGACCGACTTTTTTGTTTGGTGGCTCCGTCGGCCTTCGGTGTCTTGGGCGATGGCCAAGCCATGCGGGCTTCGCCCGCACCCCCGAGGGGGTGGCCGGACAGCTGCGCCGTCCGGCGCGCTTGCTTCGCAAGCGTCGAATCCCCCCTTCGCTACCACCAATCCGAAGCTGGCGTTAAAAAACTGGGATAGGCAGTCAATTCACTTTTGGTTCATCAAATATAGAGGGCCGTAGTGGGCTGTGATGGGGGAGGGTTTTCTTATTGAATTGTCATCGCCAATGGATTCAACATTCTGTCCGACCCTAAATCCACTCCATGAAACCAAATGGGTGTTCCGGAGAGATAGGAGGGTATGAGATTGCTGAAGGTGCCCAATCCGTTTGCATCAGTGTTGAAGGGTCTTTGAAGGTAGGGGACAGAAACATATCCCAGTCCATAAGGAGTATTGATGGGACCTCCGCCGGCAAGTGACCACACAAGAAACACCGTGTGGTTGGGAGTGCAATTCGTGAATTCAACAGTGGCCATTTGGCCAGCAATGAGATTCATCACAGACAAATTGGGCGAAGTTTGGTCGTAATAATAGGCGCCCATATCGGCAAGAGTGCCATCTGGGTCGAGAGGAGAGTTCGGGTCACCAGCATCGATGCAAGGGGAGTCGGATTGCAAATGAAGATTGCTATTTACAGGATCCACATAAAGAGGGTCGGCGTTGATGTTGCCTGTACCCGTTGGCCAGCCGCCCACAATCTTGCAGTAGTTCAGTGTAGGGGATGAAAGAACGGCGTAGCTTATTTCTGGGTCACTCGGCGAATGGTTTACCCAGAGAATGCAGTTGGTCAAGGTCGGGGAAGATTTATAACAAATCACTCCGCCTCCATAGGTTGTAGCGATGTTGTGGGAAAAGGTGCAGTTGTCAATGGATGGGGAAGAGTTGTCGTAGCAACCCACTCCACCGCCACTCCCATTATTGATGGCCTTCCCATTCGTCACCGTAAATCCTTCAAACACAGTGTCGGAGCCCTCCCCCGCAATAAAGCAAACGACAGTGCCCGCTTGATTCCCATCAATGATTGTGGTCTTGGGGCCATTTTCACTTTTGAGCGTAATCGCCTTTCCCTTGAGAATGATGAGCTCAACATAAGTTCCATCTCTTACGATGACCGTGTCTCCATTTGTGGACCCGTCAATGCCCGCCTAAATTGTGGCAAAATCATCTGGGACATACCATGTGGTCTGAGCAAAGCCCACAGAGGGGAAGAGCAGGAGGGCGCAGGGGAAGAGGAACTGTTTTATAAGCAATAGAGTGTATCAATTAAAAAGAGGGTGATAGGGGGTGCTTGAGTTATGCTATTGCGATGAGCGAAGACCTTGAGTTTCCCTTAGAAACCTTCGATAACCCTCGTCCGGAACAGTCGTTTTTGATTGAGATTGTTACTCCAGAATTTACCTGCCTTTGCCCCATGACAGGCCAACCCGATTTTGCAACCATTCGGGTTCGTTATGTTCCCGGCCCACGGTGCGTTGAATTAAAATCACTAAAGCTATATTTGCGCTGTTTTCGAAATGCTGGGCATTTCCATGAAGATGCCACCAACCGAATGTTGGCAAAATTGGTCGATGCAACCTCTCCCGAATGGATGGAAGTTCGTGGAGAATTCAATGTCCGGGGGGGCTTTGCAACAACCGTGACTGCTCGCCACGGGAGTTTGCCTGCGAACTTGGAACGGATTGAGCCCGCAGCTTGGAACGGGCCGGCTTAGGGCTGGCGTTTTGCCAGAACGAGCCGGTGGCCACTTCCGATGGCAAAGAGCATCGGGTCCGCCACGATTTCGAATCCACTCTTTACAGCGATCTCATGAACCTCAGCGCGAGTGAGTGTATTTTTGAGAACTTTTTTACCTCCAAAGAACTTCCGCACACGGCGGGTCCAACTCTTTAGGGAGTTTTTGTCAAAATAAGAAAATATTGCCCACTGGTTGGAGACCCGAAAGAGCTCCTGAACATGTTGGCGGCGAACTTTGGGGTCCACAAGGTGGTGATTCAGACGCATGGAAAAACAAAGGTCCATACTTTTGGAATCAAGAGGTAGTTGATTTCCCAGAGAGCGAAAGCGACCCGCAGAAGATTCATCGCCGAAGCGTTCTTTTCCTAAAGCCAACATATCGTGGCTCCAATCGGACTGGTACACCTCTTTGGACTGCGATTGCAAGTAAGGCAAGTAGCGACCCCAACCACATGGAAGGTCAAGACTCCTGTTCAGCTCACCCATTTTCTGAAAATAACCCGCAAGCAGTTTGCGTTCCCGTTTGTCTGAAAGCTTGCGGTGAGACTTTTCATACTCCTCCAGATATTCCACTGCGCCTTCAGGCGAGTTATAAAAGTCGAGTCGATGAGGAAGGGTCATGAGTTTTTTAAGGGCGGTGGCCAGTATTGATGGCGAGAAGGTAGCCGATGATTCGGCGCAGCTTTTGGCCAAGAGGATTGCGAGAGTGCAATGCCTCAGCAGTGGTGATGGGCGCGGCACCGTTTGCATAGGCTACCAGCAAGGCACGGGCATCATCCAGAGAAAGGACGCTTTCATTACCTGCGAAATCAACAAGGTCCAGAATCCTCAAAGAGTGGGGGGCGCCGGTTGAAAAGTGGCAAGAATAGGGAGTATCCAGCCAAAGGAGAGTTGAATCGCCAGTTTGTTCGGTTTCAGCGGCAATCAAGTTTCTTGTTTGCATTCGGAAGTGAACAAAACCCGCATCATGCAATTTTCGAATCGCTTGCCCAGCTTTTTGCAGAAGCTGCTCCCGCTCTGAACCTTGAGTTTTTTTAAATAAAACCCGGAGGTCCTCGCCCTTTGGAATCCCCTTAGTGACAAGGAGGGATGAAAGAAGAATGGGACCTTTACGCTCTTCACCCATGCCGAGTGGGGTCACGGCAGGTACGCCTTTATCAGTGAATGCACGCAGAGCCCGCCACTCACGGCGGGCGCGACTTCGAGCGGCGAAGGCGAAGAAGCGCCTTCGAAGGGGAACTCGGTAGAGTTTCCACCAACAATCCTTCGAGTCTCGAACAAGGAGTGTTTCTTCCTCATCTTTGATGAGGTCTCCGGTCGCGACTGCATCCTGGAGACCATCGGCTAAGTTTTTCCCCAACTTAGCTTGATGAGATGTCTCAAACTTGAATTGCTTCGGTAGGGAAAAGGTTTGCATCGTTAAATGGAGGGGGCGTCAGCTCGGGCCGCTCATTCTCCCAACCGGCTCGATTTCACTCAAGAAATGGCCCCTTTTTCGACGAAAGAGGGGGGTGCAAGCCCACCATCAAAACATTGCCCTCAAACTGAGCCGGAACCTTTCCGTGGTCAGTTTGCGTGTTTTGGGGCTCTCACTGCTTCTTTTTGGGCCTGCCATGGCCTCCTACCGCCTTGCTCCGGTGCATGGAGCCAGCATGGAGCCAACTCTCTGGGACGGGCAAAGTGTGGTTTATCGGGAATCTACAGACATCCATTGGCGCCCCCGTCGAGGCCAAGTGGTTGTTTTTCATTCTCCCACCGAGCCTGGCCACCGTTATGTGAAACGCCTCATTGGCCTTCCAGGTGACGAAATCAAAATCTCCAGGGGAACGGTTTGGGTGAATGGGAAAAAGGCACCCCTTCCGCCGAGTGCCATTGAGGCAGATCAATACTTGGCAACTCGTGTCCCCGAAGGAAGTTTTTTCGCCCTTGGTGACCACGCAAAGGTTTCCTTCGATTCCCGTAGTTTTGGTCCCGTTGCTATGAGCAACTTAGTGGGTCCCTTGGTGTATCCCCGGCACCCTTAGGAAACGGATTCCAAGAGTACGATTGGGTTGTTCAGTTCGATGAAGTCGTTGAGGGAAACTTTGACTTGATCGCCATCGGCTACCGGTCCCACGCCTTCAGGTGTTCCCAAGAAAACAATGTCGCCTGGCAGGAGAGGACACCAGCGAGAAATTTCCGATAGTGCGTCTTCGGGTTTCCACAAAAAATCGTCAAGGGAGGATTCTTGCTGTATTTTCCCATTCACTTCGCAACGAAGAGTGAGTTCATCCCAATTTGGAAGACCGTCAGCGGGCAACCAAACGGGCCCGATAGGACCAAAGGTGTGCAAGTTCTTGCACCGTAACCAGGGCCAACTTTGCTTTCGATCTTTTCCTTGAAGGTTTCGTGCAGTGAAGTCATTGCCAAGTGTGTAGGCGGCAATTCCTTCCCGGCAAGCATCTGGCGAAGCATTATGTAAGGGTGCTCCTACGAGGGCCACTAACTCTGCTTCGTAATCCACTCTGGATTCCAACCAACTTGGAATCTGAATGGGTTCACCGGGACCGCAAAGAACATCGGGGAGCTTGGCAAACCAAATAAGTTCGCTCGGTGGTTCAAAACCAAATTCGCGCGCGTGCGCGGCGAAATTTTTTCCTAAGCAAAGGGCTTTCCCAGGTCGACCGGGTTGGAGAACCGGGGCCGCCATCAGTTCGGAGTTTGCAAGGGGAGCATTCTTTTGAATGCCTGCTCGCATTTCCGAGTCCAAAAACAAGGAGGCCAATTCACTTAACCCATCTCGAACACCTGCTGCTGTCCAATCTTGCCATTCATTGTCCTCTCCCCAAAGCCACGCGGGATGGCCATCGGGGTGGAGGACTCGCTTGAGAGCCTTCATTTTGTGGCGGCCAAAGCGGAAAGAGCATATGCGGTGCAAAGAACTGGGTTACCTTCCCACCATCGTTCCGCTTGGTCGTTCACCCAAGAGCCATCTTCGTTTTGAAATTTCAAAAGTTGGGTTTGTAGCTCTGCGCGCCAATTGTGGGATTGGCCATCGCTTCCCTCGATGGTTTCTAACTTGGCAGCGGACAAGGCTTCAGCGAGAGAGAGGTAGTAGTAATAGAGACCTTGGAAACCAGCACGAGGGTCGCGCAAGGTGTCGAAGCCCGGGTTCACCTCCAAGGTCCAATGATGACCTAACCATTGAACGACTGCCTCCACTCTTGGGTCTTCCGGCTGAAGTCCTGCAAAAATGTAACACTTGAGCAGGGCGTAAGTCATGGAGCCATAAGAGCGCGCAACAAGGCTCCCGTCATCCAATCGGACATAGCCCGCAGGTGAATCCCCGGGCATGTAAGTTGCGCCACCATCGTTTCCAGCTCGGACTTCTTCGCCAGTTCCAATTTTTTTATATGTCTTTGGGTTGGATTCTGAACGGTTTTGCGAGCGCTGAAGGAAAACGAGAGCTCGTTGGAATGCCGGATCTTCGGAAGTGGCGCCCGAGTCGTGGAGGGCCTGGAG
The DNA here is from genome assembly GCA_030748415.1 of Planctomycetota bacterium. Taxonomy (GTDB): domain Bacteria; phylum Planctomycetota; class UBA1135; order UBA1135; family UBA1135; genus UBA7888. Next base: position 81,030 of record JASMMA010000001.1, read on the forward strand.
GGCATACTGGAGATTCGAAAGGTCTGGCCGCAAGTCTCCGCCGTAACCAATGCCACCATAGTAGCGGTCATTTTCAGAATAAGATTCACCCTCATCCGATTGAGTTGCGCGCAAGAAGTTGGCAGCATGACCAAGAGCATCTTGATCTTGTGCCCGTTCGCCCGCCGCCAAAGCCATCATGGCAACAGAGGTGACATACACCGGAAGCCGACCCCCATGGATGGAACCATCTTCCTTCTGCAAGGTTTTGAGGAAATCTAAGGTTTGATAAGCGGCATTCTGGACCTCTTGCGAATCTGATGCAAGAAGGGCGCGGGCAGCAAGGGCACTGATGCCGGGTTCGGGATGTCCGAAAATTTCCCAAAGGCCGCTTTCTCCTCTGGATTCCAGAAGGAATTGATTGCCTTTCTTTTGAGCCATCAAGAGGGAGTCAGCAGTCGGTGCTTGAATTGTTTTTCTTACTTTGGCCAAAAGGGCGCCCGCTTGGGCACAAGTTTCAGCGCGGAGACGAAGACCGGCCACCGGGGGAAGTTCTTGAAGCAAATCGATGGCTGGTTTTTCGCTTTGAGGGTTTACCCATGCCAACCAAGCCTCCTCGCCGGCTTGTTTTTTGAGACGCTGAATGGTTTTTGCGTATCTTTCCGTATCTAAAGAATGCAAAGCAAAGGCTGATGCCGCATCTGTTGCCTTTGAATGGGATTCAGCATCTGCATGGGATGCCGCAATAAGCCACTCCGAGGCCAAGCGAATGAAGGGCCCGTCGTCTTCACGGTAAGCTCTCGGAGAATGGGCCATGGCGATAAGAACATGGGCAGTGTCTAGGCGGCTTCCGTAATTCCCATCGGGCTCTTGGGCGAGCCGGAAAGCAGCCAACTCCTGATCAAAAAGGTCCTTAATTGAAGGGCCCTGGGGAATGGAGCAGGGCAAAGCCAACAGAAGGGCGGAGAGTGTCAACATGGGGATAGCCTAACGGATTGGACCGCAGGGAAGTTCAAGACGCTGGCGTGAACTAGTCAGCAGCAGCTAGGCGAACTGCAGTCCCGTAAGCCAAAACTTCTGCGGCACCTTGCATCACTTGGGCAGAAGAAAAACGCACCATGACTACGGCGTCTGCCCCGAGAGCAACCGCTTGCTCCTTCATACGGTCGACAGCTTGCTCGCGGGATTCTGCAAGAACTTTGGTGTATTCATCCACCTCACCGCCAAAGATGTTTCGAAAGACCGCACTGATGTCTTTTCCAAGGTGACGAGCGCGAATGGTATTGCCCCGTACGAGTCCGAGGATCTCAGTGGTCTTTCGATTGGGTACGTTTTCAGCTGTGGAAAGAATCATCGTTTGACTTGGCGGTAAGGGTCCTTGCGGCGGACACGGAGTTGTTCCACTAGGGTACGAAATCCAATGAGAAGGATGCCACCCCAAAGGCCGACAATCGCAAAGATTTCGAGATTGCTTTCTTCTTCAAGAACATCAGCAAAAATAATCCAGGTACAAAGTAGAAGACCCAGAGCCGTGAGGGTCCACCCTAACTTACCGAGAAAGTTAGGAAAGATGGTTCGCTGAAGTGCGGCACGCTCAAAATCGGCAGGTTCGAGTAGGCGGGAGCTTTCAAAAGCAAGGCGTGTGCTCTCCAGGGATGACCATTCTTCAGAGCAGGGTTCACATTGCGAAAGGTGTTGGCTCAACCATCCTTCTTGTTCGGGAGAGCATTCTCCGTCGGAGCGAGCATTCAGCCAGAGTTCGACCTGTTCGCAATCTTTTGGCGGCCAAAGCGGAATGGAGTGGGGGTTTTCAGAGTTCATGCTGAATCCTTTGGAAGCAATTGGCGGAGCCGTTTTCGAGCGGTGGACATCCGGGACATGACAGTCCCGACGGGAATCCCCAAAGAGTCGGCGATTTCACGATAAGTAAGGCCATCGAAATGTTTCAGGGTTAAGATTTCGCGGTCCGCCAAGGGAAGGCGGCTCAACGCATGGGCAACCTTCTGACTGGCTTCATCTTTAGCCAGAAGTTCTTCCGGGAGTGGTGCAGAATGATCCACCGGCTCGGGCAAGGTAATGCCTTCTGGATTAGTGGCTTGAAGGGGAAGCGTCTGGCGGATTTTTCGGCGGCGAATGCGTTGAATGCAAGCATTGCGCAAAATGCGATAAAACCACGGGAAGAAGGGTTTGCCAGGAACAAATTGGTCCAGAGCTTTCCAGGATTTAAGGTAGGCTTCTTGAAGTGTTTCTAAAGCATCTTCGCGATTACCAAGAATACCAGTAGCCAAGGCCAGGCTTCGCGCCTGATGGCGGCTCGTAAGTTGGCCGAAAGCAGACCGATTCCCTTGAAGCGCACGCTCTAGGAGGGCTTGGTCTTCCATTTCGGGGGGTGCGCTAAGAGGCATACGAGGCTTATGCACAGCTCAGTCTTTTATTCATGAGATTTCCTCCAGATTTCGAACTACGCGAGCTGCAACCCCCGGCTGGGCAAAGAAAGGCAGAAGAGGTGCCAAAGATTCAGTAAATGAATTTAGCCCAGAAGGTGTCAGGAAATATGCAAGATCTTGAGCAAGAGCTTGAGGGGATAAGTTGCGACCCAAGTGTTCGGGAACGAGCTTACGGCCCGCAATAAGATTCAATGAGCCAATATGGGGAACGGCAAGAGCATGGCGAGCCATCCAATCACCCAAACGCGACTCCACTCTGTAAACGACCACGGTGGGAACGCCACGAGCGGCAACCTCTAGAGAAGCAGTACCACTTGCAACCCACGCAGCTTTCAAATGCGGCAAGACAGAATAAAAAGAGCCAGGAGCAGGAAGAATTTGAACGGAGGAAGAGCTCAAAAGGGAATCCGCAACTTCCCATGCGGAGTCGCGGTTTAACGGAAGGACAAATCGGGTTTTGGGATTCTCCTTTTGTAATAGTTCTGCAGCCTCCAAAAGCAGCGGGAGGTTCTGTCGAATCTCTCGCCTGCGGCTTCCAGGGAGAAGGCCTACCCAGTCCGAATGTTCAAGTATTTCATTTGGAACCGGAATCTCTTCGACTGAGGGAGATTCCATGCTGTCTCCTAAGGGGTGGCCAATGTAAACCGGTTTCGCGCCCCGTTTTCGATACCAATCTTCTTCGAAAGGAAGAATGGTGAGGAGTCTGTCTGCCTTTTTGAAATCCTCTATCCGCCAAGGTGCCCAACCCCAGAGTTGGGGCGCAACGAAATCCACAACAGGAACATTTGCGCGCTTGGCAATTCGGAGAAGGTGCCGGTTCAGGCCGGGATAGTCCACAAGAAGAACCACATCAGGAGGGTTCTGATGAAGTTCTTTCGCGAAGCGGTAAACGCAACGAAAGAAGAGGGGGAGCTGTGCAGCGACATCACGGAATCCCATAACATTTAGATCAGCAAGGGGCTCCCAACAATCCAAGCCGGCATCTTTGAGCTTTTGACTTCCAAAGCCAACGGCAGTTACTTCTGGGTTTCGGTTTTGAAGTTCTTTAAGAATGCGCAAAGTGTGGGCTTCACCCGATGCATCACCGCACGAAATGAAGATACGGCGAAGAGGCTTTTGCGGCGGGTCATTTGATGCAGGAGTAGGTTTTTCTGAAAACGAAAGATTTGCGAATTCGGTCCGCCGTTTGCTCACTCGGGAAAAAGACCAAAGGTGTCGAGGGAGTGCCAAGAATAAATCAGCGCAAGCCAGGAAATATTCGCGAAGAGTTTCGAAGAGAGGAATCAACGGATGTCCATTGCGCAGCGAAAGCCGACATAGGAGAGTCGAGTGTTCATCGCGGGGAAAAGCCACCGGAAGTGAGCCTGGCATTTTGCAGGATCATCGCGCCAGCTGCCGCCCTTTACGACGGCCATAGTCTCGGACCCTGCGTTGCGAACAGGTTTGGCACGGTCAGAGCCCATGGGTTCTTCGTAAAGATCTGAAGTCCATTCCCGTACATTCCCGGTCATGCAAAGCAAGCCCTGTGGGGTACTGTCTTCGGTGAATTGTTTCGAGGGTAGAACATGCCCAGCACCGAAAGCTTGGCAGTTTATTTTGGATGCATCAAACAAATCGCCCAAGGGGTAGCGGCGTTGCGAGAAACCCGTCGCGGCAACTTGCCATTCATTTTCTGTGGGGAGACGCTTCCCAATCCATTCGGCATATTGGGCGGCGGTGGACCAGGAAATTCCGGTGACGGGGTGTCCGGCATGGCCGTCTGGGAATAGGGGCGAACCATCTGAACTCCAGTGCCAAGTAGAGGGAAGGTGCTCTTCGCGGAGGGCGGGTGGTTGGGCGAGAAGGAAACGAGAGAATTCCGAGCAAGTGACTTCAAGTTTGTCCAGGTAAAAAGAAGAGACTTGGATTTCTCTCTCTTTCTGGAACTTTGGGTAACCCAAAAGGTAGCCCTCGGCTGATGCAAGGGTGTACTTGCCCGATGGGATAAGGGCCATGCCCGTGGGCGTTTTTTCGAAACCCTTCTGATATCTTTCGGGGTGGCGAAGCTTCTCTAGGGAATGAAAGGAGCGCTCCAGTTTTTTAGCTGCAACAGAAAAGGCGCGAGCGGCGCGAGAGCGTTTATAGAGTTCACTATTCCAGAAGAGAAAGAACTCTTGCCCCTCAAGGATGCGAGCCTGCTCGGCAGAATATTGAGACTCAGGGACGGCGCTGTCTTTGAACCAATCTAATAGTGGCCGCGGAGGAGGGGTGCCTAAAAGTGTTTCATCGCTTAGCCACTTTTCACATGTATTGTATTCTTCGAGAAGATCTTCGTAGCAGCGATCGCGGGTCGTTAGAGCGTTGTCGAAGCGCTTTTCTGCTCGGGCAACTTTTCGGTCCATTCGAGGATCCTGTCCCAAAAGAAGAGAAGGAAGGGCGATCGCCAGAAAAGCGACCGACAGCATTCTTTCCAAGATGGGTCGGGCTGGTAGCATTTTGTTGTGGCGAAAGAAACGCAAGCAGATTCGAGTGCAGAAGGGCTGGCATTCCAACCCGAGTGTCTGCTGAAGTCCGACCTCCTAGGCCGGGTGGAACGGGGTCATTCTAGCGGTGGCGGTGGCCAAAGCCGAACCCTTTGCCGCCGCGACATTTCTCAGGTCTCGTGGTGGCTTCGCCCGATTGCCGGTGCTTTGCTTCGCCGGGAAACTCGTGCACTTCGCCAGTTAAGTGGTTTGGCCGGAGTTTCTGATTTAGTTTCAGAATCTAGGACGAGTTTGCTCCGGACTTGGCTCTCAGGTTCCCCCATGCAAATCACCAAACCAAAAAGCCTGGCCTATTTTGAAAATGCGCGCCGCTTACTGGCTCAAATTCACCGCGCGGGGGTGGCTCATAATGATTCTGCAAAGGAGCCTAATTGGCTGGTATTAAAAAATGGAGAACCTAGCTTGATTGATTTTCAGCTTGCAACCATTTCGAAACGCCGAGGGAAAATCTTCCGCATCTTGGCTCGGGAAGATATCCGACATTTACTTAAACACAAGCGTACTTATTGCCCCGACTCATTGACTCCCCGAGAGCGAAAGATTTTGCAAACCCCTAGTCCACTTTCCTGGATATGGATGCGAACGGGGAAGCAAATTTACCTTTTCATGACTCGCCGTATTTTTGGGTGGCAAGATCGGGAAGGTGCAGGGGACCGAGGTGGGGTCAATCCTTAGCCTGGTATCAAAATCGCCGACCGGCGAAAAAAATTAAAGACTTCAGCCGCCCCCGTCAGGGCAGTCATTTTTTTGGGCACAAGCTTCGCTGGATTTTTTGTAATCAGTTTCGTAGAAACCAGAGCCCTTAAAAAGCAAACCGCCACCAGATCCGATAAGACGTTGCAGGGAAGAGTCTTTGCACTCAGGGCAGTCGGTTTCTGGTGTGGCACTCATGTTCTGAAAGAGTTCAAATTCGTGTCCGCACCCAATACACCGGTAATCGTAATGTGGCATTAGGCAGAGTCCTCGTCAGGGGTTATAGGATTCAGAATGTTCACTTGAGCAGGTCGAAGGATTCGATTACCCATTTTGTACCCCGTTCGGACTTTTTGGATTTGAGGCGACTCTAAGCCTTCTTTCTCAATCGTTTGAATAGCTTCGTGTATGGCTGGGTCAAATTTGTCTTCCGGTTCGGGATCAACGGCCTGGACACCAAAGCGGGTAAGAAGCATTCCTAGGGACATGTGAATGGCACGAACTCCTTGGGCGAATGGACCAGCATTCTTGTCCTTCTCTAGCTCCGCTGGCATTGCTTCTAGGGCCAATTCAAAGTGGTCCAGAATCATGACCACTTCGCTCAACAAAGCTTCAGTGCGCGCGCGGGTTCGCTCCTCGACATCGGAATCCAAGCGCTTGCGCATGTTTTGCATATCCGCTTGGGCTCGAAGAGCGCGGTCTTGCCAATCTTCAAGAGTTTCGGTTTCTTCAGCGACCTCTTCAGTTTCGGCTTCAGGTTCTTTTTCTTCTTCAGTCATCACGGAATCAGTTTCCTTTATCTTCAAGTTCTTTGAGCTTGCGGACCAACTTCTTTTCTTCTCGGCACATTTTTTCGGGCACGGCAACAAACACGCGGACAAACTGATCTCCCCGGCGGCCTCCATGAAGTTGGGGGAGTCCCTGGCCTTTCAGGCGGAAAACTTTCCCCGTGGGAGTGCCGGCAGGAATGCTCATGCGGACATCAGCTTCTAAAGTTTGAACCATAATCTTGTCACCCAAGGCGGCTTGAGGGTAGGTCAATGGAACTTCCACATAAAGGTCGGCACCATCTCGATGGAAGCCCTCTTCTTCAGTTATGTGAACTTCTACAAATAAGTCTCCCGATGGTCCGCCTTTTTTCCCAGCTTCCCCTTGTTGACTGAGTCGGATTTGGGCGCCGTCCTCAATGCCTGGGGGAATTTTGACGAGGATTTCACGCTTTTGGTCTTCGAGCCCGGTTCCACGGCAAGTCTTACATGGGTTTGCAACTACTTCCCCTTCGCCTTGGCAATGGGGACAAGTGGTTCGGACAGCAAAGAAACCCTGTTGCTGATGAACTTGTCCATGGCCTTTGCAAGTGCCGCACGCTTCAGGTTTGGCCCCTTCGCTTGCACCTGTTCCCGAACAACTGGTACAGGATTCAGCTCGGTGAAGGGAAAGAGTTCGCTCGCAACCCTTGAGAACTTCAGGGAGAGAAATTTGAACGGTTGCTCGAAGGCTTCTGCCTCGCCTTGCGTTCGAGCGACCGCCGCCGCCTCCGAAGCCAAAAATGTTCTCAAAGAAACTGCTTCCTTGACCCTGTCCACCAAAGATGTCGGAGAACTGGGAAAAGATGTCCTCCATGTTGTCGAAATGGACACCGCCGCCGCCTGGGCCGCCACCTAATCCTGCGTGGCCATATTGGTCATAAGTGCGCCGCTTTTGAGTATCCGAAAGGACCGCATAAGCCTCTGCTGCTACCTTAAATTTTTCTGCTGCAGTTTCATCCCCTTTGTTGCGGTCAGGATGGTGTTTTAGGGCCAACTTTCGATAGGCACTTTTAATCGTGCCCTCGTCGGCATCTCGGGAAACCCCGAGGACTTCGTAGTAATCTCGTTGGCTCATGGTTTACAAGGGAGAGTTCTCGAAGAACTCTCCCTTCGTAGCTTTTTAACTCAGGAAACTGCGCCTTCGGTGGCTTTGGCGTCTTTGTCCTCGCTGAGCTCCGTAACCAGAGTGTTGGTGGTCAGCATGAGGCCTGCAATGGAGCCCGCATTTTGGAGAGCAGTACGGACTACTTTTGCCGGGTCAAGAACGCCAGAGACAGCAAGATCCTCATAGTCGCCCGTCAGAGCGTTGAAGCCATTCCACCCGGTGGATTGGACAACAGTCTCTGCAATGAGTGAACCATCATGACCTGCATTATCCGCAATCGAAGTGGTTGGAGCTCGAAGAGCGCGGCAAACAATTTCTGCGCCAAATTTTTGATCGTCTTCAAGGTTCAATCCTTCTACTGTTGGAATGCAACGAAGGAGAGTGGTTCCGCCGCCTGGAACAACACCTTCTTCAATTGCCGCGCGAGTTGCGTGAAGGGCATCTTCGACGCGATGCTTCTTTTCCTTCATCTCGGCCTCGGTCAAGCCGCCAACTTGGATTACTGCGACGCCACCAGAGAGTTTGGCGAGGCGCTCGTTCAGTTTTTCCTTGTCGTACTCAGAAGTGCTCCGCTCAATTTGAGCTTCAATCTGACGAATGCAAGCGTTGATTTCGTCTTTGCTTCCTGCGCCATCCACAAGAACAGTGCAGTCTTTTTCAACAGTTACTTTCTTTACCTGTCCAAGGTCTTCTAGTGTTACATCTTTCAGGTCACCGCCAGTTTCTTCCATGACTGCGTTCGCTCCTGTTAGTGCAGCGATGTCGCCTAGCATGGCTTTGCGCCGGTCCCCAAATCCTGGTGCCTTGACCGCAACAACCTTCATGACACCACGAAGTTTGTTTACAACAAGAGCAGAGAGTGCATCGCCGTCGAGGTCCTCAGCAATTACCAAAAGGGGCTTTCCAGTTTGGGCAACTTTTTCAAGAAGGGGGAGGAAGTCTTGCAGGGAAGAAATCTTCTTCTCGTGAATCAAGACGAGAGCATTTTCATACTCTGCATTCATGGTCGCGAGGTCAGAGATGAAGTAAGGGGAGATGTAGCCCTTGTCGAAGGACATACCATCAACAAAGTCGAGGTAAGTCTCAATGCCTTGAGCTTCTTCAACAGTAATCACTCCGTTCTGGCCTGCCTTCTCAACAGCTTCAGCGAAAAGGTCGCCGATTTCGGTGTCTTGGTTGGCTGAAATGGTGCCTACCTTTGCGATGTCCTCTTTGCCGTTCACGGGCTTGGACATCTCAGCAATGGTTTTCACGGAAGCTTGAACGGCCTTTTCCATTCCTGCACGAAGAGCGGTTGGGCTAACACCAGAAGCCATGAAGCGCAGGCCTTGGCTCAACATGTCAGCAGCAAGAACGGTTGCAGTGGTGGTTCCATCGCCCGCTTCGTCGTTCGTCTTGGAGGCAACTTCGCGCACGAGCTTTGCGCCCATGTTTTCGAATGCATCTTCAAACTCAACTTCTTTGGCGACAGTAACGCCGTCTTTTGTCACGGTAGGTCCGCCAAAACTGCGCTCAAGAATGACATTTCGGCCAGCTGGGCCGAGTGTCACAGAAACAGTTTTTGAAAGGTTGCTCACACCCGAGAAAAGTTTCTCGCGTGCTTTGTCATCAAAAAGAATTTGTTTTGCCATGATTATTTCTTAACGCTCAATCTTTGCGAGGATTTCGTCGGCACGGAGAACCTTGTAGGTTTCGCCTTCGAATTCAATTTCAGTTCCGGAGTACTTTCCAAAGATGACTTCGTCACCGTTGGCTACCGGCATGGGGATGCGGCTTCCAGCCTTGTCGTATCGACCTGGGCCTGCAGCCATGATGGTTCCGCTTAATGGTTTTTCCTGAGCGGAGTCAGGGAGAACGATGCCGCCGGTACTGACAGTTTCAGCAGCCGTAGGAAGAACGAGGACACGATCTTCAATGGGGGTAAAGGCGATTGTTGTAGTGGACATTTTTTTCAGGGGCTCAGGGTCTAAAAGTCGCCTTCGAAGTCGCTTCCTTCGGGCATGGGTTCTTTGTCAGGGAGTTCAGTAATGATGCAGTCGGTTGTGACCAGAGTTCCAGCAACGGAGACGGCATTTTCCAATGCTGTTCGCGTTACTTTCACGGGATCCATGACGCCGAGTTCCAGCAAGTCGCCGAACTCGCCGGTCAGGGCGTTCCAACCAAAGGAGAAGGAGTCATTGGCCAAAATTTTATGCAAAATGACGCTTCCGTCTTGTCCAGCATTTTCAGCAATGGAACGGGTTGGCTGGCTAAGGGCCCAAGCCAGTATGGAACGGCCAAGGGCTTCGTCACCTTCAGCAGAGGTGTCGATTTGGGTGCTTGCTCGCAAAAGAGCTACCCCTCCGCCAGGAAGGATGCCCTCAGCGATGGCGGCTTGAGTTGCGTTTTTCGCATCTTCGAAGCGCGCCTTCTTTTCTTTCACTTCAGTTTCGGTTGCGCCACCGATGCGGATTTCAGCAATGCCTCCAACAAGTTTGGCGAGCCGCTCCTCTAGCTTTTCTCGGTCGTAATCTGAGGTAGTCTCTTCAATTTGGCGACGAATCAAGTTCGCGCGGGATTCTACATCTGAAGAATTCCCAGCACCTTCGATAATGGTCGTATCGTTGTTGTTTATGAGGATTTTTTTAGCAGTTCCTAAAGAACTCAGTTCTACAGCCTTTAAGTCAGCGCCCGTATCTTTCATGAAAGGTTCCGCGGCTGTCAATGTGGCAATGTCGCGGAGCATTTCCTTGCGGCGGTCGCCGTAGCCCGGAGCTTTCACTGCGCAAACATCCACAATGCCCCGCATTTTGTTCAAGACAAGAGTGGCAAGGGCTTCCCCTTCAATATCTTCAGCAATGATGAGCAATGTTTTGCTTTGCTCTTTAGCAGCTTCCAAAAGTGGAAGAAGATCCTGAGCAGAGGAAATTTTGTCCTCGTAAACCAAGACAAGAGGGCTTTCTAAAACAGCTTCGAGGGTGTCTGGGTTTGTTGCGAAGTGCGGGGACAAGAAGCCGCGGTCGAACTGCATTCCTTCAACAACGGTCACTTCGGTATCCAAAGAACGGCCTTCATCAATAGTGATGACTCCGTCTTGCCCAACTTTTTCAAAAGCTTCAGCAAGGATTGCCCCAACGGATTCGTCGTTGTTAGAAGCAATCGTGGCAACCGCGCGGATGTCATCATTTGAGTTCAGCGTCTTGGCATTGCTATTTAGGTAGTCTTTTACCTCAGCAAGCCCGGAGCGCATTCCGCGAATGATGTTTGTAGGACTTGCGCCAACGCTAAGGTGCCGTTGGGCTTTCTGGAACAAAGACCAAGCGAGAAGAGTCGCCGTTGTGGTTCCATCGCCAGCGCGATCTGAAGTTTTAGTAGCGGCTTCACGAACCAGCTGAGCACCAAGATTCTCACCTTTGTCCTGCAGTTCGACTTCTTTGGCAACGCTGTGACCATCTTTGGTCACCGTTGGGCCGCCCCAAGATTTATCTAAAACAGCACAGCGTCCCTTGGGGCCAAGAGTGGAAACGACGGCGTTGGCGAGTTTTTCGACACCCTTCGAGACAGCGTCTCGGGCATCAACATCAAAGCAAAGTTCTTTGGGCATTTCGTAAGGGCGGCGACATGGGCCGCTAGGAAGAGTTTGCCGGGGGGGAAGCCCCGGGAAGGGGAGTGGTGAAAGGGAAGACCCTTTGCCTTTCATTACACGGCAACTAGGATGCCAAGCAATTGGGCAAGAAAAGGCCTATTATGGCTTCCCCGCCTGCCGAAATGGCACAACTTCTCTCCTTACTCTGCCGGATGGCCTTTTTGAGGCTTCGGGCTCCTTCTTGGGCAGTCTTTGCCCTTCTGGGGCTACCCTTGCTGAGTGCCTCGGCACAGGAATCTCTCCCGCCCACACCTTCGCCGCCCTGGCAATTGGATTTGGGGGTTCTGGGCTGGCTTCCTGGCGCACCTGCTGACGGAGAGGGGGATTATGCTTGGTGGCAGCTGCCCGGCGGGGTTCTGATTCCCGTGGATACGCTTTGGATTCGAGGCTTGGGCCGGGATGGAATTCCCCGAGTTCCAGGTGCTGAAACGGACTTGCTTTGGGTTTCAGCGCAGAAGAGCTCCCCAGATTTGAGGAAGGGTTGGTTGACCTCTTGGCAGGCAGAGGGGCTTCGTTTTCAAGGGCCAGGCGGAGAACGCCTCCACTCCTGGGAGAAGCTGGTAGCTTTGCAATTATTGGCCGAGCCAATGCCCTTTCCTCAGGGAGAAACCACGCGCTACTTAGTTTTTGAGGGGGGCGGGTTTCTGAGAGTTCAAGCGCTTAGAGAAAAGGAGGGGACTTGGGTTGCTCAACTACCTTGGGATCGAGAGGTTGAGCTGAAGAAAGAAGATTTGTCCGATGTTTTCCCAGGAAAATATTCCATGCCTCCTGTTTTGAAAATGACTGGTCCAGAAGGGGCCCTCATGCGAACTCCGCGCCAGGGAAGAAGCGTCGAAGGTGCACCATTACGGTGCGGTTCCAAAGTTTGGCCAAGCGGTTGGGGAACCATGGTCCCTTCTTCCATTGACTTTGAATGGGACGGTCCATCTGTATTCCAATGTTGGGTAGGTGTGGATGAAGAAGTTCTTGGTTTTCAAAACTCGCAACCTGTGAGCTTCCAGGTTTATCTAAATGGAAAACTTCTTTGGGAATCTCCCCCAATGAAAGTCCAAGATGCTCCACTTCCTGTGAGCCTTGCTGTGCCGAAGAAGGGAGTATTGAGTTTGCGCACGAAAGCTGCTCAAGGTCTCCCATGGGGAGGACACGCGAATTGGTTGATGCCCACTCAGTCGCCCGTGGGCTCGCCCAACAACATCGGCGCATCCACTTGGTGATCCCAAAAAGCAATCCGGTTTTTGCCTGATTTTTTTGCAATCGTTTTCATAGCTCGCTCTGCCCGTCGAAGCATTTCTTCACCAGAATGAATGTCATCTCCTGTGAAGTGAGCAAGGCCAATGGAAATATGAATTCGTGCCGTTTGTCCGTCGAGAGAAACCACTTGTTGTTGAACTCGACCTAGAACGCGTTTCGCTTTTTCTATTGCGCCTTGGAGCCCTGTGTTGGGAAGAAGGAAAACGAATTCGTCTCCACCCCAACGAGCTACCAAGTCTTGGCTTCGGCCTTCTTTCAAACTAAGGGCCATCGTTTTAAGGGCGTGGTCGGCAAAAATGTGGCCGTGCTCATCGTTGAAGTCTTTGAAGTCATCAATGTCAATAAACAAAACAGACAAATCGTGCCGGTGTCGCTGGCTACCATCAAACGCCGAGATTAAGCGCTCAAGGAAATGCCCTTTGGTGTACACACCTGTGAGTTCATCTGTAATGACTAATTGCCTCAGGCGTTGGATTTCGGCCTGCTTTTCAGCGACGGCAAAACCAAGCTGGAGGAGAACTTGAAGGCGAGTGTCTGCCTCCGCAGCGCTAACAGGAAGAGCCAGCAGGTTGGCCAGGGTGTCCCTCTGGCGGCGCAGGAGGCCACCAACGGAGCCAGGAGGTGCATCCTCCCAGGGAACGACTAGCCAAGGAATGGGACAAGAAGGGGAGAGCCGCTGAAAGAGTTCCTGCCATTCCAGGTTCTCGGGCCGCAGAGTGAGGGGAGCAACGATGGCAGCCGTAAAATCTTGACTGTCAAGGAGTTGAAGGCTGCCCTCTAAATCCCTTGCTGTAAACACCTCCCAGCCCCGGTCCTGGAAACCGGTACGCAACTCAGACAAGCGCTCACCTCGGTGGTTCAAGATGGCGAGGGTCCGGGGGCCCGAGTGGGGGCCTGGAGAGGGGAAATTCATTCGCTACATACTAAGAATACCACCAGATAGTTAGGAAGTTGGAAAATGACTGGATTCCTGGGAAAAATAGGGCCGAAAAGGGTTTTTTCTGGGTTTGACTATGGAATGAGAACGGATATGATGCCTTGCCCTAAATCAGGCCAGACCGCCTGAAAACCCAAATAAACCTCATAAAATCGTGTCAGATCTCTCCGTACAGGAGTTCGTAGATGCCGGAACCCACATCGGGTGCCGCGTTGGCCGATGGAACCCCAAAATGGAGCCATACATTCATGGTTCCCGCAACGGGATTCACATCATTGATTTGCGCTTGACCATTAAGGGAATTCTCCGCGCTCGTCACTTCATTCGCGAAGTGGTTGCAAGCGGTCTAGATGTTCTCTTCGTGGGCACCAAGCCGCAGATTCAGGCTGAAACGCGGAAGGCACACGAAGCCACCCAAATGCATTACGTGGACGACCGCTGGATTGGCGGAACGCTCACCAACTTCGAAGTCATTGGTAGCCGCCTTGCTTATCTCGAGGATCTCGAGAAAAAAGAATCGGAAGGTTACCTCGACACCATTACCAGTAAGGAAGCCGCCCGGTTTGGTCGCGAAAAGCGGAAAGTTTGGCGAAACCTGCACGGCATTCGCGACATGTTCCGTTTGCCCGGTGTTTTGGTTGTCGTAGACCCCAAAACGGAAAGGAACGCTGTGCGCGAAGCTCGCCGAATGGGAATCCCCGTGATTGGCATTGTTGACACCGACGGTGACCCTGACATTTGTGACATTGTCATTCCAGCCAACGATGACGCGATTCGTTCCGTCGCACTTGTCTTTGACAAGTTGGTGAAGGCAGTAGAAGACGGAAAGCAACTTCGCACTGAGCGTGGCGTTAAGGTCAAAGGCCGCGAAGAGGCCATTGCTGAAATGCCCGGAGCTCCCGTTCCTCGCCCCCGAGGTAACGGTCGGCGGCGTCCTAAGGCAATTCCTGGCGGCTTAACCCGCTCTGTTGAAATTGCACCCATGGAGGAAGGGGGAACGGCAACTGAAGAGGCCGAACCCAAAGTTGACACTCCTTCCGAGCCTGCTCCAGAAACCGAAACTCCTCCCTCCGAGGAGTAGCCCTTTTTCGTCCCCCTGACGGCCGGCTGCGCTCGGATTCCGTCCAGACCCTCAAATAAACATGACCACAATCTCTGCAAAAGATGTTGCCCAACTTCGTTCTGCCTCCGGTGCTGGAATGATGGATTGCAAGAAGGCCCTCGTTGAAACGGGTGGCGACGCTGAACGGGCTATTGAGCTTCTCCGCGCGAAAGGCCTAAAAACTGCTGACAAAAAAGCTGAACGCTCGACGGGTGATGGTCGAGTTCATTCTTACATTCACCACAACCAAAAGGTCGGCGTTCTGCTTGAAGTCGCTTGCGAAACGGACTTTGTTGCAAAGGGGGAAGCCTTTGAGGGCCTACTGAATGACCTTTGCATGCACATTGCCGCGAACCAGCCTTCCCCGATTGCTGTTCGCCCAGATGAGATTTCTCCCGAACTGGTTGCTGAAGAAAAGCGCCAGCTTTTGATGTCTGAAGAGCTTGCCAACAAGCCCGAAGAGATTCAGGAGAAAATTGTGGGCGGTCGCCTGGATAAGTTCGTTCAAGACCGCGCCCTGCTTTCTCAGCCCTTCGTAAAGGATCCCAATCAGAGCGTTGAGGAAATGGTGAAGGGGGTAGTCGCTCAAGTGGGCGAAAACATCCAGGTCAACCGTTTCGTTCGCTTCGAACTGGGTTCCTGATTCCCTTCGCGGCGTTATCCTGCCGTCCATGACTTCACGCTACAAGAGGCTCCTCCTTAAGGTTAGCGGGGAAGGCTTTGCTCGGAAGGGTGAAACCGGCCTCGATGTCGAGCGCGTTCGTGCATTAGCCGAACAGCTGAAACAACTAACCGCTGAGGGTGTTGAAATAGCCTGTGTGATTGGTGGGGGCAATATTTTGCGTGGTGCGCAAAGTAGCGACCTGGGAATTGACCGCGCAACAGCCGACTACATGGGAATGTTAGCAACGGTTATTAACGGCCTTGCCCTGTGCGATGCTCTTGAAGCCCACGGTGTTTCTACCCGTGTTTTGTCCGCCATTGAAGTGAACAAAGTTTGCGAACCTTTCATTCGTCGCCGCGCTTTGCGGCACATGGAGAAAGGTCGCGTCGTTGTTCTTGCCGGTGGTCTGGGTTCGCCGTACTTCACGACTGATACAGCTGCCGCTCAGCGCGCGGTCGAGTTGGGTTGCGATGTCCTCCTCAAAGCCACCATGGTAGATGGAGTTTACGACAGTGACCCAAATGAAAATCCTGATGCGGTCCACTTACCCGAATTAAGTTTCACTGAAGTCTTAGACCGCCAACTCCGAGTCATGGACCAAACGGCCTTCGCGATGTGTCGTGAAAATGGCTTGTCCCTCATGGTATTCAACATGGAATGCCCAGATGGTGTTGTTCGCGCCGCATCGGGTGAAAATGTGGGCACCGTCATTCATAATTAATCATGTCTTCCTCCATTCAGCCATTTCTTCGCTCGGCAAAAGAGCGCCTTCATAAATCTGTTGAGCACTTTGGAGCCGAGACCCGTGGCATTCGAACGGGTCGGGCCACTACTGGTTTGGTGGATAACATCCGAGTGGATTACTACGGTTCGAAAACGCCTCTGAATCAGTTGGCTTCAGTTGCCGTTCCTGACCCTCGTTCGATTTTAGTCAAGCCATTCGACGCAACTGCCCTTAAGGATATTGAAAAAGCCATCCTGGCTTCAGATTTGGGAATGAACCCATCTATTGAAGGGAATGCTCTCCGCATTTCCATCCCTCCACTCTCTGCTGAACAACGCCAAAAGTTGGCTGGCCGGATTAAAAGCCTTGCTGAGGAGGCCCGGGTTTCTATGCGAAATGTTCGTCGCGATTGCATCAAAGATGTTGAAACTGCGAACAAGGACAAAAAACGAGAAGAGGCTGTAAGCGAGGATGATGTCCGTCAAGCCAAGAACGAAATTCAAGATTTGCTCAAAGAACATGAGGGTCAAATCGAGGATTTGCTTGCATCCAAAACCAAGGAAATCTTGGAGGTTTGAGACCGCAACGCTAACCTATGCGGCCTCATCTGGGGGCATAACTCAGTTGGTAGAGTAGCTGGCTTTTAACCAGTAGGTCCAAGGTTCAAGTCCTTGTGCCCTCACCAGATGTCAAGCACCGTGCGCAACGAGCGCTCGGTGCTTTTTTTCAATCATGCCGTGCACTTTAGCGCGCGAGGGCCAATCCGCAGGAGCCAAATAGCTTTCTGCAGGATTTTCTGCAACCAGCCGATGAACCACCATCTCGGGGGGGATTCGGGTAAGAACTTGGGCGACCATTTCAACATATTCGTTCACTTCCAAGAGGTCCAGTTCGCCCTTCCTCCAGATGGATTCCAGTTTTGTTTTTCGTAGAACCATGAGTTGATGAAACTTAATCCCATGGGAGCCTGCGCGTATTGTTTCTTTGACTTGTTCTGCAAGCCCGGTCATTTTTTCCCCGGGCAAACCAGCAAGAGTATGGGTCACAATTTTAAGGTCGTGCTGATGTGCAAGTTCACATGCGGTATGGTAGTTCGCAAGTGTGTCGTTTCGGCCGATTACTTTTTGTACTTCATCACTTGTTGTTTCCAAACCAAACTCAACCCAAACCTCAGAAAACTTTTTTCCATAACTTTTTAATAGGGCGGCGGCTTCTTTTCCAAAACAATCCGGTCGAGTTCCTACGCTTAAGATGGGCGCGATATTCGACTTGTCCGAAAGGAAATCCAAGGCCCCAGCAAGAGGAAGTAAGTCAGGGTAAGTGTTGGAATAGGATTGCACATAAGCAATGGCGGCGGGACCCTCAGGTTGACTGCGCCTGACCCGCTTGAGCCCCTCTTCCCATTGCTCCAGTAAGCTCTTTTGGTTACGCATAGCGCCTGTGCCTGACCCATCGATGTCACAATAAATGCACCCTCCGTAGCCTGTTTCCCCATCTCGGTTGGGGCAATCCGTGCCAATGTCGAACATGATTCGCCGAAGCTTCCGCCCATATTGGGCCCTTAAATATCGGCCCAGGGTGTGAATGGGGGGGTGCTCCGGTAGCATGTTGTCTGATTTTAACCATGGTTAACCCCTCCACCGTCCCTGTTGTCCTCGGCACTGCTGGGCATATTGACCATGGCAAGTCCACTTTGGTGGAAGCCCTCACGGGCACGCACCCAGATCGTTGGGAAGAGGAGAAAAAACGGGGAATCACGATGGATTTGGGGTATGCACAAGTGACCTATGAAGATGGCTTCGAGGTGGGATTTGTAGATGTTCCCGGCCACGAGCGCTTGGTTCGGAAAATGGTCGCTGGCGCCACCGGGATGGGGGCAGCCGTTCTGGTAGTGGCTTGTGACGATGGCGTGATGCCCCAAACGCGGGAGCACTTTGAAGTTTTACAAATGCTCGGCGTGAAATGTGGCCTGATTGCCTTAACGAAGGCTGACCTAGCAGATGAGGACACCCGCTTGTTTGTGCAAGCCGATGTGGAAGAACTTGTTGCAGGGTCTTTGTGGGAGTCCGCCCGGGTCTTGGAAGTTTCTGCCCACTCCGGAGAAGGAATAGATGCTTTGCGGGAAGCAATTCGTGAACTGGCTCTAAGCGCTCAAGAAGAGGTATCTGCTCGCTACGCTTTTCGACTCCCTGTTCAGCGTTCTTTTGCTATGGAAGGAGCGGGAACTGTGGCAACTGGAGTTTGCGCCTCTGGAACCGTCTCCGAGGGCGACTCTTTAATGGTGTTGCCGGGTGAAGGGAAGAGTCGTGTTCGGCGGGTTCAGGTTCACGGTCGAGTTACCGAGACTTCTTCTCCGGGCCTTCGGACAGCGCTAAACCTGCCAGACTTGAATCCCAAACACTGTCGCCGCGGTTCCGTTTTGGCCGCCCCTGGCTCCCTTTGTTCAGGCTCTCTCTTGCGAAGTACTCTCCAAGCGGTTGCCGGAGCCCCAGAATTGGAACATGGGCAGGAAATCTTATTGCTAGCTGGTACCGCTTCCGTGAACGGGCGTGTTTGGTTACCTCCTGAAACAGCCGAAGGCGATTCCTTGCTTGTGGATTTGCAACTCGAGGATGAAGTTGCCCTCGTTCCCGGGGAATCGCTCATCCTTCGGCGCCCCTCCCCAGCGCGAAACCTTGCTTCAGGGAGATTCGTTTGTTTTGGGGAGCACCGTTTGCGAAAGAAAGATAAACGCCTTCGGGAGGGTCTTCAAAAATGCGCCCTTGCTTTAGACAATCCCTCCGAGCTTGCTGCTGCCTTTTTAGAACTCCAAGGTGGGGCTCTCACCGAGACCGAACTAGCCAAATTATTGGGTTGGACCTCAACGGCATTGTCCCAAGAGCTTCAACTTGCATCATCAAGGGGAGAAGTTCGAAGCATGCCCGGGAACCGCTGGTCTAGCACGGGAAGTATTGGTGCCTTAGGGTCTGAAGTTTCATCTGCAGTAACGGCTTGGCTTCGAAAGAACCCTCACCGATTACGCATCCCCATTTCTGAGTTGCGTAAAGGATTAGGGAAGAAAAAATCTCGAGCTTTGGATGAGCTTAACGAATCCGATTTGGAGTCCATTGGTTTGAAAAGATTGCATGGAACCGAGTGGCAATTATTAGATGCCACCCCTCCGGAAGAGGTCAGCGAGAGAGCAAAGGTTTTTCTGGATGCACTTTCAGAGGCGGGCCTAAGTACCCCGAACCCAGAAACGCTCTCAGATGTTTTGTCTTGGGCTCCTGAAGATGTCCCCAAAATCTTGGACCACCTATCGGATACCGATTCTTTGGTTCGAGTTTCAGGTGGGAACCTTTACGCCCGAAAAGTTGTAGAGGAGCTCCGGAACCTAGTGGTTTCCCAACTCCAAGCGGGCTCCCTGGATATTCCTTCCTTACGAGATCATTTTCAGACCTCCAGAAAGTACCTCATGCCGCTTTTGGAACATTTCGACTCCAAGGGAATTACCCAACGCCGTGGTCCCAACAGAATTCTCCGCAACCCCGATGCAGAGATTTAGGCCACAAATTCCTCCTAAAAACAAACCCATTAGACGGCTAGGTCATACAACATTGCGGGGTTTGGTTCTGGAACCTTGGTTGCGTCGCCCTATATTACGAACCTATAAAGGTCGAAAGGGCTAAGGGTGCCCCAGTAAATCGCGGGCAGCGTCTACGCGATCGGGGGTGCTGATTTCGTGCCACCAACCGTTGTGAACTTGAGCGCGACAGGAGTGACCCTCGGCGAGCGCGGGAAGGAGGCCATCGCGGACCATGCATAGAGTGCCCTCTCTTTCCGACTTCCGAAGACTCGTAAGCCATTGGGGAGAGGGTTTGCAGATTCCAGTAAAAACTGCGGCCGCATCAGAGTGGGGCGTGCCTTTGGGTGCGAGGCCAGTTACTCGGCCTTCGTGATACTGAAGGCCGCCAAAAGTAGAGAGGTCATTTCCCGAATGCAAAACCACTCCAGGTTCTTCTTGTTGAAGTAAATCTTCAAATGGATAATCCGTGAACATTTTTGCATTCACGACCAAATCCGGGAGTGCGTCAAGGGATGAGACTTGGAGCAATGTTCCCCCTGTTCCAAGAAGTTCTTTTTCTCGAAGAAAGCGAAGCTCAATATTTTTCGGTGCGACCCGTTCGGCTTCTTCTCGGACCTGGTCCGGGCGGAAATGAAGATTGACCCAAATCCGTTCCACGCCAGCGGTGGCTAGGCGGGGGATTAAAAATCCCAAGGGAGTCGTGTCGCCGACGGGAACGCATGCCTTTGCCCACTGTTCTCGGAGGGCACCCAGGCGAGTAGCTTTGCCACCGGCAAGGAGGAGGGCGGAAGTGGGTGAGGTCATGGTTGGGTAGAGGACTGGGAGAAAAAGATTCTCCACTCTTCCCATTCGGAAACAAAATGGGGAAGTACATGGAGGCAATCTTCTTTACGGTCCGGCGACAAAAGGGCCCTAGCCCTATTCAGGGCGCGTTTCTCTGGTTTCCTGTAATCCTCCCGCCCACTTTGAACCAGGCGGCCGAAGGTGCCCAGGGCTTTCACGACTCGCTGGAGTGCCGTCATCAAAAAATGATGCGCACTCTGCGATTCTTCAAGACCTGCCTCGGCGCCCACTTGGAAACATTCATCAAGTAGAAGGGTGCGAACTTCATCAGAGTACTCCACATATGCATCGGTCCAAAGGGAGGCAAGGTCATAAAAGAGGGGGCCTTTGCGTAAGTCCTGGTGGTCAATAAGCGCAAGCTCGCCACTTTCCAAAATGAGGACATTCCTTGAATGAAAATCACGATGCTGAATCTGTTGGGGGCCTAAGGAGGCTTCCTCCGCTAATAGTGAGCAGAGATGATTTGGTGCCCTTTGATGTTCAGAGGATAGGGTGAGCTCCTGCAGGAAAAGTTCCTCATTCAGAGCAAGTTGGGCGTTGGGATGAGTGGAATGGAGCGGATGAAGAGCAAACTTTTTCCGCAAGCAAAGGAGATTAATGTAATGCTCAAGAGAAGGGGAATGGGAAAGGTGGAGATCCCCAAGGTCTTCTACGAGGTAATTCCCGTTTGAGGAATCACCCAGGCGAGGAGTTCGGACTCCTGCCGATTGAAGCCAATCCGCAGTTGCGTGGGGGGCTGGAGTTTGGGTTTCAACTCTTAGCCAGGAGGTTTTTCTATCTGAACCCTTAGCTCGGTAATAACGACGGTCTCCTGCTTCAGGGGTGAGGAGTTCGAAAGACTCCAAGGGTAAATTTAGAAGAGAACTCAAAGGGGTAAGCCCTCCGAAAGGCATTGAGCGCGGAAATTGTTGAGGTGCCTCATTTCCAGTTCTAACACTTCTGTTGAACTTTTTTCTCCTTTGCTAAAGTCTCGCAACTCTAATGCAGCTTGTCCTCGGAAGCCATGGTCTTCCAGAGATTGCAAAACTAGGGGCCAAGGGATGGTTCCTTGGCCTGGAGCGAAATGAGAATCGCAAGTTCCATCGTTGTCATGGACATGAAGATGAGCAAGGCGGGGTAGGGCGTTTTGAAGCTCTTCCAGGACATCACCCTCTACATGGGCATGTCCCAAATCCAGACAAATCCCTGCTTCGCCAGAGGGGTCGAGTTCATTTAAGATTTTGACTAAGGAACTTGTTCTGGTCCCTTTGGAAATGATATTTTCCAAAAGAAGTTGAACGGCACAGTGTTTCGCGACGGCTAAGAGTTCAGCAACGGCATTGCGGGCCCAGGAATAGTGGTCCTGCGACCAGGCATCGCCAGGCCATCCCAAGTGCAATACCGCGCAATCTGCTCCTAAGAAGGAGGCGGCTCGGATTCCTTCAGCAGCGCCTTCCAAAGCCGTTTGGCGCGCCGTAGTTTCTGAAGACAACAAGGACCACTTCTTCCCTTCGTTTAGGAGTTCACCCACAGAAGGGTAAAAAGGTAAGTGCACACTTCCTGCCCGCAAGCCATGGGCCGCGAGGCGGGCACGGAACTTTTCAAGTCCACGCTCATGCCGCCATGGGACATGGGGTTCTGCCAACCAAACTTCAATCTTGGAAAACCCATTCTCGGCCATGAGGGCGAGAGCAGTTTCTTCAAGAGGTCGGTACACCAGGAGGTGCGAGGAAAGGGTGAGGTCCATGAGTCGGTTATCCTAGTCGCCCCATGCCTCTTGGCCCTCTCCTCCTTTTGATTCCTCTTCTTGCCCCACAACAAGATGAAACGGTCCAGGATTTCAAGAAGTACTTCAAACGATCTAGGGACACTCTCGAGAAGGTTGAATACATTCAGGCTCTCAAGGGAATTGACGACCCCAGTATCGCCACGCTGTTGCTACCTCTTTTGGTGCACAAAGAATCCCCGATAGCGCTGGCATCTCATGAAGTCATGGCCTCGCTTTCCAAACCAGAGCTAAGGGCTTCTCTTGCGGAGTCCATTGAGAAGGGGAAACCGAAAGCATCTTTTCCTATTCTGTTGCGGGTTGCCGGCGATGGCGGATGGTTGGAATTTGCTCCCCTCATTCGGCCGCACTTGGAATCTCGCTCTGAAGAAGTTCGCCTTTGGGCTTCGTATGCATTGGGGCGATTTCGGGATGAAGAAGCGATACCCGCTTTGGCCTTGCTCGCAGGTGAAGACAAATCGGCCACCGTTCGAGTTGCCGCCTTGAATGCTCTCGCCAAAATGGGAGAAGGGCATGAAGAAATTTCTGGCCCCCCTGCGGTTGCATGCCTCAGCCACCCATCACTACCGGTGCAAGCCGCCGCGTGTAAAGCTCTTCAGAAAATAAGAGTCAAGGAAGCGATTGGCCCCTTGATTGGAATGCTGGAAAATTCAAAGGGGCGTGTTTTGGAGTTGGTTTACCCGACTTTGATTGAAATTACCGACCTTCAATATTCCGATGAAGTTTCCCTGTGGAAAAAATGGTGGGCGCGGTCCGAGGAAAACTATGTCATGCCAACTTCCGATGAAATCGCACGACGGAGAAGTGCGCGGAAGGCAACGAATGAGTTATATCGACCCAGCAAAAAGACGGGTAGTTTTGTTGGCGTTGCGACGCCTAGTGAACATATAGTCTTTGTGATTGATATTTCAGGGTCCATGGAAGAGTTTGTCGTGGATCGCGATTTGTTTCGTGAAAAAGGCTTTACTCGGTTTGAAAAGATTGAGATTGTCCGAGAAGAGGTGTCCAAGGCAATTGAGAGCTTAGGCCCCAATGTTTATTTCAACATTTTGGCCTTTGCTTCTGAGATTGAACCTTGGCGAAAGAAGCGAGTCCCAGCCAATTCCCTCAACAAGCGAAGCGCCCATGATTTTTTGAGAAAATTGGAGCCAATAGGAGGAGCGGCTGCCAGCGAAATGGCTCAAGCCGGCTTGACCGGGTCAGCAGGATTGGGGAAAGGCCGAACCAATACCTACGGTGCTCTTTGCCGTGCTCTAGGTGTTGAACCGAATCAAGAGGCAGGTGTCGTGACTCCAGGAGTCGTCGAGAAGAAAGATGGCGTGGACACCATTTTCTTTTTGTCAGATGGCATTCCCAGCGTGGGTTCCATTGTGGAGCCCGATGATATTTTGAGTGCCATCTTGGAGTTTAACCGTTTCCGTGGCGTGGTGATTCACACGGTTTCTATTGGCGAATTTAAGAAAGATTTTATGATTGACCTCGCCCATAAAACGGATGGCGTTTATGTCAATCTTGGTCGATAAACCTGCGCGATTTCAGCCCGCAGTTCTTCAAAGGAACCCTCTGCAATAGCAACTCGAATGCGCTTCATTAAATCTAGAATGAAGTGTAAGTTGTGAACGGCAACTAGCATTGATGAGTTGATTTCTTTGGATTGAAATCCCGCCCGAATTGCGCCCCTAGGAATCATAGATAGGCATGAAGAGCAATTGCACCCAGGCTCAATGGGGTCGGTGTCTTCGCGGAATCGGGCATTGAGTAAATGCAAGCGCCCAGCATGCGTGAGGGCAGTCCCAAAGCGTCCGGTTCGTGTGGGAAAAACGCAATCAAACAAATCTACTCCACGCGCAACGGACTCAACGATGTCGATAGGGGTTCCAACACCCATCAGGTATCGAACTTTATTCTCAGGTAAATGCGCGGCAGAAGATTCGACTGCGGTCATCATTTCAGCGTGAGCTTCACCAACAGAAACACCGCCTATGGCATATCCATCAAACTCCATTTCACGCAATCCAATCGCACATTCCGTGCGAAGGTCCTCAAAAATACCGCCTTGGACAATGCCAAACAAAGCTTGGCCACTTCCCGCACCACCACGGGCCTCATGAAGTTCGCGCTGCTCCTTTGCCCAACGCATCGTGCGCTCAACTGCAGGGGCAACATCATCTCGATTCGAGGGCTCGGATGGGCAGTGGTCGAGGACCATGGCCACATCGGGTTCTAAACCAGCCTGGACTTCAAAGGCCATCTTTGGAGTCCAATCAATCCAGCCACCATGAATTGGGTTTTCCACTTTCACACCTCCCTCATGGAGTTTGCATATGTCCGACATGGAGAAAACTTGAAATCCACCACTGTCTGTAAGGATTGGGCCATCCCAGGCCATCATTCCGTGAACGCCGTTGAGTTTTTGTACGCTTTCAACTCCTGGGCGTATGAATAGATGAAAAGCATTGCTCAACATCATTTCAGCACCCATGGGGCGAAGTCGGTCGTGTGGCACACCGCGCATCATGCCTCGGGTGGCGACGGGCATAAAAGCTGGCGTGGCTACCGAGCCGCGAGGGGTTTGGAAGCTTCCCAGGCGAGGGCCTTTGGGTGAACAAGAGTCGCTAAGTGTGAACTGGAAGTTCAAGGGAGAAGAGCAGGGTACTGGTGGTAGGAAACGATTTCAGCACCGGGATAGTAGTGTGCAAGAATAGATGAATACGGAAGTCCTTTGCGTGAAAGAGCGAGTGCTCCGAGTTGACTTAGCCCAATCCCATGGCCCCGGCCCCGGCCACGGATTTCTAAGCCACCATCCGCTAAGGGTTGCAAGGAGTCCCAAAGAGCGGAAGGAGGTCCTAATGCTTGGCGAAGTTGTTCTCCGAATAAGCGAATGGAGCCCGACTCGCCATCAACACGGGCTTCCAGAATTCGTCCGCCTGGATCGCGCTCCAACAGCTGAATGCGGGAAACCCAAGAGCCAATCCCTTTCTCTAGAGCAAGGGCATCAAGGCGTTCAGCAGAGACGGTGAATGTCCAAGGATTCTCCCATGCCTCTGGGGGTTCTTCACTGCCCTTGAGGGGAGGCAGTTCCTTTTGAAGAAAACCAGCATCATGGGCGTTGGTTGTTCGAATACCAGGAGCCGCGTGATACCAGGCGGGAAGCAACCGCTCATTCCAAAGGAGCACCTCGCCCCAAGTTGCTGCGATGGCTTCACGGGCAGCATCTGTTTCGAAGTCAACACTCTCGAAGCGTTGGTCAGCTGGACCATCACTTAAACTTTGTCGGCCGCCAGCCAAACGCCAAAGAGCGTAAGTGCGGGCGGCAATAGCTTGGGCTTTGAGGGCTTCCATTCCACCATCACTCCGAGTTGCCATTTCGCCACAAACAACGCCCAGAATGTAATCTTCGATAGGAAGGTGAAGGATCAGTTCAAACTTACTGGGTAAGTTTTTCTTGTCTCGAAGAACGCGAACCTCCAAGCGGCCACGGTAGGTACGACTTCCGAGGCGAATGCCCGCATCACCATGGGTTTGAATTGAAAAAATTTCAGGGGAGACTGACCATGAACCCAAGTGGGCACCATCGGGTTCTAAGCGAAGGAAACCATCAAAGGAATCTCCAGCAAGAAGAAGTTCATCCGATTGGGAATACAGTTCCCAATGGCCGATAAGTTGAAGAGGGATGGGTTTTGGTGAGCACCATTTTCCCATACGAACAGGAATTTCTGCATGTTCAATATGGTCAGCAGATAGCCCGCGAGCGGCAAGCCCTTGAGAATCGTGAAGTTGGCTGGCAAGCCAAATCAAGAACAACAATGCGAACAGACCCGCGAAGCGCGGGATGAACTTGGCTGAGTTCATTCCAAATCGAGGGAGGGTTGCACCCCTTGTTTGGGAGTTTGGCCAATTGCTTTCCACCCAGCTTCCATCAAAATGCGGCCCTGTGGAGTTCGAGCAATGAATCCCTCTCGAACCAACCACGGTTCGTAAACGCATTCGAGAGTGTCTTCACCTTCGTCCACTACGACCGCCAAATTCTTCAAGCCGAGGGGTCGACCTTCATTCAAGGCGAGGGCTTCCAAAATCCGGCGGTCGGTCCGCTCCAGCCCAAAGGAGTCCACGCCCATAAGCTCAAAGCTACGCCTAACAGCCTTTTGATCAAGTTTGCCATTTCCCTCAATTTGGGCGACATCCCGTGCTCGCCGGAGAAGACGATTCGCAACGCGGGGAGTCCCTCGGGAATGGTCCGCCAAAAGTGAAAGGGCCTCGGGCTGAGATTCCAAGCCCAGAATACCCGCAGACCGAGCCAGAATGAGTTCCAAGGCAGCAGGTGAATAGGGTTCGAAGCGGAAAACCTGACCAAAGCGGGAGCGGAAGGGGGCCGAAAGGAGAGCTTCGCGAGTGGTTGCTCCAACGAGAGTGAAAGGTTGGATTTCTAATTTTAGTAAACGGGCGTGAACTCCTTGGTCCAGGGTAAATTCCACGCAAAATCGCTCCATGGCTCCATAAAGATATTCTTCCACGACTTTGGGGAGCCTGTGGATTTCATCAATAAACAGAATCGAGCCCGCCTCGAGGGAGCTTAGGATTCCCACCAAATCTTTTGCGCGCTCCATGGCGGGCCCCGAGGTCACTTTGAGGGGGGCCCCGATTTCATTGGCAAGGGCGAGGGCTAAACTGGTTTTGCCAAGCCCCGGAAGTCCTGAAAACAAAAGGTGTTCCAGCGTTTCCCTTCGCTCCTTGGATGCCTGAATCATGAGCTGAAGAGGGCTCAAGAGAGCGTCTTGGCCAAGAAAATCCCCAAAACCAGCAGGGCGGAGATCCCGTTCGAGGGCTTCCTCTCCCTGTCGGGGGGCGGGCTGAAAGGCCGAGGGGGCAGTCATGTATTGATGATTCTGCCCAATTATCCACCCATAATTCAATCCCTGACTAGGATTTGGTAGCCGAGCCAGAGAAGCTGCCTAGAATGTGGTGCCCTGAACGTGCGAAAGCGCACGCTCTGGCACGCAAATTGTCCCCTTTCTGGGTGGTTCTTCCCCCTAGGGAGATGGCATGATTGTTGCCCCTTCCTTCAGAGGGGCCCCCACGAATCCCTTCATCAGCAGAATGAAAAGCCGAACCCTTTACTCTGCCACTGCCCTAGCGGCATTGGTCTTCTTGCCTGCCTGTTTCAATTCCGACGAAGATGCGAATGCTCTCGGAAGTGATAACAATGCGACATCTTCTTCGATGCTCATTGTCGAAGTGACCAATGGTTTTGGCCGTCAGCTACCCCATATGGTTCATAAGGTGAATCCAGATGGGTCTGTCTCCACAGATCAACTGGTTGAAATTCGCGATATGGACACCTTGCTGGCAAATCGACCATCGCCCAACAATCCTGTCCTTCCGCCAACGGCATGGCCTGTAGCCGCAATCATTCCTAGTGGCCAAAGCGGTAACCATTTTGTATCGGTTAAGTTCTCTCGAACTTTGATGACCGATACGGTGTTGGACTCCTCTGCTGGTGGTCTTTCAAACAACGGATTAACGGGTGCGATTCAGGTTGTTGCCTATGACCCATCTACTGGGTCATCCGTTCAAATTTCTGGTCAAGGATTTGTTGATGGCTCTACTTATGCTGGTAACCCACCGGTCCTGGAGCGTTGGGTTGCCCAAGATGGTTTGAATCATGTTCTTGTTTCCGATGTGGACCGGAATGGAATCATTGCCCAACCTGGTGTTGGCTACCCAGGCACAGACCTTGGGGTCTTGGATGGTTCATTCCCTGCAGCAGGGGACCTTGTTCGGGGAAGTGTGTTCACCTTTGTAATGGACACCGATGATGACCTCAGCACATTCGAAACTTTCCCCACAGGAGTCGTAATTCGAGTTGTTATCGATGATTCCGTTCTTTCCTGGGACAACCGGCAATTGGTTGACCCAGGAGTCGCCACATCTATGGTCGGGAACGACCTTATGGCGCCTCATGTTTTGCTGGATGGTGTAGGCGGCAGCCCGGTTACTCAACCGATTGACCTTGCAATTAATGTTGCCTGCGACCAAGAAATTCATTACCACATGGATGAATCTTGCCAGCCCTACTCCTTGGGACCTCTTCCTTCCAGTGTGCCACCTGCACTTTCAAGTGAGTTCACAGTTGAGTTTTTACCTGGGGTTCCTCCAGGCTTCCCACAGCCTGGTCAGAAAGTGAAAGTTCCATACACGGTTCTGCCTGTTAGCCCGTTCGACTTTACGGAGTTTGTTGTGACTCCCGTTGTCCCTTTCCCAGGAAGCGATCCGCAAGGATCTGCCGCTCAGGCGTTCATCACTTACTTCGATAATGCTGCCGAAGATTTGTTTTTTAACAATGATGGGAACAGCCTAGACACAGTTGCCATTGAATTTGAAGTGAATGGGGAATGCCCTGGAATCGTTAACGCTCCTGTTGCGCCGGGCGCCATTTATGTTGTTTCCAACGGTGGCGGTGCCACTGGTGGAATGCGAGTCCTGGACCTTGATGGTTTCGGACAAGGGACTGGCGACCCAACTCACAACGAAGTTGACCCATTTTTTGACTCGGGAGACATTTCTAAATTTCCCTTTAACCCGAACCTGACCAGCCCTCAAGGTTCCTTTATGTTCCCGCCTTTGTCCCACGACAATACGACTTTGGCCGGTGGTTCTGCTGGTGTCTTTACCCTTGCGAAGGACAGTAGCTTGGATACTCAGTTAATGACAGGGGAGACCCTCGGCACGATTGCCGATGTCATGATTGGACATCCTCTTGACCTTCTCTTTAATAACTGGGATTGCTTGTCTGGTGGACAGAACCTGTGTGCAAGTTCAGCCTTCCAGGTCCACCCCTACAACGCGAACCTCGTTTATCCAGGAAACTCGATTAGTTTTTCTCCCCATCCTAATCCCCCTCGGATTCGTTTGGCTCCGTCTTGTTTCGCTCCTTTGATTATGACCGAAGAGCCCACCTTCGGAGACGCAGGTGGTGGCCACGCGGTCAACCTTTTGGTCCCGGGTGATGCATTTGGAACTCTAGGAGGGCTTGGGCCCTCCGGTCTCTTGACTACTTTCACAACCTATGCTGGTTTCTACGGGCCACAAGCCACAAGTTCGAGCTGTTATGCAGGAACTGTTGCAGTGGGCTTTACCTTAAGGCAGCAAGTTGGTCACTTTCTTTACCTTCTTGATGCAGCTGGAAATCGGGTCGTCGTCGTGAACAGCAACCGAATGGTTGTCTTGGACACGATTTCCGTTCCCGACCCTCGTGACTTGGCCATGTCTCCAGACATGAACCTTCTTGCAGTATCGAACGGCGGCACCAACTCAGTTACCTTCATCGATACGAATCCGGCCTCCCCGAACTTTCACACTGTTGTGAAAAGCACCCCCTTGGTAGATGTCGCAAATAACCGTGTCGGCATTTCTCCAGGTGAGCTTGTTTGGCAGCCCGACGACGAAGATGTCCTTGTCGTATGCGAGGATTCCAATTCGATTGCGCTAATTTCTACTGGAGACTTAGAAGTTCGGAAGATTATTCCTGGTGTTGCCCAACCTCGCCTCATCGCAGTGACCAATCGCGACACTGTACTTCACACCTTTTGGACAGGCCTTTATTACGGTTTTGTGATTTCTGAGGATGGACAAACGACCATTTTTGAATCCGGTCCCGATGGTGTTCAGGGGATTGGTTTTGACACCTTCATTGGTGTACCATCACTTGAAAACCAGTCAGGTTTTGAAACTCCTATGGCAATTCAGCCCAATCCGAACAGCCTTCAGCACGGGGTCTATGTTGCCTACCGCAAGTCTGGGCAAGCTTCTGTCGCTGAAATGCACCTTAAAGATGCGCCAAACGCCCCGCGTCAAATTGCTTTAAACGGATTCTTGCCAGACCCATCTTTCCGGACAAAGGAATTCACCATCAACCGAGAATATATCGGCAACTTCTCGTCTTCCACGATTGTTGACATTGCCGTAGATGATTTGAGCAACTTTGGCGATTTCTCCTCCATTACGAGTTCAACGGCAGGAGCTAGGGTAGTCAACCACTCTTCCAAGTCATTGTTCCGAACCACTGCAGCGGGCCCGGTGAGCAAGCCCCGCTTCCTTTTTGTCGCGAATGCGAACGGAAAATTGGATGTTATTGAGCTTTCTACCGGAGGCCTCTATGTGCCATCCATTTCTGTGCCTGGTGCACAGGTGTTGGCTCATTATTGGCGCCAATAATCCTCTTTCCCTTGGATGTAATAGGGGCGGAAGAGGGATAATGTCCCCATGCCCGCACCTGCTGGATCCATTGTTCAGGAAATGTTCGGGGAGATTGCGCCTCAATATGATTTCCTAAACAGAGCCCTCTCCTTCGGAATTGACCGCCGTTGGCGGGGTCGTGCCGTTCGAGAATTAAACCTTTCAAGAGGGAATCGTCTATTGGACCTATGCTGTGGGACCGGAGATCTTGCCTTGGCTTTTGCTAAAACAGGTGTCCAAGTCTATGGCGCTGACTTCACGGCTCCCATGCTTCCGATTGCTCGTGTAAAAGCCGAGCGTGCCTCGTTGCCTGCCGAATGGACTCGGGCGGATGCACAGCACCTTCCCCTTGCTGATTCTTCGCTACATGGGGTCAGCATTTCTTTTGGAATACGAAACGTTGTTGACCCAGAATTAGCTCTTAAAGAGTGTTTTCGAGTTCTAAAGCCTGGGGGAAAGCTCGCAGTTCTTGAATTTTTCCCTATTCATAACCCCCTCTGGCGTGGAATATTCCGTTTTTACTTTCATTACATCCTTCCCAGGATAGCTCGATTGACCCGCGCCGGAAGGACGGGCGCCTACGAGTATTTACCGGAAAGCGTGGATGGGTTTTCTACTCCCCAACTTTTCCTTGATTGGATGAGCAAGGCCGGTTTTGTGGAGAGAAAGAACATTGCCCTTACGGGTGGTGTTGCTCGCCTCATGTTGGGAACAGTCCCTTCTTCTGAGGAGCGGAAAGAATGAGTTGGAAGGAAGCGAAGCGCTTGGGGGCTGCATCTCAAGATTCAGCAGTCACCTTTCTTCTTCTGTTGCCTTTGGCCCTGATTCACCTGAGTGGTTGGCGTCTTGCAAAAAGTGGTGCCTTTAGTTTGGTTGAATCGACCCTTCGTTGGTTTGGGTCGCCCGCCTATTGGGCTCTCGGTGCCATCCTTGCCCTTCTGCTCTTTTGGGCAATCGGACGAATAAAAGAACAGGCGATTGCATGGCGAGGAGGGAGCGCTCTTGTTTTTTTAGAGGGCGTATTGTGGGGCGCGGCATTGGGGCCCGTTCTGCACTCAATCATGGAATATATTCCAGCTAGTGGGCTCGCGTGGAGCCCTCATTTGAGCGAGGGGATGACCCTCCACGGGGCCTTGGCACTCGCCGCCGGAGCCGGGCTTTATGAAGAACTCCTTTTCCGCGCATTCCTTCTCGGTGGCTTATTCATTCTGTTTAAAACTTCTTTTTATGCGATTGGTTGGCGCGAAGCAGGACCGACCATTGCTCTATTCCTTTCCTTCGTTGCATCTTCTGCCCTCTTTGCTCTCGCTCATGCCTGGGGAGATCCCTCCGCGATGGCGACATCCTCTCTCATTTATCGGTTTTTGGCCGGCATTCTTCTAGGTGCCATTTTTGCTACCCGCGGAATCGCAGTCGCCGCCTGGGCCCATGCAAGCTACGATGCCATCCTCATCCTATGAAAGCAGAACATTCATCCCCTAAGTTATTCCTTGGTGTTTCGGGCGCTAGCGGTGCAATCTATGCCCTTCGGTGTCTTCAAATGCTCGTAGAGGCTGATGTCCAAGTTTCATTGTGCTACAGCGATGCTGCCCGGCGCGTACTGGCTGAAGAATGTGGAATTGTTCTTGGAGAGGACCCCTCGGTCTTACTTCCTGATTCGTGCGATTCTAAGTTGGTTGTGCTTGAGTCCAATGACAACATCGGCGCGCCTGCAGCTTCGGGCACAGCATTGGGGGGGGGCGCTCTCATCTTGCCCTGCTCTCTTTCCACATTGGCGAAAGTTTCTTCCGGCTCGGCATCCAATTTGATTGAAAGAGTTTGCCAAGTAGCACTAAAGGAAGCCAAGCCCTTGCTTATCGTTCCCAGAGAGACCCCTCTTTCTCGTATTCATTTAGATTGCATGAGCCGGCTTGCTTGGGCTGGAGCGACGATTCTTCCCGCGAGCCCTGGTTTCTACCACAACCCGCGAAGCATTGAAGAACTCGTGGACCATCTTTGTGCGAAAATTTTGGGTGTCCTAGATATACCCCAAACGAAAATTGCGCCATGGGCGGGGAGCCGCAAAACAACATGAGCCAACTTTCCCGAGTTTTGCGCATGATTCAATTTGAACACAGTGTGTTCGCACTTCCGTTTGCGTTGGGGGGCGCCTGGCTTGCAGCCGGCGGAATTCCGCCGCTTCGCGACCTATTCTGGATTGTATTGGCTGCCATCTTTGCACGAAGTGCAGCCATGGCCTTCAATAGAATTGTTGACCGTTCATTTGATGCCACTAATGTTAGAACTTCAAATAGAGCACTGGTCACGGGTGAACTTAAGATTGGGTGGACTCGAGCTTTTGTTTTTGTTTGTAGTGCTTCTTTTGTGGCCTCCTCATGGATGCTCGCGCCCGTTTGCGCACTCTTTGCTCTGCCTGTACTGGTGATTCTCCTGGGTTATTCTTATTTGAAACGTTGGACTTATTTGTGCCATTTTGGTTTAGGGCTCGCTCTTGCTTGTGCACCCGCTGGTGCTTGGCTCGCCATTTCTAAAGGTTTTGTGGATGGATGGTGGCTTCCGTTATGGATAGGAGCGGGGGTTATTGCCTGGGTTGCTGGCTTTGACCTTCTTTATGCAATCCAAGACATTGAGCACGATCGGAAATCGAAACTTCGTTCCATTCCATCTCGCCTGGGTATTCGCCGGACTCGGTTTCTTGCAGCTGTCCTCCACGCCCTTGCACTTTTGTTTTGGTGGAAGTTTGGAGACTTAGTTGGCCTGGGAGTGCCCTATTGGTGCGGCCTTCTGGCAGTCGCTGCCCTTTTGGTTTGGGAGCATGCCCTTTTAAGTGGCGGGCGATTGGATCGGATTCCGAAGGCATTTTTTCAAGTCAATGCATGGGTTGGGCCTGCTTGGTTCTTGGGACTTGTTCTCGCCCTTCACAGCCCGCAGGTATCCTGAAGGGATGAGCGCTGCTACCCGCAAACGAAAACCTGACCCGGGCTCGGTTTGTCGAGAACTCTGTGACCTGGCATCTAGGGGAGAACTCCCCAGACTATTGGTTTTAGCCCCTCCTGCTAGAGGTGAAGAAGAGGGCTGGTTCGCCGAACAAGTATTAAAGAGTGCCCGTCAGTTTGCCATCAATCAAGGCGACCTTGATTTCCTCGACTTAGATGGCGGAATATCCGATTTTGACCCGGGCTCCGTTGAAGCTTTTTTGGGTTCAGCTTCTTTGTTCGGCGGTGGGCAGCGCGCTCTTCTGCTTGGGCGGGCGTCGAAGGCGCTAAGTCGTTGGAAAAAACTAAGCACGCAATTAATTGAAGCCTCCAAGGATCCAGGTGGACCCAGCTGGATTGTTCTTCAACTAGATGGAAAAACGGGTGCTAAGTTTGCGACTTCTATGGGGAAGGGGAGTGGCGAAGGTTTTCGCCTTGAACGCTTCCGCCGTTTGTACGGTGACCCACCCCCGTGGCGGCCAAACGACTTTGATGCATCCGAAGCCGCTCAGTTTGTTGCCGCTCAGGCCAAGTTAATGGGTGTTCACCTTTTGCCTGGGGCGCCTGGAACTCTGGTTCAAGTAGCCGGTGCCTCTCCAGCAGAACTTTGCCAAGCCTTGGAGCACTTTGCGCTTTTGGAAGCTGATTCCATTAGCGAGAGCCAAGTGCGTGAAACCGTTGCTCACACAGCAGAAGGAAGTGCGTTCGAGTTTGCCGAAGCTGTCCTGAAAGGTGAGGGGTCTGCCGCCTTCGCTCTATTGGCTCGTTTACGGAGTCGTGGGCTGCGCTCCTGGGACGGAAAACGGATTGCTTCCCAGGATGCCTTCTCCATGTTGCTTGCCGTGCTTGCTGGAGAACGCCGTAGAACTTCTGCGGTATTGGATGGAACTGAAAAAGGCATGTCTTTTTCTGAAGCTTGCAAAGAAGCAGGTGTGCCTGCAACGGGTCCCATTGCCAAACGAATGGAGCGGCGCATTCGTTCGACTTCTTCCACTCGCTTGTCGCAAGTGCTGCACTCAATTCGTGAGGCCGAATGTCAGGTGAAGCGGGAAGGTCGGCGCGACAACCTTAAAAGTCTGGAACAACTTGCCTTTCATAACCACAGGAGTCGCAGAAGCTAATGAGTATCCAAAAACTGGACTCAGTCCTAGTCGATCAGATTGCAGCAGGTGAGGTTGTTGAGCGGCCGGCTTCGGTTGTGAAAGAACTTGTGGAAAACTCAATCGATGCGGGTGCAGAGCGAATTGTGGTCATGCTTGAAGAAGGTGGATTGCGCCGTATTGAAGTCCGCGATGATGGCCCTGGGATTCCTTCTGATGAGCTAGAGCTTGCCCTGACCTCCCATGCAACATCCAAGGTGCGGTCTCAGAAAGATTTGGAAAGTGTGGGAACCCTTGGATTCCGGGGTGAAGCTCTTGCTTCCATTTCCTCAGTTAGCCGAATGGAAATCCACTCCTGCCGAAGCGGGGAAGAGGGCGCTTCCATCAAGATTCGCTTTGGGAAACGCTCTCCAATTCAAGCTTCTGCTTGCGCACCTGGGACTCGCCTAATTGTTGAAGATTTGTTTGCAGAACTACCGGCTAGGTTGAAGTTCATGAAGCGAACATCTACCGAACTTTCCCACTGTCGTGCATGGGTTGAACGCTTGGCTTTAGCCCATCCTGGAATTGGCTTTCGTTGCGACCACAACGGAAAGACTATCTTTGAAGCCTTAGCCGAAGATGACCTTCCTAGTCGTTGTTCCTCGGTTTATGGGAAGGGTGTTGCCTCTGCTATGGTTTCCCTCGAGGGGGAAGCGCCTGGATTTAAGCTTGAGGCTCGAATCGGTCCTCCTGAATCCGCTCGGCGTAATGCGAGCCGAGTCCACATTTTCCTAAATGGCCGTTGGGTGCGCGACGCCCGCCTCTTGAGAGCTGTACGGGAAGGTGTTCGTGAGTTTGTTCCTGTTGGCCATTATCCAAGTTTGTTGCTCTTTCTCGTTGTCCCTCCCGAACGCGTTGATGTGAATGTTCATCCGCAGAAAACGGAGGTACGATTTCGGGACGAGCGCTTGGTCTTTAGCATGATTCTGAAAACTTTCCAGCGCGGACTCTGCGATGCCCCTTGGGCTACCCGGCAAGTTGGAAGCATTGGCGTTTCCTCAAACTCCATTTCAAGTTTAAGCTCCGAGGAGAACTGGCAGAGACCCCTCTCCAAGCCAGCGTCTGTTGTATCGGACGCTCCTCCCGAGCTGCCAGTTACACCCGTTGAAAGTTCGGTCGGTAATTTTTTGAGCGTCTCGCGTACCTTTCTGGTCCGTGAAGTTCCTGGCGGCATGGAAATAATTGACCAACATGCTTTGCATGAACGAGTGAACCTTGAGGAACTTCGAAAGGAAATTCAAAACGGTCAAGTTGTCTCTCAGAAATTGTTGGTTCCTTCGCTGGTAGATGTTGAGAAAACCGAGCTGGACTTGCTACTTGCCAGAAAAGAAGTTTTTTCAAAGTTAGGAGTGGAGATTGAAGCATTCGGAGAGGCCACTTTGGCCGTAAATGCAGTGCCCGCAAGAATTGCTCGGTTAGTGCCCGAAAAGTTGGTCATGGATTTGCTTGAAATTGCTGCTGAATTTCGCAAGGCCACCCCCGACACTCTTCAGGAAGAAAGTTTGCACAGGATGGCATGTCGAGGCGCTGTTATGGCTGGCGACTATCTGGACCAAACTGCTCTTGAGGACTTATTGCGCCGTGGGGCCAATCTTCCTCAAGATCGAACATGCGCCCATGGGCGCCCAGTGAGGGTGTTCTTGTCGAACGAGGATTTGGAAAAAGCTTTTCACCGCCGCTAATCGAGTTCCCGATTATTTCGGCGGGGAAGTATTTGGAGGGTTTTGCCAGTCCAAGCCATGCACCTCCACAATTCGGGAAGGTGATGGAGTTTTAGGGCTGGAGTCTGCCTTAGGGATAGGGGCAGGAAGGATGTGGAACTCGCGAAGGATTTGAGGCGCATAGAGTCCCTTAAAGTCGCGGTAGTGTAGTAGCTCATATTCAGTGAGTTGAGTGAATACAGGCTCGCTGCCTTCCCAGATTGTGGTTCCCTTTTCATCCAGGGCAGGTTTGCCAATTCGTAGCCTGTCGGTGAGGAGAGTTTCTGGGTTTAGAATGAGATAGAAATAAGTTAGCTCACCATGCAGAAGGAGGCTCCCGCGAATGGATGGGCCAGCTTCATTTTCCCGAAGCCAAAGCCCTTCACACGCCTCAGGGAGATACTTGAAATCTAAAAGAAGAAGGAGGCGGTTTGAGAACTCGATGGCCTGCTCGATGGCTTCTCGGTCTTGGGAGAATTCTCGGCCATCGAGGTGGAGTAAAGCATTGTCAGGTTCTTTGAGCCAGTAGGATTTTCCGTCAAATCCTTTTGAAATTCGAGTGCTTCTTTTGGAGTCCTCCAGCGAAATCCGGATTTGCTCCCGGCCTGCGGCAAAGTCTAGCTCAAGGTCGTAGTCATTCCTGGACTGGCCCCTTTCTCGGATATTGAGGTTGAGATGGAATCCCCCAATAGGGTCGGAGCGCTTTGTGCCGTTCTGTTTTTTCGCAGCTTTGTCAAGAAGCTGGACTGCCTCAGGTTGGTGAGGAGCAATGGGGCGGCTGGGTGTTGCCTGCGGAAATGAGGCAAGAGAAAGTAAGAATAGTAGCATGATTCCTTAAGATCCTTCTTCGAGCCATTCCTTGAGGGCTTTCCCTAAAGTTGGCTTAGATGTTTTGCCCTCTTGGATTTTTTGTAGGACATCGTCGTAGTTTAATACGAGTTCACAGAGTTCTTCTGGAGTCTCTCCAATAACGGCATGCCCGAGATAGGACATTTTGTCAGCAAGTTCTGTTTGGTGATTGTCAACATGTTCCCCAAACTTGTGAAGGCGAGGAACGGTTATGGCTACTTTTCCAAGCCAGGCGCAGGATAAAAGAGAACCCGCACCTGCATGAGTGACAACAATTCGGGCGTCCTGGACTCTTTGGACAAAGTCCTGGTAACTCAACCATCGCTCCCATTGGGCGGACTTTGGCGTTTGAGTGTTGTCGGCAATTTGAATGAAAACCTCTTCGCTTGGTAAAGCATCTGCAACAAGGTCAGCAGCTTCAATCATCCGTTGAAAATCAAACTGTTCCGTGCCTACAGTGAAGAAAATCATCAAACATTCCTCCCGTCGTAATCGATTTTTGGATGGAGCTCAGCAAGCTCTTCCCATTGACCATAAAATTTGTCCACAGCAGGAAGAATCATTTTCCCGGCCATGGAGATGGAGTGAATGCGAGTAATGCACTCAAGATAAACGGTTCGCATTCCCATCATTCGACCGAGCCAAATAAAGGGCACGGCAGGGCCCGCACCGGTTGAAACTACAACATCAGGCCTTTCTTTGCGCAGGATTTTCCAAGCCAACCAAACATTGCGAATCAAGTTCTTGAGGCTGCGATTGGTTGGGTGATAAGCCCAATATACTTTTTCACCATCCAAGAGCGTTTTTGCATCTTGGAGGGGGAAGGTAACGAAGAACCTTTCGTGCCCTTCCCAAGCTTCCCGAAGATTCATCATCTCTAGAAGATGGCCGCCAGTCGAAGTTACAAGGGCAAGTTTCATGATGAACTCCTTTCTTGTGCGTGGGCGCGGATTGAATCGTAAACCGGTTGCAAGACCTTCCTTGGGGTGTAGGGGTCAGCGGCCAGAAGGCAAGCACTTGGGTCGCGCTCCTGGGTGAGTACTTCTGCCACAGCGGCAGCGAGGGACTCTGGAGTGCGGTCATCTACAATTCTTCCATGAGCTGGCTGAGTGATAACCCTCGGAGCTTCACCCACACGGGTGGTCACAACAGGAACTCCACTCGCAAGCGCTTCAACCATGGAAAGCGCCATGCCTTCAAAGGCAGAGGAGAGTACAAAAATGTCGGAGGCGTTAAGCCATTCTGCAACCGCGGATTGGTTCAAGGTTCCAAGGAAGGCAATTTGGGAATCAAGGCCAGCTTCAGTAGTGAACTGTCGCATTTCTTGTTCGCAGGAACCAGCACCAGCTAAGGCAAGTTGGGTACCCGGTGCAATTTTTTGTAGCTCCTTCCAGCTGCGAATAAGAAGCATGGGGTCTTTCTGTCCTTCAAAGCGGGCGGCGAAGAAAGCCAATTTTTTTGCGGGGTCCAACCCTGCCTTTTTGCAGAGCTGATTGCGAAGTTCGGATGCCCGTTGTTTTTCGAAGGGGTAGAAAACACGATCTTCTGCCCAAGTAGGGAGAAAGTCCGCGCGATCTTGCAAAATGGGATAGCGTTTCTTCCACCAATCAATGCCGTCCGATCTCTCGGACCAAAGGTGGTCCATTTTGGGGAGGATACGCTTTTCAAGAGCGAAATAAAGCCAAGGGACTTTGCTCCAGGTAACCTCAGACTTGGGGTTCAGGATTTGGTCATCCACATGGTAGTGGAGGAACATGAGCTTTTGAGCATCGACATGGCGGACTCCCCATGCAGTTTCTAGTCGATGAAAAAGCAGGCTGGCACCAGTGAGATCCACCTTTTTGGACCATTTCTTTAAGAGCCAGGTGTAGCGGAAGGAAAGTGGGATTCGAGATCGAATGGAGGGATGGTCAACCAGGATCGGCAGGTGACGAATGGGTCGCCCATCCACCTCAGTGTCGCGCAATTTTCCAAGTGGAACCGCATTCGGGTCACCAGTAATGCCCAAAAGTTCAATGTCCATATCATCGGGAGCGCAGGAGATGAAGGTATTAATCATCGTGCCCACACCCGAGGCGTAGGGGACATCAGGGTCGTGGGGGTGCAACAGGACCACTCGCATTCAAGCTACTTTAGAAAACCGCCCTCCGTGTTCCTAGGATGTTTCGCTCTTAGGCAATAAGCCACCCATGGTCATCCTCCAAGCTTCTCCATCTCACACTACTCCTTTTCCGGGTGTAGAACTTTTTACCCTTCCCGATTCACGCTTCAAACGCGCCATTCTTGAGGTGCACTTTGACCGTTCT
The DNA here is from genome assembly GCA_030748415.1 of Planctomycetota bacterium. Taxonomy (GTDB): domain Bacteria; phylum Planctomycetota; class UBA1135; order UBA1135; family UBA1135; genus UBA7888. Next base: position 120,268 of record JASMMA010000001.1, read on the forward strand.
TTGGCGGATGCATCTTCTCCAGCTCGCTCCCTTCTTGGTCGAATCCTGGAACAGGGAACCGTGAGCTGCCCCTCTCAGATGGAATTGACTCGCCAGGAAGAGTCCTTTTGGGGTGGCAGAATCGGATTCGACGGGAACCGTTTGGCAGATGCCCATCGCATGACCTTGTCCAGTAGTTGGGTTGGAGCTGATTACCTTCCCGAAGGGGAATCAGCCCAGGAGGGAATCCTGAGCCTTGCTCAAGAACTTCTCGAGGACCCTTTCCCAGATTCTTCGGGCTCCCCTTTTCAAGAGGCCGCTTTCCAGCGCGAACGGGCCCAGCTAGCCCTTCGCATAAGGACTCTCAAGGACGACAAAGCCGCCTGGGCTCAGGAGCGCTACCTGCAGTTTCTATGCGAAGGTGAAAATTATGGGAAGCCACCATGGGGTAGCGAAGAGGAAATCCTCTCCCTGACCCCGGATGATGTAAACAACGCCCGTCTGGATTTGCTCCGCAATGCCCCTATTACTGCAATTGCGGTGGGGCCTGTTGAGGCAGATTCCATTGGGAATTGGCTCAGGGATTGGTTCAAAGGTGAGAAGCGGGAGCAACGGCCTTCCAAGCAAGCGATTCCCGTTCCAAATGAACTTCGCGAAGTGCGCGAGCATATGCCGATGGACCAGGCGCGGTTTTTGATGGGGTTCCGGTATCCGGAAATCTCACATCCCAAAGACATGGAAGCTCTCGGGCTTGCGGTTTCTTTGCTTGGTGGGGGAACCCATAGCCGCTTATTCCGCATCGTACGGGAGGAAAAATCGTTGTGTTACGGCATCTCCTCCGGGGTTCGGCTTCGAAAAGGCATCTTAACGGTGGGAGCTGGAATTGACTCTCAAGCCTATGAAGAAGTTCGCGATGAGGTGTTGCGCCAAGTCCAAGTTCTTGTTGAGGGAGGCTTCTCTGATAAGGAGCTCGAAGATTCTCGCGCTGGACTGTTGCATGACCTGGATACGCTCGGGGATTCGGCCGCTGGTTTGGCCAGACATTCTGCCCGAGAGGCGTTGTTCGGCCTGAACCGGAGCCCCTTCGAGCGCTCGGAGTTGATTCAAGCTCTAACGAAAGAGGATGTGGCAACAGCTGCAGAACAATGGAAACCCAGCCTGGTGTACCTTCTTGAAGGGGGGGCGGAATCATGAAAATCCAAAAACACAGGGAAGTGAGACTTTCTGAAACTGTCTGGACTGCCCATAGCCCCTCCGGTGTGGAGATTGCCATCACTCCAAAGAAAGGGTTCTCTTCTGCAGCAGGACATTTTGGACTCCGATATGGTTCCACAGATACCGACTTCTTTCTAGACGGGAAACCCGTCCAAGTCCCAGATGGAAGTGCCCACTTTTTGGAACATAAGTTGTTTGAAGGGCGTGAAGAGAAAGTATTCGACCGCTTTGGAAAGCTTGGCGCAGACTTTAATGGTGGAACAGGATTTCAGTCCACCACATATTGGTTCGTTTCTGCGGGCCATTTCGAGGAATGCTTGGACATTCTTCTGGACTTTGTTCAAAGGCCACTCATTACCGAAGAGCGGGTCGAAAAAGAGAAGGGGATTATCGAGCAAGAAGTTCGGATGTATGAAGACAATCCCAATTTTCGCGGTTTATTCCTTTTGCACCGTGCGCTGTTTCATAAGCATCCGATTCGCATTCCACCAGGTGGGTCTGTCGAAGCGGTTCGCAGTACTACTGCCCAAGACTTGCAAGTTTGCTGGGACTCCTTTTACCGGCCAGCAAACTTGAAATTGTCCCTCTCCGGAGATTTAGATCCCGAAAGAATTTTTGCCTTCGTTGAAGACCGTTTAGCTCCTTGCCAGTCGTTGCCACTAGTGGAGCGAAAGCCTGTGCCCGAACCTTTGGCCCCTTGTGAAACATGGATAGAGGAAGAATTCCCTGTGATGCGCCCACAAGTTAGAATCGGCTGGCGTGACCAAACAGGTTGTGGTTTGGGGCGACCCTTGTTGGAACGCCAAATATTAACTTCTTTGGCATTGGACCTCGCCCTCGGCGATGCCGCCCCTTTGCACCAAGAACTTTATGAAAAGGAAATCGTTGATGAAAGTTTTCACACAAGTTTTTCCGGAGATTCAGATTACAGTTATGCCTATGCAGGGGGACAAACAGACAACCCAGAGAGATTTGTTGAGGGCGTTCGCGCCGCCCTTGCTCAGTTTTTGAGAGAGGGCCCCCAGGCTGAAGATTTGGGCCGTGTGCGTAGAGCAGCTTGGGGTAATTTGGTGAGTGGACTTCAGACACCCCAGGCTCTGGCCTCGTCTGTGTTGAGCGCTCAACTGATGGAGCAGCGGCCCTTTGAGGTACTCAGTGTTCTTGATGGAATTACTGCTGAGGCGATTCATGCTCGCGCCCTTGAACTCTTTCACGATGAAAAATCCTCGGTTGCTGTTTTGAGGCCTGGAGAAGCCTAATGCGTTACTTTCTTTTGGGTCCGACTGCCTCGGGAAAGACAGAGGTTTCTCTTGAACTTGCGAAGTCATTGAACGCAGAAATATTGTCCATGGACTCCATGTTGGTTTACCGAGGGATGGACATCGGAACAGCCAAGCCGAGCATGGTGGAGCGAGGGAAAGTCCCGCACCATCTCATTGACCTGGTTTCTCCCGATGAAGATTTTTCCGTTTCAAAATACATCAAGGAAGCCCAAAAGATAGAGCTCAGCGTTACTTCTAAAGGCAAATCGGTTCTTTATGTCGGCGGAACGGGGCTCTATTTCAAATCCCTTTTGTTTGGACTCTTTGAAGGGCCACCCATTCCCGCAGAGCTTCGAGCCGAGTTGGAAGGGAGAATTGAAAATGGAGAGCGAGGAGCCCTTCGAAATGAACTCCAACACGCCGACCCTGACCTGTTTCACAAGCTCCATGAAAACGATGACAAGAGGTTACTCCGCGGTCTAGAAACCTACCTCGCCACCGGGCGCCCCCTTTCGGATTGGCAAGCGCAATGGCAGGGGCACCGCCCTGTTGAAGAACCTGCCGCTGCCCTTATTTGGGACCGCGCGGAAGCTCACCGGCGGGTCGAGGGTCGTTTCCAAGCCATGATGGGGGAAGGGCTGCTTGAAGAAACGGAAAATATTTTGGCGACGGGTGGGTTTGGTCGCTCTGCAAGACAAGCGATTGGCTATCGCCAAGTCCTTGAGCATCTTGAGGAGGGGCTTCCCCTTGAGGAAGCTTCACGGAAAGCAATCTCGGCAACTAGGCGCCTGATTCGTCGCCAAACGACATGGATCCGTAATTTCCCAGGTGTCCAACTCATTCCTATGAACGAGGAAACAACCCCGCAAGAGATTGCGAAGCAAATTGCGGCCACTTGGCTTTCCTAGAACTCCCCACATAAGACCGAATAAATAGGCTCCTCGCCTGTAAAGTGTTTCAAGAGATTCAACATGACTGACTTCGACCCATTCAAAACTCCTTCTGGTGGCTCGGGCGGCAGCCCACCTCCTCGCCCTACGCGCCCAACTACTCCTCAGTTTTCGGGCAAGCTTCCCGGTGGCCGGGGAATCATTCTTGCCGTTGTCGGCTTCATCATGCTTGTTGGACTCGGGGCGGTTTTCGTGACAGGCCGCGGCGGAATTGTTGAAGTTCGCGATACTGAAGTTGCTGTTGTGGTGAATTATTTATCCGGGGAAAGCGAACTTGTTGCCATGCCGGGCTACCGCGTTTTCATGCCTTTCTTTTCACAGGCATTTGTCTTTGACAAGTCGCCCAACAAATTTGTGATGGAAGGGGAAAAAGACCGAGATTCCAACCACGTCAGTAAGCTCACCGTTCGTGCGAATGATGGGTCAAATTTTTGGTTCGAGACACTGGAAATTCAGTACCAACTAATTATTGCTCAGGCTCCTACCGTTTTGTATGACAGTGGACCTGGAGATGCATTTAAATCTCATTGGGTGCGTACTTTTGCCCGCTCTGTGCTTCGAGACGAATTCGGCCGGTTTTCTGCTGAGGAGGTTGCTGACCCATCAAGCTATTCTGTGGCAACGCAAAGGTCAACTGAGCGCTTAAATGATCTTTTGGAGCCTCATGGCGTTAAGGTCATTCAAATCATTACTCCAAAGCCGAAGTTCGAGACTGCATACGAAGATGCCATTGAAGAGCGCAAAGTTGCGAACCAAGAAGTGGAGCGACTTAAGATCGAGGCCGAACAGCTCGTCTTGGAGCGAGAACGCCGACTTGCCAACATTGACCGAGACAAGGCAACCGACTACGAACAACTTCTGGGCCAATTGGAAGCCGAACGGATTGCTGCCGAGAAAGAGCGACTTGAGCTAGAAAAAAGTGCTGATGCATATTACATCTCTCAAGTCGCTGAGGGGAAAGCCTCTCTGCAACGGATGGCTCAGCAAGCAACTGCAAAGGAAGCCGAAGCGCGAAAAGAAGCTGAAGGTCTGAATGCCAAAGTAAATTCTTTAGCTAAACAGGGCGACATTTTGGTTCGCGAAGCCATTGCAAAAAAATTGAATCAAATCAGATTTGAAATTATCCCATATCGCCGAGATCCTGCTCCGACTCGAATCGAGCACCTTGGTGCTGTGCCAGCCACCGGAGGAAAACGATGAAAAATGCCCGTTTCTTAATTGCTCTACTCGCACTTTTGGTGTTGGTTCCAACCGTCTTTGCCCTTTGCTTCAAGAGGATTCCCCCGGATGTTATCGGCATTAAGCAAGCCCGCTGGGGTGGTGGCGGGATCATTCCAGAAGATAATCTTGCTGGATTTAAGTTGGGTATTTCCGGGTACCATTTGTGGCACTACCTACCTCGGGAAACTCACTTCCTTCACTTCACAAAATCTCGACCAGCAGGAAGAACACTTACCTTAATCGATTCCTGGAAGCCGTCTCAGGAAATTCGAACACGGGACAATAATGTGGTTTCGGTTGATATTTCCATTCCTTACCACATTATCCCAGGGCAGGGATTTAAGGTGGTTCAGGATGGTCTCAAACATGAATACCGAGACCGAGTGCAGTCCACTGTCGAGCGAGTAATTCGTTCCGAACTTTCAACCCTTTCTTCGGAAGACTTCCAAGACACGGATAGTCGACTTAAGCGTACTCAGCAAATCCTTCCGATATTGAATGTTCAGCTTGCTGAGTTTTACTGTAAAGCTGAGGGGATTCTGATTCGCCGGTTTGGTTTTTCAAATCAATACGAAGATAAACTCCAAGAGAAGCAACTGCTTCGTCAAAAAGCCAACCTTGACCAAGCTCTTGCTATGCAGGCGAATGAACAGAAAGTTGTGAACTTGATTGAGAGACAAATTGTTGCCGCAGAAAAAGCTTTGAATGCAGACTGGGATTTCAAGTTGCAAGACAAGCAATCTGAATACCAAGTATTGCTTGCTGACATTGCGGCAAAGGCCCAAGTTTATTCTGCCACAAAGCGCGCAGAAGGAGAAGCCCAGCGAGACATCAACATTGCTGAAGGCCGCCTTGCATTGGATCAGTCGGAGGCGATTCGAAATGAACTTCGAACCTCTGCATTGAATTCCGAAGGTGGGCGGATTCTTCTCGCACTGGAGGCCGCGGACAACTTGTCGATTCCAACGGTAACACTAAACAGTGATGACCCTTCTGTCCCCATGCTTCTTGACCTTGGAACTATGACGCGATTGTTAGTGGGTAAAGACAACTAAGGGTTATTTCCCTGGATGGCCTCCTCGTTTAGCCAGCGCATCCTTCAGCATCCTGCCCCGGTGCTGGGGCTGTTGGCGGCCCTGGTTTCTGGTATTGCTTTTTCTGGAGCAGGTCTTTTTGGTGATGACACTGCATTCCTCCTTCGCTACATCCCATCTCTAGAGAATTGGTCTGAGACTTGGAATCTACCCCCTTCTTTCCGGGATTGGTTTGGTGCTCTTCACCGACCTCTTTCGATTGCAAGCTGGCGATTGGACCATCTGCTTTTCGGGGAGAACTGGGCGGGTTATCACTGGCATCAAGCCCTTTGGTTCGGTGCACTTGTTTTCGGGTTTACCGCCTTAACTTTTGAACTTCTCAATGCGTTGGGTCCAAATCTCGGCGGGCGCAGGACGCTTCGGGGGACTTGGGTAATTGGCTCTCTCTTTGCAGTCCACCCGGCCCATGTTGAAACAGCGGCTTGGATTGCTACGCGGCATGATGTCCTATTTGGCGCATTCCTTTGTTTCTCATTGTTAGCGACGGCTAAAAGTTTGAGAGCTGTGGACCCCTCTAAAGCAATGAAGTGGGCCTTGATTGCTGGCTTGACAGGATTCCTTTCAACGCAAGCAAAAGAAACTGGCTTTGTTTTCTTACCACTGGCAGCCTTGCTCTGCACTCAAGTTGCCTTCCGTGGCGATTTGCCCAACCGTCATCGGGCCTGGGTTTCTCTTTGGCCTTCTCTGTTAGCAGCCTTCCTAGGCCTTTTGCTTCGAGGCTCTTCAGGTGCCGAGGAGTTCCTGTCCTTCCATCCCGATGCTTTTGTTCGGTGGCTTTCAGCTACAGGATGGGCTTTCGACTTTTCGTTGCTTCCTCTTGAGCCTCGTTTATTCCACCCGACCCCGCCCTTGGGTTCTGGATGGCTCGCACTTAGCCTGGGATGTGTCTGGTTTGCCGTTGGCTGGAAGAGGCGCAAACATGACGGCTTAAGTCTTTTTGGTTTGGCTTTTGGTCTCCTTTGCTTGGCACCAACTTGGATGGTTGCTTTCCAACCTCTTATGGAAACCTTGGTGGCTGACCGTTATTTACTTTTGCCCATCGGGGGCATCCTTCTCGCTCTCGGGAGGCCTTTATCGATGCCAGGAAACCGCGTGCGTGCTGTTGTCTTTCTAGTCGGAGCCCTGTGGTTGAGCTTCAGCGTTCGATATGCCTGGACTTGGGCAGGGCCCCCTCAGGCGCTTGGGCTTCATGTTGCGCGCCATGCTCCCAGCAGCGTGGAAGCTCGGATAGGCGGGATTGCGAGGGCTTTGCGGGCTGGCAATTTGAAAGCTGCAAAAAAAATTCGTGATTTAGAACCAACTCCTGTCCCATTTCATAGTCGAGATTTTCGCTTTAGAATGATGGACTTTTTGATTGCCTACCATGAGAAAGATTGGGAGCTTGCCAAGTTGACCTCTCAGCAACTCGCTGAAGCTGACCCCAACAATCCCTCTCGGTGGCACGAACTTGGAAATATACAGTGGCAAATGTTTTTGGATTTGTCCTCCAAGAATCCGAAAGGGCTGGCTCCCAAGAACTTACTTCTTGATGCGGAATCTTCCCTCGAAAGGGCGGTCAAGATTGATGGGAGACATTTCCGGTCCTGGCTTGTGTTGGGCCATGTTCGAGCCAGTCTTGGAAGGAGCATTGACGCCCGTGAGGCATTTTCTCGGGTATTGCATTATGGCGGCAGTACCGCCGAAGCAATGGAAGCCAAAGAAATGTTGACGCGTTTTTAGTTTTCGGTTTGGGGGCCATCTTGAAGTCGGGAATGCTCCAATTGGCTAACGAGCTGCAATAGATCTGCTTTTTCAACCATTCCTAAGTAGCGAGGGTTCTCCTTACTTTCAATCACCACTAAGTTGTTGCCTCTGTATTCAGAAAAGGCGGAGGCTGCTTCTTCTATGGTCGCAGAAGCAGGGAGAGAAACTTCCTCAACGCCCAGGGAGGTCAAGTCGCCTGCAATGACGAGGCTGGCCGCATGGGGGTCATAGGCTAGTTCCTCTAAGTCCCGAAGTCGGATCATTCCCACAAACTCACCATCAGCATTTACTACTGGAAATTGGTTCGAGCGGGCGTGATTGGCATAGCGAAGAATGTCATCCATGGGGGCGCTTTCGGACAGAGGGGTGGTGGTTCCTCGCATCATCCTTCCCAAAGTAAATCCGGCCAGGTCAGCTGCTTTCCAGTTTCGGCGACCCCTAATGGAACGAAGAATGGAAGAGAAGAAAGAGGTTCCGCGCTCATCGCTACTTCGCACGAGAAGGTGGCCAATGTTTACTTCGCCAGCTGCGACTGCGACATGCTTGACAAGGAGGGGGCCGACTAATTCAAATAGAACAACAGCTCCTAGGATGATGTTGAGAAGAGTTTGCCCCAGCTCAGGGTTGTACTTCATAGCAACATGAGCCAGAGTGATGGCGACACCTGCTTGACAGAGCAAAGCAAGACCAACCGGCGGTGAGGAGCGGTCTTGTGGGTTCAAGAATTGGAGACCTGAGATTTTGAGGCCCGCTCTAGCCCCTGCCACCTTCCCAATGGTGCGGGCAAGAACATACACACCAGCAGCAATCCAATTCTCCGCCAGAAGGCCAAAATCTAAATGAATGCCAGATAAAACAAAGAAGGCAACATACGCGGGTGGCGCGAAAGCCCCCATTGATTTAGTAATGGGCTCGAAGTATCGCGACCGATTTGCAACGACTCCGCCCGTAACGAGGAAGGCCAGCATGTGGGGGACGCCCGTTACTTTGGAGGCCCCAATCGTGAGGGCAATGACCGCAAGAAGGGGGAGTGAGTAGTTACCATGCCCCGTTCGGTCTTGAATTACAATCAGAGCATGGCCAGCAATGAGCCCGTAGAAAAGAGAGCCGAAAATATCCCAAACGGCAGCGGAAGGACCGACTTCACTCGTACCAGACAAAAACACCAACAAAAGTAAGGCCAGTTCAAAGAAAAGGATAGACCAGACATTTGACAGGGCAGTAATAAGCTTGATTGCATCAGTGCTGGGGCCGTGGGCATCAAATTCATCCAGCACAAGCAAAGTGGTTGCTGGGGCTATCGCAACAGCCATTACCCCAAGCAGGAGAGGGCCCGCAATCCCTGGGAGCACAGGCAGGGTAAAGAGGGCCACGCAGGTGAAAGAAAAAACGCTCTCGATACTGGAAAGAGTGAGTATTTTTTTTCCGACACCCCTTAGCTTTTCTGTACGGAATTGACCTCCGAGGACAAAAAGAACCAAAGCCATGGCGATGTCGTTAACTGGGTCGGAAATAGCATGAATATGTTCATGCGGGAGAGAATCAAATACTTGAGGTCCAAGAAGAATGCCAGCTGAAATGTAGCCGGTCAATGTGGGCAGCCGTAAGAAACGAGCAACCTCACCACATATGGAGCCCACGACTAGGATGAGGCCAGCAGTTAGGAGTAAATCCTGCATGTTAATGGGCACTTGCCCAATCAGGTCCATGGCCAACTTCTACCTGGAGTGGAACATCTAAATCAGCAGCAGTTACCATTTCGTGTGTGACTAGTGTAGAAAGTGCATCCAGTTCACCGGTAGGACATTCGAAAATAAGTTCATCGTGAACTTGAAGAAGCATCTGGGCTTGAAGGCCGGATGAACTAAGAGCAGAATCTACCTTGAGCATCGCTCGTTTGATGATGTCAGCAGCGGTTCCTTGGACGGGCATGTTTACGGCAATATTCTCTGCAGAGGCCCGAACGCGACCGTCATCGGATTGAAGCTCAGGAACAGGGCGACGCCTTCCAAAGAGGGTGCGGACTTCCCCTGTCTCTTGCGCAGCCAGTAGGGTGGAGTCCAACCAGGATCGAACTCCAGGCAGGGCATCGAAGTATGCGTCGATAAAGTCGCGTGCTTCCTGAAACGGTATCTTGAGTTCACGGGCTAGCCGCTGAGGGCCCATTCCATAAAGTATTCCAAAATTGATTGTTTTAGCCCGAGCCCGCATCTCAGATGTCACTTGGTCTTGTGGCACATCAAATATTAAGCTTGCAGTCCGAGAGTGAACATCGGCGCCATCCCGAAAGGCGTGAATCAGAGCCGGGTCCTTTGCCAGGTGGGCGACAACCCGGAGTTCAACCTGTGAATAGTCAGCTGACAGGAGCATCCAGTCGGAATGTCGAGGAACGAAGGCGCGGCGGATTTCTTTGCCAAGCTCTGAGCGGATAGGAATGTTTTGAAGGTTTGGGTCAGAACTTGAAAGTCTGCCTGTACTTGCCACGGCTTGATGAAATGATGTATGGATGCAAGCGGTCTCAGGATGAATGTGGCCAGGGAGGGCTTCGACATAAGTTCCACGGAGTTTGCTTAAGTGTCGAAACTCCAACAAGCAATCAATAATTTCAATCCCGCGGTATCGCTCCAATGTTGCAGCATTTGTGGAGTAGCCTGTTTTTGTGCGTTTAACCCGCTTGACTCCAGCAGCCTCTTGGATTTTTAATTTTTCAAACAGGATTGGGCCCAACTGTTTAGGGGAGTTGATGTTAAATGGCTCCCCTGAGATTGAAAAAATCGTGTTCTCGAGTTCTAATTGCCGCTTGGATAGAAAGCGTTCCATTTCCTTGAGGCGTTCGCGATCTACGCGAATTCCCCGAGCCTCCATTTTCTGAAGAACTTGAATCAATGGCATTTCGAGCTCCTCGAAGAGTTCGGTCGCACCGTTGTCTTGTAGTTCATGTTGGAGGGGCGAACGGAGCAACCATGTAGCTTGCGCATCTTCGCATGCATAGCGAGCAACAGTTTCAACAGGCAAGAGATCCATAGTAGTTTGGTTCTTCCCTTTTCCAATAAGTTCGGAGGTCGCAATTTTCTTCAAGCCTAAATAACGAAGAGCGAGCGCATCTAAGTTGTGAGGGGAAAGGGGGTCAGCAAGAAAATGAGCCACCATGGTGTCGAAATCCCACCCCGATACAGGAGCGCCTGCACGCTCAAGAATGTGGGCATCATATTTTAGATTTTGTCCTACTTTAGGGATTGAGGCATCAGCAAGAACTGGAGCAAGAGCTTCGATAGGTGAACGACCCTCAAAATCCAAAAGCGGTGGGTCCAAGTTGAGTGGAACATACCAAGCAGTTTCTTCTTGCCAGCAAAAAGAAATCCCCACAAGGTTTGCGCGCCTTGGTTGAAGTGAAGTCGTTTCAGTATCGACTGCAAAGCCCTTCGAAGCCTGGAGCCCCTCAATCAGTTGGGCAAGAAGTTTCGGCGTATTGACCAGTCGGTAATCTCTGTCTTCGGGCGAGGGCGATTGGCCTGTTTCTTGATTGGGGCTACTCGATGAGGACATTGCTTCCGTTGAAAAGCGAGCCTCCAAAGAATCAAATGAATGCCGCTTGCAAAAATCACAAAGGCCATCCAAGTCTCGGGGGAGGGGCGCGAGATTGTCCATTGCGCCGAGGTCCATATCAGTTTTCAAAGTAACTAATTGAAGGGCAAGCCGAACGGTTTCCCCATGTGCCTCGAGGTTCTCTCGGAGCTTTCCCTTTTCTTCAAGAGGGCCTTTCTCGAGGACCGCAGAAAGGTCACCGTATTTTTCAAGAAGGGTTGTTGCGCGTTTGGGGCCAACTCCTGGCATGCCCTGGACATTGTCCGAACTGTCGCCAACCAAAGCTTGCCACTGGGCCATCAATTCAGGTCCAACACCAAATTTGTCTTTAACCTCTTGGGGGCCAAGTTCCGCAACGGGGTCATTTTTTCTAGGAGGCGGGCACAGCCGCACGCGCGCTCCAACAACTTGGGCGAGGTCTTTGTCGCTTGCGCACAATCGGACATCGTGTCCGCTTTCAGCTCCCTGGACTGCAAGAGAAGCAAGAATGTCATCTGCCTCAAAGCCGGCTCGGTCTAGTTGGCATATTCCAAGGAGTTCAACCACTTCCCGCATCCATGGGAGTTGGACGCGTAAATCGTCATCCATTCTCTCCCGAGTAGCCTTGTAATCTTTGCAAAGCTGATGCCGAAAAGTGGGTTCGCCGCGATCCCAGGCAACAGCAATTTTTTCAGCTGGTTCGGCTTCTAGGACGCGCAGAAGGCTCATGATGAAACCGTAAAGGGCTCCGCTTGGGCGACCTTCCGCATCGGTCAAATTTGGAATTGCAAAGAAGGCCCGAAAAGCAAGGGCAGTTCCGTCAATAACGAGAATCCGAGGCGGCGTGCTTTCCATGGATTAGTGAACCTTTAAAAAATAAACAACGAGAATCAGTAAGAGAGTAAAAAGAATGGCGACACGATCGAACCACTTTTCAACCCAAACCAAAATAGGAGCGCCAAATAACCGAAGTAGGACTCCCTCGCTACCGAAGCGAAGGCCACGTCCAACAGTGGCTGCAAGTAAGAAAATTGAAAGGTCTTGGCCGAATGCACCGCCTGCTAGAGTGAATGCAATGTATGGAATAGGGGTGAGCGCAGCAGTAAACAAAATGAGCGCACCGTGTTCTTGGTAAAGGGCTTCAACTTTTGTCCAGTGTTCTTCTAATCCCCAAAGTTCAACAAGGTGGTTTCCAATGGAATCCATCATGAAGGTTCCAATCACCCAACCGAAGGCACCTCCAGCAACAGAAAAGAAAGTGACTCCTATGGCGTAGCGAATGGCACGCGAAGGGCGGGCAGCACCCATAGCCATGAGTAAGGGATCGATGGGAATGGGAAAAAAGCTCGCCTCAGCGAAACTTAAGCCCCAAAGGCCAGGTTCAGCCCATCGTTTATCCGCAAGCCCGATGAGGAAGTCGTAAAGGCGGCGGTAGAAACGAAGAAGGTGACCAAGAATGGGGATACTGCTCATCCTTGAGAGAGGCGGAGGTCTTCAAATGTCCAGTCAACCGAGCGACGGCCTCTGAATGATTGAATGGAGGGGCGGAAGGCAAGATCGATGACATCGCCAGTTGAAAGAGAAGCGAGTGAATCAGCCATCCGCCAAGCGAGACATCGAGCCGAGTGGCCATTTCGCTCCAGAGTTATCTCTAGGTGGGACCCGTCACCAATGGTGCGCAGGCGGGAAACCGTGAGTCCCGAACTGACAAAGATAGGCTCGGGGTTTCCTTCGCCGAAGGGTTCTAGGGATTCCATTTGTTCCATGACTTCCAAAGTTAAATCACTAGGAGTAACTTGAGTCTCAATTCGAATGGAGGGTTGCTCAGGAGGTGGGAGTTTTGTGGCCCCCTCTTGAAGGGCGGCCTCGATTGCAGGAGCAAGGGATGGTTCAAAGTGAAAGCCAGCAGCTCGTGCGTGACCACCATAACCCACAAAAAGGTCCTTGGCTGACTCCATGATTTTCATGAGGTGCATGCCAGCGGGTGCACGGGCGCTGCCCCGCGCTAAGCCAGGTTCGCATTCAGCCCAAAGGAGCGTTGGGAGGCCAGTCGATTCCATAAAGCGATTGGCGACAATTCCTAACACCCCGAAATGAGCATCGCTGCGGCCAGCAAATAGGACAGCGTTTCCTTTTTGGCATTGTGTTTCGATTTGGGCTTCAAGGGCTTTGGCTTCTTGCTTCTCGACTTCACGGCGTTCAAGGTTGAGTGCATCCAATTCCGCTGCCATCGCAGGAGCTCGCTTGGAATCCGTGGTCGCAAGAAGTTGGAATGCCAAATCGGCCTGGGCCATTCTTCCCGCGGCATTAAGTCGGGGGCAAATACGGAAGCCGAGGTCCGTTGATTTGGGGTCATTCCGAATCCCGGATGCTTTGACAAGTTCCGCTAATCCAGGAAAGGAGCTATTCCGAAGAGTCCGCAGGCCTTGGGCGACCCATGCACGGTTGGGTCCCTCTAAGGGCATGACATCTGCAACCGTTGCGAGTGCGACCAGGCCCAGCGCATCCCATAAAAAACGGCGGTCCCCTTCTGGGAGGGATTTCTCGTCGCGGAATGAGCGAAGGAAACCCCAAGCCAGTAAATAGGCCACCCCAGTTCCACAAAGGTTTCGATAGAGGCCAATTTGCTCGGCCTCTTCTTTAGGAACGCACCAGGGGTTCACGAGGGCGGTGCAGTCGGGCCGAGTCGGGCCAGGTAAGTGGTGGTCCACAATGATGGTTCGAATTCCATCCTGTGAAAGTTGAGCAAGCGCCTCGTAAGCCGTCGTCCCGTTGTCAACGGCAACCACAACTTGAGCGCCATGTTCTCGAATGGCCTCAAGGGAGCGCGAACCAAAAGAGTAGCCATCCAAAATTCGGTCAGGGATATGGACTCGCGCCTCGACACCAAGGTGACGCAGTAATCGGTAAAGCAAAACGGAGCCACTTCCGCCGTCCACGTCGTAATCTCCATGAATGAGAATCGGGAGATTTTGATCGATGACCTCTTTGAGAAGTTGGATTGCAGGTTCAATCTCAGGGAGAAGACTCGGGTCAGGAAGAGACTGAAGGCTAGGGGAAAAGAAGTCCCTGCAAGCTTGGGCGGAATTGAGGCCTCGGTTGAGGAGGGCTTGGGCGACAATAGGGTGAACAGAAAGTTCTGAGGCCAGTCGGTCGCGTTCGACGGGATTTTCCCCTAGGATTTTCCATCGAAAACGGGGGGCGAGGCCAAGTTGAGTCATGACAGAGATTCTAGGATACCCCAGCATGAATCTCCCCCGCATTCCCTCCATGAATGAACTTCTTGAAGAAGGGCTCAGCCGAGGTCTGACTGACCGCGGTAGAACTGCCCTCCTTCATGCTCTCCGAGATGAACTGGATGCCCTTCGGGCAGATTGTTTGAACGAGCGTCCTCGCGAGTTGGACAGCTCTTTTTGGGAGCTTATTGAGGGTAGGTTGGCTGTCCAACCTGCTATCCAGCTCGTTGGCGCTCAAAATGGTACTGGAGTAGTCCTCCACACCAACCTAGGCCGAGCCCCTTGGGCTCCTGAAGCCATAGCCGCCGCAGCGGAAGTCGCTTCCTATAGCACAGTGGAAATGGACCGGGAGTCGGGCAGTCGAGGAAGGCGCGATTTGGCAGTTGCTCAATTGCTGGCCCAGCTTTCAGGAACTGAGGACGGGCTCGCCATTAACAACAACGCAGCAGCCGTGTTATTGATGTTGTCCACCCTCGCTCGCGGTCGAAAAGTGGTGGTGGCTAGGAGAGAGCTCGTCGAAATCGGTGGATCTTATCGTATGCCGGAAGTTGTCGAAGCTGCAGGTGCCGAAATGGTTGAGGTTGGAACAACGAACAGAGTCCACCTAGAAGATTTCGAGCGAGCCCTTGCTGACCCCCATGTTGCTTGCCTTTTTAAGGCACACCCGTCCAACTTTGAAATCCAAGGATTCGAAGGGGAACCCGAGCTCTCTGATGTCGTCAAGCTGTGCAAGAGTAGGGGAGTACCCTTTGTTTATGACCTAGGGTCTGGAATCTTGAACGGAAAAGAACTTCCTGGATTGGCGAATGAACCTACGGTGCAGGATGCTCTCAAAGCGGGGTGTGATTTACTTAGTTTTTCAGGGGACAAGCTTCTTGGTGGCCCCCAGGCCGGTCTAATTGTTGGCGCAACTCCTTTGGTCCAAAAGCTGCGCAAGAACATGTTGACTCGATGCCTTCGTTTGGACAAAACTATCCTTGCCGCCCTAGAGGCCACTTTGCGGATTCATGCCTTGGGCCAAGAAGCTGCATGTGCTCATTTGCCAACACTGGCAATGTTAGGTGCGGACATGGAAACTCTTCATGAACGGGCTAAGGAAATTGTGGTTGAAATCAATAAACATGGCACGGACATTCAGGTTCAGGCTGCGGATTGCGAGGGGAGAGTTGGTTCTGGGGCTTCGCCAATTGAGCCCCTTCCGAGCAAAGGGCTTTTGCTTCAAACACCATCATGCTCAGCCCAAGAATTGGCTACTAAGCTCCGGCAGGGAACGCCTCCAATATTCTCTAGAATTCAGGGGGAATCAGTTTTGTTGGATGTCCGAACATTAACTGCTTCATCTAAGGAGTTGAGTGACTTAATTGTGGCCTGTATTCGGTGAAGCTTTAAGCACCGGTACCCATTTCTGAACAATTCCTAAGAGCCGCTTTTGCGAGATGGGTTTGGACATGTAGTCGGACATGCCAGAAACTAAGCATTTTTCCCGGTCTCCAATCATGGCGTGAGCGGTCATTGCAATAATGGGTAAATTGCGATTTGCCCCTCGTAGAGCTCGGATGCGGCGCGTTGCTTCGTAACCATCCATGACTGGCATTTGGCAATCCATAAGAATTAAGTCCCAATGTTGCTCTCGGGCTGCATCCAACGCCTCAGCTCCGTTTTTTCGGGCTTCAGCGGAGAGGCCAATTTTCTCAAGCATTTTGAGCGCGAGTTGTTGGTTTACTTTGTTGTCCTCAACCAACAAAACTTTTAAGTCATGAGCGCTGAAATCAACTCTATTGGAATCGCTGTGAGATTCAGATGTTGGCTGAAGATCGCCCTCGTGCAAGACTCGGCACAACTCATTTTCGAGGGCTTCTTTTCGTATTGGTTTTCTAAGGTGTCCGGCGAAGCCAGTAGGACGAGAGATTGTTCGCCCTGCACGAGAGGCCCATGTTTCAAGGAGAATCATCTTGCTTCCCTGGAATGCAGGGATGCTCTGGATTTCCTTTCCAAGTCGGATGTTTTCTGATTTTTCGGCCAGCCCACACAAAATAAAATCAAATGGGTCATCCCCACTTCGAGCCTTTTTCAGTTGTTCTATGCACTCCCTTTTGGATTCAACGCTGGCATAGCGGCAACCCAAGCGGCGAAGCTGTGCGGAAATCACCTTCCGGTTGGTCAGGCCGTGGTCCACTACAAGTACACGCTTTCCGAGTAACGAGACTGCTGGGACAGAAAACCCACCTCCAAGAGAGCTTGGTGTGAAGTGAGCTGTGAAGATGAAAGAAGAACCTTCCCCTGGTATGGAGTCCACTTCAATCTTCCCACCCATTTGGGTGACCAGTTTTTGACTAATGGTTAAACCTAGGCCACTTCCGCCGTATTTGCGGGTTGTGGAGCTGTCCGCTTGAGTAAACTTTTCAAAGAGCCGATTGATTTCCTCTTCTTTAATCCCCATCCCAGTGTCTTGAACTTCGAAGCGGAGTTGAATTTGGCAGTCATCGCAAACAACAGGTGACACGGTGAGAGAGACTTCGCCGCAATCTGTAAATTTGATTGCGTTGCCAGCCAGATTGAGAAGCACCTGCCTGAGGCGAGTGGGGTCACCCACCAAAAATTGTGGGGCATCGTGATGCCGTAGGGCGTTCCACTCCAAGGATTTTGAGGCAGCCCTTGGCGCAAGGGAGTTGAGGACATCTTGAAGTAATTCATCCAAATCAAATTCGATCTCCTCAAGTTCGAGTTTTCCGGCTTCGATTTTGGAGAGGTCCAGAATATCATTCAGCAACTCTCCCATATTTTTTGCACAAGAGTGGATTGCATTGATGTATTCCATTTGTTCTGCATCTAGTTGAGTCTCTAAAGCGAGCTCACTCATACCCAAAATTCCATTCATAGGAGTTCTGATTTCATGACTCATGTTTGCGAGGAACTCGGTCTTACTCGAGTTTGCTTCCGTAGCTTTCTGGTGTGCAAGGCGTAAGCTTTCTTCAATTTCAGCTCTTGCGGTTGCGTCGTAAAGGTGAAGCACAGCCAGTTTTCCCCAACGCGTAGCGGTAAGGTCATAGATTCGACCCGTAACCGGGTGAGATAACCCTCGTTTCCTTAAAAGCTCAACACCTTTTTCTTCGTTTTGAAGACGTCCCTTTAACAAGGCCCAATCTTTCACTTCAATAAAATCGGACAGTCCTAGGTTGCGCTGCTTGAGCGGGGCAAGGATTGCGGCAGCGGCTGGATTCGAGTAAGAAACAGTCATCTCCTCGCCTACTTCCCTGTCACATTTCAGTACCAAAAATGCTTCGGGTAAACGTTCAAGAGCTTCTTTGGAACCCGCCTCGGACGCCTTCCTAGCTTTTTCTTCCTTTTGGATTCCTTCATGCCAGGCCTGGGCAAGCCATAAAACTGCCGTCAAGGCGCCGAGCAGGTTTAGGAATAAGAAAGCGGTTCGCTGTTCTGCTGGAACCCAATTCGGAAGAAGAAAAACTTGTGAATCCCAAAAGCCCATCATTACGACTGCAAAAAGGCTTCCGGCACCCGAAAGGAGTGCACCTTTGATTCCAAACAAGGACGCGCCTAACAATGGGAGGCAAATTAACCAAAGGATGCCTGGACTTTGCATTCCACCAGACACAGCACTCGTGAATGCTAAAACGCCCAAGAGCGATGCCAGCACAGTCCATCCCCAGCTTCCCACCCGTCTGGTTTTTTTGGCTCCGCGCCAACAGATCCAGTTCATTATTTCCCCAACTGTAATCACTACTGCGGGCCAGGCTTGACCGTAATAGAGCCATAAAGCAATAAAGGGCGGGCCCAAAATAAAGAAACGAAGGGAAGAACCTAATAGGGTCTCCAGTCGGATATGGTTCAAGCTTGAGTCTTTTGCCCTTTCGAGTGCAGTTGTAGTTTGAAGAGTTTTCGTCATGATTTCGTAATGAAGCCTGAAAACAGGAAGACAACCAGGGGGCGGGAGGGGTCTCCAGTTCATGTTCGGTTGCTGAAATTCGAACTTGAGTCCTGAATGGTCTAGAATCTGCCCATGGCCAGAAGTCGACCTCTCACGGATTACGCCGCATGTAGCGGCTGAGCTGCAAAATTACCCCAAGGGGAGCTGGCGCAGGTTCTGCGTACCGTCGCCCAAGCAGCCGATTCCGACCGCATTCTCGTCGGGCCTTCAGGGTTCGATGATGCGGGTGCTGTGCGTGCTGAGGCAGGGAAAATCCGGCTCTACTCGACCGATTTTTTCCCGCCGGTTGTGGATGACCCGGCTGCCTATGGCGCAATTGCAGCAGCGAACGCTCTTTCCGACATTTGGGCCATGGGCGGAGAGCCAGATGTTGTCCTGAACCTTGCCGGCTTCCCCGAAGACTGGGGTGAGGAAACTTTGGCACCCATTTTTGATGCAGCAGCCCAAAAGGTAAAGGAGTCTGGTGCATTGTGGGTGGGCGGGCACACTGTCCGTTCATCGGAGCCTTTGTTTGGATTTGCCGTCTTTGGTGAAGTTGATGAGGAAGGCCTCATTTCAAACCATGGAGCGCGACCGGGCGATCTTCTTTTTCTAACGAAGCCCCTTGGTGCTGGAAGTGTAACTACCAGTGTGAGTCGTGGTGTTTCGGACCCCAAGGTTGTTGAAGCCACTCAAAGGGGTATGGCCCACTTAAACATGAATGCTGGTCGTGCCGCCCGGAAAATTGGAGTAAAAGGGGGGACAGACATTACTGGGTTTGGGCTCCTTGGGCATTCAGCCAATCTTGCAGCGGGCTCTGGTGTACAAATCTCACTCCGTGCCCTTTCCCTGCCTTTCTACGAGGGCGCAGCTGAACTGGCGGCGGAAGGCATTTTCTCGGGTGGGAGCACTCGCGGGAAGCAAAGCCTAGGGAATCGCGTTGAGGTGGCCTCTGGGGTTCCTGATTGGGTTGCTGGCATTGCGTTTGATGCTGAAACCTCTGGTGGCCTGCTGTTGGCGGTTCCTCCTGATAAACAGGATGCGTTCATCGCAGCTCTCCCCGAAGGGGAGAATGCCACTTGGGTTGGCGAAGTGGAAGAAGGCGAAAGCATCGTGACACTCTCGTAGGAAGAGTTAGAATTGGGGTGGGAGTGGAACGGGGCTGGGCCCCGCGCGGCCTTCAAAGCCGTTGGGGACCGTTTCGGACGGGCCCGGTGGGTTCGATTCCCATGCACTCCCGCCATCCAAGTTGTTCTATACTTAGCCTGTGGTTTTGAACCTCTTTCTTTTGTGGGGATTTTGTCTTCCACAAGCAGACTTAACTTCGAAAGAAGTTGAGCAAGCACCAGTC
This sequence comes from Planctomycetota bacterium, assembly GCA_030748415.1. Lineage (GTDB taxonomy): Bacteria > Planctomycetota > UBA1135 > UBA1135 > UBA1135 > UBA7888. The sequence goes on from JASMMA010000001.1 coordinate 139,808, forward strand.
TATGCAGTGGCCCTCGAGGGCGCCTTGCAAGAATCTTGGGCATCCATTTTGCGCCGCGCCGAGCAAGAAGCTTTACTTGCGAATGCGGAAATATTTGTGTTGGAGCTGGACACTCCTGGTGGGGAAATCCAGTTGATGAAGCGCTTAGGTGAACGATTGGACTCTATCGGAGAAAGTATGGAGACCATTTGCCTAGTGCAACACCAAGCATTGTCCGCGGGTAGTTTTCTAGCAATGGCTTGCGAGCGAATCATGATGCGACCCGGTGCAAGCATGGGTGCCGCGATGCCGATTCAGGTTGGTCCAGGGGGCATCATGCCTGAGCTGGATGAAGATGTTCGGGAAAAGATGAACTCAGCATTTAGGGCTGAGTTTCGTTCTTGGGCTGAACTCCACAATCGAGACCCACGAATCGCAGAGGCTTTTGTGGACAGCAGTATCGAACTCAAACGAGTGTCCCACCGCGGAGAGCAGAAAGTTGTATCGGGGCAAGAGTTTCACGATTTGTTACAAAAGGGAGAGACTCCCAGGTTTTTGGAAACAGTTTGCGCGGCAGGAGACCTTTTAACCTTAACCGCAGAACAAGCGATTGAATTCGGGTACTGTGACGGAATGGCAACAGACATTGATTCTGTATTGATGCAGCTCGGCCTTTCCGACCGAACCGTTCACCGAATCGAAGCGAACTGGTCAGAGTCTCTGGTTCAATTTATTGGTTCGTGGTCGTGGTTGCTGATGCTGGCCTCTGCGTTCTTCGTAGTACTAGCTTTCAACATGCCCGGAATGGGAGCTCCAGAACTGGCTGCCGCAATTACGATGGGAATCTTCCTATTCCACGGTTATTTGGTCGGCTTAGCTGAGTGGACTGAGGTTTTGCTTGTGGTGAGCGGTCTCATTTTTCTGGCAGTTGAAATTTTTGTCATGCCGGGAACAATATTCACAGGCGCCATTGGAGGCGTTCTTTTGCTCGGCGGCCTTTTGCTTGCGATGCAGGATTTTGTTCTCCCAGACGGAGCCATCCAGAAGGAGGCATTTCAGTCGAACCTCCTCACTCTGTTGAGCGTTTTTCTTGTTGCGCCTTGCCTAGCCATTTATACGGTTCGAAAATTAGTCAAAACTCGGGTCGGCTCTTTTTTGGCGACATCCCCTTCAGATGATTTCGGTGGTCCCATTGGAAAGATAGACACTTCGAACCTAAAGAACCTGATTGGGCAAGAGGGAGTGTCTCGTACACCACTCCGACCTGCTGGCGTCATCTTGATTCAAAAGGAACCGTATGATGCGGTTAGCACTGGGGATTTTCTCGAATCCGGGAGTCTCGTGCGCGTAATTGGAAAACAAGGGCCATCCCTCTTGGTTCAAGCTGTGAAATGATTCTCGTCGCCTTCCTTCTTCTCTTGGGCTTTGGGCTCGTAGCTGCTGAAGTGTTTTTTCCTTCGGCGGGTGTCCTTTCCGTGCTTGCCGGATTGTCTCTGATAGGGGCGATTGTTCTTGGTTTTGACGAATCGACTTCCTTAGGTTGGACAGCAAGTGTGACATCCTTGGTGGGTCTTCCAATCGTAGTCCTCATGGCTTTTAAGGTTTTCCCAAAAACACCCATGGGGCGTCGAATGATAATCGGCGGCGCCTCCTGGACTCCTGAAGAACGCGCCGCTGTTCAGCATTCCGACGAACGCCTAGTTGGCCAGCCTGGCGTCACAGTTTCCGCCCTTCGTCCTACCGGAATCGCTATGATTGATAACCAGCGAGTTGATGTTATTACTCGCGGCGAGCATATTGAATCTGGCAGCGCCATCACAGTTTTACGCTTTGAATCCAATCGACTCGTCGTTGAAGCTGCGAGTCCTGAACCCTCTACCGAATCCACATCCTGATGAAACTACCTCTCCTCCTTACTCCTCCTGCCGATAGCGCCTCATCATGGGTGATGATTGGCGTGATGGTTCTTGTTCTTTTTGTCGTCCTTGTGGTGCTCTTAAAGTACCTAAACCTTTACATTCAATCGCTTCTCACGAAAGCCAGTATCGGGCTTTTGGATATGATTGCAATGAGTTTTCGAAAGGTGAATCCGGCAACCATTGTTCGTGCCAGAATCATGGCCGTTCAGGCTGGCTTAAAGGGAGTGGATGCAAGGAACTTAGAAGCTCATTTTCTAGCAGGTGGGGATGTCATTCGTGTTGTAACCTCGTTGATTTCTGCTGACCGAGCTGATTTGGACTTGGATTTCAAAATTGCCACGGGCATTGACCTTGCAGGCCGAGATGTTTTGGATGCTGTGCAAACCTGTGTAAATCCAAAGGTTATTGACTGTCCGAACCCTGCAAGTGGAAAAACGGAAGTCGCCGCAGTTGCCAAGGACGGGATTCAAGTGTTGGCAAAGGCTCGGATTACGGTCCGAACCAACATCTCTCGTTTGGTTGGTGGAGCCATGGAGGAGACCATTATTGCTAGGGTAGGGGAAGGGATTGTTACGACGATTGGTTCTGCTGGCACTCACAAAGATGTCTTGGAGAACCCTGACATGATTTCCAAAATGGTTCTTTCCAAGGGGCTTGATTCGGGCACCGCATTCGAAATAGTCTCAATCGATATTGCCGATGTGGATATTGGTACCAACATTGGTGCCCGGTTGCAGGCCGATCAGGCTGAAGCTGATAAGCGAGTGGCCCAAGCCAAGGCGGAAGAACGCCGCGCTATGGCTGTTGCTGTGGAACAAGAACAATCCGCAATGGTCATGGAAAACCGCTCCAAGGTTGTTCTGGCCGAAGCTGAAGTGCCTCTTGCGATGGCGGATGCACTTCGAAGTGGCAACATGGGTGTGATGGACCTATATCGCTTGAAGAACATTGACTCCGATACTCGGATGCGCGACGGCATTTCTGGAGATGACCGAAGTCCTTCCGACTCAGATCCTGCGGATTGATTCTCTTGGATTGGCTGACAGACCTTCTTGATAATTTCGAGTTCATCTTCTGGATGATTATCGTTTTTGGCAGTTCTGTGGCCAGTTTTTTCAAGAAGAGGAAACCGAAAGGAGAAGCGCGTCCGCCCAAGGCTCCTCCGGTGGCCCCTGCCATCCCGCTGACTGTGGAGGAGATTATTTCCAAGCCCCCACCTGAGGCGTTTTCGGATTCATTTCCTCTAGAAGTACCGTCGCAAGAGGCTATTCCACTTCCGACGACCCTTGAGGAGGAATTAAGAGATAAGAAGTTGGGTACGATGCAAGCAACGGGTCCTGTTTTGGGAATAAAAGCTAAATCATGGCGTCCCCATACTACCTGGCGGGAAGCCATCATTTTGCGGGAAATCCTGGGACCTCCCCGGGCCCTGTCGGATAACGATATCCCTGGACTTCGTCTTTAAATGAAGGATTCTCCCTCCTTTGAGGATTTGTTGGCTTGGTTTGCGAAGGGTAACCGGTCGGAGGAAAACTTTCGGTTGGGTTTGGAATACGAAATGTTCCTAACCGATTCTTCAGGAAACCCTCTCCCATTTGAAGGCGAGAGAGGCGTCGAAGAAGTTTTAAATTCCTTTGCGGCTCGAACCGGCTGGCTTCCTCAAAAGGAAAATGGCCGCGTACTTGGCTTGGAGAGCGGGGATGGCCGTAACTTAAGTTTGGAGCCTGGAGCTCAGGTGGAATTCAACTCCAGTCCTTGTTCTTCATTAGGTGAGCTTGACCAAGAGTTTCGTGAGATGCTGAGTCATTTTCAAGCTGTTACAAAAGAATTCCAAGTTTTGTTTTTGGGACTTGGGTCCCAGCCGGTTGCAAGCGCAGAAGAAATTAAACGAATTCCAAAGGCCCGCTATGAAATCCTTGAACCTTGGCTCGAAGATGCAGGAGAATTGGGTCTATGGATGATGAAAGCTACTTGCGGAACCCAAGTTAACTTTGATTATTCCGGCCCTGAGGATGCAGCCAAGAAAATGCGTGTCGCGTTGGGACTTGCCCCAATTTTGAACGCGATGTTTGCGAATTCGCCACTCCGAGCGGGTAAGCCGAGTGGTTATGTAAGTTGGCGTGGCCATGTATGGTCAAAAACTGATCCAAGCCGTTGCGGTTGGATTCCTGAATGCGTTCAGGAAAACTCAACTATTGAGGATTACGCCCAATGGGCCTTGGATGTTCCCATGCTCTTTGTGGAACGAAGAACGGGCCTGCAGGATATGCGTGGCCATTCTTTTCGTGACTATTGGCAGTCCGGAGATGCAACGATGGAAGACTGGAACCTCCATCTAAGCACTTTGTTTCCCGAGGCCCGGTTTCGGCCACAGCTTGAACTTCGAAGCATTGATGGCGGGTGCCCTTCGATGGCCATGGCCTTGTGTGCTTTGGTGCAGGGTATTTTTTATTCTGAAACTGCCCTCAATCAAGCCTGGGCGTTAGTGGCCGATTGGTCCAATGCCGAACGAGAACAACTATGGCATGATGCTCATCGATTAGGATTGAAAGCCAGCCATCCAGCTGGTAGGCCTCTCTTGGATTACGCGTACGAATTGCTTTCTTTTGTGGATTTGTCCGAGGAAGACCGCGCATTTTTGTCGCCTTTGGAAGATGTCCTTTCAAGCGGTTGCTCAGAAGGGGAGGAGCTTCTGAGGCTGTGGGAGGGGGAATGGGGTGGCCAAATTCACCCATTATTGAGGGCTGTTGCTTGTTTCAAGTAGTTTGTCCTCCCACTCGGACAAGTTTTGTGCAAGAATAAGGGACATGTTTAGGAAACTCACCCTTTGCGCCCTTTCGATTACCGCTCTTGTATTGGGTATTTTTTCATCCGCTGAAGCTGGAGTACCTGAACCCCAAATGGGAATGGGGGATGTTCATGTTCTTCCCTTTGGGATGATGGAGCATGTTCGAGATTCCCAGGCTACCATTCCGATGCAGGTTCAACTCTATAACCAGAGTTCGAACGGGGTGCAATTGAACACCCTTCGTGTTCTAAACGCTGACCAGGAAATTTTAGCCGTGGTTAATCTCCAAATGGAAGTATTGCCTGGTGATAGTGGAACCATGGCGGATGCCTATCTTCTGATGGAGAAACTGGACCCAGAACTTTCTCATCGCTGGAAAAAGCGTATGTTCATTCCTTTGAACGAGCGGCCCGAGTTGACTCCCGCAGTTTCCTCTGTCCTTCAGCGTCGGCTAGTTGACCTCATTGCTGAAGTGAAAGAAAACGGTGGAGAGCAAATGCGTAATGTTCGATTTGAAGTGGACTTGGGTTCTGTTTTTGGAAGCAAGCCAGTAATTGGGGATGAGCGACTTATCCTTGTTGAACTTGATTATGAAAATAAGGATGGTGAATCGATGCAGGCAAATGCCACCCACTCAATCCAACTTCTGGCACCCTACTTGCCTCCACCTTCTTCCTGGAATGCTCGAATGAATAACTCGGGTCGCTCAAACGGAACATGGAAGGCAGGTGATTTTCATGTTCATAATTGCAGAGATGAGGCCACGAATGGTTGTCCAGATTGTGATGCTGAGGCTTTGAATACAACGGGCAGCTTTACAAATGCTGATTTGAAAACTCAATTCCAGGCATTGGGATTGGATTTCTTTTCAACTACAACTCATTCCTATTGCATCAATAGCACAAATGAGTTTAATGCTGTTTATTCCGAATCCACGAGTCTAGACGAGGCCAACTTTCGGGTTTTGTGTGGAACGGAACTGACAACAAGAGAGGCTGGCGGGCAGACGGGCTCCGACCCCTGGTTCGATGCCCAGTGTTTACTCGTATTTCATGGAGGCATTGCTCACTATGGTGGGCACAATATTACTTCCCGCAAACATGGCGGCGAAGATGGATGGCTTGGCTATTGCTTAGACCCTATGAATAATGCTGTCGTACAGGTCCGCAAGGTCAACGAAGACGGCGGTTTTGCAATTGCAAATCACCCAGGCGGTGATGTGATTTCCAATAACAGCACTGCGATGTTCCGTGGATTTGAAGGTAATATGACCGTCGGTTGTGAGGTTTGGAATGCTGACAATTCCTTAGGGAATATGTCACCTGCTCACAAGGCATGGTGGATTGCTCGGCTACTCGATGGCAAATTCACTTATCCCGCATCAGGTTCGGATACTCATGACACGGCTCATGAGTTCGGTTCGACCCATGTTTGGATTGATGGCGCTTTTGATGATGCCGCTATTGGAGAGTCTATGCGAAATGGAACCCTATACCTGAGTAACGGCCCCTTCCTATCTGTATCCCTCGCGGACAATAGTGGGCACCGAATTGATATGGGTGGTGTTGTTATGACTTCTAAAAGTCTCCAGCATGATTACCCGGTGACGGTAGAAGCTCCATACAATGTTGGTTCAGATTCTGGTGTTTTACGCGTTTATCGCGGCGCGACCGGTGATTCTTCCGAAACCCTGCTCAAGGAATATCAGAATGTGACGGGCCAAGGAACCATGCTCGTTCCGACCACGATTCCTAATCCTAATCACCAACGGCGGGGTGTGTGGTACCGCACGGAGTTTGAGAGCACAGGAAGCCCTAAGAAATCCGCGTATAGTTCGATTATTTTAATCGGCTTGCGCTAACAAATGAGAATCTGGCATGATTGAGGGATGCGCCATCCCCTCCTTCCCGCCCTCTTCTGTCTTTTGCTCGCATTCGCTGCTGGTTCCTTATCCACCTTAGAAGCCACAGACGCAGATAATTCCCTCGCTGTTCCACAGCTTGCTCAGCCTGCGGAGATGTACCTTTTCCCTTTCGGCCTCATGGATGGTATTCGCGAGCCTCGTCCCCAAGTTCCGATGCAAGTCCAAGCCTATTTTTCGGGTGATGGCCTTGCTTCTCTCCACTCCATCGAAGTTCTCTCTGCGGATGGGCATCTACTCCAACGCCTAGATCTTCAATCCGTTCAGTTGAAGGGTGACCATGGTCTCGTTGAGCAAGCGCATTTGTTAATGGAGACGATTGACCCTGAAATTGCACACAAGCACGGCGAGCGAGTTTTTATTCCACTTGACGAACGAGCTCCATTGCAGGCAAATGTTGAAGCTGCACTTTTTCGCCAGCTCATGGACACAATGGCAGATGTGGTTCATTTAGGTGGGAGTCAATTGCTGAACATTGACATTGACTTAAACCTATCAGATTTATTCCCGCCCAATGCAAAACCTGGCGATGAGGCAATCTTTGACTTGATTCTCCACTACGAAAGCAATGGCATAAAGAAGCAAGTCTTACTGACTCATTCAATATCCCTTTTAGCGCCCTTCCTTTCGCCGCCATCTGGCTGGCGACCACCGAGCGGCGATCGAGGCTTAGGAGCCTGGCATGCGGGCGATCTCCATGTTCACAACTGCCGAGACCAAGCAGTGTCTGGGTGCCCAGATTGTGCCGCCGAATCTTTCAACATCACCGGGAGTTTTACCAATGCAGACTTGAAAACCCAATTCCAAGCCTTGGGAATGGATTGGTTTTCAACAACTACACATTCCTATTGCATTAACAGTGATGCTGAGTTTAATGAAATTGCCAACGAAGCAAGTATTCTTGATGACCCTAGTTTCTCCTTGTTATGCGGCACCGAATTGACAACAAAGGAAAGTGGTCCCCAGTCTGGAACGGATATTTTCGATACTGTTTGCTTTCTAGGTGGGAATTTTGATGGGCGGGGTACTGCGCATATGGGTGGTCATGCGATTACATCACGCAAGCCTGGCGGGAAGGACGGTTTTATGGACAATTGTGATAACCCACTTTTGAAGCATTCAAATAACATTGATGATGTAAACGCGGAAGGTGGTTTCACAATTGCTCATCACCCTGGCGGCGACACTTTGAGTTTTAATAGTGCCGCGCGATTTGAAGGCTTAGAGAGAGGACAAGCGGTTGGAACGGAGATTTGGAATGGAACCGATTGGAGCGGTTCGCCTGAACATAAAGCTTGGTGGATTTCCCGCCTTCTCGAGGGCAAGTTTACTTGGCCTTTTTCGGGCTCTGACACACACGATTCAGCAGTCGATTTCGGTGCGAACCATGTTTGGCTGAACTCAGCAATCTCAGATGCAGAGTTAGCGTCATCCATGCGTGAAGGAAAGCACTATCTCAGCAATGGTCCATTTTTGGTCATGAATCTTTTTGATGCAAATAACCACCGAATCGAAATCGGTGGAGTTGTACTTGCCAAGAAATCACAAGTGCCCAACATGTATCCAGTGACTGCTGAAGTTCCTTATAACTTTGGTCCTGACTCTGGTGACCTTAAGATCTACCGTGGAACGGTTGGTGACTCAACAGAAACGGTGATTCACGAATCTTTGGGAATCTCTGGGCAGGGGACACTACAAGTCCCGACCACCCTTCCCAACCATGAAAGTTCATGGTTCCGCGCCGAGTTCAAATCAGTGAGTGCAAAAAAACAGGCCTACACATCCTTGATTGTCATTGGTCTCTATTAGCAGATTTATTTCTTCGAGTGACGAACAATAGGGCGCCTAAAAACTTTCCAGGACCCTTCTCGCCGTGACCGCAATCTGCGGATCATCCTTGGTGAGCGCTAGGCGAAGGGTTGGCAAAGCATGAGGCAAGAGAAGAGAACAAGCTTCTATTGCGTGCAATTGCCTTTCCGTAGGTTGTTGAAGGAGCTTTGCAATTCCTTTAGAGAATGCTTCGTAGTCCTCTCGAGAAACAGAATCTTGGGCCACGCTTTTCTTCTGAAAGACCTGCACGGCAAACTCTTCAAATGCAGAAACTTGTTGAACTTGATTCAACCATGAAGCATTAGGTTCAATGCCACAAGGGGGCCGCCCTTCAGCCGCGAGTATTTCATCAAGTTGCAGCACGAGAAGGCGCTTTGGCAACTCATAACGACCTGTTCTAGGCCAATCAGCAAAGGGTGAAGGGGTATCAGCCCGAGTTCCCGTAAGAAGAAGGGACCGTGCAAGTGGCCAGGCACTTTTGCAACGGGCGCTTAGCAGCCTGCAAAGCGCGGCGGCCCGCAATTCAATTGCCTTGCCAGAATCAACCGCCAGCCAGGCCAAAGAGGGTAGTGAAGATAGAGGAACTTCTTTTGGAGCAAGCAGGCAAGAGAGTGCAGTTGTCGGGTCTGGACGGCGAAGGCCCTCGCGCAGAAGGGGGAGAGTGGTAGGGGAGTTGGGGGCCGTCCCTGCAAGGACAGCTCCAAGCAACTGAAGTTCTCGATCGGATAATTGGGGGATATACGAGGCAAGTTCTTGAAGTTCTTGAAGGTTGGAAGGCTCCAGCTTTCCCAAATCCGTTTTAAGAGGCAAATCCGGAGCGTTCGCCGCTTCTTGAATCCGAGCCACCGCAATTCCTTTCAACGGCTCCGGATAGGCTGGAGAGGGAAGAAGGCTAACCGCCTGGAGGAACAGAATGGGAAACGGCACGGTTCTAGGATAAGAACCGTGCCGTTTCTTAAGAAAAAGAATCAGGCGAACTTGGCCAATTTCTTGAGAGGGGTCGGGTTTTTCAAGCGGCGAAGTGCCTGAGATTGAAGTTGGCGAACTCTTTCACGAGAAACACCCAAAACCTGACGAACCTCTTCCAAAGTTTGGGTTTTGCCATCTTCAGTTAGGCCGAACCGCAAGCGTAAGACCAAAGCTTCTCTTGATGGAAGGCGATTAAGCAAATCTTCCAGACTATCCTTCAGTTCCTCATTACTGGGAGTTCCAGGAAGAATGGTCTCGTGAAGGTCAGGAAGTTGATCCCGAAAGTTGCTGTCGTCCGAATGCGAGGAAGGCCTTTCAATCGAGAGGCAATTCCGGTCGGCATCAAGAGCGCGGTTGACACGGTCTTCGCTGACTCCAACGAGTTTGGAGAGCTCGGATGCGCTTAGGAGGTCTTCATGGTTAGCTTGGGCGTTCCGAACGCGGTGGAGTGCCTGTGCCAAGTAAACCGGAAGGCGAACGGTGCGAGATTGGAAGGAGAGGGCGTGCAAAATCCCTTGCTGAATCCACCAATTCGCATAACTCGCGAACCGGATTCCCTGTAGATAGTCAAAGCGTTCAACTGCTCTCAAAAGAGAGGCGTTTCCTTCCTGGATGAGGTCTTCCCAAGGAACCCCGATTCCCTTGTATCGACCTGCAAGGGTGGGAACGAGGTGCAGGTTGCGATCCACGAGTGCATTCTGGATTACTCGAAGCTCAGAAAGACGTTGCTGCAAACGACTTAAGATTGCGGACTTTGGGCGGCGACGAGTGAATTCAATTTTCTCATCCTTGATTTTCTTCAAAACATCTGAGTAAGGAGAAAGGTGTTCCTGTACGACCGCCAAACCTGTTGCCGTGGGGTTTTCAAGGAGGAGGTTGTAGATGACATCCCGAAGAAGAGCAATTGAGCGAGCAAGGATGAATTCTTCCTGTCTGGAAGTTGGGCGAAGTTTCCGCAAGTCAGACCAGTAAACACTGAGTGGGTCACCGGGGATTTGAGTCGGAGTTCCTTTGCCTTTCTCAAGAAAAGAGGGAGAAGAGGCTTCGGGCAAAAAACGGACATCTTTTTGCGCAAGAAGAGCCGTCACGCTGGGGCGAAAGGCGTCAAAGCGGCGATTCGTTCGGAATGCCTGCTCAATGTTGCTCAAAGACAGTTCACCGTTTTGGATTGCTTGTGAAGTTAGTTTGGTGGTTTTTTTCATGCGTGGTGCTGGGGTTCGGCATTAAGAGATGCGAAGTCCGTGCCAAAGAGGCAAATAATTCGAAAAAATGCACTTGTCGAACGGAAAACCTTACAGGAAAAGGGGTTAGCTTAGATTTATTCCGTCGTGTCTGCTAGGAAAGCAGGCAAAGATAAGGGAATATCTCGCATTTAGCGGGAAATATTTCCCAGTAATGCCCGGTAGGTGCTTTCGTCTCCTCCGCGAGGTACATGAAATGACACCAATACTGCTTTTACTCCTCCAGTCGCCAACATTGAGCGCTCTGGCTTCAACGACAAACGACACTCGCCTTCCACAGGATCCGGTAGTGCAAGACACTGCTTGGCTTTTGAACCGCCAAGGGCAAACCCCAACTACCCGGGTTTACTTGCCAGATTCAAGCCTTGCCTTATTGGGAGGCGATTTAGATGCTGACGGCTTTCGAGATACGGTCGAGGGGGTTGATGCTCTCCTTTGGTCGCCAACAAGTATCAGTCCCGGTGTTGATGTTTCTGATTTTTTATTCTCAACCGTGCGTTCCTATGGCCCGTTCGAAGATGGTGATTTGCTGCGATGGTCACCCACTCAAGGTTTTCAAGTTGAATACTCCGAGGCAAGTCTCGTTGCCGCCATTAATCCCAGTAATGGAGTTTTTGATTTGGACGCGGCGACGGAAGTGGGCGGGGAGCTCTTTTTTTCTCTCCGAGATGACCTTCAAGGAACAGTTCTTGGGAACTTGGAGGATGGTGACATTCTCGCATTCAATTCTGCAACCAGTGCAGTTCGCGTTGTTTATAGCGAGGGACAAGTTCAAGCCATGGTCAATAATGCAACCAATCAATCCACCGCAATTACGGATGTGTTGTCCTTAAGTCAATTGCCTGGAACGCAAAGCTTGTGTTTTTCTGTTCAATCACCCACTTCGCTTGATGCGACTGTCTTTACGGAAGAGGGGGGTGGAGAAATTGTTCCAGATTTCAGTGAATCTGATTGGGATTTTCAGATTTCTTCAGAGCTGGATGCTTTGGCATTTGTCCCCGGCGGTTTAGTTCAGCCGCCGATTCTCTCTACGGATTTGCCAACAGCCAAGCCTGGAACAACCATGCGCCTGAAACTTCGGCACGCAACTCCAGGTGTAATCGCTGTTGGGGCCAGGGCAAGCGCACTGCAGTGCACTTTTGAGTTGGGCGCGGGAATCGGGTTTTTGCTCCTAGACAAGACAGATTATTGGTTGCGTCGTCAGGTATTTCACGGAAAGTACTATCCCGTCCAACTGGATGGGTCGGGAAGTGGGACTTTTGATTGGACCGTGCCAGCCTTAGCTCCGGGCATCCCGTGGACTGATATGTACTTTCAAGTATTGGACCTAAGTAGTGGCTATTGGAGTAACCCGATTGCCCTGCGGGTGGAGTAGAGTTCGCGTATTCTGCTTTTCCCCAACATGGTTCTCCTCCCTCTCCTGGCCCTCCCGTTCCTTGCTCAAAGCCCTTCGAATGAGCTTCGAGGGGCTTTGGCGGGGGAGGACCCTGGCCAGAGGATTGAAGCTGCTGTCCAACTGGCTGCTTCAAGGGAACCCTGGGTGGACAAATGGCTTGCCAAAGAAGTATCTCGTGGCACATCCACTCAACAGCGCGCTCTCTTACTAGCTTGCGCCCTAAGAGGCACGACTTCTTCGCTGGAATTGCTGGAAAAGCGAGCCTTTCAAAGAGGGCGCCCCAATGCTGACAGAGCATGGTCACTTCTTCTTTATGGGGCCTATCATCCTGCTGCTCTCCAGGATTCGGTTACCCCTTTGAAAAGAGCAAAAAGCGAATTCGAACGGGATTGTTTTCTCGCTGGCCTACTAAAGCATGGAGGGCAGGCACCGAATCTTCGTGGATTGAAAGAGCTCAAAGGGAAAAAAGGGAAGCCCCATTCGGCCTTATTAAATGCAATGGATGCTCTTTCAGGAAGAGGCATTTCTTCCATCGAAGAGCCTACTTCTTTGGCTTTGCAATTGCTCATCTCCATTTTCCCATTTGAGAAAGGGGTCTCGCGTGAAGTAATCGATGCTTCGGAGCCTTCCGCTCTGGAATCCTGGAGAGTGGCGGCCAAACATAAAAAAGCAAGGACCTTGGAAGACCTTCGGCGGCTTCCCATTGGCATTGGCGGCGGAGCCTTGGCGCTTGTTCTTTATGAATCTTCTGCTCCTGAGCGAGGTGCCTTATTTCAATTCCTTCGGGGTGCTTTGTTGGATCCATCTCAGCTTGCTTGGTTGTGGGGTGCTGCTGGTGACCTTGGTTTATCCCTTCCACTTCCATCCCAATCATCCACTCTTCTCGATTTTGAAGTTGGGGGTCTTCTCCTCCTGTGCCTTTCCAACCCTTCTCTGGGCGAAGAAAGGGTTCGTGCATTCCAACCTTGGGCCCGCCGCCGACTGGACGCGGGCCATAGCTTTGCTACTGATTGGCCCGCCGCTGTTCTTTTGGCCGTTACTCCTCAAAAGGAAGATTTAGCCCGGCTTAGAAAAATTGCGGAATCCTCTTCCGGTGCGGATGCACTTCGTGCATTACCCATTTGGCATCTTGCCAGTGGGCGTGTGGGAGAGGGTGAACCACGCCGAGCATTACTCCGCTCTTGGGCCCGCGAGTTAGGAGCCGGCTGGGTCGGCTATTTGGACCAGGAAGGCCCGCGTTGGACTGCTTATTTACTCCTTTCTGGAACTCAGGCGGCGAGTGAGCGTTTGGAGCTGCAACAACACCTACTCGCCTTTGAAAGGCCGCACGACCATTCACCTGAACATGCACTCTATGAAGACATAGCCGAGTTCTTGTTTTCGCCACAATATTTTTGGGACTTACCCTAATCGGGAATATCCTTGGGAGAAATGAATCAGAGACTTCCTCGCCTTATGTTGCTTGGCCTCGCTTTGGCTTTCGCGGCCTTTGTTGTCTTCGCCTTTTCCGACCATAGAACGGAAGACCCAGCCCAGCCGGAAATGGGCTCCCACCTTCCACTTCCTGTTTCTGAGGCAAATGATTCACTAGTTTCCTTTGATTCTAGTTCTGGCCGCACGAGTATCCCAGGCGAAAGCCCTTCTGATGAAAGCTTCATCCGAGGCAAGGTGGTGGATTCCTCCGGGCGTTCCATTCCAGGTGCTGAAGTGGCGCTCATTCAAGTAGAGGCTTTTGACGGTATCGGTCTAGAGAGAAGTTATCTCGCCCAGCAGGCTGGCTCTTTTGCTCCTTGTCGTTCGAGTGGCGAGTTTCGCTTGCTACCGCCCGCTCATGAAAGAGAGTGGCGGATTCTTGCTCGAGCGGATGGCTTTGCTTGGAAGCGTAGCCGTCCCCTTCGTAGGGGCGAAGAAGCACAACTTCAATTGGCTCGATTGGTCGAATTGCGTGGGCGATTGGTTGATTCAAATAAACAAGCTGTCGAGTCTGGGTCCATACGATTAAGCTCCGCTAAGGGAATGTTAGATGATCTACCAGGTCTTCAAAGCTCCAACCAAGATGGTGAATTTATTCTGATGGCACCTGGCGAAGGTTCTTACCGCCTAGAAGTCCGTTCTAGCGCTGGTCCCGATACTCTTTTAGAGCCTCTTGAAGTGAAAGCGGGAATGGCTCCCCTTGAAATAGAGCTGGATGGCAAAGTTGATTTAACGGTTCGAGTTCTCTCTGAAACCGGTGATTTCCTTTCTCGGGTTCGCGTTGAATTGCAACCCACCAAGAAGAGCCTATCCGGGAGCCGCGTGGCCTGGACCGACAAAGAGGGTTGGGCCTCGTTTCGTTCTCTGCCTAGTGGGAGGTATTGGCTTGTTGCTGAAGCAGAGAACCGAATTCGAATGCGCCAGGGATATCGTCGTCAAGACGGCGCCCCCATGGATACCCTTGAGTTTGTTCTCCCTGTCGCAGCAAATGTGACCATCCATGTTCTTGACAAAGAAGGGAATTCCGTTCCTGGTTTTGAGGTTCTTCGGCAAAGTCGAAACCGGGCCCGCGTTCGTGACGAGGCTCCCAACCAAATGCTGACCAACGATAGCGGGCGCTGCAACTGGGTGGGTTTGTTCCCGGGTGAGTATTTGTTTTTGGGTGGTGGGGGGCAACAGCAATCGCAACGAAGAGAAGAAGCGCTTGATGCTGAAGCCGAGGCGAAGCCCCTCCTCAATCAATCAAACCTACGGGCAACTTTACAAAGCGGAGAAAACCCAGAGCTCCAATTGGTTTTGAATGCTCATGCTCTTCCCCAGCTAAACTTTTATCACCCAACCCTATCCCTAGAAGGAGGACTTGCTGAGTTCTGGCCATTGCGGGCAGGGTCAAAGACCCATCCACTAAGTTCTGGAAAAGTGGATTCGAACGGGGTTGCTGAAATGTCACCCATTCCACCTGGCCGTTACCGCCTTTTATTTCAATTACCGTCAGAGAACGGGTCCCAAACATGTTGGATTCAAGGAGTACAAGTTTCAGAATCCGATAAACGTATCCAAATAGATTTACCTTCTAGCTGGATTGAAGGTCATGTGAGCCACGAGGGGAACCCTGTTCAGGCAGAAGTGTATCCCGGAACAGGGGGCAACTCCCTTGCAAGCCTTTCCACGGACAAGGGAAACTCTTTTCGGTTTGAGTTCCTTTCAGCCGGCACTTATTCCGTTTACCTTCATTCTCTAGGCAAGCTCCCTTGGGAATCACCTTCCTTAAGCTTAGATGGGCGCGCAGGGGTTCACTTAGGTTCTATTGCCTTGGAATCCGCAGCCTCCTTGGGTGGTGTTGTGAAGGGGTTGCCGCCTATGAAACGAAATTCCTTCAATATCCGCTTCATCCAGGTTTTTGATTCCACCGGCGAGCTGTTGCACACTGCATCCTTAGATGATGGCGGCGCTTTTCAATTTGAAGGCCTGAGACCTGGCACTGCAAAGATTCAGGTCCAAACGGGGAAAAAGGTCGTTTTTGAAAAAAACGTGCAACTCCGTGCTGGGGGGCGGGAATACCTGGAAGTTTTACTTGGGAGCTGAAACCCGCCCAAGGTCTTTCCAGGAAAGGGCTTGTGAGCAAATTACATTTGGCTCCCCCTCCTATAATCAATATGCAGATTCCTAAGTTTTCCCATTGTTTTCACCCTCAAGCCCTCATATTGGTATAAACTGTTGGTGTTGCCTGCAAGAATCTTGTGGGTTTTCCCCATCCTCTCCTTCCCCTGGAATCCCTTTAGGACCCCAAAATGAAGAATTACCTACTCCTCGGAGTCTTGGCTCTTGGCTTAACTGCATCTGCTCAAGCTCAAACTACTTTCCTTTCTGAAGATTTTTCTTCAGGTGCTGTCCCTCCTGCTGGTTGGACCGAATTTAACAATGGCAACGCCCTTGGTTGGGAGCTTGGCGCTCTAAACGGCGACGCTGCTTTCCATAACGATGACTCTGGTTGGAATGACAACAGCCTAATGTCTCCTGCCATGGACCTTTCTGCGACTGCCGCTGCTTTCATTCATGCACAGCAGAACGTTGCTTGGGCTTCCTGGGGTGACCAGCACATGATTGATGTGTCCCTAGATGGTGGCCTGACTTTCATCAATGTTATGAACGATCCCATCGTGGATGGTACTTCTACCATCATGACCGACATTTCTGCTCATGCAGGAATCAATGGTGTCAACATTTCATTCCACTACACGGGCGATTACGCCTCTGAGTGGGCAGTCGATGACATCTCCGTTTCCGACTCCAACACTGGACCTCCTCCACCTTTGACCCCTTGGACCGTAAACCTTCCTACTGCTTTCCGTGCCTCTGGTGGCCCAGTAGATGATTTCGAATCCTACGGTGGAACACCACCCGCTGACATGGCTTTGACCAATGTGGATCCTCTTACCGGGACCGTGGACCCAGAAGCATTTTGTGTCATTGATGGCAGTTCAGGCTTGGGTGCTAACAGTGGTACCGCATGTCTAGAAATGGGGCTCGACCCACTTTCAAATAACTACCATGATGTTCGTAATGCCATGGTGTTGGG
The DNA here is from genome assembly GCA_030748415.1 of Planctomycetota bacterium. GTDB lineage: Bacteria > Planctomycetota > UBA1135 > UBA1135 > UBA1135 > UBA7888. The sequence goes on from JASMMA010000001.1 coordinate 156,403, forward strand.
GCTTTCAGGAAGTGCCGCTCCCTTAACCATCGACTTCGCTGGAGTTGACCACGGAGATGAAATCCACCCATTTGATGGCATCTGGATTTCCAACGATGGCGCAAACTGGGCGCATGTCCTTGCTGATTGGTGGACCATGCCTTACTTGGGCTGGGGCTCCATGACTGACGTTGCCCTAGATGACTCTAGCATTGACACTACCGCTGACTACTATGTCATGTTTGCCCAAGAGGATAACTTTCCTTACGGCTACCTGGATGGCATTGGGATTGATGACCTCGACCTTGATTCCCCACCTGCTGGTGCGACCTTGGCCGTTACAAACCTTGTCTCTGGCGCTGTAGCTGATGTGAGCATTGACAACGCGACCCCTAACGGCTTGACCTACTTCGTATGGTCTATTAAAGGTGGTGGACCCGTTTCCACACCTTATGGTACTGGCGATGTGAGCCCTCCTTACAATGTCATTCCATTGACTGCTGATGGTGCTGGACATGCTGGCATGACTCAAAACGTTCCTGCTGGGATGACTGGCAAGGACATATGGTTCCACGGTGCCGATGTGGGTTCTGCTTCCATGCTGAATTCTTTGGCCATGACCATTCAGTAATCATCTTCTGATGTTTCAAATGACTCCCTCTCCTATTGTTGAGAGGGAGTCATTCTTTTTCCCGAGTAAAGGATTTCCCTACCAAAAAAAATGAAAAACCGCATCCCCCTTCTTGGCTTTGCTCTCTTGCTTTCAGCATCAGCCCACGCCCAAACTACCTTCCTGTCCGAGGACTTTTCTTCTGGACTCGTTCCGCCTCCAGGCTGGACCGAACTTAACAACGGCAATGACCTTGGTTGGGAGCTTGGCGCTCTGACTGGGAATGCTGCCTTCCATGACGATTACAGCGGGTGGAATGACAACCACCTCATGTCTCCTGCCATGGACCTTTCTGGAACTGTTGCCGCTTACGCCCACGCTCAACAGGACATTTATTTTGCCTCATGGCGAGACCATCATTATGTGGATGTTTCTGTTGATGGTGGTTTAACCTTCAACATGATTCTGGACGACTTTTCTGGTGACGGACTCTCCACTTTGAGCGCTGACATTTCTGCCTACGCAGGTGTAAATGGTGTAAATGTTTCCTACCACTACACCGGCGATTTCGCCTCAGAATGGACCATTGATGATATTGAAGTCAATGACTCTGCAACTCCTCCTCCCGCACCTTTGGTGCCTTGGACGGTGAATCTTCCGACCGCCTTCCGAAATGGCGGCATGGATGATTTTGAATCCTACGGTGGAACACCACCCGCTGATATGGCTTTGACCAATGTGGATCCGCTTACTGGGAGCGTGGACCCAGAAGCATTTTGTGCCATTGATGGCAGTTCAGGCTGGGGTGCCAACGGTGGTGCCGCATGTCTAGAAATGGGACTCGACCCATTTTCAAATAACTACCATTATGTTCGTAATGCAATGGTGTTGGGGCTTTCAGGAAGTGCCGCTCCCTTAACCATCGACTTCGCGGGAGTTGACCACGGAGATGAAATCGACCCCATTGATGGGATTTGGATTTCTGAGGATGGCGCCAACTGGGCGCATGTCCTTTCGGATTGGTATTCCATGCCTTATCTAGCTTGGGGCTCTATGGCCGGAATTGCTTTGGACGATTCTCGAATTGATACGACAGGCAATTACTATGTTATGTTCGCCCAAGAAGATAACTTCCCATACGGATACCTGGATGGCATTGGAATCGATGACCTTGACTTAGGGGCAGGTGGACCTCCTCCTCCAACTCTTTCGGTCAATAGTCTGACTGCAGGCGCAACTGCTAATGTCAGTATTGATTATGCAACTCCTAACAATGTGGCCTACTTTGTATGGTCCGTTGCTGGGGGCGGTCCCATCAGTACTCCATTCGGTCAAGGAATGGTGAGCCCTCCATTTACGGTCATCCCTTTGACGACTGATGGGGCAGGTCATGCAGGCATGAGCCAGAATGTTCCCCCCGGGACAACGGGCATGAGTGTCTGGTTCCACGGCGCAGACGCAGGTTCAGCGAGCATGCTGAATGCCTTGGCGTTGACCATTGGATAGAAAATAGAATCCTAAGGTGAAATAAGAGCACCCCCCTCCCGAGGTGGGTGCTCACTTTTTTGCCCAGGCTTAAGGCGCATACTTTTCGAGTAAATGGCTGAGTGCTGGGTTCCTAGAAGAGAGCCGAGCTGGCAATATTGCAGCGGCATCAGGGTCTTTCTGAAGATAAGCCTCAAGAGAAATGCTCTCAGGTTGAAGAAGCTGATTGCAAACAGCAATTCCAATTCGGGGCTCTCGCTGAACCGCATCAATGGCTCCGGAGCGTTGTATAGAGTTCTGAAATGCGCTTATTGCCTCTGAGTACTTGCCGCCGGCAATGAGGGACCAACCAAGGTAAGAGTGGAATCGGCGATCTTGTTTCCAACGAAAGAGTGCCCGTTGGACCAATGAAAAAAGCTCGCTACTATCGTCATGTAGCATGAGACGAGTTTGGATTTTGTCTAGAACTAGGCCCGAGTTTGTCCAGAATAATGGGGAGATGGAGGTAGAGCTTTGTTTTTCGACCCTTCGATTGGAAGATAGGGGCTCAGTGACCGACAGTATTTGTTTTGAGAGAGCGGCTGATTTTGGAAGAGTGGCATCGTGAGTCGCTAAGACCCATAGCCGGTCCGGGTGATAGTTGTGCTGACCCGAGTTTGCTTCCAGCGCAGAGGCTAGAGCATCGTCAGCCCATTTATTGTGTTGAGCAAGTGCATTCAAAGAGTGCAAGAAAGTGCTTTCCTGTGTGCGCAAACGGGCAATAGAAAAGGCTGTGTTTCCAGGCAAGGGTCTCGGTGCTGGGTTGTTGAGCAATGAGAGGCACTCCTCAAGCAAAAGGGGGAGGTCTTTCGGGAGGGGATTAGCGGCTTGGCCTCGAAGGCGGGCCTTTGTGAGTACTTCGGCATCTCTGTTGGATTCTTGCTGGTGAGAAATGCGAAGGCACTCATCTCTGAGAATCCCTGTGTCATGGCTTAGAAGTTGGGTCACGAGGAAAGCAGAAGATGTTGGAGAAAGCCTTTGGTCTTCAAAGTCTTGCAAGAGCCCCACACAAACTTCTTGAGATTGGGGCAAGGCCTCTGCAAGTGATTTTGCAATCAAGCGAGCAAGGCCCTGGTTTGGCTTGGGGGCTCGGAGCCAGTCGGCCCAAGTTTCAAACTCAGATGGTTGAGGAGACTTTGCGAGCAGAGTCGCGGCAACTACTTGGAAGTTAGGAGAGAAATCAGAGAATCGATGATAGATATGTCGGCGCGCGGACTGCTCCATGGAAATCAAAGCCGCGGCGGTGATGTCTTGCAGGGAAAGTGGTAAAGAATCCTTGAGTGCCCACCAAGAGCGAAACAAGGGTTTAGCTTTCTCTTCGGTTAGGAGAAGGCCCGCCCAATCAACTACCTTTGGGTGGGAAAGAGCGTCTGGAGTTTGAAGCCAATCGACAAAAACAAGAAGAGCCTCATCAGAACCGAGAGCAATCAAGTTGCTAAGAAGGTGGTCTCGAACATGTGGATATTGTTCTTCCTTGAGTCGGCTTTCATAAAATTCGGCCACCTCTTTAGGAGAAAGAACTGTTGATAAGATTCGTCTTCCGAGGAACTGGGATTTCGGGCCGCTTCCTTTGGTGTACTCCTTATAAATACTCAGTAAGTCCTCAGTGGGTTCAACCTTCCAGGCGGCTTCAGCCACAAGGAAGGCCGTAGCAGTTGACTGAAGAGAGGGAAGTTTAGGGAGGAAGCGCATCCTTTCCTCGTGTGTGCCATGTTTGCACAAAATAAGGGCTGCGTAACCAGCAGCTTGCGGTGGAATATGAACAATGCGCTTTCGGAATGCTTCCAAAACTTCTTGGCTTACCCAGGGGACCATGCCGATTGAGAGAGCATTCAAGATGGCTTCATCTTGGCTTTCTTGAAGCAAAGAAAGGAGGCGAGGTGCCCAAATATTCCCCTCGCTTCTGAGAAGTTTCAGGATGCATTGAGTTCTTAAACTAGAATCCAGCTCCGTATCTTGCGCCCACTTGAAGAGGGTAGAGTTTGAAATGGAAGACGGAGCTTGATGAATCAGAAAACGAGTCCCTTCGGAGTCAATAGTTCGGTTTGGCCCCAAATCTAGGGCTTGGGCGTTGAGAGCCCAAGCGTGGCGGTCGAGGGCAGCCCACAAAGCTTGGTGGGATGGGTTTGTTGATTCCGAAGGGGCCAGGTGCTGCCACCAAGAAGCAGTCCAATGTGCGGCCTTTTCTTTTTCAAGACCCTGGTCAAGAAGCAAGGCTTGGAAAAGGAATCGATCCAAAGGTGCCCAAGATTCAATCGTTACTTCTAGAAGAGAGGCGAGCTCCGTTTCGGGAAGAGCTTTCGCAAGAAGAGAATTAAGGTAATCAGTTCGGAGGCCCTTTTGGTTTTGAAGAATCCAGGCGACTCCATGGAGGGGCGGTTTTCCTTCTTGGATTTGGGTGCGGAGAACCAGAATGGACTCCTTTGTCGGTGGAGGGAATGAAGGGCGTGCGTATAAACCTGAAGCCCAAGAAGTTTGAGTAGCAGCCGAAAAAACGCCCTTATCCGTTGTGGAGACAAGTAAGTCTGCTAAAGCGTAAGCAGGAACAAAATTGGGAGAGAGAAACCCAGAAAGGAGAGCAGCTTCCTTTTGAAGTTGGGGGTCCGAATGGAGGAGGCACCGTTCTAAAAGTTTTGCATGTTCCGGCGTGTTCGGAAAGGCGCGAGAGCTTGCATGGAGAAGAGAGACCTTGTCTTGAATGTTGCTCGATTCCCAAGAGGAATTGAGGAGTTCAGAAATATTTTCGCCTGCATCATGTTGAGCGTTCAGCTCCAGAGCGAGCGATGGGATCGAACGGCTTGGGGATTGCTCCTGAAGAGGAAGCAAGAAAGGGAAAGAAAGAAAGGAGGAGAAAAGGAGAGGAGTCATGAAGAAGTGCGAAGCAATGATTCCAGGAGTTGGAGTTGTTCGGGAGTGTCCACATCTAGGAATGGACCCGGATCCCCCGCAAGTGGGACATTCAGGAGGAACTCAGAGTTTTCGTGCACTAAATCCCTCAAGGACTGACCAGGGGCGAACTTCCGAAGTGTAGAAAGGCGTTCTTTAGGAACCAAAAGTGGGTGCCCGCCGCGGCCGCCAGGGGTGACCAAGCGGGCAAGTGTCTTTGCCGGTTCAGGGGCGGTTTTCCAGGCTTTGAGGAGTTGAGTGATGGCGTGGGGCGAAAGGAGAGGGATATCGCAAGGGTGAATCAAGCAGGCCTCAACCGTGGAGGGGAGCGCGTCGAGTGCGAGAAGGATGGAGCCAGTTCGGCCTGCTTTCGGATTGGGGTTGAGAATTATCTGGTCGGCTTCCAGTACAGGTTTTTGCTTCAGGGCGGCCTGGGATTCGTTCGAGAGCACAACGATGACATGGTCGGCTCCGCCTTGGCGAAGGGTGCGCACGAGGCGGGGGAGGACCCATTTCCCATTCAACTCAAGTGCTGCCTTGGGGTAGCCCAGTCTGGTCCCCGAGCCGGCCGCTAGTAAGATCCCACCTACCTGAGTTTGCTTAGGATTACTGGAGGGCATCGAAGGCCAACTCTAAGCCAGTTTGGACGCGGGAGAAATTTTCCGCTGTGGCGTTCAGTGGAGGACTCAGGCGGAGGATGCCGTTGGGTACCTGGAGGTCCTCGCATGTGCTTGCTGAACAAAGCAAACCAGAACGCGTTTGGATTCCTGTTTGTTCCAACCAAGCTTCCAAAAGATGAGCGGCGATTCTGTCGTGCGAAAAGGAAAGAATCGGGAGCCGTTTTTCCCAAGTTTGCGGCTCCTGCGGGAAGGGGCAAATGTTAGCTTGGCTTCGAAGCCAAGACTCTAGCTGGGATAAGTGTGCCTGAACCGGAGAGAGTTCAGCAGGGTGTTGCGCTCTCCAATCCACGGCCGCGCCCAAACCGAATGCTCCTGGAATATTGGGAGTTCCAGCTTCGAGTTTTTCTGGGTAGCAAAGGGGCATGGTACGGAGATGTCCCTGGCTACCTGTTCCTCCGTGCAGAAGAGGTTGGGGATCCACATCGGTACCAACGAAAAGAAGCCCAATCCCCATCGGCCCATGAAGGCCCTTGTGAGCCGGAACTCCAGCAAGGGAGATTCCCCACTCGTCCAGCTGAATCGGCAAATACCCCGCACCCTGGGCAAGGTCTGCAATCACTTTAGCCCCGTGTTTTTTTGCAAGAGTTGCTGCTTCTGCAAGAGGTTGAACCGTTCCCAAAACATTACTCGCCCAAGTGAGGACCAGCCAATCAATGGAATGGTTTTGAAAAAAGTTATCCAAAATGTCGAGCGGGATACGACCCGACGCATCGAAGGGTGCTTCAAGAATTTGAACCCCCTGCTTGCGAAGAAATTCCAGCGGCCGGAGAACGGAGTTGTGTTCGAGGCGGCTTGTGAGAACCGTTTGCCCAGGTTGAATGCAACCCTGAAGGGCAAGGTTCATGGAAGCTGTAAGACCCGAACTAAAGATGACTCTTTCAGGATGTCCAAAGCCAAAGTAATCTGCGGCTTTTCGCCGAATCTCGTTTAAACGAAGATTTGTTCGCTCACCGAGGGAACCTCGGCCCGGTTGAGGGCTTTCCAATCCTTCCAGCATTGCTTCGGATACACCAGGAGCTGGTGCACCACAAGTGGCGGCTCGGTTCCAGTTCAATCTGGGCTGGAGAGGCCTGTTCATGCAGACAAACCAAGAGTACGAGCAACGATTGAGCGGGCGCGACCTAAGTCTTCCGTGCCCCGAACGAGAGTCCGGCCATCTGCAAAGCAGAAAATTTCCAAATCACCCGATTCAAAACGCAGGAGCTGAGGAGTCAACGACAAGTTCTCCACTTTAGCTTTCAGGGTTTTTGAGATGGCTTGCAGGTCTAAGGGAGAGGTTGAAAAGGAGGGGAGTTGAACGGTGCCCCCGCCGCACAAGGTTTGGGCTACAGGGGACCCCGCCTGCTTAAGGTATTGGAAATCTCTTTTTTGGCAACAAGGACAATCGGGGTCGATTTTGGAGTGAACGCCTCGCGCTTCGTTTTCCCAAGAATCAAAATATCGGTAACCCGGGAAAATCGAATCTTTGTCACCTACGATGAGCTTGATGGCCTCGGTGACGGCAGTTGCAGCAATGAGGGAGATTGTGGAACCCAACACGCCAGCGGTTCGGCAGGTTGGAGCCTCACCAGGTTGGGGAGGGGTGAGCCATGTGCAACGAAGGCAAGCCTCGCCAGGCAGAACAGCACCCGTCATGCCGTAAGTATCAACGGCACCGGCGTAAATCAAAGGTATGGATTCACGAACACACCAATCGTTCAATAAATAACGAACGGCAAAGTTGTCTGAACCGTCCATGACCACCGTGATTCCATTGAGGTGGTCCTGAATGTTGCCAGCGTGAAGGTCAATCGCCTGAGGTATCAATTCAATTTGGCTGTTAATCTGCCGCAATCGATGGGCGGCCGCATGAGCTTTGCTGAGTGCTAGTTCCGCATCGGATTCTGAAAAGAGGCATTGCCTTTGGAGGTTGGACCACTCGACGATGTCTCGGTCCAGCAAAAAGATTTTGCCCACCCCAGCACGAGTCAAGAGCTCAGCTTCGGCGCAACCGAGAGCACCAACCCCAACGACGGCCACGGAAGCAGAGGCGAGAGCATTCTGCCCTGAATCTCCGATTCGAGAAAGACCCGATTGTCGGAGGTAACGGTCTTGGCGGCCACTCATGGTCAGGTTGAATTGGTGCGAGAGGGGGGACTTGAACCCCCACAGGTTTCCCTACTAGATCCTAAATCTAGCGCGTCTGCCAATTCCGCCACTCTCGCATTTTAAAGAATGGGGTGGGTAACGGGACTTGAACCCGCGACCCCCAGAATCACAATCTGGTGCTCTAACCAACTGAGCTACACCCACCACACGGGGCGAGGAGTTTAGCCGCGCCGAAGAGGATTGGAAAGAGCTAGGACTCTGACCTAATTGGCTGGGTCACCACCTTGGCTAACTCCTGCCCAGAAAAATATTTAGGTCTCTTTTTAGGCCCGGGCCAGGCCATGGCCCTAAGAACTGCCTAGCCTCTTTTCAGTAAATAGCTTACGAGGGAAGGTGGCCCACCCGATTAGGTCAGTGTCCAAGGGTGGCGCGCCCGTAGGGACTTGAACCCCAAACCTGCTGATTAGAAGTCAGCTGCTCTATCCAGTTGAGCTACGGGCGCTCGGGCGCACAGGATATCCGCTCCTTTTCTTGATTGAGAAGCATCCGGTTAGATTCATGCATGCCCTGGAGCCTTTACATCCTCCTCTCCTCCGATGGTGAGTCTACTTATGTCGGGGTGAGCACCGATGTGAATCGCCGGATTCGAGCACACAACGGAGAAATCGCCGGAGGGGCGAAGCGGACCCGAGCCGGCCGGCCTTGGAGCGTGGCTGCGGTGGTGGGGCCATTTCCAGACCGAGCTGCCGCCCAGGCAGCGGAATATGAGGTGAAACGGCTTCGCGGACAGGAACGATTGAGTTGGGCAAAAAACCAAAGCTAGCCCATTGGGGCTAGAATCCCCCCATGACTGCAACTGCACCAAAGCCTCTTGAAAAGTTCCGCAAGGACTACACTCGTCCAGATTTCCGAATGGACTCCGTTGAGCTTGATTTCCAACTAAATGAATCCGAGACGATTGTCTTTGCAAAGCTCCAGATGGCTCGCGAAAACCAAGATTCTGGTCCACTTCGGCTGATGGGCGAAGGTTTGGAAACACTTTCGATTTCTGTGGACGGCCGCGAACTTTCTTCGGATGAGTGGATTATTGAAGATGAAGAATTGGTCATTCCGGGCCTACCCAATCAGTTTTGCCTGGAGACCCAAGTTCGGATTGAACCTCAAAACAACACCCAGCTTTCTGGCCTCTATAAGTCGAGTGGAAACTACTGCACGCAATGTGAAGCCGAAGGGTTTCGCCGTATTACCTGGTTTTTAGATCGCCCCGATGTCATGACAACTTACCGGGTCCGCCTCGAAGCAGATAGGGCCAAATATCCCGTTCTCTTATCCAACGGAAACCGAATCGAGGCTGGTGAATTGGATGGCGGTCGACACTATGCAATATGGGAGGATCCCTTTAAGAAACCCTCCTACTTGTTTGCTTTGGTTGCCGGTGATTTGGGTTTCGTTCATGGTAGCTTTTCAACGATGACCGGGCGTGAGGTTGACCTTTTTGTTTACAGTGAACACGCAAATGTGGACAAACTTTCTTTTGCACTAGATTGTTTAAAAAGTTCCATGAAATGGGATGAGGAAAAGTTTGGACGAGAATATGACCTGGACATTTACAACATTGTTGCTGTTGGCGATTTCAACATGGGAGCTATGGAGAACAAATCTTTAAATATTTTTAATACCGCCTATGTTTTAGCTCGACCCGATACTGCCACAGACTTTGATTACGAACACATCGATGGTGTGATCGCCCACGAATATTTCCATAACTGGACTGGGAATCGCGTGACTTGCAAGGATTGGTTTCAACTTACCCTCAAGGAAGGGCTGACGGTTTTTAGGGACCAACTCTATTCCGCAGACATGACTTCGGCGGCGGTCAAACGCATCGAAGATGTGAAAGCTCTTAGGGCATTTCAATTCCCGGAAGATGCAGGCCCCATGTCGCACCCGATTCGACCGGACTCGTACATCGCTATGGATAATTTCTACACTTCTACCGTTTATAGTAAAGGTGCCGAGGTTATCCGCATGTATTCGACCCTTCTTGGGACGGACGGCTTTCGCAAAGGAATGGATTTGTACTTTGAGCGCCACGACGGCCAAGCCGTTGCTTGCGACGATTTCCGGGCAGCTATGTCTGATGCAAATGGGCAAGATTTGACGCAATTCGAAAATTGGTACCTGCAATCGGGGACCCCCATTGTTTCTGTTTCTGCAAACTGGTCTGAGGAATTCAATAGATACACCCTTCGTTTTCAGCAATCTTGCCCAGACACTCCTGGGCAAAGCGAGAAGCAACCATTCCATATTCCCATTTCAATGGGTCTTCTGGGGCCTAATGGAGAGGAGTTCATTGAAGCAAGGGTTCTGGAACTGAAAGAATGGGAGCAAGAATTTGTTTTTGACAACTTGCCCTCAGAACCCACACCTTCCTTGCTTCGAAATTTTTCCGCACCAGTCCGATTGCGTTTCGATTGGACTGAAGAACAGCTCGCCTTCTTGATGGCGAACGACTCGGATTCCTTCCAACGGTGGGAGGCAGGACAAATGCTATACAGCCGAGTCATCCTTTCCATGGTGGATCAGCTGCGGTCTGGGGAAGACCTCCAGTTGAACGCCTTCCTCTCGAACGCCTTCCATGCAATTCTCTCGAATAAGGGGATGGACCCATCACTGAAGGCCTATGCCCTAACTCTGCCTGATGAAGCGACCCTCGCTGAAGAAATGGAGGTCGTTCACCCTGATGAGCTTCATGAATGCCGCCGCTTCTTGATGAAGTCTCTAGCCGCTCAATGGCGAACAGAGCTTGAGTTTCTTTATGCCGAGCTCGCCCCTGAAGGCCCCTTCGTTCATTCTCCATCCGAAGCTGGCCGCCGGCGCCTCAGGAATTTGGCTTTAGGTTATTTATCTTCTTTGGAAACAGAGGACACCCTCAAGAAGTGTCGCTCCCAAATGGATTCCGCAAACAACATGACCGACCAGTTTGCAGCTCTATCCTGCCTGACATCCATTTCGTCGCCCATTTCAGAAAAAGCCGTTCTTGATTTTTACACGCAATGGAAAGGGGACCCCCTCGTCGTGGATAAGTGGCTTGCCGTTCAAGCTTCCGCCGCTCGCAAAGATACTTGTGAGCGTGTTGAAGCATTGAGGAATCATGAAGCCTTTGATATCAAAAACCCGAACAAGGCTCGCTCCCTTATCCGTTGCTTTTTTAGGAATTTGTCCTCTTTCCATCGTGCCGATGGCTTTGGCTATCAGTGGGTCGCCGACCGGGTCATTGAACTCAATGCCTTAAACCCTCAGATTGCGGCAAGAATGGCCGGTGCTTTTGCTTCTTGGAAGCGAATGGATTCCAATCGGCAGGCCTTGATTAAAGAACAACTTGTAAGAATTCAAAACGAGGACGAACTCTCGAAAGACCTCATGGAGATTATTCAAAAGACTCTGAATGCCTAAACTCTAGTCATGGGGAACCCCGCCGAATTCCGCTTCGATGAGCCCAGTCCACGAATCCTTGTCGTTGACGACGAGAAAATGATTCGTTGGAGTTTGCGCTCTTGCTTTGAAGAGGCCGGAGCTTTGGTTGATGAAGCCACAAACCTTGAAGAAGCTAGGCGGGCTCTCCAAGAAGTTTGGCCATGCCTCATTGTCTTGGATCTGAAACTTCCAGACGGGAGCGGTTTAGATTTGCTCGCTGAAATCCGCGACCAAGACTGCGAAGTTCCTGTTTTGGTGATTACTGCATTTGGTTCTTTGCAAGGCGCAGTCGAAGCCATGCGAGTCGGTGCCTTTGACTATGTTTCGAAACCATTTGATTTAGATGATCTTCTCTTCACAGCCCAGCGTGCTTTGGAACATACGGAACTCCGGCGAATCGCCGACCTCCATTCTCGTGGAGAATCTCCAGAGTGGCCTGTAGCAGAAGCCCCGAAAACAAAAGAGACCATGGGTCTTCTTAAGCGGATAGGAGCAAGTGGTGCGACCACCGTTTTGATTACCGGGGAGAGCGGAGTTGGGAAAGGGCTCGCAGCCCGCTTTCTTCATGCATCTGGCTTGGATGAGAGCCGCCCCTTTATTCCTGTTGCTTGCACTGCTATTCCGGAAACACTTTTGGAATCTGAACTTTTTGGCCATGAGAAAGGTTCCTTTACTGATGCCAAGGAATCCAAACGCGGCCTCGCTGAACTCGCGGCGGGAGGGACCCTCTTCCTTGACGAAGTGGGGGACTTATCACCTGGGATTCAGGCAAAACTCTTAACTCTCCTCGAAGACCGCACCTTCAGACGAATTGGTGGGACTCGTCAACTCCAACTGGATGCGCGAGTGGTGACCGCCACGAATCGCGATCTTGAAAAATCTGTTGCGGATGGAACTTTTCGCGCCGATTTGTATTACCGTCTGAAGGTTGTGCCAGTTGAAATCCCTCCTCTTCGAATGCGAAAGGAGGACATCCCTGCGCTAGCTGATTTCTTTTTGAACGCTTTCCGAAAGGAGTTCGCAGGTGGCCCCGAAGGTTTTTCCTCCGAATCGAAAAAAGTAATGGAGCGCTTTTCCTGGCCTGGCAATGTTCGAGAACTTCGAAATGCGGTCGAGCGGGCTTGTCTTCTGAGTCAACACGAGCTAATCGCTCCGGAAGATTTACCCATCGAAGTAACGCGATCAGATTCCCAGGGAAGTAGTTCAACTGCCTTGCCAACCCTCCCCATTGAGGGGCTGTGTTTTGAGGAACTTGAAAAAAACTGGGTTCTAGAAGCCCTTGAGCGTTGCCATGGCAACCGAACTGAAGCCGCCCGACTTTTGGGAATGAACCGAGATCAAATTCGATACCGGATTGATAAGTTCAAGCCGAGTTAACCCACTCGAGGCAATCGAACGAGTACCTTTGTTCCGGATTTGGAATCCATGATTTCCAAGTGCCCTCCCAAAGCGTGCAAATGACGCGAGCAAATCGATAGTCCTAAGCCAGAGCCCCGCGTTTTTGTCGTGAAGAATGGTTGGAGGACTTTATCCCGATCAGATTCTGGAATGCCTGGGCCATTGTCAGAAAAAACAAACCAAGCTTGCCCAGCTTCCGCTCCGGATTCTATTCTAATTTGTGGAGAATCAGGGCAAGCTTCAATGGAATTCTCAACAAGATTGCGAAGAACTTGCTCCAAAAGTTGAGGGTCCATGAAAACTTGAGGGTTCAAGACAGCATGAAGCTCTAACTTCACGCCACGGATTTCACTTTCGGATTGAAAGTTCTTAAGCCAATCTTGTAACCAATCCCCGAGACCAATTTTCGTCCGCCGGGCAGCAGGGGGACGACCGAAACGAATCAAATCTGTAACAAGGCCATCCAAGCGAGAAATCTCTTCAGCGATATCATTGAAAATATCGGACTCTTCTTTAGCAGGGGAAAGCCTTCGCCTTAAAATTTGAAGGGCTCCATGAATCCCAGCGAGGGGGTTTCTGACTTCGTGAGCGACTTGTGCTGAAAGTTCGCCTAGCCGGGCCAGGCTTTGAGCTTCTTCGAGTTCTCGACGCAATAATTCACTCTTGGTAATGTCCCTCAAAATCACTCCGGCACCGATTACCCTTCCTGATTGGTCTTTGACAACCGTTCTTGTGAGGGAAATGGTGAGTTCGGTCCCTTCTTTGGTCATCCGCCGAGTCATGTAGTTGGTGACTCTGCCCTTTCTTTCTGTGAGTCGCTTCAGTTCGTCGAGCTCATTACTGTCCTTCAAATCTTGCGGGAGAAGAAGATCGAAATACTCACCAATTGCTTCATCGGAGGTGTAACCAAAAGTTACCTCAGCTCCTCGGTTCCAGGACCGGATTCGGTTCTCGGAATCAATAAAGAGAACCGCGTCCAGGTGAAGGTCCAGCACTTGAGCCATTTGGAACGGAGTCAGTGGGTCTGAGCCGGACAAGCGAATACCTGAGATGGCTTGATTCGAAGAGTCACCGCTTTGGGGGACGAGTCGATATCCAGTTTGAGCTTCCTCGACCTTATAGGCGGTTCCGTTATCAAGGCTACCCTCCAAAAAACCTGCGGTCCAAGATGCAAGGCTCATGGAGCCATGTTCCCCATGTAGGAAGTAGGCACCGTTCTCATCAGGAACAAGAGTGCCCAAGAGAGCAGAAAGAGCTGGAATAGGGTCCTGGCCCTGGAACGCGGAGGCTGCCTCCCGGCCAGCGGATTGCATGAGGTGACCTAAATCCTGAGAAGGGAAGAAGGTACTGAGCTGCGCCTCCAGGGCGGAAAAAATGGGATGCCAGCTAGGGCGATTCATGCAATTCACTAAGCTTTGGGAAAGACCTTACCAGCCCAATGGTAGGAGAGGGCATAATCATCCTAAGGATTTCCCTCAAACACCTCATGTCCCTCCGCGTTTTACTTGTTGGCTCTGGTGGTCGAGAGCACGCTCTCGCCTGGAAGCTTTCCCAATCCCCCCTTCTTGAGAAGATGTGGGCCGCCCCTGGCAACCCTGGCACTGCTCAATTTGCTGAAAATGTCCAGCTCGCAGCAGATGATTTAGATGGCATTGTCCATTTTGCTCAATCGAACGACATTTCATTAGTGGTGATTGGACCAGAAGATCCCCTCGCATTGGGGTTGGCCGATCGCCTTGCTGAAGTTGGCATTCATTCATTTGGCCCCAATGCAGAGGCCGCAGAGATTGAATCTTCGAAGGCCTTTTGCAAAGAAGTTTTAGTTCGACACCGCATTCCAACCGCAAGCTACCGCGTTTTTAAAGATTTGAATCCTGCGGTGAGTTATTTGGAAAGTGGGGCTCAGTTTCCACTCGTTGTCAAGGCTTCCGGGCTTGCCGCTGGGAAAGGGGTTTATATTTGCAACGATGCTTCAGAAGCTCGCGATGCCGTAAAGTTACTCCTAGAAGAGAAAAAGCATGGAAAGGCGGGGAGCGTCCTGCTGATGGAAGAATATCTGGAGGGCCCCGAGGCTTCTGTATTTGCCCTCACGGATGGCCGGACCATTATTCCTCTCGAATCTTGCCAAGACCATAAGCAACTTCTGGATGGTGGGAAAGGTCCCAACACGGGTGGAATGGGGGCCATTTCGCCCAACCCACTGCTCAGCGAACGCGCTCGGGAACTAGTTGAGCGCCAGATTCTTCTCCCAACCGTCCATGGCATGAACCATGAAGGGCGCCGATTCCGAGGAATTCTCTTTGCGGGCTTGAAGTTGACTCCTGCTGGTCCCAAAGTATTGGAATACAATGCGCGCTTTGGGGACCCAGAGTGCCAAATCCTCATGATGCGCCTCCAATCCGACCTTTTACCTCTCTTGCTGGGGTGTGCGAATGGTGAGTTGGAAGAACAAGAGGCACCCACCTGGGACCCACGACCCGCAGTGACTGTTGTTCTCGCATCCGGTGGCTATCCAGAAAGCTATCCCAAAGGGTTAGCCATTTCTGGTCTCGAGAACCTTGAACTGGGTCCTGAACTTCAGGTCTTCCATGCAGGTACTGCTCTCTCTGAAGGCGGAGAACTCCAAACGGCTGGCGGGAGAGTCCTCGCTGTGACTGCTCTCGGTGACACCTTAAGCGAAGCTCGAAGTGTCGCTTATGCCGCCGCCGAACAAATCCACTTCGAAGGAAAAACTCTTCGAACAGACATCGGCGCGGCAGGTGTTGTCGCATTGGAAAGTGTGCAATGAAAGTTGAACTAGCACTCGAACGATTCGTCCTATTCCTCCGAGGGAAGGGGTTGCGCGTGACGACTCCTCGGCGGGAAGTCTTAACTTTGGCATGGGCAACCCATGAACATTTTGGTGCCGAAGACCTATACGCTTGGGCGAAAAACAGTGGTTCTTCTGCATCCCGTGCCACGGTTTATAGAACTCTTTCCCTTTTGGTTGAGGGAGGCTTCTTGGGTGTGTTGGACACCGGGAAAGGACATGCTCTTTACGAGCACATTCTTGGACACAAACACCACGACCATATGGTTTGTCTTCAGTGCCGATTGATTATCGAGTTTCGAGACGACCAGATTGAGCAACTCCAAGAAGAGGCTGCGTCTAAATATGGATTTGAACTGATGGGCCACTCCCTGACTTTAGAGGGCCATTGTTCAAGTTGCTCTCAAGAGGGCGAAAGCGCCGCCGACCCTTCTTAGAGTTCCAGTTCGCTTTCAACGCTTGCGGCTAAATCCTCAGCGAGGTCTCCGCGCGAACGAATGAGTTCACGCGCCCGGACTTTGAGATGGCAAACATCTCGGTTATCGGCGACTTCCAGAACCTGCATGATGACATCGGCATCACCAACAGTAAATTCCAAGCGCCGGCTACCGCGAACGGCAACAACATCAACTCCTCGGTTATGAGCAACCCGCTGGGCGGCGGCAAAAACGAGATCTGATTTGTAAGGCAGAATGATGGAGCCACTTTCGTCGCTGTTTTGGTCCATGGCCCAAGCGCCGACTGCGGCACCAGCGCCGACATAGACGAGGGGACAGGCGGGAAGAGCGAGAAGCGTGGCGAGAAACAGAGTAGGTAGAGTGAAAGCTTTCATGGCACAACCGATTAGGCTGCGCGCATATTAGCGATAAGGGAAGGCCAATCAAAGCCTGCCCATTCGTCATTCAAGATTTCGATTAAGGATTGATGGTCCAGGCGACCTTCTTGGACCAGAAAAGCCCCCAAATGCCCGCCAAAGTGCTCTGTGGCCAGAATTCGGCGAGTTGGTTCCATAAAGGGTGTGCTTCCTGTTGCCCAGGCATTTAAGGTTGATGACCATCCAAGACCCCATTTCTTATTGGAGCCAGGAAAAAGCCGATTCCCCGTTTCCTCCAGAGATGTTTCACGAAGGAAGGGGTTCAGGAATCGTGCCCAAACTCGCCGAAAGGCTCGCGCCACGAGCCTAGACTCAGGGTCAGCCTTTTGGGAAAGAGGGTGTTCAGTGAGTAGGCAATGCCCTGCCGCTTCAGCGAGAGAGTTCAGCATGGGATGACTCGGGGTCCAAATTGCTGGGAAGTGTGGGTGGACCACCATTTGAAGTGGAGGAGTGTCTTCTGAATACGCGAGCCGCTCCATGTCCGGTAAGGTGGACCAAAATGCCGCCCACTGATCTGCAGGCCATACCGATGGTGGTTGAATGGGTGTTGGAAGTGATAAACATCCGGCGAAGCCATTGGCTAGTTTTTCAACCATCTCCTCCGCAATTTCCGCACATAATTCAAAATCATCTTTAGGGGCGTCTTGAAGTTCACTTGCCCATTGAGCGAGTGGGGGAGTGTGGAGCCAAGCCCAATGGCCGGAGCTCAATTTCACAACTTGCTCTTCACCAGGCCGTCCAGCCTTTTCCCATATGGGTTCGGGAGATTGATGCAATACGGCTGGATTGCCTCCTGCTTGGCGGATAGATTCAGGCAAGTGTGAGTCGGCAAGGTGCCAATTCCCAAAAAATAGAAGCCACCGGTGGTTTGGATAAGTGCTTCGAAGTTGTGCCCACTGTTTTGCGGCGGCGGAATCCCGGGCTCCAGGGGAGTCATCAACCCAGGCACCAGCAACAATTCCGTTTCGTGCGGCCGCCGCCCGGAGTGTGTTCTCATAAACTTCGCCCGCTGGCATTCCGTTGACCAGCCGGAACCGAGAGTTGTTGAGGACTTCTTTTGCCGTTCCTTGGAAGTGAGCGGGCAGTAACTCTAGAAGGATGGCAGGAGATTCGCCCGCGGGCATATTTCGGACTAGGGTCCCAAGGGATCGTCTCGGCCGTCGAAGTGAATGGAAATCCCCAACCAGAACGGGATCCGCAGCAAGGAGGGCTTGCGTGAGTTCAGATGCCGTCGCGGCCTTTAGGGGTGCCTCGAATGTTCTCAGCCAATCCCGGCGATAACCGCGAAGTTGACGAGATAAGGGAGGGGTTTGCTCCGACCAGTAGGATCGCAGGCTTTCTTCCAGTTGACGAATATCCTGGATGAGGCGGCGTGAGGGTGATTGCACCTTCTTTCATCGGTGAAAAAGGGGGATTTCTTGAGGGAGGGCCTCCCCTTGGACACTGACACAATCGGCTGGGTCACCCCCTTCCCTAAGAGCTGGAATACAAAAGAGTTCCAAGAGAAAAGATAGTCAGGCCTAGGCTATGGGGAAGAATGGCTCTAAGTTCTTTGTTGGAAAAGTGGTAGGAGGGATGTGACCCAGCCGATTGTGTCAGCGTCTTAGGGGCTTTTTTGCTTTTCAAGAGCGTAGGGCGCCAGAAACGCCCTAAAAAACTCCAAGCCTTCGCCCCCGTTACCCCATTCCCCCGCGCCTCTGTCAGGAAGGTGCAATGCAGACAGATTCCTCTCTGGATGAGGCATCAAGCCCAAAATTCGGCCGCTCGGAGAAGCGAGGCCCGCAATCGCGTCTAGGCTTCCATTGGGACAGGCGGGGTAGTCCATGGTCGGTGACCCGGAGTCGTCGGCATAGCGAAACGCAATACAACCTGCCTCTTCAAGTTTGGCAAGGGCTTCAGTTGGGTTTGCCACTACCAATCGGCCCTCAGCGTGGGCGGAGGGGGCAGGAAGAATCGTTCCCAAGGGCATAAGCCGAGAGGCACCAGCCTCAGCTCGGAGTCGAGTCCAACGGCATTCAAATCGATGGGTGCGGTTCCAGGTCAACGAAGTCCGAAGCCCTTCCACACCTGGGAGCAGACCAGCTTTGACCAGGATTTGGAACCCATTACAGGTTCCAAAAATACTCCCACCTCGGTCATGAAGGGCAAGCAATTCACTTCCCAAAAATTTCTCAACCTCAATGGCAAGAATCTTGCCTGCGCCTAGGTCATCGCCATAAGTGAACCCACCAGGGATTGAGAAGACATCACAACTTTGGATTTTGGACGGCTCTTTCATCAGTTGCCGAATATGCACCTGCTCGACTGAAGCACCGGCCTCTTTCCATGCAAATGCAAGTTCCCGATCGCAGTTAACGCCAGCAGCAAAAAGTTGAAGAACGCGAGGGCGGGTCATTGGACAGTATTCGCTTGGAGGATGGCCGAAGTTTGAACCGAGAAAAGCAAAGAACTCTCAAAGCAAACATCCAATTGAGGCTGGGGGAGTACTTCTCCAATCGGAGAGCAAGGTGAACCATGAAAGAAGCTCAAGAATTCATCCAGTCGGTCCGGAGGAACTTCGCAAAGGAAACGGGTAGGGGTTTCGGAGAAAAGACGAGCTGCTACAGGGAGGCCTGGGTCGCAGGAGACCTTGGAAAGTTCTAGTCGGGCACCCAGCTTCGAGCCCATCGCCATTTCGGCTGCAGCGATTCCTAGTCCACCTTCGCACAGGTCATGGCAGGCAACAACAGAGCCCGATTGAATTGCCTCGTACATGCGGGAGAAGTTATCCGAAGCGGTCGCAAAATCTGGGCGAGGGGTTTTGGAATCGGAAAGACCTAAAAGATCTGATGCAACGGAAGCGCCTGCATCTGGGCAGGTCCATCCAACAAGAACCAAAACATTACCGGCAGCCTTAAGAGGGGTCGTGGTCGTGCAATCACAATCAAAGACAGGCGCGACTGCAGTACAAAGCAAAGTCGGTGGAATTGGGTGCTCAATCCCATCTACGCGGTATTCATTGTTGAGGGAATCCTTTCCACTAATGAAGGGCGCCCCATAGGCCAAGGAAGCTTCATAGCAGGCTTCCGCCGCGAGAACAAGCGAGCCAAAGCGATCAGGTTTCCGGCAATCACCCCAGCAAAAGTTGTCCAAGATTGCAGTTTGGTGGGGGGTCCCACCAGCAGCGACCACATTCCGAATAGCCTCATCAATTGCGCAAGCAGCACCTGCCCACGGGTCTAATTCAGAAATCCGTGGAGCAATTCCGCAACCCAATGCAACGCCTTCGGGGCGTGAAAGATTTGGCTTCAAAACGGTGCCGTCGCCAGGACCGTGACCATTAAAACCCTGGTAGGGCTTGACGACTGTTCCACCTTGAACTTCGTGGTCGTACTGTCGGACAACCCACTCCTTGCTCGCAACCGAAGAGTGGGCGAGGGCATCCATGAGCAATGACTCTAGATTTGTTTCTGTTGGCCACGGAGTGGGATTGGACGGCGGAGATAGAGATTCAGCGCGACGGATGGGTTGAGGAACTCCACCATGTAGGAACTCCATTGGAAGGTCACACACCTCTTCGCCATGCCAGGTCAATCGAAGGCGTTGCGAGTCCGTGAAATTTCCAAGGTTCACCATTTCAACATCATGCTCAATGCATAAGCATTCAAAGGCGGACAAGTTCTTTGGTGGAATCCCTAAAACCATGCGTTCTTGGGCTTCAGAAATCCAAACTTCCCAGTAGGCGAGCCCTGGATATTTCAGTGGGGCATTCGCTAACTCAACATCGGCGCCGCAATCCTCGCCCATTTCTCCAACGGCTGAGGAAAATCCACCAGCGCCGCAGTCCGTTAAGGCGGTAAAGAGCTTTTGGTCCCGTGCGAGCATGAGAACATCCAATACTTTTTTCTCCGTAATCGGGTCGCCAATCTGAACGGCTGCCGCGTCTAATGTTTCGGATTCTTCATGCAAAGCTTCGGATGAAAAAGTTGCTCCGTGGACTCCGTCGCGCCCTGTTCGCCCTCCGATGGCAACGATGGCATCGCCAGGCTGGGCTGCTTTTTCTACAAAGTCCCTTGGAATTTCTCCCACACACCCTGCAAAAACAAGGGGATTAGCGACATAGCCAGGGTGCCGAATGACAGTCCCTGAAACCGTAGGGATTCCCATTCGGTTTCCGTAGTCTCGAACGCCGGCAATGACTCCATCAAGAATCCGGTCTGGATGCATGGTGCCGGCCGGCAAATCCTTTCGAGAAATGCTGGACTCGCCTACGCAAAAGACATCAGTTGCCGCAAAGGGGCGGGCACCAAGTCCCGTTCCAAGGATGTCTCGAATCACTCCGCCGATCCCTGTGCCAGCGCCGCCATAAGGGTCCAAAGCGCTTGGGTGATTATGAGTCTCTACCTTAATGGCGATTCCATTATCTTCTGTAAGGGCAATGACTCCGGCATTGTCTTTGAAAACGGACCAGCACCATTCCGGTGACAGTTTCATTGTCGCAGCAAAAACAGTTTCTTTTAAGAGGTTCGAATAAGTGCGAGTCTTTTCTCCATCTACAAACAATTCCACAGGACCTGTGAGCGTTTTATGTTTGCAATGTTCAGACCAAGTTTGCGCAAGAGTTTCCAGTTCAACATCAGAGGGGTCGCGCCCCTCCGTTTTGTAGAAAGCTTGAATGGCCTTCATTTCATCGAGGGTGAGGGCAAGGCTCATTTCCCGAGAAACATTTTCCAAATCAGAATCCCCTAATTTCAAAATAGGGATATCTCTGCGGGCTGATGGCCGCTCTTCTTGAGATGAATGCAAAGTGAGGGGGTCTGTGCCAAGCGTGGCCGTTTCAATAACGAGGTTTGCTAATGCGCGGCTACCTCTTTCAAGAAAGTCCGAAGGTGCGGAGCCGTCCTGAAGCCGGAATGCTCGATAAGTTTCTATTGCATCGTCTGTTGAAAGAGGAATATCCAGGAGCCCCAATGCGTGAGTGGCCGATTGCCCCTCAGGGTCGGAAACGCCAGGGTGCCGGCGAACCATTAAACGAGATGCGCCATTGGGTGGCACCTCGCCCGGTGCAAAAACGGAGGGAGATTCGGTCACAGAGTCCGCAAGGAGCTGGGTTGCCACTTGGCGAACTTCCTTCTCCGAAAGGTGAGGTGGAAGGAGGAACCCCCTAATGCTCCGAATTTCAGATTCGAGCACCATGCCCCGTTCACGGAGGGCTTCGCCAGCAGCGAGCCCTACGGGGTCATGTCGCCCTTCTTGGAGCTCCAGTTCAATTCGCCAAGCGCCATTTGCCATTTCATTACCTTGTTCAGGTGTTAGGGAGGGTATCCTAAGGGGGAGAGGGGCCTGCTCCAAGCCCTTGACCCACCATGGCCAGCCAAAAGAAAAAAAAGTCCGCGGAAACCTCCAACATCTTGCCTTTCGAGAAGCCTCTTGAAGAAGTGCGGAGCCGCCTGGAGGAACTGGAAGCCCTTGCAGGAAAGACCAGCCAAGATTTGGGTGAAGAGCTGGAGTTCTATCGTGACCGGCTAAACCGACTCACCAAAGAAGTCTATTCCGACATCACCCCCTGGAATCGCGTTCAAGTAGCGCGGCACCCTGACCGCCCTCTTGTCTCGGATTTTATCGATCACTGCTGCGAGAACTGGGTTGAGCTTCATGGAGACGGGAGTTTCGCTGATGACCGCGCAATTGTCACGGGGCTTGCGACATTGGGCACCCAACGCGTATTGCTCGTTGGGCACAGAAAGGGGCGGGATACCAAAGGCCGGATGGCCTGCAACTTCGGCTCAGCCCATCCCGAGGGTTACCGAAAGGCGCTCCAAAAAATGCGTCTTGCAGAACATATGGGATTGCCAATTGTGTGCCTCATCAACACTCCTGGTGCTTATCCCGGTGTTGCCGCGGAGGAACGAGGCCAAGCTCGCGCAATTGCTGAAAATATCCGAGACATGTTCGCCTTAAAGGTACCCGTTGTGGCCGTTATCTTGGGCGAAGGTGGCTCAGGCGGTGCCCTCGGTATTGCCGTTGCTGATCGCGTAGGCATGATGGAGAATTCTTGGTACAGCGTGATTTCTCCTGAGGGGTGTGCATCCATTCTTTGGCACAGCGCAGATGGGCGAGAGAAGGCTGCTGAGGCTCTGCAATTAACATCTGAACCATTGTTGCGCCTTGGAATTGTAGATAAAGCCATTACAGAGCCTTCCGGGGGCGCGCACCGCGACCCTGAGGGCGCCCTAGAGGAATTAAAAGAACAAATCCTTTTCTGGTTGGATGAACTGCTCGCCTTGCCACCAGAGCAGTTGTTAGAGGAACGCCACCTCAAATTCAGGAATATGACCCGCTCTATTTCGGTATTGGAAACAGCCATGAATCCTGCTCAAACGGGCCACGAAGAACCCTTGCCGGATCCTTTCTCTGCTTCCGAAAGAAGGGCTGCCTCCCTGGAACCTACCCAAGAGCCAGATTCTGAGGCCTGATCTGTGGCAGGCAAACCCCCAAAACCCCCCAACGATGGCCCTCCCACGCCCGTAGAGGAGGGCACAGACATGAGTCAAGCAGCCCTTCGCCTCGTTCATCACCAAAGCCCGACTGAATCGGATGCACCGGTGACTTCCCATTCTGCCTCCTATGGTGGTCTAGGGGACGAGGAGTTGATGGCCCTTGCGTGTGCCGACGAGCAGGAGGCCTTCAGGGTTTTGGTGGAGCGTTATGAGGATCGCGCCGTCCATACCGCCCGCTCCGTCGTCGGCAACATGGAGACTGCTCGGGAAATCGCCCAAGAGGCTTTCCTCAAGGTTTATGCTTCGCGAGATCGATTCGATTTGAAGCGCAGGTTCTCTAGTTGGTTCTACCGAATCTTGCGTAACCTTGCCGTTGACAGAGTTCGCCGACAAGCGAGTGGCACCCCGGGTGCTGCCGGTGAATTAGTAGGGGATTGGGATTCTGATTCCCGAGGACCCGCCGCAGAAGCCTCTGTCCGTGAACGCCGTTTGGCGGTTCACCAAATCCTTGCCGACCTTCCCTTAAAGTTCCGCGAAGTGTTGGCATTGCGCGACATCGAAGGCTTGCCTTGTGGTGAGATTGGTGAGCGCGTTGGACTGTCTGCGGGTACTGTTCGCTGGAGATTGCATCATGCTCGCAAACTATTTCGCGCCCAATGGGAGCGTGTTCTTGGGCGAGAAACTGGAGAAATCAACGAATGAATTGTCGTAATGCTGAAGAACTTCTTCCTCTTTATTCCGGAGGCGATTTGCCTAGCGAGAAAGTTTCTGCATTGGAAGCCCACCTCGGCTCATGTGCGGAGTGTGTCTCCGAATTGGAAACTTGCAGGGAAGCAATTTCAGCCTTGTCTGAGCTCCACGAAGCTGCACCTGCTTCGAGCCTATGGGATTCACTTGCTCCTCGTTTGAAGGCTCAAGATGCTGTCCGCAAAATTCACACCCCTTGGTTCCGTCGCCCTTTCTGGGTATCAACCGCTGCGGCTGCACTTCTTTTGATTGCGGGTCGTTCTGTTTTCCGTCCCGCTCAAGTAACTTCTAATCAGGAATCCTTGGCATCGAATTCTGTCCCATCGACTGAAGCTCCTACTCCCGGCCTTGTACCCGTACCTCGAGAGGAATTGGACCAACTTCTCCGGAACCATGCAGTCATGATGCGTCAAAACGATTCTTCTGCAGTTCTCGTTCAGCAAGCATCCAATACGCCCGTCGAGTTTTAAAATGAACCTCCTGGCACTCCTGCTTATTTTTCCTCAGCAGGTTCAACACCCCGACCAACAATCTGGGACTGCAGCCCCCAGCTTCCTTGGCACCCTAGAGGCGGAAATGACCGCCCTTCATCAAAAGCTCCGGCCTTCATTGTTGAAAGTGCGAGTGCGCGTTGCTGAAAGAACTGAATCTGGCAAAGCTCTTGAGCGAGAGATTTTGCTTTCAGGTGTTGCTCTTGGTGGCAATGGGCTCTTTGTTGCTCCAGCCATTCCTGTTGCGGGGGCCAAAGTTGAAGCTATTCGTTTTGATAGTGGAGTTTTTCCCGCTGAGAGCGTTGCCCATTCCCAGGACTACGGCATTTCACTTTACCGAGCTTCTGGATTGGGATTGAAAGCCCCCCTGCTGGGTTCTTGCGCAGGCCTTCAAGTGGGCAGCGTTGTTGTTTCCCTTGGGAATGCCTTTGGTTTAGACGCTACCTTGGATGTGGGTTTTCTTGCTGGAGTAGGCAGGAAAGTTCATCAGGCAGAGGGCCTTCTTCAAATGACGAACTCGGTCAATCCCGGAGATGGAGGGGGAATCCTGGCCGATCGCAACGGCAAGATTATTGGCGTTCTGATGACTTCTTTGAAAGAAGCAGCGCTTCACGAAGAGGGACAAGAACACGAAATGATGCGGCGCTCAGAATCTCTTTCCTTTGCCATTCCCCTTGGCCGAATCCTCGCTGCCTTTCCGGAACAACTTGGAATGCTTGCACCCAACCGCCCACGGCTAGGGGTTCTTGTGGTGCAAATGCCAATAGATGCAGAGGGAGAAGAACCTGGGTTCCGATTAGTGGTAAAAGATGTTCTACCTCATTCTCCAGCTGAAAAGGCTGGCGTGCAAGCGGGGGACGAATTGTTGGGCCTCTGCGGTTGTGCCCTGAATGACCTCGCTTGCCTTCAACGAGCAATCACTCAGTCTGGCAAGCGCACGATTCTGCGCATAAAGCGCGGAGAAAAACAGCTAAACCTTCAAATCCAGTTTGGTGCTCCAAAGGAGTAAAACTGAGATTAGCGGAGCGTCTAGCGAAGTTTCCCTTCCGATTCTGCCACAATGTCCAAGGCTTGGGAAACTTCCTCAGCGTCCATCTTTAGGGAAGTCCTACGAAGGAATTGTTTCATGTCCTTTGCGGCAAGGTTGAGATGCCCTAGCCAGTAATGGCACATTCCTCTATTGAAATATTCATGCTCCATATTTGGTGCAAGATTGAGGATTTGGGTTAGTTCATGAATAGTGTCTTGAAACCTACCCGCATTTTTATGCAGAGCAGCTGCAAGCCCGCGCGCTTCAACTTCAATTTTTATTTCCTCTTTGAGCGAATCACGAATGTGCCGTTCTTGGGCAAGGTCCAGGCTGCCGTCTGAAGCGAGCCTAGTGTTTTTCCATTTGCGAGAGCGGTCAAGTTCCTCAACCAAAACCTGAATGGAAAGCAAAGCTTCATCTTCAAGGCCAAGGTGGGAAGCGCAGTTGGCCATGAGGCGAAGGGCGTAGATGCTTTTAGGGGATTCCGCGAGTGCCTCTTCTAGTAGGTTCTGGCATTGAAGAAGATGTTCATTCGCTTTTGCGCGCTGGGTTTTGGAGCGAGACTCCATTTCAGCCGCTGCTTTGGCTTCGGTTTCTGGAAGTTGAGATGCGCGATCTTCCAGCAAGTCTGCCTGACCCAGTAGAAATTCTGAGTAACGAAGGTGGTATTCCCCTAAAGAGTAAGAGGTCCGAAATTCAACCTTTTCCGAGTATGCCTTTTCAAGGTACTCCTTAGAGGCGGCTACTGAGCGAAGGTCGTGCCGTTTTAGGTAAGTGCGGCCCAGGATTAGATTCAAAATGGCATGGTCTTCCTCGATAGCTAAGCCCATCCGGGCTTGTTGCTCTGCGCGATCCAAATCGTTGGCCTGGTAATACCGCGTAGCTCGCTGTTGGAAGTCCTCCAGCCTTTCAATGTCCTCGGGCGAGGTTGAGCAAGCCCCAAGGACAAGGAGAGGTAAAGCCCCGAAAAGGCGAATGGAGCAGGGGTGCATGCTCTTTTTTAGCATGGCAAGGGGAAGGGGCAACGCCTTTGAAAGAGGCAAAAGACTATTCTGCGTCCCAATTCCAAGGAGATTGGATCGGGTCCCAATCTTCGAGACCGTCCGGGAAGAAAATGGAGAGTTCCCGCTCAGCGCTTTCGGCAGAGTCCGAGCCATGGAGCAGGTTAAAGGACTTGGAGCAGCCGAAATCCCCGCGGAGGGTGCCTGGCTCAGCTTCAATTCCGAAGGTTTTGCCCATCATTTGGCGAGCAACAGAAACGGCCTGAGGGCCGCGAAGTGCAAGAGCCACAATGGGGGAGCCCGTCATGAAGGCAACAAGGCCGTCGTAAAAGGGCTTCCCAACATGTTCAGCGTAATGCTTGGCAGCAACTTCAGGGGTCATGCGGAGCATCCGTAGCCCCACCATTTGAAGGCCCTTATCTTCGAAACGGGCAAGAATGCGGCCAGTAAGGCCACGGTGAAGTGCATCGGGCTTAAAGAGAATGAGTGTGGTTTCCATCGATTCGGGGCTTTTGGGATGAGAAGGCGTGGAAGGATAGGGAAATTCCACAAACTCTGCCAGTTCACGGGTTGAACGAGGCGAAGATGTCCATACAATACCGCCCCCTTCTGCGGCTCTCTGCCTGAGAGTCCGTGGAAAGCCCTGCTCTTTGGCTGCTTCCGGAAGAGGAATGGAAACCAAGGATTCACACGAAAACGATGAGCGCACGAAATCGGGTCGCCAACGACTGGATTACGGGCAACTTTCAGGCTTGGGCTTGGAATTTTGTTTAAGCGTGGCCCTCGTTGCGGCTGCCGGTTGGTGGCTCGATGGAATTCTGAAGATTCGTCAAAGTTTTCCAGCATGTCTATTGTTGGGTGTTTTTGTGGGCCTTGCCCTCGGGATTTACCGAATGAAACTTCGACTCGAAGAGTGGGAAAAACTCCGCAAGGATGATTTGAAAACCAAGTGAAGGTTTTTCTTCTCCTAATCTTGGCTGGTTTCGCCACCGTCCTAACTTTGCCTCCCTCATGGCAGGGTGGTGCTCTGCTTGGTTGGACCGTTTCCTGCTTAATAGAAACAATCCTCATCTTGCGTCGTCCAAGAACCTTGGAAAAGGATTCCCCCCAATCCTCCTTCTTAGGTCTTTTGGTTCTTGGCTTTTTGGCTCGCCTCCTGTTCATTGGGCTTGGCGCCCTTCTGGCTCACCAGACGCAACTCTTCCACACAACCGCATTCTTGCTCTCCTTTTTGGCCGGCATGTTTTGTGGTGAAGCATCCTCTCTCCCTAAACTCCTTAATCGTCCCAAAACATGAACCCTCTGTTCGAACTGTTCGCCAACGCCCTTCCATCGGGTGGTGATGCGGGCAATCCTTTCGAATACCTGTTTGGCCATGTTCTCCCTCACAAAGTTGGAGAGCTCTTTGGGTTCGCTGTTTGGAACCACCAGTATTTTCAGGTAGCAGCAGTCCTTTTGGTTTTTGTCGCCTTTGCTGGCGTAAGGGGAGCGGTGCTATCTAATGGAGGGGGGCGGATTTCTCGCCTTCTAGCGGGCTGGGTCTCCTGGATTCGGGATGACATGGTTTACCCCACCTTGGGCAAGGAAACGGGCCGGAAGCTACTTCCCCTCTTCCTTTCCCTTTTCTTCTTTATTGCCTTTATGAACTTGTTTGGCTTGGTGCCCTTTGGGGCGACCGCCACGGCAAGTGTTTTTGTCTCCTCTGCACTAGCAATCTTGACCTTTTTGATGATGATTTTTGGCGGTATGCTCGTCCAAGGTCCGGTCAAGTTTTGGGTCAACCTCGTACCTCACGGGGTTCCGCTTTGGCTTTGGCCCCTCATCTTCCTTCTCGAAGTTGCCGGGCTCATCATTAAGCCATTCGCTCTCACCGTTCGTCTTACTGCGAACATGACTGGTGGACACCTCGTCCTCCTGTCCTTCATGGGTCTTGCCTTTTACTTTGGCACAAACATGGGAATTGCCGCCGGTCTCGGTGTGACTCCTGTGAGCCTTGGCATGTCCCTTTTCGTCATGATCATTGAGGGCTTTGTGGCTCTCTTGCAGGCATACATCTTCACATTGCTGTCCATCATCTTTGTGGGTTCCTGTTTGCATCCTGATCACTAACCTCGATTCACAAGTTCCTAAGAACAAAAGAAAGATGCTCAACACCCTAGTTGAAACTGCTGGAGGCTCCTCCCTCGCAATCGCTGCCATTGGTGCCGGTCTCGCCGTGATTGGTGCCGGCCTTGGTATTGGTCGTATTGGTGGCGCTGCCAATGAAGCCATTGCTCGTCAGCCCGAAGCGGCTGGTGAAATTCGCGGCAACGCACTGATTCTGTCCGCCCTCATTGAAGGCGCGACCTTCTTTGCGATTGTTGTTGGTCTCCTTTTCGCCCTCAAGTAAACCCTTGTTCCGGGAACTCCCCCTGTTGAAGGCATGGCTCTTCAATAGGGGAGATAACTCCCGGTGGAGTGAGGCATGAACATTCTCCTGACCACGATGGCCTCCGAAGGGGGCCTGAGTTCCATGTTCGATGTAGGACAAAGTTCCTTCATCTGGACGATTGTCATTTTCCTTATCTCCCTGCCTTTCATGTGGAAGGTTGTCTTTGGCCCCATTGCAAAAGCTCTGGAGGATCGCGAAGAAGCGACTCGCCAAGCTGCTCAAGTGGCAGAAGCTGCTCGAGAAGAGACGGAAACTTTGCGTGCTGAAATCGAAGCCGACTTGGCGGAAGCTCGCCGGGAAGCTCGTGAACGGGTGCGCGAAGCAGAGTCTCGTGCAGAAGCTAAAGAGAAGGAGATTCTCGCCAAAGCGCGCGACGAAGCTGAGCGGGAACGCCAGCGGAGCCGTGAAGAGATTGAAAGCGCCAAAGCTTCTGCTTTAGAAGAACTGCGAGCCACTGCCGTTGAATTGGGCGTTGGCATTGCGGAAAAGGCCATTTCAAGAGAATTTGGAAATGAGGACCAACAGCGTCTCGTTTCTGAATTGCAACGCGATTTGTCCAAGAACTGAAAATGACAACGACTGGAAGCTTTGCTGGACCTGCTGCACGCCGATACGCCCGTGCCATCTTTGAAGCCGCTCGCTCTGCTGGCGCTTTAGAGGATGTCGCTGCCGATATGGATGTGCTTGAAGGTGTCACCTCGGATTCGTCCATCTCTGAATGGATAGCTGATCCTCGGATAGACGATGCCAAGCGAAGTTCAATTCTGGAACGGGAAGTCGGTGCAAAGGCACATTCTTTGACTCAAAACCTGCTCCAGGTTTTAGCTCGCCGTCGCCGTCATTCACTCCTTTCCGAAATCCCCGGTGCTTTCCGAGGATTCCTAGATGCCCATTCTGGGCGCGTCTGTGGTGTTGTGGAAACCCCATTACCTATGGATGATGCTGCTCTCCAAGAGCTAGAAAAAGCCTTCTCTGAAAGCACTGGCAAACAAGTTCTTTTGGAGTCTACCCAAGAACCCTCCCTCTTAGGGGGAGTCCGCGTCACCTTGGATGGGGTCCGTTATGACGGTTCCGTCCGTGGCCGCCTTGACACGATTCAAGGCCGCCTTGCCCAGGCCGAACTCGGCCCTCGTTCGCAGAACTCATAAAGTTAAACATGCAACTTCAACCCTCTGAAGTCACCTCCATCCTCAAAAAAGAGATTGAAGGATTCCAAGCTTCCGCCTCTACTGAGTCAGTAGGCCAAGTAATCCAGGTTGGCGATGGTGTCGCCCGCGTCTATGGACTCGATGAGTGCATGATGTCTGAGCTGCTCGAATTCCCTGGTGGCGTTCGTGGTATTGCTCTCAACCTTGAAGAAGACAATGTCGGTTGCGTGCTTTTGGGTGACGCGGCATCCGTAAAGGAAGGCGATACCGTGAAGCGAAGTGGCCGAATTATTTCGGTTCCTACTGGCCAGGCCATGGTCGGCCGCGTTGTCAACGCCTTGGGGCAAGCTCTTGACGGAAAGGGTGCCATTCAGGTTTCGGATGATGATATGCGTCCCATCGAGCAAGATGCTCCCAATGTGATTGAGCGCGAGCCTGTTTCCGAGCCCATGATGACTGGTATCAAGGCTTTGGACTCCATGATTCCTGTCGGTCGTGGCCAGCGGGAACTCATCATTGGTGACCGCCAAACTGGGAAAACTGCCCTCATTATTGATGCCATCATTAACCAGCGCAATACAGGTGGGGGAGACCCAACCAACCCAGACCAGGTGATTTGTGTTTACAACGCCGTTGGTCAGAAGCAATCAACAGTGGTTGAAGTTCTCCGCCGCCTCGAAGAGGCTGGCGCAATGGCATACACCATCATCGTGAACGCCTCCGCATCGGAAGAGGCTTCCATGCAGTTCATTTCTCCATACTCGGCAACTGCAATGGCTGAAAGATTCCGGGATGAAGGTCGCCACGTTCTAATCGCCTACGATGACCTTACCAAGCAAGCTGCGGCATATCGCCAGGTAATGTTGCTTCTCCGCCGCCCTCCAGGGCGCGAGGCCTTCCCTGGTGACATTTTCAACCTTCACTCCCGCTTGCTGGAACGCTCTGCGAAGGTATCGGTAAAAGCCAACGAGTTGAACAAACGCTTCTCGAAAGGTGGCGGTTCCTTGACCGCCCTTCCGGTTGTTGAAACCCAAGAGGGCGATGTTTCTGCATACATCCCCACCAATGTAATTTCGATTACAGACGGGCAAATCTTCCTTGAAGGCAACCTTTTCTATGCAGGCGTTCGCCCCGCAGTGAATGTCGGCATTTCTGTATCCCGTGTAGGGTCTGCCGCTCAAACTCCCGCCATGAAGAAAGTGGCCGGTGGTTTGCGAATCAACCTTGCGCAATTCCGAGAGTTGGAAGCCTTCGCTCAGTTTGGCTCCGACCTGGATGAAGGAACCCAACAATCCTTGAATAGAGGTGCGCGATTGGTGGAGCTTTTGAAGCAAGGCCAATATGTCCCGATGAAAAACTCAGAGCAGATTGTTGGAATCTTCTGTGGTACTTCTGGTCTTGTGGATGATGTTGATTTGAAACAAGTACCTGAATTTGAGAAAGGATTCGTTCAATACATGAACGACAACCATGCAGACATCATGGAAACTCTGGATGGCTGGAAGACCAAGTGGGATGATGACATCGCCGCAAAGGTCCAAGCCGCCGGTGAAGAATTCAAAAAATCCTTTAGCGCCTAACCCAACCTCCCCAAGTGGCCAACCTCCGCGACCTTCGTCAACGCATCACAAGCGTCGGTAATATTCAAAAAATTACCGGCGCCATGGAAATGGTTGCGACGACCAAGCTTCGTCGTTTTCAAGACCGCGCGGTTGCTTCTAAGCCATATTCAGGTGAGATTGAAGAACTTGTGCGCCGCCTTTCAGGTGCTGTTCAATCCAATCCTCGTCTTGCGGGGGAAGCAGCCAGCCTTTTCGCTGCCGGAAACCCATCTGCCCCGCGTGCCATCCTTTTTATTGGCTCAGACCGCGGATTGTGCGGCGCTTACAACTCCAATGTTCAGCGATTCCTGGACGCCCAACTTGGAGACCGTAACGGGGACCATGTCTTCTTTGTGATGGGCCGAAAGGCAATGTCCCATGCAAGCCGAGCAAATTACCAAGTTGCGGCCTACCTGGAAGAGCATGTTCTTGAAAAGGCGACCTTTGCCGATGCTGCTGCGATTAGCTCAGCCCTCGTGAAGGCTTTTCAAAACGGAGAAATCTCTGGTGTGGATTTGTGCTTCACTCGATTCGTTTCAATGATGAAGTACGTTCCGGTTCTGGAGCCTTTCCTTCCCATTCACTCGCCCGCCGAAGAGGCAAACGACGACACCCTTCTGGAACCTGGCGCCCCTGATGTCTTGGGTCGCCTGATTCCAAAATACCTTGAGACGGCTGTACACCACGCCATGCTCGAATCCATCACTTCTGAATACGCTGCCCGTCGCTTCGCAATGAAGAATGCAACGGAAGCCGCGGCGGATATGAAGAAAGAAATCAATCGCGCTTACAACAAAGCGCGTCAGCAAAAGATTACCAGCGAGATTCTCGAGATTGTCTCGGGCGCTGAAGCACTCTAAGCCTGCCATCGTTCATCATGACTTCCCAAACAACTGGAACTGTTAAGCAAATCTTCGGCCCTGTCGTTGATGTTGCTTTCGCCGATACCGACATGCCCGCCATCAATGACGCGGTCAGTGTTCCCCGTGAAGGCTCCCCTGACTTGGTCCTTGAAGTGGCCCAACACTTGGGCGACGACCTTGCTCGCTGTGTTGCAATGTCCTCCACGGACGGCCTTCAGCGAGGCGCTGCCGCTCACTCAACAGGTGCGCCGATTTCGGTGCCCGTTGGGGATTGCACCATGGGTCGTGTTTTCAATCTCCTCGGACGCCCTTTGGACGCCATCGTTAAAGGAGATGTAGATGCAAAAGAGCACTGGCCCATCCACCGCCCAGCCCCTAGCTTTGAGGAACAAGAAGCGGTCTCTGAAGTTTTCGAGACCGGGCTCAAAGTGGTTGACCTTCTTTGCCCCTTTGCTAAAGGTGGAAAGATTGGCCTCTTCGGTGGTGCGGGTGTAGGTAAAACAGTTTTGATTCAGGAGCTCATCCGAATCACTGCCGTTGAAAAGGGTGGTTTCTCTGTTTTCTGCGGAGTTGGTGAGCGCACCCGTGAGGGGAACGACCTCTGGTTGGAAATGTCGGAGTCTGAATACACGACTCCCGATGGGGGCAAAGCTGCTGTAATTGATAATGCGGTCCTTGTATTTGGGCAAATGAACGAGCCTCCTGGAGCGCGTTTGCGGATTGCACTTTCTGGCCTGACGATGGCTGAGTACTTCCGCGATACCGAGGGTAAAGATGTTCTACTCTTCGTAGATAACATCTTCCGATTTGTTCAAGCGGGCTCTGAGGTGTCTGCTCTCCTTGGCCGAATTCCTTCCGCTGTGGGCTACCAGCCAACCTTGGGTTCTGAAATGGGTGCTCTTCAAGAGCGCATCACTTCGACCAAGAAAGGTTCGGTGACTTCTATGCAGGCTGTTTATGTACCTGCTGATGACTTTACTGACCCTGCTCCCGTTGCTTCCTTTGCTCACTTGGACTCCACCATCCTTTTGGACAGGGCGATTTCCGAACTGGGCATCTACCCTGCGGTACACCCACTTAAGTCCACGAGTCGAATGTTGGATCCTCAAGTTGTGGGGGAGCACCATTACAAGGTGGCAACAGAGGTTCAGCGAGTTCTTCAGCGTTACGCTGACCTCAAGGACATCATCGCTATTCTGGGTATGGAAGAACTTTCTGATGAAGATAAGCAGATTGTTCATCGCGCCCGTCGCCTTCAGCGCTTCCTCTCTCAACCATTCTTCGTTGCTGAATCATTCACTGGCGTTCCCGGCCGCTTTGTTCCTAAAGAAGAGGCAGTCCGTTCTTTCGAAGAAATCCTTGCGGGTAAGCACGACGATCTTCCCGAGCAAGCTTTCTACATGGTTGGCGGAATTGACGAAGCCGTTGAAAAAGCCAAAGACATGTAGGTTCAATGATTATGGCAGGCTTCCAACTTCGCGTCGTTTCTCCTGAAAAGGTCCTCCTTGAGGCCGAAGTGAGTTCCGTTCGCTTCCCTGGAGAAGATGGATTCTTCGGGGTTTTGCCTCGGCACGCCTCCATGGTTTCCCTGACCGCCAGCGATATTTTAACCGCAAAACTGGCCGATGGTGGCGAGGTAGAACTTTTGATACACGATGGTTTTGCTGAAATACGGGACAATACTCTGACAATTCTGACTCGTTCTGCCGAGAAACCAGCAGAAGTGGACCTAGAGCGTGCCCGCTCCGCTGCTGACCGCGCCAGAGAACGAATTCGTGTGAATAAAGCCGAATACGACTATGCTCGTGCTATGTCTTCGCTCCGCCGCGCCCTCGCTCGTGAAAAACATGGCAAACGTTCATGAGTAGGTCCATCGCTGGCCGTACTCACGGCTGCGGTGACCTTCGTGCCGAGCAAGTAGGTGAATCCATCCGCGTGAGCGGCTGGGTTTCCGCCCGCCGTGACCATGGCGGTATCCATTTCGTTGATTTGCGAGACCGCTATGGCATCCTCCAAATTGTTGGAGACGAAGATGCCAACCCCGAGGCACGAGAGGCTTTGTCTGGTTTGCATCCTGAGGATTGCATTCAAGTTGAGGGCACTTTGCGGATGCGAATTGAAAGCCAAAGGAAGAAAGATAAACCAACCGGTGAGGTTGAACTCCTTGTTGAAAAGTTAATTATTCTTTCCCGTTCGGCTCGCGTCCCCTTTGAAATCGTGGATGAAATTGATGTCCCCGAAGAATTGCGGATGAAGCATCGGTATCTGGACTTGCGCCGCCGCCCCATGAAAGAGCTGATGGAACTTCGTTCACGCGCGAACCATGCCATTCGTTGCGCTCTTCAGGAAGATGGATTTGTCGAAGTAGAAACACCGCTTTTGACAAAATCAACACCCGAAGGCGCGCGTGACTATTTGGTTCCGAGCCGGACACAAAAAGGGAATTGGTATGCCCTGCCTCAGTCTCCCCAGCTCTTTAAGCAACTTTCCATGGTAGGGGGCTTGGACCGTTATTTTCAAATTGCTAGGTGTTTGCGTGATGAGGATTTGCGTGCGGATCGACAACCAGAGTTCACTCAGTTGGATCTGGAGATGTCCTTTGTGGACGAGGAGAATGTTTACGACTTGGTCGAATCGGTCATGGTTCGCCTGTACAGGGATATTAAAGGTGTCGAACTGTCTGCTCCATTCGAGCGGATGCCTTATGAAGAATCCGTTCGCCGCTATGCAACGGACAAGCCCGACCTTCGAAACCCTCTTGAAATCACAGACTTGGCTTCTGTTGCCGGCAATATAGGCTTTGGTGTTTTTGAATCGGTCCTCGAGTCCGGTGGTTGGGTTCGTGGAATCCGCGTACCTGGTGGTGCGCAACTTTCCCGCAAACAAATCGATTCCATTGAGCAGGCTGCCCGCGATGCAGGAGCCGGTGGAGCCGCATGGTGCAAGGTAGGGGAAGATGGCCCAACCGGTCCTTTGTCCCGATTCCTGAAGGAAGAAGGTGGGGCTGATTTCATGGCTGCCCTATCTGCTGAAGTCGGAGATTTGCTGGTCACCATTGCGGACAAGCCGCGCCGTGCCATGGTTGCCCTGGATACCATTCGCCGCCATTGTGGAGAACTTATGGGTATCGTTTCAGGACCGGACCGTCTTCTTTGGGTGACTGAATTCCCGCTCTTTGAAGAAGTCGATGAGGGTGATTGGGCTCCCGCCCACCACCCCTTTACATCTCCTTTTCCGGAGGACATCCCTGCTCTGGCTGAGGGGCAAAAGGAGGGGATTCGTTCCCGTGCCTATGACTTAGTCTTGAATGGCGTGGAATTGGGCTCTGGCTCCATTCGGATTCATGAGTCGAAACTTCAGCAAACGGTTTTCTCCGCCATTGGAATGGACCCAGAAGAGGCCAAGCGGCGCTTCGAATTCCTCCTGGAGGCCTTCCGCTATGGCCCCCCTCCCCATGGTGGATTTGCGATTGGCCTGGATCGGCTTTACGCCCTGCTCTTCGAAGCCTGTTCCATTCGCGAGGTCATTGCCTTTCCCAAGACTGCAACTGGCTCCTGCCCGCTGACAGGTGCCCCTTCCGAGGTGGATTCCACCCAATTGGATGAACTTGGAATCACCCAAAAAACCCCAAAAAACCAATAAACCATTAGAATTAAGGGACACTTCGTCCCCAACCTAGGAGATACTCCACATCCCTCCCCGCAAAAGAAGATCCCGCTTTGCTCCCCCTGAAAGGGAGCGTTACCGCGTTAATAACCGTATTCGAATCAAGGAGGTATTCCTGATTGGCCCCGATGGGGAGCAAATTGGCCCAACCCCGACGGCCGAAGCTCTTAAGCTAGCTCGTGAAGCCGATATGGACTTAGTAGAAGTTGCCCCAAATTCCCGACCTCCAGTTTGCAAAATCATTGATTATGGTCGCTTCAAGTACGAGCAAAAGAAGAAGCAGACCCGCTCCCGCTCAGCTTCCTCCATCTTGAAGGAGATTCGGGTCCGTCCCAAAATTGATGTTCACGACCTGGAAATCAAGGTCCGTAAGGCAAGGGAGTTCCTTGAAGCTGGGCACAAGGTTCAGGTGACTTGTCTCTTCAGAGGCCGCGAAATGGCCTACCAGTACCTTGGCAAGGAGGTCCTTATCAAAGTTGTGGAACTTTTAGATGATTTGGCCAAATTGGAACGCCAGCCCCGAATGGAGGGCCGCCGGATGAACCTCCTTCTTGGGAAGCGCTAGGACTTGACCCTTCTTGGGGCTTCGCTAGAATGCCGAGTCCAAATCCTTGGAACCAAGCCACTTGTAACAGCAGTGCCCAAGCAAAAAACAAAAAAAGCAGTCGCAAAACGGATGAAAGTCACCAAGACCGGAAAGGTCTTACGGCACCACATGGGTACCGGACACATCCTCTCCCCCAAGTCAGCGAAGCGCCGTCGCGGATTGCGTCAGGCCACCACCGTTGCTGGTAAATTCGCCGCAAATATGCGTGCACTTCTTCTGAAAGGTTAGGAACTTCAACCATGACACGCGCAAGAAATGTAGTTCCTCGTCTCCGCCGCCGCCGCCGCTTGATGCGACGCGCTAAAGGTAATTGGGGCGCCCGCAGGAAGTTGATCCGCACCGTTAAGGAAACCCTGCTCCGTTCAGGTATGTTTGCTTTCCGGGATCGCCGGAATCGCAAACGAGTTTTCCGCCGCCTTTGGATTCAGCGAATCAACGCCGCAGCCCGGTCGAATGGCATGTCTTACAGCAAGCTCATCCATGGCATGGGCAAGGCTGGCATTGACATTGACCGAAAGGCCCTCTCCGAACTTGCATTCCACGACCCTGCAGCATTTTCTGTCGTCGTGGAGCGAGCAAAAGAGTCCCTCGCCGCTTAAACTATCTGGCGTCATGCGCGACGCCCTAGAAGAACTCCGTCAATCTGCTCTCACTGCTCTTTCGAGCGCAGCCTCTGAAGCAGATTTGAAGGAGATTGAAGTACGGTACCTTGGCCGTAATGGCGAGCTCACTGCTCTTCTGAAACAATTGGGCTCTCTTTCTTCCGAAGAACGCCCGCTCATTGGAAAGCTATCCAATGAAATTAAGGGAGCCCTTCAAACTGCTATCAACGATTGTCGCCATGGCTTTCAGCAGGATAAATTGAAGGCTGAACTATCAGGCGATGGATTCGACGCTACTTTGCCAGGTCCATCTGCTCCTCCTGGCGGCCTTCACCCCCTCACGCGGATTCGCCGTGAGCTAGAGGACTTGTTTTCTTCCATGGGCTTCTATGTTGTAGATGGACCTGAGCTTGAGCTGGAAGCAAATAATTTTGATGCTCTCAACATTCCAGGGGATCACCCTGCGCGAGAATCCCATGACACGATTTGGGTAAACAAGCCAAGTTCCCCCGGCGCCGGCGACGGAACATGTATGCGAACCCACACATCTCCCGTTCAGGTTCGAGCCCTGCGAAAATTTGGTGCACCCCTAAGAGTCATTGCCCCTGGGAGAGTTTTCCGTCAAGAAACTCAAGACGCCACTCACGATCATACTTTTCATCAAATGGAAGGGCTTGTCGTTGGGAAGGGGGTTGGTGTTTCTCATATGCTGCATTCAATGAACACACTTTTGGAAGGTGTTTTTGGACGCAAGTTGGAAACACGGCTTCGACCTGGATTTTTCCCCTTCGTTGAGCCTGGCTTTGAGTTGGACGCACGATGCCCTTTCTGTAAAGAAGGGTGCAAGGTTTGTAAAGGTTCCACATGGATTGAATTGATGCCTGGTGGTTTAGTACATCCCCATGTTTTGAAAGCTTGCAATGTTAATCCCAACGAGTACAGCGGATTCGCTTTTGGCTTAGGGTTGTCTCGAATGGTAATGCTGAGATACGGGATTAACGATATTCGCTGGATGCTCAGTGGTGACCTACGATTCTTGGAGCAGTTTTAGCATGAAAATATCGCTGAACTGGCTGAATGACTTTGTGGATATCTCTGACCAAGAGCCAGAGCACATTGCTGAACTACTTTCTTTACACACAGCAGAAGTAGAAGGAATTGAGGTTTACGGCGAATCCATTTCTGATGTTGTCGTTGGAGAGGTCCTGGAATGTGACCCACATCCTGATGCCGACAAGTTGTCGATAACCTCTGTTTCTTATGGCGCAGACGAGCCGGTGCAGGTCGTTTGTGGAGCCCCAAATGTGCGCAAGGGATTAAAAGTAGCCTTTGCTCCTGTTGGCTCCCGTTTGCCCGGCGGACTAAAAATCAAAAAGGCAAAACTTCGTGGCGTGGCTTCACGCGGGATGATTTGTTCTGAACAAGAACTCGAGCTGTCCGAATCTCATTCTGGGATTATGGAGCTGAATCCTGAGGCACCAGTGGGTGACCGCCTGGTTGATTTTCTAGAAATCTTGGATTCTGTTCTTGAGTTAGACAATAAATCACTCACTCATCGTCCTGACCTGTGGGGGCACTATGGATTCGCTAGAGAATTGTCTGCGATTTTAGGCAGAGAATTAAAACAGCTTCCGGTTTTGAGTGCTTGGCCCAAAGAAACCAGCTCCTTCCCAATCCAGCTCGAAGACGAGGACAGTTGTCCTCAGTACTGGGGCTTAACTGTTGAGCTTGATTCACCTCCCAGGCCTTCTGCGCTTCCTATCCAGAATCGCCTTCTTGCTGTGGGACAACGACCGTTAAACGATGTTGTGGACTTGACAAACTATGTTCTTCAAGAGATAGGTCAACCAACTCATGCATTTGATCTTGCACGGATTCAGAAGTCTGAAATTCGTGTTCGCCGTGCAACAGAGGGCGAAACCCTTGCAACTCTAGATGGGGTAGAACGAAAGCTGTCCACTGAAGATTTAGTGATTGCGGATTCAACATCACCAGTTGCATTAGCGGGCGTGATGGGGGGCGAATCCTCCGAAGTCCAATCCGACACAACGCACATTCTGTTGGAGTCCGCTGTTTTTGATCCGGTACGCGTTCGCCGTACTTCTCAGCGTCATGCCCTTCGTTCCGAAGCATCCGCTCGGTTCGAGAAAACACTCGACCCTGCTCTTTCAGAACAGGCCCTTCTTCGCTTCGCTTTTTTGCTCCAGCAGACCCGACCGGAAACAAAACTGCTTCAAGCTCCGGCTTGCTCAGGAGAAGCTTCCGCTCCTCAAGTTCAGTTGCCCTTTAACTTGAATCAAGCGGGAACGCTTTTAGGTTTGGATTTGCAAGCCCAAGAAGTAAGTAAAAATTTAACTGCATTGGGCTTTCAAGTAGAGACTTCTAAAGAAGAATGGCAAGTTGAAGTGCCTTCTTGGCGGGCAAGCAAGGATGTTACGACTCCCGTGGATCTCATTGAGGAGGTTGGGCGTTTGGCGGGTTACCACAACATTCGTCCCCAGGCATTAAAAGCTCCCGTTGAAGCACCTTGGCAGGACCCAATGCGCACACTTGCTCGTAGCCTCTCGGAAAGACTTGCCGGCGCATGGAATCTTTTTGAAACTGAAGCTTATTCCTTTCTCCACAAAGATTGGGCGGCACGCCTTAGCCTCGAAGAAGCTGATTTCGTTTGTCTTTCGAACCCTGTCCAGGATGGTGTTCACCTCTTACGCCTAGATCCAATCCCCGGTATGTTGGAGCAAGTTGCGGGAAATATACGCGAGCAGGCTAGTGGGGGTATCTTTGAAATTGCAAAGACTTATGCCCCTGCTTCTGGCGAGAAGGTCAGCGAAAGGCAGTGGCTTGCTGTTTGCCTTTGGGGGGGCTCCTCCCGAGCAGATGGCCCAACGAGTATCTTTGGAAAAGCAAAAAGCATATGTGAGGATTTACTCTCAACTTCGGCAGTGCAGGTTGATTCTCAGGCTGTAGCTCCCGAGGGCATGCCCCCTTGGCTTCACCCGACCAAGTTCCACCCGTGGTCTTCAGGTCAGACCCCCCTTGGGATGAGCGGTCTCGTTGACCCTCGGGTCCTTGGGGCTCTTAGCATGGAGAGCATTGAGTGTGCCGTAGTCTTGTTGGACCTTGAGGCTATTCTCCATTCTCGGTCAGGACACATCCATTCCTTCAAGTCTCCTGGGAAAATGCCTGCAATCAAGGTAGATGTAGCATTAGCTCTCCCCTCGGATGCTGCCTTTTCTCAAGTTGAGACCATGCTCTTTAAAGCAGGTGGTAAACTCTTGGAGAGTCTTGAGTTGTTTGATTTGTTTGAAGGCGGTTCCTTGGAGCCAGGTTGGAGAAGCCTCGCCTTCCACGCTGTCCTTCGGGCTCCTGACCGAACCTTGTCCGATAAGGAAGAACAAAAGTTTTTGAAGAGAGTTCAGAAAGCCGCTACTGAAATGGGCGGGCATTTGCGCTCCTGATAAAACATACCCCATCACCATTTGAGTTGGTTTCGCCGTAACTTCGACCAGGTTTTTCTGGCACTCCATGTCCTTGTGGACGGGTTGGCCATTGTTTCTGCGTGCGTGCTCGCATTTTGGTTAACGGAGAGAGGTGCTGAGAACTCTTCGTTGGAGCTTGCTGGTATGGTGAAACGGCACCTTGTACCAGGAATCGTCGGCCTTGCGACCACGCTCTTCTTTCTTTGGTATCTTCACCTTTATCAGTGGCAAAAAAGCATCCTGAATGTGCAAGAGTACAAGAAAGTATTCCAAGTGGTGGTTATTTCCTTTTTATGTACAGCCACATACCTGTTTCTCTTCCGAAATTTCGGGCGTACCATTGAGGAGCATTTTCCGTCTGTTATCGGAACTTCCCTCCACGGTTTCCTCGAAATTTTTTCAGTAGAATCCGAGACGGCGGGAAATTGGCGAAAGGGCGTTTTTCTCTCAATGTTCGGTTTTATTTTTCTTTTTCTATGTGTTGAACGGATGTGTATGTTCCGATGCATATCTTGGTTGCACGAAAAGGGATTCGGGAACATTCCTGTTGCCATTATTGGAACTGGTCCGATGGCGAATCGTTTGCAACAAAAAATGAGGCTTTTCCCATTTCTGGGATTTCGCTTTCTTGGGTTTCTTGACCCGGCCGATGAGCCCGATCAGGAAGCCATCCATGGTCACCCGCTCCTCGGAAGTCTTACAGACCTTGAAACAGTCTGCGCTACTCATTCGGTGCAGCAAATTTTCATTGCCGACCCAGAAATGCCAGAGGATCGATTGCTCGGCCTTTGTGCTCGGTTGGACGCTCAGGGAGTGAGGTATTCAGTTGTACCTCGTCTGTACCACTTTTTCTCCCAGAGTTTTCGCCTTGATACTTTGGACACCATTCCCTTGCTTCAGCCGTCAAGGTACTCGAACAAATACCCAGTTGATTTTTTGAAAAGGCTATTTGATTTAGTAATCGCGGCAATCTTGTTGGTCATTTCTTTGCCCATCTTCTTTTTTGTTGCGATTGCGCTGAAATTAAAATCGCCTGGGCCTATTCTGTTTTCACAGACTCGAGTCGGGCAAAAAGGCCACACATTTTCAATGCTAAAATTCCGCTCTATGCATATTCAGCAGTGTGGCGATGAAAGGACTCCGAGCGAAACATCTGATTCACGGATTGTCCCTGGCATCGGAGGGTTCCTGAGGCGTTATTCCCTTGATGAATTACCCCAGCTTTGGAATGTCCTTCGTGGAGAAATGTCCTTGGTAGGCCCTCGGCCTGAAATGCCATTCATTGTTGCTGGTTATGGTCCTTTAGAAATGAATCGTCTTGCTGTAAAACCTGGTCTGACTGGGCTATGGCAGGTGTCTGAAGCGCGAAAAGCACCCATTCATGACAACATGGACTATGACCTTTATTACATTGAACACCAATCCCTTTTCTTGGACCTTCTCATTCTTGGGATGACGGCCATTGCCGTATTTAGAATCCGTGGAACAGCCTAGAGGAAAATACGAGGGGCCGGATAGAAGAAAGAGAGCAACCCCGATGCTCTCACGGTTTTCATTTTGGGGTGGTCGTCGGAGGAAAAACAAATTTCTTGCTGAAGCAAAAGACTCATTTGTTGATGTTTATTCTTTCCGCACCTGGGCAATCCTGAGTTTTTTTCTTGTCTTAAATTTGATGGATTCCCATTTCACTCTTCTTTATCTCCAGCGAGGCGGTGACGAAGCTAACCCGCTTGCAATCACTCTTCTTGGAGGAGGGCTCGGCGTCTTTGTGGGAGTGAAGGCCATCGGGATTGGTCTTGCCGCTGCCCTGTTTTGCGTTTTGAAGAATTTCAAGAATGGCCGCATTGGGGTCATTCTTGCCCTTGGCCTGTACCAGCTATTACTGATTTACCATTTAGCTCTATACTTTAACTGGTACCCTGGCTCGATTTTGCCTTAGTTGGAGTTGCCTTTTTGGGCCGCTTGTCCGATTTCACAACCTTAAATCCAACGCCAAGGATATGGCCATCTGAAGATTTTTGAACCAGCGGGGTTCCATGGAGGGCCTTTGTTAAGGCTCGCAAAGTTTCAGGCAGAAAAGATAAGGGCGGCTGTGGTCTGCTTGTTTTTTTTGAGTTGTCTTCTTTGTCGCTTACCCAAAGCAAAACGAGGTAGTCTTCCTCCTGTTGGGCAAGTAATTGGAGTGGGCAGCCAGGGCCAAACCTTTCTGCAAATAAAAGGGATACGAAGAGGGTGGAGAGAAAAAAGCGCCGATCAATTTCGGCAGCGCAGTCTTCGTCCCAATTAAGTCTTAGAGCTCGCCCTAGGGCTACTCCTTGTTGGACGCACTTCTTGCCTAAGGGGCGAAGAGCCTGATAGTTCGGATTGGCGGAAACTTGGCCAGTGGAAAGGAGGACAGCTTCAAGTACAAGTTCCATTTCCTTAGCTGACTTGAGAGCAGGTGAGGTCAAGTCACTTCCGGAGCTTTCCCCTTCCATCAATTGAAGGTAACCCGAAAGGCTGGTGAGGGGGTCACGAAGACCTTCGACTGCGCCACTAAGGTACTCCCCCCAGTCCACTTGCCCCTGAGTTGAGGAAGGGAGTTGTTGGAATTTTGAGGCGCTTGCATCGAATAGGTCCAATGACCATGGGAAAGGGACCAGTGAAACATTCGGAAGGCGCAAGAGTTCATCGCAGCCAGCTAAGCCCCGGTCCTCAGCAAGGATGAGGAGAAAAGAGCCAGAGTGAGTGGAAAAGTGCGCCTGAAGCTCGTGCAGTTCTTTGAGGCTGAAGGAGTTACTTGGGGCGACGGTCACTTGAGCTTCCTTGGAAAGCTGGGGACCAATACTGGACTTCTCAACTGAAGAGGACCATGCTTGGAACGCCCGACAGGTCGGGTGCTCAAATTCGCCCAGGAAGTGGGCAGATTGAACGGTGAAGGGGGGCGAAGGCATGGCTGAACTATTGGAACAGCCTACTGTATCAGGCGGTGCTTGGAAGTTGCTTTTTTAGGCAATGCTTCAATATCCATGGAACAGATTCAGCAAAGTGGGCGCAATAAAGGGCCGGTTCCATCCCGGATTCGGCTAACTTTTGACGAGACTCCCTGCCTTTTCCAGTTCCAACCAAAATGCCAGGCAAATCAAGAGCAGCAAATGCCTGAAGGTCTCGAATGTCGTCCCCGACTCCGGCACTTTGTGAGAGGTCAATATCGAAATCCGCCAAGGCTCGTTCCAGCAGACCGGGAAGAGGTTTCCGGCAGCGGCACAAGCGTCGAGAGGGAGGGGAACCAACTTGGTTGTGGTGGGGGCAGTGGTACCAGGCATCAATCCAAACACCTTTGGCTGACAAATCAGCATCCACCTTTTTCTGGATGGCCATGAGTTTGCCTTCATCCAAAAGACCACGAGCAACACCGGATTGGTTTGAAACAACAATCAGAAGAATGCCCTTTGAGTGCAGGGTGTGTAGAGCGTCGGCAACGCCTGGTAGGAGGCGAGCCTTATTTGGATTGTCTAGGTATGGCACCTCCCGAAGGATGGTCCCATCTCGGTCCAAAAAGAGTGCTGGTTTCCCGCTCATATTTCCAGTTTAGCAACGAATAGGGGTTTGTTACTCTTTAGGTTCATGAAGAAACACTTTAAACGCGCCCTCCACCAAGAACTTCAGTCCAAAGATAGCGGGGATCCTTGGATGGTCTTCAAGATTATGGGCGAATTCGTGGATGGGTTTGACACGATGCGGGACATTGGGCCCGCGATTTCTATTTTTGGTTCTGCCCGTACGAAACCCTCAGACCCTTGGTATAAAGCTGCTGAAGAAACTGCCGCACAAGTTGCTCGCCGCGGGTATTCGGTGATTACCGGAGGTGGCCCTGGGATGATGGAAGCCGCCAATAAGGGAGCCCAGCGGGGCGGAGGCATTTCAGTTGGGCTGAATATTGTTCTTCCCATGGAACAAGAGCCGAATCCATTTCAGGATATTTGTATCGACTTTCATTACTTTTTTACTCGTAAGGTCATGTTTG
Organism: Planctomycetota bacterium; assembly: GCA_030748415.1. GTDB lineage: Bacteria > Planctomycetota > UBA1135 > UBA1135 > UBA1135 > UBA7888. The sequence goes on from JASMMA010000001.1 coordinate 200,879, forward strand.
CAAAGTACGCTCTCGGGTACATCGTAATGCCCGGTGGGTTTGGGACGATGGATGAGTTCTTTGAAGCGCTCACTTTAATCCAGACCGCCAAGATGGAAAACTTTCCCGTAGTTTTGATGGGTAAAGATTATTGGGGTGGCCTGATTCGCTGGGTTAAAAAGAGCATGGTGGGTGCTGGAACCATCGACGCCAAAGATCTCGATCTTTTCTATGTTACAGACGATCCGATTGAAGCCGCTACGGTTATCCAGCGCGCTCTTGAAGAAGGGTCCAGGATTAATCCGCAGTGGAGGAAGGAGCTCGCTCGCGCCAAGAGACAGGCTGCTCGGCTACATGCGAAAGCCAGAGTCTCCAAAAGGAAAACAAAGTCAAGCAAGCCCTCTAAGCGAAAGCCGCGCAAGAAAAAAGGCTAGAGGTCTTCTTCTTTTGCCCGACTGAGGAATTCTCCGTTTTCGGTATTGACCTTCACCCATTCTCCGGCTTCGATATACATAGGCACTCGGATTTCGAGTCCTGTTTCGCAAGTGGCTGCCTTTTTGTCGTTTGTAACGCTATCCCCTTTGACGGCTTGTTCAGCTTCTTTGATTTGAAGGATGACGGATCCAGGAAGGTCTAAGTTGATTGGGTTGTCCTGGTAGAAAGTTACCGTGATGGACTGGTTTTCTCGCACAAATTTCATCGAGCCAGCGCAAAGGTCGCCTTCAAGAAAATATTGCTCATAGTTTTCGTTATCCATGAAAACATATCGTTCGCCTTCCATGTAGGAGAATGTGCATTTTCTGCGTTCAAGGAAAGCGGTCTCTAGAGTTTCATCAGAACTCATGCGCATTTGTTTCTGCTGGCCAGTTTTGTAGTGCTTGCACTTGATTTGGTTAAAGGCGGGGCCTTTTCCAGGTTTGCGGTGTTCGAAATCGGTAATCACGAAAAGTTCACCGTCAATGACAAGGACTTGGCCTTTACGTGCTTGGTTGGCTTTGATGGACATGAGTCTTCTTCAGGGGCGCCAGTACCGGCGCAGGAGAGAGAGGTGAGTGAGAAGGAATGCTCCGCCGAACAAAGTGGCGCCCAAAATGACAAGGGGAGCTGCGTCAGGGGAGAATTTAGTGGCCCACCAGCCGCAAACATCCAACAGGAGGCCAAGGCCAGTGAGTGCCGACAGGATACCCGCCTTTGAAATGGGGAGGAAGCGAAAGGCGAGCAAGCCCGACGCCAAGGAAAGGAGCCCCATGCCAAACAAGTGAATGTGGCTCATGAGAAGCAAGGAGGGAATCGGGATGCCGCGGTCTCTTTCCAGGTGCGGCAAGACTTCTTCATAAGTACGCAAAGAGGACTCTTCTGCTTTTCCTCCAGGCTCGTGGCATTCTAGGCAGTCCATTTCAAGAACGGGAAGAATGACCTCTTGAAAAGTAGTTAAGTGTTCGCTGGGAGAAAAGTTGGGTTGAGCGGGTTGGCGGCTCCAGTTGATGAAGATTCTGGAGTCTTCTTCAACCGTAAAATATTCAAGCATGTCTCCTTGGGTCATGCTTGAAAACCGATTGGTGTTTGGATTACCGTTGAAATGAAAACGAACATCCTGAAGGCTTAATCCAGGAATGTGGTCAGTAGAGCCGTATTGATTCCAAACCATACAAACTGAGAGAATCCAGCTGGCAATAAAGGCAAGTGAAATCGTTGAGAGAAAAAGGCGACCCCAATTACTACGAATTAAATTTGGAGGAAGAGTCGTAGTCATCCGAAGTTTTTTCGCATGGTCGATGATGGGATATCCATTGCCTTCCGATATTTTGTGACTGTTCGGCGAGCCACCTTGATTCCGTCACGGTGTTTAAGGACCTTAATGATCTCTTCGTCACTCAGAGGGGCAGTTTTATCTTCCGCATCGACGATTTCGCGAATTCGCTCTTGAATTGCCACCCTTGATGTGGAGCCTCCTGATGTGTTTTTTTGACCACCAGAAAAGAAATCTTTAAGGGGCAGAATGCCTTGAGGGGTTTGAGCCCACTTCCCTCGAGTCGCACGGGATACGGTTGAGATGTGGACACTTACGGTATCGGCTACTTCTTGCATTTTGAGCGGACGCAGCCGTTCAGGACCGTAATCAAGAAATTCGCGTTGGCGCTGGACAAGCACCTTGGAGATTTTGAGAAGAGTGGCGCGACGCTGGCCTACAGCATCAAGGAACCATCGTGCGCGCTCAATTTTTTTAAGCAAAAAGGCATGGAGTCTTTTGTCTTTTCGAGCCTTTTCTAAGGCGAGTTGGGCATTTTTGCTAAGTCGTAAGTCTGGCAATCCATCACGGGTGAGAGTGACTTCGTAGTTTCCAGAATCGTCTTGCGTAATAAGAACATCGGGATGAATCGCCATCGAATTGTCTGCCTCATATTCGTGAAGTGGGCGGGAATCCAAGACACTCAAAAGTTCAAGTGCAGAACGAACTTCAAGGAGGGAGACACCCATGGATGCGGCAATTTGCGGGAGGCGGTTTGCAAGAAGGTCGTCGAAATGAGTTTTGACCAATTCCTCGGCGATTGAATGAGGCTCTGGCATGACTTTAAGCTGGAGAAGATAGGCTTCTTGAATATTTTTAGCGCCTAGGGCTGGATGGGCAACCTCGCGGAGATGGTTCAGGGCATTTACGAAACCTCCTAGGGGGAGTCCATGAACATCAGCAAGAGTCTCAAGGCCTTCAGGGAGGAAGCCTTTTTCGTCGAGTCCGGCCAGCAGAAGCTCGGCATCAAGGAGTTCGTCTGAAGGTGTGTCGGCCACCCGGAGCTCTGCCAAAATTCCATCTTTGGTGTGGCCCTCAGGCGCAGGAATATTCTGGAGTAAGTCCCAAGTTTCGTCTGTGGCAGTAGAACGGCCGCCATCGCCTGGTGGGCGTTCGTCAAATAATCGGTCCAATTCAGTGAAATCCGGTTCCTCAGCCTCTCCAGCGTCTTCGCCGTTATCAGAGTCAGAGGAAGGGTGTTCTTGTTCCTCAGCCAACTCTAGGAATGGATTGTCTTCCAGCTCAGATTCGACCCGATCTAAAAGTTCTGGGGCCGTCAACTGAAGAACCTGCATCGCCTGAATCATTTGAGGGGACTGGAGTAGTTTTTGCTCCATCCTGAGGCTCTGGCGGTATTCCATTCTCATGTCCTTATTTTAGTCTCTTTTTGCTCCAAGAGTCTTAACAAGAAGTCCAATCCTGTCGGGGCTGGTAGGATTCCAGCACATGAGAATCCTTCTTGTTGAAGATGAGAAAACTCTCGCGATTCCTTTGGCCGATGTTTTGAAGGAAATGGGCCATCAGGTCATCGTCTTGGGCGATGGTGCCGCTGCTTTGGCTTGGCTTAGAGAGGATCGCTGCGATTTGGTTCTTACCGATGTTCGCCTTCCCGGTGCAGATGGAATACAAGTCCTCCAACAGGCAAGACAACTTGACCCACCTTCAGATGTCATTGTTATGACTGGATATGCTTCCATTGAGCAAGCGGTTGGTTCCATGAAATGCGGGGCCTTTGGCTATCTCCAGAAGCCGTTCCCCACTGAGGCTTTGCTGGCCTTAGTGCAAAAAGTGCATGAAGTTCGGAGTATGCAGGAAGAATTAAATTCTTTTCGGAAGGGAAAGTCGAAAGGTGAATATGAGATGACCGGTGCTTGTCCAGTGATGGATGACTTGAGGACTCGTGCCCAATCGGCTCTTCAAGCCGAGAGCACTCTTTTAATTCTTGGCGAAAACGGTACTGGAAAAGGCAGGCTTGCTCGTTGGGTACATGCTATGGGCAATCGAAAGGACAACCCATTCCTTGTCCTCCCATGTGGTGCTCTTTCCGAAGACCTTTTAGAGGGTGAACTCTTTGGCTATTGCAGGGGCGCTTTCACAGGAGCTGAAACAGACCACTCCGGCTACCTCGAACAAGCTGGAGACGGAATTCTGTTTTTAGACGATGTTGATGATTTGTCACCCTCTGCCCAGGCTGGTTTATTGCGGGCATTGCAGGAAAGGGAATTCATTCCGCTAGGCTCCACAACCCCGAAAGCTTTCCATGCCCGTGTCTTGAGTTCAACCAAATGCGATTTGGCGGATTTAGTTCGCGATGGAAAATTCCGAGAAGACCTTTACTACCGTTTGGCCGTTCTCCCACTTCATCTTCCGCCTCTCCGTGAACGAATGGAGGACTTGCCACTTCTCGTCGCCGAATTTCTATCTGATGCAGACCCAGAAGCGCGCCTGTCGGTTCCGGTGAGCACATTCGAAAAACTAACTGAGCACCATTGGCCTGGTAATGTTCGGGAACTTGAGAACTCCGTACGGCGAGCGGTAGCCCTTGCCGGTCGAGCCACTATTTTAAAACCAGAACATTTCTTTCCTGGTGGCCCTCTGCGCTCGAAACTCATTACTCCAAATGATGTCCCACCTTTGAAGCAAAGTGTTCGATTAGCCGAGCGGGAGGCAATTCGGAATGCTCTCTCAGCAACCGGAGGGAAGCGAGCCGAAGCAGCCGCCTTATTGGGGCTGTCCAGGAAAAGTTTGTGGCAAAAGCTAAAAGAATTAGGATTGGAAGCGTGAAGGACATTCTTGACCTTCGTGACAGGCGGATTGCAATTGTTGCCGATCCGCACTTGTCTTTTGTCCACACCGAGGACATCCACCCCTTCTGTGAGCAGCTTGATTCTTTAAAAGGCGTTGATGCTTTTGTTTGTCTTGGTGATTTGTTTGACTTCTGGTTGGGGCCAGGGAACTGGAGTGTGCCAGCTTTCCAGGCTTTGAAGGACAGCCTTCTGCAACTGAACAAACGAGGAGTCAAGCTTGTTTTTGTGCGCGGCAACCGAGATGTTTTATTGGAAAATAAGGATGTTTCTGAATTTGAGGGCGTGGTTGTGGACTCCCTATTAGGAGGGGGGGGAGAAGACTCTGTTCTCCTATCCCATGGCGACGAGTACTGTCTCGGAGACTTGGACTATCAAAGACTTCGTCGTAACCTCCGCCGACCATGGCTCAGATCCTTATTGCGATTCTTGCCATGGAGTCTCCGGCGCTGGATGGGGCTCAGAATGAGGGCATTCAGCTCCACTGCGGTGGCTCGGAAGCCCCTCGACGCCCTTGCCCTCCGGGAAGAGGCCGTTCGGGCAGCTTGCAATAAGGCTGGCTGCCATCAAGCCTTGATAGGGCACCTTCATCGCTCAGAGGCGAGAGATCTTTCCGGTGGCATTTCCCTAAGAGTGCTTTCTGCTTGGGTGCCGGGCTCACCGTTTGAAATTTTGGGGTAGGAATTCACTGCCAAATATTGACCAAACCCTCAGATTCCCTAAAATATCCTGTTCAAATGGCCGCAATGGAATCTTTTGAGACTGGGCCGGTCATTGCCCTTGATGGGCTCTCGGGCTCCGGGAAAAGCACACTCGCTCGAATGCTAGCTGTGCGTTTGAACTGGGCCTACCTGGACTCAGGTGCCTGGTATCGAGCTTTAACTTGGGCTGTTCTTCGCGAGGGGCTGAATCCTGCTGAGTCCAAAAATGTCCTCGCCGTTCTTTCTCGAATCCAAATTTCTTGTACCCCTGACGGATCTGTCCTTGTCGATGGCCACTTGCTTTCTGATGAAATCAGACAACCAAGAATTGACTCCGCTGTTCCAGATGTTGCCGATCATCTAGAGGTTCGCAACCTGCTAACAAAAAAAATGCGTGAGCTACTCGACCAGCCTTCAGTTAAGGGAGTTGTTGCCGATGGCCGCGATGCTGGAACCGTCATTTTCCCTAACGCAGGATTAAAAGTTTTTGTAGAAACCTCTCTTGAGGAGCGCGCTTCAAGGCGATTCACCCAGCTTTCCGAATTAGAAACAGGTGATACTCACTCCTTCCAAGAAGTTCTGGATTCCATGTCTAACCGTGACCGTCGCGATAGCACTCGCGGCATTCATGCACCGCGCCCCCTTCAAGATGGGCAAGTGCTGGACAACAATCAAATCAATGCGGATCAGGCGGTCGAGCGCCTGATTGACATGGCCTCCCGAGCGGGAGTCCCCATGCTGTCTTAAAACCCGCCCTCCTCGAAACCTCAACCCCCTTTTCCCCTGCAACCAAAATGGCTGGCAAGGAAACCATTCGTCGCTTTGACATCACCGGAGATGAGTTGGATGCCCAACTCGCAAGTATTCTTGGCCAAGACTCAGAACTCGATTCTGTAATTGGCGACCATACTGGCTCCGTTCCCGCTGAAACCATCGTCTCCGCTACCGTTCTTGAACTGAACGAAGAGGCTCAAAAAGTCCTTGTGGACATCGGTGGAAAAGCTGAAGCCCCTATTTCTTATAGTGAATTTGAAGATGAGGGCCTGCCTACTTCAGGACAAACATTTGAAGTTTACTATTACGGTGACGACCGCATTACAAATGTGCCGGTTGTTTCCAAGCAAGAAGCTGACCGTGAGCGCTCATGGTCGAAAGTCGTTGGCGTTTATGAGCCTGGTGACATCATTGAAGGGGAAGTCAAGAAGAAGATTAAGGGAGGCCTCCTCATCAATGTGGATGGCGTTTTAGTCTTTATGCCAGCTTCCCAAATTGACCTTCGTAGAACAACCGAGCCAGCAGACTTCATCGGAGTTGAGATTCGCGCCAAGATTGTCAAGATTGATGAAGAGCGGCGCAATATTGTTGTCTCCCGTCGTCAACTTCTTGAGGAAGAGCGTTTCGAGAAGCGCGAATCTCTCATGGGCCAGTTGGAAGAAGGCCAAGTTCGCATGGGCGAAGTTAAGAACATCGCAGACTTTGGTGCCTTTGTGGACCTTGGCGGCATTGATGGACTTCTTCATGTCACGGACATGTCTTATGGCAGAATTAAGCATCCACGGGAGATGCTCAAAATTGGCGACAAGCTCGAAGTATTTGTTTCCAAGGTGGACAGGGAACGTACCCGTGTCGCTCTCTCACTGAAAGCGCTCACAACGGATCCTTGGGCCGAAATCGAGCAACGTCTCCCTGTTGGCTCTAACCACACAGGCCGCATTGCCAACATTGTCCCTTACGGGCTCTTTGTTGAACTCGCAGACGGCGTCGAGGGATTGGTGCATGTCTCTGAACTTTCTTGGACTCGCCAAAATCTCAACCCTGAAGCTGAATACGAGAAGGGGCAAGAAATCCAAATCCATGTCAAGGCTTTGGACATGGAGAAGCAGGAACTTTCTCTTTCTGTTCGCGAAGTCGAGGGGAACCCATGGGACACCTTGGCCGAGAACTACACCCCTGGAACGGTTATCGAAGCAACAGTCAAAAACTTGGCCTCCTACGGTGCTTTCGTGGAAATCGAGGATGGAATCGACGGATTGCTTCATAACTCAGACCTTCACTGGACTCGCAAAGTTCAGCACCCCTCTGAGTTGGTCAAGAAGGGCGATCGCATTCAGTGTGTAGTCTTGAATGTGGACCGCGAAAAGCAACGAATTTCATTAGGGCAGAAGCAACTCACCAAAAACCCATGGGAAGATTACATTCCTTCCAACTACCACATGGGGGATATGGTTGCCGGTGTCATCTCCAAGGCCGTTTCGGCGGGAGCCTTTGTGAAACTTGAGGACGATCTCGAAGCCTTTATGCATGTTTCAACTTTGCCCCAGGAGTGGCAAGGTGATCCAGAAGGCTGTTGCGTCCCTGGACTGAAATGTGAAGTTCGCATCGTTCGTGTTGACTGTGGGGAAGAGCGCATTGGCTTGTCCTACCTTCATGCCGACTTCGAAGAGAACCAAGAGGTTCTTGCCAAGTGGGAAGAAGCCAAGGAAAAGAAGAAGGCCAAAGCTGCGAAGAAGGCTGCAGAAAAAGCATCCGCAGAAAAAGCTTCTGCTGAAGAGGCCCCTGCTGAAGAGGCCCCTGCTGAAGAGGCCCCTGCTGAAGAGGCCCCTGCTGAAGAGGCCCCTGCTGAAGAGGCCCCT
>JASMMA010000001.1:208884-270735 GCA_030748415.1 Planctomycetota bacterium
GCTGAAGAAACTCCGGAGGAGTCGGCTGAGTAAGAATGGCCCTCTTGTTCTGGAGTCGCCCCGGGCATTGCATTCTTGTAGTGGCCGGGGCTCTTCTTTTTCTAGCATCTTGCCAACAGCTAGAAAAGCAAGAGCGAACGCCAGTCGCAGTCTTGCCCTCGGCAACACCAGAAGAACGCGAAGCAGCCATCCGCCTTCTTCAGCGCGCAAATGAAGTGCAAGAGAAGCTCAATAATGTATGCTCTCTTCGTCCGTTTAACGCTCGAACAACGATGGGCGATACGACGCAAGTCCAGTTGGTTTTAAGAAACCCATTTCCCGAAGAGATGACTTTCTTGAACCCCGACGAGGGGTTGCTGTTCGAGTTTGTCTGGGAGTTCACTCGCTGGGTATCCACAGGCGAAAAAGATATTCAAAGTGGACGGAGTACTGAGCGCCACCCCAAGCAGATTCGAATCCCTGCCCTTGGACTTTTGGAGGAGACCTTGGAGCTCCCCATTGTCTTGCCGCCTGATGACAGTGCTTTGGTTCAGGTTCGGTGGGGCCTACGAATAAGGGGAAATGGTCTAATTCTTGGAGAGGAAACTTTGCCTATGCCCTCTGTGGCTCTTCTCTCGGCGAATTGGGATGCATTTCCTCCCGGTTGGGAACAGTTTCAGGCCAACCCCATGGCAACTTTAAAGAAAGCCGTTCAATTGCCCCAGGCGGAAGCCGACCGGCATGTATTGGTTTCTGCTGCTCTATTAGATGAATTGGAAGCAGAAGGTGCTATCGACTTCCTCTGTATTGCTTTGGACAAAGCGCCCAATCGGGAACGATTAAAAACCATTGAAGCAGCCCTTCACTATTTAACAGGAATATCCCAACCTGACCGTAAGGCATGGAAAGAATGGTGGCGGCAGAGGCAGAATAGAAACTCGTGACTTCCACCCCCCTCCCTGTAGAACAAGCATTTGCTCAAATTTCCCGCAACACTTCGGACATTGTGACCGAAGCAGGTCTTCGGCAAGTCCTAGAGTTATCTCAAAAGGAGAGCCGGCCCTTGCGAGTGAAATTCGGGATTGACCCTACTTTTACGCATGTTCATATTGGGCATGCCGTTCCGATTCGCTTGTTGCATATCTTCCAACAACTTGGCCACTTGCCTGTTTTGATTATTGGTGATGGAACAGCTCGCTTGGGCGACCCAACGGGAAGAAATGATCAGCGACCCCCTTTGTCTAAGGAAGAGGTCGCTCATAATTCCGCAACTTATCTAGAGCAGATTGGGAAAATCCTAGACCTTTCAAGTGATGTGTGTGAAGTTCGCTATAACTCGGAGTGGTTTGCCGGCATGGACTTTTTTGATTGTCTGCGCTTAGCTAGCCGCGGCACTGCTGCCCGACTTTTGGAACGAGATGACTTCAAAAAACGAATGTCTGATAACTTGCCTGTTCATCTTCACGAAATGCTCTATCCCTTGATGCAAGGATGGGACTCCGTTCAAGTTGAATCCGATATCGAGATTGGTGGGAATGACCAGCTATTCAATCTTCATATGGGCCGTTTATTGCAGGAGCGCGAAGGGCAGAGCGCCCAAGTTTGCTTGACGACCCCACTTCTCTTGGGAACAGATGGGCGAAAGATGTCCAAGACTTATGGAAATCATGTTCCTCTGCTTGCACCTGCCAATGACATGTTTGGAAAGGTGATGTCCCTGTCGGACGAACAAATGTCCGACTGGTTTCGTTTGTTAACCCCTTTAACGGACTCTGAAATCCAGAGCATTCTCGAAGGGCATCCACGAGAGGCAAAAGGTCGATTGGCCTCAGAAGTTGTTTCGTGGTTGCACGACGCCTCTTCCGCGGAAGCCGCTGCAGATTCCTTCAAACGACAATTCGGAGAAAAGAAACTACCGGATGAAATACCTGAATGCAAACTTGAGTCGGGGCTTGCGTTAGCCAACCTATTAAAGGAAGCCGGATTGGTGGGAAGCACTTCGGATGCTCGCAGGATGATTCAACAAGGTGCTGTAAAGGTTAATGGTGAGCAAGCAAGTGACCCCAACGAGGCAATTCCTCTCGGTGAAACCCCTACCTTGCTACAGGTTGGGAAGCGCCGCTTCTCAAACGCAATAGGCGTCTAGCCGGCTGGATACGGACCCCATCAGTTTCCGGGAATGGGGAAGGGACCCAGGGGGAGGGTTGAGCTTTGACCCCCTTGGGAAGAATCTGAGCTATGGTCTCCGTATCCAAGTTGTTCCATCATGGCTTCTTCTTCCTCGGACATTTTTGGAGTCAAGCGCTGAGAGAGTGGGGAGAGAGGAAGGGTCCTGGAGTGCTTTTCGGATTTCAGAAAGGCCGAACGGAACTCTGATACGGCCTGGGCCCATCTAGGGTCATTTTGCGGCAAGGGTCGGGTTTCTTTTGGGTCGGAAATCCGGTCAAAAACCCAAATCATGGGCTGTCCCTGGGCTGTTAGGCGTGGTTGAAACCTAAGCTCATTGTTTGCCCGGCTTTGTTGAGGATCTATTTGAAGAACTCGCTGGATTGCGAATTGGTCATTTCTCCATCCGTCGCGAACATCAGGTCCGCCTGGAACTCTTTGCAAAATACTCCGGGAAGGAGAATTGGCTCCCTCTAGAAATGGTCGCAGACTTAAGCCTTCGGCTTCCTTTAGGGGTGGGACACCTGCATAATCCAGGAGGGTTGGAGCAATATCGTAAATCCGGGCCAATTTGGGAATGCGCGAGCCTTTCTTTGCGCCGGGAACTTTTAACAAAAGGGGAATGCTGGTGAGTTCAGGGAATAATGTGGAACGATGACCAATCATGCCATGTTCAAAAAATTCATCTCCGTGGTCGGCAACAATGCAAACCAAGGTATTGTCCCAAAGTCCTTTCTTCTTTAATTCTTGGATGATTGCGCCGATGTGCCGATCCACCCAGTGAATCTCGGCATCGTAAAGAGAAAGAACATGGCCAAGGTCTCGCTCAGATATTCGGCGGGAGTAGGGTGGTTTCTGGTCTCGGACATCTGGATTAAAGTACCAGTTGACCCCCTCGAAATTTCCCTGATAGTCTGGGTCAAACTTGCGCGTGAGCCCCTTTTCTAAAGTTTCTGGAAGATAGTCATAATGTGCGTCAAAATAGTGAAGAGTTAGAAAGAAGGGTTTGTTTTCATCGCGAGAATGAAGGAATTCAAGTGCGCCTTGGTTTACTTTAGGCGAAGTGACATCCCAGTGTGAAACACGGTCTCGAATTCCACGGATTTCATCTTCAGTAGGTGCGGGCTGACCTGCAAGAGTCCGCCGCTTAACCCAAGAACTTATTTCAGTTGCAAGGTCGGAAGGGGACATCATTGCAGAACGCCAAATATCAAACCCTCTGGCAAAGCCGTACTTTTTATCTAAATAGGGTCCACTAAAAAAGCCAGCTGTTTGATAGCCAGCATTTTGTAGGTTTTGGGCGAGAGTGGTTCGCTTGGGGTCTAAGGTGAAAAAGTCAACTTCAACTTGATGATTCCTGTCGCTAAGGCCTGTCATGAGGGACATGTGCGCGGGAAGGGTCCAACTCGTTGTGGACCAAGCATTTTCAAAGAGTACGGATTCAGCTGCGAACGCGTCGATGTTCGGGGAAACAGGAATATCCGGCGCATATTGGGGTCGGTGCCCGTATGCGCCAAGTCGGTCTCGACACAAAGAGTCTAGGCTAATGAGCAGAACATTAGGGTGTGGCTTCTTTGCCGCAGGTGAGCATGAAGTAAAAATGCTCAGAGCAAGGAGGAGGGTTAATTGGAGGTGGTTCTTCATCGGGGCGGTGATGGGATTTTAGGAAGAACCGAAACCGGAACACGAATAGAGGGTATTTCGGAATCGTGGGTATTAATGATGAGAGTTGATTGGATAGTCTCAGTGGGGTCGGGCCCTGAGTAGTTAAAATGAACTCGGAACAATTTTCCAACTTGAACCGTTTCTAGCTGAACATCTAAATCCGGAATAGGTTCTTCAAGTTGAAGCTCAGGAGTTTGGAGCTCTAAATTTTCGGAAAGAGCCCGTATGCTCAGGGCACTTTCTGTTTCTCCAACACTAGGTCGGATGAGAATTCGTTTGGGCGAATGTGCAATGTCGGGGTGGGCAACTCCCCGGGCGAAGAATTTAAGTGTCGGAGCGTTTTGGAGATCCGTTTTGAATGAAAATTCCTGCTGGAATGGGCCTTCAGGTAATTCTTCTGGGGCTGTTACTTGTATTTTCCAGGTACAGGTTTCGGTGTCCAAAACCCGAGAAGTGGTTATTGCCCAACCATCAACTTCGGGAGGAGATAAGGGGGTAAATTCTTTTGCCTCTTGCGCCCGCACCACGACAAAGCCGGAAGCCTGAGCACGAATGCCGACATTTCCAAAAGGAATAGACCAAGGCTCGACCCAGAAGGGGGTCCAAATATCCGCGGCATAGTCAAGGCTTGCAGGGGTCTGACCTTCAAGGATGAGGGGAATGCGCCCACTTTTCCAGGTGACAGGCTCTCGATACCTAGAAGTGTCCAGGACGATTTCCAGCGTCGCCATTTCTCCAGGCTGGAGGTCCAAGTTCATGCCGCGATATTCGGGTCGAACTTTTGGAGAACCAAGCCGGTCAGGGAGGGTCAGGGCAAGGGTGGCGCAGTCACAACCAGAAGGGCCAATTCCCAAAATGCGAATTGGGTCGTCTCCTTCGTTTCGGATTTCAAAAGTTCCGCTGCCAGATGAACCAAAGGGAATAGTGCCCAAATCCAACCTCTGAGGGTAAATGGCGATTCCACTGGAAGCTTCATGCCCGCAGGAGAGCAATGAGAGCCCCAAACTAATAGCGGAGCAGAGGAGGGGTTGGAACTTCACGGCCCTCTATCCTAGCTTCGAGAGGCGGATAGAATCTCAGTCCAATGAGTCATCCCTACCCTTTAATTGATTCCTATGACCCTGAAACCGCCGCGGCCATGCTGGCAGAGTTAGAGCGCCAGGAAACCCAGGTTGAGTTAATTGCCAGTGAGAACCATACGAGTCCGAATGTCCTTGAGGCTCTTGGGTCTGTCCTGACCAACAAATATGCCGAGGGCTACCCCGGTCGCCGATATTACGGTGGTTGCGAGCATGTTGATGTTGTAGAGAACTTGGCGTGTGAACGCCTCTGCAATCTGTTCAAGGCTGACCATGCCAATGTTCAGCCTTCCAGTGGTTCTCAAGCGAATCAAGCGGCCATGCTTGCACTTATTGAACCGGGTGATACCGTCCTGGCCATGGAGCTGAATCACGGTGGCCACCTTTCGCACGGTCACCCAAAAAATGTTTCAGGTATGGTTTACGACTTTCACTCTTATGGTGTAGATTCGGAAAGTGAGCGCATTGACTACGACCAGATTGCTTCGATGGTTGCAGAGCTTAAACCTAAACTTTTGCTTGCTGGTGCCAGTGCCTATCCCCGAGAGATTGACTTTTCGAGGTTGAGTAACATTGCTAAGGAATTTGGCGCTTCCTTAATGGTGGACATGGCTCATATTGCAGGCTTGGTTGCCGCTGGGTTACACCCTTCGCCTGTGCCTTTTGCCGATGTCGTAACCATGACCACGCATAAAACACTGCGCGGGCCGCGTGGTGGTGCCATCATTTGTACTGAGGAGTGGAAAAAGAAAATTGATTCTGCAGTTTTTCCAGGAATGCAGGGTGGTCCCTTGATGCATGTGATTGCTGGGAAGTCGATTGCTTTCAAAGAAGCCGGAGAGCCTAGTTTTGTGGATTACCAAAAGAGTGTTTTGGCAAACGCCCAAGCATTGGCCAAAGAGCTCGCTTCCTTGGGTTATAGGCTTGTCTCTGGCGGAACGGATAACCACTTAATGTTGGTGGACCTTCGAGGCCCAGAGGGACCAGGAATTACTGGCCGAATCGCCGAAGACTCGCTTCATGCTGCCGGGATCACCGTAAATAAGAACTTAATTCCTTTCGATCCTGAAAAACCCATGCAAACTTCAGGAATTCGAATTGGAACTCCTGCAGTAACGACCCGTGGCTTTACCGAAGGCGACATGCGCCAGGTAGCAAACTGGATGGACCAGGTTTTGCGTTCGCCCGAAGATTTGGACATTCAAGCGAGAGTCCTATCTGAAGTTACTTCACTGTGTTGCAGTCGGCCTATCTACCCTTCTTTGGTTTCTGCCTGAGCGAGAAGTTTTTCTTCGGAGGGTGCGTGGAGGACTCCATGCTCGGTAATGATGGCAGTCACAAGGGCGGCCGGAGTGACATCGAAGGCTGGGTTGCGGACGGGTACTTCTCCTGGGGCGGAAACGGTATTTCCAAAGCCCAGAATTTCCTCAGCGCCCCTTTCCTCAATGGGTATTGTTGCTCCCGTCGGGCAATTTAAGTCGACTGTAGTTGTCGGGGCAGCGACATAAAAAGGCACATCGTGGTGGTGAGCCAAAACTGCAAGACCATAGGTGCCGATTTTATTTGCCACATCACCATTGCGAGCAATTCGGTCTGATCCGACAACCACCGCATGAACATTGCCACTTGCAAGAGCCGATGCAGCTGCGGAGTCACATTGAAGGGTTACAGGGATTCCGGCTCTTGATAATTCCCAACAAGTCAAGCGGGCTCCTTGAAGAAGGGGCCTTGTTTCATCTGCGAGAACGGTGACAGGGTTGCCATTTTGAAAGGCAGAGTAAATCACTGAAAGGGCGGTCCCCATCCCACCGGTAGCGAGGGCACCGGCGTTGCAATGGGTGAGAATGCAGGCGCCATCAGGCAAAAGAGCTGCGCCGTGGGCACCAATTCTTTCACATAAGATTTCATCTTCGCGATGAAATTGATTGGCTGCATCCAAGAGCTGTGAGGTCCAACTATGGAAAGAATGATGGCCTTGGTTCGCAAGCTGGAGACCCACTTCAATCATTTTCTGGACACCTACTTGCAAGTTAACGGCAGTGGGGCGGGATGCGCTTAGTGCTTTTCCTGCTTTGTGAAGATGCTCAAGCCACAAATCAGGTGTGGTGGCTTCTTGAACTCCAATTACCATTCCATATGCCGCTGCACATCCAATTGCAGGGGCACCACGGACAGCCAAGCGCTCAATTGCCTGGACTAATTCTGGGACAGAATGAATTGGAATCCAAACTTCTTTCTGAGGGAGGAGCGTTTGCTCCAACAAGAAAAGTCCCTCATTCCATTCCAAAGCCCGAGGCCATGGAGATGGGATTCGTTTCATGAATCCTTTAGAGTGTTTTGGAGCTGGGCATCCTTTTCAAGGACACGATCCCTTTGAGTCACTCGGAAGTCATCTAGTTTTTTTGCCATCGAAGGATCGGAAGCACCTAGGATTCTCAGCGCGAGCAAAGCAGCATTTTTTGGACCTCCGCCACCCACGCCAACGGTGCCCACAGGAATGCCCCCTGGCATTTGAACTGTTGCCAATAAAGCATCAAGCCCGCCCAAGGGAGGGTTGTCCATTGGAATACCAATCACAGGGAGGCTGGTATGGGCAGCAATGACTCCTGCAAGATGGGCGGCCCCACCCGCTGCACAAAGAAGAACTTGGATTCCCCGTTCGCGAGCTGATTCAGCAAAAGCGGATGCTTCTTCAGGCGTGCGGTGAGCAGAGAGGACCCGGACCTCGGGTTCTTCGCCAAATTCTTGGAGAGTCTTGACGGTGGACTTGAGTCGGGGGAAGTCCGAATCGGATCCCATGAGAAGGGCTATGCGTGCAGTCATTTTATGGATGGTTTTTGAAGGGCGGAACGAAGAAGTTCCTCAAAGGGAGTGTCAAATCCAAGTTCGTCGCAAACTTTTCGAGCAACAGATTGCGCCATTTTGTCTTGGAAGCCTAGCTCAGTAAGAACGCGAGCTAAATCGGCAGATGCCGATGGTGTGGAGCCTGGAGCTGCTTTGCGAAGGCCTTCAATATGGTCTCGAAGTTCCAAGATAAGGCGTTCAGCAGTTTTTCGGCCAATGCCTTTAGCGGCAGTGAGTGGGATTGGGTCGCCTTCGGCGACGGCGGCAACAAGTTCTTCAGGAGGAAGGCTGGAAAGGAGGCCAATTGCGCTTGTAGGGCCTACGCCAGTAACTTGAATGAGTCGGCGGAAAATAGCCCGCTCTTGCTTGGTTAAAAACCCATAGAGGGAAAAAGCAGAATCGGATACTGCCAGATGGAGATAAAGCCGAGACTTTTTTCCTTGAGCAAGTTGGGCGCTTACCCGGGTGCTTACCTGCACTGACCACCCAATTCCGCCAACTGCCATAACAGTTAGGCCGGGCTCAACCGACTCAAGCTCCCCTTCTAGGTAGTCAAACACCCCTCGGATTCTACTCCATGCTTTGACCGTACTCCTCGCCGCGGCCGGAGCGGATGCGGAGGTTCAGTTCAGTCAACTTGGATGAGAGTTCGTTCAGGGATGTAATGCCAAAGTTTGGCATTCCGAGGAGGTCCTCTTCAGAGTAGCGAAGAATGTCTCCGATTCGTTGGAGGTTGAGGCGCTCTACCAACGCTCGGTGGCACCGAACGCTAAGGTTGAGGGTAGAAATTTGCATTTCCAAAGATTCTCGCTGATCATCGGTGAGTTCTCCAAGCCAGTGAAGTTCCTTCTCTGCGTCGAAATAGCCATTTGCTCCAAAGTCCTCAGGAATCACAAAGGAACCATCCTCACGGCGCATACCTAACCGCAAACCTTTTGCGTGGAGCACATGTTTGATTTCGTTCAGGGATGTTTCGCCAAAGTTTTTGAATTCCAGCAACTCAGGTTCCGAATGAGAGACAAGATCTTCCAAGCTATGAATGTCCATGTTGATGAGACAATTCCGGGCGCGAACAGAAAGCTCAAAATCTGAGATGGGGGTGCGGAGCACCTGCATGAGATGATCTTCCTTGCGCTCCAAGTCTTCGTCGTAGAACATGTCCAGGGATTCGTGAGAATCACGGAAGAAGAGTCGGGCAGAGGGATGGTTGGGGTCACGGCGTAAAATGGCTGAATAGCACCCACATGACTTTTCGAAGTCATTTCGTTCTTCGTAAATAAGGCCAAGGTTTAGAAGAACTGCTGTCGAAATGGGGCGCCGTTCTAAAAGAGCTTCGTAATGACGAGCCGCTTCTTTTTCGTTTCCGTAAAGATCCAAACGGTATGCAAGTGAAAAGCGCGCAGGAAAGTTACTTGGGTCTTCGGATAGAATCTTCTCGTAACCTTCGCAAGCAGATTCGTAATCGCCGCTGAGTTCAAGGCAACGTGCGCTAAAGAAAGCAGTGTCGGCGGGGCTTAGAGAAGCCTTTGGGGAATTTTTTAAGACGGACTCGTAATCCCTGGCGGCATTTAGTGCAAAGAGGGAAGCGCCGGCCAAAGCGGAGTCTTTGGATTTCCAATGGGTGGAAGCAAGTTCGCTTGCCTGTTCATGTTTGCCCAATTCGTGGAGAGAGGAAATGCGAATGAAATTCTCCATTTCGCCATCACCTTGAACGAATTCCATGGCATGGGCGTATTGGCCACATACCCAAGATGCAGAGGCGGCAACTGCAGTGTTCTTGGCTTGGCGTGCTTCACGAGCCATATCCTCGAACTTGTCTGCGAGTGCTGAGTCTGAGAAGAACTGATTCCTTGCCTCTTGAAGGTCCGTGGCGGACTGTGGGGGGGCTGTAAAGAAAGAAGCTGGATCCAGGGATGTGGACGGTGTGCTTAAGGTTTCCGTTTGTGTCATGTTTTTGGGAAGGGGTAACTCCAAAATGAGTCGATTATTCTAGGTCTGCCCTTAAGGAGCCGTCAAACTTAGGAGCATGGACGCATTTCTGCTTGAGGGTGGAAATCCCCTAAACGGGGTTGTGTCGGCCTCTGGCTCCAAGAATGCAGCCCTGCCGATGATGGCCGCCGCATTACTCCTAGAAGGCGAATGTTCGCTCCAGGGAGTACCTCAGCTTCGAGATGTGGACACGATGAGGCATCTCTTGAATGACATGGGGGACTCATATGAGGCACCTTATGACTGGGTGCGACAGATGAGAGCTTCAGTGTGCGTTCTGGGTCCCTTGCTTGCACGGTATGGTCGAGCCATTGTCGCCTTGCCGGGTGGGTGTGTCTTGGGCCCTCGACCCGTGGACCTCCACCTTCGTGGACTTGAAGCTCTCGGTGCCACCATTCGAGTCGAGAATGGTTGCATTCATGCCGAGGCCAAAAGTGGCCTTTCTGGCGCCACCATCGATTTGCTGGGCCCTGCCGGACCGACCGTTTTAGGAACGGCCAATATTCTGATGGCCGCCACCCTTGCCAATGGGAGAACAACCATACAAAGTGCTGCTCAAGAACCTGAAGTTGTGGAGTTGGCGAATTATTTGAACGCTTGTGGCGCTGACATTCAAGGGCAGGGCACGAGTCGAATTCAAGTCGAAGGCGTGGCCTCCTTGAAAGCAGTCCCTTGGCGATTGCCACCTGACCGAATCGAAGCGGGGACCATTCTTCTCGCTGGAGCCATCACCCGCGGCCACCTTCGTGTCAACCAATGTCGCCCTGAAGAAATGACCGAACTTCTGAATGCTCTTGCAGCTGTTGGGGTTCCCATTCAGCAGGGTTCGGATTGGGTTGAAGTGAAACCAGGAAATCACCTTGCCGCTCACTCGATTCAAACAGGAGCTTACCCGGGTTTCCCAACAGACCTCCAAGCCCAATGGATGGCATTTTCAACTCGGTGTGAGGGAACAACCTGCATTGAGGAGAAAATTTATCCGGAACGATTTGTCCACGCCGAAGAACTCAATCGCTTAGGTGCTCAAATCAAAAGGAAGGGCGCCTCCGCACTTCTAGCGGGGCCCCGCACACTGTCTGGAGCGCCGGTGTTGGCAAGCGACTTAAGGGCAAGCGCAGCTTTGGTGTTGGCAGGTCTTATTGCAGAGGGGGAAACTTTAGTGCGGCGGGTATATCACCTAGACCGAGGCTACGAGAAACTGGAGGAGAAACTGGAATCGGTTGGGGCAAAAGTACGAAGAGTGGTGGACTCAAACGGCCCTTGATTTGTAGAATACTGGGCTAGCTGAGTCTTTCTCAGTGTTCTGCAACCTCAATCATGCTCGAGAATTTAACCCAATCCTTTGGCCGCGTCCTGGACCGCTTTCGCGGACCTGGGAAGTTGTCGCCTGAGGAAATCCAAGCAGCCTTACGAGATGTTCGTCGCGCACTCCTAGAGGCAGATGTTCATTTCAAAGTTGCGAAAGAATTCACAAACCGAGTTGCTGAAAAGTTAGAAGGTGAAGCAAAACTAGGTCGCGGAATCCAAGGTAGCCAGCAAGCTATCCACACATTCCACCAAGAGTTGTCCAGGCTGATGCATTCGAAAGAGGCATCTCTTCCTGCCAATCCTGGCCATCCCATGGTATTGCTTTTGGCTGGTCTGCAAGGTGCGGGCAAAACGACAACCGCCGCCAAGTTGGCCCTCTGGTTGCGCAAACGAAAGAATTCCAAAGTTCTTTTAGCAGCTTGCGACCTTCAGCGGCCTGCGGCGGTGGATCAGTTGGTCACTTTGGGTAAGCAATTGGATTTGCCCGTTTATTCGGAAACTCCCGGTCCAGGTGTGACTCCGGAAGGTGTTGCTCAGCGGGCTTTGGAGCAAGCAAAAACCCAGCGCTACGATGCCGTCATTCTGGACTCAGCTGGTCGGCTTCATATCGACGATGAGCTAATGGGTGAAATCCAGGCTGTATCCAAGGCCGCCTCACCAGACGCAACCTATTTGGTCTTAGACTCCATGACTGGGCAGGATGCCGTGGAATCTGCCCAGCGATTCAATGATACTCTGGAGCTTTATGGCCTGATTTTGACCAAAATGGACGGAGATGCCCGTGGAGGGGCCGCCCTTTCCGTTCGAGAAATCAGTGGTAAACCCATTTCCTTCTTAGGAACCGGTGAAAAACCCGGAGATTTGGAGGAATTCGACTCAGACCGCCTTGCAGGGCGGATTCTGGACATGGGTGACATTGTCGGCCTGGTTGAGGGAGCCCAAGATGCCCTTCAAGAGGAGCAGGAGACCAAGGATTACTCCAAAATGATGGAGGGTAAGCTCACGATGGCCGACCTCCTGGACCAGTTCCGAATGTTGAAAAAAATGGGTTCTATGAAGAAGGTGCTGGGCATGATGCCAGGAATGGGTAAAATGTCCGGCCTTTTGGACTCCATGGACGACCGTCAATTTTCTCGAATCGAGGCGATTGTCTTGTCCATGACCCCAAAGGAGAGGCTCCATCCTGAGCTTCTTGATGGTAGTCGCCGTAAACGGATTGCTCGCGGATGTGGGCAAGAAGTAAGCGCTGTCAACCAGCTTTTGCGTTCTTTCCAAGACATGCAGAAGCAAATGAAATCCATGGGCAAAATGATGAAGAGCGGCCGTTCGAAAAAACGCCTCCTTCAACAGTTTGGCCGACCGGGCTCCATGCCCAACTTTCCCGGCGCACCGAAAGGTCGCTAAGACTAGAACAACCAATAGAATCATTTATGGCAGTAGCCATTCGACTAAAGCGCACCGGTCGTCGAAACCGTGCGTGCTTCCGCATTTGCGTCATGGATAACCGAACTCGTCGGGATGGGCGCCCGATTGAAGAACTTGGTTTCTACGATCCAGTTCAACCTGAAGGAACGGAATCCAACTTTAGCCTGAACGAAGAACGCGCTGCTTACTGGCTTTCTGTGGGTGCTCAACCCAGTGAAACCGTTCGGACTCTTCTTCGCCGCCAAGGCGTTGAAATTCCAAGTAAGAAGAAAACCTCAACTCAGTAAAATAGTTTTTCATGGCTCAATCTGTGGCTGCGAAAACCACTCGTTTGCAATCCTTTCTTACGAAGGCTCAGCGGGACCTGTTTGAGGTCGGCCCTGCCCCAGAAGAATGGACTGTTCTCGAGCGCTTGATGTCCCTTGTGATTCAGGGGGATGCGCCCTTGGCTCAGGCTGAGAAAGCCGTCTTTGCGCTAGAGGGGGCCTTCATGAATTGGAACGAGGTTCGCGTTGCTCGAGAGTATGAAGTAATCGATGCCTTGCTCGCGAAAAGAGTGGTTGGGGCTCGAGAAAAGGCTCCCATTATTCAGAAATACTTGCGCCGTGTTTTTGGAATGTATAACCACTTGGAGATTGATTGGATGATGGATGCGACCAGCGAACGGCGAATCCGCTTCTTTGACGATCTCACGATGGCACCCATCCAGGCGAGTGCTGTCCTAGACCTTGATGCCATGGAAGAAGGGGACCTCATTCCCTTGTGCCCAGACATTAAAAGATTCTTTGCGCGTTTGGGTATGGTCAAGCCGAACCCAAAAGAGAGTTCTGTTCGGGAAATCATGGAACCTGCCTTTGAAGGAAAGGATATTTATCCCAGCTTTACAGCCTTGCGGGTGATTGCAGCCTTGGGGTGTGACCCAAAGCACCCCAAAAATAAAAGAGCCATGCGTCTTGCTGATGCTTGGTCTGATAAAGGCGCCAAGCCGAATGCTCATTTTGAAGAGTGTATGGCCGACTTAGGTTTGCCTGTTCGACGCTTGAAGACAGCCACCAAGAAAAAGGCCACCAAGAAAAAGGCCACCAAGAAAAAGGCCACCAAGAAAAAGGCCACCAAAAAGGCCTAGGCCAATAACGATGGACCTTCCACTAGTCCTCGCTAGTGCTTCTCCAAGGCGAGCCCAGGCCCTGCTTGAATTAGGGCTCGAATTTAATCAGTTGGATCCGGGTCCAGATGGGCCAAGTATTTCGGAGAATCCCGAAGAACGGGTCCTAGGGCACGCTCGCTTTAAAGTCGCTTCGGCCGAAAAAATGCTGCAACATAAACCTGCCTTGGTTTTGGGTGGTGATACTCTTGTTTGGAACCAGGGGCGGTTTTTCCCGAAGCCCACAAACTTGGATGAGGCCAAAGAGATGCTTCAGAGCTTGATGGGTAAGGAGCACCAAGTTTGGACGAGTCATGTCCTAAAGATTACGGGCGGTTTGTGTTTTGAAAAGACGGACTGTGCCCGCGTTCAATTTCAAGAAATCCCGCCGAATGCGCTCGACGAGTACCTTTCCACAGATGAATGGACGGACAAGGCCGGTGGTTACGGAATACAGGGTTGGGCTGGCAAATGGGCCCAAATTAAAGAGGGAGACCTAGATACCGTGATTGGCTTCCGAAAGGAGACCGTACTAATGCTCCTCGAGAAGGCAATAACTTGCCTTCGGGCGGGCAGACGGTAGAATCTGTGCTTCCCATAGGCTAAGAAACCCCCAGAAACATGAAGGAAGGCATCCACCCCGAGTACCACGAGTGTCACGTTAAGTGCGGTTGTGGTCACGAGTTCACCTCGCGAAGCACCGTGAAGGAATTGCATGTGGAGATTTGCTCCAAATGCCACCCTTTTTACACCGGCAAGCAAAAGTTTGTCGATGCGGCGGGTCGCGTAGATCGTTTCCAAAAACGCTACGCAAAGCAACAAGCAAAAGATTAGCTGCCTAACGGCCAACCGGGGACCGGAGCGGCGTGTTGAATCTAACCGAAATCATCCGCGGGCGACTTGCGCCTGTTGAAGAGCGCTATAAAGAACTCCAGAAAGCAGTTTCTGACCCTGATGTAGCAGGGACACCGGGCTTTCCATCTATGCTTCGTGAATTGGGTTCCCTGGAGAAGACATTGGCTCCATGGCGTGAATACGAAGCTGTGTTGGCGGAACTTTCTGAAGCAAAGGAAATGGCTGCCGGTGAGGACAAGGAAATGGCTGCCTTAGCTGAAGAAGAAATACCAGCTCTGGAGAAACGCTTCACCGAGCTTGAAGAAGGCATCCTTGGCCGTGCCCTTGAAGACGACCAAGATGGCGACCGGCCTGCAATTGTAGAAATTCGTGCAGGCGCAGGGGGTGACGAGGCCGCCTTGTTCGCAGGTGACCTTTTTGAAATCTATAACCGCTATGCTCAACTGCATAAATGGAAGGTAGAGGTTTTGGATTCCTCTGCCAGTGATATGGGCGGATTTAAAGAAATAAGTTTCAAGATAACCGGGGATGAGGTTTTCCGATTGATGCGATTTGAAAGCGGTGGTCATCGCGTTCAACGGGTTCCTAAAACTGAAACTCAGGGTCGAATTCACACCTCTGCCGCAACGGTTGCCGTTCTTCCCGAAGTGGAGGAAATGGATTTTGTGCTTAAGTCCGAAGACTTGGAATTTCAGGCTATGCGTTCATCTGGGCCGGGTGGACAACATGTCAACAAAACATCCTCGGCTGTTCGTGTGATTCACATACCAACAGGCGAGCAGGTGAAATGCCAAGAAAGCAAACAGCAGGGCCAGAACCGAGAAATGGCCCTGGCACTTTTGCGCTCTCGGCTTTACGAGCGGGAAAAGGCAAAAAGGGATGCCGAAAGGGCTGAAGAACGAAAGGGTCAGATTGGTTCTGGCGACCGAAGCCAGCGCGTTCGGACCTACAATTGGCCTCAGAACCGTGTCACCGACCACCGGATTGGAAGTAACTTTAGTTTGGAACATGTGCTTGAAGGCCAGTTAGATTCCATTGTTGAAGGCCTTTTAGATGCCGACCGGGCTGCCAAATTGGCCGCCCTGTAATGATTCCCCCGAACAACTCATGACAAATCCTGAAGACGAAATTTTAGACCTTGGTGCTGACTTTGAGGTCGTAGAAGAATTGCCCGAATTGCCTGATTCCGCAGAAGAACTCCCCGAGCTTCCGGAGATGGCTGAAGAAATTCCGCTATCCCAAGAACCCGCAAAAACTTCTACTCAAAAGCCAACCCCTAAGCCGGCGCCAACGGCTGCCCCAGCCGAAATATCAAGTGCCCTAGCTTGGCGTGGTTTTGGATTTGTCCTTGCGATTGGTGGAGTATTGTCATCTTGGGGCGACCCCAGTCCAGCAGGTTTCTTTCGCGCAATCGCTTTCGCTGCAGCCTCCTGGAGATTCCTGACCAACGGTTTGGGCTCCGTGCAACCCACGCGAGTGAATGGGAAGCCCATTTCTGCGGCCTTAGTAACCATCAGTGGTTTGGCTGGCTCAATCATGAGTGGGTTCGAAATTGGTCCTCTCATGACTCTTGTTGGTGGAGCAGTAGCAATTATGTCGCCCGTTTTAGGTGGCAAAAAAGATAAAAAGCGAACTCTTCCCCCTGCGAAAGAATTGGATTCTCAATTTTCATTGAGTTTGGCCGTTTACCTTCTAGCCCTTGGTGGAATGCTTCTTCCTTGGTGTGGGTCCGGTCAAAGTGGTGCGGACTCCGCCCTTGGCGCCATCGTCATGGTATGTATTTTGGCGACTGTTTGGTCATCTTGGGTTGGTGCCTGGAAGTTGTGGACCGTTCCTTTGGTGACCGGTCGCCTGGGTCTCCTCATTTTCTTAACTCCTATGGAGACTTTTATTCTGGGTTTAATGGGACTACTTCGTCCCCTTCAAGGGGCAGAAGAAGGTAAACTCTTTGCGATGCTTCACGGGGCCTGGCCCTCGGGTGGCGTAGAGGAAAGTTTCCTTGTTTATGGAGCAGGACCTCTTCTCACATTTGTTGCAGGACTTCTTTCCTTGTTTGTACTTGTGCGCTCTGCCAAGTCTGCTGTGGCCATGGCGAAAGATAAAAAGACCGCCCAAGTTCAAGCCCGAAAAGCCAGCCGTGCTTCCAGAAGCGGCAAGTCTAAAGTGAAATCCAAAGACACAGGAAAGGAAAAGCCAAAGCGTAAAGCAAAGCAAGCAGGTTCTCGTAGGGGATCGCGACGCAAAACTTCTAAGGAATAGGAGTTTTTTTGAAGTCTTCGGAAAATTGCGAAAGGCTTCGGAGTGATGTTCTGCGCTTTGCTGAAAGCCAGCTGAAAGAGGCCGGCTCGGAAGAACCCCACCAATTGGCTGAAGAATTGTGGTTGCTTGCTGCGGGGTGCACTCGCACTCAGTTCCTTCTGAAGAAGGAAGACTTGACTTCTGAAGTTCGAAATCGCTTTGAACTGTTCTTGAGTCGTGCTCTTAAGGGGGAACCCTTGGCTTATATTGAAGGGGTCGCTCCTTTTTATGGCTTTGAATTTGAAGTAAACCCACATGTCCTGGTGCCCCGCGCGGATAGCGAGTGTTTAATCGACCTTGCGCTTGAGATTACACAAGGCACTAATAGCGGGCGGTGCATAGATTTTGGGACAGGATCGGGTTGTTTGCTTTTATCCTTTCTTTCGCATCGGCCCAAGTGGAAGGGCGTGGGCGTTGACATTTGCGATAAAGCTCTTGCAGTGGCAGAAAGGAACTCAAACAATTTGGGCCTTACAGGGCAGTGCGATTGGTTGAACGAATCTTGGGATACGGAATTGAATTTGCAGCCCATCGAATTGCTGATTGCGAATCCTCCCTATGTGTTCCCTGGAGAGGAGTTAGGGTTTGGGGTTCAAGAACATGAACCTGCCCTCGCTCTTTTTACGCCACCCGACAATCCAATGAACCCTTACCAACATCTTCTTCAAAGGGCGAAAGAACTCCTGTCCCTTAACGGAAACTTGTTGTTTGAAGTGGGTGCCGGACGGACCAGTGAAGTTCGAACTCTATGCGAGGAAGTTGGGTTTGTTGTTCGAGAAGTGCGGAAAGACCTGGGGGGGATTGAGCGCGTGATTTACGCCTCTCGACCCGCCTCCATTTGAGTTTGGACAAACGCCAAAATAGAGGACCTGGCCTCGGCGCTGAGGTCATTGAAGAAAATCGCGACTTCGTAATGGCCAAGAGAGCTTGAAAGGCGTTCACACCGAACAACGACGCCTTGCCCTTCCACAAAGGCGGCATCTCCATCGGTTTGAGGAATTTCAAGAGTAAAGAGAACGCGGGTCATCACGGGGACTGGAGCTTCCGAGAAGAAGGCCACTCCAGATTCTGAGAGGTCTCGAACCCTTAAAGGACTTGCGGCGCCTTCCTGGAGAATAAGAGGGAGGCCATCCCCGATAACTCGGGTGTGTTGGCGGCGTTCAGTAGCGGGGTTGTTCAAAGGTCAAAGAGGGGGCTTGGGGAGAAGGGGCGTTTCCCCTAGAATGGCATGGATTCTCCCATCTTCCAAGCCAGAAGATGGAAGAATTTGCTTCTTCCACCCCTAAATCGCGAGAATCTGCCTCATGGCCTCCTTCAACAAAGTCATCATCATGGGAAACCTCACCCGGGATCCCGAAACTCGGCAAACCCAAACCGGGAGTTTTGTCACCAAAGCGGGCCTAGCCGTGAATGAAAGCATTCCTGATGGCTCTGGGGGCTACCGTGACCAAGCCCACTTTTTTGATGTGGTGTTTTTTGGAAAACAAGCCGAGAGTTTTGCCAAGTGGTTTAAGAAAGGCTCGCCCGTTCTGATTGATGGACGATTGAGCTACAGCACTTGGGAAGACAAAGAGTCTGGCGCCAAGCGATCTAAAGTTGAAGTCGTGGGCCTTCGTTGGCACTTCGTTGGTGGCCGAGATCAGCAAGGTTCTGGCGGTGGAGCACCGGCTGTATCTTCACAAGAGCCATCTTTCCCGAATAAAGGCGATTTCGTTCCTGACGACGTTCCTTTCTAAGGAGAACCATGATTCGCGTCTTACTTTTTGCCGGCCTGAAAGAGCGTGCTGGAAAAGGTAGTTTGGAACTCAATGTGGAGCCAGCCGCGACCGTTGCGGAATTGCGCACGGCGGCAATTGCGGCTTGCCCCAGTTTAGATTCTCAAGTATTTCGCATTGCTCTAGGCAATGAATACGCAGAAGAAGATGACATTCTTGGAGAAGTCCAAGAGGTTGCTTTCATTCCCCCTGTTTCCGGAGGGTGAAATTGCTCCATTTTCGACTAACAGAGGGGCCCGTTTCTGGAGATTGGGTGCAGAGCCAAGTTGCAGGCGATGATTCTGGTTGCACAATCTTGTTTCTGGGGACCGTGCGAAATCATGGGCATGGAAATGATGTGACTCATCTTGATTACGAGGCATATTCAGGAATGGTTGAATCGGAGGTAAAAAAAATCGCGGAAGAAGTGTCTGCTCATCACGAGGTTCTACGATTCGCCTTGGAGCACTCCTTTGGCCGCGTGCCCGTTGGTTGTTGTTCAGTTGCTCTGGCGATTGCCTCCGCCCACCGTAAAGCCGGTTTTTCCGCTTCCATTGAATTCATGGATGCCTTAAAAGAAAGGGTCCCCATCTGGAAAAAAGAATGCTATCCCGATGGCAGCTCTTGGTTGGGGAAGGGGTCCTAATTCAAATGCTGGAAGTCCACGAAGTACCGGTTACACCTTACCAACAGAATGCAACGCTTTTGCTTTGTACTGAAACAATGAAGGCGGCTGCATGTGATGTGGGAGATTCAGCCCCTATTTTGGAACGGGCAAGCCAGCTGGGTTGCACCATTGAAATTATCTTGGGGACTCATGGCCATTTAGACCACATTGCGGGCACCGCGAATTTAATGGAGCTAACGAGTGCACCGTTTTACTTTCCCCAAGACGACGACTTTCTCCGAGAGACTCTTCCTCAACAAGCCGCCCATTATGGTTGGGCCCCGGTTCAGGTTCCAGAAGTCAATCGCAACCTTAAGGGAGGGGAGCGGGTGGAGTTCGGGAACATAACCCTTGAAGTGCTGCATTGCCCGGGTCACACCCCGGGCCACATTTGCTTTTACGAAAAAGAGTCTGGTCGCCTCATTGCTGGCGATGTCATCTTTGCCGGTTCTGTTGGCCGCACAGATTTCCCAAAAGGGTCCTGGGAAGATTTGCAGAACTCCATTCGCCACCGCTTGTATCCCCTTCCCGCTGAAACTGTTGTTCATTGTGGGCATGGCCCCTCGACCACCATTGGTCGAGAAGCAGCCACGAATCCCTTTGTTCGAGCCTGACCCCCGGGTGTCGCGCCGTTAGGATTCCTGACATGGTTGAGCGAGAAACCTTTCCTGTTGATGTGCTCGTTGTTGGCGCGGGTCCTGCTGGCCTTTCCTTTGCTATTGAATTGGGCCGCAAACTCAAAGAAGCCGGCTCTGATAAGTCTGTGATGGTCCTGGATAAAGCCGGTGAATTTGGTCAGCATACTTTGAGTGGAGCCGTTCTTGATCCGCGTTCCATTTTGGAACTTTTTCCGCACGCCAAATCGGATGGCTTTCCCATTGAGGCTGAGGTCAAAGACGATTCTCTCTGGTGGCTTTCCGAAAATAAGAAACGCGACTTCAGGGGGCTTTTTCTTCCGCCACCTTTCCAAAACGAAGGCAACTGGATTGTTTGTGCCAGCAAGATGGTGGAATGGCTGGCAGAACAAGCGGATGCTTTTGAGAATGTTGATGTGTATCCGGGCACTGCAGCCGCTTCCATTCTAAAGGATGAAAACGGAAAAGTAGTGGGAGTAAGGACGGCTGATATGGGGATGGGGCCCGATGGGGAGCCCAAGGCAAACTACGAGCCTGGTATGGATATCACCGCAGGCCTCGTGGTTTTTGCTGAAGGGACGCGCGGTTCCTTAGCCAAGGAACTACTTGGAACCTCGCCCAAGGCTGGTCAAAACCCCCAAATTTGGGGAGTTGGCGTGAAAGAAGTTTGGGAAGTGGAACATGACCTACTTGGTACCGTTCTGCATACCGGTGGTTGGCCTCTTCCGCGAAACTGTTATGGCGGGGGATGGATTTACGGCATGGCCGATAACAAGTTGTCGATTGGATTTGTTGTAGGGATGGACCATGGCGATGCTTCATTTGATTACCACGCTGCAATGCAGCAATGGAAAACCCATCCTGCCCTCTCTGCCCTCTTAAAGGGCGGCAAGTTGCAGTCTTATGGCGCAAAGACTGTCCCGGAGGGAGGTCTTCATTCCATGCTACCTTTGTTTGGCGATGGCTTCCTTCACATTGGTGATAGTGCAGGCTTCTTAAATGCCCAAAGGCTGAAAGGCTTGCATTTAGCTGTTAAGTCTGGAGCCTTGGCCGCCGAGGTTGCAGGCTCCGCGATTTCTGAAGAGGACTTTTCTTCCCACTCACTCAGCCGTTTTGAGCAGAGATTCCAAGCATCTTGGGCTTATCAAGAACTTTATTCTGTTCGAAACTTTAGGGCCGGATTTCAACGCGGTTTTTTCAAAGGGGTGTTGGGTGCAGCTATCGGTTCTTTGTCAAAAGGAAAATCTCCAAGCAAGCCTGTTTCCTGCCAGTCGGACCATGAGCGATATTCGCTAAAGGCAAGGACTGCGGTTGCCTCCCCGCAGCAGGATGGAACTCTCACCTTCGATAAGCTCACTTCGGTTTACCACTCCGGTAGCACACACGAAGAAGAACAGCCTTGCCACTTGCTCGTCGCAGATTCCAAAATTTGCGTGGACCGATGCACTGCAGAGTTTCAAAACCCTTGCCAGCATTTTTGCCCAGCCTCCGTTTACGAATGGGAAGGCAAAGCAGGGCTTCGCGTCAATTTCAGCAATTGTGTTCACTGCAAAACTTGTGACATTGCTGATCCCTACCAAAACATCCAATGGGTCGTTCCGGAAAGTGGTGGCCCCATTTACTCTGGAATGTAACTCCTAGAAACTGAACCCACATAACATGAAAACTCAAGTCATCCCCGAAGCTAAAGCAGGCCGTAATTGCCTTACCGCACTCATCTTGCCTGTTGGAGCAAAGCCATCTCTGCCCAGTACCGCACCTGAGGTCTCTTCTTGGAAAGTTGACTTCGGCACGAAAGCTGGCAAGTCTGTTCTTCTCCGTGGCAAGGGAGGGCAGCGCTGGCTCTTGATGCGCGTTGCCAAAAAACCAGACGCTAATGAAGTTCGTCAAGCCGCCGGTAAAGCTCGAACTCAAGCCGAGAGCATGGAGCGATCTGCTTTGTCCTTTGACCTGAGTTCTCTTCCAAATGATTCAGGCCTCGCTCGGGCTGTTGCTGACGGAGCTGGCATGGCTCAGTATGACCCAGGCCTCTTAAAGTCCGATCGCAAGAAGCCCAATGTTAAGCAAATCACACTCGGTGGCATTGGAGCTGCACTTAAGACTCGTAAAGCCGTGAAAGCGGGCGCCCTTGGTGCTTTAGGAAATCTGGCGGCGAGAGAAGTGCAAAACTTGCCCTCCAATGTTCTTACACCCAAAGATTTTGCTGCGCGCGCGCGGAAGCTTTGTCGTTCAAATCCGAAGCTTTCATGCAAGGTTTTGGGGCGAAAGAAAATGGAAGAACTCAAGATGGGTGCATTGCTTGGGGTTGCGCGTGGAAGCCACAAAGAGCCTCAATTGGTTCACATGGTTTTCAAACCCAAAACCAAAAGTAAGGGAAAAATTGCCGTTGTCGGCAAAGGACTTATTTTTGATGCTGGTGGCATCAGCTTGAAGCCAAGTGCTGGGATGTGGGATATGAAGTTCGACATGTCTGGAGCTGGAGCAGTCTTCGGTCTCTTTTCCGCTTTAGCTAAGGGTGCTGATTGCCCTTACGAAGTTCATGGCATCATGGCCTGTGTTGAAAATATGCCTGGTGGAAATGCCCAAAACCCGGGCGACATTGTGACGGCAATGAATGGGAAAACCATTGAAGTTCTGAATACAGATGCCGAAGGTCGCCTGGTTCTCGCTGACGCTTTAACCTACACCGCTCGCAAAATTAAGCCGGAACGCATTTATGATTTGGCCACTTTGACTGGAGCTGCAATCCATGCTCTTGGCCACAACGCAAGTGCAGTGCTTGGCAATCACGATAAGTACATCGATGGTGTTTTAGCTGCTGGAGAGGTTGTGGATGAAAGATGTTGGCAACTGCCTCTGTGGGAAGTTCATAAAGATCTTGCTAAGGGCACTTACGCCGATTTGCAGAACATTTACGCTGCTGGCGAGGGCGCAGGCACCATTGCTGGAGCCTCATTCCTTTCCCACTTTGTAGATGATGTTCCTTGGGTTCACCTTGACATCGCGGCTACTGCTTGGGTCGGACCTTCCAAGTCTTACTACTCGAAAGGTGGGCGTGGCGTGGGAGTTCGGTTAATGCTTGAACTCTTGAGCTCCTAATGTCCATGCTCCTTGCCGCCACCCTTTCTCTAGTGATGCCTCTGCAAGAAGGTGGAGAGATTTTGTCCTGGCTTAAGGGAAATGAATCATCCCTCGTTGAACAGTACAAAGACCTACACGCTTCGCCGGAGCTTTCCTTTCAGGAAAAGGAAACTTCTGCAAAAATGGCTCAGGTTTTGAGTGGTCTTGGATTCCAAGTACAAACTCAAATAGGGGGTTATGGGGTTGCGGGCGTTCTGCGGAATGGTGATGGACCAACTGTCTTGGTGCGCGCAGATATGGATGCCTTACCGATTCTTGAAGAAACGGGCTTAGCCTATGCGAGCCAAGTGAAAGGCTTGGAGCAAAGCGGGCGTGAAGTCCCTGTCATGCATGCTTGTGGTCACGACATTCATATGACTGTTTGGTCGGGAATGGCTGGATTCCTTGCCACCCATAAAGAACTTTGGAGCGGGACTCTTCTTTTTGTTGCCCAACCTGCGGAAGAAAGAGGGGCGGGTGCGAGAGCTATGCTTGAGGATGGCTTATATGAACGTACGGTGACGCCGGAATATTGCCTTGCATTTCATGTAGCCCCCAATCTTCCAGCTGGGATGATTGGTGCGTGTCCAGGATATGCTCTCGCGAATGTTGATTCCGTGGATATCCTCGTGCGCGGGAAAGGTGGCCACGGCTCAACGCCAGAGCTCACTCATGATCCTGTTGTCTTGGCTTCAAAGATTATCCTTGCTCTCCAAACTTTAGTCAGCCGAGAAGTGGCCACCCAAAAGGCTGCAGTGGTTACTGTTGGCTCTGTTCATGGTGGGGAAAAACACAACATTATTCCCAACGAGGTCAAACTTCAGCTTACGATTCGTTCTTATGAGCCGGAAGTGCGTAATGCTCTTCTAGACGGGATTCGACGCACTGCCAAACACGAGGCTTTGTCTGCTGGCTTTCCGCTTGAACTCCTGCCCATCGTTGAGCTTCTTCCAGAGCACACCCCTGCTGCCTGGAATTCACCGGGTTTTATGAAGCGAGTTGCAAATTCCATGAAAACTGCAATCGGCGAAAAGAGTGTCTTAGAAGTTCCGCCGGTGATGGGAGGGGAAGATTTTGGTCTTTTCGCACCAGCCGCAGATTCTGAAGGTGCGATTTTCTGGTTGGGGGTTGTCTCTCAGGAGGATTGGGCGGAAGCCCAAAAACCTGACGCGGACTCCCTTCCAGGGCTCCACACTTCCCGTTTTTCCCCAGACCCTGCCTTAAGTATTCGGACGGGTGTCCTTGCAATGACAGAGGCCGTGATGGATTTATTGCCGCCGACCCAGGATTAGCGGTTTGCCATCTTGGGGACTTCTCGGCGCGAATGTCCGGTATAGATTTGTCGCGGGCGGGCAATTTTTTGCTCAGGGTCTCTGAGCATTTCGTCCCAATGGGCAAGCCAGCCCACCATCCGACCAACGGCAAAGAAAACCGTGAACATGGAAGGAGGAAACCCCATTGAGGAGTAGAGGATTCCTGAGTAGAAATCTACATTTGGGAACAGTTTTCTTGACACAAAGTAGTCATCTTCTCTCGCAATGGCTTCAAGAGCACGAGCAATTTCGAGGCGGGGATCGGGTTGACCTGCGTCGAGGACAGACTCCACTAAACCTGATATTACCTTTGCTCGGGGGTCGTAATTTTTATAAACCCGATGACCAAAGCCCATAAGCCTGCGGTCGCCACACTTACATGCTTCAAGAAAGTCGGGGATGGCTTCTATGGTTCCGATTTCTTCAAGCATTTCCAGAACAGCTTGGTTGGCGCCACCGTGAAGGGGCCCATGTAGCGCAAAACAACCTGCAGCAACTGCGGAGTATGGGTTTACGTGGCTGCTAGCCACAGCTCGAACAGCATTTGTGGAACAGTTCTGCTCGTGATCGGCATGGAGGGTAAGTAAGGCGTCCATGGCTCTGGCGAAGGAATCTTCCACCTCAAAGTCTTCTCCTGGATTTGCTAGTAACATCCGGAGGAAGCTGGCGATGAATCCTTTATCAGGGGAAGCTCCAACTGGAGAGTCGTTTTGAGTGCGTCTCCAGACCAAAGCCGCCAAAGCGGGTGTTTTGGCAAGCAATCGAATGATTTGGCGTTTACGATTCGCTTCATCCAGAACTTGATCGGCTTCAGGATATTTTGCTCCAAGAGAAGCAAGGCCAGAAGCGAGCATGGTCATGGGATGCATATTGTCTGGAAATGCTGCAAACAGCTCGATCATGTCAGCAGGAAGAACAGCTTCTTCTGCAAGCTCTGCTTCAAAGGAAGCCAATTCACTTTCATTCGGGAGTTCTCCGTTGAGAAGAAGAAAGCAAACTTCAGGATAGGTGGCGGTCTCTGCTAAATCTTCAATGGAGTAACCGCGATAATCCAGAATGCCCGCCTCTCCGTCAATGAAAGTGATTGCGCTTCGGCAGGAAGCGGTATTCAAAAACGCAGGGTCATAAGAAAGAAGGCCCAAGTCGGTCTGACCTAAAGGGATTTGCCGCAATTGGGTTGCGCGAAGACAGCCGTCTTCCACATGCAATTCCCACTTTTTTCCAGAGGTGGAATGCTCGATACTTAAGGAGTCGTCAGCGGGTTGGACGGAAGTCATGACTGGAGGTGGGGATTAAGGGCGCAAAGAGTAGGGGAGGCGGGATTCGAACCCGCGCTGGAGGGATTTTAAGTCCCTTGCCTCTGCCACTGGGCTACTCCCCCTTTGTATGCGCTGAAAACGCAAGCTCTGGGCGTTCAGAGGGTGGAGCCGGCATCCAGATTCGAACTGGAGAATGATGGATTTGCAATCCATTGCCTTACCACTTGGCTATGCCGGCGTAGATTACCCCCTTGAACCGTGTAATTTAGGTTCGCTGACCTAGAGTGTCCACCCTTGCCTACAACTTCACTCCTCTTTCTGCTTCTTTGCCTCCTGCCCACCATTGCTTGGAGAGGGCGGGCGGCTTGGATTCTAATAGGAGCCGGTTGCCTTCTCCTTGCGGCGAGCTTGGGTGACGGAATAACCACTGGGGTTCCTTTTTCCATCGGAACATGCCTTGCTGCATGGCTTCATCACCTTTGGAGTCGCCTTGAGTTTCCCAGAGTTTGGGCGACCGGCCTTTGGTGGTCTTGGCTCCTTTTCCCGGTTTGGATTCACACCCTTTCTCCTCATCCACGATTAATTGCGTTTTGGCCTGGCAATCTTATTCAGATTCAGGGCTGGGATCCAATTCGCCTAGAACCTCTTTACACAATTTGGGGATCCCAATCACCCACTCCTCCTAGCACACCTTGGCCTGTCGTTGCCCTCCAACTCATGCTTTGCGCTAGCTTATACTGGGCCGTTAGGCGGAAGACTTCCTCTTCCTCGAATCAAGATTAGCAAACATGAAAAGGCGCATCTACTGCACGGTTCCACAGGGCCTCATTAAGGAACCCTTGCTCTTCACCCTTGGGAGTCGCTTCCAGGTAATCCCCAACATTCGGGGGGCCAGTGTGACCGAAGAAATCGCCGTATTGACTCTTGAGCTTGAAGGTGATGAAAATTCTGTTGCCGCTGCGGTGGACTACCTTGCAGAGAGCGGGGTTCAGATTGAAGAGCTGTCTTCTTCCGATGCTGAAGGGAAGTAAGCTCCCTTTCTTGACGAATTATTAGTCGTCAAACTCGTCATCAAAATCCCCCAAATCCTGGACAGGTTCTTCCTTCGGTTTGGAGGTGGTTTTTTTGTCAGCAAAACCGTTCCATTGAGCATCATTGACGCTGAATTTGCTTAACCATTGGTTGTGCCAAATAGCGACGACTTTTTTGTCGAAGAGCAGGGCTTCGTTATGTTCTTCAGTTCCAGGCTCGAACTGGTCAGTTGAGGACCAGCCGAAGTTCTTTTGGGCAGCACTCATCTCTGTGATTCTGAGGTTGAGGCTGCTGCAAACTCCAATGCTGGCTGAATCAGACCAATCTGTTTTCATCATTGCGTTCACAATTGCTGGGAAGGCCGCTCGCCCAGTTGAGACTAGGCGATTGCCAGCTCGATTGGATTGTGCGCCGGAATCTTCCAAGTAAAGCTCAAGATCTTCCAAAATGTCTGCCCACTCAGAGTCCGAGCATTGACTCCACTTTGGGAGTGGAGTTACTTGGTCCAATTGAATGAGTGAAGGGTCCGTAACTCCTTGGTATTGGATTTCTTCGCCTGCTTCCGGGAGTTCAAAGGCAACGCCAGCAGGTTTTGACTTTGGTGCAACTTCTTTTCCTGATGCCTCTTCAGGGGCAGAACCTTGAGAACTTTCAGGTAGAGGTGTTTCTGAAGGAGTGCTGGATTCAGCTGAATCGCTCTCGTCAGGAGTTAGAGGCTCTTTGGCGTCGGATGTGGCGTCGGATGTCTCTGTGGGAATGTTCTCCTCGAGGGGAATTTGAGCAGCGGTGACTGGGGCGGGGTTGGCAGGCTCCTGCTGATTAATCCACCAAAGTCCAAATCCAGCACCACCCAAAACAAGAGCAGCTGTAATCGTTAACCAAGCTGGGACGCCCTTTTTGGGATGGGGATGCTCGCGTGGTTTTTGGCGGCTCTTTCTGGAATTTCTGGGCTCCGCCTTCTTGGAAGTGCGAGGAGATTTCTCTTGGCGGGGGTTGCGCCGTTGGGGGCTGGCGTCGGGCACTCCGGCGTGGGGACTCTTCTTTGACTTGGCGGACTCCCTTTTGGCCCTAGCGGCGGCAAGGATTTCTGAAGCTCGGCTCGCAGGTGGTTCTTCGGCTTGTGGGGACTTGGCTGGATTGGGTGAGGGGTCCGATGGAGCGGACTTTCTTTTGGCCTTTAATTCAGCTAATAGCTCGGCACCTGTTTTCTTTTTGGGAGGAGGTACTTCCTCAGCCTTTTTGGATGGTGGTCTTACAGCTTTACGGTCAACCTTGGCGGCTTTACCCGGGCGAGCTTTTTTTGGGGGCGCAGGTGAGAGCGGGCGGGCTTGAACGGATGGGGGCTCCTCATCGAAAGCGCTTGTTTCGTCCACAAGGTCAATGACTTCAACCACGGGCTCCTCTTCAGCCACGGGCTCCTTTTCAGCCACGGGCTCCTTTTCAACCACGGGCTCCTCTTCAACCACGGGCTCCTCTTCAACCACGGGCTCTTCTTCAACCACGGGCTCTTCTTCAACCACGGGCTCTTCTTCAACCACGGGCTCTTCTTCAACCACGGGCTCTTCGCTGGCAACTGGGGCTGCAAGTGGGGTCACGTCCCCTTCTTCAAGGGGAGGTATCTCAACCACACCACCGCATTTGCGGCACTTAACTCTGGAATGGGTAAAGGATGGGGGAATATTGCCATATTGTGCTTGGCAAGATGTACAGGTTCCAATTCGGTCGCTCATGATGAATCCACAAAGGGGGGTCTTATTCTAGCCCATTTCCTAGCGGTTGTTACTCCTCTTCCCTCCGCGGCGGCGGGGAGGGGGCGGAAAGTTTGCCTCTTTTTTCCACAAATCCCATTTTTTACCCCAAACCTTCCACCAAGTGAACCAGGAACCAAGGACCTCATTTTGTCGATCTTGGAGCCCGAGTTTTCCACCGGTGCCAAGGGCGCGCATGGGGAGAGTCGAAATGCGGTGGGTCAGGGCTTGAAGGAGGCCATCAATGGCAGCGACTTCCATGAGCCGGCTTTCGCTTCCATCCAGAGGTGTTTCGACTAGGCGGTTTAGAAGAATGGGAATGGGCTTGTTTTCCCAGAAGATTAAGTCTTTTTTGGCAATTCGGGATTCAAGTCCACCATCTTGGAGGGCAGCCTCGATAAGGGGGCTGAGTTCTGCAAGCTCTGAAGGGGTGGTTCCCTTTACAAGTTCTACCTTTTCAATTTTGCCACGGAATATGCGGCCACCCAACTCGTCTTGGACATAGACCTTATCCTCTTTTTTCTCCTCTTTCTCGATAATGATGGGGTCAGGTTTTGGAGCAACTGGAGGGAGTATGGTTTCAATATTCGAGATTCTCCAGTCATCGTTTTCCTGCACAAAATTGAAAATCCATCGAGTATCAGGATTTTCCTGGAGCCTGATTTCAATTCGCAGGGGAGTCAATTCAGGTTCTAAGTAGAAAACATCATCGAAGTCGCCCCCTGCAAATTCTTGCATAAGTGGGTTGGCGGCAAAGTTGAAAAGAAATGTTTCTTTCCAAAGGCGGATTTCGTCATTGGGCAAGAGGTTAAAGATTCTTTGGTCGGATGGATTTTCTAGTTGGTACCAAGATGGGATATGAAGTTGGCGCTCGAGAGAGGGATAATTCTTTGCAACAATAGTTTTTATTAAAAAACGAACTCGCTTCATTGCGGGATGTTCACGAGCAACAACTTGAGCGGGCGCACTTGGGTCTGATGGAGCGTCTACCACCAGAAGCGCTTCGTCACGGTTGGCAGGTTGGGGAGGGTCGGGATAATAGAACCAAATCGCCCCTGCAACCAGAAAAGCGATACACCCGAGGAGGATTGGAAGGCTGGAAGACTGTTTGGGCCTTGGACGAGAAGCTCTCGACCGTGATTGGTTTGTTGGTAAGGGCTCCTCGAAGGCAGGAGCCTCGGGTTCACAAAGAAAGGGTTCTGAACACTTGGGGCACCGGACCTTAGAATGAAGGAGTTCATCCGGGATTTTCAAGCGAGCTTGGCAATTCGGGCAGCGGGAGTGAGCCATTGGTCCCAAGGATAGCCTCTTTTCCGCAGGAGTAACGATGTCGGCCAACTTTCAACTCAGAAGTAACTTCAAACCGCGTGGGGACCAACCTGGCGCGATTCAAACTCTCGTTGACGGGTTTTCACATCCAAGCGCCCGCCAGGTGCTTCTCGGTGTGACTGGATCTGGAAAGACTTTTACTGTTGCCAATGTCATCCAGGAACTCCAGGTTCCCACATTGGTGATTGCTCCAAATAAGACTCTCGCTGGACAGCTATATACGGAGTTCTGCGAGCTTTTCCCTGAAAACGCAGTTGAGTTTTTTGTTTCCTATTACGATTACTACCAACCCGAGGCATATCTTCCATCTTCTGATACATACATCGAGAAAGACGCTCGAATTAACGAGAAGATTGACAGAATGCGAAACTCAGCAACGGTGAGTCTTCTTCATCGAAAAGATGTAATCGTAGTCGCAAGTGTTTCCTCTATCTATGGTCTAGGTGACCCTGAAAATTATCGGAGTTTGGCTCTTAATCTTCAGGTTGGAGAGGAATTGTCCCGCGAAGAACTTCTTCGAGGCTTAGTTCGAACCCAACACCGCCGAGTTGAGCAAGACTTTCGCCCGGGCTCTTTTCGAGTGCGGGGTAATTGCGTGGAAATCTGGCCCATTCAGGAGGAGGATAATCTCCTATCTGTTGAATTAAATCAGAATCGAATTGAATCTCTTCTTTTTTGTGATTCTCTTTCGGGAGAAATCCTTAGCCACACAGAATCTGTAAATATTTTCCCAGTAGGTCACTATGTCCAACCGGAAGAAAAGCTGCCTCGTGCACTGCAGACAATTCGGAAGGAGTGCGAAGAGCGAGTTCGGGAATTATTGTTGAAGGGGAAAGGACTTGAGGCCGAGAGATTACAACGACGGGTCTTCGCTGATTTAGATGAGATGGAAGAGCTCGGGATTTGTCACGGGATTGAGAATTATGCAAGGCATTTGGAAGGTCGTGTTCCTGGCCAACCCCCATTTACTCTGCTAAATTATTTCCCTCAAGATTTTTTATGTGTAATGGATGAAAGCCATGTCTCCTTGCCTCAACTTTACGGGATGGTACGAGGGGATAGTTCGCGGAAGAAAAATTTGATTGAACATGGTTTTCGATTGCCTTCAGCCCTCGACAATAGGCCTTTGGGAGAACCCGAATTAGAGGGGCTTCTTCGACGCGTCCTCTATGTTTCTGCAACACCCACTGACCGAGAGAAAGGGTTGGCAAACCATAAAATCGCCGAGCAAATTGTTCGACCAACAGGTCTGCTAGAGCCCCTTTGCGAAATCCGATCTGCTACCGGTCAAGTTGAGGATGCCCTCCATCAGTGTCGCTTAGAGGTGAAGAAAGAGAATCGTGTTCTTGTGACCACTCTGACCAAGCGAAGTGCAGAAGACTTGACCGAATTTCTCCAGGAGAGTGGACTCAAGGCACGCTATCTGCATTCTGATATTGATACGCTTGAAAGAGCTGCTCTGCTCCGTGACCTTCGAATTGGAGTCTATGACATCCTTGTTGGGATTAACCTGCTGAGGGAGGGTTTGGATCTCCCGGAGGTCTCTCTCGTACTTGTTTTGGATGCTGATCGTGAGGGTTTCCTTCGCTCAGAGACATCTTTGACTCAAACCTGTGGTCGCGCTGCTAGGCATCTTGACGGGCGAGTTATCTTTTATGCCGACAAGGAAACCAAGTCTATTAAAAACACCATTAAGGAAGCAAAACGTCGTCGCAAGATTCAAGAAGAGCATAACCGGATTCACGGCATCACGCCGGCTTCTGTAAATAAAAAAATCGCAGCGCTCTTTGGAGAAAAAGACTCCCAAGTTGATAGCCTGGACGAAATTCAGGATTTCTCGGCCTTGGCCGAAAAGAAGAAAAGCATCCAAAAGGAAATGCTTGCAGCTGCAGGTGATTTGGACTTTGAGAACGCAATTCACCTTCGTGACGAATTGCGTCGCCTTGAAGCACTTGAATTGGATTTAAGAGGATGAGCAGCACCTTTTTAGAGCAACTTAAATGTGCCCCTTTGCGCCCCGGCTGTTATTTGTTTAGAGATCAGGCTGGCCGCGTTCTCTATATCGGAAAGGCTCGCCTTCTTAGGAACCGTGTTCAGGTGTATCGACGGGCCGGCGCTGATGGCCGCGCTCGGCTTTCAGATTTGTTGTCGGTTGCTTGGGCCGCAGAATTTTTTGTTACTGATACCGAAAAGGAGGCCGTTATTTTGGAAGAACGATTGGTGAAAAAACACCAACCACCATTAAATGTGCTCCTGAAAGATGACAAATCATTTTTACATCTTCAACTTGAAACCCACAAAGAATGGCCCAAGCTTAGTCTGGCGAGGCATAAGCAAAAGGGGAAGGGGGAATTTTTTGGTCCCTATCCGAGCGCGGTTTCGGCAAGGAGGGCAAAACGGCTTTTGATGCAAGCCTTTGGTCTAAGGGATTGCACGGACCACACTTTGAACAACCGTAGCAGGGCCTGCCTTAAGCATTCGATAGGGATGTGTTTGGGACCATGTGTGGGGCTCGTAACGAAGGAAGACTATGCTGAAGCTCTTGATGGTGCTCGCGATGTACTAACAGGCAATGTGGGAGACCGTGTTGCCGAAGAAACCTTGGCCATGCGCAACGCTTCGCAAAGTCAGGACTATGAGAACGCGCTTCGTTCAAGGAACCGCATCCAAGCACTTTCGGCTTTGCAAGAAAAACAAAAAGTTAGCTTAAATAGTGCCGAAGATTTTGATGCCCTGGGCCTCGATGAGCGAGGCTGGTTTGCACTCTTGCAATATCGAGATGGGGCGTGGGTCGGCACTCGGCGTGGACGCGTATCTTTGTGGGTGAGTCGGAAAGATGCCATTCGCCAAGCTCTTGTTGCTCTTTATTCCCCCAAAGAAGAGCCTATACCTCCCACGGTATTGTTGCCCGAAATGCCGGAAGAATATGAAGAGTGGCTTCAGAGTATGGCCCCGTATTCGAAGTTTAAACCAAAGCTAAAAGTGCCTCAGCGAGGTGAAAAACGAGCATTGCTGAGAATGGCGGAGAGCAACGCCCGTGCAATTGCTGGAGAAGTTCAAGGGGAGTCTTGGCCTCAGCTTGCAATTCGGCTTGGTGAAATCATGAAGTGTCCGCCACCAGCCGTTGTTGATTGCATCGACATTAGCCATCTACAGGGCCATGCGCGAGTTGCGTCAAAAGTCCGCTTTGTCGAAGGAAGCCCCGAGCCATTGAGCTACCGGCGGTATTTGGTAGGCGGGGGAGTTGGGAATGATGATTACGAGGCTATGCGGGAAGTTGTGGGCCGTGTCTCAAAGAGTCGAGAACGGGATGGGCTTCCAGACTTGTTAGTTTTGGACGGGGGCCGCCTTCAACTCAATGCTGGTCTAAAAGTCTTCGGGCCCTTAGATAATCAAATCCAAATCGTGGGGCTGGCGAAAGCAAGGAAGGGGAAAGGTCCAGTTGCAGCCGAAGAGCGGGTTTTTCTTCCCGGTCTTGACAACCCATTGATTTTGGAGCCCGGAAGCCCTGCCCGGTTATTTTTGGAGAAAATCCGAGACGAAGCGCACCGTTTTGCCATTCAGTACCATCGAAACCGCCGTGAGAACCTCCGACTAGTACTCGAACAAGTTCCAGGAATAGGGCCTGCAAAACGGAAGGCATTGCTGAACGCCTATGAAGGGAAATTGCAGGCGATCCGTGATGCTCCCTTGCAGGATATTGCGGATCTTCCCGGGTTCCATGAATCCTTGGCCGAAGCGGTCCAGATTCATCTGAAGGATATTCTTCCGTGAGCGGCTAGCCGCGTGGATGGTGCAAGCGGTGCAATGCTTGAAGCTCATCTACTTCCACGTGGGTATAGCGTTCAGTCGTTCGAAGATCTGCATGGCCTAAGAATTCTTGAACGGACCGAAGGTCTCCGCCACCAGCAAGCAAATGAGTTGCGCAGGAATGACGAAGAGAGTGCGGGTGAACAGGGTGCTTGATTCCTGCAAGCTTGCTGTATTCGGAAACCAACCGGAAAATTCGATGCCGATCCAAGGCTTTGCCACTCCGACTCAATAAAACCCAATGCCCCTTAGCTTGAAGTTTAGGTCGGCCATCTTCTAGCCACTCCTCCAAGCGGAGCCGAGCTTGCCCTCCGAATGGAACGAGACGTTCTTTTCCACCTTTTCCAAAAACTCTCAAGAGGCCAGGCTCACTATTCTGAGCGACTTGAAGGGAAAGGTCTTCAAGTTTGATGTCGCAGGATTCAGTGACTCTTAAACCACCTCCATACAGGAGAGCAAGCATGGCTCTGTCCCGCAATCCTTTCCATGAGTCGGGGTTGGGGGTATCCATCAGTTTGAGGGAGTCCTGAACTGAAAGAACGGATGGCAATTGGCGCCAAGGGCGAATCTTCCCTCTAAAACGGGTAGGGTCTTGGCCCTCTAATTTTTTCTCAGTCCTCAAAAAATGGAAAAAGGAGCGAATGGCAGACAGGGCCCTCATTTGGGTGGCAGGAGCTGCGCCTTCCGAGCGTGAGAGGGCCATCAACTCGGATATTTCAGAAGCTCCAATATCGCTCCAGGCATCGACGCCTAGAACGGATAGACCCTGGAGGACCTTGGCCAAATCACGGCCATAGGCAGCAACGGTGTTGGGAGACAAGCCCGTTTCTGCGCTGAGAGAAGCGAGAAAGTCCTCCACATCAGCTTGAAGCTGAGAATTCACGTCTTGACCCATGTTTTCAGTCGTCACTAGAATGTTGCCCCCTCCTGGAGTTACCCCCTAGTCTAATCAGATGCCAAAACCAACCCAAGCCCAGACCCGCCGACTTCAAGCATCCTTACTGGATATTCTCAAGTCTCTTGGCGCAAAATTGGATCACATGGAGGAATCCGTGCTCTTAGCTGATCAGGATTCAGCCTCGGATGATTCAGACAGTGGGAACGGGGCCAATTCTCGCGAGTTTCAGCTTGGCCTAATCCAGAACGAAGATGAAATCCTGCAAGAAGTCCGAAGCGCCTTCAAGCGGCTGGAATTAGGTACATTTGGCCGTTGTAGCGCTTGCGCTGACTGGATTCCCATTCGACGACTGGAGTCCCTTCCTTATGCTTCTTACTGCATAGGTTGCCAAGAAAAATCTGAGAGCGGGGAACTCCACCTGGATGACTGAAGATAGGCCTGCCACTCAGCCCCGCCCTGGCGGATTGTGGCGACCTTGGCACTTCCTCGTGGTCGTGGGGCTTGTGATTGGAGACCTCACCACTAAATCCTGGGCTTGGCAATTCTGGAACCAGGGACCTCAACCGGTTCTGGGAGATTGGCTCAGCTGGCAAACAGTTCTGAATCCTGGAGGCATCTTTGGCTTGGGCAGAGAGCTCACCTTGCCTCTTACGGTTGTTCGGGTTTTTGCCGTTGTTCTGCTTTTTTGGTTGCTAGGGCGCCAGCCCCGAGAAAACCGTAGAGGGTCTTGGACTCTTTCGCTTTTGTTAGCGGGGGCAATCGGAAACCTATACGACAACCTATCCGTTTGGATGCCTTGGGAGGGCAATGGTGAGGTGCGAGACTTTATCCGTGTTGACTTGGGCGCCCAACCCGGTTGGTGGCCTGACGTTTTGCCCTGGCTCTTCCATCCCTGGCCCATATTCAACCTGGCGGATTCCTTTATTTTTATCGGTTTTGTTCTTTTGATTTCTGGATTAGCGGTTGTTGATTTAAATACAGGGAAAAAGGAAGCACTCGAATGAGCAAGCTTAAAACCAAAATTGGAGCTTTGTCACTGGCAAACCCATTGATGAGCGCTTCGGGTACTTTTGGACAAGATGGGTCTGCCCTTCAATTAATGAATCCTCATGATGTGGGCGCTCTGGTTCTGAAAACCGTAACTCCTCAACCCCGCCACGGAAACCCGAACCCTCGCCTATTTGAAACACCTTCTGGATTGTTAAATTCGATTGGTTTAGAAAACCAAGGACTGGAGGCGTTTTTAGTCGATGTCGTACCCCGGCTTCAGGATCTGGAACAACCCATTGTTGTAAATGTTGGTGGTGAATCAGTGGATGAATATTGCAAAATGGTTGAAGCATTTGGGGAGCTTTCCTGTTTTCAAGCTCTAGAGTTAAACCTCTCTTGTCCTAATGTCGGTGGGGGAAGCCTTCCCTTTTCCACGTGCCCTGAAGCTGTAGCAGAAGTCATTCGTGCCTGCCGGGGTCTCACTGACAAACCACTTTGGGCCAAACTATCTCCCAATGTGACCCGAATCGCACCCATGGCAACCGCCGCCCAAGAGGCTGGAGCAGATGGGCTGACTGTTGCCAATACCGTGCTTGGGCTTGCGGTGAACTGGAAAACTCGAAAGCCCGAACTTGGCGTTGGCTTTGGCGGGTATTCTGGCCCAGCAATACGCCCCATTGCCCTGAGGATGGTCTGGGAAGCATCCCAGGTTGTTTCAATCCCAGTGATTGGTTGTGGCGGTATTTCCTCCGCTGATGATGTCCTCTCTTTTCTCGTGGCGGGTGCCTCAGCTGTACAGCTCGGTACAGCGTTCTTCCGGAATCCAAACCTTTTTACGGAAGTTGCCGATGAGCTATTGCAACTCCTCGAGGCTGAAAAGACTTCGGTTTCTGAATTAGTTGGCACTTTGGAGTGGCCAGGCACCCATTGCTAATGGCTATACTGTGCCTCGGTTTTCTGCACTTAGACCGCAAATAAACCGACCCAACCATGGTTGACCTCGAAAAAATTGGTGATTCGCTGGGCGTAGTAGGCCACGGTTTCGGCCGCGCCTTGCGTGGCGTATTTGGTTCTCAAAACTCACGCCGCCTCAAGAAAATGAGGCCCCTGATCGCAAAGGTGAATTCCTTTGCGGATTGGGC
The DNA here is from genome assembly GCA_030748415.1 of Planctomycetota bacterium. Taxonomy (GTDB): domain Bacteria; phylum Planctomycetota; class UBA1135; order UBA1135; family UBA1135; genus UBA7888. The sequence goes on from JASMMA010000001.1 coordinate 245,334, forward strand.
TGCCGGGCTTTCCCAGGAAGAGATGCAGGCGCAAACTCAAAAATGGCGCCGAGAGCTCGCTGATGGGCGGAAAATTGACTCCTTAATTCCCGAGGCCTTTGCCATGGTTCGGGAAGCTGCTGAACGAACCCTTGGACTTCGTCCATACGATGTCCAGCTTATTGGGGGGGTTGCCCTCCACCAAGGTTCCATTGCTGAAATGGCGACTGGTGAAGGGAAAACATTAGTGGCAACCATGCCTGCTTATCTGAACGGATTGCTGGGAAAAGTTTATGTGGTAACGGTAAACGATTACCTTGCTGGTCGTGACGCCAATTGGATGCGGCCAGTCTTTGAATATTTAGGATTAACCGTTGGCGCGATTCAGTCTTCCATGATGCCTGCTGAGAGGCACCCCGTTTATGCCTGCGATATTATTTATGGAACCAATAATGAATTTGGTTTCGACTATCTTCGTGACAACATGAAATCACGAACGGAAGATCAGGTTCAACGCAACCTTGATTTTGCAATCATCGATGAAGTGGACTCCATTTTGGTAGATGAAGCCCGAACTCCACTCATCATTAGTGGCCCTGCGACGGGCGATGCTGAGCGATATCGCATTGGGATTCAAGCCGCCCGCAAGCTCAAGCCTGAGACCCATTTCGAATTAAAGGAAAAAGAGAAGCAAGCCATCCTTACGGAAGAAGGGATTGTTGCCGCTCAAAAAATTCTGGGCGTAGATGATTTCTACACGGGTGCAGCAAATATGGAATGGCCGCACATTCTCGAAACATGTTTGCGAGCACTCCACCTGTATAAAGCAGATGTTGATTATGTCGTAAAGGACGCACAAGTTGTTATTGTCGATGAATTCACTGGCCGTCTTATGGAGGGTCGCCGCTGGTCCGATGGACTTCATCAGTCCGTAGAGTCAAAGGAAGGCATTCGCCCTCGTGCTCAAAACCAAACGCTTGCCACGATTACCTTCCAGAATTACTTCCGTTTGTTTAAGAAACTATCCGGAATGACCGGAACAGCTCTCACTGAAGCGGGTGAGTTTGCTTCGATTTACGATTTGGATGTTCTTGCTGTTCCAACCAACAGACCCATTGTTCGTTCCGATGAACGGGATGTCATTTATCTCAACATGGAGGACAAGTGGAAAGCAATCGCCAACGAGATTGAAGAGGTGCATCAAAAGGGTCAACCTGTTCTGGTGGGTACGATTAGCATTGAAGTTTCAGAGCTGATTTCCGGCATGCTTTCTCGTCGTGGAATTCCACATGAAGTTCTGAATGCTAAGCAGCATGACAGAGAAGCTGACATTGTTGCTCAAGCCGGCCGAAAGGGTGCCGTTACGGTTGCTACAAACATGGCAGGAAGGGGTACCGACATCGTTTTGGGCGGAAATGCCGAAGCATTGCTGAATGCCACAATCCTTCAGAACGCGTGGTCTCCGGAAGCCAATGCGGCTGAAATTGAAATGTCTAAGAAAGCCATCCAGGAGCAGTGTGCTTCCGAAAAGGAAGAGGTCTTAGCTGCCGGAGGCTTATATGTGCTTGGAACAGAGCGGCACGAAGCTCGGCGAATCGATAACCAACTTCGGGGCCGTTCCGGCCGTCAAGGCGATCCCGGCCGCTCACGCTTTTTCCTCTCCTTGGATGACGACCTCATGCGTCGATTCTATCGAGATTGGGTGAAAAACTTTTTAGGCAAGGCTGGTATGGGAAATGGGGAGCCTGTTCAATCAGGAATGGTTTCCCGCGCAATCGAGAAAGCCCAGCGCAAAGTCGAGAACTATCACTTTGAGATTCGTAAAAATTTGCTTGAGTATGACGAGGTCATGGACAAGCAACGGCATTTGATTTATGAACACCGTCAAGATGCGTTGGAGGCAACTGAGCTTCGTGAAAAAGTATTCTTGATGTTTGAGCAGGTCGTTGAAGAGGCTGTTGAGAATTGGGGCGGAGATGGGCGGGATGTCCCGCCCGATTACGAGGCTTTGACCCTCTGGGCTCAGCGGAAATGGGGGTTTGAAGACCCTGAGCAATCACTTGAAGAGGCAGGCCCCTCGGGGATTGCCGAAATTTTGCTGGATAGCTCTACTCAACTGATTAACGAGAGAGCGGACCAGCTGGGGCCTGAGCGCATGCATGACCTGGAGCGGTTTTTGCTCCTGAACGGAATCGATTCCAAATGGAAGGACCATCTTTTCTCTATGGATGCTCTTCGCGCTGGAGTGAGCTTGCGCGGTTATGCTCAAGTGGACCCTAAGGCTGAATACAAGCGAGAAGGCTTGGCAATGTTTGAGCGGATGCTCCTGCAGGTTGCCGAACAGGTCACCGACTATATTCTCAAAGTTCAAATCGAAACTGGAGATGAGGAGCGCCTGGGATCTACTTTTGAAGGACAACAAGCGAGCCACCCCTCCTTTCAAGGGGGTTCAATGACTACTGGCCCCGCCGCTCCCGCGCAGAAGCCAGGTGCTCGCCAAGTTGCCGTGGGTTATCGACCACCTGCCCAGGGTGGAAATGCCCTTCAAGATTTTGCCAAAAATAGGGAAGCCCAGGAAGCTGCGAGCATGCCTACGAATGCTCCTGCCAAACAAAGCGCAGAAAAAAAGCCTTCGCGAAATGCTCCCTGTCCATGTGGGTCCGGTAAAAAGTATAAGCAGTGTTGCGGGCGGAATAGGTGAAATGGTCGGGCGCCGTCTCGTCTATCTTCTTTACGACATCATTCTCCATTTTTTAGCGGTTCTTGTTTTACCGCTTAGCTTTCTTCGTTCATTGAAGGATGGCGAACCCAAGTCTTTCCTGCAACGGCTTGGGTTTCTTTTGCCAAAAGACATTCCCCAAGGTGCTTTGCTGCTTCATGGAGTATCTGTTGGCGAGGTGGTTGCACTCCGCCCTCTTCTGAGAGCCATTCAAGAGAAGCATCCAGCAACCCCTCTTATTGTTTCTTCTACCACAAGAGGCGGCCGCCAAACTGCGCGCAGACTTTTTCCAGGCCTGACCGTTCTTCCTTTTCCAATGGATCTCCCCTGGACTACGCGCTTTTATTTGAAGAAGACCAAGCCAAGAGCAGTGGTGCTACTCGAGTTGGAGATTTGGCCTAATTTTCTCCGGACCTGCGACCAAAACTCAATCCCAGTAGCGATTGCGAATGGTCGAATTACGGAAAAGTCCTTGGCGGGTTACTTGCGGGTGCAGAGATTTCTTCCTCAGTTTGACAAAATTGCCCTCTATTGCGTTCAAAATGAAACTTACTCCGATAGGTTTAAAGGTCTTTCGGTACCTGATGAGCGTGTGCACATAACAGGGAATCTTAAATTCGATTCCATCCCCAAAATCAGTTCCCCTCAATCTCCTTGGAAGGAGTGGTTTGCAGAGGGTCCATTGTTGGTCATGGCTTCTACTCATGCCCCCGAAGAGACTGATTTTTTGAAAGAAATAGCTGCAGACCCGAGCCTTAAACATTTGCAGGTAGCTATCGTTCCTCGTCACCCTGATCGTGCGGTCGCTCTTCTACCCAAACTTAATACCCTTCTGGGTGACAGGCCCTTATTTCTTCGAAGCAAGCTTGAATCCCAAGACCCTTTAGCTCCAGGTTCAGTTCTGCTTGTTGATACCTTCGGGGAGTTGGAGTCTCTATACCCTTCAGGGCGAATTGCCTTTATTGGCGGCTCACTGATAAATCACGGCGGACAAAATGTCCTTGAGGCGGCCGCAGCGGCTCTACCTGTCCTGGTTGGACCCTATACATCCAACTTTGAGGATGAAGTTAGGCTTCTCAAATCAGTGGGAGCCCTCCAGAGTGGAGCAACAAGCCGCGCTTTGCTAAGATGCCTCAAAGCGTGGCTTGAACAAGACTCCCTTTCTCGTGAGGCCGGTTTGGCTGGCCAAGCGGCGCTTGAATTGGGTCGTGGTGCATCTGAGCGCACCCGAGCCTTGCTTCAAAAAGCTGAAATCCTTCCTCATCACTAACGAATGGAACAAAAACTTTTCACATCTGAATCGGTCTCAAAGGGCCACCCAGACAAAATTGCTGACCAAGTAAGCGACGCTTTCTTGGATGCATGTCTTGCTCAAGATCCCAAATCAAAAGTGGCCTGTGAAACTCTTGTCACGACCGGCTTGGTTCAGTTGGCAGGTGAACTTCATACTGAGGCATACGTACATGCCCAAGACATTGCTCGCCGCGTTTTGCGGGATATCGGTTATGTACACGAGGGTATTGGCTTTGAAGCGGACTCTTGTGCCGTACTTTCCTCACTCCACCGCCAATCTGCTGATATTCGCCAGGGCGTTGAAGAATCTGCAGATGATTCTGCAACTGGCGCAGGGGACCAAGGCATGATGTTTGGTTATGCCTGCAAGGAGACGGACACTTACATGCCCGCTCCAATTCATTGGGCCCACCGCCTAATGGCTCGGCACGCAGATCTTATGAAGAGCGGAACTCTTTCCTGGCTTCGCCCCGACGCAAAATCTCAGGTTACCTTTCGCTATGAAGATGGAAAGCCCGTCGCAATTGATGCGGTTGTTCTTTCTACCCAACACGCCGACGATATCTCCACCGAAGACCTTCGCGCCCAAGTCAAGGAGCACATCATTGATTATGTTCTTCCTGCTGGCTTCTTAAGTTCAGAGACCCAGTACCACATCAACCCAACTGGACGATTCGTTATCGGTGGCCCTCATGGCGACGCTGGTCTAACGGGCCGAAAAATTATTGTTGATACTTATGGTGGAATGGCTCGTCATGGTGGGGGAGCTTTCTCTGGGAAAGACTACACCAAGGTCGATCGCTCTGCTGCCTACGCAACACGATGGATTGCAAAGAATATTGTTGCTGCGGGTTTGGCCGAACGCTGTGAAGTTCAAGTTGCTTACGCCATCGGCGTTTCCCAACCGGTCTCCATTCGGGTGGACACTTTTGGCACGGAATGCGAAGGATGGTCTGAAGATTCCATTGCCAATTGTGTGCGAAAACTTTCTCCATTTGTTGATGAAAAAGGAAAAGAACACCCTGTACTGACCCCTGATTGGATTATCGGTAGCCTGAACCTAAGCCAACCAACTGGCTTTCCATTGGATTCCAACGGCGCTCCTTCCAACCCTGATGGTTGGACTTACCAAATGACAGCCGCTCATGGCCACTTTGGTCGTGACTGCTTCCCTTGGGAAAAACTTGACCTCGTCGAAGAGATTGAGGTATTAGCCTCAGCTTCACAAAACGCCTAAATCTCCTCAACCCCTTTAATGAACTTTAGATGACCACTACTGAACTCGTGAACTACAAGGTCGCTGACCTCTCTTTGGCCGATGAGGGCCGCCTTCTGATTGATTGGGCCGAAAGCCGGATGCCGGTTTTAATGGCTCTTCGGGAGAAGTTTGAAAAAACAAAACCGCTTGCTGGTCAGCGAATTGCTGGCTGCTTGCATGTCACCAAGGAAACTGCCGTCTTGATTCGGACTCTCCGTGCTGCAGGTGCAGAGATTGCTTGGTCTGGGTGCAACCCACTATCTACAAATGATGCGGTTGCTGCTGCTCTTGCTGACGAAGGCGTTCAAATGTACGCCTGGTATGGGCAGGACACCGAAGGCTTTTACTGGTCCATCGATAAGTGCATCGAATTTGGTCCGACGCTTACTTTGGATGACGGTGCCGACTTGATTTTCCGTGTTCACTTCCAGTTCCCAGAAGTTGCCGAAACAGTTTTCGGTGGCTCTGAAGAAACAACCACCGGAGTCCATCGTCTTCGAGCGATGGCGGCTGATGGAAAATTGAAGTACCCTGTTATTGCAGTCAATGATGCTGAAACTAAATGGGACTTTGATAATGTCTATGGAACAGGCCAGTCCAGCCTAGACGGAATTCTGCGTGCAACATCTGTCCTGCTCGCAGGCAAAAACTTTGTTGTGGCCGGCTACGGTCACTGTGGCAAGGGTTGCGGCATGCGCGCCAAAGGAATGGGCGCCAATGTAATCGCTACCGAAATCAAGCCAACGGCCGCACTGAAAGCCACTCTTGAAGGCGTGCGAGTCATGACAATGGATGAAGCCGCCAAGGTAGGTGATGTCTTTATTACGACAACAGGAATGAAAGATGTCATCGTTGGGCGGCATTTTGAATCCATGAAAGATGGTGCCATTGTCTGCAACACTGGTCACTACGACTGTGAACTCAACTTGGAGGACCTCAAGGCTCTTACTGTTTCTCGCCGCGAGATTCGAGACAACTGCATTGAGTACACCATGAAAGATGGCCGTCGGATTTATGTTCTTGCTGAAGGTCGTTTGGTGAATCTTGCCGCAGCTGAGGGGCACCCTTCTGAGGTAATGGACATGAGCTTTGCAAACCAGTTCCAAGCCATGATGATGCTTGCCAAGCAAGCTGAAACGATGGAACAAGGTGTTCACGCTCTTCCTGAAGAACTGGACCAAGACATTGCTGGGATCAAACTTGCATCCATGGGGATTGAGCTTGACGAGCTCACTCCGGAACAAATTGCCTATGCAACGGATTACTCTCAGGGGACATAACATGCCTAAGACAACGCTTTCTCCTCGCGCCGCTTCTGGATTCACTCTCCTAGAGATGATGGTGGTGATTCTAATCATTGGAATCTTGAGCGGTTCATTTGTTGTGATGATGCCTGAAATGGTGGATAAAGCAAAAATGACGGCCAACGAGCAGAACATGTCTCGGATGTACCAAACCTTCCTTTCCTATCAGCAGGACCACAATGGGAGTTGGCCCCGAGATAACGGGCAACGCTTCTTCTTGCGTCTGTGGAAAGACCGAGTAGTCGATCGGACCGAAAAAAATGCTAAGCTCTTCTTTAGCCCCGCTGAAGACATCGGCCTCTATGTCATGGAGGGCCAAACTCCCGAAGATTACCTTGATGATTGGGATAGCATTGGTCCCGGTTCGACTTCTTACGCTGGCTTTAATGATTTTGGGGACCGAAGTGCTCGTCGAAAGTTAAGAAGTGATCCTGGCCACACCACCATTGTTTCCGATGCCATGCGATTCCATCGGACGGCCATGATTTACTTGACGGCAGATGGAACGACGCACCGACTTCTCTTCCCAGAATTAGCAGAGAAGGAGGGGCTTATTCTGGATGACATCCTTCTTGAAGGTGCAGTCTTAGCAGGGCCTGACTCTCTTGCCCCTGAACTACGAACGGTGTCGAATGACTAAAACGGTCAGCGAAGCGTCCAGAAAAACTAACACCCGCAGCTTCAACCTGCGGGTGTTTGGCTGTCAGATGAATTCTTATGATGGTGAGCTGATTCGCGGCTCATTTGCGCAAGCTGGTTATCGAGAGGAAACCAACCCAGAAGCCGCCGATGTGGTTTTGTTTCACACTTGCTCTGTTCGGGAGCATGCGGAGGAGCGGGTTCACTCCTTGCTTGGGGCTTTGAAAAAAACAAAGCGAGAACGCCCAGATGTTGTTCTTGGAGTCGTGGGCTGCATGGCCGACCGAGAAAGCGAAGAGCTTTTTGAACGGGAACCCCATGTGGACCTAGTTTGCGGTTCTCGCCATTTTCCAAAGTTACCCGACCTTGTTAATCAAGTGATTGCTGGAGACCGAAGGGTGCTCGTGGTAGGTGAGTCCTCTCGTGCCGTTGATTCTCCAGTCCGCGACCTATCCGGCTATCTAGGAGGACATTCAGCTCAAGTCGCCATTATGCGGGGCTGCGATTTGAACTGTAGTTTTTGCATTGTCCCTTCTGTCCGAGGGAGAGTAGAAAGCCGCCCAATCCCTGAAATCCTCGATGAATGTCGCCGTCTTGTTGACCGCGGAAGCACTGAGATATCTCTTTTAGGACAAACCATTGACTCCTATGGTGTTGACCTTAGCGAGGGCGGGGCAAAACCTCAGTTGGCAAGGCTTATGGATGAACTTGCTGCTGTGGAGGGCCTCAAGCGTATCCGGCTCATCACCCTTCACCCAGCTTATTGCAACGACGAGCTCATTTCTGCTCTTGCCCGATCTCCGCAGTTTATGCGCTTTTTGCCCATTCCTTTGCAGTCTGGCTCGGATTCCGTATTGAAAAGGATGAAGCGTGGATACTCCGTTGACTCTTACCGTAAACGAATCCATGCCTTAAAGGAAAAGATGCCTGATTTGGAACTAGTATCTGATTGGATTGTTGGATTCCCAGGAGAGACCGATGAGGACTTCGAGGCTTCTGTAGCCGCTATGAAAGAATTTGGATTTCTCCAGTCTTATGTATTTCAATATTCTCCTCGCCCAGGGACTCCTTCTACTCAGCTGTCGGACAATGTTCCTTCCCACTTGAAAGGGGAGCGAAATCGAATCCTCCTGGATCTTCAATCTCAAATTGCAAGAGAGCGAACATCCGCTCAAGTGGGTAAAGATGGAACCCTGATGTTGGAGCTGAGACCTGAAAAAAATCCGGGGTGCTGGCGTGGCAAACTGCAAACCGGCCACAGCGCCCTTCTGCAAGACCCTGATGGATTACTCCGCCCCGGCCTTTCAGTGCCCGTTCATATTCAAGATTGGAAAGGCAAGGAACTTCTTGTTCGTTCCAAACTCGAGTTGTCGGAGCTTTTGCGCATTCAAGCAGAAATCCCCAAATGGTCCCCGGAACCCTCTATTCTGGAAGTGTGACTAGTCGGGACCTCCACCTACTCCGAAAGGCCCATTCCGAAGCCTCTCTGGCATCATGGCTTTTTACAGCCCCCAACCCACGAGTGGGCGCATTGGCACTTTGCGAAGGCCATGTCATTGGGCACGGCTTTCATGCTCAGTTTGGCGGCCCCCACGCAGAAGAAAATGCCCTCATTGATGCTGGCGCCTGGGATGCCACGCAAAACACACCCATATCAGGGGTTGTTGATGAGATGGTGGTCACTTTGGAACCCTGCTCTTCTGAGGGTGGTGAAAAACAGCGCCCTCCTTGTGCGCAGCTTTTGCTGGCGGCAGGCATTCAGCGACTTGTTGTTGGTGCTGTTGACCCAGACTCACGACACCAATCGACAGGCTTGCAGGCACTCATGTCCGCTGGAGTGGAGGTTGTACTCTTGCCTGAAGGCCAAGCTTTCTTTGAAGCATTGAATCCTGCCTTTCTTCAAGCCTTGAAGCGAGACCATCGGCCCTGGACACTTTTGAAGTGGGCATCTTCTTTTGACGGGAAAATGGCAACTGATTCTGGACAAAGTCAGTGGTTGAGTTCGGATCAGTCCAGAGAAGAGGTACACCAATTAAGGGCACTTCCCGGGGCGGTTCTCGTGGGATACGGAACCCTTCTTCAAGATAATCCAGCTTTAACCGCGCGCCCCTCTGGTGAGCCCCTCGCTCTTCAGCCTCTACGAGTTTTCCTTCTTCCCAAGGGAAAAGTCCCTCCAAGCTCAACGGCTTGGAATGTTCCAGGTCCGCGGCTCTGGATTCTAGAGGAAGGACAGGCCCCTCAAGGTGTTCTAAGAGAATTGCAAAATCCTGAGCAGGATCAGTTCTTCTTCGCTCCCAAAAACACTTCTGGAAAACTTGCCCTGGCTCCAGTCTTGCAGCATCTCCGGGAAGAAAAAGGTATTCGTAGAATTCTTGTAGAGGGCGGCTCTTCAACTCACGCTTCATTCCTTTCCGAGGGCATAGCTGATTCCCTCGTGCGTTATGAGGCGCCTCTCCTATTGGGCGGAAACAATGGTGCTCTCTGTTGCGAGGGGGCTGAGCATCCTCGCCACGGGATTCAGCTTTTCAGTGAAGAACGGAAAGCTTTTGGAGAAGATTTGCGTAGGGCTTTTCTTCTTCAAAGTCCTGGCTTCCACTCGATATCGGAATAACATTTAGGAGGGCGCAAGCCCAAGGGGTCCACGCACCACAAGTCTATTCGCATGCCCTGGTGGGGGAATTGATATCCGAGATACCGCAAGGCATTTGCGAGGCGTGCTCTCTGCTTCCATCCCAATGCTTCTTCGCCCTGCCCCCAAGAAAGAGGGTGGCGGGATTTTACCTCAACAACAACCAAGTCTCCTTCTGGACTCATCGCCACAATGTCCACTTCAGCTCTAGGAGTGCGGAGGTTTCTGGCAAGGATTTCCCACCCAGCTCTTCGTAAAAGAGCATCAACGGTGCCTTCGGCAGAGCGCCCTTGTTCTTGGTGTCCCATCTCAACGAGTGGCAACACCTAAGAAGATTTAAGCGCGGCTTCAGCCGCCCGGAGCAGTAGAAATTTCTGCTGAAACCGGGTCACCTTCTTCAGCTGACGAAGGGCGAGCAATCGCGCTACGATCAAATTTTAAGCGAAGGTTATCTGCGACTTTTACCGTTACAGTTTTTTCTTCCAAGCGGACGACTTCGCCATGCATTCCGCCAACGGTAACGACTTTGTCACCTTTGGATATCGCAGAGAGCATTTCAGTTCTTTTCTTTTGCCGCTTCCTTTCGGGGCGAATGACAAAGAGCCACATGAAACCGAAGAGAATCGCAAGCGGAAGGAGCATTCCACCCAAGCCACCTTGTGGGGCTCCTGGTCCCGGGCCAGTTCCGTCAGTGGGTACCTGAGTTTCGGCCACAGGAGCGGATGAAGAAGAATCGAGGTAGGTGGGGGCTGGGAGGCCACCATCTTGAAGGGTCGTCAGAATGAGGTTTTTCATCTTTCACACGCATGGAGGTGCCATGCGATAATGGCCGGTAGTCTAACCGCTTCCTCCTAATCTCTTCATGCCAAAGCCACGCGTTCTAATTGCCCTCTCTGGCGGGGTTGATTCCTCTGTTGCAGCCATCTTGCTGAAAAAGCAGGGCTACGAGCTCGTGGGTGCTTTTTTGCGGAATGGGGTCCCGACACCTTCAGGTAGCTGTCGCCCCAGTCAGGGCTGCTGCTCTGAGTCTGATGCTCGCGACGCAGCCTTAGTTGCAGATACTTTGGGTATCCCTTTCCATTCCTTGGACATGGAAGAAGAGTTCAAAAAAATTCAGACCTACTTTCGAGATAGTTACCAAAAAGGTCAAACACCCAATCCATGCGCGGTTTGTAACCGTGATGTTAAGTTTGGTGCATTGGAATCTTTCGCTGATGCAATAGGCGCGTCTTACATCGCCACAGGCCACTACGCGCGCATTTCAAATGTAAAGGGAGAACTCCGATTAATGCGTGGCGTAGATCCAGTTAAAGATCAGAGCTATGTACTTTTTCCAGTTCCTGAGAGTATTTTGCAGCGCACGCTTTTGCCTGTGGGAGAACTTGAAAAATCAGAAACTAGGCAGATTGCCCGAGACTCCGGACTTAAAGTTTCAGAGAAACCGGATTCTCAAGAGATCTGTTTTGTTCCTTCTGGTGACTATCGAGATTGCCTCGCCGAAAATGGGGGCATGGGCTTGAGTGGAAGCTTCTTGAACACTTCAGGTGAAAAGATGGGTACCCATCAAGGGCATATGAGCTTTACCCGCGGGCAACGTCGAGGGTTGGGCATCTCCTGGACGGAGCCCTTGTTTGTTTTAGACATTGATCCTTTAAGTGGCGACGTTCGAGTAGGAACTCGAGAAGAAACGGGTTGCCGCCAGGCTGAACTCGCTTCACTCAATGCATTTGGTTTTTCCTTAGAGCCGGGCCAAATTCTCACGGGCATTACGGCTCAATACCGCAGCACACCTGGTGGAGTTCCTGCTCAGCTTGAAGTCCTCGAGGGCGCTCGGGCTCTCTTGCGTTTTGATAAGCCAGCTGAAAGCGTGAATCCTGGTCAAGGCGTGGCTCTGTACCAAGATAATCGGATGATTGCAGGCGCATGGCTTGAACGGGCAGAGTTTTCTTTCGTTACTCCTTGAACTTGAAGCCATCTAGCATTTCCTTTGCGGTGGGAGTCCTTTTGTGGGGACTCTCTCTGGTTCTTGCTGGACCAACTTCAGGTGAAGATTGGCAATTGCTGGACCAAAGTGAAAGCATGCCCGCCTACCCTCAAGAGCATCCGCATGGGTTTCAAAATGAAATTCCGCGCGAAAGGTGTTTTGTTTTTCACTCCGCTCTGATGCCGTGCGGTGAGGATTGGCAGGCTTCCCCAGGGAGCAACCTTGGCTATGCCTTGGAAGAACTTCGCTCTCGAATGAAATCAGGAGATTTATTGAAGCTTGTTACGGATGGTCGCTTTACTGACCACTTGCCCATTGCTCGCTCAATGGACGGCGTTCAAATCCATTGGGTGCGAGTGAACTCAAGCCCAGGGTTCTGGCTACACCGCCCCCCATTGGTTCCTGAAAATGGCAGGCTGATTTTGCGCGCTTCCCTACCTGGTGCTAACTTAGATAAAGGGAAGCTATTTTTATCAACAGAGCCTTCGTTTCAAGTTGACCCCTTGGGAGTGATGGGTCGTGCTGATGGAGATATCGATATTCCTGTGGTCGTAAATGAGCTTCCCGATGGGGGCGGTGTCCTTCGCCTTTCTTGGTTGGAAGGAAATCAAGAAAGGACGGCCGAAACAAAACTATTTCCCAGCGGTACCTTGCGCGTTCATTCTAATTGGAAACTCACGGAGGACTGGGTGCAATGGGCCCACTCCACAGTGGCGGACATTCATTGCTATCGCCCACCCTTTCCGTCAGCAGAAGTAATCCAAAACTTGCTCAGAACCGGCTTGGTCGTGTTGCTCATCTCTAATGAAAGTGACGATTGGACTAAGTTAAAACTCCAAGGCCTTGAATTGTTCGGGCACCACCCTCCAAAAGAACCCTGGCTCTTCCTTTTGGATATTTCCGGTAGCATGGCCCATGATGCCCTTCGCGGAGCCCAGGAAGCCCTCCTGAGCTTTGTAGAACTTTTTCCTGAAACTGCCAGACCACAATTGTGGACTTTCTCAGAATCTTTAGGGGGTCCGTTTCAAGTGGTAAAGGGCTCTCAATTTATGTTTGAGCCTCATGGGCCTTCACAACTTGCTCATGCTATTCGTGGAGTCTTAAACTCAGGAGCGCAAGGTGAAAAAATCATTTTGCTCTCTGATGGGTATGCTACTGATGAACCCCAAGATTCCTGGGAGTCACTTGGTGACCAACTCCGGCAAAGGTTTGGAACAGTAGAGTGCATTCCTCTTGGCAGCGAACCGAATTTTGGCCTCTACCAAGCTCTGGCAGGAAGCGGGCATCCTCCTAATGGTTCCAACATAAAGGAAAGAATCCATGCTTTATCGAGGAATGCCATTGGACCAGCTTTTCCTGTTCAGGGAATCGCAGTTTCCTTGCCAGCAGAGCTAGGTTTAAATGCAACCAGAATTTCCCTATCGGGAAGCCCACTTGCTGAGGTTTGGATGGAAGACTCTCAAGGGTCAGCTGTCCTCTCTCATCGAAACTTTTCAGGTGGGCAGTTATTGGGTTTGGCTGCCGACCCAGACGATTCTTGGCTCCCACTGTTGGAGGTTTTTCGAGCTTCCAACACATTGGAAGATCTCGAATTGCTCGCCAACTACCTTGAAACCACTTCTCCTGCAATGGGCTGGGCTGTTCAGCTTGAAAATGGGAGCATTCTTCCATTTGAAAGAATGGATTCCGTTTCTTGGAGGGCTGGGCCGATTCCAGATGGGCAGGCCGTCCAATTGAAATCACCTCAGGGTCAATTAACTTGGCATTTGCCGCCTACTCGAACTGAATGGGACAGCCCTCATGAGTTTTCTCAATGGATGGCTTCCCTTCGGAATTCCTCTAGCCGTCGATTTCCATTCGGCGTCTTTTTTATTGGGTTTCTTTGCGTGATATTTTCTGCATGGCTTCAGTATCGCAGGGGCGCGGGTATGGTGTAAGCCCATGGCACAGCTTTTCTTTTGCACTCTTTGCGACCAAAGCATTCCCGAAGCGGAATTGCTTTCACACGGAGCCCAAGGTGAGGGCGAACGCGCTGTCTGTCCTTCCTGCATGAGCATGATTCAAGGAAAAGATGGAGGCTCTTCCCGGTCGCTCGGGCCTTGGCTCTTTTTTACGGCCTCTCTCGGATTTTTGTCTGTGCTTGCCAGTTTTTTGGTCTGGAAGAATTTTCAAACGATGGCTAGCGGTTATTCCCAAATGCAGGAGACATTTTCGAAGGATGTCTCTCTTCAATTGGAGGCTAGCCATTCAAAACTTGAAAAGTCTTTGGCCGATTATCAAAATTCACGAGCCCTTCTAGAGACTCAATTTGAAAGAGCTCGCACATCTTTAGACAACCTCCGAGATGATGGTCAAAGTCGCTTCTCTGGTTTTGATGCTTCCATTGAAGCACTTGCTAGTTCGGTTGCTGAACTGGAAGATATTTTGTCTAGGCTAAGCCGAATTGAGGGAACTCTTTCAGTTGTTGAAGACCGCCAACAAGCTCATCGTGCCATTCAAGAGAATCTTCGAGATGAGTTGGGTCGCCTTTCTACTCAAATATCCCGCCTAGAAGAGGCGGCTCCTGATACCGAGGAAAGCCCGTTCTCTTCAGAAGTGTCTGCATTGTTGCGAAAACTTCAAGATGATGACCCCGAAGTTCGTTATGCCGCTCTGGAGAAATTGTCCGCAATGCAAGACCCACGCTTATTGCCTCACATTTATCCATTGCTAGCAGACCCGTACGAGTTTACTCGTTTCCTGGCCGCCCATACCTTTGGCGATTGGGATGCCAAACCATCTGTGCCGCATTTGGTCGAGGCACTTTTGGATGAGATTGCCTTCGTGCGAGAAGCTGCAGTGCGGTCTCTCCGTCGGTTGACTGGGCAGAGCTTCAATTACGACCATGATGCCCGAGAAAGTGAGTTGCAGGAAGGCTACCGGCAGTGGAAGGCCTGGTGGGACTCAAATGGTGAGTCATTCCTCCTTGGGGAATAATCGGTGTATCAAAGCGATTCGGTCTAGTCCAAAGAGGAGCGCGAAGATAGGATTCTTCGCCCCAGCCCTGGAATCCCCCTGGGCTAAACACAATCTTAAATAATGACCAAGGTCACAGTAGTAGGCGCCGGCTTCGTCGGCATGACATGCGCCCAGCGATTGGCGGAACAAGAAGTTGCCGAGGAAGTCGTTCTCATCGATATTCTTGAGGGGCGTCCACAAGGAATTGCACTAGATTTGAACCAGGCTGCGGCTGTTGAGGGATATCAGTGCAAGGTCGTGGGCACAAACAGCCCCGAGGATACCAACGGTTCTGACCTTTTTATTATGACAGCTGGGTTGCCTCGCAAACCTGGAATGGACCGCAGCGACCTATTGGAAGTCAATGGCAAAATAGTGAACTCTGTCGCGGATTATGTTCGGGCGGGATCTCCTAATGCCAAAGTGATTGTTGTCTCCAACCCTTTGGACACGATGGTCTATTTGATGGCTGCTCGTTTAGGTTTTGATAAGAACCGCGTCGTCGGGATGGCTGGAGTTTTGGATAGTGCTCGGATGGCTTACTTTCTTTCAGAAAACCACGGTGGGGGCGTCAAAGATGTCCGCTGCATGGTTCTGGGAGGGCACGGCGACAGCATGGTCCCGATGCCGGACTTTTCCACCATCGACGGGGTCTCCATTCCTGCATTAATGCCTAAGACTGAGATTAATTCGATTAACACCCGAACTCAGCATGGGGGTGCCGAAATTGTCCAACTCTTAAAAACAGGCTCTGCTTTCTATGCTCCCTCCGCGGCGGCGGTAGCCATGGCAAAGTCTATTGTGCGTGGCGAAAACAGGCTTCTTCCTGCTGCAGCGTGGCTGGATGGTCAGTACGGCCTTGAGGGGCTCTACATGGGCGTTCCTTGCGTGTTGGGGACTCAAGGAGTTGAGAGGGTCGTTGAACTTGAATTAGGAGAAGAGGAAGCCTCTAAATTGCAGGCATCTGCTGATGCAATCCGGAAGGACCTTGAAGCCCTTAGGGAAATGGGCCTTCTGGAGGGTTCTTAATCCAGGCTCGGTTTCCTTCTTTACGCGCCTTAAGGGAACCGCTAAACTGTTACACCCCAATCTCCAATAGGGAACAAAATCGTGAAGGGACGCAAAGTCAAACTCCGTAAGTCCAACAGGAAAAAACGCCTGAGTGGATTCCGCACAAGGTCTAAAACACCCGGCGGTCGCCGCATTATCAAGAACAAACGCCGCAAATACGGCAAGTTCTAAGCGCCCTGACTATTGAATTAGGATGGCTTCCTAAACCTGGCAAGCAGTCGGCTGAGTGCTCGGCGAGCCTCGGCTGGCGAGAGATGAAGAAGTGCTTCGGACCGGTTTTGAGAGAATCGGCGGATGGCTCTGCCTTTGAAGTTCGGGGTTCCGTCACCAGAATCACCGGAGGCATCAGAAGAACCCTCGGATTGACCTTCGTCCGATTCGAAAATCCCTAGCCTATCTTGCATCCATGAAATGGCTTGAGCCTCAGAGGGAAACTGCTGCAACCAAGAGTAGAGGAAGTGAACCCTGATCCTCCAGCTACCATCTCGTAGTCTTTCAAGGCGCGCCGAATGGTTTGGGGTAGAGACGCCATCTTCTTCAAATAGATAACCTAAGCGATGCCAAGGCAGGGTCAGTTCAGCAATAGAATCGCCTGAAAGGAAAGATTGAGAGAAGGAGGGGTGCCGGTTCCTTGGACTAGAGGCTGGGACTACTTCCAGTGGATCAAACTCAGGAACCAAGTGCTCTGCGCTCGCCTCTGTTTCTTCAGAAAGTGGGCGAGCAGATTTGCTGTCAAAAGGGTGGCTCCCATTGTAAGGGGCGGAGGGGCGGACTTTTGCCCGGGTTGGTTTTGCCTCGGCTGGTGAAGGTGCAAGGTGATCCGGGTCTTCTAGGGTCACGACCTCTTTTGGATTGTCTTCATTTTCGGAGATGAAGGAATTACCGAGGGCACCCATACCCCAAGTAATCATTCCAATCCAGACCAGAAGAAAAGTTGGGCGGGGCGAGTGCGAGGGGTGTTGCATGCAGTTCACAGGAGGACGGCTCTATGAGAGGAAGGTTCCCAAGAATTTCAAAAAGGGTGCCCTTCTCGTGAGCCCCCGGACACCTTATCCTATCCCGCTTCCCATCCAAGGAAACCCATGAAAATCCACGAATACCAAGGAAAAGAGATCCTCGAGCGATATGGCGTTCGAACCCAGAAAGGCATTGTTGCGGACACTCCAGAGGCCGCAGGAGCCGCCTGGGACCAGCTTGGCGGCGATTTGGCCGTTGTGAAAGCCCAAATCCACGCCGGCGGGCGGGGTAAAGGGGGCGGTGTCAAACTCGTTCAATCTCGTGAGGACTGCGTCAAAGTTGCAGATGGAATGCTGGGAATGATGCTAAAAACCCACCAAACCGCCCCTGAAGGGCAAGAGGTTAAAAAAATATTTGTGGCCGAGGGTCTCGATTTGGCATCAGAGTTTTACGTTGGGCTTGCCCTAGATCGTCAATTAGGGAAGCCTGTCCTTATGATTTCCGCCGAAGGTGGTGTCGAGATTGAAACCCTTGCCCAGGAACGACCTGAGGCCTTATTGAAACTCACCATTGACCCCACTTTGGGCCTCCAGGCTTTCCAAGCACGGAGGGCTGCATTTTTTCTTGGATTAAAAGGGGATGAGGTTAAGAAAGCGGTCAAGCTTCTGGGTGGACTTTGCAAGGCCTACCTGGAATTGGATTGCGAACTCGCTGAAATCAATCCCCTCGTTCTTACCGAAGGCGGGGAACTTTGCGCCCTAGATGCAAAGATGAACTTCGACTCTAGTGCCCTCTACCGGCATCCAGATGTTGCTGAAATGCGCGACGAAAGCGAAGAAGATCCCAAAGAAGTGGAAGCATCTAAGTTCGGGTTAAATTATATAGCCCTTGATGGCTCAATTGGTTGCATGGTGAATGGCGCCGGCCTCGCGATGGCCACCATGGACACAATTAAACTTCATGGGTCCTCGCCAGCAAACTTTTTAGATGTTGGCGGGGGAGCAACTGAAGAAGCCATCACCGAGGCCTTCAGGATTATCCTCTCAGACCCCAATGTGGAAGGAATTCTGGTGAACATCTTTGGAGGAATTATGAAGTGCGATGTCATTGCTCGTGGCGTCATTGGGGCAGCCCGTACCGTTGATTTATCTGTTCCCTTAGTCGTTCGCTTGGAAGGAACCAACGTACAAGAAGGTCGTCAGCTTTTGACGGATTCTGGTCTCCCCATAACTGCAGCGTCTTCATTGGACGAAGGTGCCAAACTCATCTGTGAAGCCGTGGCTACGGCAAATGCCTAGGAGGTAATCAAGATGTCCATTTTCATTAACGAAGATACAAAAGTCATTGTCCAAGGTTTCACCGGTAAAAATGGAACCTTTCATTCCGAGCAATCCCTTGCGTATGGAACTCAAGTCGTTGGGGGAGTGACTCCTGGTAAAGGCGGGACGACTCATCTGGGTTTGCCCGTTTTCAACACTGTTGCGGATGCTGTTGCGGAAACAGGGGCTACGGCTTCGGTGATTTATGTGCCCGCCCCTTTTGCTGCTGACGGAATCCTTGAAGCCGCCGAGGCAGGAATTGAGTTGGTCGTTTGTATTACGGAGGGGATTCCCGTTTTGGATATGGCCAAAGTGCATGAGGTTCTTCGCCATACTCACACTAGGCTTGTGGGACCGAACTGCCCTGGAGTCATCACTCCTGGTAAGGAAGAAGGTTGCAAAATTGGAATCATGCCGGCCTACATTCATAAGCCGGGAAGCGTTGGGATTGTCAGCCGCTCAGGCACATTGACGTACGAGGCCGTTTGGCAGGTGTCCAATGAAGGCTTGGGACAATCCACTTGTGTTGGGATTGGTGGCGACCCACTTCCTGGAACGAATTTCATTGATGTCCTTCGTGCTTTTCAAGACGACATCGAAACCGATTCCATCGTCATGATTGGAGAGATTGGAGGCTCCGCTGAAGAAGAAGCTGCAGCATTCATTCAAGAGTACGTGACCAAGCCGGTCGTGGGCTTCATTGCCGGCAGAACGGCTCCCCCCGGAAAACGAATGGGTCACGCTGGCGCCATTATTTCTGGTGGGGCGGGCACCGCCGATGCCAAAATCGCCGCCCTTGAAGCTGCAGGGGTAGCCATTGCTCCAAATCCCTCTGCCCTAGGAACAACTCTTACTGCCCTTCGGAAAGAGCGGGGCCTGTAGCAGACCGCCCATCGTGTCTGGGTCCCTGAGCTACCAACATCCTCATACTGGGGAGTGGGCTCACCATAGGCAAGATCCTTACCAAGAAGCACTGCTTTGTTTTGTGCTGCCTGCTTTAGAGCTTGGGCTTCCTCCTGACGGCTCACCTCTGAATATTTTGGAGTTCGGCTTTGGCCGTGGGGCAAATACTGCTGTTGCTTTAGAAAAACTGCGCGAGAAAGGGTTCCAGGGAGAAGTCCAATGCCTGGGGCTAGAACCCAATCCCTCCTATTTGGAACCGTGGCCAGAGAATCCACCCTCCTGGGGGGAGTGGCCCTGGTGGGCGGAGCCTTCAAGCTCCTGGAAAGTGAAGGAGCGGCCATGGGCAGGCACGATTAGTCAGAATGCTGCCCCAGAGGGTCTTCCCAAAGAGCCTTGGGCGGATTGGATTTTTTTGGACCTATTTTCTCCGGCAAAGCACCCCTCAGATTGGCCATCACATTTATTTTCTGGCCTAGCGCGTGCCGCCCGGCCAGGGGCAGTTCTGACCTCGTATTGCTGCGCAAGAGCTGTCCGCGACCGTTTGACGGGAACTGGCTGGGAAGTCGAGCGCCTGTCTGGGGACTATCAACGGGATCATCTTCGGGCTCGAATGCCTTGTTATTCTTCCGCTAGGGCATAATAGGAGTCAATCATGAAGATTGCCCACCGCCTCCTTGCTTCGGCTTTACTTCTCGGTCTCCCTGCCTGTGCTGTGGGACCATCCGAAATGTGGCCCATTGCCCTCGTTGCCCTCCTCCTCTTTGGGGGTGCAAAGCTCCCCAGTCTCATGCGCTCTATGGGGTCCGGGATTAACGAGTTCAAAAAAGGGCTCAAAGATGGCGAATCATCCAAAGAGGAAAACAACTCCTCGGACGGGGATTCCAAATCTGACGAAGAGAAGTGAACGATTTTCCGGATCGCCCGCCTCTATGGACGGGTGCGCTCCTTTGTGGTGGGAAAAGCCGGAGGATGGGTTTGGACAAACTTTCCTTAAAGCTGGAAGGGAAGGCGCTTCACGAAATCCCTGCTGAAGCCCTCAGGGAATGCTGTGGCAGTTTCCTTCAAGTGGGCCGTGATTTGGGCTTGCCTGACTTTTCCATCGTGCCCGACGTACTTCCGGGAGAAGGCCCTCTTGTTGGCCTTTTATCCGCATTAGAGGAATGTGAAACTCCTTGGCTATTAGCTGTTGCGGGGGACATGCCTGCCGTGACTCTTGAGGTTCTTGCATGGATCCAAGATTCAGCAGAATCCGGAAAGGGACAGGCTTGGATTCCTTTGCTGGATTCCAGAATGGAACCCCTTTGTGCCGCATATTCCAAAAGCCTTGCCCCAAACATGA
This sequence comes from Planctomycetota bacterium, assembly GCA_030748415.1. Taxonomy (GTDB): domain Bacteria; phylum Planctomycetota; class UBA1135; order UBA1135; family UBA1135; genus UBA7888. The sequence continues at coordinate 265,725 of JASMMA010000001.1, forward strand.
GAAAATCGATTCATGCCGGCGAAAGATCCATCCAGAAATTCCTTCAAGCCTCAAAAAGCAAAATCGATTTCCTTCCCGTGCCCCTTAAAATGAAGCCCCAATTCCTAAACCTGAACCGCCCCCAAGATTGGGAGGAATTCACAGGTATCCCTCTCCCTTCTAAATCGTGACCCCCACAGCCTCCCAACTTCCTGAAATATTGGCTTGTATTGAAGAGCCGATGGCTTCTGTTGATGCCTGGCTTACCAGACAATTTGAGCCTGACCACCCGGCAATTGAGCCATTGCTCACTTACGCAAACCGATTTCGCGGCAAGAGAGTCCGAGCTGCCCAAGTTTTGCTTGTTGCTCAAGCTTTTGGCAAAGTAACGGAGAGTCATATTGCTGTAGCTGGGATTATTGAAATGATTCATGCGGCAACCCTAGCCCACGATGATGTTTTAGATGAAGCCCAAGAGCGACGCGGGCTGAATTGCCTCCATGTGGAATGGGGACCCCACACTAGTGTGCTTTTGGGTGATTGGATTTATGCGAAAGCCTTCACGAAAAGTACTGAGTTCCCGGACATGGTCTGTGCTCAAGTTCTCGCACAGGCCACCGGTTCTGTTTGCCGAGGAGAAATCCATCAAAACCTCACTCGGGGCGATTTTTATCTTTCTGAGGAAGATTATTTCAGTCAAATCGATGGAAAAACCGCAGCTCTTTATGAGGCCGCCGGGCGATTGGCTGCTTATTACTCTGGCGCCCCTCAGGAAGTTCAATTGGCCTGCGCTCGCCACGGCTTGCTCGCTGGGCGGGCATTTCAGATTATCGACGATGTTTTGGACTTGGAAGGAGACCAGAAACAGGTTGGAAAGTCACTGGGCACGGACTGGGCTAGGGGGAAAATGACCCTGCCCTTGATTCGGTTGCGAAATGTGTTAAATGAGAAGGACCAAGCAAGCTTGGAGCTTGCATTTGGCTCAGGTCAGCACCGTCTGGCACTCTTCGAAGGCCTTCTGGGCACTCAACTCCGTCACCAAATCGCTGAAACTAAAAAAGAAGCCTTGGATTTTCTCTCTCAAGCTGCCACGGCCTTGGACTCTCTTCCTGAGTCCGCCGCTCGCTCCGCTTTGCAGGAATTAACGGTTTTCTTGGGAACTCGGCGCAAATAATAATGAACACTCAAAAGAAAGAAACAGCGAAGTGGGGATTCCGTTCGGCAACTTTTGCCATTTTCGGCCTTGCCCTTCTATCAGAATTAGCGGTTCATTTCGTTTCCCAGGCCCAGTCGCGTCCTGGAAATGAGCGGTGGGGATATGCAGTTGCCTTTTTCTTTCTCATTGGGCTTCCCCTTTTGGGTTTGCTGGTTTACAGGACACGATTGGTTTTCGACTTTTTCCGTTCAGTAAAGGTTGGAGTCGTAAATCTAATTTTTATTGGCCTGGCTTCCATTCTCGGTGTTCTATTTCTCCAGGAAGATCCCTATCGCCCTATGGCCCACGGCGGCTTGGATGCTCTTGTTGAACGCCAAGAATCACAGGATGAGGCCACGCCATGGACGCGACTGGAAAAGCAGGCCTATCAGGATTTTCTTTCCTTTCGAAATGCGCAAAGTTACTTCGCCTATCAGTTTCTTCATGGGTTCGGATTCCATTCCCTTCCTAGAGTGAATCCAGAATGTTCTTTAAACCCTGAAGATATTGAAGAGAAAATGGAAATCCTTGAGCGAAATTTAATACCGCTTAGGAGCCGTTTTGGAGAAGATTACACCGTTGCACTTGAAGCAAAAAGTGGGACGGGGCTCAGGGTCCGTCAGGAGAATGCCGAACTTGCTGAGTTTGAAAGTAGCTGGGATGATTTTTGGTGGTCCATGTACGTTTGGTGTGACCGATTGGATTTCATTCGTGTTTACCAATCTGATTGGTTTGCAACTTTTTGGTTTATCCTTTTCTTTGGAGTCTTATCAAATACTTTCCGTGGAGGTTGGCGCCGCTTGTTGAAACCCAAGAAGTTTGGTTTTTTGACCACCCATACGGGGGTCATGCTGATGCTCCTCGCAGCCTTTTGGGGAAGACTTGCTGAAGTTCGCGGCTCTTTGGATTTAAATGTTGGGCAAATATCAGGTTCATTTAGAGGTCATGAAGGAGGCCGTAAAATTCATTTTAGAGATGTGCGCCTTTCTGGGAACGGAGCTCCGTTCCGAGTTCAGTTGGAGGCTTTCCGCGCTGATTACCACGATGTTTTGGAGGTTATCTATGCAAAACCCTCCGGGAATGGTTTTGTGGAAGAGTTTGAAGGCCTAGAAGTTCCTAAGAGCCGAGTTTACGAGGGTCAAGTTATGGACTTCGATTGGGCTAAACCCCATGAAAACTTTCCTGAAGCCCTGCTCACATCCAGGGGTGCCAGTTTGGCTCCTTGGCTTCAATTAGAAGTTGAAAAGTATGTCCCCCAATCCGAACTGTTCCCTGTTTTGCGTGAATCTCCTGATTCTGAAGGTGGCCATCCCATGGCACAGCTGGAAGTTTTAAACGCTAGCGGACGAGTTGAAGCGGAGCAGATTTTGTTTCACGGGTTCCCGTCCCCCTTGGTTCACGCCGAATCAGGCGCTCGCTTTCTTTTTCACGCAGCTGAATCCATGCAGGCGGCCAAGGAAATTGCCCAGGCACCCATCCAAGATTCCTACGGGACTCTGCACTTGAGTCATACTCACACCGAGCATAAAGAGGGGGAAACTACTCTTAGCGTTATGGTCGGCCAGGGTGATGTCTTTGAGGTTGAGGGAAATGACTATGCCGTTGAAGTGCTTCAGGTTGTCCCAACTTTTAGACCTCAACGAAGCGTTAGTGGTGAGTGGGTCCACGACTCAAGCAAGGATCAACCATTTGGAGCCCCTTCAAACCCAGCGGTACTTGTTGAGATTACTAATTCGAAAGGCGCAAAGGAAGAGCGCTGGATTCTTCAAGGATCCGGTTATTCGCCTCCAGCCCAGTTCGAGGAATTGGACCTCGTTTTCCAGTGGGACTCCTGGACCGCTCCTGCGAAAAGTCGCTGGTGGGTCTTCCAGCTCCCTGATTCATCTTGCTACCTCGCCCAAGCTTCAAGCGGGGGCGGGCTGGTTGATTTTGAGAAAAACTCTTCGATTCCGATTGCCCCCAACTTTAGCATTCGTTTGGCCGATGCCAAGCTGAGGGGGACTCTAGGGCAAGAGATTGAAAAGGTAGCGGGAGCAGACTTTTTCCACCCTGCACCCGGGTCAGTTGTGGTGCGAGCCACGACCCCTGATGGACAGGAAAGTTTTTCGTTGAGTACTGAAGGGAGGCAACAAATGCCCCGCGTTGAGTACACAGGACCTGATGGAGAATCCCGTGTGGCATTCCTTCACTTTCATACGGACCAAAGGGACATGCCCTTAGAATGGCAATCGAAGCTCAGTATGTTGGAAAAAGATTCCGACGGAAACTGGAAGGTCACCGCCTCGGGCGCCATTCGTGTAAATGACTATTTCTATCACAAAGGGTGGCGCTTCTTCCAATCGAACGCCAACCCTGAAGATCCAACCTACTCCGGAATTGGCGTGGTTTACGACCCAGGATTGGAAATAGTCCTGATTGGGCTCTATATGGTGATGTTCGGGACAATCATTGTCTATGTCGTCAATCCTTTAACCATGCGTAAGCACAGAGGCGTCTGATGGATCTACTCAGCTACCGTTCCTTGATTCATTTCACTCTTTACTTTTCATTGGCAGGTGGATTGTTGGGAGTGGTTACTACTTTCGGCTGGTTTGTCCTACCTGTCTGGGCTCGAAAGTTTAGTGGGGGTGCCAGCTCAGATTCAGGGTCAGTACCTCCGTTTTTGAATGCTGCAAGCCGCTTTTTAGCAATAAGTTGTGGGGTGGCTTTCTTTATCAACCTTGCCGCCCAAATATCTCGATACATTGAGGTCAAGCACTGGCCGGCTCAAACGATGTACGAAGTGATTCCATTCGGGACAACTACAGCTTTCCTTTCAGTTGTTGTTCTTTACTTCGTTTTGGGACTGAACAGAGCTAAGGGAGTAGCCCGGGCATTTGGCGACCTATTTATTGCTTTAATCATGCTCGGTTGCGCAAGCACTTTAAGTTATGTTTTGCGCTTGGATCCAAGTGGCAAGGCTTTGCCTCCAGCTCTGCAATCTTATTGGTTTAGCACCCACATATCGGCTTATATGTTTGGGTATTTTACCTTATTCATTGCGACCCTAGCCGCTTGGCTTCATTTTTGTTTCAAGTTTTGGCGAGGCATATTACAAAAGACCCTCTACCCGGTTTCGGGAAGAACCAAACTCGCAATTTTGTTGTTTGCATTGATTCCTGTTCCCTTTGGAAGCCAGGGAGTCATGTTGGGGCCAGGTGTCCTTTTCCTTAGCTTTCTAGTCTCGCTTCTTTCCCTTCGCGGGGAGAACAAAATGGCTTGGTTTGATTCATGGGAGGAGGGGTCTGACCGCTTCACTTGGCTGATTTTTGTAGTGGGATTTCCTTTCCTTACTGCAGGTTTAATTCAGGGGTCCTTGTGGGCGCATGAGTCGTGGGCTTTTTATTGGGGATGGGATTCCAAAGAGGTCTCTGCCTTAATTTCCTGGCTGTTTTACTTGGTGTATCTGCACCTGCGATATGTCGCCGGTTGGCGAGGTGAAAAAGGTATGTGGATTTTGCTGTTTGGAGGGTTGTCCATATACATTACCTTTCAATTGTTTGGTGACTTGCCCGCATCGCAAACGAGTCTCCACCGGTATACGGACATGGACTCCGTGCCGGCAGAAAGGCTGATGACTGAATAAGACACTGACACAATCGGCTGGGTCATATTTAGAAAAACTCGGTAACTCTTCCCGTCCCACACCGTGTTCCTGTTGCCCCGGGGTTTCCCCCGCGGCCCAGACACGAAAAAAATGAGTTTCCGGCCCCCGTTTTGCCCGCACAAAACTTGCCCAAGCCACAAAAAGGTTCCCTTTTTGTGGCGCAAAAAAGGGACATTTCCACGCAAATGCGA
>JASMMA010000020.1 GCA_030748415.1 Planctomycetota bacterium
AGTTTCCACCCCAGTCAGGAATTGAGGGTGCCTACTTTGACCCCAATAATAGGGTGCTGCACACTTTCTTTGATGAGCCTGAGTGAGGAATACTCGCCCTCTTTCCGTATGAGCAATCATGGCGGAAGGGGATGCTTCAGAAGCCCAGTCAAAGAGCTTTTCCTCAGTGGCCCAATGCCCAACTGTGCTGAAAGTGGAAACGCCATGGAATGAAACAAGAAGTCCGAGAACGACCTTTTTGACATTCCCAAAACCTGAATATGTGATTGCTTTTGCCAAAAGAAGAACAAAGCCTGCTGAAGCCAGGTAAGAGAAGCGTTCCTCGAAGGGGAATTGACCCAAACTTGATGTTTTGAGAACAGGGGCCAAGCCTGCGAAAAGAAGGCCGACTCCCCAAAGCACGGTTGAGTTTTTTTTGCCTTTTGTAAGCCAGGAGAGACAAGCGGCTCCACAAGCTAGGAGCCCAAGTAAGGCAGGGAGCCACCGTTCCCAATCATGTAAGTTAAGCGAAATGCGAAGTGGGTGGAAAGGGGCATGGGGCCACGGCCAAAACAGGAAGGCGATGTAGCGGAAAACTAATTCGAAGGAAAGGGCAGCCTCCTCTAAGAGTGGATTAGCGCGAAGCTCAAACCCATACCAAGTTAGTCGATGGTCAAAGCCCGCTGCGAGGCTGTCAAATGCAGAAACCCGTAAGAGCCAAACTATTCCAGCCACGAGAAGGAGTGGAAGGGCTTTCCCCTTGATTTCCCAAGTCATTAAGGCGCCGGCGAAACACAAACACCAAACGCCCAAAGCTAATTCTTGGGATAGCATAGCGAATCCAAGAAAGAGACAGGCTGGCCATGTTTTCCCGTGAATCAAGCGTTCAATTGCGGAAAGGGAAAAGAAAGTGGCAAGGAGGTAAGTGAGTGAAGAAGCCCAGGCAACAGGCTCAACATGAGCGCCATGTACTGCAAAAAGTGACCCAGCGATACCAGCGGTGAGAGGGCGCCAGTTCAATGCAAGGGCCAATCGCGCAACCGCTACAGAACAAGCAGCGTGAAAGAGGATTGATGCTGAATGGAAAACCCAAGCAGCTCCGCCACCGATGTGCCAAAGTAGAGTAAATGCTCCAGTTCCAACTGGCCGATAGAATCCACCGGCCTGCTTTCGAGGGTCTTCTGCCATGTCCCACATCGGCTGAAAGAACCCATCCCAAAGGAAGGACAAATCCCTAAGGGCAAGGTTGTCGCGAAGAAGTTCAAGGTCGTCATAGACAAAGCCAGACCCGAGAATCTGCAAGAAAAAAAGAACCCCTAAAAGAGCAGGGAGCCGCACGGCATGGTGTTTTGTAAAGGACATCATGTTCGGATTGGGAGAAGGGCATCGGGGTCTAATGCCATTTCTTTAGGAGAGAAGGGAAGTTCAAAAGAAAACACAGCTTTTGCGGAGTTGATGCGAAGGGGAAAGCGAGCTTCAGCGCCATCTTTAGATCGAAAGCGAACCTCGGTTGCAAATGGGAACCAATGTTTTTTGTTTTGGGTTAAATTGAGTGATACGCTCCAAATTTTCGATTTTCGTTTTGATTTGAATGAGGCCTCAATATTCGGTACTTGGGTACCATGAATCCACATCCGGAAGAAATGGTTCAGGTCAATTCCAGAAGATTCTTCGAGGGCGGTTTGAAATTTTCCAGTGTCTGCAGTTTCGTCGCCGCAAGTGTCGAAATAGTGTCGAAGAGCGGCGAAGAATGTTTCCTCGCCCATCCAGGATTCAAGTAGATACAACACCATTCCACCTTTGTTGTAAACAAGATGGTGGCCAAACATATTATCAATCGGTGGGTTTGAAAGGGGCCTCGCAGTCTTGCTGCGAGCCAACCGAAGAACACTCCTTCGCCATTGTTGAAGAAGATACTTTGCCTCTTTTGGGTTATCGGATTGCCTTGCCCACAGGTGCTCGCTCCATGTGGCGCCACCTTCATTTAACCACAGGTCTTTCCATTGTCTTGGGCTGACCCAATCACCAAACCACTGGTGGCCGAGTTCGTGGGCAAGTAAGCCTTCGTTTCCGCCTAACCCAGCCATTCGGCCTAGGACGGTCATTGTTTGGCATTCCAGCCCACCAACCATGAGGCGAGTGAAGACATGGCCATATCGAGAAAAGGGGTAAGGTCCCAGAGCAATTTCGAAGGCAGGAATTTGCTTCGTCATAACAGCTAAATTCTTTCGAACTCGTTCTCCATCACCTGGGAGAGCAAGGTCAATAATGGGAATGGGAGCTGGGCGGAAGATTACATCGAATGGGCCAGCGGCAAGGGAAACTAAATAGGTTGCAACTTGAGTAGTGGATTCCCAGCGGGAGCGGGTCCATCCTGGGCTGTTCGAATAGTGGGTGAACTGCCCCGTAGCGGCGCCAAAGTTTCCAGAAGGTAAAAGCAAGTCAATGCTGACCTTTGCTTTATCACTTGGATGGTCGTTGCAAGGAAACCAATTCCTAGCACCATCCGGTTCAGGGTAGGCCACCAACCCGATTCCGTCGGTTAATAAGCCAACAGGTTCGCCCATCGTTACAGACCGTTGGGGAAGAGTGCCTGCATAATGAATTTCCAATGACAGCTCACTTCCCTCAGGTGTCCGCTTGGGTAGTTTTAAGACTAGGCGGTCTTTTTTTTGAAGGAACTTGGCGCGGCTTCCGTTGATATGAACCTTGGACACGAGTAGTGAGGAAGAAAAATCCAGTTCCACGGTTTTTGAATCCTCTTTCAACCGAAGGGTGATCGTGGCTCTGGCCGAAATACGCGGTGTTGGCGGAAAAAGTGCCAAAGCCAAGTCATAGTGCTGCACATCGATTCCGGCGTTTCCGCGGCCCGGGACGGCAGCGTCGGGCACAGCAGGACCCTCCGACTGAGGCTGGAGGGGACACAAGGCCAGGAGGAGAAGCGGCGAGAACAGCATCCTTATGGGAAGGATAGGTTCGCGCGGCTTTGTCCGTTACAATACTGCTGCATGCGCAGCCCTCAACGCACTCGATTGGCCCTCCTTTTTGGCGGGATTTCTGAAGAACATGCTGTAAGTTTGCGGTCTGCCTCGGCAGTGCTTCGCGCGCTGGATCAGAATCGCTGGGATGTTCGACTTGTGGGCATTACTTCAGAGGGCCGGTTTTTGAATGAAGAAGATTCTGCCGCTCTTTTGGAGGGCAGAGATTTTAAAGGCCCAGGTGGTTTTCCTGCTTTACCTGAAGGGACTGAATGCGTTTTTCCCGTTCTGCATGGGCCAGGTGGTGAAGATGGGAGCCTCCAAGGTTGGCTAGAACTCTGCGGCGTTCCCTTTGTGGGTTCTGGAACACTTGGTTCTGCATTGGCCATGGATAAGTCTGTAGCCAAGCGAGTCCTGCGTGACGCTGGAATTGAAGTTGTTTCCTGGACCGAGCTTCGCCACCGCGATTATCTTGCGGATAAAGAAATCGTTTTGTCTCACCTGATTGAAGACCGTGGCTTACCATGCTTTGTGAAGCCCGCTTGTCAGGGGTCTTCTGTTGGAATCTCTCGAGTTGAGACCGAAGATGAGCTTCGTGCCGGTTTGGATCACGCATTCACATTTGGTGAATGGGTTTTGGTCGAACCCGCTTTAAACGCAAAGGAACTTGAAATTGCTGTACTCGGTGGTGCAGAACCTTTTGCGACGGTCCCGGGTGAGGTTCAACCAGAAAGCTGGTACGATTTCTCGTCCAAGTATGAAAACGATTCTGCCGAACTTGTCGTCCCAGCAGAAGGGATTCAGCCCCAGATGACGGTGGGCATGCAAGAAATCGCACTCCGAGCCTTTGATGTTCTCCGACTATCCGGAATGGCCCGCATCGACTTTTTTATTGGTAAGAAAACGGGTCGATTGGTCGTGAACGAGGTCAATACAATCCCAGGATTTACTTCCATATCCATGTACCCCAAACTCATGGAACATTCTGGAATTGGATTCACTGACCTTTGTGACCGTTTGATTAAGGAAGCCCTTTCAGAGAAAGTCACGCACGAGGTTGAATCACCAAGCCAACTTCAGGCAGAAAACGGAACCGCCTGATTTTCTAAATTCTGAAGTGTCCAGGGGGATGGCCTGGAAGCCTTTGCTACTGAGGACAGCCTCTACTTGGGGGTTGCCGGACTGAAGTAGGACATTTTTCCCATCGGGGCAATGAGCATTCCCTGCAAAGTTGAGGGCTTCATCAAGGGAGATTGGAATAAGGTCCTCGAAGGCCGACTGAAGCAGAGTTATTCCATGGTCGTTGAAGGCACAAGGAACAAAAAGGGCCGTCGTTTCATTTAGAGGGGCAAGGGCGGTGTCTAAGTGATAAAAGCGAGAGTCCTGGAGTTCATAGTGCAGGATTTGAAGTTCAGGGTGAGCTTCAGCGATTATGTTCCAAGCTTCAATCGAGGACCTAGTTCCGGTTCCAGCATGAATCAGGTGCCTTCCTGGGTGGAGGATGCCGTCGCCGCAACCTTCGAAACGCGTTACGCAATCCGGAAATCGTCTTGTTGGTATTTTCTGTCCTTCAAAGAAACGAGCATGGAAATCAACCTCACTTCTTCGTGATGAGTGGGCCATTTTAGAAAGCCAAACTTCCCGAGTTCCATTTGGGAGAGGAAGGACCAAGGAAGGATTGGCGGTAAAACAAAAATCAGAGAGTCCCTCAACAGGGTCCAGAATTTCTACTTGAATATTCAGCTTTTTATAGGCGTGTGAAAGTGCGCCCCACTGTTTCAGAGCAAGGCCTGAATCAATGGACTTGGGGTTTCCCTTTGAATCCGCCATGTGCACATTGATGACTTCAGTAACTTCAAAGTACTTGGGATTGCCCAAAAGGACACGATTTAGAAGAGGAACCTGGGCTAGCGCTTGGAGTGATTGGCCCCATTCTCCAGCCTGGCGAGCGATTGGCATAGTTAAAGAACATCCCTGTTTTTAGCAGCCATGGTTGATAACCAAAGGGCGAAGATCATGACCACTAATAAAGCTGTTAAGGAAAGGAAGGTGCTTGGCGGAGAAGCATCGGGCACAAAAAAACCCTCTTGGACATTTTTTATCCCACACCAATCTCGTAGAAGGCCAAAAAGATATCGGTGGGGAGAGGTGTTCCGAAGGCTTCCGGGTAAAGCACCGACGATGGCGCCCCAACCTATGAGAAGGCCGATGGACCAAAGTGCTGATCGTTTGGACCAAACTGCAAAAAGTAGGCAAACGGCTCCGTAGGTTGCTGCGCCAACGCCCATGACTGCCCACAAGCCAAAGGCACGACTAATCCAATCGCCAGTTGAGGCGGGGGAATTGGAATCTGCAGTCGCCATGATGAGAGCGTTAGCGGAGATTCCAATAGCGGTCAGAGCAAGAAAGGCGAGCAATGAACCTTGGTGAATCCCAAGGAGAATCTTCCAGCGGGGCGAGGGCCGCGTCCAAAGATACGAAATGGACCCAGATTCGTATAGCTCTCCAACGGTGGGAAGAACTGTAAACATGCAGAGCATGGGCAGCACGAAATAAAGACAAAGGGGTGCAATCGAAAAGCCGAAATCTGTGAATGCGTCACGCTCACCGTCCCAGGCACCCGCCCAAGCACCAATGGCAACTATGAGTGCAGGCAGGAGCGAGATAAAAAGAGCAGGCAAGGTGCGCCGACCGATGAGCGCTCTTCGAAGTGACCAGTTGCGAGAGGCGATCATTGCGGTCATGCGGGCTCTCCCACAAGAAGTTCAAATAGAGACTCCAGGTTATTGTCTTCGATTTCAATCCCTTTAATGAGCCCTTGGCAGCCGAGCTCACCGAGGTGCTTAAGAAGTTCATCCAGTTGCCTCGTCTCCACCACAAGCTCTAATTCAGAGAAGCGCATTCCAGCAGCGAGTTTATTGGACATGAGAGAAGCGCCTACTTCGAGAGGCGCGGATGTTTTGACAACTACTTCTCGAGGTCGGGTATTGATGAGAGATCGGATATCTTCTAGTGCACCCTCCGCAAGAAGCCGGCCGTGGTGCAGGAGCAGGATTTTCTTTGTAATGGATTCAACATCATGAAGTACATGGGATGCCAAGAGGATAGTCCGCCCTTCTTGGCCAAGTTCTCGAATTAAATCAAGAGTGGCTCGTCGGCTAATTGGGTCCATTCCGTTCAGGGGCTCATCTAAAAGCAAGACCTCTGGTTCAAAAAGAAGGGCTTGAGCTAATTTGATGCGCTGGCGCATCCCCTTGGACATTTCACATAGGCGTTTTTGGCAAGATTCCTCCATGCCTGTTTGTTCCAGGGAGCACCGAGCACGATTTCGTGCACTGATTGAATTCTCCCCTGAGATACGGGCCATCAAAACGAGAAAATCAATCGCTCGCTCGTCTTCGAAGTGAATGTCATCTCCGGGTGTGTAGGCAATTTTGGAAAATGGCCTCCAAGTGCCTGGAGTTAACTCTTGCCCAAAGAGAATTACCTTTCCGCGGCTGGGTTTTATTTGCCCAGTTAGGAGTCGCATCAAAGTAGATTTTCCAGAACCATTCGGCCCCAATAAGCCAACAACGCCGGGGCCAATGTCCGCAGTTAATCCAGAAAGGCCCTGGACTTCTCCGTACCAACGAGACAAACCGATACAGCGGATGGGCGCGTTGCTCATCCCACAACCCCCTTACGCAGAATTCGCTTCCAAAGGATTAAGAGGGAGATGCCAGCGATAAAGGCGAAAAGTAAAACGGCATGTGCGAGGGTTGCTAGGCCAGAGTCCGGGGAAACCTCGAGCCCCAGTGATGCGTGGACAATGAGCTTAATGGATTCCGGAATTGAAAGGGCTAGGAAGACTTTCATGTCTGTGAGCTCATGGAGGATATGAGCGATTGGAGCAGAGAGTAGGAATAAGACAATGAGTCCCATGCTTGTCCAGGTCGAGCTTTTTGAGATACTGGACACGGCTTGAATAAGAAGGGCAAGGACCACAGAGACCCCGCCGAAAGACAAGAGAATGCCCTTTGGAACCATGGCAACCCATTCAAAATGGCCCTCGGGTGCGGTTAGTACGTCGAAACTCCAAACCCAAAGCAATGGGAGTAATGTTGCTCCGAGTAGGAAAGCAAGAAAGGCCAGGGTGCGGCCAAATAGGTAAGCGAAGGGAGTGAGTGGTCGCGCGAAATAAGCTTCGAGGGCTCGTGTTCGCATATCTGAGGAGATTAAGTCCTGCCCAAACAGAACAGAAAGTGGAAGTAGAACTGGGTAAATATAGAGCTTCAAGATGCCGGCATAAAATCGAGCATCGATTTGAAACGGTAGCTTTTCTTCAGGGTCAATCATATGGCCAACTTGCTGCATGAGTTCACGCCAGCCCGGAATGACTTTATAAAGGGAATAAAACATAAGGGTTAAACCAAAGGCAGAAACCAAAGACCCTAAGCAAATTCGCCTAACCCATGTGATTTTCCAACCTCGATAGAGGGTGGCTGTAAAGATGGGCCACCATGCAGGATAGTTGGACTTCTGGCCACGGAAACGCTCATATTCAGCTGCTCGAAATGCCATTAGTTACTCTCGAGGGCTTCGAGGAATGCATCTTCCAAACTGCGGGCGGCAGGTTTAAGGCTGAAGACTGGGGCGTTGCAACTTTGAGTGAGTTGGAAAACTTCAACGGGGGCAACGGCTTCGTCAGGACGCCCTAAGAGCAATTCGTCTGCTTGATTTCCCGGCAAGACATGGATTCCAAGTGCTTGAGCGGCCGTGGTGATTGCTTCTGTTTTCTCGGTAGTCGTTCGCAGGCGGCAAGCACCTCGGGCTGCAGATGTTAGTTTAGAAATCGTTCCAGATTGCTTAAGAACTCCATTGTCTAATACCCAAACTTCATCGCATAACAGTTCGACATCAGGCAACAAATGGGAGGCAAGAATAAGGTGAAGGCCATGCTCTTTTCGAGTTCGGTCAATGAGATCAAGCATGCGTGCGCGCCCCCGTGGGTCTAATCCATTTGTTGGCTCATCCAAGAAAAGAACATCAGGGTCATGAACGAGTGCTGCTGCCAATTTATACCTTTGGCGCATTCCAACTGAATAATCCGAAACTTCGCGGTAGCGTTCTTCTCCAAGGCCGACAAAATGAAGGACATCGTGGGCTCGGAGCATTGCGTCATCGGGCAGGAATCCACAAACTTCAGCCAAGTGGGCTAATCCTCGGACGCCCGACATTCCAGTGATGTAGCAATCCTGTTCAGGCATGTAGCCAATTCGTGAACGAAGTTTGGCTCCGCCTTTTTTGATGTCCAACCCGAGGGCGGACCCGTTTCCTGAGGAGGGTGAAACCAAACCCAGGATGGCGCGAAGTAAAGTCGATTTCCCGGCACCATTGGGGCCCAGAAGGCCAAGAGCTCCTCCCGGGAATCGTGCGCTGAATTCTTTTAGGGCAGTAAAGTTACCGTATTGAACGGTAAGTTTATCCAGCTGAAGAATGGGGGGAGTGGAATTCATTCAGAAATGGGAACCAAGAAATCGGCCTTCACACCAGTGCGAATTTCGGAAAGATCTTGTTGGAGTTTGGACTCGCGGAGTGCGCGATCTACTTTTTCTCTAACACTTTGCAGGTCAACAACACCCCGGATTCGTACCGTTTCAACTCGCAAAAGGTAAATCCAAGCTGACCCCGCAATGGGCCCCCGAAGAAGGTGCCCCTCAGGAAGTTTGAATCCTAAATCTGAAAAAAGTACCCTCAAGACAGGCTCTTCAAATCGGTTTGTATGGTCCCTTCGAACCAGACCTTGATAACCACTCTTCTTTTTGTCGAGTTCAGATGTTGCCAAGTTTTGGACGGCATCTTCCCATGTTATTTTTCCATTTGAGAGTTCTGATGCTGTGTTATCCAGCAAGTCGTATAAGTCCCGCCGCTTCTCGGTTGGAAGAATGAGGCCTGTATCCAGATTCACTAAAGGAAGCCGAATCCAAGAGAATGAAAGTTCTCCAAAAAACTCTGGTACGGACTCAAGCATGCGCCTGCGCAACTGGCTGGTCCCGTATTCGCTCTGCTGAGTCGCAAGGATGCGGGCACGGTTCTGGATTTCCATTCCGTGGTTAAGCATGAGGGCTTTGGGAGCCAGTGAAAGAGAACGGTCTTTCGCCCATGCCGAAGATTCGGCCAGAACAACTTCATCCGAGACCTGCGGAATCTTGGCAAGATTAAGAGCTTGGTGGTCAGCAAAAGCGCGGCATCTGGCAAGGAATACAGGGGAGTTGAGAAAAAGTTGGGCCTGTTTGGAATCTCGATCCAGCATTTCGGCCAACTTGGATTCATCCCATTTGTTTTCACTGAGGATTGAGCGGGCAGTGAAGCCCTCTCCATTAAGTTTGAGGACTATGCGGTCAAGTAGTGGCTCCTGGGCGGAAGTCGGCACTTCTTGAGCAAGGCTTGGCGCGCTAATCGCAAGAAAGAAGAGGAAGAATGGGGTAAACATCGGGAATCGGGGTGAATGCCTTGGTCAAACATCGTAACCTAGCCCCAAGTGGAAGTAACCGCAGCATTAGCCGAGCAGACCCTGGACTTCTTTCGAGAAGGAAGTTCTAAGGCCCCCCGTATTTTTTTTGCCCCTGGCCGAGCCAACTTGGGGGGGGCTCATATGGACTACAACGGCGGCAAGGTGATGCCGGTAGCCCTTTCGAAGGGAACTTGTATTGCTATTGCGCCCAGAGACGATCATTTCCTTCAATTGCGATCTGCACAATTTCCTGGCGAGAAGATTGAAGTTCCTATGTCCGAACTGAAGCCGGGAAGAACGAAAACTTGGTCCGCCTATTCAGAGGGTGCCCTCTACTGCGCTTCTCAAGCTTGGGGGGAGTTGCCTGGGTTAGATATTTTTGTGAATGCTGACCTACCTATGGGCCGTGGTTTGAGCTCGTCGGCGAGCGTTGAGTGTGGCATGGTGTTTGCCATTTCCAAATTACTAGAGGCAAAGACCGATGCGGATGAAATGATTCGATTAGCTCATCGCGCAGAAAGTGAATATGTTGGGGTGCGATGTGGAATTTTAGACCAGGCAGCAATCTTATTGGCAGAGAAGGATTCAATCCTCCTTTTCGATTGTCTGGAATTAACGAGGGAGCACCTTCCATTTCCTGCGGATCGTGTCGCTATTGCAGTTGTTGATAGCGGAGTTCAGCGCGAGTTAGCAAACTCTGCCTTCAACGAGCGTGTCGCTGAGTGCACGCGAGCCCTATCACTTTTGCAAGAGCAGCTCCCAGGTGTTACATGTTTGCGAGATGTTAAGCGCAAAGAGTTTGAGCTTCAACGGGATCGCCTTCCTCCAAATCTTGCTCGGCGGGTGAAACATGTAGTGGGTGAATATGAGCGCACTCAAGTCGCCGCACAGGCTCTTCGTGCAGGTAACTTGGCCGGGTTTGGGGAAACAATGAGTTCTGCCCACGAATCTTTGAGAGACCTGTTTGAAGTCTCCACACCAGAGTTAGATATTTTGGTTGACGCTTCCCAATCCATTGATGGCTGCTTTGGGGCACGGCTAACGGGGGCTGGCTTTGGCGGTTGTATCGTTGCAGTTGTGGACACGAACTCCAAAGGGGTCTTTAATTCCCAAGTTCCTGAAATATATGAGAAGAAAACAGGCCGCAAAACGGAAGTGCAGTGGTTCCGACCTTCTCAAGGGCCAATGGAAATAACCTAATTCTGTTTTTTAACTGAGAGCAAAAGCTCTCGCCGACCGATACGATTTTCGGCATTCGGACCTCGGAAGAGGGCAGGACCCAATGGGATAAGTTTTGATTTAATTGCAGATTCGCGGAGTTCGTCGGCGAGCTGCTGAGCACCCAGCTGGGTGTAAGTAACCCAGCGGAGCCAGAGGCCCTCGGAAAAACTATGAACTTGGACCCCCTCGGGGGGCTTGCCTGTTAATTCAGATAGTCCAACTAGCTGACCCTCATTTTCAAGCAACACCACCCAGGACTGTTTTTTTTCTTCGGAAGGAAGGGATTTCCACCAAGTTGAATCTTGCTCAGCTGCCCAGAGTTGGATTGGAGGGCGGATTTGAAGACCGTACTCTTCACCTTTGATTCGTTGTTTTGAGTCCTTTGAGGAATTGCCTACCCAATTACCAATTGCATCTTGAGAGGAATCCGCTTCAGAAAATGGGCCAAAGGCCTTGTCGAAAACTAAAACACCATCCTCGATTACGGGGAAAATCTCTACCTGAGTTAGCGCAGGGGTTTTCCATTCCCAACGCTTTGGAAAAAGCCTACCCTTCGACCCAGGAGCCCAGTCACTGAGTCGAAGGTCCATTGTTCTTAGACTAAGGCGATTTGGGAGAAAGTCATCTCCCAAGGAAATGTCTAAAGTGCCCCAGGGGCCACTTACTTTGAACTCTTTAAGCTCAGCATTTCCCGCTAAGGTGTCTTTAAAATCCCAAGGGAAACGAGAGGCGACCCAACGAAGCCAAGTTTGCCGAGACAATTCTTCAGCGTCCCATTTTTGAAAGGAAGGGGCAGCGTTTGGTAGGAACCAAGCAAGTTTTGGAGTTTGGACTAGGAATAGGTTTCTTTTTCCATTTTTTTTCAATAAATATCGAAGGCGCGAAGGGCCACCAACTAATACCTCACATTCTTGTTCCACAGTTTCACCGGAAGGAAATATGAAGGTAATATCTCCTGTGGAACGAAAGTGTTCCGAAGGTCCACGCTTGGGGCAAGAAGCCTGCTTCCTCTTTTGGCAGAGTTGTTCATAAAAAGTAAGCTCTTGAGTCGAGGGAGCAGGGTCTTGGAGGGCAGCAGTTGTTGCAAAACTCAAGAGGAAGGAAGTCGTAAGGAACATCTCTACTTTTGAATCGTTGCCGCTTCAATTGGAGTTGCCCAATCGTCAGCATTTTTGCCCCAGTCTTGGCCGTAAATTTTTGCAAGAGCAGCTCGTGCTGCGCCAGCTACGAGGGTGTCTTCGTCGGAGAGTGCCTCCAGAAGTGAGGGGGTTGACCCGATACTGGAGATTTCACCGAGTGCCCAAGCAGCGGCAAGGCGATTGTCTGGAATGTCATCCTTTAGTTTTTCCTGAAGCAAGGGGACCGTGTGGGCTGCTTTTATCAAGCCCAAGCCAATCAAGGCCTGACCTCGAACTTTTGGGAGCTCAGACCCAAGAAGGGCAACCATGATGGAAGATAATGTTCCATTTTCATCGTTACGCAATTTGTCTGCGATACGAAGGGTGGCAAAGGCGGCATTTTGGAGAATGCTATCCGTAGCGTTGATGTCCATGACCCGTTCGTAAACGGGGGAAAGGGCAGTAGATTCATCTGCTAGCATTCCTAATCCGAGCAGTGCCGACGAGGCGACGAGGTCATCTTCGGCGCTGACATTATTCAAAAGAAGAGGGAGTGCAGCAGGGTCAGCACAGAACCCAAGTGCAGCAGAGGCAATTGCACGGTTTCGCGGGGCACCCGAAACGGCGATCTTTTCAAGTTGAGGTTGTTCACGATGGGCCAAAGTTGCGATGGCCTTTTCTGTCGTTGCAATCGCGCTTCGGTTTGAAGTTGAGCGAGGCGCACTCATTAATGATTTCCAAGAACGCAGATGGCGCTCGCATTCCACCATCAAATCACCAACGGCCATTGGACCTCTCCCACTAGGCTCCTGGTACTCCTCGGTAAGAAGGTCCGGTAGCTTAGGGTCAGCCTGAGGGGTAGCACAGGCTGAGAAAACGAGAAAAGGGAGCAGGAAGTGGGCAGGGGTGGGTTTCATTTGACTTGTGGTTTACAATCATAAGACAGGACCCCCCCTCGGTTCCTTCCCCTTTAAGCAGTAATATTTCATGGAACTTCTCGACTGGATGGCGCGCGGCGGACATGATCGGGTTTTAGCCGTTCAAGACTTCGAATCGGGCCTTCAGGGCTGGATTGCCCTTCACAATACCCGGCGTGGGCCGGCGTATGGTGGAATTCGTGTGTGGCGGTATCGAAATGAAGCCGAAGCCGCTCTGGATTCCCTTCGATTGTCGCAGTCCATGACCTACAAATGCGTCCTGGCTGGCGTGGCTGGCGGTGGGGCGAAGACCGTGATTTTGGCGGATCGAATTAAAAACCGAAATTTGGCCATGAAAAAATTGGGTCAGTTTATCGAAGGGTTGAACGGGGTATATCGCTGTGGGCCCGATGTCGGCTTTGTTGAGTCCGATCGAATAGCTCTACAACAAGAGGGGAGTTCTTTTTACACCTGCCACTCAGAAAATTTGCGGCCTGCAGGAGAAGCAACCGCCGAAGGAGTTGAGTTTGGCATGCGTGCCGCCCTCGATTTTGTAGATGGTAACTCAGAACTTTCAGGGCGAACCGTTGCGATTCAAGGTCTGGGTGCTGTTGGCTTACCCCTTGCAGAGCGGCTCTTGAATAAGGGGTGCCGTGTTGTCGCTTGCGATTTAGACCCAACGACTGCTGAGAAAGCTAAACGGTTGGGTGCCTCGATTGTGGAGCCGGTAAAGATTTTTGAAATCGAATCAGATATTCTTGCTCCTTGTGCAATGGGAGGTGTACTGCATGATTTGAACTTGCAAAAATTGCGATGCCGCATTGTTGCCGGGGCTGCCAACAACATGCTTCCATCACCTGAGCAAGCAAATCAACTCCACGATCGGGGCATCTTGTATGTTCCAGACTTTGTGGTCAATAGCGGGGCCCTTGTTGAGGGGTCTGGCTTTGAGCAAACTGGGCGCACAGATTTTGATGTTGAGCTGAGGCGTATTGGTGCAACGGTTTCGGCAGTCCTTCAACGCGCAGATGCTTCTGGGTGTTCTTCACACGAGGCTGCGATTGGAATGGCTAGGGAAATATTGGAACAAGAAAATAATCTTGGCGAACATCCACATTCTGGCAGAGAGGCCGAAGCAGAAGATTTGGCCTAAGCGTCGCGATACTCTTCCAGCCAAGCCATTTGAATGGCTTCCAAGATTCGTTCATTGCACTTGCTTTTCTCGCCGGTAAATCCAGGGATGGCTAAGACCATGTCTCTTAGGGTGGTGAAGCGGATTTGAAGTGGGTTCAGATTGGGGTTTTTTTCAAATAGCTGAAAAGCAATCTCTTCGGTGTTGACCCAGGTTATAGGGAGTGCTTCGGGATTCATCCGTGATCCTCCTGTACGAGGTTGCGATTCCATGAGGGAACTTCAACGACTAGGTCGCAACTTCCATCTGGAACAGCTTGGCAAGCGAGCCTGCTGTCAAGTTGAAGTCCGGGTGCTTTTTCAAGCATGTCGACTTCAGAGTCTGTGCCATCGGGAATCGACTCAACGCCTTCTTGCACAATGATGTGGCAAGTTGAGCAAGCGCAAACTCCACCGCAGGCATAACCGATGGATATCCCTGCATCTAAAGCGGTTTGAAGGATGCTCCCCGGGTGCCCTGCAACTCTGTCAGGCAAGTTTGCGGGGTCAACCTCAACGGTTTCGTCCATAGGCAGAAACCGAATGCGGTACGCGGTTTTTGGAGGGTCTGGCGCAGTCTCTTTCATGTATGGATTTTTTCCAGCCATCAGGAATCACCTCCGATAATTTCTTCTACTTTTCGATTTGTTACGGTGTTATGAGCAAGATTATTCATAAGAAGTTCGGCGAGTGGGTAGGCAGCTTCTTCCAGTTCATCCAAAATAGATTGGAGTGTGGATGAAGTGTTTTTCACTGACGCATCATCTGCGTCTTCAATGGCTTCTTTGAGTCGGGCCCAATGCTCGGCGGGTAGTTTTTCTTCAGCTAAAGTTATGTTCTTTTGAACCGAGCGGAGCACCGTTTCAAGTTCTGTTTTCAAATCGGAAACGCGGCGGGCCTCCATGTCGGATTCGGCGTTTTCCCATGCACACTTAAGCATAGATTCAACTTCTTCATCAGTGAGTCCGTGCTTGGGCTTGATTTCAATGGATGCGGCTGCACCGCTTCGCTCTTCTTTCGCTTTGACCCGAAGAATCCCATCAGCATCAAGAGTGAACTCTACACCGATTTTGGGTAGGCCGGCAGGCATGGGCGGAATGCCCGTCAGAATAAATTCACCAAGGCTTCGACAATCTGATACTAATTCCCTTTCCCCCTGAACGACATGGAACTTGACCGCACTTTGGCCATCCATGAAGGTGGTGAATCCTTCCATTGCTCGGCATGGAATTGGGGAATTGCGGTGGATGAGTTTGGAAACGGTGCCACCAACCGTTTCAATTCCAAGGGATAGGGGGGTGACATCAAGAAGGAGAGCGTTGACATCTGCCCCTGAAAGGACTCCCCCCTGAACAGCAGCACCAAGGGCAACAATCTCATCGGGATTTAAGCCCGATTGCGCTTCGTTGCCGGTAAAGGCTTCTACTGCTTTTCGCACGAACGGTATTCGTGTACTGCCCCCAACAAGAACGAGTTCGTCGAGGTCTTCTACGCGAAGGTTTGCATCTTTAAGAACATGTTTGCAGAACTCCAAGCTTCGCTCAATCATTGGAGTGATGAAGGACTCAAAAGTTTCTCGCTGAATTGTTTCGCGCCAAGCAATTCCTGTAGCAGGGTCATGAAAGCTGAGGTCGGCGGTTCTAGATTCAGATAGGTTTTTTTTGCAGCGTTCAGCGGCTAGCCTTAAAGCAGAACGAGATGCGGAATCGTCCATTGGGTTAACGCCGCATTTACTTTGAATCGCATTGGCTGCGTATTCCATGAGAGTGGAATCCATGTCGTCACCGCCGAGGGCTGTGTCACCAGCAGTTGCAAGAACACGGAAAACACCATCTTCCAGTTGAAGAATAGAGGCATCAAAGGTGCCGCCCCCAAGGTCATAAACAAGAACGCGAGAGGATTCGCCGCGTTGAAGGCCATAAGCGAGGGCGGCTGAGGTTGGTTCATTGACGATTCGAAGGACTTCCAGGCCTGCAAGCTTGGCGGCTTCACGAGTAGCGTGTCTTTGGGCATCGTCGAAGTAAGCAGGAACCGTAATGACTGCACGGTTGAGATCGCTAACAGGGCGTTCCAGAGCTTGAGAGGCCTGAGCTCTAGCTGCAGAAAGCACATGCGCAGAAACTTCAATTGGGGAAACCAATCGGTGCCCCATGCGTATCATTGCCATGGGGCGGTCTTCAGCGTTCTCAACTTGATAGGGGAGTTGAAGGTGAGACTCTTTAATGTCTTCCGCGCTGCGCCCGATTAGGCGCTTGGCGGAATGAACAGTCTTGTCCGGAGCAATTCGGCTCCTTGCCAACGCTGCCCGCCCAACAACAACAGTGTCGTCATTTGTCCAACTGACGACGGAAGGGAGAATGGACTGCCCACGCTCATCGCTAAGCACAAGTGGCGCCCTTCCTTCCCAAACGGCCACCAGAGTATTTGTCGTTCCAAGATCAATCCCTAGAACAGGTGTGGCCGATGTTTCGCCAAGCAGGTTTAGAGAGGGAAGAGTAGCCACAGAAAAAGTTTAGTGCAGAGTGCTAGGGATGAGGAGGTCATCGCAGGTCTTTCGGAAATAGGATGCCTTTTGGAGGTGACCCCGAATTTTTTCAAGTTTTTCAGACCGAGTGTTGGGTGCCATTGCAAGTTGATCAAAGAGTTGGAAGACTGATTTTTCTTCGCGTTCCTGGAGCGTATGCAGTTTCTGGACGATTTCCTGAATCGCCTCAGGATTTCCTTGGCTTCTGGCCTCCGAAGCTTCTTCTTTGAGCTCCATCATGGCCATTAAGAAATCCGGACTGGAGGCAGTATCGGTTCCTTCATCCAATTTGAATCCTTCAACTTCAAGCAAAGCGGCTGCACGAGCAATAGGGCACTTTAATACTTCATAAGCCTCGTTAAGAGTGGCCATGTGGTCTTCCGCTTTCAGTCTTTCCGCTTCGGGCCGGAGGACGAACCGGTCCGGGTGCCAAATGCGGCTCGCTTCAAGGTGCGCCTTTTCTAAATCAGCTGTTTGAATCCGAAAGCGTCGCGGGAGCCCAAGCAATGAGAATGGATCCTCCCGAAGCTTCCCTTTGCTTTCTTGCATGCTTGATTAGACGGAGAATGAATCGCCGCAACCGCAGGTGTTTGTGGCGTTCGGGTTCTCAAACTGGAACCCCTTCCCTTGAAGGCCGTCCGAATAAGTGAGGCGTGTTCCATTGAGATAAAGGATAGATTTCGGGTCACAGAAAATGCGAACCCCATCCTCTTCAATGATGATGTCACCATCAGCGGGTTTGAAGTCAAAGTTCAAAGTGTATGTGAATCCAGAACAACCACCACCTTTCACGCCAACTCGAACCCCAGCAGTTTCTGGTAGTTCGTGTTCCAAAAGTAGGCGCTTGATTTCGGTGCTTGCTTCAGGAGTTAATTGAAAGTCCGCCTTTGGAGTTTGAGAGTTAGTTTTCATCGTTCTTCTTTGATTGGAAGTCTTCAATGGCCTGTTTGATGGCATCCTCCGCCAAAACGGAGCAGTGGATTTTTACAGGCGGAAGGGCAAGCTCCGTTGCAATGTCGCTGTTCCTTATTTCAGTTGCTTCGTCAAGTGTCCGCCCTTTCAACCATTCGGTGGCAAGGCTGGATGATGCAATGGCAGAGCCGCAGCCGAAGGTTTTGAATTTTGCTTCGCGGATTACGCCCTCGTCATCCACTTGGATTTGGAGCTTCATGACATCTCCGCATTCAGGTGCACCAACGATTCCAGTGCCGACATCATGGGCTTCTTTGTCCATGGAGCCGACATTGCGTGGGTTTTCGTAATGGTCGATGACTTTGTCGCTGTAACTCATGATTTTTAGTGGGCGGACCAGTTCACACTGGCAATGTTTATGCCCTCTTGGGCCATTTCGTAAAGGGGGGACATTTCGCGAAGGCGCTGGACAGTGGAGATGGTTCGATCCGCCACCTCTTCGACTTCAGCTGCAGTGTTGAAGCGGCCAAGGCTGAATCGAATAGAAGAGTGTGCCTTATCATCGCCGACGCCTAATGCACGAAGGACATAGGATGGCTCTAGGCTTGCAGAAGTGCATGCGGAGCCAGAACTCACGGCGACGCCCTCCATGCCCATGAGCATGGACTCGCCTTCAACGAACTCGAAACTAATGTTTAGATTTGTTGCCAGGCGCTGTTCAGGGTGTCCGTTGAGGTGGGAGTAGTCCAGCTCGGTTAGGAGGCGGTGCTGGAGGCGATCGCGCAATGCCCGAATTGTGTCCTGCTCCGCTTGCATGTTGTCGAGGCAAAGCTCAACAGCTTTGGCAAACCCAACAATTCCAGGGACATTGAGGGTTCCTGAGCGGAAGCCACGTTCATGCCCACCACCATGAAAAATAGGTTCCAGGCGAACACGGGGGTTGCGCCGGCGAATGTAAAGAGCGCCGGCTCCTTTAGGGCCGTAAAGTTTGTGAGCAGAACAAGAAAGAAGGTCGATGTTCATTTCGCCAACACTGACGGGTTCTTTGCCTACCGTTTGAGTTGCGTCGCAATGGAAGAGAGCACCATGTTCGTGGCAAATGGCTCCAATTTCAGCAACCGGCTGCAGTGTTCCTACTTCGTTATTTCCATGCATGATGGATACGAGGGTGGTGTCTTCGCGAAGAGCTTCCCGCAAGTCTTCGGGATTGATGCGGCCAAATTTATCCACATCGAGGACAGTCGTTTCCCAACCCTGGTTCTGCAGATAAAGAAATGGGTCAAGAACCGCTTTGTGCTCAGTTGCAGCAGTAATGATGTGTTTGCCGCGCGATTGGTACATGCGGGCAACGCCAAGAATTGCAAGGTTGTTCGATTCTGTTGCGCCAGAAGTGAAAATGAGTTCGCGCGATTTTGCGCCCAATGCACTTGCAATGAGTTCGCGTGCTTTTTCGACAGCCTTTTCAGCTTCCCAACCGAAGCCATGACTGCGCGAGGCTGCATTTCCAAAGTGATCCCCAAAGTAGGGGAGCATGGCCTCAAGCACTTGCGGGTCCACCGGGGTGGTGGCTTGGTTATCCATGTAAATGGGGGTATGGGTCATACTTGGATTGCAGGGGTTGGCGCGTTGATTTTTGCCTGAGCTTCAGCAATTAAGTCCGCAAGGGTGAAAGAGGAGAGGACGCCCTGGATGTCATCTGCTACGCGGTTGACTCCAGTTGCGATGAGGCAGGCGGCCTCTTTTTCGCATTCGCCGCCATTGGCGCAGTTGGCCATTCGGAGGGGGCCCTCAAGGACAGTGATGACCTCCGATAGAGAGAGGCCGCTGGGTTCCCGCTTCAGCCGATACCCGCCCCCGGGCCCACGGATAGCCTCAACGAGGCCAGCGGTGGAGAGGGATTTCAGGATTTCGGCGCAAAGCCGGCGCGGAAGCCCCAAGGTATCAACGATTTCACGGGCGCTGCAATAGGAATCACCCTGCCCGCCAAGGTAGGCAAGAGCAATGAGTCCGTATTCCGAGCGCTTGGTGAAGCGGAGCATCTCCACAAAATAGCACCATTTCAGTGCCTTTTCAAGATGGTGGGTTGCAAGATTCGCCACAAGTGTTCATAAGGGGCTATGGGGTAAACAGTTACGAGGCCGCCAGGGCCTTGGAGAAAAGGGGAAAAAGAAGAGAAATAGGGGGAGGGTTTCCCCTAGGACTCTGACCTAATCCGGTGGGTCACCCAAATCTCCAAGTGCTTATTGTGTATGGAGTTCGGGCCCCTTTAAGTGACAGGCCTAGGCCGGAACAGAAAACAAACCTAAAGTCAGTGTGTGGCTAAGGTTCCGAAGGTGGGTGACCCACCGGATTAGGTCAGAGTCCTATTGGCGGCGGCGCCCCTTTTTCTCCGGAGCCTGCTCTCCAAGCAAATCCAAATATTTCTCCGGCATTCTGCTCGGACGGAAGGAATCACTGGCCACGCAACCGAGCTGGACCAACCCCCGAGCGCAAAGTTCGCCCCCAGGGCCTCGAAAAACTTGGCTTTCAAAGCAAAGAGTGGTCGCAGTCCAAGAATGGACCGTAGTTTCAATGACCGCCAAATCGTCAAATTTCAATGGCGTGATGTAATCACACTCCGCACGTACGACTGGCAACATTTTTCCCTCTTCACTCTCCATATCCGCATACCTGAGCCCCTCATCTCGTTGCCACTCGGTGCGCCCCAACTCAAACAGCTCCAAGTATCGCGCGTAATAAAGAATACCCATCGAGTCGGTGTCCCGATAGAGAATGCGGTACTGAGCTGTGTGGGTTTTGGGGTTCGCCATTTTGCTTCAGAACAGTCTAGCTCCGCTCGCCCCCTCCGCTTTGATAGAAACTAGGTCAATGGAAGCACTTGCCCCCCTCGAAGAAACGCGCAATCGAATGGCGAAAGTGGTAACGGCATCCATTTTGGTTCCCGGCCTTGGTCATTTGCTCTGCCAAAAACGACAATGGGCCTTCAGTTGGTTTGTTCTTTGCCAAGTGATGTTGTTTTCTGGCCTTACCCTCGCCGGTTTCACCCAACTGGACTATGGCCGGTGGTTCGGGCTCGGCGGAATGAAGTTGGTTTATCTCATGATCCCTGAAATGGGGAACTACTTCGGCACGCATTGCGCCGCCCTCATGTACCAATCCATCGAAAGAGGGGGCGTATCCCCCGAGGTCTTGCCCTATCGTTACCTCGGCCATCTCTTAAGTGCGGGTTCGGGCATTCTGTCCTGTTTTGCCGCTGCTCATGCTGCATCTTTCTCACTCACCCAGGCAGAACCTTCCCCCCGACCCACCACAACCCCAGGAACCGCCGCCTTGGCCACCCTTCTTTTCCCCGGTCTTGGCCACTGGCTTACTGGGCGCCGCTTCAAGGCATATTTCTTGGGAAGCCTTGTGTTCGGACTATTTCTTTTCGGAATGTTTCTTGGAGACTTTTCAGACTTTGATCGCCAACGCCATCCATACTACTGGGCAGGGCAAATGCTTGGCGGTCCCAGCTTTTGGCTAACCGGATGGATCACTTCCACTCAACGATTTACCGAAGTGATGAAATTCCAAGATGCCGGACTTTTATTCACGACCTCAGCCGGCATGTTTAATGCTGTTCTTGCACTCGACGCTTTCCATCGGGCACAAACCGACTGGTTGCACCGAGCCCAATCCAAGGAGGGCCAAGAATGAGTCCTTTCTTCGGTCATGCGATTCTCCTTGTCGTTTTTAGCTTTGTGCTTGGTGCTGTAGTGTCTGGTTATCGCCATGACAACAAATCCGAAGTTTTGCGCGGTACGCTTCGTAGGAGCCTGCAATTTTTTGGCGCTGTAGTTTTATTAGGGACAATCTCGTATTTCATGAGCCTTTGGCTTTCTTAATGCAAGAAGTATGAATCAATAACCAAGCGCCGCAAGCGCTGCCGCCAACTCTGGCGGTAAATCTGCAAGGCGTCCAGCACCCGATGCTGCCTCCTCTAAGTCGAGCCAGCGGTCTTCTCCACTAGTGGGGTCAAACTCCCTACCACCATAAGTCGTTCGATAAAGACTACCTTGAGTGCGAATGACATCAGTAGATTCCAAGTTGCAATTCCAACTAGACAAAATGCCAGCCCGCTTCAACAAAGTACCCCCGAGCCAGTGTGCCCCAACGAAGCCATCGTGGACCAATTTTTCGTCCATTCCAGTTTCCCAAATCGCCAGGGGGACACGAACAACGGAATCGTCAAAGCTGTGGCCATGTTCAAAGGAGCCATTGTCCCAATGCTCTTCTCCATGATCGGCATGGAAAGCCAGAATGAGGTCTGATTCGGATTTAAGCGGTTCTAAAAACTTACCAAGCTGGGCATCCATTTGCGAAACGACCTCTTGATATTGCTTCTTAAGAAGAGCTTTATTGGAGTTGGATAGTTCAAAGAAACGAATGCGTTCTTCAGGAGTATGGTCCACCGAGAAAAAATCTCTCCACTCAAGCCCTTCCAGTGCATCAATACCATTCCCTTGTTTGTTGTATGGCAAGTGGGGGGTAATGAGGTGTAGCACTAAGAACCTCGGCTGCTCCTGGTTCTGTTCCCACCACTTTTGGGCTTCTTGGACTGCAACTTCAGGAGCTTCTTGAACACGCGCATAGCGCCCAAAGCCTCGATCTAACCCCGTCCAGGGTTCTAGGAATGGGTTCTGATGAACCATACAAGTTGCATAGCCCGCATTCCGAAAGGTCTCAGCAAGAGTGGGAAGCTCTTGCTTCAATCCGAAGTATTTACGCGCACTTGGTTTTCCAGGAACTTCGGGGAATGGGCCTCGGCCTACGGTGTGCTCGGCAACATCTAAGCCCGTAAAAAGAGAAGCGTAAGCCGGCAGTGTCCAACTAGAAGGGGATATTGCCTCCGTCCACCATTCCCCTTTACTAAAACTGGATTGGATGCTGGGCATATGTTGCACCGCATCTGCGCGAAGGGTGTCAATCGTGACAAGAATCACATCCGGTTTCGCCTTAAGAACTGCCGGAAATATTCGAGGATTTGCCCACTCAACGAGGGGACCTGTCTGGGAAGCCAAAGTGGAATCCTTCCAACGCGTGACAATCTCCAAGGAATTCCCCTGGGTCGAAGGGATATCCACCTCGACAGGATGCCAGGCCTGATCCATCACCGCGCGTGGAGGAGCCAAATCAAAAGTCGCAACACTGGAAAGGAACTCACCTTCTCGAATGAAAATTTCACAATGGAGGCTTCGGTTTCCCAAATTTTCTGGAAGATTTGGTGGGTTCCTTAAACGCCGGATTGCGGATCGAAAAACGAGTTTGCTGTTCCCTGCGGGAAGTGGAACCGATAAATGGGATGGAGTCGAAACTCGCAAGGCATCCCTAGTGTCGCCCAATACTTTGGGCGCCCTAATAGTGATTTCTTCTTCCGGCACACCAAACCAACGAGTGACATAGTGTCCACGAACAAGTTGAGCTGTTCCCACCGCAACTTCAAAATTGCCTACGCCTGCGCATGGATTCCAAGAAACGGACGCAGGGCCTTCATTCACATCACCCGAACAGGCGAGGAGAAAAATGAAAGTGAATGAAAGAGAATGCTTCAGCAAGGAGGTTTGCGTGGTGTTCGCTTGCAACGATGATAGAGACCTCCGGGAAGCCTTGAAACTCGTCCCTCCAATTCCAGGTCAGACAATCTGTACGCAACCTCCTTGTGAGGTTTGCGAACCTCCAAAGCCAGATCCTCAACCGAGCGGTCCCCACAATCTAGAGCCGATAGGATTACATCTTGTTCAGGGTCCGGTTCAACTAAAGTCCACGGGCTAAGGGAATCCATAACTTCTTCCGGGTTTTGAACCAATCGGCAGCCTTCTTGAATCAGGTAATTGGGTCCGGCCGAAACAGCACAATCCACAGGGCCAGGAATTGCACAAATGCTCGCCGCCCAATCTTCGACATGTCCCAGTGTGGAAAAGGTACCGGACTTTCGTGTGGCTTGAACCACAACAATCGAATGTGCCAAAACGGCCATGATTCGGTTTCTCCGTGGGAAGTTGCCGCGTTGAGGAGCCATACCACAGCAAAATTCCGAGAGAATGGCTCCCCCTTGCTCCACAATTCTGTCGTAGAGCCGCCATGATTCGGGAGGGTAAGGGCGGTCCAGACCAGAGCCCACGACTGCAATCACCCTTCCACCAACATCCAGCGCTCCACGCATGGCTGCTTGGTCAATCCCCCTTGCTCCCCCCGAAATAACAACCGCTCCTGCCGCCGCAACCCCTGCCCCAAACCGTTCCGCCTGAGCTCGTCCGTATGGGGTGCATGCCCGAGCTCCAATGATGGTGACCCGTTTGGCCCTTGAGCGAAGCACATCCCCTGACCCACGAATGTTGATAATTGCCGGGATCTCCTTCAGGACATTCAACTCTTCCGGCCATCCGAAAGAACCCCTTGAGAGCGCCCGCCCGCCCGTTTTTCTCAACATCCCCAGTTGCTCCCTTGCCCGGTTCCACAAGGAAATTGAGCCATTCCCCAAGTCCACGGAACGCGGGAGAGTGATAGCCCACCTTCCCGGATTGTTTATTACTTTCTGCGCACTTCCAGCAGCCCGCACTAATTCCATGATTCGCGCTGGCCCCAAGCCCTCGATGGAATTCAACGCAACCCATGCCGAAAGTTCTTTTCGTCTCACGCAAGGAAGACGAAGGGCAAGGTGCTGAGTTACCTCAACAATTCAATCGGAAAAGTTGTGGAAAGTTAAGAGCCAAACGAAAGAGATTTGATTGCCAAAAGGATGGACTCCTCTTGGGTGGCAAGGACCTCTGCGGGACCTAAGACTTTTACATACATACTACCCATAGGAGTTTCCGAAATGGCGGCACCAATCAGAGACCAGTTGGGCCGTGGTTCACCTCCCCCTATTTGGGCGACAGCCATCAAGGTTCCGGTCGCCTTCATGACTTCAGTGGGATAAACAGAGCCCTCCATAGACTCACGGCTCCATTTTTGTTCTCCCAAATCAAATTGATTTGCCCACCGGTCGAAGTTGGCCCCAATATCCCCACCCACAGCGGTAACCGTGCAAACCCCACCCCCAGAAAGGGTCCATTTTTTCAAAGTGAAGCCATTGGTGGCCTTTTGAGCTTCCCAATCCGCTGGAACGGAGAAATCCAAGGCCACGGATGGCGCATGAGGGGATTGGGGCATGGCTGGAGTAGAAGGGCCCGAAGGAGAAGAGGGCGGCTGTGGGTGTCCAGCGGCCAATGCTGGGTCGGGAGCCTTCATGCAGGCAGAGAGTAAAAGCAGAACAATGGCGGCAGGTGGGGGCGTTTTCATACCTTTATCTTAGGCCACCATTTTTCAAAGGGGAGGCAAGTTATTCTAAAGATATGAGATTCTTCCTACCCCTTTGCCTTTTTGCATTAGCAGGGTGTCTGGAAGTTCGTGCAGAATTGCGAACAGAAGTTCAGGCCGACAAGAGTGGACTTCGTTCCGTGGAACTCCAAATGACCGAAACGGATGGCGGAATTGTGACCGACGAGCAACGCTCGATGTTCCCGTGGTCGCCATCGGATTCTAGGTGGACACGGGAAGGGACCCTCTTCCGCTCAACAAACTCGGTCGCGGACTTAAGCACGGCCCCTCATCCACTCCAACTCCATAACTCAACATCTGGGGAAAAATCCAAGCCATCCGTTCTTGTGACGACTCAAGACTGGGGAATTTTCAAATCGTATCAATACAAAGAAACTTTTCGGGATGTCGTAACTCCTGAAGGAATTCAAAAGGCCCTCCGCGAAATCACCGATGAATGCACTTACCTAACTTCGCTGGTTCTTCGGAAATTAATTGGGGAAGGATTTGAAGATAGCAGACTTGCAGAACGGTTTTCTTCCGATTTGAAAATGGCCGCATTCGAACTTGGCCAACACATCTGGAAATCGTGGACTTTGGATGCTCCTGATGATGTGAAAGAGAAGAGAATGATTTTGAATTCGGCTCGAGTTCTTTCCTCTTATGGATTTAGCTTTAATCAGGAAGATGTCCAATCTGTTGCGAATGGAAAAGAGGACCCTGGCTCAATTATTTCGCTTCAAGAGGACATCGTTCGGTTTATGTTGAAAGAGGTTCAGCTGGATGCAGAATCTCAAACCGAAATCGAAAAATGGCGCGCCCTCTTATTCGACGGTACCTTTGGGCAAGAGTTCGAACGGCAAGGAAGCATCCGTCATGGCAGTGCCGAAGAATTTCAGGAGTGGTTTGAGAAAACTTTTGCACGCGTGCAGGGGTTGTTTGGTCCTGGAATTTTCAAGGAATTGGATTTTGAAGTTGTGCTGGCGGTCAAACTTCCAGGTAGCATTTTGAAAACGAATGGCTTTCTTAGCCAAGACGGTTCGACATTTTTGAGCTTTAGTGGCGCCAGCGCATATCCAAACGGCCGGAGCCTTGAGAGCGAGTCAATCGTTTGGAATCCAATTGCAGCCGCTATTCCATTGAACGGGTTTCCAATGGACCATAAGTCCGCAATTCGTTTTATGCGAATCTTTAGACTGCCCAATAGCTCGGCCCCAGACCATGCCCTAGTCAGCATTGTTCGGCAATGTGCCGAGCAGGCAAGTTGGAAACCCCTGAGCTTGGCTCTCTCAAAAAGCGGCCCTCCAAAAAGAAACGAACAAATGCTCCAGTGGGAAGCTCCCATCCTCAACGAAGCCCAGAAGGGGAAACTTCGGCGGTTCCAGGCCTGGATGAAATTTGATGAATGATGGCTCTATGCGGAAGGGCATTCTTGCCCTTTCCGGACCTCTCATTATTTCCTTTTGGCTTCGTTCAGCCTTCGGGTGGATTGACCCCATCTTTGCTGCTTCGCTGAAGGATGCGGCGGGGAATTCAATTGGGGATGCAACTCTTGCTGCGATAGGACTTACTCTCCCGTTCGAATTTCTCATGATTGCTTGCTGGGTAGGGACATCAAATGGATTGACTTCCCGGCTCGCTTCAGCAATGGGCGCAGATAATCATGAGCAAGTGCGGCAACTCAAAGCCGCGGCGCGTCGAATTATCTGGGCGCTCAATGCAGCCTTTCTCTTTGTAGCGCTCGGTGTGGCCAGTTTTTCTGAGAAAATGGGCTTGGATCCGATTGTTGCTAGTCAGTTTCGGATTTACGCCACAATTATTGTTGCCGGAAGTTCATTCACTTCTTTTTGGTCCATCCTTCCGGATTCAATTGTCAAAGCCCACCACGACACCCGCACAACAATGTGGGCAGGGATTCTCTCCTCCTTATTAAATGTGGTTCTGAATTCCTGGTTTACTTTTGGGTTGGGTTGGGGGGTTTGGGGAATTGCTTTTTCAACCGTAATCGGAAGGTTGGCTGGTTTGAGTTATGCAACGATTAGAGCTACCGCTCATGAACGCAAGCGAAAGCACGACCGCAAAACTCCAACTCAACCGCAGATAGCATTTGAGGCCCCAGTTCGGGCCATTCTTTCCATCGCACTACCAAGTGGAATGACCTATGTGTTGATGGCTTTGGAATCTCAAATCGTGAACTTCCTTTTAGCCAGATTGCCCAACGCAACTTCTCAACTTGCAGCATGGTCCATCTTTGATAGGAGTGCGCGTTTTATGGCGATGCCGCTTATCGCTGGCAGTGTTGCAATGCTCCCTCTGGTCGCGCGACGGCATGGCGAAAAAGATTTTCGAGGAATCCGGAAGGAGGTTCGGGTGTCTCTTTTAGCAGGCTTGTCTTATGTGTTTATATTTGTTGCGCCAGTTGCTTTTTTTGCAGGGCCTTGGGTTGCCGATAAATTGTCCAGTAGCTTGGCAACTGAAGTTGCGGCGCAAAGTGCGATGTGGATTCTCCCTGTGTCCGTTTTCGCGATGGTGCCAGTGCTTTTGTTGCGCGCTGTCTTTGATGGCCTTCAAAGACCAAAGCCAGGCCTTGTTGTTGCCCTTCTCCGCACCTTTATTCTCGTGGGACCCCTTGTGTGGCTAGGAATTCGTTGGGCGGGAAACAACTCAAGCCACCCTGCGGTAGGGGCGGCTTGGGGTTTCTGCCTTGGTGTGGGCGCGGCCTCGGCAGTTTTAAGTCTTTGGCTGCGCGCCCACTTAAGGAGGACAGCTTAGTCCTCTGCCGTGGCAGGTTCGTCTGGCTCAGATTCGGGTTCATTAGAATCGGCCGACTTGTCATTCTCCGATTCAGGGGGAATCGCAGAGAAAGAAAGGCCCTCACCATCTTTGGATTGGACCATTTCAACGAGCGAGCCCTCAGGCAGGTTGCCTTTTAGCAGCTCTTCAGCCAGTGCATCTTCGACGTAGCGTTCAATTGTGCGACGCAATGGTCGCGCGCCGTACTCAGGATTGAAGCCCTTATTGATTAGGAAGTCACGCGCAGTGTCGGATAGGTGAAGAACCAACTTCTTTGCAGTGAGCCTTTGTTCCACTTTGCCCAATTCAAGGTCGATGATTCTGTAAAGATCTGACTTGACCAATGGGTTGAAAGGAATGATGTCATCCAAACGATTCAAAAACTCGGGGCGGAAGAAGCGGTTGACCTCGTCCATGATTCCCGTTTCAATTTTTTGAGTCGTTTGTTCTTCGCTCGTTGCGAATCCAACTCCACCACCCTCGCGAATCAAGTGCGAGCCAATGTTGGAAGTCATGATGATGATTGAGTTGCGGAAATCAATGTTTCGACCTAAGGAATCTACGAGGCGCCCTTCTTCCATGATTTGAAGAAGCATGTTGAAAACATCAGGGTGTGCCTTTTCAACTTCGTCGAAGAGAATGACTGAGTATGGGCGGCGGCGAACTTGCTCGGTGAGCTGTCCACCTTCGTCGTAACCGACATAGCCAGGAGGGGAGCCAACCAGGCGGGAGGCATTGTGCTTCTCCATGTAGTCGGACATGTCGAAAGTAAGAAGGGCTTCCTCGTCGCCAAACATGAAATGTGCAAGTTGTTTGGAGAGCCAGGTTTTTCCAACACCCGAAGGGCCGAGGAAGAGGAAACTTCCGGCAGGGCGGTTTGGATCTTTCAAGCCAGAGCGTGAGCGACGAACTGCTTTAGAGATAGCTCCGATTGCGCGCTCTTGGTTAATCACCGTAAGCCCAAGCTCAGCTTCCATTTGAAGTAAGCGCTCTGCTTCTTCTTTGCCCAAATTGGTGACTGGGACGCCAGTCATTTTAGAAATGGTTACAGCAATTACTTCGTGGTCCACTATGGCACCAGAAGTTTCTTCGCCTTCAGCTTCTCGCCACTCGGCAAGAGCTTCTTCCCGCTTTGTGCGAAGTTGATAAGCCTCGTCACGGCGCTTGGCAGCCAACTCAAAATCTTGATTGGCAACTGCGTCTTCCTTGAGCTTATCCATGGCAGCGATTTGTTGGTCAAGTTCGCTTACATCGGGCGGTGGGGTCATTGTTTGCAAGCGCAAA
Organism: Planctomycetota bacterium; assembly: GCA_030748415.1. Lineage (GTDB taxonomy): Bacteria > Planctomycetota > UBA1135 > UBA1135 > UBA1135 > UBA7888. Next base: position 28,728 of record JASMMA010000020.1, read on the forward strand.
CGGGCACCAGCTTCATCAATCACATCAATTGCCTTATCTGGAAGGAAGCGACCGTTGATGTACTTAATGGATAGGTCAACCGCTGACTCAAGGGCTTCATCTGTGTATGAAATCTTGTGGTGATCTTCGTAGCGCCCACGAAGGCCCTTCAGGATTTCAACGGTGTCGTCGCGACTCGGCGGCTCCACCATGACCGATTGGAAACGGCGTTCAAGCGCACCATCTTTCTCGATGAACTTTCGGTATTCATCAAGGGTAGTTGCGCCTATGCACTGAATCTCGCCGCGGGAAAGGGCGGGTTTCAAAACATTGGAGGCGTCAATGGCACCTTCAGCACCACCGGCACCCACAAGAGTGTGCAATTCATCAATAAAGAGAATTACATTTTTAGAGCGTCGCACTTCGGTCATGACCGCTTTAATGCGTTCTTCGAATTGGCCGCGGTACTTTGTTCCGGCTACCATCATTGCGAGGTCGAGGACAACCATTCGCTTGTCGCGAAGTACTGAAGGGATGTTGTTTTCAATAATGCGCTGGGCCAACCCTTCAACGATTGCAGTTTTGCCAACACCCGGTTCACCAAGAAGGACTGGGTTATTTTTTGTGCGGCGAGAAAGAACTTGAACGACTCGTTCAATTTCGTCAGCCCGACCAATAACGGGATCCAAGTCATCATTGCGAGCCCGCTCAGTTAGGTCGCGCCCAAACGAGTCCAAAGCAGGAGTTTTAGATTTACCTTTGGTAGTGGGTGGGTGCTCCATGCCTTCTTCATCTTCCATCTCCTCTTCTTCAGGAACTGGTCCACCAAGGAACTCAATAACTTCTTCGCGGACTTCATCCAGCTTCACGCCCAGGGCCAGAAGAACATGAGCAGCGATGCCTTCTTGTTCACGGAGCAAAGCCAAAAGCAAATGCTCCGTGCCAATGTAGTTGTGGCCAAGGTTGCTAGCTTCTTCCAAAGCCAACTCGACAACTTTCTTAGCTCGCGGAGTGAATGGAATCTGAACAGAGGGCTCATGAGCCGGTCCAGCCTTCACAATCTTTTCGATTTCTCGGCGGATTTTATCCAGATCGATGTTCATGGACTTGAGGACATTGGCAGCCACACCTTGGCCTTCTTGGATTAGGCCGAGCAAGATGTGCTCAGTTCCGATGTACTCGTGATGGAAGCGTTGAGCTTCGCGGCGGGCGAAGCCCATCACTTTGCGGGCGCGTTCTGTGAATCGGTCAAACATGGTATTTGTTGAGGTTTCCAAGCCTCTATCGGTCGGAGAACCAATCAATCATGAGCCCTATTGGCTAAAAATCAAGTCCCTCTGTGCTGTCTAACTCAGATTCCAGGGCAGAAATCTGGTTTTTCAGGCGAGCTGCTTTCTCGTAATCTTCAGAAGAAATGGCCTCAGCCATCTCTTGCTGGGCTCTTACGAGCTCAGTCTCGCTGTCATCCAGCGGGTGTTCTGTTGCCCCTTGAACTCGCTCGAGAATCTCCTCTACGAATTCAGGGAAGGCTTTGTAGTCGTCTGGACAACCAAAACGACTTGTTTTCTTGAATTCCTGGACGGTCCAGCCGCAGGAGGGGCAGGAATGGACCTTACTGGAGTCCTCTGGGGCTCCCAGTAATCCATCTGCGTGTGAAAAGGCCTCGTGCATACCCAATAGGGCCTTCCCCAACATGCCGACCATTTTGGGGAAGGGGGGGATTTCCCCAGGAAGATTCAATCCCTTTGCCTGGGCGCACCCGGGGCACAAATGGAGGTCTTTTACCTCAGGAATTCCCTCGGTGTATTGGACATCCAATTGGTGCACAGTGGCCCGGTTTTTTTGGCAGACTTGGCAGAACTTCATCACTACCTATTAGTACGCTCGCGGAGCCCCGTCACATCCCCATTTTTGGGGAGTTTTTGAAAGTTTGCCTGCAAATATTTTGGAACATCTCTGCGCGGTCGCAAAAGTTGCGAAATTCATCGAAAGAGGAAAAGGAGGGGGACAGGAGGAGGGTGTTTCCAGGCCGAAGATTCTCAACGGCGGCACGGTAGGCTGTCTCTGCGGTTGAGTGAAAAGTTGAATGGGGATAGCCCAACTTTTGAAGTACCTTCTCCAATCGCGCGCCCCCCGGCCCAGATAAATGAGCGGCCGAGCAGTTTTCGAATATAGCTTTGGATAAGTCTTCTAGGGCAAGACCTTTGTCAAAGCCGCCTGCGCAAAGAACGACAGGTTGATCGGAATGTTGAAGCGCAACGGTGGTGGGCTCCGGGTGGGTCGCGACTCCATTGTCAATCAGGGTGATGCCTTCTGGCGCGGGGAGTCTTTGCATGCGGTGGGGTAGGCCGGGCCAAGTGGGAAGTGCCGTTTTGAGGGCGCTTTCGGGGAACCCAAGCCGAATCGCACCATGAATGGCGGCAAGAGTGGAAGAGACTCGCCAAGGCTCCTTGAAAGGTGCGAGTGCGAGGTAGCTTTGGTTTTCTTCGGTGGTCGGGCCAAGGCGGAGGACTTCTCCTTTGCAAGCGGCAGCCCAATCGTCGGTGCCCGGACCATCCGCGGGAACAAGGCAAAGGGAATCGGCGTTTTGGGAGTCGAGCAAGCGTCGCTTGCAGGCCCAATAGTTTTCCAGGGTTTGGTGTCGGTCTAGGTGGTCGTGACCCAAACAGGTGAGGGCAGAAACTTCGGGCCATCCGGGAGGTGCTTGAAGGGCTTCCGTTTGAAAGGATGAAAGTTCCAAAACGAGGCGCGTGTTGTTTGGAAGGTCGAGCACGGTTTCAAAGAGAGAACCACCCAAATTTCCTGCGAGGATGCTGGGTATTCCTGCTTCGGCAAGGAGGTGGGCCGCAACGGAGGCCGTTGTGGATTTCCCGTGCGTTCCGGTAATGGCCATGGCGCGAAGTTCGGGCCGGGCTGCAAGGGCAAGGCTGACTTCGTTTGTGAGGTGGCAACCGTGGTGGGTTGCCGTTTGGAGGATCTTCGCTGAGGGTGGGATGGCTGGGTTGACCACTACCAGTTGTCCGGTGAAGAGTGAGTCGGGGTGGCCGCCGAGTTCCCATTGAATGGGGAGTCCTTCAAGAGCGGCTCGGGCCTCTGCGAGGTCGTTAGGGCGGCGCAAATCGCTCACCGTGACCTTGGCGCCCAGTCGGGCAAGTGCGCGTGCGGTGCCGAACCCCCCTCCAAAGGAACCTAAGCCTAGAACGAGGACGGATTTCCCCTTCAAATCGGCTGGTTGAGGGAGGGCGAAGGGTGGGCTCACGCTCTGAAGAATATGGCGGAGAGGCAGGGATTTGAACCCTGGGAGCCGGTTGTCCGACTCAACAGCTTAGCAAGCTGCCGCATTCGGCCACTCTGCCACCTCTCCACGGCCGGGAATTCTACACGCTCGGAGTCAAATCGTTGCAATCTGCAACGGGGCCGCAAAAAAATGGCTAATTCCCAAAGAATCTGTCCCAAGTCTC
>JASMMA010000021.1 GCA_030748415.1 Planctomycetota bacterium
CCTCTTTGTTGAAGTTTCGCTTTTTCCGCTTTCCTATTTTTAGGACTTTGTGACCCAATGTTTGGGGTCAGTGTCTATAGTTTCCGTCTGGAAGAGTGGTCGGCAGCTTGAAACCGCTTTCCTGGAGCAACTTCACTACCCCTTTATCCCGCTCGTGAAGAGATTCAGGTGTTGAGCATCTCCATTCGCTTCGGATTTCTTCGGAACGACCAGGATAGTCTTGGCCATTGAGGAGAGTGGTGAGAGACCAGTAGAAATACTCCGCGGCCATGCAACCATAGTCACAAGTTCGGTCGTCATAGTGATACCAGGCATTCTCTGGGTAACGGCGGGGCATCTTTTCAAATCGTCCACCGCGAGCAATATCCATGGCGTCGCAGAGTTGAGAACCTGGTTCATAGGAAAATGCTTCGGGATAGGCGCCTGCCCAGCCATTCGATACAAGGTGCCAAATTTCCTCGAGGGCGGCATCGAAGCGCCCACGGATTTTCCGATGCGGGGGCCCGTTTGGAAAAGTTTCTGAACCGTAGAGATCTTGACCAATTCTCCAACCTGAGTTCTCAATGCCGTAAAACGAACGGAAGATGTCTTCCATTTCCCTTTCCCTCTCAGGCATAACCAAGAAAGCACCTTCCTCGAGGAGAAAAGAAATGACTTCTCCGTCATCCACTGCTCCATTTTCGTCGTTATCCAAATACTCAGCTAAAACCGTGGCCGCATGTTTGAGTTTCTTGGGACTTACTTTCTGAGTGGCAAGGATCGGAATCCCAAAAACGGATACCTCCTTCGCGATCGGTTTCTTGAAAGCAGAGAGGGGGCCCTCTTTTGGGATTGCTTGAATCTTAAGGGGCAATACTGGAATCGAAAAATTTTGAGCAAGAAAAGAACAGATAGCTTCGGCCATTTGAGGAACGGTGTGTTCTCTGTTTGCAGTTTTCCGAACACTGGAAGGAAGCTCAAGCTGAATGGAACGCAGACCTTCCCCCCGATGGCGCCGAGTGATGTAGCCTCCGTTAAAATATTTCTTTCCATCCGGGTGAGGGATTTCCGGAGACGGAACTGCACGGAAACCAGCTTCAGTGAGGGCGGCACCAATACTTGTGCGCCCTCGAATCCATTCGGCACTCGTCTCTGGTAGAGCGTCCAAGGCTGCATCATCTTTTGCCAGGTCGGAAATGGAAACTGCGTGCCCAATCTCAATCCAATCTTCTTTATGACCATGTCCATGGATGTCGAGCACTAATGCGGAGCCGCCGCCAGCCTTCATGGCTTTGGCGGAAGCCTCTTCTAGCGCACTGTGATAAATGCCCCAAACCTCCTCGGCAAACTCTCCGCCTTGGGCAGCCTCCTCAATCTCTCGGTTTAAATCTAGTTTGATGCGGTGCAATGTTGTTGTGACAACAAATGGGCGCCAACCTGTTCGCACCTCAATCGCATCAGCAAGTTCGAGAGCAACTTCACGCACATTCGAGTCGCGCGTTTTCACCCCCTCAGTTCGATTGGGAAGAGAGCTTGGTTTAAGCGTCCCGCCATGAGGGGCTGACAAGACCAAGGGCAATGTCCCATTCTTGACCTGAACAAACTCAGCCGCCTCTTGGCCAACGACAGAAGAAGTAACAATTAAAAACCCGAGGAGGGCGGTTGGTCGAGGGAGAAAAGAAATCACTCAGGCGAACCGTCTCTGAATTTCTTACCTAGGCCCGACACGAGATCCCCAACCGCATGCACGATGGCAAATCCAATAGATGCGACTACGAGGAGGAAGCCAATTCCAACAAGAATCTCCAAAAACCATGGCAAACGATGAAGAGCGAAACCGAACATTAGGCCGGAGCCGTCCATTGCCTTTACCAAAAAGAGGATGACCCCTATTTCACCTGTGGCCCGAATGAGAATTCCAGCGACATCTAAGTGCAAGAAGGGCCTCCAGCTGAGGTTCCGAATCTTCTTGGAGTACCTTCCCAATATTCGAAATGACCAGAAAGAAAGTAAGAGAATCGAAAAGAGAGGAATAGTTTGAATGCTATATTCAATTCTCATCTCCGAATAGACGGCAACGGGGCCAACAAGTGCCAGCCACGAAAAGACACGAAGAATGTTGGCTATGGTCGTTGGGGCGGAAAGAATGCCACACATTCCATAGGCCTCGCGGGCGGAGCGAAGTTGGGCGCGGTCTTGAATTTTCTGGTTCATCTGGACAGGATATCCGAAACTACACCCATGCTTCGAATGACCTTGCCCATTTTTGCGCTTGCCGGTGGCTTATTTCTAGACACTCCCACACCTAATCTGGCTTCTGGGGTTGTCTTTAACGACTTGAACTCGGACGGAACAAAAAGTGCACAAGAGCCGGGCTTGCCCGGAGTTCGGGTATCTAATGGGACTCAAATAACTACCACTGACAAAAACGGTAATTGGAGCCTTCCTTTCTCAGGCGACTGTGAGTTCTTTGTTCTCAAACCAACTGACTGGTCGGTTCCCGTAGATTACTTGCAGATTCCTCGTTATTACTACACACATCGCCCCAAGGGTTCTCGGAAATCTCGCTACCCAGGTGTTTCAGCGACGGGCCCCCTACCCAATAGGATAAATTTTCCTCTTCGCCACAAAAGGGAGCCCCGCGACTTTGAAGCTATCTTCTTTGGCGATCCTCAGCCGCGCAATATTCAAGATGTCCTTTATCTTGACCGAGATGTTGTTCAAAGCTTAGTAGGGTCAAGCGCAGCCTTTGGAGTAACTCTCGGAGACATCGTGTTCGATAACCTAAATATTTTTGGACCGATTAGCACAAGCATTTCACGAATTGGAATCCCTTGGTACCAAGTAGTGGGCAATCACGACATCAACAGGGACACCCCCAAGGATGAACTATCCAATGAAACCTTTGTCCGCCATTTTGGCCCTCCCAACTATTCATTCGATTATGGCGGCGTGCATTTCCTTACTATTGATGATGTGTACTGGGAGTGGATTGATAATTCTGAAGCTCCTGGGAAGAAAAGGGGCAGTTATCGCGCTTTCCTTACTGAGCAAGTCTTGGCCTTTTGTGAGGCAGATTTGAAAGCACTCCCGAAGGAGCAACTTGTTGTCATCATGATGCACATACCTCTTGGGGAGATTTCCAATCGAGAGGCCCTATTTAGATTGCTGGAACCTTTTGAAAAAAGTTTCTCCATTTCTGGCCATACCCATACTTTGTACCAAGATGAATTTGACCTCGAAGATGGCTGGAACGGGAAACGGCCCCACCTTCACATTGTGAACGGCGCTGCCTGCGGAAGTTGGTGGACCGGTGAACCCGGCCCCAATGGTGTCCCCTTCACCACGATGCGAGATGGCGCACCAAACGGTTGGTCTGAGATTCAATTCTTTGAAGAAAATGGAACGCATTCGTGGGAGTACGACTACATCGGCGCTGGTCATGAGGAAGGCGAAAGCATGACCGCCACCACCTACCCCCAAGAAGATGGGTCACAGCTCTTCAATGTAAACTTTTGGGCAGGTGGCGATTCCAGCAAGGTGGAGCTCCAGCTTTGGGACAAAACTTGGATTGAAATGAAAAAGGTAAATGGCCTCGATCCACGCTTCGTTCAGCTACGGGCCGAAGATGAAGCTAAGCGAAACGACAAATGGCGTCGCATGCCCGAAGCTGCACCCAGCCGACACCTTTGGCAATGTCGCCTACCCACAGGAGTCAAAGCACTCCAAGTACGAGCAATCGACCGCTACGGGCGGACACATTTTCAAAATTTCGATTAGAATAGATTGTTGCCCTAATCGTGGAACAATCCACCACAACCTTGCGTCTCCCCTAAGTGATACTAGCCACCCTACTTCTCTCTTTCCCCTTCCAAGCCCACCAGCCCATCTTTGTTGAGCGACCTGGGGAAATGGAATTCTCTGGAAACATGATTGCGCGCCCCATTCAAGGCGATGCAATGCTTCACGAATATGCCCTAGTTTCTATGGAATCCTACGACCTTGTAGAACACTTCTCCGATGTCGATGAATTTATTTTGCGCGTCCCTGAAGGCATGACCGAAAACATGGTGGCCGCCAACCTCATGGCAACTGGCGCGTTCGAATATGTTGAACCTGACTGGACATGTTTCATTGTCAACGAGCCAAATGACCCCATGTTCGACATGCAACTGTGGCACCGCAATATTCAATCCAAAGATGCGTGGGACATTCGCACCGGCGACTCCACCTACATCGCGGCTTATGTGGATAGTGGAATTGACCTCAACCACCCTGACTTGAAATCTTCTCTCGTTTCAGGCTTCAACTCTGTTTCCAATAAAGCGCAATCCAACGGCGGCGATGTCTCAGACCAAAACGGGCACGGCACAAACTGTGCCGGCTGTATTGGTGCGATCGGAGACAACGGCAAAGGTGTCGTTGGCGTTTGTTGGGATGTCAAAATCATGCCCATAAAAACAACAAGCGGGAGCGGCGGCTCCTCCTCCATGAGCAACCTCACACAAGGTGCTCGCTGGGCAGCCGACAACGGCGCGGGTTCTGTAAGCGTTAGCTTTAGCGGAGTGGAATCTTCAAGCGTACGCTCTGCAGGGGACTACTGCGACGGCAAAGATTGCATTCTTCTTTGGGCGGCTGGCAACTCAGACACAAACCTTTCTGGATTTGATTGGTCAAAAGTAGAAATTGTGGGCGCAACCGATGTCAACGACAACAAAGCAAACTTTTCCAGTTATGGTAAGGCGGTTGATGTCATGGCACCAGGAGTCAACATCACGACTACTGCTCGCAACCAAACATACAACTCCGTAAGCGGAACAAGTTTTGCCACTCCTATCACCAACGGCGTTGTGTCCATGATTCGAATGGAGTACCCAAGTTGGAGTACTGCCCAGGTTCGACAACGCTTGTACGACGCATGCGACGACATGGGTAATTCGACAAAGTACGGTCACGGCCGAGTGAATTTGTACAAATCTCTTGGCGGAGGCCCCGCTGGCGGCCTGACTTTAAGTTTTGCAAACCTATCTGCTGGATCAACGGCCACATTGAGTGTTGAGGGCGCCCCTGCAAGTAGTACGGTTTACTTTGCTTACTCTCTTTTGGGCTCCGGCAGCACTTCGATTCCCTCATTAGGAGTCACCCTGGATATGGCATCCCCTGCTCTCGCTGGAACGGGAACCGCCAACGCCTCCGGAACCGCCTCCATGAACCAAGCCGTTCCTGCAAGTGCTCAGTTTGTGCCCATTTGGCTTCAAGCCGCCGTCACTGGAGATATTTCTCCGGTGGTCCCGACGGTGATTATGTAGGCGAAAGCCCCGACACCGCCTCTAGGTTTTCACACATCCCGGAAGGAAGGTCTGCGACAGCTCGAACCATCGCACCGGCAGTTGCGGCGTAGGTGTCAGAATCCCGACCCACGAGTGCAACCCAACCTAAGGCATGCCCGCCAGTTTTTTCAAAGGCTTCAAGGTCAGGCCACGGAGGGCGCGAAGATTCAGGAAGGGGGATATTCCTTGAGGCCCAATGCATTGCCCAAACTCCAACCTGAAAAGTTGTCAGAACAAATCCGTCCGAACCAGGCGAACACAAGTTATGAAACGGTTGAAAGGTGTCTGGGTTGAAATCGGCCACCTCAAACACTTCCCATGATTCAGCGTGGGCGTGAGCTGTTTCGGACTTCCACTCAAGAACATGTTCGGAAGTGGACTCCTCCAACCAAGCTTCCCAAGAAATTCGGAACTCGTCCATCCACGAAGAAAGCTGGCTTGGGTTCCGCAACAAATATGTTTGCGCCGCACAGCAAATCGCTGGAAGGACCGTCCAGTGTGTAATCAAACCATGTTCTAATGTTCGGTCAAATGCGTCAGACATCGAGCCACCCATGGATTCAACGACACCGTTCCGCATCAAAGAGCCATTGCTCCAAGCATGGGAGTTAGATTTCCAGATTTCATATCCTCCACGCCAAGCGGGAGTGCCTTCCTGAACTGCAGACAAAGCTTGGCGAGTCGTCAAACCAATGTCGGGTGGATTTGAATTCATCCATTCAATAAAGCGCCTTCCAATATCCTCGGAGCAAAATTGCTCTCCTTGCTCTAACCAGGAATCCACAATTGCCCGGGCCATGGTGGCATCATCGGTTGCGTTGCCTGCTTTCCAGTGAAAGGCGCCGCCGCCAACTTGCGCGAATGGCCAGCCTTCTGATTTCCACTTCTTGTAGGTCGAAGCAACCTGATCAAGTTGCTGAAATTCTGAAGTTGACCCCAAAGCGTCGCCGGCGGCAAGAGCTTCCAGGGCTCGCAATACGGGATTGGGGACGAGTTTTTCCATCTTTTCAAATCTCAACCAACAGTGTAACTCTCTTCTCCGTAAGATAAGGCATGCAAAATAACACCCTAGCCCTTCTCCTGCCGGCGCTTGCGTTGGGCGCTTGCGCTCAACCCGCGGCTGATGGTGGCGCGGCGGCGGATTCCACTCCCACGGCTCCGGCCCAGGAACTGGCACCCATTGTTGCGGCTCCTGCAGCAGCTCCTGCAACTGCCTCCCAATCGGTGGTCATTGCGGTCACCGGTATGCGCTGAGTCCGCAGCTGTGCGTCCAGAGTCGATAAAGCTCTGGCGTCTCTACCGTGGGTAGAGGAACACGCCGTTGATTTCCCCAACAAGCTTGCAAGCATCAAAGTAAATGGCGATTACGACGCCAACGCTACTCTGAAAGCCATCACTAATCTTGGTTTTGGCGCGACCGTGCAGTAAGACACTGACCTAATCTGGTGGGTCAGTGCCCACAATTAGCCCGTTGCCTTTTCGGTGGCGGGCTATTTTTTTCGCCATATCCCCTACTTTGGTGTCTAATAGGGAAAGATGGTTTTTCTCTCTACCCTCCTTGCCCTTCTGCAGAACCCAACGCTGCACTACTTGGACACTCCCCTTCCCGGTCCTGGCCCGACTGGAGTTTTCTCACCGATGGCAATCCAGCCAGGATCAGATATCTGTTTTGGAACGGTGACTTCTGCAAATGGGACTCAATCTCCAGCATTGCAAATGATTCGAGGGGGAGCCGGCAATTTGCCCCTATTACCTGGCCACACTTTGGGTCAAGTTACTGCACTGGGCTACAACCCCAACGAACAGTTCCCGGCCGGCATCTCTAGCGACACATCTGGCCATTCTCGCGGTGTTTTTTGGGCCCTTAATTCGTCTGGAACTTGGGTGCCAAACGACATTGGCGACCTCGGCGGAGGGAATGTCCAAATCCTTGGCTCCGACCAAGAGGGTGATTGGCTCTGCGGTTGGGCAGATGTTTTCTCCAGCAATGGACAAGCTATCCCTCGCCCCTTTGTTTACAACATCATCCAAAGTGTCATTATAGATTTGAACCCGGGCTATCAATCTGAAAGTAAATCATTTGATTGTGATATCGATTCCAATGGGAAGGTAACCGCTGTTGGACACATATACAGTTATCTCCAGCACCCGAGCGCCGCGATCTTCGAGCCTGGGCAAGCTCCATCTCTTCTTGGGGGTACTGGCGGCTTATCCTCAACCGCTTACGCAATTGATGAGGACCACATCGTTGGCGAATCTTCAACCCAAGCAGGGGGCGTTTTCCACGCAATCTCTTGGCAAGCTCCAAATTACCTCGCCGTGGACCTTGGAACACTCGGGGGCTCTGAAAGTCGAGCCACTTCTGTTTCAGGTCTAATGGTTTATGGGCAGGCGCAAATTCCTTCTGGGGAATGGCGAGCTTGTTATTGGGATTTGTCCTTGCCTACCGCACCCTTTGCGCAAGAACTTTCTTCTCTTCCAGCAATTTCAACCGCTCAACTTAGCAATGTGCGTGCGCCTAATGGCACAACTATGTTGCTGGCCGATGGGAAAAACGCGCAAGGCAACTTTGGTTTTGTTCTTGAAGAATTCCAGTTGGAGGTTCCACCTTCCATGTCGCCAGGAACGTCTTACTCCCTTCAAGCTAGCCCCATTCTTTCGGGTGAAGTTGTTTACTTTGGCGGAGCGCTTTCTCTTGGGTCCACGGTAGTCCCTCCGGTTCCAGGTTTACTTTCTGATTTACACCAACCACGACTACTTGGAGTTGGCGTTGGTTCTTCCCCGAGCTCAGAAGTCAACATTACTGTTGTCGCTCCACCCCTCGGATCTGGAACCCCACTCTACTTCCAAGCTCTTACAATCCAGCGCGGCCAGGTTTCAACTCTTGGAAGAGCTTCGATTCTTTAACGAACTTCCACAGCAACTGCGCCCAATTGGCTACACCTATGGAATTTGGACCGTCAAGACCTTCGACAATGACCCGATAAGACCGCTCGGAGTTCCGCTAAAAACTACAGCCTGAGCAAAAACTGTTCTACCGGAAAAACGAGGGTCCAAAAGCTGACTCCAGGCTGAGTAGCCGTTTGAGTTCAGTTGAAGTGAGCCCAATTTTCCACCTTGGCTGAGATCCAAACCGGAATTCCCAAAAGGCGTTGAAGAGGAGCCGGTTGAAAGAGAGCCAGCATTAATACAAGTGTTGCTCGGCAAACCAAGCACTCCCATTTCTATTCCAAGGGCAGTGGGTTGATAACCTCCCCATAAAACAGGGACTTTACAAAGTTGTGTACGACTCCAGGGTTCACCGTAGCTCAACCCCTGCCCGACCACCCATTCGTATTGTTGCTCTTCCCCCAACATTTCTGCTTGAAGGATTGTCGTAACCAATCTTTTGTGCACCCGCGTTTGTTCAGAAGGTGCCATAGGGTCAAATGGCCACGGATAGTCACTGCAACCGAGGTGCCCCATGCCATCCACCTCAAAATAAAATTTTCGTTTCGTATTTTGGCACAAGCTATACCACGCTTTGCTGTAAGACGGCGGACAGGTTGTGTCAGCAGTTCCTGAAACCCAAGTTGCTGAACCAGCGAAGCTCCCAATTTGAGTTGAGCCGAGGGAGCCATTCCACGCTTGCAAACCAATGATGGTTTGGACGCGGGGTTCAATATGAACTAGGGAACCCAAAGCATCGCCCCCCATCGAGTGGCCTATCGCGGACCAGTCGCCGTCGCGGGCCATATTTGCAAGCCAATGGTTAGTGTCATGGGATTGGGTATCAACCCAATGAAGCAAATTTTGGCATTCCAAAGCTGTTGGAACGGGACCATTGTCAATGGAAGCTACAAGGAATCCATAACTCACGAGGTGGGTTGAGAGTATGTCGTATCCCGAAGCCGACCCGCCATAGCCATGCAAAAAACCCACTAGTGGGTAAGGGCCAAAGGATGAATCTGGAGTTGCGTTGTATCCAGTGGATATAGCTGGGTAATAAATGCGTGCATGGTTCGTGCTTCCGGTTGCGGGGTCCATGTACTGAATGTCTCTCCAGCCGGCAGGGAAGGGTCCAGGGCTCTCGGGCGGATTAGCCTGTGCGGAAAAAGCTAGGGCAAGCGCTGGGAGAGCGGCGGCGAAGAACATTCTTCCACTTTAACTTGAAATCGAGTCCTTGCGTGAACCAAATCTGCTATTCTGATTTCATGCACTACACTCCGTTTATCTTTCTTTTCTGCTTCTTGTTTTCGTTTGCCCCTGTGCTAGCCCAAGAAGCCTTAGAGGAAGATTTCTCGATTGTTCCTATGTGACCAGGATGACCAGGAGAAGGTGCCCCGGTTCGGGGCGCAGGAAAATTACAAAGCCACCCATGGAGCCTGTCTATGCGAAGGGTACTGGTAACTGGAAGCGTGCGGGCACCCATTGAATTCTCGCTTGTCAGAAAATGGACTCCTTCTTTTCGGGCTGGACTTGAGTATATGCCGAGAGATGGTCGGTGGGCCCCTGTTTGGAATTGGAGGATTCGTGAAGCCACAAAAACAAGGCCCGCTATTGCTCTTGGTCAGAGCACGGCATGGCCCTCTTCAAAAACTAGTGGCTCTGCCTTCTCCTTAACCGCGGCGAAAAGTATTGCCAAAGATTGGAGCGCATACCTTTCGGCAAGTTACGCGCCCGATGGAGATCTCTGGCAAATGCCAGCAGGCTTGAATTACAGAATCAACGACAATTGGGGTACACGAATGATGTGGGATGGAACAAACTTCCACCCAATCCTCACTCACCATATGGAAGACTGGAGCCTAAGCCTCCTTCTGCTTGACGGTACCGACCCGACGCTTTCTCTTTCGGTTGGTTTTTAGGGATAAGGCTTTGTCTTTATGCTATTGTGCTTTCATGCATCCAGGAAAACACTCTCTTTTCGCTCTCCTGTTTCTTTTTTCACTTTTGCCCTCAGCGGCAGGTCAAGAGGCGGTGGAAGACGATGTCTCCTTCGTTCCCATGTGACTGGGTTGTCCTGGTGAAGTGACTCCGGTTCGGGGTTCAGGGAATACCAAACGAAATTTGTGGAGTGTTTCTATTCGAAGGGTTCTCAAAAGTGGAACGGGCCGCGCGCCCATGGAGTTTTTTGTTGTGCGGCGCATCAATTCAGACCTCCGCGTTGGAGCAGAGTTTCGCCCGGAAGATCGCCGCTTGGTGCCCACTTGGAATTATCGACTTATTAATGCAACCGACACCATACCGGAAGTTGCCATCGGACAAAGCACTGCATGGCCTTCTTCAAAAACCGATGGTTCGGCTTATTCACTTTCAATCGCCCAAACTTTTGGTGATGCATGGAGTGCTTATCTTTCTGCCTCCTACGCCCCAAACGGCGACTTGTGGCAAATGCCCGCCGGTCTGAACTATCGCATCAGCGACCAATGGTCCACCCGCGCCATGTGGGACGGTTCCAACCTGCACCCTGTTCTCACGCACCAACACGAAAACATGAGCTACAGCTTCCTCCTGCTCGGCGGCACCGACCCAACCCTCACCGTTGCGTTTGGGTTTTAGGGGTAGAACTCTGTTCGCTTAGCCTCCACATCAAAAGCGAGACTTTGGAACCAGGGGAAGAGGTTTTCGCCGGTGGCGAGGCTCCAGATGGCGACGCAATCATTCATGGTGTAGGAGGAGTGGGCGGCGGGAACAGTGGCCCGTTTGGTGCGGAAGTACTTGGCCATGGCTCCTGGGCCGAAGCGGCGCTCCATTTCCTCGAACACGAAGTAGGATTTGCCCCAAACCAGATCTCTGGGAGCATCGGGGGATTGGGGATTGATTTCTGTGAAATCCGGGTCGTGCTTCCGACCTTTAGCGAGCTGTCGGTCGAGCGTTTCTTGAGCTTGGCTTAGGGCCATTCGTTTTCCAACTTGAATCCCGAGCCAAGTTGCAATGGGTTCATTCCAAAGTGGTTCCGCGTGGGGCAGAACCCAAGAGTGGCCGGCTTCATGGCCGATGAGTTCCACCATTCCATAGCGTTTTTCGGGGTACCCACCCCACCAAGCCCCAATTGCAATTCGAGCGCCCGAGGAAAAGCCGCCACCGCCTGTTGGCAAGATGAGCAATCGCTTAATCATCCCCTCGGATGGCTCCACACCCGTTACTTCAACGAGGTGAGGTCGGATTTCTTGATATTCCTCACCGATTGCTTGAGCAAAAGGTTCTGTTCCATCGTGGTATTCCACAATCAACGGCCCCAATTCCATCTCATGCTCTGCCCATGGACCTTTGAGGGGTTTCTTCGGGTCCACTTTTTTACTTTTGGTCAGCTTTAAAAGAAGGGGAGTAATCCATTCGGCGTTGATTGGATCTGATGCGTCAGGGCGGTGCCCAAATAAATTTCGACTGCCAACCAAAAAATTGCCCTTTCCGACTTTGCGCCAAGCAAGGAGTGGTTTGTCTTCCTGATTAGACTTCTCAATCTCCCACGATTTCGGCTCACCAAAATGAAGGTGCTCCCCCATGGACGCACCATACCTAGATGCGATAACGGACCCCGGACTTTGGTTCATGCGCAAAACCTCTCCCTTTTGTTTGACCGGATTCAGCATCATCAAAACGGTGCCGCCTCCTTGCATAAAGTGGTGGATGTTTTCAATCGCCCCCTCAGAGTATGGGATTCGAATATTTCCTTCGGTCAGCAAAAGGAGATTGGCATTTGAAAGGTCGAGTTTGGAAAGGCTGCCCCAGTTCCGCCTATCCGTGCCATGGCCCGACAAATATTGCTTTGCAAATCTCCCATCCATGTAAAAAGTAAACTCCTGACTAATGTCAGACATGGAGTGGACAACTTGTTGGGCCTGTAGGAGAGCGAGAAGGAGTCCTGCGATAAACATGAAATCAGTCTAGCCTGAACATGGAAGAACGCGCCACCGCCGCTTCGCACAAAATCCTCGCCATCAACACTTTGGCGTTCACAACCTGCTTTCTTACCGCCTTTTTGCTGTTTAAAATCGCCCCTCTTCGGCTTTCTTTCCGAAAAGGGGCATATTAATCTAACGCGGGCTCACCAATCTGGGTTGAGAATTTTTAGCATCATTGAACGGTTACATTCACCATATTGGTTAATTCCATTTGGTTGACACCATAAGGATCAAAAGCAAGCCCCTGAAACCAAACTTCGGTACCTGCCGTGATGAAGGGTGGGACTGCAAAGGGACCTAGCTGCCCTGAACCATCTGAGTCCAATTCGAAGGGATCTAAATTCCTAATTGGCTCGGATAGGTCCAGACTAAGACCACAAGATCCAATTGGCGTTGGGCCGGAGCCAGTAAAAGACCAACAGAGGAAAAGCCAGCTCTTAGGCGCCATTGAGTTAACATAAAAAGTGGCCTCACCATTCTCGTAGATTGGTCCAATTGAAAGTGTTCCCGGAGTGTATTCGAAAACGAATGCCTTGTCTGAATAGCTTGTCCCTAACGCAAGTTGCACACCTCCATTGGATTCGACATCACCAATAAGGGCTTGGGTTCTCCCAATCCTAGAAGATGAGCCGTCTGGGTCGAAAATCGATGCGATTACATTTCCGGTAGAAGGTGAGATAAGGAAACAAGCTGCAGAACTGCCCCCAGAAGTAGTTGATGCTGACTGTGCAGGAATTAAAACTTCATTTACTCCGTCTCCATCTGAGTCGGGCAGACTCAAAAAAGAACCTCCCCATGTAGATCCCCAGAAGGAGTCAACTCCAATACTAAGTGGTGGCAGAATTTCGTGAAGCAAGTTGCCTGTTGTGCTTGAAAAAACTCCAACGCGACCTGCATTATTCCCATAGGTATCCTCTCCTGATGCTGCAATTATTAAATCACTGAATCCATCTGAGTCAAAATCAGCCGTCCAAGCAAGACCATCGCCAAAATTATCTAGCTGGCTTCCCCATCCATTAATGGTAGTTACTGGGGTTCCAGTTGCTCCCGAAAGAACCTGTACATATCCGTCACCGGAATTTGCGGAAGACTCGTATGCGCCAATTGCAATTTCCTTGATGCCGTCACTATCCATATCTGGACCATCAACGGCTTGCTTAGCAAAGTAATCGTATGCCCCGATGCCATTCGTGGTCCAAAGATGTACACCTGTTGCACCGTCAACCGCAGTCACAGATCCCGCATAATGGCCCGTCGTTCCACCCTTCATTGAGGATACTAGGATTTCAAAAAAACCATCGTTATTAATGTCCTGAATGGAGGAAAGGATCCAACCAAACCCCTGATCACTTGCTTGGGTTGGAGGACCAAATATTGTACGAATTAAAGAGCCGTCGTAGCCAGAGTAAACGAGCACTCTTCCCGAATTACCACCACCGACATCGCTCTCCGACTCTCCTACAGCGAATTCAGGGATGCCATCTCCATTGACGTCTGGGTGAGAACAAGCGGAAGCACCAAAATGCATTGCACTTCCAAGAATGGAAAACAGTAACTGCCCATTCTTGCCATCTCGAACCTCAAAGAGCGTGCTGGAATCGATGTCGGCAAGACCGTATTCGTCGTGTCCATCAGAGTTTAGGTCACCGAGAATGCTGACATTGGCATACCTCGTGGCGCCAGTAAAATTAGCGTCGTGCCTTCTGACTTCAGAAAATTCTTGGGCAAGTACACCTCCAGTAATCGAAGCTCCTGCCACAAGGAAAAGGAAAAGGGTAAAGGGATTCTTCATACCCTTTAAAAACATAAATCATTTCTTCATGACATTATTTTTCAGTTCTTTCTGAAGTATGGCTCCATATCCTTCGAGATCCGTCGCTCGGTGGTCACTTTTTTTACCTTGAACAAAGCTCAAATACTCCTCGGCTTCTCTTGTTGCCTCCTTGGCTTCCCCGATATTAAAAAGCAATAGAGCGAGCTCCGCTTTAATGATAAGGGAAGATGGCAACAATTCCCCAAACTGAATCTTCCGCTGTTGGAGGGCTTTCCGATACCATTCAACTGCATCCTCCTCGCAATTAAATTCATGATAATGATAAGCTTGAGCTAAGGCGTGGTAAAAAAAGCTGGTCTCAAGCCAAGAGTCCAGCTCTTTCTCTCTGATTACTCGGATTGCCTTGAGCAGCCTTTGAGTTGGATTGCCTAAACCTTTTGCTTTTGTCTCCAACTGAGCAAGGTTTAGCTGATTCAAAAGAGCGCTTGTTGTTTTCTGAAAACCTCTGCGCATATACTCCTTCTCCACTCGTTGAAAAATTTTGTGCGCACGATTATAGTATTCAGGATTGTTATTTTGCATCAGAGCTACTCCAAACCGATTCATTAACAACAAATCCCCATCGTCTCCCTCTTGAATTCTTGGTAGGTTTTCCAATTCTGAAATACGTCCCTCTAATTCGCTAATGGCCAACGCGATTTCTGATGTTTCGATTAAACATTTGTAATATAAAGCATCAGCTTGCGTTTTTTTTGTAGAGCTTATGCCTCGAATTTCCTTGGCAACTTC
>JASMMA010000022.1 GCA_030748415.1 Planctomycetota bacterium
AAAACGGGGGCCGGAAACTCATTTTTTTCGTGTCTGGGCCGCGGGGGAAACCCCGGGGCAACAGGAACACGGTGTGGAACGGGAAGAGTTACCGAGTTTTTCTAAATATGACCCAGCCGATTGTGTCAGTGTCTTATTACACTGCCTCCTCCTCTTCCCATGGAGTATGACCTTCTAACCAACCCCCACTCCGGACGGGGTGATGGACCAGCCCGAGCCTCTGCAATTGCTGCAGAACTCCTCCGGCGTGGGCACGGGGTCCATATCCATGCCGGCCAAAGCGCCGAAGATGCTGCGCTCTGGGCCGCCGCCGCCGCTGAACGCTCCCAGCGCCTCCTCGTCATCGGCGGAGATGGAAGCTTAAGCGCCGCCCTTCAAGGCCTCCCCAAAGGGTGCCCCCCGGTCCTCCTCTGTCCCCTCGGAACCGGAAACGCAATGGCCCTCGAAATGGGGATCCCATCCGAACCCAGAAAACTTGCCACTCTCGCTGAAAAGGGAGAAATTCAAAACCTGGACATCGCTGAAGCAAACGGGCGGCGCTGTTTTATGGTCCTTGGCTTCGGAATGGACGGCGAAATTGTCCGTCGAATGGAAGAGCAACGCAGTGGAACCATGAAAAAGTTGGACTATTTCCCAGCCGTGCTCAATACCCTTCGAAATTGGCGCCCCGAACCACAGCGCGTAACCATTGACAACGAAGACCTCGGCGAGTTCGATTTCGGCATCATTGCCAATGTTTCAACTTATGGCACCTGGGCCCTCCAACTCGGTCCTTGTGAATACGATGATGGCCACTGGGAGGTCTACCTCATCCGCAAAGCCGACCTCCCAGGCACCTCTGTCGCTGCGGGTGCCGCCCTCTTAGGTTCTCTCCGCCACGCTCCCGGAGTTGTACATCGACGCGCACGCGAGGTCACAATCCAAGGCGCCCAAGGGAGTCCTTTTCAAATCGATGGAGATTTTGGCGGAAATTCGCCTGTAAACTTCAAACTTCAGGGATTTCAACTCCCCCTCCTTGTCCCGCAAAAATGAACTATCCTTTAACTGAAATCGCAGACGGAATTTCACTTGGTGAAGGGAACGACCCTTTGCTCATTGCAGGTCCTTGCGTAATCCAAGGTCCAGAAACAATCGACCACGCCCACCAGATTGCCGAGGCCCTTTCGGGGCTCCCCGCCCAATGGGTTTTCAAGGCCTCCTTTGATAAAGCGAACCGAACATCTGGCAGTGGCCTTCGCGGCTCCGGACTCGAACATGGGCTCAACATCCTCGCCCAAATAAAGGAACAACTCCGCGTTCCCGTCTTGACCGACGTTCACCTACCCGAGCAATGCGCTCCCGCGGCCGAGGTTTGCGACATTCTGCAAATTCCTGCTTTTCTTTGTCGCCAAACAGATCTCCTCATTGCAGCTGGAAAAACAAACCGAACAGTCAACATCAAAAAAGGGCAATTCCTCGCTCCCCGCGACTGCGGTCACGCCGCTGAAAAAGTCCGCAGTACTCAAAATCAAAAAATTCTCCTCACCGAACGAGGTACCTTCTTCGGTTATGGGAGGCTGGTTGTGGATTTTGCTTCACTCCCCGACATGCAAGCCCATGGGTGCCCCGTCCTCCTCGACGCAACACACTCCGTACAAGCGCCCGGGGAACTCGACGGAGCAACTGGTGGAGATTGGAAGCGCGCCCCCATTCTTTTGCGCGCAGGTGCCGCCGCAGGTTATGACGGTTTCTTTATTGAAACCCATCCCAATCCAGAAGAGTCCCCCTCCGATGCAGCGAACATGATTCCACTTCAACACCTTCGAGAAATCCTCGGAGAGTGTTTTAATTAGTGAACTTTGTCCTCGAAGCGATCTTTTAATCGCCCAACAAGACGGCCCAATATTTTTGAAACCCGAGATTGGGACAACCCCAACTCCTCCCCAATCTCTTTCAGGGATCGATTTTCAAAGTAGCGTTTAAAAAGTATCTCGCGGCCTTCGGAATCTAAAGATGCCGAAATCGCCGCCAACATTTCGCGACGGTGCGCTTCTTCATCCGGACCCTCAGCGCCAACATCTTCCAGAAAATCCAAACCTGGCTCTGAATCGCCGCCATAGTCCGACTGCTTGGAACCTGCCAACACAGGAGTATCTTTTCCAGCGCCAAATCTTTTCATGTACTCCTTCATAGACATGCCCAACTCCGCAGCGACTTCATTGTCGGCGGGCTCGCGGTCAAGAGTCGTCCGAAGTTGATCTATTACCTTCTTCCGCTGATTCAAACGGTTCCTCATCGGGCGCGGCAACCAATCCAATCGGCGGAGTTCGTCAATGATGGCACCTCGCACACGATGCTCGCAAAAGGCTTCAAATGGGACCCCTCGCTGAGGGTCAAAGCTATGAATCGCCTGAATGAGCCCCACATCTCCGGCTCCTTCTAAATCTCCAACTTCAACGCTTCGTGGGAGCCTCGACTTGACCCGCCTAACAACAGAGGCCGCAAAGGGGCGATAAAACTCAATCAAAGCATTGCGCGCTTCAATCCGATCGCCATCACAATACTCCGTCCAAAGACGAACAAGGGTCTCGTTTTGAGCATCGTTCCGTTTGCCGCGGCTGACCATTAATTTTTTTGGGGAGGGGAAAGTAGCAAGAGAGGGGGCTACCCTTCACTGGCATGAGAAAAAAATAACCAAATCAGAGGGGCAAACTCCACTAGGAAAGCAAAAAAATATGAATTATTTTCAAATGCGACATCTTAAAGGTGCAAAGCTCGATGTTCAGCTTTGCGCATTTCGCTCTTTTCCTCGGGAGTGGAATCCCGAAATCCGAGCAAGTGAAGGGTGCCATGCACAGAATACAACTTCAATTCCTCTAAAACAGGAGTTCCCCTTTCAGCCGCTTCTCTTTTTGCCGTATCCACATTAACAAAAACTTCCCCAAACAAATCTTCGTCTTCGTAAGGAAAAGCCATGACATCTGTGGAGGTTGGGTCACCCAGAAATTTTTTGTGGAGCTCAGTATGGGGACCCTCTTCCAAAAAGACCAATTCAATTTTGGCGTTTGGCTTGCCAGAAAACTCTTCCCATATGCGGCCCAACAAATCCTTGAATAAATCGGTGGGCAGTTCCGGAACAAGTTCTTCCCCAATAATCACAAGCTGCAATGGCTTGCTCATTCGTCCTCATAAGCTTCAACAACCCGCTGAACCAAGCCACTCCGCTGTATGTCGCAGGCTCCAAGTTGCACAATGGAAACACCAGAAACGCCCCTCAATCGACCCACTGCATCGGTTAAACCACTCACACCACCAGGTAAATCGGTTTGGGTCAAATCACCAGAGACCACCGCTTTACTCCCCTCACCAATCCGAGTCAGGAACATTTTCATTTGCCCAGGGGTACAGTTTTGAGCTTCATCTAAAATAATGAAACTACGGGCCAAAGTTCGGCCGCGCATAAAGGCCAAGGGCGCAATCTCTAGCAAGTCCAAACTCTTGAGTCGTCGAAAACCTGTCGGCCCCAAAATATCACGAAGTGCGTCGTAAAGTGGACGGAGGTATGGGTCCACCTTGGCTTCATAATCCCCGGGAAGGAAACCCAAATGTTCACCGGCCTCAATGGCGGGGCGTGTCAACACAAGGCGGCTCACGCGGCCCGCTTGCAAATGGCGCACAGCTGCAGCGACTGCCAAAAAAGTTTTTCCTGTTCCAGCTGGACCTGATGCAAGTACCAAATCTGAGTCTCGCATCGCTTGCAAATATTCCGCTTGGGCATCAGACCGAGCTTCGGGCATTCGACTTCCAGAGCGGGACCCCTTTTCCCTTGGAGAAGCTTCGCTCGTTTTCTTAGAGGAAGCAACATCACCAAGCAACCGCGCTTCAATCTCTGCTGGGGGCGGCTCCATTTCACTCGAGCGAATGTCCGCAAGAATATCTTCAACCCGAGCCGCAATCGTGCTGAGCTGATCGTCTCCACCACGCAAGCGAAGGGAACCATTTCGCGCACTCATGCGCACGCCAAAGCGGCGATCCAATTCTTTGACATGCCGGTCGTACGGCCCAAAAAGCTGCCGCTGCTCCTCAATGTCCAAAAGGGGGATGCGCGTTTCCAAGCTAACAGCCTAGCCTGAATAAAAGGCGAGGTAAACCCGAAGCGCAGGGGCAGCAATCAGGAAGGAGTCCACCATGTCGAAGGCGCCTCCCATAACAGGGATAAAGGTAGCTGAATCTTTGACCTCGCAACCTCGCTTGAGCAAGCTCTCGCTCAAATCTCCAAACTGAGCCCCAAGATTTACAACAAGTGCGCCCAAAATCCAGGTCATGGGTTCGGGAGAAACATCGAAGGCTGTTTGGGCAACAATCCAAGCTGCCAGCATGGAACCAAGGATGGAACCGAAGGCTCCCTCCCATGTTTTATTAGGGCTAACATTGGGGGCAAGTTTGTGTTTTCCCAGAAAACGGCCGGCAAAGAAGGCGGCGGAGTCCCCAGCCTTTGCGACGGCAATCAAGAACACCAACCAAGCCCAGCCATCGGGTAATCCACGAATTTCAATTCCGTATCCAATTAAAACTGGAACCAATATTATGCCGAACATGGTTCCCCCTATTCTGCTTGGAGCACCAGCAGGTTTTCCGCCTAGAACGCCCAGAACTAGAAGGCCAACCAAAACAGCTGCAAGGCAAGAAGTTGCGTCCCAGGTCCCACAACAAGCTGGGGCAAACCGACACATGAGATACAAAGCTCCACCGAGCAGCCCGAGTTTCATCAGTGGAGCTTGGGAAGACTCCTTCGCAGAAGACTTCAACATTCCATAAAACTCGGCCTGCGCACCAAGCGCGAAAAGTGAAAGCACTACGCCAGAAGTCCACAACGGGAGAACACTTTTATCCAACCAAAAAACTCCTACGACTAAGGCAATAGCAATGGACCCAAACTTTAATCGAGTTGCAACTACACTCATGGACTTGAACTCCCTTGGGGTTCTGGATCGGTATCTAGTACCTTTCCAAAACGGCGAACTCGTCCATCAAACTCTTGAAGAGCCGCCAACAAATCCCCTCGTCGGAACTCTGGCCAAAGGATGTCTGTGTAAACGAATTCCGCATACGACGCCTGCCAAAGCAAAAAATTCGAGAGCCTTTTTTCGCCTGCCGTTCGAATAATCAAATCTGGGTCAGGCATGTCTGAATCATAAAGATATCCTGCCAAGCTTTCCTCGTTCACTTCGGTCGCTTGCACTTTCCCAGAAGAAATATCTTGGGAAAGCACTCGAACTGCATCGACCATTTCTTGGCGCCCCCCATAAGAAAGAGCGAGGCGAAGAGTCATCTTCGTTCCATGAGCAGTTTCCTTTTCAATTTCTCGAAGGGTTCTCAATACACTGTCGGGAAGGTCTTCTAAACGCCCCAGTCCGCGCAAGGCAATTCCGTTCTTTAAGAGAGTTTCGCGTTCCTTATTAAGGAATTTTTTCAGAAGGCTCATTAAAGCAGAAACTTCTGCCTTGGGCCGACTCCAGTTCTCCACCGAAAAAGCATAAAGGGTTAAGTGTTTTACGCCCCACTCGGCAGAGGCTTCAACCACATCCCGCACGGATTCCGTTCCGGACTCATGGCCCCTAACTCGAATCATTCCCCCCTTTCGCGCCCAGCGCCCATTTCCATCCATGATGATGGCGACATGCTCAGGAACAGGGAAATCGGGCCGAAGGCTCACCAAAGATTCTCCTGGCCGTTTTCACCGAGGAATGATTGGGAACGATCCGGACCAACCGAAACGCGTTCAATGGGTACTCCTAGCCCCTTTTCAAGAAATCGAAGATAATCTTGAGCGGTTGGTGGGAGGTCAGAGAAGGATTGAACTGAAGTAATATCTTCGGACCAACCTGGCATTTCTTTCCAGATGGGTTCAATCCCATCCAGTGAACTCAATTCAGCGGGGAACCGGGCAACCTCACCTTGGGAAGTGCGATAGCCCACTCCCACACCTATCTTTTCGAAGCCCGAAAGGACATCTAGATTGGTCATAAAAACACCATCTAGGCCATTCAACTCAGCTGCATATCGGCTGGCAATCATGTCAAACCAACCGCAACGCCTTGGGCGCCCAGTAGTGGCACCATATTCATTTCCAGCCTCGCGCAAACGGTCACCCATTTCCCCGAAAAGCTCGGTTGGGAAAGGGCCTTCTCCGACGCGCGTGCAATATGCTTTGGTGACTGCAAGGGACCGGCTAAGCCGGTTAGGGGGAAAACCCGTCCCCCCCGCGATTCCCCAAATGCCCGTCCATGAAGATGTCACATAAGGGTAGGTACCGGCATCCAAGTCCAACATGGACCCCTGAGCACCTTCGAACAAAATGCGCTTGCCTTCAGCTGCGGCATCGCGCAATAAAGCACCACCATCAACAATCAAAGGACGCAGTCGTTCAGCTTGAGCTCGCGATGTTTCAAAAAGTGCCTCGTAATTTTCAGGTTCCTGTTCGTACACCTTTTCAATGACCGCGCTTTTTTCTGCAAGCGCCGCATGCAAGCGTTGTTCAAAAATCTTTTCATCTAAAATGTCAGCAACGCGAATGCCAGTGCGCGCGACTTTATCCGCATATGCCGGACCAATGCCACGACCAGTGGTACCGATTCGCCCTTTGCCGCGCCACTTTTCAACCAAGCCATCAACATGCCGATGATATGGAAAAATAACTTGGGCGCAACCATCCAGCCGCAAGCGCTCTTCCACGGGGATTCCCCGCGCATTGAGGCCATCGATTTCTTCAAGCAAAGCAGAAAGGTCAACCACTAAGCCGCGGCCTATTAAATTCACAGTCCCATCATGAAGAATCCCACCGGGTATCAAGTGAAGGACAAATTTTTCCTTATCGACAATGACTGTATGGCCGGCGTTATTACCGCCAGCGTAACGGGCAACGACATCTGCTTGAAAGGCAAGGCTGTCGATGATTTTCCCCTTGCCTTCGTCCCCCCACTGGAGGCCGACGATTGCTGTGGAAGGCATGTGCTGTTTTCCTGGGTCAAATTTGTGGCGGAAGAGGGTCCCGCACTTCAGAAGAGGGCGTATGTTAGCGGCATGGTGCCCCCAACTTCTCCCACCGAGCGGTCGTTTCTTAAAGAACTTCGACCTCGGTTACTGAGACAGATTCAAGCGTGGCGGAGGCGCTCAGGGCTCGGAGGCAACCTTCTCCCTGAAGAGATTTTGGAACAATGCCTGGGACACCTTTGGCTCATATTGGCCGCCCAAGATGACCGCAGATCCGAGGCCACACGCGCTCTCCGCTCTGCCCTTTATTACGAATTTGAGAAGCCTGCCCGCCTTCAGGGATTGCCCCTCCTGGCTGAACCCTCGGCAATGGCTCCGGCCGCCGATTCCGAGACTCCCTACCTGCCCGAGTGGATTCAGCAGTTTATGGAAGAGCCTGCTCGCCTTCAGCTCCTCCGCAAGCGGTACAACTGGACCCGGCGCCAACTCAAAGTCCACCTCACAGCTTGGCTACTCCATTCCTTCGGAGACTCTTTCTTCCAGGACTTAAAGCGCCGGCACGCCCGACTAGCAACCCGCGCAGCCCAAGATGGCCCCACTCCAAAAGTAATCAAAGAGGCCCGACTATTGCACCGATTCACTGGGCAACTCGATTTGCCGCCTCATTGGAAGGAGATACGGCTCTGGCTTAGAACTCTGGCTCGACAAAAGGCTCCAAGCGATCCTGGAAGTCGGGAATGCGCCAGCGAGTAAATGGAACCTCGTGCCAACTTTGAAGAGGAATCATTTTTACACCATCTGCAGTTGAGCGGCGATAGAAAACACCTCGCAAACGGAGAACAGGGCCAGGTGGTTCGTCATAGCGGTACTCTGGGTGCCAATCCCCCGGGGGGATTCGCGCGTAAATAAATACGGAAAACACATCTGACTTGATTCCAAAAACCTCATAAACATTTTGTTTGAGTTCTTCGTCTAGGCTTGCCCACGAACCCACTTCTTCCAAATCTTCTAAGGAAGAAAAAAACTGAACCGGGACCTGCTCCTGATCCCCGTAGCGCGATTGCTGGAGTTCCATCTCGGCAAAATCCATATCGACTAATTCATCTTCCATCGCAAGAAGAGCTTCTTCATCGACTTCATTTCGATACTCAATGATGTCGTTAATGATTGTCCAGGGTATTCCTATTTCAGACAATATGCCCTCAACAACCGGGCGCGGAGCTGTATTCAAGTTAAGAAGGGCACCAATCCCGTCTTCCCCCTCCGCGGCCCCCTTGAACCCTCCCTCGGCGAGAAGGGCTGGCTCTTCTACTTCAGAGGTAGGTTCTTCTGAAGAAAGCGCGTCTGCCATAGCCGACTCTGCGGCTTCAGTATTTGTTTCTGGTTCACCCAGAGCACCTGTTTCATCGCCACTGGAATCGGGAGGGTCGAAAGCAAGAGATGTCCAAACAGTAAAAGCCGCTTCCATGCCCAAGGCAAAGAGTTCATCGTCCAGCTTTTGGTCAAAAAATAGAAGTTCATTCACATCTTCAAGAAGGAGCAACTCTTCGGGACAGTACATAAGTGCGAAGGACTGGTCCTCGGGCGAAGATTTACGAAGAGGATACGGGTAGCGCTCATCTCGAGTGCGTCCTTCAAGCCACTCCACTAATTGGTCAGCAATGATGGACGCATCTGCAGAGTTTAAATCTTCATCATGCTCATCACGCAGGCGATCCAAAATACTTTCAAAGCGGCGGCGTGAGAGGTCGCGGTATTCCTCATCATCGGAGACAAGAGATAGAAGATTAAACTTGGCGTTTTCATCTTCAGCCCAGGCCGTAATTTGGATTTCCCCAACTTGTATCCGCATCGGCTGGGCCCAGGCATCCATGAGTGAATCAGCCTCGTCTCCTGAGCCTTGCTCCTCGGTTTCTTCGCCTTCCCTATCCCCTTCATCTGCAACGGCGTCACCAAACCCACCGACGGCACCTGCCATATCAGCCGCGCCGCCCATTCCTTGAGCTTCCCCACCAGCGGAGGGATCACTCGTCAAATGCTCCATGAACTGTTCCGTAGCTGAGATGGCGGCAGACTTCATCTGCATTCTGCGGGCGGTATTGATGGTCGTTTGACCAGCAACCACGGTTCCCAGAGTCATCTGAGTCACCAAGGCATAAGTAATCAAAATAATAAAAAGGGTCAAAATCAAGACGACCCCTCTTTCACCAGCTTTCTGGGAGAATGAGCGACTGGGTCGGAGCCTTGGATTCATGGGCATCACAATAACGGACGGAGCACGCAGGCTGAATCTTTCAGCCTCAATGGATTATTCCTCAAAGGGGTCAAATATCTCGTCCATAAACTTCGATATAGTCGCCCGTCCAGTCTTGATTTCTGGAGTAATCACAATCATGACCTCTGTGACAGCCTCAACCTTTTCGTCGGAGGAGAAGAGCCAGCCAATCAGAGGGATATCCCCCAGGATGGGAATCTTCGAAGTTTGCTCCCGGTCTTCCCGAAGATTCATGCCACCAATGACAACACTCTGACCGCTACGGACAACAACGGAGGTGGAGGCAGTTCGAGAGTTCAAAGAAGGAACACTGATAGCCCGTCCAGTCGAGTCGGTTCCGACCTCAAAGCTACGACCAATCCTGCTAGCAGTGGCCTTAATGACAAGGTGTATTGAGTCACCACCCATCAAAAACGGCTGAACACTTAATGTGACTCCCGCCTTTTTGGTATCCACAGCCAAGCCAGTAATCCCGGTTGAAGTAGAAACACTATTTACCTTGAGGAAAGGGATTTCTTCGCTGGAATCAATTTTTGCAGGGATTCCATTTCGAGTAACAATGCGAGGGCGAGAAACAATGTCCACATTTTCCAAACCACGAAGAATCTGGAGGAAGGCATCCAGCTGGATATTCTCGTTCGACCAGGCCAAGGAGAAAACTCCGCCGGGACCAGAGCTTGCAAAATCCCCTATTCCAGTAGCAGGGAATCCACCGCCTAGCCCACGAAAGAAAGGTCCCCCACCGTCTTCTCCCACATTCCCAAGTTGATCAATCAGAGTCCCATTGGGTTGGACACCCCGTTCAAAGGAATCTGTTTCAACAATCTCTAAAATCTGTGCTTGAATTTCGATTTGTGGACCAGCATTAAAAAAGACATCAACGAAACTGAGGCATTCCTCAATTCCATCCACAGTACCTCGAATGACAACCAAATCTTCTACGGCTTTCATGGAAGATGCGGAAGCCCAAGGATCGCTTTCAGGATTCCCTGAGAAAACCGTGCCCCCGCCAGCAACTACTTTTACGGTTACTGCAGGAGCATCCCCTTGCGTGGAATCGCAGAATTCTGAAAGGCGAGCACTCATCGGGGCACCAAACCCAATCGGGGCAACGAGAATGACGGAATAGTCATCATCCGAATGTTGGATAAACCGCAAATAGGGAAAGCGGTCCTGAATTGTCTGTTCAATACTACCTGCTGCGACCTGAATAGGTTCAAGAGCTTCCTCAACGACAATTGCCGGATCTTCGCTCGGGTTTTGTTGGGTTTCATCAACCACCTTCGCGGGCTGGAACTGAGCGCACCCCGAGCCCACTAATAAAAGAGCCCAAGAAAAACGGCGTATCAGGAACACTCGGTGGCGCCTAAATGGCGTCGATGACTCGGTGGGTTATGTCCGTAACCGGGTAACCAGAGATTCCGCCCTCTTCAACAACCAAAACGAAGTTGCCTTGGGCAACCTTCTTAATCGTGCTCTTGAAAACGCGAGTGGCCTCCTTCATCAGCATATTCCAACGAGCGGATCCTTTCTCAATGTCTTCCTTGACTATCTTTTGATAGGCAGGAATCTGCTTATAAATATCCGTCGGCCGCAGGGTTGCGACAGCTTCTTTTTTCGAAGGATCAAAGGAGCCTTTATCTCCGAGAAAAACGCGGCCGGTGATTTCAACACCAGACATTGGAACGATAGATGTAATGCTGCAAGTATCCAAGGCTGGCGCTTGGGCAGTCATTGCGAGAAGAAGTACGAAAAGGTTCATGTTTATCCCCTGGGTTAGTGACCCGTTGTTGAACAGTCTATGCAGTAATAACGACAGGTTTCCAGTAGAGTTTGGTCTTATTTTACTTCTTTTTGGAATTTCTGCCAAATAGAGCAACAAACCCCAATATCTGGTCCCGAAAGACGGGAACCTTACACAAGAGAAAGGCACGCTCTTTCGAGGGAGCGTGCCTTAGATTGCCCAATTTCTAAAGAACCAGGCTTCGGAACCGGTTCAGCCTAGGAACGGGAGCGTTCGCGGCTTCGACCTCCGCGGTCACCACCACGACCTCCGCGGTCGCGATCTCGGCCTCCGCGGCCTCCACGGTCACGGCCACCACCGCCTCGCCCTGCTTGAGCTTGAGCCGCTTCAATTGCGGCAGCAACCTCCTCCTCGGGCAACTCGGCAATGCGGCGAGAAAGACGAATCTTCCCATTCTGGTCCACGTTCACAACGACAAACTCAAGAGTGTCGCCTTCTTTGCAAACATCTTCCACTTCCTCGACACGACCTTGGGCCAATTCAGAAATGTGGCACATGCCCTCTTTGCCTCCACCGATGTCAGCGAAGCAACCGAAAGGCTTAATGCTTGTGACCTTGGCGTTGTAGCGTTCGCCTGGCATGACATCGCGCAGTTGCTCAATGATCGTTGCCAAGCAAGCTTCAACCTGCTTCAAGGGAGTACCCGAAACTTGAATGTCGCCCTCGTCGTTTACAACGGAAACGGTGACACCAAAGTCTTCTTGAAGCTTCTTGATGTTGGCACCTTTTGGACCAATCAAGAAACCAATCTTCTCGGGGTTGATGCGCGTTCCCTTGTTCACAGGAGCGTAAGGTGACATTTCAGCAGGCCCTGCCAAAGCTTCGGCCATCTTGCCAAGAATGTGCATACGGCCTTCGCGCGCTTGCTCGAGTGCTTCTTCCATAATGGAGTCCGAAAGTCCTTGAACTTTGATATCCATCTGGATTGCAGTGATGCCATCTTCGGTACCGGTCACTTTGAAGTCCATGTCGCCATGGTGATCTTCAGAGCCGAGGATGTCCGAAAGAATCGCGTACTGGTCACCGTCTTTAATCAAGCCCATGGCAATTCCAGCAACAGGTGCCTTCAAAGGCACACCGGCATCAAACATGGAAAGGCAACCGCCACAAACCGATGCCATCGAAGACGAGCCATTGGACTCGGTGATGTCGGAAACAATCCGAATGGTGTATGGGAAGTCAGCGTAATCAGGAAGTACCGCACGAAGAGCGCGCTCTGCCAAGCAACCGTGACCGTACTCGCGGCGAGATGTGCCACGAATGGGCCGAGCTTCACCCACACAGTATGGTGGGAAATTGTAGTGCAACATGAAGTTATTCTTGTGGTCACCTTCATGAAGGTCATCCACAATCTGCTCATCATCCGAAGAGCCCAAAGTTGCAACCACGATGGCCTGCGTTTCGCCACGAGTAAACAAGGTAGAACCGTGCGTGCGGGGCAAGAAGCGAGTTTCGATATCAATCGGGCGAATGGTCTTGGTATCCCGGCCATCCACGCGCTTACCATTGAGGGTCATGTTCCGTTCAACATCGTTCAAAACAGCTTTGGTTGCTGACTTGACCTTCTTTTGCTCTGCGAGTGCTTCGTCGTCCTCCCCTTCTGGGGCGAGCGAGGCAACCGCTTCAGCTACAACGGCATCCACAGCAGCGTAGCGCTCATGCTTGCCTTTCGTGAGAAGAACTTCTTCGAAACGGTCGCGGCCAATGGTCTCAAGGACTTTAGCTGGAGTCTCTTCGTCTTTCTCAGGAACAGCAACCTCTGATTTAGTAATCGAGCCAGACTTTTCACGCAGTTCGTCACACATTTCACAGAGGGCGCGACAAACATCGTGGCCAGCGCGTAAGGCTTCCAGAACACCCGCTTCAGGGAGTTCATTTGCGCCAGCTTCAACCATGCAAACAGCATCATTGGTTGCGGCCAGAGTCATGTCCAACTTGTTCTCCACAGCATTCAGAATGCTATGAGTTGGGTTGATGACCACATTCCCATCGTAATAGCCCAAACGCACTGCGCCCATGGGACCGAGGAATGGGATATTCGAAATGTGCAAAGCGGCAAAGGAAGCCACCATGGACAAACTGTCAGGCTCATTTTCCTGGTCATAGGAAAGAACCTGGGACATGATTTGGACTTCGTTCTTGTAGCCCTCTTCGAACATGGGGCGAACAGAACGGTCGGTCAAACGCATCGCCAAGACTTCCTTTGTGCTTGGCCGGCCTTCACGACGGAAAAAATTGCCAGGGATTTGGCCCGCAGCGTAAGTCTTTTCACGGTAGTCCACCGTGAGAGGGAAAAATCCGAGGTCTCGGACTCCACCATCAACGACTGCGCTCATGACAGCAGTTTCGCCGTAGGTGGCGATGACACATGCGTTTGCCTGTTTGGCAATCCAGCCGGTCTCTAGAGTGAGTGTGCGTCCACCAATCTCGCGTGAGACAGAGACGACTTTGGGGTTCTTTGAAAGAGTCATTATGTATTCCGCTGTGCCCGAGCCGTCTTGGCCGGGCGATGTTTATTTGTTTGTTTCTTCTGCTAGGTTCCGATTAACCGCGAATGCCCAGAGAACTGACCACTGCCGTGTAACGCTCCACATCCTTGTTTTTCAAGTACTTGAGGAGTTTCTTGCGGTTGGCCACCATGGCGACGAGACCGCGACGGGTCGAGACATCCTTCTTATGAGTCTGAAGGTGCTCGGTCAGGCTTCGGATACGCTCGGTAAGAATGGCAATCTGAATCTCAGGGGATCCGGTATCGCCTTGGGAACGGGAGTATTCGCCGACTAATTCGGCTTTTCTTGATTTATTGACGGACATGATTCCTCCGTTGAGTACCGTCTGAATGATTATGGTTAGGCCTTCAAACCAGAAATGAGGTCATCCAGTGAGAAGGTAGCCGAGGAGTATAGCTGATTCCGGGGTTCTTTGGGGCTCTTCTGTTCTGGGTACTTGCGTGTTGTGGGGGCTCCCGGGCACATCCCATTTCGGCTCCGCCGGAAAAACTCGCGCCCCAGGCGCTCGTTTCTCCGAAGCTCCGCGAAATAGGATTGCCCTCGCGCCCCAACCTCCACCCCGCACCCCCAATCGGTTTTGGCGTTATCGGCCGTTAGAAGTTGGCTCTAAACAAACCGCCCCAATTCCTAGTGGCGGATTTGGTGGGTCACTTGTTAGTGCGAGGGTTCGGGGCGCGGATTTTGGCGCTATGCCGCCGGAGGCGGTTTAGTGCCACTGGAGCACAACGGATTCCCTCGTGGAAAACAGTTCGCTACGGCAGGAGAGGGAATGGTTCTCGCTCCGCTCGGGTGCGGCTGCGCGCGCCCCACACCAAATTCCCTCTCTGCCTCCGCTCATGGCTGGTTCTTGAGCTCAGGGACGAACTGCAAGCAAGCGCAAGCCGAAGTAGTAGGCGCGGCCCGCCGGGGAGTTGCAGGCCCGATGCGCCGAACGCAGGTAGATAGCAGAATTGCCCCAGCTACCGCCCCGCAGCACGCGGTACGAGCCACTTGTA
>JASMMA010000023.1 GCA_030748415.1 Planctomycetota bacterium
TTTCAGGTCTTGAAACTTTTTTCATATCCATATCCATATCCATAATCATGTTTCATGCGAGAAGTGCGCAGGCCATTTAGGATCGTTCCAAAAGTTTGTGCACCGGAAAGGGCGAGGCGGTGGTTAGCGCCGGCGACGGCGGCTTCGGGAACGTGGTCGTAACGCGACAGGAGGAGGATTGCGTCGAGGTGGTTGAGGAAACTGGCAGCGTCGGCCACGGCGAGGACCGGCGGGACGTCGAAGAGGACGTAGTCGTAGTTTTCTTTGAGGTCATCTACGAGCGCAATGACTGACTTTAGAGCGAGGAGGTCGCCCGGGTTGGTGCCGCTCACCGCGCCCGCGGGGAGGACATGAAGATTCGAGGTGCCGGTTTCCTCGTGGAGCGCTTGTTGCCAAGGGGTGGAGTCTTTGATGATCTCCGCTAAGCCGGGACTTATCTGGCAGGGAAACATCCGGTGGATGACCGGGCGGCGGAGGTCGGCGTCCACGAGAAGAACCGAGGAGCCGCCGTTGGCTAGGGCAATGGCGAGGTCGGCAATGGTGGTGGACTTGCCTTCGCCTTGGGCGGCAGAGGTGATTGTCAGCGTTTTGATTTCTTTGCCTTTGGCTGCAAAGCGCAAATTGGCGCGGATGGCCCGGTAGGATTCGGCGACCGCGGAATCGGGCGCATCGCGCAGGGCCAGGAAATGCTCCTTGCCGCGCACGCCTTTCGTTCGACTGCTTCCACGGCGAAAGTCAGGGATGACACCCCATTGTGGCAAACCAGTTACCGCCTCAAGTTGTGAAGCCGTAAGAATTGTTTTTTCATTTGCTTCACGCCATAAGGCAATCGCCGCTCCCAATAACAAACCTAGCAAGATTGCGATTGCGAGATTGAGGGTCAGATTCGGGCTCGAGCGGTAAAGCGGCGGCACCGCCCAATCCACAACCGACACTGCTGCAACAGCGGCGTTCTCAGCTATTCGCGCCTGCTGTTCTTCTGCCAAGAGGTAGGTGTAAATCGACTCAAAGGACTGCGCCTTGCGTTGGAACTTTGCCAACTCACGTTCCGTGGCGGGCAAAGAGTTGAGTTGGGTTTGCCAGCGCTCCAACGCTCTAGCTAAAGACTCGTCCTTCCTTTGTAGAGAATCAGCGCGCGCGGTGGCAGCACCAGCAATGTTCTTGCGCATTTGTTTGATTTGCGCACGCAGTTGCATGAGGGGCGGCCACTCTTCGGTGTGCTCATCGGCCAAAAAAGAAGCCTGAGCAACCAAAGTGACCAACTCCTGCAGCATGGAAGCAGTTTGAGGATCCACTTCCGCGCCGGCGCCGACCTCTTCCACTGGCGCGCCGCCCTCCATGGCCTTGACGAGGCGATTTTGACTCTCGATGAGCATGGCCAGCCTGGCCCGTTCAAGATCCAACCCCGACATGCGCTCAACGACGGCACGGGCAGCATCGGAAAGAAGTGCCGTGCCTTCTTTTTCTTGGAAGGCCACGAGCTCCTTTTCCGCTTCGTCCAGCTCGACTTGGATTCGGGTGATTTGCTCCGATATGTATTCGACCGTCTTGTGCGCCCGTAGCGCAAGGCGCTCGCGACTCCGGTCCATATATGCCGAGACGACGCTGTTGACACTGGCGGCGGCCCGGTCTGGGTCGGTGTCTTTGTAAGTAATACGCAGGACACCCGAGCCGCGGGCAGTTTCCACGGCAGAGAGGTGGCTGAGTAGGTTTTCCGAAGCACCGCGAGGGGTGGTCCATCGCAAACGAAAGTGCCGACCAGTCAAATTCCCTTCGGCATGGAGGAGGATTTGGGCGCCACCCAAAGAAATCGGGCCATCAGCAAGGACAAAGCCCAGGGACTCCTTGTCCGAAAATTTGTCCCAGCGAATGTCGCCTCGGTCGGCGGAAGTGAAGGTGACCAAAGCCGCGTCAAAGTCGCGTCGCGTGACCGGCTGGACGAGGGCGGCGGCCAACGAGCCTTGTGGTTCCTCGCCAGTAAACTTTCGCTTTAACAGGGCCAGCGGGGCGTAGCGATCCAGGTCGTCCACCTTTATCGTGAGGCCGAGGCCGAGGGAATCGTCGGCGGGATTGGCAATAACGCGGTTGGCAATCTGGCGGGATTTCACGACCTCGAGTTCGGCGGTGGCAGGAGGGGCGCCGGTGAGCATGGAAAGTTCACCGAGGATGCCGGTGGAAGGGGCGCCCTCTTCCAGCAACACGCGCGCTTCGGCTTCAAAGGTGGGGACGCGGGTCAAGGAATAGACCAAGGCCGCGAGGGCAACAATGCCCGTCGTGACGATTATCCCGCCTTTGCGCCGCCAAAGGGTGTTGACCAACTCGTTCAGGGAAATGCCTTCACCGAAGCCATTACTGGGGTATTGGCCGCCGGGGTAACTCCCAGGGTAGGAACCCGGATACTGACCCGTGCCGGGGTATTTACTTTCAGGTTGGCCTTGTTCTTTTTCAGACATATTGGTTAGCGGTCACGAATGTCTTGGAAAAGCGCCACATCGCGGGCGGTGCCGACGGGCAGGGAGACAAGCTGCAGAACTGGAACCAAGTCGCGTGCCCACTGCGCCCAACTTGCGGCCCCGCGCTGGCGGACAAAAATGAGGTCATTGGATTTCAGGAAGTTTGCGCCGGCGCCTTCGAGGGTGGTGGCATCAAAGGCTTTCAGGTTATCCAGCGCAATAGGGCCGGAAAAGAGGGCGATTTGCTTACGATCCGCATCTCCAGTAAAGCCTCCTGTCAAGGAGAGGGCCTGAAGGGCCGTCATGGGGCGATCCAAAATGAACATGCCCGGATTCTGCACCTCGCCCAAGACAAAGACGCGTTTGGAGCCAAACTCCACTACGGCAATATCCGCAGCGGGTCTTTTCAGGTACCGTTTGAGTTTCTGCTCCACCTTTTCCTTAATCTCAAATACGGTCATTCCAGACACAGAGATGGCTCCAATATATGGAAGCTGAATCGTTCCCCGCCCGTCTACAGGAGAGCCAGGAATGCTTTGCTTGTAAGGGGCAGAGGATAAATCCGGGTGCCCCGCAACATTCACTCGGAGAACATCGCCCGGACCCACACGATAGTCAAAATTGAGAGACGAAATTGCATTTGCAGGAGAAGTTGCCGGAGCAGCCAGCTCTGGAGTGGAGCAAGCGGCCATTAAAAGGCAAACTCCCACCGTAAACGGCAGAGAGGCAAGGGTGGGGCAGTTCAGAAACCTGGGCATGGCAGGGTGCGGAAGTCCGCTCGGGAGCGAATGTTAGCGACGCGCATAGAATATGGATATGCCCAAACTCCTCTTCATCCACCAGGATGACCGCCTGTTCTGGACGCATCGGCGGCCATTGGCGCGAGCTGCGGCGGAGGCAGGATGGGAAGTCCATTTAGCAGGGCCGGATACCGGCTGGGCCTCACGATTGGAGGCCCCAGGGATGGTGGTACACCACCTACCCCTGGAACGCACGATCTCTCCGCTCCGAATGCACCGTGGACGGCGCGCATTGCGCCGTTTTTTGGCTGAACTTCGACCCGATATCGCCCAAGCTATCAATTTGCGCACGATTTTGTATGCAGGACCTGAATTGGTTCGCGCACAAGTCCCTTGCGCACACATGGTCGCTGGCCTCGGAATGATTTGGAAATGGGGTGGAGTTTGGGTGCGACACAAGCTGAAGAGGCTGTTTTTAGCTGGCGCACAGGCTGGCCAAGACGGGGCTCCCAAGGTTCGTGTCCAGTTTCAAAACCCGTCAGACCAAGAGGCCTTTTTGCGGGCAGAAATTCTCCAAAAAGAGCAGTGCTCACTTCTGGCAGGCGCAGGGGTGGATTTAGAAGAGTTTTTTCCCCAACCCTTTCCAAAGGGAGAGCTCGCCATCCTTTTTGCTGGCCGCCTCCTCCAGAGCAAAGGGGTGGCTCGCCTCGTCCAGGCCAGTCAAGAACTCCGAAAAGAAGGATTGCCGCACAAGCTCTACCTAGCCGGAGAACGCGATTCCGCTAACCCCGACTCGATTTCCGCACGCCGCTTGGCCGCTTGGCAGGCCGCTGGCCACATCGAACTTTTGGGATTCCGCGCAGACATGCCTGAAGTCCTCGCGAACGTGCATGCGCTTTGTTTGCCCACCACCTATCCTGAAGGTGTTCCCAAAATTTTGCTCGAAGCGGCTGCCTGTGGCCGGCCAGCAATCACCACCGAACAGGCGGGTTGCTCTCATGCGGTTCTTCATGGCGAAACTGGACTCCTTATCCCTTCCCATGACCCCACCGCCCTCAAAGCCGCCCTCCGCCGAATACTCAATGACCAGGTCTTCCGCCGCCGCGCTGGCAAGGCTGCTCGCAAGCATGCAGAGCAGAACTTTGACGCCACCAAAGTAGCCACAATGGCGCTCAAGGATTTTGAAAAAATCTATCCAATCCTAGCCAAGGACTCACAGTCAAAATACAATTCCAAGCATTCCCAGGCAGGGAATGCCCATGAATCAAATTAATTCTTCGGAAGCCTATCGGCATGATCCGGTTGCCAATCCCCCGGGGCGCGGAGGAACCGCATGGCGATATGTTGCGCTTTTTGTACTCCTCTATGTTTTTTTAGTTGCCATTAAGCTTCTGGAAGAAGGCATCAGTGGTTTTGGAGAAGACTTTTCTGCCGGCCTCCTTGAGGGAGTTTCAAATCCCTTTGCTGGACTCTCTGCCGGTATTTTATTTACGGTTCTTGTTCAGTCTTCTTCTGTAACGACTTCAACTATTGTGGCCCTCGTTGGCGCGGGGACCTTAACAGTAAGTTCAGCAGTGCCCATGGTGATGGGGGCAAACATTGGAACAACGATTACAGCTTCGCTTGTTGCCCTTGGCCACCTCCGCCGCGGGGCCGAGTTTCGGCGTGCTTTTGCCGCCGCCACAATGCATGATTTTTTCAATATTCTTGCGGTTGTTGTGATGTTCCCAGTGGAAATGTCGACACATTTCCTGGCCCGAACTGCCCACAAGCTTACTCAGGGCATGCATATTGGCGGAGGCGGGTCCTTTAAGTCACCTATTAAGAGTGCAGTGAAAAGTGGAGCCCATTCGGTTCAAGAATTTTTCTCGGAAACCCTCCATTTCTCGAGCGGCTGGGTCGCTGGAATTTCTCTCGCGCTCGGCCTCGCGCTTATTTTCGCCTCGCTCATGCTCATTACGAAAACCATGCGAACTGTGATTGCGCACCGGGCAGAGCGAGCCCTCAACCGCATCCTTCAGCGCTCCATGATTTTCTCAATTGCTCTTGGTGCAGCGGTCACGATGGCAGTGCAATCCTCTAGTATCACAACTTCGCTCTTAGTGCCGATGTGTGGTTCTGGAATCTTGACTCTTGAAAGCGCATTCCCTGTTCTTTTGGGAGCCAACCTTGGCACGACTATTACGGCGTTTTTGGCTTCTCTTGCAACGGACATCAATGGGCTCGAAATCGCGCTTGTTCATGTAATGTTTAACCTTGTTGGGGTCTTTGCGATTGTGCCCGTCATGCGCATTCGGAAAATACCTCAGCGGCTCGCGGAGGGCCTTGCCGTTCGCGCCACAGACAACAAGATTTGGGTTCTCGTCTTCGTGGGCCTTGTTTTTGTTGTCATCCCATTACTTGGAATTCTCATCTTCTGATAGAACACAATTAGCGCTTCACGCCCACTGCGGCTGCGCACGAAAAAGAAACAATGTTTGAATGGCTTAAAGCTCTCCGGTCTCAACCCTCTGGCTTAGACGAAATTTTGCAATACTTTGAGCAAATGCTTGAAGATGGTCGGCACACATTTGATGCAGCCACGAACGCCCTCATGGGTGGGACAGATCCGGCCACAATCAAGGACGACCTGTGGGCAACCGACAAGCGTATTAACTCGAATGAGCGGCGCATTCGTCGCCGCCTCATGACCCATGCTGCGGTTCATGGCCGAACGGAGTTCCCGGTTTGCTTGGCGCTGATGTCTATTGTGAAGGATGCCGAACGTATTGGCGATTACTCCAAAAACCTGTTTGATTTAGCGAACTTGGGCACCGGAATTCTTTCGAACTCTAAAGATGACCTGGTTCAGCTCAAGGACAAAGTATCTCGGTTGCTTGCCAAGAGCCGAAATATTTACGAAACCCAAGACGAAGAAGGTGCGCGTGCATTTATTGCGGAATGCGAGGCACTACAAAAGCATTGTGATACCGAAATGGATGCACTGTGCGCACACGATGAAGGAGGTGGCAAAATCCTTATTACAGGTCTCGCTTTTCGCTACCTGAAGCGCATTTCGGCCCACTCCATGAACATTATCACTTCTGTGGTAATGCCTTTGGATCGTCTCGACTACTACGACGAAGACGAACAAGGCTAGGGCAAGTCGTCTTTTCTATTCTCCCCTTTTTCTACTTCCGTAAAAGGAGCAGAAAGAGGGGAGCGCCACATAGAGCCGTGAGAATGCCGACGGGCATTTCAGAATGGCGACCGAGAAGTTCGAGCGAACGGGCCAGAGTGTCGGCGAGGACAAGGAAGCTGCCGCCCGCTAGGAAACTGGCGGGAAGTAGGAGCCCGTGCCGCATTCCCGTGAAGGGCCGGATGGCGTGGGGAACAAGGAGTCCGATGAAACCGATGGGGCCTGTGTGGGCGACGACGGCGGCCGTCAGGAGCCCGGTCGCAAATAAAAGATGGCGCCGTGTTGCTTGAACATTCACGCCCCGCGTTTTTGCAAGCTCGGGGTCGAATGCAAGAAAATCGAGGTCGCGAGTTTTCCAAAAGATAAGGCCAATCCCAATAACGAGCCAAGGGATTAAAGAGGTTGGAGTTTCCCAGCCAACGATGTCAAGAGAACCCATGAGCCAGCGGTCCATGCTCGCTAAGCGGTAAGGGTCTGCGAGATAACGCACTAACATCATCAATGCGGCGAAAAGGAAATTAAAAGTAACGCCAGCAAGGATGAGGCCATCGGCTCGGCGGGAGCGGCGGGCCCAGCCAACCACCAATAGAAGTTCAAGGATGGCAAACAAAAGGGCTAGCGGGCGAGGCGAGCCAGCAAGCTCTAACGCTGGGAAGGCTAGAACTAGAAAGGCACCAAAACTGGCCGCCGAAGAAACCCCAAGGGTAAAGGGAGTTGCCAACCCATTTCGGAGTAGCGTTTGGAGAACTGCGCCGCAAATAGCCAGTGCGCCTCCGGCTAACCAAGCGATCGCTGTGCGAGGCAGGCGTAAGTCCATGATTGCGGAAGCCACATCAGGTTCGAGTTCGTTTAAAGCTTCGGCGCCAAACTGCGGCGCATACCAAAGAATGGCTACGCTTAATGCGATAAGGAATCCTAGAAGCTTCATTTTGGAAGAACCGCTGGTGGGCCGGAAGAGCGAGGGACCAACTCAAAGTGTTCGCCGAAAACAGGGGTCAAGTTGTCCGCCGTAAGCACGTCGGTTGCGGAGCCCTGAGCGCAAATGGCCCCTTGATGAAGAAGGATGACTTCGTCGGCAAAGCTTGCGGCGAGATTGAAATCGTGCGTCACGCATAGCACACCCAAGCCGTCGTGATGTGCGAGGCGTCGCAGAGTTCGGAAGAGTGAAGCTTGGTGGTGGAGATCCAACATGGCGGCGGGCTCATCCAGCAACAGCCAATCCGGCTCCTGTGCCAAAACACTTGCTACTAAAACACGTCGACGTTCTCCACCCGAAAGTTCATCGAGTGGGCGGTGGAGGAGGTCTAGCGCTCCAACCCTTTCAAGAGCCTTGGCGACAGCGACTTTGGCTTCGGTGCCAAGTTGAGTCTCAAACCAATGACCATGACAAGCGACCCTAGCTCCCAAGGCGACTGCTTCGTCTACGCGATAGGAGAAATGAGGGTGGATTTCTTGAGGCAAGAAACCGATTCGCCGTGCGCGGGCACTGGGCGAAAAGGTGGAGAGCGCCGCACCGTCCAAAGTGAGTTCCCCGCCTTGGAGGGGAAGCAAGCCAGCCAGCGCGCACAAAAAAGTGCTCTTGCCGGCACCGTTTGGTCCCAATAAGCAAAGAAATTGCCCTTTAGGAACCGCCAAGTCCACGTTTTCTAAAACAGGATTGTGCCCATCGTATCCCACGACCAGGTTACGAGCCCTAAGAGTACTCGGCATATCGGCGTGGGTGGGGGTTGTGGGACTCACGCTCACATCCTGACATCACCAATCACAAAGTCGCAATCACTGTTATGGAGGAGGCTAAACTTGACATCATGCCCGAAACGAAAGACCTGCTTGCTCGTCGTTTAGATGAGGCCCAAAGCGTCTACGCGACTCTTGGAGTTGATTTTCAGGAGTCAGTTGAGGAGGCGGCCGATTGGGCAGTTGAAGCCTTACGAGGTGGCGGCGCCGTTTACATTGTGGGCAATGGTGGAAGTGCTGCCGATGCCCAGCACTGGACCGCTGAACTGGTGGGCCGCTATTTGTTGGAGCGAGAACCCTTAAATGTTCATGCATTGACCACGAACTCTTCCACTTTTACTGCTTTGGTGAACGATTATCCCGCGGATGAAGTTTTTGAACGCCAGGTGCGCGCCCATGTTCGTGAGGGCGATTTGCTTATGGCGATTAGCACAAGTGGAAACTCTGACAACATTTTGAACGCCGTATCTTCCGCCCAAAAACGAGGCGCGAAAACTTTTGGCGTAGGCGGAAAAGATGGCGGCAAACTCAAAGATGTTTGCGACAGCATCATGATTGCCCCAAGCTTTGACACTCCTCGAATCCAAGAGGTCCACCTTCTTTTTGGTCACCTTTGGTGCGAATTGGTGGAAGCTGCCTTTGCTTGAGTCGAGCCCGGAAATGACTTACCAAAGCTGGGCCTCGTTGGCCATCTTGGTAGTTTCGGCGGTACTCTTTCTCACCCGTTGGATTCGACTTGAAATTGTCGCCCTTTCGATTCCGGTTGCGTTGTATTTTTCGGGCGCGGTTCCCTCGTCCAACGATGCGCTATCCGGGGTAGGAAACCACGCAGTCATCGCAATTGCATCAGTTTTTATTTTAAGTGCTGGCATTCAAGAGAGTGGTGTTGCCGCCCTGCTTTCGCGCCTTGTTCAACGCATAAGCGGGGCAAGCGAAGGCAAAAAACTTGCGCTCATTTGCACCATCGTTGCGGGCCTTTCCGCTTTTATGAGCAATGTGGCAACCGTTGCAGTTCTTTTGCCAGTTGTAGTTTCCCTCGCCCGCCGCACAAAGACATCACCATCTCGGTTGCTCATGCCAATGGGCTTTGCGGCAATTCTAGGTGGCAACTTAACTTTGATTGGAACATCTTCCAACCTATTGGTTTCGGATTATTACATGAGGGCAACTGGCCAAGGCTTGGACATGTTTGAGTTTGGCAAGGTCGGTCTTCCCATCTGTGTTGCGGGCCTTATTTTTCTTTTTACAATTGGCCGCCGCATTCTTCCGAAAGTCGAAGGCAAGAACCTCACTTCGGGAACCATGTTGCCCGAACAGTTAATTGAAGAATATGGACTCGTCAGCAATATTGCCCGAATGCGTGTGGGGCGCTCCTCGGATTTGATTGGCCAGAACTTGGCCGACGCAGGCCTCGGTCGCGACTATCGATTGGCCCTAATTGCCGTTTCCCGACGATCGGGCCTGTCAGATAATTGGTTCATGCCCGGGCCTGATTTTCGATTCCGCCTTGGTGACGATCTTTATCTTGAAGGACCTGAGATGGAGGTGTGGCGATTGGCCGAGGACACGCACTCCCGAATGGGTCTCCCTGGAGAGCGGCATGTGGAGAAAGTATTGGACCATGGTTTCGCTTTAGCCGAGGTTTCCATCCCCCCGCGTTCAAAAATGATAAAAAAAACTTTACGCGAGGTGGATTTTCGTGGAAGTTTTAGCCTGAGTGTTCTTTCGATTTGGCGCGATGGCAAGCCCGTTGAAAAAAACTT
Source organism: Planctomycetota bacterium (assembly GCA_030748415.1). GTDB lineage: Bacteria > Planctomycetota > UBA1135 > UBA1135 > UBA1135 > UBA7888. The sequence goes on from JASMMA010000023.1 coordinate 9,872, forward strand.
GGCCGACCTGGTCCTGAAATCTGGCGATGCTCTTCTTCTTGCTGGGCCACTGGCACCTGTTCGGAAACTCGAAAGCAGTGAGGACCTCGTTTTGCTTGCAAAGCCAGCTGATGCGCGGAACTTTGGAAAAGCTCCCCTTGCCATTGGTTGCCTAGCGGTAGCTCTATTACCACCTCTTTTTGGATTTGCACCATTGGCTATGAGCGCACTCGCGGGCGCAGTCCTGATGATGGTGTCGGGTTGTGTTCCAATTGAACGAGCCGGCCGCTTTATTGAATGGAGAGTGCTTGCGATGATTGTTGGAACAATTCCCCTGGGATTAGCGCTCGAACTTCATGGCATTGTAGACTTTGTTGCGCATGGTTTAGTGGGTGTTGCGCCATTCCTGGGTGTTGCGGGAGTTTTGTCTGGCCTTTATTTGTTGTCCGCCGGGATTAGCATCACAAGTAGCAATGCCGCCGCCGCTGTGATTCTTTCCCCGGTCGCCGCCCACGCCGCGGCCGCAACGGGAATGGAGCTAAGTAACGCGCTTCTTGCCGTAGCCTTTGGCTGTAGTTGTGCCTTTGTGGTTCCTTTTGCTCACCAATGCAACCTCATGGTTGCCGCTCCGGGCGGTTACCGCCCACAAGATTTCTTCAGGGTCGGCATAGGAATGAGCGTGGTTGTAGCAACGGTTGCGATTGGTCTCCTATCTTGGGTTTAACCCAAATAGGTCCTATCCCAAATCTTCCAACCGCATCAATTGCATCGTGCGGGTGGAGCCGGAAACCTGAAAGGAGCCAGTAAGCGCAACCAGCAACTCTTTAGGTTTGAGGTAAGAGCGGTTCCTAAGAAGTTTTGCGGCGTCCCGGTTTCTACTTTTGTTGGAACGGGGGGTAGGAATTAAACCAGGTCGCACTCCCCAAAGAAGTGCCATACGGTGATAGGTTTTCTCGCGGCTTGTCAGGGAAACAATTGGTAGTCGAGTTCGATAAGAGGCCACAAGGGCTGCAGTTCGGCCACTTTCGGTAAAGGCCAGAATCATTTTCGCGCCCGCTTGGTGGGAGGCATAGACAGCAGCGTTTACGGTTGCCATGGCGATACTACTTGGAGTAGTTCCGCCAGGGTTCAGCCCAGGGCGCAAGCGCCAGGAGTCAGCAAAGAGCCCAGATTCTGTCCGGTCAACAATTCGATGCATGATGCGACAAACTTCGAGAGAGTGTTCGCCGATCGCGGTTTCGCCTGACAACATAACTGCGTCAACACCGTCAACGACAGCGTTTGCGACATCAGAAACTTCAGCCCGAGTGGGTTGCGGTGCCTCCATCATGCTTTCGAGCATTTGGGTTGCAACAATTACAGGTGTTGACGATTCGATTGATTTTCGAACGATATTTTTTTGAATTGTTGGAACCACTTCATGGCCCATCTCTACCGCTAAGTCGCCACGGGCAACCATGACCGCGTCAGAACATTGGAGGATTGAGCTTAGGTTTCGAACAGCTTCAGGGTGCTCAATTTTTGCAATGATGGGCATTTTAGAACCCAGCCTCTTGAGGGCATTGCGAAGAGTTTCAATGTCTGCCGCACTTCGCACAAAACTTAAAGCAACCCAGTCCATCTCCATTTCCACCGCGAAACGAAGGTCCTTGCGGTCCTTTGTTGAAAGGGGCGGCGCAGAAACTTTGCTGTCTGGGAGGTTGACCCCCTGATTCGAACAGAGAACGGCCGGGCGGGTCACCGTGCAGCGAATGGCCCCCCCTTTTTTGTGGGTAACTTTCAGCTCCGCGCGCCCGTCTCGTAACAAAATCCGATGCCCAACTCGCAGGTCTTTTGCGAGGGCTGCATAGTCCACAGGGATAGCGCCATCGCGCCCCATTGATTTTCCAGACTTGAGTACGACCTCGGTACCTTTTTCTAGAACAAGTTCCCCCCTCCACTTTCCAAGGCGAATTCGGGGCCCTCGCAGATCACAAATCATGGAGACGGGCCGCTTCACCGCAGCTCGGGCACTCTTCACGAGCTCAATCCACTCGCGGCGCGTGGCCTCATCTCCGTGGCTCATGTTGAAGCGGAATGCATCAACACCAGCGCGCACCATTTCTTTCATGCGGGCTTCACGCCCACATGAGGGACCAAGGGTGGCAATTATTTTGGTGCGAGCGAGGTTCTTTTCGAGCATCGAACAGGCAGTCTATACCCCCTAGACACTGACCCCAAACATTGGGTCACAAAGTCCCAAAAATAGGAAAGCGGAAAAAGCGAAACTTCAA
>JASMMA010000024.1 GCA_030748415.1 Planctomycetota bacterium
TTATTGAGGGGGCCGTCGTGAAAATCGTCCGTAGTCCCAATTAGGGTGCGTCCCTCCCAGGGGATTAAAAACAAAAGGCGGTTGGAGCCAGGCTTGCCCAAAGCGGCTGCACCTGAGATGGGCAAGCGCTCATAAGGAATAAGGATGTGGGCCCCTTTTGAAGCTTGAACAAGTTTGTCTTCGGACACATGCGCGCGCTCTCTCGTTTCATCACACCAAACGCCGGTTGCGTTAATTGCCAACTTTGCTCGAAGGGTGTATTCCTTGCCTGAAATTGTGTCGCAAACCATCGCTCCGGAAATGGCAGATTCGGGAGCCGAATCGCCATTCAGTAAGAACTTTTCAACCTTGGCGTAGTTCAGCAAAAGAGCACCTTCCATCACAGCCCTCTTCGCCACATGAACCGTTAGTCGCGCATCATCTGTCTCTGCGTCAAAATAAAGAAGCGAACCATCATATTTTTCAGAAAGCCCAGGAATCATCTTCTCTGTTTCTTGGGTCGACAAGTGCTGATGCAAAAGTCCACGAGGGCGCCTCGCCATTAGGTCGTAAATCCAAAGACCAAGACCAACAATGGTTCGCTGTTTCCACCCCCCAGAAATGGGAAACAAAAAGGGCAAGTCTCGAACTAGGTGAGGCGCGAGTTTTCGCAAGAGCCCTTTCTCTCGGGAAGATTCCAAAGTAGTCCAGAGTTGCCCTTGTTTTAAATATCGCAAGCCTCCATGAATCAACTTCGAGGACCGGCTACTTGTACCTGATGAAAAGTCGTACTGTTCTAGTAGGGCGACCTTTATCCCACGCGAAGCCGCATCTAAAGCAATGCCGCAGCCGGTAATTCCGCCGCCTACAACCAGCAAGTCCCATTCTTGTGAAGCGAGTCGTTCAAAATCCTGGTCGCGCGTTTGGTCCGACCAATCCACCATGGGCGAACAAGAGCTAGTCATTGGGCGTGAATGTTCTTGGATTTGGTCTTCCCTTTTGGCCACAATTTTCGTTGAGCTCGCGAAGGAGTTTGTCGCACCTTACTTCATCGTTTTGGAAAGCATTTCGACGCCGCGGTTAACCGCCTTGCGAGAAGCTTCTTCGGTTCGGCCGAGCGCTTCGCCAATTTCAGCGTAAGTCATTTCGTCGAAGAAGCGCATTACTAAAAGTTCACGGACTTCATCAGGAAGGAGCCCCATAGATTTTTCCATGCGCTCAAGCTCGTCAAATTCTTCCACAATACTAATCGGTCGTGGGCCCTCATGGCGTAGCGTGGTTCGTTCTTCGCCAGTGGTGTTCATGAGCGGTCGCTCTTTGCTGGAGTCACGCTTCTGGCGCCCAAAATCACGGGCAGATTTTCGAATACGGTTTTCAACCAGCCGGTTGAGCCATGCGCGGAAATGCCCTTCCGATCGAAATTCTTTATTTTCGGCCGTTGAAACCGCTTCCAAAAAAACATTTTGAACAATGTCGAGCGTTTCGACTTTAGAGCGGAGCTTTTGACCAAGACGAATTCGCACGGCGGGCACAAGCTTGTCGTAATACCGCGACCACAAACGCTCTGCGGCATTGGAATCGCCATCTTGGGCGAGCCGGAGGTCGTGAAGGGTCTGACTAAGGTCTGGGGTTTCCGCCAAGGCCTGAAGGAGGGTTTGATTAAGTAGGGGGACGGCGAGCTGGGAGGAGGGGGGAAGCCGCCCAAAGAGACATTCTTACTCTATCAGGTGTTGCAAATCCTGTCTGCGCAAAGCATTGCGCGCCTAAGGGCAGGATTGAGCCCCACCCCGAAGAAGGAATCTCCACCCAAATAGAGCCCAGGCAAGGCTCGGGCTACAGCTTGCTCGGCGGCGGCGAGCCGCTCAAGGTGGCCAAGGGTGTAAATTGGAATTTGCTGCGTCTCTTCAGAGAGGGAACGGTCTCCTTGGCTTTCCTTTCCCCTTACCAACGCTCGGAATAGCGCTTTTCCAGGTGGTACTTGAGATGGAAAAATGGAATGAGTGAATTGGATATTGAGAAACGGGGCGTTTTCGCTGGAGGGGGCGAGGATGCCAAAGCCTTTGCCAGGGCGGAGAATTGCGGACTCATCGAATCGAAAAGGGATGCTACGCAGGGAAGTCGTGACTAACGTCTCGGCAAATGTGCGAAGTTCCGGAGGCGCGGCGTGGCCGAGCATTTGCACAAGGGCACCAGCTGGGGCGGTGGAGAAAACGGTTTGGGATTGAGATAGGGCCTCGCCTTTGGAAGTTGCAATCCACTGTCCATTCTCGAGGCGCAAGGAGTCCACCGGGGCATTCAGTTGAAGAGAGCTCCCTAAGCCTTCAGCTAGGCGTTCCGAAAAGTTTTGAAGTCCACCCTCGGAAGTGCAAAGGGCGTCGCTGGGCGCAGTGCCTTTCCAGGCCGCACGAACCAAGGAGCCGTGTTTTTTTTCAGCCGCGGCCAGGTGGGGGAAGGCGGCAGGAAAGGACATTGTTTTGGAATCTCCGGCAAATAAGCCAGAGGCGGCGGCGTCCAGCAAGGTGCTTGCGACTTCTTTTCCAAAACGGCGGCGACCAAACTCCCAAACCGACTCATCTGCAGTGATGCTTCGGGCTGGATCCCCCGCGCGACGCGGCAAGAAAGGCTCAAGACAAAGGCGGAGGCGCCCTGCAGGGGACAAAAAGCTCGCTCGCAGGAGGCCTAGCTTTCCACTAGGGATTGCGTGGAGCTTGCCACCCTTCAAGAGGAGGCGCTCTCCATCTCCGGCCACGGAAGTTTCCACCCCTAAACCCACCTCCTCACACAGCTTATGCCATTCAGGCTCATGGTCGAGCCATCCCGCCGGCCCCATTTCGATGGTCCACCCATCCGAGCGAACTGTGTGGATTTTGCCCCCTACGCGATCAGAGGCCTCCAGCAAGCAGACGCCCTTGCCACGGCGCCTCATGACATGTGACGCAATTAGACCGGAAGCACCCGCCCCGATGACCGTACAGGGTTTAAAGTTGGACATCGCTGTGGGGATTATCCTGTCTTCTCCATTCCCGCCATGACGCACCGTCCTCTTTCTTCCCTTTTACTCCTTCTCGCCTCCTGCGGGAGTGCGACCCATTCCTGGAATGACGAAATATCTGATGTTATGGACCCCTATCGGGAAGGAAACTTTTCTCGAGCAGCTGCAGAAATCAATGGAAGTTTTCGACAGCAATGGGCGGTGAAGCTGGATCCCGAAAAGGGTCAGATGACCTACGGCGACAACGCCATTATCGCCAACTTAGAGCGAGGCCGGATTTTATTCGATGCGGGCAAGTTCGAAAAGTCACTCGAAGCTTTCGAGTTAGCCGAAACGATTCTGCATCACGACTTTGACGAACGCGCAATTGTAAGCGTAAAAGATGCGGCTGCCGAAACGGAATCGCTCATGGTGAACCAAAAAGCCATGCCGTACTCCGGCTTTGTTTACGATCGTATTTTGTTGAACACCTACAAAGCGATGGCCGCCGCTAGCGCGGGAGACTTGGAGCGCGCACTTGTGGAATGTAGACGAGTGGACGAAACACAAGAAGAGGCAAAGCGAGTTTTTCAAAAGGAAGCAAAGGGTTCAAAGGGAAGCCGGAAAACCCTGCTCGAGCTACAAAGAGACGACTCCTTCATAAAAAAACATCCTGAACTTCGCGGGGCCTCAATTCCTGAAACCTATCGTGATTTTGTCAATCCTTTCGCTACGCTTGTGAAGGGAGTGATGCGCCGAATTAAAAACCATCCCGACGAGACTGGAGAAGTCGATTTTCGGAATTTAGTTGCGATGTTGCCAGGCAACCGGGAGATTTCTGCAGAGTATGCACGTATTCGAAAAAATGAATCTGCCGCAGGGACTTTATATGTGATTTGGGAAAATGGCCTTGGGCCGCGCCGCCGCTCTATTGAAGTTGCCATTCAGTACGGTGAAATTCGGCGCACGACCTACGCCCCTTCGTGGGAGTTTTCGGATTATTTGGACACCGCTTACTTAGCTCTTCCCGAGTTCATTCCAGGTCGCCAAGCAGGCACGTCTCTGTGGGTAGAAACCACGGACGGGACACGGCCAGCGACCGAACTTATTGCCGACATGAATGCTGTAGAGCGCTTTGAATACCAAGAGCGAATGCCCCTAGTGTTGATGCGCGAGTTTGCCCGCGTCATTGCCCAGGAAACGATGGCAAACGAAATTGAAAAGTCCGCTAAGAAAAAAGATAAGGGCAAGATAAAAGGCGACAATGATGACACGGAAATTTTCTGGACCATTGTCGCAAAGCTTGGAGCTTTGACTTATAAGTCTTTAGTGAACCAAGCCGACGATCGTTGCTGGCGGTCGCTTGCTTGTAACTATCAGTTCAAGGCTCTTCCAATCCCCGACAACCGCCGAGTGCGCTTGTCCGTAAAGGGTGGGAGCGGCAAACCAGAAATAGTGGAGCTCCCGGACGGCGAAGTCCTGTTGCTTATTGTTCGGAGCGTGAACAAAAACCATCTTTCGCATCACTCCGTTGGCTTTCCCTTAGGCCGCAAAACCCTTGGTTAAACCATGAACAAACTCCTTTTCTCCCTTTGCATGATTGTTGCTGGCGCGGCAATCATTCCCGCTTGCGCCGCGCCAAAAGTCGCTGGTCGCACCGATTTCGGCGTACCCTGGCGCCTGGAGTGGCTTGACCAAAAAGCTCGCGCTCAACTCGAGGTTGGCGAAATCTGGTCCACTCACCAGGGCGACCTAAAAACTGGTTTGGCAGAAGTTCGTAATCGCCAACCCATTCCGATTCGCATCCGCGCTGGCTTTAGCTGGCTCGGGGAACACGGAACACCCATTCACACACCGGGAAGCGTCCCGCAACTTTTGGAGCTTGAGCCGGGCGTTAGCACGGTGATTTCAAATGTCGCTCCATCGTCTCGCGCCCACTCCTTCCAAATTAGAATTGGCCTTGCCAAATAGAACCATGAAATACAAACAACTCCTCTCCCTTCCGCTGATTTTGTTCGCTGCATGCGGCACTAACACGACCGCATATGACCCAGGAAGCGGCGGAATCCGAACTGTCAACGCCGTGAACTACGACGACTTTGCCGACGCTTCCGGCGTGTTGATTCAATCCATGCTTGAGTCTGGAACCTTCAGTGACGCTTCTTTGTCAAAACACCCTGATGGTCGAATCATTTTGGCTCTAGAAGATGTAGACAACCTAACCTCTTCGAATCTGCACACCAAAGTTTTGACGGACAAGGTACGCGTTGCCCTGAACAAAACGGGAAAAGTATTAACAACGACTTCGGTTAAGTTTGGTGCAGGCGGCGCAGAAGATACGGGCGCCAAGGAGGTACGCGAAATCAATGATCCGATGTTTGAGAAGAATGGATACAAAAACGCCAATACCGTTGTCCTCCCTGACCTAAGCTTGAGTGGATCCATCATCAAGATGAGTGCAACTGAAGGCCGCACGAGCCAAACCGTCATCATTTTTAAGCTCACGTTGACCGACCTGCGAACTGGCCTTGCCATTTGGGAAGACGAAGCTCCCGTGGGCAAACAGAAAAAGAAGGGAATCTTTTAGGCGCGAAGTCTTAACTTGGAGTCCAACCGAGCTGGCGTCCCCCGAGGATGTGAAAGTGAAGGTGGTCAACTGATTGGCCACCTTCATCGCCTTTATTCGTGATGACCCGATAACCTGACTCAGCAATCCCTTCTTGCTCGGCTATTTGACTGCACACCCAAAGAAGGTGACCCATCAACTCTGGGTCTTCTGTCGCGCCCTCCCCTATATTTCGATAGGGCTTTCGCGGAATAACCAAAACATGAACTGGCGCCTTGGGTTCAATATCCCGAAAGGCAACCGCCTTTTCATCCTCCCAGACCATGTCAGCGGGGATTTTCCCGTCGAGGATTTTTTGAAAAATGGTCACGCTTCTGCTTTGTCACCGCTGCAACAACGATTCATCACTTCCCCCCAGTCAGTTTCAGATAGCTCTTCAGCTTCTTCAATTAGCAGAACAGGAAAACCGTCTGTGATGGGGTAGCGCCGACGCGTTTCTGCGTCCTTTGAAACGAGGCTTTCCCCGTCTTGGACAAGCTCAGCAAGGCTAAGGGGACAGCGAAGAATGGCCAGAAACTCTGCTTCAAGGGTGGTCATGCGCTCAGTATATCCACCACTCCTCGCGGCAAATGAGGGGGGAAAATTGATTTTTATTAGGCTTGCTCGTAGAGAAATCGATATTAGAGACCCAAATACCCTGCTTAGGCCCCAAAAGCGACATATTATTCTAACTATCTCGCACAAGTATTCATGCAAGTGTTAGTCTAGAGCAAAACCCAATAGGGTTGTTTTCTTCTAACCTCGCATTGCCCCCCATGAAAAACGTTCTCCCCCTGTTCCTCTTCCTCCTTGCAGCACCACCCGCCGTTTCCCAAGTCTCTGTTGTTGCCGATGACGGCTCCATTGTTTCCGCTGCGCCGACGACCAGTGGCGCTGCAACAAACCGCGCGCCAGGCTCTTTGACGACCCACTTCAATGGTGGAAATGGTTTTGCCGGCAATATGTTTGATATTACGCCTGCCGTTGACATGGAAATTACAGGCCTTGATTTTCACGCCCGGAATGCCACCGGCTTGTTTGACATCGATGTTTGGTATCGCGTGGGATCATGTGTTGGCTACGACATGGACCCCAGCGCATGGACTCTTCTTGCCCAAGATACCGGGATTCAAGGCGCAGGCGCATACATGCCGACTTTTGCCGATTTAAGCGGCAATGGCATTACTTTTGTCGCGGGGCAAACTTACGGCATTTACATGGATAATGTGAACTACGCACTTTCTGGCGGCATCAACTACACCAATGGGGTAAGCACCCCTGAAACCTATTCTAATTCCGATATAGTTTTAGATGCCTACTATGGGAAAGCTACTCCTTCATTCACAGGAAGTACTTTTACGCCTCGAGTTTGGAACGGAACGCTTTACTACGACACTGGTGGCGGCCCTCCTCCTGGACCATCACTTTCAGTAGCCAACTTGGTTGCTGGTAGCGTTGCTGACATTTCAATTGATAATGCGACACCCAACAACACGGCCTACTTCGTTTACTCCCTTGCTGGTGGTGGCCCCATCTCCACCCCATTCGGCAATGGCTACGTTAGCGCACCTTACAAGGTCATACCCCTTGCAACGGATGCGAATGGTCATGCGGGCATTAGCAAAAGTGTCCCTGTTGGAACAACCGGCATGAACATTTGGTTCCACGGTGCAGACCGAGGGTCAGCCACAATGTTGAACGCGATTGCTGCGGTCATCGGCTAAAGTTCTATTTGCGCCTCCCTACTCCCGCCTCCGAAATGAGGCGGGAGTTTTTTAATTAGCCCTTTTGCTTCTTATAAGCCACACGGAGGGCCATTTTTCCAAGAAGCTGGCCCCAAAAATCAAGACTTTGGCGTAGGCTAGAGTTGTCATGATTCGCCTACTCTCCCCACTTTTTTTAGCCCTTTCGTTTTCCTCGGCTTTTGCCCAACAGGCAGGTCAGATTCATGTGTGGGGTGATGACAGTTTTGGTCAAATCGCGAACGCTCCCCGTGGCGCAGATTACATCCAAGTTGCCGGCGGCGGAAGCCACGCCTTGGCCCTGAAAGTAGATGGCTCTCTCGTTTCCTGGGGCGACGACGGAAGCGGTCAAGTTTCGAATACTCCACCCGGTGCCGGCTTTGTTCGGGTTGCCGCCGGCAATGGGGCCTCTCATGCTTTAAGATCCGATGGCTCGATTGCGTCGTGGGGCTATGACAGAGATGGTCAAGTTTCAAACACTCCACCCGGCACTGGGTTTGTCGAAGTCTCTAGCAGCCTTCACTCCGTTGCTCTTAAGACAGATGGCTCTCTCGTCTCCTGGGGGAATGATCTTTTTCGTCAAGTTTCCGATACGCCAACTGGCAAGGACTTCGTTTCGGTTTCGGCTACGGGATATCACTCCGTTGCTCTTAAGACGGATGGATCTCTTGTCTCCTGGGGAAACGATCTTTTTGGTCAAGTATCGAACACGCCGACTGGCAACGACTTTGCTCAGATGGCTGGCGGCAAATCTTTTTCCGCTGCTGTCCGAACGGACGGCTCCCTAGTTGTTTGGGGGGCAGATAGTTCCGGCCAAATTTCGAACACTCCACCCGGAAAAGATTTTGCGCAAATCGCAGCAGGCACGGAGCATGTTTTGGCATTAAGAACAGATGGCTCTGTTGTGGGATGGGGGGACGACAGCTTTGGCCAAGCCTCCCTTGTCCCCCCTGGAATAAGCTTTGGCCAAATTTCTGGCGGTATGTTTTTCTCTCTTGGGATTGAAGGGTCCGGCGCTTCGCCTCATCTTGCGGTGACCAACCTTGTTTCTGGTAGTGTCGCCAAGGTCACCATTGATTACGCCTCTCCAAACAATATTGTTTATTTCGTTTGGTCTGCTTCTGGTGGCGGCCCCATTAATACTCCGTTTGGCGCGGGCTATGTCAGCCAACCCATCCACATCATCCCTTTGTCAACCGACCTTTCTGGTCATGCTGAGCTGAACCAAAACGTTCCTGCTGGCTTAGCGGGAGCGAATGTCTGGTTTCATGGGGCGGACTATGGGTCTGCCACAATGCTCAACAATATTGCCGCAACCATCGGATAAGGCCACAAAGAGGTCGGCGCTGGCTTTGGTTTACCCATTACGGGGAACTTGGCGTGAAGGATTAGGGGTAGCTAGGAGTTTGTAAAAATTATTTTTAAAACCGCAGCTAAAATTTAGGGTTTCTGGGGCCGCAATGCGTATTTCTTGGTTCTTAAGAGAAAAGCCCAAAGAGTCTCCTCCAAATACTCCTAGCCTGTTTTCTCAAAGGACATTAGAATCGCCACCAGTTTCGTCTACTGGCCCCCGCTAAAAATTTCTGTGAATCCGCCGAATACTCCTGCTGCCGAGTCTCTCGAGGCCAAAAAGTTTTCGCCACATTCGTCGGTGTCGTCCACCGGGTCCACCGTGCCGTTCGTTGAGCCAACCCAGGCGCCGGCGGCGATTCCAACTCCGGAGCAAACAGGTCAGCCAGCTGAGATTGCAGAGCTCAAGCTACCGGACTTCTGGCCAGACGGTTTAGACCCTATGGACAACCAGCGGGTCTCCCTATGGTTGCTGGGTGGTGGCGAATGGGAAGGCCAAGAGCCTGGCTGGAAGCGCTACGCTCTGGATCCCGAAACTGCCGCCATGAAACCTGGCACTTGGGCTTGGCGCAACAAGCGAGTAATGGACCTCAGCCTGACCTTGCTTGGCCTGCCATTCGCCCTTCCGATTATGGGTTTTGCCGCTCTAGCGCTGAAGATTAGCTCCCCTAAAGAGCCTGTCCTCTTCAAGCAATGGCGTCCGGGTTACCTCTGCAAACCCTTTCAAATCCTGAAATTCCGAACGATGCGCACGGACGGCGACTCCGAGTCCCCCCGCGAAGACGGCCAACGCCTCACCCGTTTAGGCCGCTTTCTTCGCAACACTTCGATAGATGAGCTACCGCAGTTGTTCAATGTCCTCAAGGGAGAGATGTCCCTGGTGGGGCCGCGGCCGCAACTGATGACATATCTTCCCAGATGCACCCAAGCTGAAAGGCAAAGACACAGCGGACTTCTTGGGATTACGGGCTTAGCGCAAGTAGAAGGACGTAATCTCCATACATGGGGAGAGCGCTTTGCCTTGGATATTTATTTTTTTCAAACTCGCACGCTTGCTTCAGATTTTATTATCCTCTACAAAACAGGACTGGTCGTTTTCTTTGGCAAAGGCGTGAGGGCTCCTGGCCACGACACCAACCAGGAGTTTGTTGTTTCAAATATTAAATAACAGGCTAGACAATTGATATGAAAACTGGAGGCCTACGTGCCCCCATTCCAAACACACCAATGTGAATCTCAGTTATTGCATAATCATAAAAGATTTACTTCCTGTAAATACGCTTCGATAACGATTTTTTCTTCGAATTCAGCCTTCATCTTCTCTCGCCCACGGCGGCCCATTGTGGCTCGCGTATCGTGCGGCAAATCCATCATCCGGCGCATTTTGTCGGCCAAGTCCACAGCAGATTTTGGCTTGCAAATAAATCCCGTTGCGCCATCAGCAACGGCCTCCCTGCATCCGACAGCATCAGTCGTAATAAGTGGTTTTCCCATACTTGCCGCCTCCAACAAAGAGCGCGGAACCCCTTCCCTATAATAGCTTGGCAATACGACGCAATCGGCTTGGGCAAGGATGGCTCGCACATCATCTGCGCACCCAAGATAGCGGATGATGCCTTCTTGTTCCCAATTACTAATAACCTCTAGAGGGATGGCGGATCGGTTTTGGACATCAAGAAATCCAAGCAATTGGCACTCCACTTTTCGGCCTTCGCCAAGGAGGCATCGTGCTGCTTGTGCATATTCGCCAATGCCCTTGTCCCACAACACCCGCGCCGACAGGAGGAACTTGAATTGGGGAGGACTTTTTTTTCCTAAATTCTTTTTGGGCACAAACCAGCTTGTGTCAACACCGGAGCCCGGCAAGAGCTTGGCTTGCTTGAGAGAGACAGTTTTATGTTGTGTGAACAACTTGAGATCATCTGGATTTTGAAAAAATACACGAGCTGCCTTGCGTAGTCCACATCGGTACAAGCCGCGAACGAGTTTAGTTAGCCAAGAGTTGCGAATGAATACTGTGCCAAGCCCTGCAATATTGTGAATGGATGGAATTCCTAGCTGCTGGCAAGCCATCCCTCCATAAACATTGGGCTTGACTGTATAGCCCAAATAAACCGCCGGCCGCTCCTTGCGTAGCACCCTCCTTAGTCTAAGAAAGAGCCATAAATCGGCAATTGGGTTTGCGCCTTTGTTATCCATCGGCAGGGCGATAAATTTGATTCCCGCACTTTCGAGTTGTTTTGATTCCTTGCCCGGCGGGGCGATTGCAATAACTTCATGTCCTGCAACCTGCAAAGCCCTTGCGAGATTTAACCGAAAATTAACAAGGCTCCATGCTGTGTTCGAAGCAATCGCAATTTTTGGCATTAATAGATTTCTTTTTGTTTCATGCAGGCCTGGGTCGTCATCGTTTAATTCTCCATAAGTAATTCGTCGTAAAAAGTTTCATAGCGCCGAACAACATCAGTGATTTTGTAGTTACTGTTGATTCGTTCGCGCGCTTCCTTGCCAAGGGCCATTTTCTTTATTAAAGGTGCCTGTAGAACATCAACAATGTTGTGCGCTAAATTGGCCATATTGCCTTCTTCTACTACCCGCCCAGAACTACCAACAATTTCAGCGGAGTCCCCAACGTCTGTGACCACGCACGGTACACCACACGCCATTGCTTCACCTAATACATTTGGAAATCCCTCGCCGCATGAAGATGAGGAGACTAGTATATCTAGCGAAGCCATTAGGCGAGGGATGTCTTCGCGCCGCCCTAAGAGATGAGCGTGCTTTTTCAGGCATGAACTTGAGATCTTCTCTGTTATTTGTAGGTTGGTCTCGTCAATTCCTAACCCAGCTAGCAAGAAATGGCTTTCGGGCAAAACTTTGTGAACGCGAGCGGCGGCATCAATAAAGCCCAAGATGTTTTTTTGTGGGTTGTCTCGGGCTATTAGCCCCACCAGTAGCGATTCCGGCGAAATATTTAGCTCAGCGCGCACTGCGTTTCGTGCAGCAGTATTGGGTTTGAAGCGGTCAAGGTCAAAACCGTTTGGAATTACTTCTATTTTTTCGGCGTTGTAACCAGCTTCCACATGAACGGTTTGGCCCCGTGTAGAGCACGCCAAAATCCGCCGAGGAACCCAGCCGGAAATCTTTGCACAAACATTCATAATAATCCTTGTGCTTATTTTGCTGCTGCCTGGTTTGTGGGTGCTGTGGCGAAGACACCACGCTACCGCCCGTATTCCCGCGAGCCGTGCCGCT
>JASMMA010000025.1 GCA_030748415.1 Planctomycetota bacterium
CAAGTTCATGCCGCGATATTCGGGTCGAACTTTTGGAGAACCAAGCCGGTCAGGGAGGGTCAGGGCAAGGGTGGCGCCTGGGCGACACGCCAAAAGCGAATGGTGCTGGGTTTCATGGGAAGGGCGGGCTGTTGAGCCGACATAGAGGTTTTAGCAAATGCCCTAAACATATATCAATAAACACTTTCTGCAACATTTGTTTTTCAGCGAGAAATCTCCTCATGTGGTATAAATGTGGTGTCCTGAATAGCCGAAATAGGGCAGGAGGCCCCCCTCCCTTCGGCGGGCACTCTCCAACCCCATTCCCTGATGCATCTTCTAGCTAGCTTTGCCCTCTCCGCCCTGCTTTCGGGTGGTTTTCATGTTCCTCATGACCCTGCCACAGGTGTTGCTACTTGCACCATGCCTAGTGGGGCAACTCGGATTTTTACCGTTGGGAACACAGTCGTGAACGCCCAGTACTCCGATGACCTTGGCTTATCTTGGACTGTGGTTGATGGTGAAGGTCTTCAACTGGCTCGTGGGCTTGATGTTGTTTGGCACCCCCATCCAACAAATCCAAGATTCTTCATTGCGACTCTCGAAGGCGTTTACACCTACGACCCCTTTTCTGAATCCGTTGAACGCCTTCAAACAGGTTGGCCTTCTTCGGATCGCGAAGCGGTGAGCATTGCTTCCTCACTCAATGGTGATGGCCCTGTTTTAGCAGCAACGGCAGAAGGGAAAATTCTCGCCTGGGATGAGGGAAGCCAAAGTTGGTCGATTTCTCTGGATACATCAGCTCCCGATGACTTTGCACAAGTTGCAGTTTCTCCAGGGTTTGATTCCCAAGCGGGGGCGGGCCTGGATAAAACGCTTCTTGCTGGAGTTGCTGGAGTGCTTTATGTGTCCAACGATGGAGGTTCTACTTGGTTGCCTCACGCTCAATTTACAACGGCTGCCACTGCAGCCACAGATTGGACGATTTCGGCAATCTCCTTTTCAACTGACTTTTTGTCTTCGGGAGAACTCCATATTGGTCGTGCACGAGAATCAACTTCTTCCCCAACGGGAAGTGAAGGAGAACTTTGGCGAAGCCTCGACCACGGGGTTAGCTTTAACCTAACTTTAGCCACTTCATCAGCCATTCGCGGCTTGCATTGCACTCAACCAGGCCCTGCCCCAAGCAACCGTCGAATGGTTTTTGCGACTGTTGAACAATTTCCAACGAACAATGTTCAGAATGCACTGGTTGGAACACTTCGTAGTGTTAATTCCGGCGCAACCTGGGAAGATTTTGGAAACTTTCAAGACTTTATGCTCGATGATCCTGACCGATCTGTCGGTCAGCGTTGGGCCCGTTACCACGGGTTCACATCAGCTCCAGATTTCTCCCAATCAGGCCAGCTGTTCCACGCACGGCCTGAAGGCATCTACCGTTCAGAATCCTCCGGTCGTTACTGGAGGCAAATGCGGTTACGAAACGAAACCTTTGTCCGGCGTATGGATGTCGGGCTTGATAGCAATGGCGATGTCGTTGCATTCGGGGGCACCTACGGCAGTGGCACCATTTTTGCGCGCCTTCGTCAGAACCCAACATCTGGGGCTTTGGATTTAGTCTCCTCCGAGGTTTTGGATACTTGCCGAGTTGCATACCAAAAGCCTTGTGTCGTTTCCCCTAATTTCGCAATCGATGGCTGTGTTGCCATTGGCGGGCAATCGGGACTTTCTATGTGGTTCGACCCAGCCAAAGGTGGAAACAATAATTATGGGGGAACAAATTGGGTGCAGGCAAAGAGAAGTATTTACGGCTATGTAAAAGCAATGGCTATGTCACCCCACTTTAATGCCAAGAAGAATTCCCCTGACCAGACCATGGTTTGGTCCAATACGAATAGTGGGAATGGTCTGCGATATGCTTCCTGGATTTCCAAGGACTGTGGTGCGACATCAACTGTGATTGATACGACTACTTCGAATCAGGATATGCCATCCTTGAATAACATTTTGATTACGAATGCCTACGATGCGAGTGCTTCCGTTACTCGTGACATCTACTGCACTGCTGGTAATTATCTATTTCATTTAGATGACACTCAATGGAATCCAGTTGCAACGGGAAATGGGTTCTTCTCAGACCTTGACCAACACCCAGACTTCCCTGCCGTTCCCCTTCTTTACGCACTGGAACAAGAAACTGGTCAGATTCTTCAGTTTGATGTTTCAAACGCACCGATGGGCGGTTCCGCGGTTAGCAGTGTTGTGCCTATCCCCAGTTTTCATAGTCAATTCCAAAAAATGGATTTGCCCGATGATTTCGCAACGAGCCAGACGGCTTATGTGACTTCATCCACTTTGGGTGCGTGGAAAGTGACTCTTTCTGACCCAACTCCGGCATGGACCCAGGTGGGCACTAATTATCCGCCTGCACTGACTTGGCCCCTTGCTCTTTCCCCTGACTTTGCGAACGACAACACCATTATTACTGGAGCCAGGGAAGGCATGATGGTTTGCCAAGACGACCCCACAGTTTCGTGGGAGCTTCTGCGAACACCGGTTTCAACGGATAACCAAGCTACTTGGCTTTCCTATTACAACCCAGGTTACCCTGGAAATACCGATCCGATTAGGCATTGGCTCTGGGATCGAATTACCGGTCTTGACATTCCTGGCGGAAAAAATTTAGACCTGTTCAGTCTCGATGTCTCCTATACCTTTAATAATGGTGCCCGTGTTTTCTGGGAAGGCTACGCAGACTCTCTAGAGATTCGAAGTTTTAAGGGAGCAATGATGGGAGACATGAACATCGTTGTTCGAGATTTCTGGACCAAACAGGTGCTTTACCAAGCAACTGAAAATCTCAACACTCCAGGCCTACCCGTTGCGAATCATTTAATTAGTATTCCTTCGGTGGGAAGTTGGCGCGCTCTTGAGGTTGAGCTTGTTGCAAGCCTAAGTCACGGCCTTGCAGTCGCCCTCGATGGAATCCGGGCAAATCCATAATTCTTCGTCGGTTTCGGTCATTATTCCTACCTTTCGGGAGAAGTCTCGGATTGGGGGTTTGCTAGAAGGTTTACGAAGCCAATTCCCTAGTTGGCAACTTGTTGTAGTTGATGGTGGCAGCGATGATGGCACTCTAGAAGTGGCTCAAAACACGGGAGCTGACCTCACCCTTCAAACAAGTGCCTCTCGTGGGAAGCAGATGCGATTGGGGGCAGAGGCTGCTACCGGAGACATCTTTCTCTTCCTGCACGCTGATTGCGTTCTTCCTCCAGAAGCGCTGACATACCTTGAGAACATTGCCCAGGAACAGGGGAAAGTATGGGGTGCATTTAAGCTGAAGCATCAAGTTCCAAAGGATGTGAGCTTCCTTCACAAATTAATGATTCGCACAGCGGATTGGCGGTCCCAAGGGAGCCGAATTCCGTATGGAGACCAGGGTATTTTTTGCACTCGAGAAATCTACGAGGCTTGTGGAGGAATGCCAAAACAATCCCTCATGGAAGACATCGAGTTTGCAATGCGGCTGAAAAAATACGGCCCCATGCTTCGTTTGCCCCTGTCCATCCAGACAACGGCGCGGAGGTATTTGAGCCGGCCAATTTGGACATCCATTTGTTGGCATACTTTTCCGCTTCTGTATCGGCTTGGGGTCTCCCCAGAGCGCCTTTCAACTTGGTATGGCATCGCTCGATAAATGTGATGGAATCGGAAATAAATGGGAACTCCGGCAGGGGGCTCCCGTCCTACCTTTCAGATAGCGGAAAACCGCCCCTCCAGCCTGGAATTGGGTCTGCTCTTCGGAGACTTGGCCTAATTACCATCCCCTTTCGGGCTGGGGGGGTTTTTCTTTGGCAGAGCTAAAGTGGGGCAAATGAAAAAGCCAAACATCTCTCGCCGAACGGTTCTCGCTACTGGAGCTGGTCTGGCTGGGCTTCCACTATCCGGAGTTCTTAAGGCGGCAGAATCCAGTCCGCCCCTTTCGGCCAAGGGAGGCGCAGTTGCAATCGCTTCCGTGAACGGGCTTCGAACTGTGGCCAAAGCTTATCAAGAGGCCACAGGCGGAATGCGGCCCGTGAGTGCAGCCATCCAAGGGGTGGCAATTGTTGAAGCTGACCCCAACGACATTTCTGTTGGCTATGGCGGGCTTCCGAATGAACGCGGCGTCGTTCAATTGGACGCAGCCTGCATGGATGGGATCGCTCACAACGCAGGTTCCGTTGCTTGCATCGAGAACATTATTCACCCAGCACAAGTTGCAGAAATTGTGATGGACCACACTGACCATGTGAATTTGGTTGGCCAGGGTGCCAAAGAGTTTGCGTTGAGCTACGGTTTTCCTGAAGAGAACCTGCTCACGGATCGCGCTCGAAAGATTTGGCTGAAGTGGCGCGCTTCTCATTCAAGCGATGATGATTGGCTTTCCCCTTCGGGCGATGAAGTTAAAAACGCTGATTTTGAGCGACTTTATGGAACCATTCATTGCTCCGTCCTTTCACCAGATGGAGATGTCGGTTGCACTACCACGACTTCAGGGCTTTCCTTTAAAATCCCCGGGCGAATTGGCGATTCCCCCTTAATTGGCTGTGGTTTGTATTGCGACAATGAAGTTGGCAGTGCCGGTGCCACTGGCCGAGGAGAATCAGCAATCCACTCGGGCGGTTCATGGCTCGTTGTGGAGCGAATGCGTGCCGGAGATACTCCTGAAGAGGCCTGCCTTTACGCCTTGAAGCGGGTGGTATCCCAAGTAAAGAGGCAAAGAGCTTGGCAGCCTGGCCTTTGGAATGAAAAGCAAAACCGCCCATCTTTTAATTTGAGTTTTTATGCGATTCGAAGAGACGGCTTGTTTGGGTCTGCTCGAATGATAAGCGGCGGGGACAATCCCACGTTTGCTGTTTGCGACTCAAAAGGTGCGCGTTTAGTCAAAGGATCCTTCCTTTTTGAATCCTAAGCAATGGAGTGAAGCTTTGGTTGTTCGGGTAGGTGTGGACACTGGTGGCACTTTCACCGATGCGATTTCCCCAGACGGGAAGGGCGGGTGGCAGGTTCATAAAAGCCCAACCACCCCAAAGGAACCTGCTCAGGGAGTTTTTTCCGCCATCAGAGCCCTTGTTCCAGAAGGGGAATCCGCCCTTGAACTTGTTCACGGAACAACCCATGCAACCAATGCTTTGCTAACCGGAAAGCTTGGTCGCACACTCCTCATCGTTACTCAAGGCTTCAGGGATGTGCTGGCAATCGGTCGGCAAAATCGGGACTCACTTTTTGAGTTGGAACCCAAAGGCACGAGGCCTGTCCAACCCCGGAGTTTGGTTTTAGAGGTAGAAGAGCGGCTCGATGCTTCAGGGAGAGTCATTGTTCCTTTAGGACTTGCTGAAATTAATCGAATTCTTCGCGTCGCGAAAAGAAAAAAACCTCAAGGGATTGCAATTTGTTTCCTACATGCATGGAAAGAGGCTGCCCATGAAATCAAGTTAGGAAATGCACTCAAGGGATTAGGGATTCCCATTGTGCTTTCAAGTGAGCTTTCCCCTGAGCAACGAGAATACGAACGAGCGACAACGACTTGGGCGGATGCTGGCTTGCGCCCAGTAGTGCAACCAGCCCTTGAGAAACTTGAAAAGGAATTGCTCCAAAAATGGGGAAAGCAGAGCCGGCTTCGAGTGATGCGCTCCGATGGAGGCACTTGTTCGGCGGAAGCGGCGTGGAAGGAACCTGTCCACCTTGCACTTTCCGGACCAGCCGGAGGATTGTCGGCAGCAAGATTGCTCGCCGACGCCCGGGGTGATCACTCTATTTTGACTTTGGACATGGGGGGAACCAGCACAGACGTTGCCCTTCTTCCGCCTGGCGAAAGTCCACTTCGTGAAATGAAGGTCGCGGGGCTCCCCCTTCTCGCACGGAGTTTGCCTCTTCATACAGTTGGAACAGGAGGGGGTAGTTTGGCAGATATTGATCCTGCAGGGGAATTGCGAGTGGGCCCTCTTTCAGCAGGATCGGTTCCTGGTCCAGCCTGTTATGGAAATGGGGGTCGCCAGCCGACCGTGACAGATGCACATCTTCTCTGCGGTCGAATTCACCCAAGTCTTTTTCTGGATGGAGGAAACCCTCTCGATGAAAGAGCAGCAAATGCCGCCTTTCGTGCGGTTCGAGCAAATCCTGCCGAGGTTTTAGAAATTGCTAGTGCCGAAATGGAAAGGGCGCTTAGGAAAGTCAGCCTTGCTGAAGGTCATGATCCCCGCACATTGTCCCTCTACGCTTTTGGTGGGGCGGGTGCTCTTCATGCCGCATGGCTTGCGGATCGAATGGGAATGAAAGAAGTTATTGTCCCTCCTTTTCCAGGAGCGTTTTCAGCTTGGGGGCTTTTGGCTGCACCACTTCGCCGAAATTTCTCCCGAGCAATTTTGAAAGAAGTTCCCGCCGTTGCCCAAAGGCGGGAGTTGTTCAAGCCGTTGCTCAAAAAAGCAAATCAAGAGTTACACTCGGAAGGATTGCCCAAAAGAAAAATCAAGATTCAAAAAATTCTTGAATTAAGGAGTATGGGGCAGGCGGCAGTTTTTGCCGTTCCTGAAGGCCCTCATGTATTCAAACGATTTCACGCGGCACACCAACAGCGCTTTGGTTATGCTCGAAAGAGCGAGAAGGTAATTTTGGTTTCTATTCGGGTACAGGCCGATGGCCCGAAGCCAAAGTTTTTAGAAAAGAAAAGATGCCGGATTTATTCCCCAAAGGTACTTGAAAAGCGAATGGCAGCATTTCCGGAAGAAGGGAGTCATCGTCCTCGTAAAACCGATTGGTTCCGGCGAGAAGAACTCCGCCATGGTGCTCGAATCTCGGGTCCAGCCGTTATCGCGGAATATTCGGCAACGACTATTGTTCCTCCTGGTTGGCGCGCTCAAGTCGATTCCTGGAACTGTTTATCTCTGAAGAGGAATACAAAATG
>JASMMA010000026.1:0-5372 GCA_030748415.1 Planctomycetota bacterium
CCCGCAATTCCAAAAAGAAGGGCGGCAAGAAAGGCGAGGTGGTCCCAACCCTCTAAAACATGATGGAAGCCAAAGCTAAGATAATCCTGAAAGGGGTGGCTTTGGAAATCATCAGCGGAATGCTCTTGAGAGAGCAAAGTTTCTAAAGCCACTCCAGCAAAACCCACCATGCGCACCGACATGCGGTGGGCGGGATTGCCATCTTCAAAGAAAAGAGTGGTGGATATCCCCACCTCTTTTGGAAAAGACTCAAGAGGAAGACTAGCGTTTACGGCAAACCAATCGAATTCCTCGTGGCGCCGTTCCCAACTCACAAAGTTGGGGTTAAAGATTTCCTGATTGAAGCGAAGGGCGATGCCTTCATTTAAATATTCTTGTGTGCGCCCCCAAGCGCTGAGGAGTTCTTTGTCGGAGACATGGTCATCTAAATCAGCATCGAGTTTGAGATGTGGTACTTCCTTAAGGGAAAGCACCTGAACCTGAAGTTGAATGTCTGCTCGGTCTTCATGAAGTTGAATCTCCATGCGCGAAACAGACATGGGGTGCACGCCGGTAGAGGACAAGAGGTCCGCGCCGGCGGAGGGCGCCGCGCCCATAGTCCAAAACGCAAGCGCGAGAGTGGTAAGCACCTAGTTGGAGCTTGGGTGAGGAAGGTCGTCGAGGACCTTTTCAAAAATAGGAACGAGACCAGGGTCGAACTGGGAACCTGCCCCATCTTTGATAATCCTCAAGGCCTCATCTTTGGACTGGGGCTCGCTGTAAGAGCGGCGGGAACAAATCGCATCGAATGCATCGGCAATCATGACGAGGCGCGAGCCAAGGGGAATCTTTTCTTCTGCAAGCCCTTCGGTGTACCCGTTGCCATCCCAACGCTCATGCTCGTAACGCACAATGCGATGAACTTCGGGGAAGTCCCGGCAAAGAGGTTTCACAATTCGGCCACCCGCAATAGGGTGGTGCTTAATGACTTCCCATTCCTCATCCGTTAACTTGGAAGTTTTGTGAAGAATCGTAAGAGGAACTGCAATCTTGCCTACATCATGAAGTAAGGCACCGTAACGAATCTCCAAGATTTCCTGGCGAGTAATTCCAGGTAATTCTTGCGCCATTCGCGTCGAAGCCGTGGCCACTTTCTTGGAGTGGTTTTTGGTGTAGGTATCTTTTTCTTCAAGTCCAGCGACGAGAGAGTTTACGCCCCTAAAAATATTCATGAGCGGTTCCCGTTCGCGTTTGGCTACTTCGCTTTGATCCCGCCGTGTGGCGATGGCGGAAAGTAATTTTGTGCTGAGCTCCATTGGAGAAATGGGCTTTAGCAAATATTCGTCTGCACCATCTTGCATCGTTTGCACAGCGGTGTTGACTTCGTCGTGGCCCGTCAACATGAGGAAGGCCAAGTTTTTGTGTTGCAAACGAACAAAGCGCAAGAGTTCAGCACCACTCATACCAGGGAGACCCAAATCACAAACAATCCCCTGAAATTCATCGCGGGTCAACATTTCGACCGCATCTTTGGCGTTCGTGACTGCTGTCGTTTCAAAGCCTGCATTTTGGAGAAGTGCGGCGTTGAGGAGTAGCTGTTCTTCGTCGTCTTCAACAACCAAAATGTTGAAGCCGTAGCCAGATTGAGTTTGGGGGGAGGGGGTATTCACGAAGTTGTTTGAGAATCGCCTCACAACCAAGATAGGTTGTGGTCTTTTTGGGCTCATACATTGCCAAAAAAACCCCGGCCATTCAAGCATTCTGGCCGCGAATAGCCGACCAAGTTTGTTTTCTTTGGATAGAATGGGCGGATGGAGAACTACAACCGCCGCACATTGCTGGATTCGGCCAGTATCGAAGAGGGCATTTCTGCCCTCGCGGGTCGCCTGCAGCCCCTTCTCGAGGGAGATGAGGTCACCGTAGTCCCCATTTTGGGCGGTGCAATGTTCTTTGCTGCTGATTTGGTCCGGCACCTCCCCCCTGGTCTGGTTATGGATTTTCTTCGAATCCAAACCTACGGCGATGCCACCTCCCCCCAGAAAAAAGCGTCTGCAGATTGGCTCCCAAACGAAAAAAACATCCACGGGAAGCATGTTCTGCTTTTGGATGACATTTTGGATACGGGCCGAACTCTGGAAGAAGCGCGCAGACTTTTGTTGGAAGATATGGGGGCCGCCAAGGTGACAATCGCTGTCTTTGTGGACAAACCTGTTCGTCGCCAAACTGAAGTGGTCGCCGACGATTCTGTATTGGAACTTCATGACGACCTCTTTCTTGTCGGATACGGACTAGATCTCGCGGGTCGTTATCGAAACTTGACCGAACTTGTCGCTCTGAAGCCCCTCGAGGTTGATGCAAATTCAGAAAGCGAAGTAACTTCGGGATAGTTTTCATGTCTGAGTATCTTGAAGTCCCAGAGGACCTCGTCGGCACTCCGCTGGACGAGTTTTTGTGTCTCAAATGGCCACGCATTTCCAAAGGCAAGTTGCGAGACCTCGTTCGCGGCGGGGAAATCACAGTGGGCGGGACTCAAGCCCTTCCTTCATACCGCTTGCGTTTTAGTGATGTTGTGTTGGTCGATACAGACATGACCGCATTGAAAGAAGTCGCACCCGCCCCTTTTGCGCCAAAAGTTATTTTTGAAGATGAGAACCTTATTGCAATCAATAAGCCTGCGGGTTTTCCAGTAGAACCCAGCCGGTGGGGGGAACATCCGGTGAACTTAACCGGGGCCATGTTGGATTGGGCGGAATCTCGAAAACGCCCTGACGGGTTGTTGGCTTCAAGGCCTCGCGCCCTTCACCGTTTGGATTTAGGGACGAGTGGGGTTTTGCTTTATGCATTGTCTTTGGAAGGCGAGCAACACTACCGCGCATTGTTTGACCAACGAAAAGTCGAAAAGGTTTATCACGCAATTGTGCTGGGCGAAGTTCATAACGCAGGTGTGATTGATTCGCCACTTGCGCCTGACCCTCGGCAAGGTGGCCGGATGCGTATTGTCCAATCGCCTGCTGGCAAAGAGTCGATTACGGAATACGCCCCTGTGAAAATATTTCGGGGATTTACTTTGCTTGAGTGTCGTCCGCGGACGGGGCGCACACACCAAATCCGTGTGCACATGGCGAGTATCGGGCATCCACTCATTGTGGACCCCAGATATGGAGGCCGTGATAGAATACTCCTCTCGGAACTCAAGCCCGGCTATAAGCCGAAAAAGGGCCAAGCCGAGCGGCCGCTTCTAGAGCGGTTGAGCCTTCACGCAAAACGCGTGGAAATTGTTTCTCCTGATGGAGAGACGCTCCGCATCGAAGCGGATTACCCCAAGGACCTACGGGTCCTCCTCAGCAAAATGGAGAAATGGCGACGTGCGACTCAAACGCCTTCAGGATGATTACCGTGTTTTTGAACAACTAGATGAAAGCGGGCTCGGAAAGGGCCCATATGGAATTCATCGAGTGACGAAGAAGGGCCTCACTTCGGCTGAAGCCGCTGCGATTTTGGCGAAGGCCGCTGGTGTGGAAGTTGAATCGATTTCCTATGCTGGTTTTAAAGATCGCGATGGAGTGAGTGGCCAGTATATGAGTGTTGAGGGCGGAAAGCCCGTCGAGTACAAAGATGGCCAGGTCACGATTCGTTCCATTGGCCGTTCCGAAACACCCTTGACATCAGAGAACATTCAAGGGAATTCTTTCGAGCTCGTTTTGCGTGATTTGCGTGGCCACGAAATGGCCCGCATTCGTCACAATTTAGCCCAGGCGAAAACTTGGGGAATGCCCAACTACTTTGATGACCAAAGATTTGGTTGTTTGCGGCACGGGCAAGGCTTCGTGATGCGCCAACTGTTGCGGGGAGATGTTGAAGGAGCAATTAAGTCTTTGCTTTGTGCGCCTTCGCCTTATGGTGCGGAAAAAGTTGAGCAATATAAGGCTGGAATCATGCGGCGATGGGGAGACTGGCAAGAGCTGAGTTCCTTTTGCCGCGGCCGCAGAGGTGCTTCCTTGTTTCAGTACTTGGTTGAAAATCCCGAGGATTTCAAAGGTGCATTAGAGCGTGGAATTTCAACTCGTGAGCGCACAATCCATTTGTTTTCTTACCAGTCCCATCTGTGGAACCGCGTGGCAGCCATGTGGATTCGCGGAGTTATCGGCGACGACGAAAACTTAGGTTGGCTACCTTGCGACGATGGCCCCTTACCTGTCTTCCGTCAACTTGAAAAAGAACAACTGGAAATGTTGAGTCAGGAATCTATTCCTCTTTACGGAGTGGGCGTTGAGGTAGATGGCTTAGTCGAGCGGTATTACCGCACGGTATTTAAATCTGAAAAAGTGGACCCTGAGGCATTTCTGGGAATGGACATTTCGGGGTTCCGACCCATGGTGGAAAACCGCCCCCTTTTGATGTTGCCGGAATATTTGCGAGCTGCACCTGCTGAGCGAGACGATGTTTATCGCAAAACCCAAAAGATGCGCTTGCGCTTTACTTTGGCGAATGGACAGTACTCCACTTTGGTCGCAAAACGATTAGCGATGCCAACCGAGCGAGGGGAAGAGCCGCCGATGTTCTGGATTTCGCGTCATCGGTTGACTTTCCCTGATGACAATGGGCGCATGGATGCACCTGACCAAGTTTCTTATGACGAGCGCGACCGAGATACGGGATACCGTGGGAAGCGCAAAGATTACAAGGACCAAAAACCGCAAAGGAACTCCGATCGCGGTGGCTACCGGCGCGATAACCGCAACGGAAGCAACCGAGGTGGCTACCGAGGCAAAGCCTCTGGCGGTGGAAACCGAGGCAAAGCTTCTGGCGGTGGAAACCGAGGCAAAGCTCCTGGAGGTGGCTACAAAACTAAGCCCAAGTTTGAAAAGGAATCCAACACTAAACCAAGCCCCTCACCTTGGGACAACAGACCCTCTCGGAAAAAACTGGAAGAAGGGAAGTCTTCTGAAGAATCTTGATGGACCACGCGACAATCGGTGTCATTGGCGGTAGTGGGGTTTATGGAATGGCCGGCGTGGAAGATGCGCGTGAGGTCAGCATCGAAACTCCCTATGGCCCCACCTCCGACAACATCCTACTTGGAAATGTTGGTGGTGCCCCCGTTGCTTTTCTTCCCAGGCATGGTCGTGGGCATCGCTTTACCCCAACTGAAATTCCATACCAAGCCAACATCCATGCTCTGCGCCAATTGGGTGTTCAACGAGTGTTGTCTGTGTCGGCAGTCGGTTCCTTATGTATGGAGTATGCGCCTGGCGAATTCGTTATGGTTGATCAATTCATCGACCGCACCTATCGCCGTGAGCAGACATTTTTTGGCGACGGAATCGTTGCCCATGTTCCTTTAGGGGACCCGGTTTGTTCCGACATGCGTTCAGCCGTCGGAGAAACGGCTA
>JASMMA010000026.1:5380-6902 GCA_030748415.1 Planctomycetota bacterium
GGCGACGGAATCGTTGCCCATGTTCCTTTAGGGGACCCGGTTTGTTCCGACATGCGTTCAGCCGTCGGAGAAACGGCTAACGGTCTCGAGGTCACTGTTCATCAAGGTGGTGCCTATGTTTGCATTGAAGGTCCTCAATTTTCAACACGGGCCGAATCGGAAATGTTCCGGCAATGGGGTGCCAAGATTGTGGGCATGACCAATGTGACCGAGGCAAAATTATGTCGCGAAGCGGGAATTTCTTTTGCTTGTATCGCCATGGTGACTGATTACGATTGCTGGCACCCCGACCACGACCATGTGGATGTAGAACAAGTCATCAAAATCGCTCATCAAAATGCGCGCAATGTTCAGGATTTAGTTATTCAATCGATTCCGAAGATTGCATCTCTCGGCCCATCGCCCTGGCGCTCGGTCCTAAAAGGCGCGGTGATGACCGCGCCGGATTTGATTACCGATGAAGCCCGGGCTCGAACTGAAGCCCTTTTCAGCGATTAATAGGATGAACACCTTCGTGCCTGATAATGAGGGGTATGGAGAACATGAAGACCGAGGTTCCAAGTTTTATGCGTGGGTCTTTCACGCCCCCGACCTGCTTGCATTCCAGAATCGCCTCATCCAAATAAAGGGAGAACATGCAAAAGCTCGACATTGGTGCTGGGCGTGGCGAATAGGAGGCTCATACCGATTTGATGATGACGGTGAGCCTGGTGGAACTGCAGGCAGGCCGATGCTTCAAGTGTTGGAAGGGAGTGGCATGAGCGATGTGGCTGCCGTTTGTGTCCGGTACTTTGGCGGAGTGAAATTAGGAACAGGTGGCTTGATGAGAGCTTATGCTGGGGCAACCGCTCGGGCGGCTGACAATACTCCTCGCAGGAAAGTACTTCCGAAATTGAAATATCAATTGGCTATCCCTTTTGAGCTATTAGGATTGCGAACTGAACTCGAAGCGGTTTGCGGTTCCATTTTATTTGCCGGGGATTTCGGTGACGATGGCTGGCAGGGGTCCGTTATATTGAATGAGAATGAAGGTGTCATTTTTGAAAATCTACTTTCTGAAAAAGGTAACGGGAAAGTGAAATGGAGCCTGCAAGAATGTTGAAATTGGCTCTTGTGTGGTTCCTTTTCTGCCTGGGTTGCACCACGCCACCAAGCGCCCCCCCAATTACTTCATTCGTTGGTGTCCAAATCCAACCCGAGTCGCTTTATGAATCCCAGCATGGAGATTATTCCCTTCGCTATGTCCAGGAAGTCGATGGTGGAGTGGGCACACGATATGTCGGTCCATCTTGCGCATTGAGTGCAGGGCTCAACATAAAGCGCACCGAGCAAGATGGATGGCAAAAATTAGTTGCTTGGGTCCCCGGTTGGGATTGGGAAGCTGCCATTGCCCGTTGGCGCATGAACCACCAAGGTCAAATCTCTGATGTCTGGGTTCAAACCGGCCCCATCTTGGAGATCCGGCCACTTGATTTGAGGCCTGGCCAAATCGTTGCAGATGTTGAATGGCGGCCTCTTCAAA
>JASMMA010000027.1 GCA_030748415.1 Planctomycetota bacterium
AAGCACAAAGGCACGGTCAGAGCCGAGAAGGCTTAAGGGGGCAATGCGCCGAACTTTTAACCCAGCTGCAGCGAATTCCTCGTGGATTTCTCGCTTGCTCTGCATGAACTTATCCTTATTTTTGTTTTTGCCCCGTAGCTTTCTAGAAATGCTGTGCAGTGAATAATTAATCTTGACTTGAACAACAAATCCTTGCTTTGAAACTCGCGAAAGCTCTTTGTAAAGCTCAACGCGCTTTTGGCGGTCAAAGTAGTAAGAAAAACGAACAGAAACAACAGTGTCGAGGGCGTTGTCTTCAAAAGGAAGGCGGAAGGCATCTCCGCGACAAACGATTCCAGGGATTCCAAGTTTTTCTCGAAAAGCCGTCGCCGCCCCAGACATTTGTGGACTGAAGTCGAGGCCCACGACATGAAAGCCTCGCTCGTGGTAATACGGGAAAGCCCGCCCGGGACCACAAGGAATGTCCAACATGGTCTTCACTCCTGAAAGTTGGTCAAGGCAGGAGAAGAGGGCGCGGCGTTCGCTCCAAACTTTCATTGCTCCCAAAAAACCTGGTTTTTGACGCAGTTCTAAATAGGCTTCTGGATTCTGGAAAAGGGGGTTGCCTTCTTGGTCGCGCGGCGCAGGTTCGTCCGTTAATGGAGTTGACGGTTTCATGGGGAAATGAGTTTAGCTATGCGATGTTGGAAACCGCACCGTTTCAAAATGCAACGAAATTACTCCGAGCAACCCAAGAGAGGAGACTTGCGCAAAGGAGGGCGGCATAAATTCCGAGGACATAACCGGCGACTGCAAGAAGAACACCGACAGGAGCAAGGGCCGGATGGAAAGCAGAAGCGACAATCGGGGCAGAAGCAGCACCGCCTACATTTGCCTGGGAACCTACGGCGGCAAAAAAGATAGGGGCTTTTAAGAGGCGGCGGACTCCCATTAGGATGATGATGTGGAAACACATCCAAAGGGCACCAATGGCCAATAGACCCACATTCTCAGGTTCCAGGACTTTTGAGAATTCAGCCTTGGCGCCAATAGTTGCAACCAGAAGATAAAGAAAAACACTCCCCAATTTGCTCGCACCTGCACCCTCGAGACGGCGAACTCGAGTGAATGACAAAACCATAGCTGCCGAAGTCACGATGATAATTCCCCAAGTAAACTCAGAAACAATGTCACTTTCAGGCAGGTTTGGAGCACACCACTTTGCAACAGCCGTAATTCCAAAAGCCAACCCCAACATGCTCAAAAGATCAGGCAAGTTGGTGGGTCGAGCCACTTCTGCGTGAAAAGATTCGACCTTTTCCCGCACCCGGTCAATAGCATCTCGGTCGGCCCCCATCTTCGCATCCATCTCTTTTTCGCGACCTGCGAAACCTAAAAGGAAGGCCATCCATATATTTGCAATGGCCACATCAATGACCACCATCAGAGACAAGGTGGAGTCGGTAGCCCCCACAGATTCACCAATAGCCGTAAAGTTGGCGCCACCTCCAATCCAACTTCCACAGAGAGCGGCCAGTCCTTTCCAGGCTTGGTCTCCCATCTCGGATGGAACCAGACCCTTCAATATCAAAAGTGCCAAGGGGCCTCCAATTACAATACTAATGGTGGCAGCAAGAAACATGGCAACAGCTGAACGGCCTAAACCCAAGATGGCAGGAACATCTACGGACAAAACCAGAAGCACCAAGGAAGCCGGCAAAAGCCAAGTTTTCACAAAGACATAAAGTTCGAAATGGTGGTCAACAGGGATAATCCCGTTGTTGCTCAAAGCAGTCGGCACAAAATAAGCGAAGACGAGCAGAGGAATGACTCTAAAAACTCGCTCCCCGAAGGCCGTGGCGTTCAGTGAAAAGAGAAGGGCCAAAAAACTCAGCAAGACCGCCAAGACGGCCATCGGATCTTGAATCATGACTTCCAAAGAAACCTCAATCGCTTAGTTGAATCCAGGAGGTGGCGGGATGGTGGGCGGCGCCTGGCCTGGGGTTTGTCCGGGTTGCTGTGGCGCCTGAAGATGATCCAAGTAATGAGCTGGCGAATCAACGGGTTGATTATCCATCTTGAGCCGAAATACATAGGTTCCAAATTCTTCAAACGGTAGTCCGGCAAGACGAATTACAGCCCGCTGCTTTTGGTTTCTATCAGCCAATTGTAAGTTGGGGAGCTTCATGTCCACTGTTTTTCCAGAGGGCGCCTGAACTTGGAGAGCAATGTCATACTGCCCTTCGCCATCGGTGACCCCAAGTGCAACGGAAAGCATGGGCAAGCGGCCGGGCAACTTTTGAGAATGCAAGGCATCAAACATTCCGATGATGCAAAGTTTGCCAAATTCGTCGCGAAAAGCATGGTCGCAAATGTGCAACCACTCAACTGTCGGAATGGGTTTGGTCATGGTATTTGAAGTTAATGGTCTGGGGTGGAGCCAAAGGGAGATATTCTTGAGTCAAGAATCATTTGTGAATCGCCGTAAGTTGAGGACAACAACAAGGAACCTAATGTAGGTTCCGCCATTCCTTTCCAGATTTTATTTTTGTTAAAAAAAACAGTGAGTTCTTTTTTCAAACTAAATAGTTGGGGAGGAAGAAATATTTGGAGCCCCTGAGGCTTCTTTTTGCTTTCTACAAAAATGCTATTGGTCTTAGGGTCGGCGCGGACAAAAAGATTTTGCTCCAATTGAGGTTGATACCAATACAACCAATACCAGCGGCGCTTCCAACTAAGTGCTGGTTGCCACATCACCTCTAAGGGAAATGATGTGCGAGAGAAGTCCTTTATTTTTTGAAGATGAGCGATGGGGCCTCCAGGAGGGGAGCCGTGCCCAACACCATCAACTTCCCAATATGTAAAGTCGGAGTAACCGCCCCATTTCTTTTGGGCTTCTAGGACGCACTGAACGGCAAACTGATTGACATCTGGAGGAACCTTTGGGTCGTCTCTAGATTGAAAAACGACCATGGGCAGATTTCGGAGATTGGGGATGACACCACTCTGGATATCAATCAACTCCTCTTGATAGTTATATACGGGGGTTGGTGCCCCGGCAGACGGGGCTGCTGCGGCAAGGCGATCAGCGTGGTGGCCCCCAAGAACCCAAGAGCCATACCCTCCCATAGAGTGGCCAGCGAAATAAACTTTTTGAGAGGGTATATCCCATGTCCGGAGCGCAGACTCCATGAGATTAAGCACCCACTCTTCTGTTCCAGAATCCGTCCAGCCATATTCGGTTGCCTCAAGGGCTTGTGGAAATATGGCCAACCATTTCAATTCCTTGGCGGCCTTATGGTGAAAATTAAATGAGTTCCTTGCGTTGGCACTTCCTAGACCACCTCCATGAAAAGAAATGAGCAAAGCTTTGGGTCTTTTTGTTTCTCCTCCGATGATAAACCGACCACGCTGCTCTTCTTCCCAAGTCCAATACTCACCTGCTTTCTTCGTAAGCTGAGCTCGTTTCGACGCTGCTTTTAAGAGGTCTTTACGCCATCTACTTTTCTTCGAGCTGGAATCCAGGGTAATGGAATCTAAGCGCGAAACGATTTCCATGCGGCGAAGAGAATCGCTCTCGCTTAGAGAATCCAAGGCGAAAAACTCTTCCACAAGTTTTCGGGTTTCCCGCAGGTTTAAGCTGGGCTCTTGGGACGGGACCGTCCATACCAATATCAAAGAGCCGAGTGATGCCAGTGAAATCATTCTGAGTCCTGACGGTGCACAATCCCCGCGGAGGCTTGATCGGTAGGGAGGAGTAGGATCTCGGCTGGATTGACATGGTCGGGTCGAGTGGCAACCCACAGAACGGTTTCAGCGACATCCTCGGCGGAAAGGGGGGTCATACCATCGTATGTGCGGTCTGCGCGGTCGGTGTCACCGTGAAAACGAACAGTCGAAAACTCGGTATTGACCAGTCCTGGATCTACCGAACTGACTTTGATTCCTGTTCCGCAGGCCTCTTTGCGCAAGGCGCGTGTGATAGCAGCAACAGCATGTTTCGATGCGCAATAGGCAGCGCCATTTGGATAGGCCTCATGACCAGCAATGGAGCCGATATTGATGACTTGTCCCCCACCGTTTTCAGTCATGCGGGGCAGAAGGAAACGGGTTACATGAAGAAGACCCTTCACATTGGTATCCAACATTTCATTCCAGTCATCTAGGTTGCCCTCCCACAAAGGTTCAAATCCGCGGGAGAGTCCAGCGTTATTCACAAGGAGGTTGGGCGGCGGAATTTCGGACAAGGCTTTCTCAACAGCAGCATGGTCACGCACATCCAGAGCAAAGGAATGAATGCGCTCTTGGAGTTCCGATTGAAGGGATTCCAGGCGGTCTTGCCGCCGCCCGCAGCACCAAACCTCCCAACCGGAAGCATGAAAAGCATAAACACAGGCCCTTCCAATCCCAGCTGTGGCGCCGGTAATGAGGACACGCTTGGGGTTTGCCATTAATACTCCAGAGACTTGGAGTCGCGTTTTTCAGAAAGAAGTGCAAGGAAATCGGCAACGGGGAGGGTTTTCTGCTCCTTGACTCCGTGAATCCGGAGATTCACCGCCGATTCTTCCACCTCGCGGCCGCCAAGCACAGCCATGTAAGGAATTTTGTCCAGTTCAGATTCTCGCACGCGCTTTCGGAGAGGACCATCGGTCTTCAGAACACAATTGAATCCGGCAGCTTGTATTTGAGCTTGCAGTTCTCGCGCGGCCTTTTCTTGTTCTTCCGTAATAGGAAGAACGGCAACTGGGGTTGGGCACAACCAAACGGGGAACCAGGCGGCAAAGTGTTCAATCAGACCACCCACAAATCGTTCGAGAGAGCCGAAGATTGCACGATGCACCATAACCGGCCGTTTGAGTTCGTTGTCCGAGTCATTGAACTCCAAATCAAAGCGCTCAGGCAGATTGAAGTCCACTTGAACAGTCGGGCCTTGCCACTCACGCCCGAGGGCATCCCGAAGTTTGAAGTCAATCTTGGGGCCGTAGAAAACGCCGCCACCCGGGTCGTCTTCCAACTTCAATTCTTGGCGGTCGGCAGCACCCTTGAGGGCTTCCAAAGCATGTTCCCAGATTTCATCCGTTCCAAGATACTTATCAGGGCGCGTGGCAAGATAGGCGGTGTATTCGTAACCGAAAGTAGAAAGAATGGTGTGCACAAGTTTGAGCACATCCACCAATTCGTCTTCCAGTTGACTCGGGGTACAAAAAATGTGTGCATCATCTTGGGTAAAGCCCCTAACACGCAACATGCCGTGCAAAGTTCCACTCGGCTCATACCGATAGACTGTACCCAGTTCGGCGAAGCGTTTGGGAAGGTCGCGGTAACTGTGGCGTCGCGAGTTAAAAATCGCAACGTGGGCCGGACAATTCATGGGCTTTACTCGATGTGGACGGCCATCCACATCCATCGGCGCCCAAATCATATCTGAATAGTTTTGCAGATGTCCCGATTGGTGGAAGACCGCTTCGCCCGCGACATGCGGCGTGTAAACAGGCCAGTAGCCTCGCGCTTGGTGAAGCTCCCACCACCATTGCTCCAAGCTGCGGCGCACATGCCCCAGTTTGGGGTGCCAAAAAACGAGACCTGCGCCAAAATCTGAGTTCAGAGAAAACAAATCCAGTTCACGGCCCAGCTTTCGGTGGTCACGCTTTTGAACTTCCTCCAGAAACGCCATGTACTTTTTAAGGTCCTTCTTGTTCCACCAAGCGGTTCCATAAATTCGCTGAAGCATGGACTTGTTGGAATCGCCACGCCAGTAGGCTCCTGCAGCTGAAAGAAGTTTGAAAGAGTCGGTGCGGATTTGCGAAGCGGACTCCACATGGGGACCTGCACACAAGTCGGACCAAGTTCCATGGCTGTAGAAGGAGACTTCATCTCCTTCGGGAATGTCCTCTAAAAGTTCAGTTTTGTAATTTTGGCCGCTTTCCGCAAATTGGGCGGCCGCTTCTTCGCGAGTCATGGTTGAGCGCGTAAACTCCCCCGCCTCGGTCAAAATCTTTCGCATTTCTTCTTCGATGGCGGGTAAGTCCTCATCGGTTAAGGCTCGCGGCAAATCAAAGTCGTAATAAAATCCGTGCTCAATCGGTGGGCCAATCGCAACCTTTCCTTCAGGAAAGAGACGCAATACCGCATCGGCCATAATATGGCTGACCGAGTGGCGGAGGGCTTCGAGAGAGACGGGACCGTTTTGTGGTTCGAATGGAAGCGACATTTTCATTTCCCGCCAGCCGTACCTGGG
Source organism: Planctomycetota bacterium (assembly GCA_030748415.1). Taxonomy (GTDB): domain Bacteria; phylum Planctomycetota; class UBA1135; order UBA1135; family UBA1135; genus UBA7888. The sequence continues at coordinate 6,218 of JASMMA010000027.1, forward strand.
CTGCGCGGGTTCGAGATTCTAGCAGGGCTTGCTGGCCAGAGGAATTCGAAAGCTTCCAGATGTGAAAGCTGAGTTTTGCGTGGTGTTTCCGGCTAATCATCGAGGGCGGGCATGGCCGTTCTTTTATCCCAACAGAGCCTCCTTGTCACCTCAGCGGCCTGTAAACTAATATGGATGGAACTAAACCCAGCCCCGCTCAACCTGCTCTCGTGCGGTTTTACGGGTCGGTTGAATTGGAGTTAGGCATGGAAAAAACATGGACGCACTAAGAAAAGAACAAGTAGAATCATCCATAGAAAGTAGCGAATGGGATCTTGGTAATAAGATATTGTATGACATGTGTTCTCAGTACCCTTCGCATAACAATAGCGCAGAAATAATAGCTAAAGTATGGCTAATCGGTCGATCGTATGCTGCCGCAATTG
>JASMMA010000028.1 GCA_030748415.1 Planctomycetota bacterium
ACCTATTTGAACCACTTAAAACCGGCCGACGTTATTGCGGCCATGCAGGATCGGGTAGGGTGGATCAAGAAGCCGGAATCGCCAAGCGAGTCAATCAATCCAGAGAAACTGACTCAGCTATCAAATGAACAGCTAGGAGGTATGTTCAGGCAGTTTCTATTGGCAAATCCAGACATGCTACTTAAGGAATGAGATGAGGACATTTTTTAATGGGTAAAGATGCCAGCCAAATGGAACATCTCTGCCCCAAATAACAGGAACTAATTTAAGAAATGAAAGAAGAACAAAGGGAGAACGAGGAGGAACTCCAGCCGACTATTCAAGTCAAACACCTGCCACTACTGCTGCGCCCCAAGCAAACCTGCGAGTTGTTCGGCATCGATTTGAAGGCACTCCACAAGCTGGAAATATCGGGGCGGGTGAAAGCGATCAGGATTGGGCCAAAGAAGGTTCAGCGGCGGTATAGCCCGGTTGCGGTAGCAAAGGCGTTAGGCGTCGATCTGATGGCCGAGAACTACACTCTAGTTGCAGGCATAGACTTTGCGAGGGAACTCGGGGGCAAACTGGCCGACTCCAGTGATGCCGTTCTTGCCAAGACACGCCAGTTGGTAAAGGAGGAACTCCAAGGATTACGCCAGTCGGTCGGTGAGATCGTCCGAAACGAGATCAATGCCGCACTCCAGAACACGGTGGTAAAAAGGAAGCCCGAGCCACGACCGCAGCAACACCTGCTTCGGGACTATGTGCAGCCTCCAATGAAAACGGGCTACTGATTGTTCCCATAACCCCAAACCTATTTTCTCGCCAAAAAGAAAGCACAACCCACACAACCCACATAGGCACACAAGGGTTAAAACTTTCTATGAAAATATCTTATTATTTTTCTATTAAATTAAAAACGGTTGTGTGGCTTGTGTGTCTGGTGTGTCTTGTGTGGGTTTCGCCGAGGTTTCTCGCCGCGCATTAACTCTTCTTCCATTTGGTGTATGGCCCTCGCCTTATCAATTCCTGCAAGTCACGCTCTGCCCGCTTTTTTTGTATGATCTTTTCCTTTTCTTTTTGTTCTTTGCGTTTCCGCCTTTCCTCAGCTCTTTGCACTAGGTGTGGAGCAGGTTTCTCACATGGATGGCCTTTTAAATCTTCCATGATTTCTATTATTTTCGAGCGGCTATTGCCGCGAAGTGAGAGGATAAAGGCAAAATCGAACGGAGCAAACTCGACGAAGTGCCCGCTACTAATTTGCGAGTAGTACTTACCTTTGTAGAAATACATTACTTTTTTCATTGGTGTTTATAGGCTGGGGTTTTTGGTCTTTGGTTCTTGTACATCAACGATACCGCCACCGAATAACTCCAACGTCTTCTGAATTACCGGATCATTATTAAATTCTGCCGCGCCTTTTTGTTCCGTTTTCGAGTCGCCTTTCCTCACCACTGGCATGGCCCACGCGGGCTCGTTGTCTGTTAGATCATTCCCACTTGGTGAAGTGTCCTCGTGTTTTGAAAAAGTGTATCCTTTTTTGTTATAGATAGCGTAATTGTCTTCGCGCTTTTCCTCCCACTCCCTTTTTGTGACTGTGTACTGGTCAACAGTAATTTTCATGTCGTCACTAAACAGTTGCTTCATAAGTGTTCCTGTTCTTCTTACAACCTTGCCTTCATCTTCAGTAAGGTCAATTCCTGGCATCTCGATTTCATTATCTTGGCAAAAATTAACAATTTCTGTTGTGGTAAACTCTATTCCCAACCTGTTTTCGCGTTCCAAGGCAATCGCCAGTTGCCTTAACCAAATGAGCGGTGGCTGTGTTGCTCTTTTCTTGGCGGCATCGTGCTCGGCATCCATTAGTGGAGCTTCTGAAAATACTTCTCTTACTATCCAGTTCAGTGTCTGAGCCCATTCCCGAAAATCGTGCGCAGTTTCGGTGGTGCGCGGCTTCCCCTCTTGATGCCAATGGCGAATGACTCCAAAAACACAACCGAGATAAAATGGTTGATTACACTTCACGTGCTCGAGCAAGTCTCCCTCGTCGTATGATTTGAAGCAGTAACCATTGGGTTGCTTAGAAATACGAATAAAAGATGCCCTGTTCGCCAAGTCTATTGTGGTCTCTATCCCGTTACTGGTCATCTGAAAACTAAGCCGGCTTGTGTCAACCGCGACTTCACCTCTATGCGGTACTCGGGCAAGGAACGTTCCATCGCAAGTTAACAACGCCTCAAGTGTTTGGCTATCAAGCTTGCCGCGGATATTGTCAAACATGATTATCGGTTTCGCTCTAATAAGTGCCTGCGAAAGACTTTCATCGAAGCTTCCAACTCCTCCTCGCCTCATGCTGATTATTTCCGGAATTTCGTTATAAATGGCAGCAACTAGCTTTTGGCGATAAGTCTTTCCCGCTTGGCTTTGGTCTGCCTCGGCCATGTCAATCGGCATATGACCTTTAATCAATCCGCCGATACGGAAAGCAGGCGTGAAAACTGAGGCGATAGCTCTGCTCTTATCCGAAGGTGTCTGGAAATTAAAATCATCGAACAGCCCTTTAAGTGAGGTAACAGCTGCCTCTAATGGTATGTCCGGTGGGCTGCATTCAGCCTTACCCAAAATTAAGACCCCTCCCAAAGCTTCGCTATATCCCGGCCCTAGCATTAGTAATTTGCCGTGTATTTCTGTGAGGACGGGGGCATTCAAAACTACGCTAATTTTTGGAAGCAGTCTCTTTGCAGGGGCACTTTCCATGAGGGCTTTTGCCATTTCCTCAGGGCATGGTACTTGTTTTAACTTGCGAGTCCCGTTTGTGGTTGCCCTATACGCTCCAACCTTGTGGCCATAGCCTTCAAGACGGCTCCGAAAAGCTGCCGGTTTTACTGTCTCAAGTGCAATGGTTCCCGATAGACCTTGCGCCTTTTCAACAATCAATCCTCCCCGCTGAAAAAGATTATTTTTTGGGCCGATCACACCAAAAATACGTTTTGCTGAATCTATAATCGATAAGGAATCAGTGCCCGGTAAAACAAACCATTTATTGCTGCCATTTTGGTTAATATGCTCTTGGGTTGCCTCAACTTTTCCCACCTCACGTCGCAACTGGGAGTTTAACTCAGTGACTATGGGCTTACACGAGTTGTGGAAACAATAAACAGTAGGTGCTCCATCCAAGTTAACGATGCAGTCCTTGATTTGGTCCGTTCCTGTGTGCAACTCAATACCGGGGCACTTGCAGTAACCCTTGGCGTTGCTTTCCCATTTGATTTCACCAAGGAGGCGAATGGCTATCATTTTTCTTTGTGATAACTCTTCGGGCGAATTGGATTTAGTCTCTTTGTTTTCCTTGTTTGATTTTGAGACAGCCAGTTCCTCCGCATCGGGGTTGAAGTAGGCTTCGGGATCATAGGAAACAAAGCATAGGCTGTTGATGTTCTTTGTAGCCTCGTCGGCCTTGAAGCCGGTTTGTTTTTCTGCCTCTTGAGCCGCCGCCTGCCAAGCGCAAGTGTGAATGTCTTTATCTGGTGGCACTCGGAAAACAGCCTTCACGCCATTGCCTCTCGGCGACACAAAAGCCGTATAAACCGAAGGATGCTTGCGAAGCTTGCCAATGGCATCCTGCGTGCCCGCGCCTATACCGTCGATGTCGATGCAAAGAAGGCCCGAGTGCTTAATGAGTTTCTTTCTGTCGGCAAACTGCCCGGCCCATACTATCACGGGAAGTTTGTTCTTTAGCTCATTCGCACCTTTGCTATCTCCCCCCTTAGATTTTTCTCGAATAGGCTCAACCTCTTTCCTGTAAGCCCCGCTGATAATGCCCTTGATGATTGAATGTCCGCTCTCCGATTTAGGCTTGCGAACCGTCTGCTTGACGGATTGAAAAACGCTTACTGTTCTCCCCATGTTTTCCCCCTTGCCCATTCTACTCGACTCCTTCCTCAAGCTTTGAATCAAGAAACTGCATCAGGCTGTCGAAGTAGATAAGTCTCGTCCACCCCTTGCTGTCTTTGTCAGGGCCAAGAGAAACGGAGCGGACCGGAGGCGAAAATTCGTTCTCCTTGGAAGGCACGACAAGCTGCGCCATTTTTGCCCTGCTAAGCCCGGTCCATTCGCAAGGCACACCCTGCTTGGGCAAGCGGATCAGTTTGGGCTCGTTGTGAGTAACTCGGGAAGCTTCCCGACCTCTTTCGTATTTCGTGTCATATGTTCTCATAGACACGGATTTTATAATGGAAAGCGATTTCGCTTGTATCGGTCGGTAATCGAATCGATTCCTGACTAACTTTTTGGGCGGGGTGTTTTAGTGGGCAAATTCGTCCATTCGGCTGGCAAAATTCTCTACAACGCTGCCCACCCGAGAAACGGCTTCACTCCAATTGGTGGACTCAACATACAATTCTTCCCCAAGTACTTTCATGGTGTACTCAGCCGCCTCCAGCGTCTTTAAGCCGGCTATCTTTACGAGACGGAATGCGCCCAAACACTTCAGGTCAGTTTCGAGCACCCCAAACTCCTGCCTCCCTTTTCTCTGCACGGGTGACGAGGGCCTTTTCTCATTCAAAATGCGTTTCATCCATCGCAGCAGGACCGTGTCTGAGAACCTCCAGTCTATCTTTAACCTAACGTCCGGTTGATCCTCTTCCTTTACCTCTGATAGGGGAGGCTTGGGACGTACATCTGGGTGCTTGTCGAGCCACTCGCTGACCAATTTTAGGTCCTCCTCGCTCGGGTTCACCCTTGAAGTACACAGGTAAGGCGTGCCTGGGAAACCGTCAGAGACCGGAAAGAACATGTGGCAGGCTTCGGGGACAGTCTTGTGCCTTCGGAAGTACTCCCTAGCGAACTCGTAGACCCAACAATCGAAAATCTCGTCTTTCGGGCAACCGGAAAAATCCCATTCTTCGTTAGCCAACGAGACTTCAGGCAATTGGTGATCCATGGCCCGATTGGCTCAAAGGCTGATGGCTAATTCAATCTTTATTGCGATAGCTGCGGCCAGATGGCCCAGAACGCCTCGGCAGTCTCTCTTGTGACAAGCTGCCGATAATGGCGGAAGAGCATCTGTGTGTACCGGTGGCCTAGTTCATGTGCGGTTTTGTCGGCAGAAGTAAATGGAGCGAGCTGTTAACCAGCTAATGATTACCATTCATGCCAGCCTCAATCTCTTCGCTTGCCTCTTGGCATGTTCATCATTCAAGTGCCCATAAACCCGGCCGATCAGAACTCCACCATCCTTGTGACCCACCCACCGGGCAATGGTCATGTAGTCGATGCCGCTCATCACGGCGTGGCTGATGAAGTAGTGGCGGCAATCGTGGAAACCGAAGCCCTTCACACCGGCAATGTCTCGGGCTTTGCGCAGTGCCTCTTTTAGACTGCGAACTGGAGCATCTTCCCCAAACATTCGGGGAGTTGGAAACAAATAGGCAGAGCCGTTGCGCCGTTTGTTCATGCCCAGTAGATGCGTTTCCAATGCCGGGTTGAAATCAACCACCCTGGACTCAT
>JASMMA010000029.1 GCA_030748415.1 Planctomycetota bacterium
GAGCAGGAACAGCATGCTGAATGTCTTTTCTGCGAAATATCTTCTGGCTTTAAGACCTATTTTGAACCCACTCAGACTGAAGTCTCCCATCAACAAGGCAAGGTCTCCTCATTTGAAGACCAGGTCCCCAGACCTCAGTTTCACGGATGGGCATTTGTTTGCTTGCGTGGCCCGCCTGCAGCGGTTTTTGTTTGACTAACGGCCTACCGTTTCTGGTAGCCATTCCCTTAAAACTTAAACCCAGGAGCTTCGCTCATGCGACTCATTCGTTCCCTATTGTTCTTCCTATTACTGAACACCAGTAATTTCGCTCAGGACTCAAACTTCGGCCGCCCAATGGGGGTGCAGCCCGATTTTGGTGTCGTTTTGGACAGCGCCCTTTCGACTCATGAAAGCGAAGGGGTAAATTTTGGCCTAAGCATGTTGGAGTTGTCGGCCTCCGCCCGCATTGACCCACTTGGCCGAGCCTACTCAATCATTGAATTCCCAAATGCCAACGAAGTGGATATTCCAGAAGCGGTCCTCATATTCGATGGGCTGGGAGATGGATATGAAATCCGCGCCGGCAAGATGCTGTTGGACTTTGGAAAGTGGAACACCTTTCACAATCACGATTTGATGTTTCCAAACGGAGATCCCGTTCGTTCCGGCCTCTTCGGGGGCGCCCTAATGGGGACAGGTCTGGAACTTCATCGGTGGTTTGCAGCAGGCGACCTACCCGTTCGGTTCTCGATGGGGGCGTGGCCGTCTTTTCAGGCCCATTCCCATCTCCACGAAGAAGAACACGGCGAGGAAGACACGGATGCTCACGGTCATGCCGGAATCTCCTCCGGCATTGATGGCGAGCGGATGTCATTAAACCATTGGGCATACACCGGCCGCCTAACTTCTCAAGGGGATTGGGGCCCCAATGGCGTCTGGCAATTCGGGCTCTCTTACTTTGGAACTTCGGCCGGCATCACTTCTGAATGGGAAAACGAAGCCGATCCCAACGACCCACTCTTCGCCGATGGAGATTCATATGGCCTAGGCGCCCAAACTTTCGGGGCGGACTTTTCTTTACGCTCTGCCTCCACTTCCGATTCCAGCTGGAATTCTTTTGGGTTGGAATACTGGAACCATTCCCAGGAGCACCCTCATGCTGAAGGAAACGCCCAAACCCCCGAAATAGAGCGCCAAGAACCACAGGGGGCCTGGCTGAATGCGGAACACGGATTCAACCCATCATGGTCTGCCGCTGTCCACATTGGCTGGTGGGAAGCTGAACACGAAGAAGTTCTAGAATCAAACTATCGTTATGGCCTTGCCTTGAACCACCACTTGAGCGAGTTTCAACGCCTGCGTTTCGCTGTGGAACAAATCGACTGGGCCGAACAGAGCCCCGATTATGTTTTGACTCTTCAGTGGTCGGGCTTTCTCGGCAAACACCGTCACGGTTTAGATTGGTAGTCCGATGTTTAGCCATCTCCTTTTCTGTATGGGCCTCGCGGTAGCTACACCCCAAGCCGAGCCCCTCCAAGTCGTAGTGACGACAAGCGATCTCGCAGATCTCGTGGGGCAGTTGGGGGGCGAATCCATCCAAGTCGTCCCCCTTGTCCCAGGCGCGGTTGACCCCCATTCGGTCATGCCCAAAGCCTCAATGTTAATCAAACTCAAACGCGCAGACGCTTTGGTGTCCATGGGAATGGGATTTGAACACGCCTTCCTGCCCGCCCTTCTAGAAAAATCCGGGCGGGATGATTTCGGTCGCGGAGCTACCGATATTTCGCAAGGTGGAACTCGCCATTTGTTGGCAAGTTCCTTCATTGGGCCTCCTTTGGAAGTTCCAAAAAAATTGGACCGCTCTCAAGGCGTGGATGTGCACCCGCTAGGTAATCCGCACTGGAATACCGACCCCATCTTGATGCAAAAAGTGGGCGCGGGCGTGCGCGATTTCCTTGAGACCTTGGCACCCAACGACCAGGCCGGCATCCGAAGTCGTTGGAAAAAATGGGATGACCAACTTTCCGCGCACATCCAACATTGGCAAGCTTGGTTACGCCCCGCACGCGGCCAAGCGATGGTGACCTATCACCGCTCATGGTCTTATTTTGCCCGCCGCTTTGAGGTGTCTTTGTTGGGAGAGGTTGAACCGAAGCCAGGCATGCCTCCTTCCACACGGCATCTTGCCCAGTTGGCGCGCACAATGAAAGCGAGTGGTTGCAAAGTTTTGCTGATGGCCCCTTGGTACAACGAAGGCAAGCTTGGCAATCTGCCAAAAATGATTCAGTTCCAAATTGTGAAGTCCGCCAGTGTTTCTGGGCGTGAAGGGTATATTGCTTGGATGCATTCACTTGTTTCGCAATTGGCCGTCGCGTGGGGCCTGCCCGAACCTAAGGGAAGCCCATGAGTTTGCTAAGCCTTCAGGGTGCTCATCTTGGCTATGGAGGCGCTCATGTCTTGACCGAGGTGAATTTTCAAATACGCCCAGGGGATTGGCACATTTTGCATGGCGTGAATGGTTCCGGAAAATCCACTTTTCTGCGGTCCCTGGTAGGCTCCTTGCCGCTAATACGAGGCGCGCGCCAATTGAGCTCTGGCGTGCGCATCGCTTCTTTACCCCAAGCGACTTCCCTTGATGCGATTTTTCCACTTACGGTAGGAGATGTAGTCAAAATGGGACTCTGGCACGGGCGCCATTTGATTCGAGGGGAATCGAAACAAGCCCGGGAAAAAATTGTGGAGAATCTCTCCCGCGTCGGAATGGAGACCCGGGTAGATTTACCTTTTGCCCAGCTTTCAGGTGGTCAAAAGCAGCGAGTCTTGTTGGCGCGAGCTTTGTGCGCTGAGCCGCAGGTTTTGATTTTGGACGAACCGACCACTGCTCTAGATGATTCTTCCCGCGCGCGTTTCAATGAGAGCTTGCTCACCATAAACAGTGAGGGCACCGCTCTTGTGATTGCCACCCACGAACATGAGGGGTGGCCCGAAAAGTCCACGCATTGGGTGATTGAAAGCGGGGGCATTCAACTTGAACCCCGAGCGCCCTTGTCCGGAGCAGAGTTGAGCCATGGATAATTTCCTTTTCTGGTGGGAGCTCCTGCGCGAAGGAATTTTGGCATCTTTGGCCGCGGCAGTTGTATTGCCTTGGGTGGGTGCACTTTTGTATGTGCGCCGTTCGGCTCTGCTCGGGATTGCTGTGCCTCAATTTTCGGCGGCGGGTTTGGCTTTAGGTCTATTGCTAATCCCTTTGTTCCCGTCGGTTGAAGAAGAATTTTTGCATCACGGACATCCACCGATGTCTTACTCATTCGCTTTTGCCGCAATTGCAGCGGGTGCATCTTTGGTTGCTTTTGCATTTTTGGCAACGCGCTTTCGTGAGCACAAACAAGCGGTGATGGCTGCGGGATTTAGCATTGCTTTGGCGGCTACTGCTTTATTTCTGAACGCTGCACCGGCTGGCACGCAGTTAGCTGAAACTCTAATGCGCGGCGAAGTCATTTTGCTGGATGAACATGGAATGGCAGCCTTGCTCTCGGTGAGCTTCCTTGTTTTGATAGGCCTGCTTGTCCTTTGGCGCCTGTTCCTGGTGGCTTCCTACGACCCGGAACAAACCGTTGTGTTGGGGCATTCCGTGCAATCTGCAGAACGGTGGCAGGTTCTACTCGTCGGGATGGCAGTTGGAAGTGGTGTCGTGACCATTGGGCCGATGTTGGTGTTCGCCCTGTTGTTTTTGCCTCCGGTTTTTGCTGCACGAGGGCGCGCCGGAGCCCAGCCCTATTTGCGTCGGACTTTGGCCCTGAGTTTGGTTTCGATTTCACTCAGTTGGCCAGCTTCCATTCTGCTGGATATTCCTTTTGGCCCAACGGCAAGTTTGACTTGTCTAGTTGTCGGTTGCATTTGGATGGTACTCGCCTCCAAACGCATCCAAAAATAGACAAACCCCAGTATCCTTTCTCCCCATGGCTTCTGTTCTGGTACTTGGTTCGGGCATGGTGGGAAGTGCGATTTCTCAAGATCTCGCGACTCGCCACAGCGTGATTGCGTCGGATTTCGATGCTGCTCCATTGACCCGACTTGAGTGCGTGTCTGGGATTTCAACTTTGCAACTAGATGTCTTGGACACTTCCGCTCTTCGCGCGGCGGCATCCGAGGTGGATATGGTCGTGAGTGCTGTTCCAGGCGCCTTGGGCTTTCAGGTTCTGAGTACTCTGATTGAGGCTGGGAAGAATGTTACGGATATCAGTTTCTTCCCGGAAGAAGCGCTGGATTTGCACGACCTGGCAGTGGAAAAAGGCTCGATTGTTGTTACGGATATGGGCGTTGCTCCGGGCTTGGATAACTTAATTTTTGGGCACCACAACACTTCCATGAAAATATCTCGGTTTGAATGCATGGTGGGTGGGTTGCCCAAGAATCCAACCCCTCCGTGGTTTTACAAGGCACCTTTTTCGCCCATGGATGTGATTGAAGAGTACTTGCGGCCCGCGCGAATGGTCGAGAACGGTCGCGAGGTAGTGAAGCCCGCCCTGACCGACCCCGAGTTGATAGATTTCGAAAAGGTTGGAACTCTTGAAGCCTTTAATACTGATGGCCTTCGGTCCTTGTTGCGCACAATGAAACATGTGCCCGATATGGTGGAAAAGACTCTGCGTTTTCCCGGCCACCGAGAGCAGGTTCTCTCTTTACTTGAAAGGGGTTCCCTTCGCGAGGAAGCGACTTCCGCAATGTTGAAATCTCAATGGGCCTTGGGCCCGAAGGAAGAAGAGTTCACCGTTATGCGCGTTACCGTGGAGGGCGAAGAGGGTGGAGTGGATGTCCGGCATGTGTGGGATTTGTACGACGAGTTTGATTCTCAGTCGGGGGTATCTTCCATGGCACGCACCACGGGTTACACCTGCACCGGGATGGCCGAATGTATTCTTGATGGGAGTTGGAACACTCCCGGAGTCTCGCCAGGAGAACTCGTGGGCGGCAACGCCGCAGTCTTCAATAGAGTGCTGAGTCACCTGAAGGATCGCGGAATTGAGATGACTAAGTCCCCGTAGCTCAGCCGGATAGA
>JASMMA010000002.1 GCA_030748415.1 Planctomycetota bacterium
GCCCACTTTTGGATTTGGGCGGCGTGGAGGAACTATGTCCGGGGGATTACGGTTCTGAATCTGGAGGAAACACCAGCGATGGTGTTTGGGGTCACTCAGAAAAAGTGGACTGTTGCGGAATTGCTGCGGTGGAAGTTTTTCCGACTTCCTTTTTTTGTCACTTTGTGACCCAGCCGATTGTGTCAGTGTCCTAGAGGTTTGCTCCAGCTTTTTCCATCTCATCCAAAACAAACCGCAAGTCCTCAACTGTAAGGTCTGGGTGCGTGAGAACCAGCCGAAGGGTGGCGATTCCATCCACACCTGCATAATTCAACATTATGCGACCCTCATGTTTCAACCGCTCACGAAGAGTAATATTTGCCCGCTCCATCTTCTCAATCCAGGCCCCATCCCTCTCCTGCCCTCGCAAGCTTGGGGGCAAAAACCGGAACAGTAAAGTGCAACCTTCCGGTTCCCTCGCAAGCTCAAAAGAATCACGAAGCTCAACAAGATCCCGAGCGGCAGTTGTCATTTCAAACGCTTGCTCCACTCTCCCCCTATACCCCTCATCACCATGCGATTGCCAAGAAAGCCACAACTTGAGCACATCCACCCTGCGCCCACACTGGAGGGTCATATCCCCGCGGTCGCAGCAAGCCTCTGCTGTGTCATGAAACAAATAATCTGCATCCAATGCATTCGTTGCCTTCAAGCGCCCCTTTTCAGGGAGCAACAAAGCAGAGCACGATAGGGGAACCCCCATCGTTTTGTGAGGGTTCCACGAAAGAGAGTTTGCCCGCTCCACTCCAGCCATCAGCCCACGATATTTTTCAGAGAAAAGAACGGAACCACCAAATGCGGCGTCGGCGTGGAGCCAAAGGCTGTACTTCTCGCACACATCAGCCAGTGCATTCAAAGGGTCAAAAGCACCGGGCATCGTTGTTCCACAAGTCGCAGAAACCATGAATGGTGTAAAACCCTCGGCAATTGAATCTTGAACCAATCCCTCTAAGGCATCAGGACACATTCGACCAACAGAGTCCACGGGAACCTTTCGTGCGGCATCCATCCCAATCCCAACAACACTAGCCGCACGGGGAACAGAATAATGGGCCTCTTCTGAGCAAAAGAAAACGGGCCGATCATCACCTCGGAGTCCGCGCTGTTTTGCATGAGGGAATGCCGCATTGCGTGCCGCCAACACAGCCATCAAATTCGAAAGAGAACCGCCAGGATTAAAAATTCCTTCACAGTCATCCCAGCCGGCCATCTTGCCCATTTTTCGAACAAGTTCCTCTTCCACTAAAGTAAAAACAGGAGCAACCTCATAGGTGTACATCGAGGCATTCGCAAGAGAAGCAATCCATTCGCCAACCAAAGCCGCTGGATCAGAACCCGTATAAAGCTGGTTCAAGAAATAAGGGTGCCCAGTTCGAACACTTCTCTGGAGAAAAGTTTGAGCTTCAGCGAAGGCAGCTTCCAAACCTCTGCCAAAAACAGGAATCGTGAGCCCCAGTTCTTCTCGCAATCTTTCAGGAGGCAACCAATCAACAACAGGCTGGTCCCGGTTTTTGTGCTCCCGCAAATAATCGCTCGCAAGTTCTGCCGCTTGGGCAAGAACACGATCAATGCCAAGGTTAGGGGTTAACGCAGAATTAGCCATCAGAGGTCGAGGAGGACGCCTCGGACCGAATAGCATACTCTGTTTTCGGGATTGTTGGAGGGGGAAGAGTCCATGCCAAGCCAAGTGGAATAATGAGCAAGTAGGCTCCCCATTCACACGGCGCCGCAGAGCCAAACTTCCAATAAAGAAGAGCACCCAAAACTGGGCCAAGCGCGCGGCTTAGGGAACCCATCGAGCGGAAAGTCCCCAACGCAAGACCTTGGCGATTCGCTGGTGTGTAACGCGAAATCAGGGCGGATAGGCAGGGCATCACAAGAGCGGAGCCCACGGCCATGAACCCAAGGGCCAAATAGAGCTGGAAAGTAGCCTGGGCGGAGGCCAGCAACAAAAAACCAGGGGCCGTTAGGGCGAGCCCCACAAAGGCAACGCGTCTTTCTCCATACTTAGGTGCAAGACGCCGCACAAAACCGCCCTGAACAAGAGCGATAATGAGCCCAATGAAAACAAAGAGCCAAGCTAATTCAATTTCAGAATATTGAAGCCGTTCAACAGCTAAAAAAGTAAGCGTGAATTCCACAGCTGCAAAAGCCGTCAAGAAGCTCAGGTATAGAAAGTTCGTGCGCCGAATTCCTGGGAAGGAAAGTGAACGGAGGCGGACAACAGGATTAAACGAGCGAAGCTTCGGGCAAGTTGCTCGGACCTCTATCGGGAAAGTTTCAGGAAAGCGCTTCCATACCCAAATGAGATTCAGTAAAGCCAAAACTGCCGAAATGAGAGCCGGGGCAGAAAAGGGGTTCAGCGCAAATGCTTGCATGGGCTCAGAAGGAGCGCTCCCAAGAAGAGACAGGTTCATGGAAAAGCCACCAATGGCGGGTCCAAGGATGAAACCCAACCCGATGGCCATTCCTACGATTCCCATTCCCTTGGCCCGATCTTCTGCTTCGGTGCAATCGGCAACGGCGGCGGAAGCAGTTGAAATATTGCCGGCCATAATTCCACCGAGGACTCGGGCAGCAATCAGGATGGCAAAGGAGCCCGCCCAAACCCAAAGGAGAGCTGAGGCAACGGTGCCGACAAGGGTCAAAAGAAGAGTTGGGCGCCGCCCGAACCGGTCCGAAATACCGCCCCACACCGTAGAGAAAACAAATTGCAAAAGCCCATAAAGGGAGCCCAGGAGACCCCCAAAAAGAGTGGTGACGGCATTGGTATCTTCCCCAGCGAAACCGGCCAGCCACTGGGCAAGTTGACCCACTGGACTATCCACCCCCTCCAGGCCCACATAGTGGTCCAACATCCCCGGAAAAAGGGGGAAAATGATAGAAAAACCTACAATATCTAGGAAGACTGTTAGGAAAACAATCCCCAGAACGGAGCTTTTCTTGGAGGTCATGGTGGGTCACTAAAGGGTTAGGAGCGGCCCCCTTTTTAGGTCCTTTCCCATCTGAAACCAAGCTCCTACTTTCCCCCTTGTTATCCAAGGGGATGTGTTCTAATCATTATTAAGGAAGGCACGCCTTTCCCCGCACATCTATGGAAAACCACCACGCCCTTCCAGAAGAACTTGCCCAAAGAGGCTGCCGCACCGAGCGAGAGCTTGATGTGCGCCCTATTCTCTCGATGGGCCAGGACCCATTCAGCCTAATCTTGTCCGCGGTAACTGGCCTAGAAGAAGGAGAGGCTCTGCATTTGATTGCGGGGTTCGACCCTCTTCCTCTGTACTCCGTTCTTGGTGGCCGAGGGTTTGACCATTGGACCAAAAAGGAAGGCGATAGGGTTGATGTTTGGTTTTTCCCCCAAGAACGCCTCTCTGACACTCCGACCTCTGAAGAACGGGCCCCGCTTTTGGATCCCGTCGAAGTGGATGTGCGCGAAATGGAACCACCTGAGCCGATGGCCGCTATTCTTGGCAAGCTCCGGGAATTGGGCCCTGGCGCTCAGTTGGAAATATTGCACCATCGCGAGCCGGTCATGATTTACGAGAAAATTGAAGCGATGGGTTTTAAGGCAATACCCAAAGAGCGTGGACCTGGCGATTGGCTTATTCGTATCCTGCCTCAATGGGCAGGAGACGATGACTAGTTCAGCTGGCTTACCGCAAACCCAATTTGCTCCCGACTTTAAGTTGGTGGTTTGGCATTTTGGCTTAGGCGTTTTTGGATTTGTAGCAACGGCCGCTGCTTGCCTCTTCGCTGCCCAAACTGCCCCTGGGCATTGGTTTCAAGCGCCTCTCTTGGGGGTCGTGCATATTGCTGCCCTATTCTGGTTTTTCCCAATTGCCATGGGTGCGCTTCACCAAATGGTTCCCGTTCTGTTTGAGGTTCCAATCCATTCGGAAAAACTATCCTGGGTGGCACTTTTGCTTTTGGTTTTGGGCGCAAGCGGTCTCGTTGCCCACATGTTCACTTTAAAAATGGGAACCGGCATGGCCGGGACAGGGGTATTGACTGCTGTATCAGTTTGGGTTTACGCATGGAATCTTTTGCGAACGATTCAAAAATCTACCAAAAGAGATCTTGTGGGGCGCCATGTTCGGGTATCGCTCTTCTTTTTAATTCTCGCAATAACAATTGGCGCTGCACTTGCCTTCAACTTCTGGAAGCCCATCCTCCCAACGAGCCATTTATGGTGGTTGCCCGCCCACGCTCATTTGGCCATCTTTGGTTTTTTCGGTCTCCTCATCATGGGAGTTGGCTACAAGCTCGCAGAAATGTTCTTACTCGCCTATGGGCATTCGGAATCGGATGGTCGCCGAGCCTTTTGGTTGATGAGTCTGGGTTTACTGATATTGTCGGTTTCATTCATTTTGAATTGGAATCCGAACCCCGGCCTCCTCTTCTTAATTCCAGCAGTGTGGTTTTTTGGAAAGCAGTTCGGAGGGATTTTGTCCAGGCGCCTAAAGAAGCGGCTTGATGTTCCATGGCAACACACGCTTGCAACAATTGCTTGGCTTTCAATTGCCCTTCTTTTGGGGGTGTGTATTCAGTTCGGCCTCCACCCTGATGCAATTGGTCCACGCGCCGCCACGGCCTATGGCCTAGTTGCCATATTTGGGTTTGTTGGTTCTGTCATCTCTGGGCAAATGTTTAAAATCCTACCATTTCTAGTTTGGCTAAAGTGGTTTAGCCCTCTTCTCGGCATGAAAGAGGTTCGGCCAGCAACTGAACTCGTCTCTCTAAAAGGAATGAGTGCACAGTTTTACTCTCAGCAAGGTGGTGTGCTTTTCATGCTGTTGGGAATCCTCTTTAATCTCCCAGAACTTGTTTTGTTTGGCGCTTGGCTATTTCTTGCCTCTGCACTTATTTTTTCGACTCTCATAATCCAAACCCTAAGAGCAAGACCATGACCCCCAATCATATTGAAGCAATCCGCGAAGCACTCCGCGAAGTTTACGACCCAGAAACTGGGATTGGAATTGTGGATATGGGGCTGGTGTATGGAATTTCTTTTGATGAATCTTCAAGGCAGGCAAGCATTCGGATGACTCTCACCACGCCAGCTTGCCCAATGTCCTCTGCCCTAAAAGAAGGGGTTATCCGGCGGTTGGAACGCTTACCCGAAGTGGACTCTGCCCATGTAGAAATCGTATTCGAACCGCCCTGGACCCCAGAGCTAATGAGCGACGAAGCCAAGCGTAAGTTGGGGCGAAGTTAAAGCGGAGCTAGACTTTTCGCATATGCTTCAGCGACTTCTCTGGATTGCGGCCGCCGGTGCCCTTGGCTCAATCTGCCGCTACTTTGTTTCGGGTCTTGGGATGCGCTGGCACGCAGGTGGGTTTCCTGTCGGGACCTTGACCGTGAATGCACTTGGATGCCTCCTCTTTGGGGCCGTGTGGGCCATGGCTGAACACAGAAACATGCTCACTTCCGAAACGCGTTTAGTTGTACTGGTGGGATTCCTCGGTGCGTTCACCACCTTCTCGACATTTGGTTTTGAAACTGCCCAAATGATTCGCGAGTCCCAGCATGGGCTTGCAGCTCTCAATGTATTTGCCCAGAACGGAGTTGGAATCGCTTGCGTGTTCTTGGGCGAAGCTTTGTTCCTCCGATTTGTCGGAGAGTAAACTTAAGCCTTAGATCGTTTACTTCGCCGTCGGTAATCCGACAATGCTTTTGGTGCTTTCCCGATGAACTTTAAAAATTGAGAATTGGATATTCCCAAAGCATCAGCTGCGCGCTTATGGTCATCCTCAAAATAGGCGAGGGTATCGAGAGCTTCAGCGAGTAGGGCGGGGAAGTCCCGGTGTTCAGAGTTGCATGCAATTTTTTGAGCGCACACCCGGCCTTGCCATAACTCGCTCGAGCAAAACTCAGCCGGAGAAGTGGGGGCACCACTTTGCGGGGCAGCTCGACAATCCAGTGCAAGGTTTAGCCTCAACCGAAACAGGGCAACACGTCGATTATCCTTAGATTGCCGCCTTTCGCCCGCAGCTCCTCGGACGCCAGTTGGTTGATGAGTGAGCCGAATTTCAGTTGCAACGCGATTCCTGTGTTGTCCGCCAGGGCCCGAGCCTCGAGTTTGCTCAATTTGGACATCCTTAAGCAGCTCTTCTTCTGAAAGTGCCGCAGGGTGCAAAGGAAGCGTGGGAATCAGTAGGACCCCTCCTCGGGGAAGACATCAACAAGCATTTTGTTTTGCATTTTGCCCGAGCGAACTTCTAACACTTTTACCTTCGCAACAAGGCCATCTTTGGAATCGTTAATTTCAGCTACATATCCTGATGCGTGAAAATTTCCAACTCCGGAAAGAGCTGTGCTGTCTCCGACCGAAACCAAACCTTTCTGAGAAAGATTAACCAAGACAAACACGCCTCCATCAGAACGAAGTTTAAGAAACTCGCTTTGGGCTGGAATGACACTTCCTACTTTTGCACGAAGCTCAGTTACTTCGCCTGACCATGGGGCAATGAAGGGAATCTTTTCAAAATCCCTGTGGTAAGCAAGTTGTTCTCGAACACTACTCATCTCTGACTCAAGTTGTTCGAGGGCCAGACCTTCAGCAGCTAGGCGGTCGTTTTGTTCTCTGCGCCTAGTTTCGGTTAGAGCCTCCATGTTTAAGGCCGAGGCGATTTCTTGCCTAGATGATTTTTGAAGGTTTTCCTTTTCTGCCTTTAGGGTTCGAATTCTCTTCCGCTGGCCAGAAAGGACCACTTCATAGGCGAGTAACATTTTTGGATCTTCTGAAATCCGTTCTTCGTAAACGGTAATCCAATCTTCACACCGATTAATCTGTTCATCAAACCAAGAAATCCGCTCCTTTGCTCGAGCTGCCGCGTCGCGATGTTGTGTGGCAAGCAACCTGGCTTCCGAGAAAATAGAAGAGTCGTCTGCCGACCGACTTGAGTTCGTGTTTCTCACTTGTCGATTTTCAAACTCCTTTTCAAGTCTTGTTAGGTTCGCTCTTAATGTTTCGGCCATTGCCGCATGTTGGAGGTCAGCAAGAATTGCAATCGGCGTTCCATTTTCAACGAAGTCGCCTTCTTTAATAAGTAATTTGTTTACAACGCCTGTTTGAGGAATACGAACCGTGGGGTTAGGTATAAAAAGTTGGCCTTTGAGCGGAGAAGTTGCACCCTCTTCGCCACGCTCTTTGCCAACAACAATCTCAGGTTCAGAATCTCGTATGGGCTTTGTCGCAATTTTATGAATATTGATTTTCTTTCCGCTCGCTTCAAGGGATGTCTCTGCCCCGTCCCTCAATAAAAGGCCCGAAGCAACCAGAAGTGCAGCGGCAAGAACAGATCCGCCCACCTTGAATTCTCGGGGATGGCGATTCACCAAAGCAAACAAGCCTTGGGAGGTGGCCTTTCTGAACGCAATCCTCAAAGAGGCTGTGGTTTCCTCACAAACGACATTTGCGAGATCCGTGTGCAGGTTGCTCGCTTGACCAACTGCCACCGAGCGAAGGTCTGGACCTGCCCGTTGGATTTCCTGAAGGGCATCTAGGCCCAGGTCGGCTTCTTGTAAGGAAACAAATACTAAGCCCTTAAGGTCGAGGGGAGTGGGTTCATCTCCATCTGTACTCCAGACATCCCTATCAGGGGCCTGAATTTCCTTGGCGGGTTTCAGTCGGAGGGCCTTGGTGACTAAATCGGAAAACTGTTCGTCTCCGGCGGGCCAGGTCCAAACGGAGATTCCATCCGGTGAAACGAAGCGTTTGCCGAGGTGCAAGTCAGTCTGAGGGGAGTCGAACATGGAACCCTTAATTCTACCTCAAAAGAAGGGAAAAGTGTGAGAAAGAACAAGTGGCATTGGCCGGATCAAAAAAAGAAAGACTCGCCGCGGGGGGCAACGAGCCTTTCCATTTCCATGCCTGAAAATTCTGTCTCTTATTCCTTGCTGAATTAGGGGGTTAGGTGGCATAGCCAACCATCACCATGTAATGGCAGGCGCTACCGGCCAGCACGAAAAAGTGGAGTAGTTCGTGGTGGCCAAAAATGCCAGGGAGGATGTTGGGGCGCCGGAAGGCGTAGAAAAGGGAACCAGCAAGGTAGAACTTTCCACCAAGTGCGAGCCAATAGGCGCCCTGGCCGGGAATCTCAGCCAGGAAGGGGTAAACAATGAAGTAGGACACCACGACCACCACCTGGAAGGCGATAGTGGATGCCCAGCGAGGGGCGTCGAGCCAGAAAAGCTTTAGACAAACTCCTGCGAGGGCGAGAGCCCAAATGGCGGCAACGGCAATCATTCCAGCGGTGTGGTCGTTGGCCAAGACGCAAACTGGAGTGAAGGCGCCTGCAATAAAGAGGAATATTGCTGCGTGATCCAGGCGGGTAAGCTGGCGCATTTTCCAACGCGAGAGGCGGAGGCCATGGAGGGCGGTGCTCATCGCGTACTGAATCATCATCGTCACCATGTAAACGGTGAATGCGAAGATTTTGCGCGGGTCGCCATCGGAGAGTTCGAGTAGCCAGGCGAGTCCAGCGGCGGCGAGAAGGAATCCGAGGGCGTGACTGAGAGTATTTATCGGCTCTTGAAGACTCCGAAGAGGAGTTGGGAGTGCCCGAGCGATGGGGCCGAGAGTCTTGTTTTTCTGGTCAGTCACGATGCTAATTGAAATCTACCCTAGGAATCTGGAATCGGCAGAAAAACATTGGAAAAGTATGGGGGAATGACCCCTTTTTGGAGGCTGTCGCTATCCTTTCGGCATGGAACAAAAGGTCTGGCACAAGTCTTACGATTCCGGGGTCCCCGCCGAGGTGGATTTCCAGGACATTTCACTTATTGATTATCTTGACAGCTCCACTGCGAGGTTCGGTGATCGACCTGCGGTTAAGTTCATGAACTGCTGTCTGAGTTATTCTCAATTAAAGGATCAGGTGGACCGTTTAGCGACCGCCCTTGCCGGGATGGGAGTTCAGAAGGGAACAAGCGTCGCCGTGCACTTGCCCAATGTTCCCCAAACCGTGATTTCCTTTTATGCCATCCAGCGGTTGGGCGCCAAGGCCGTAATGACGAACCCGCTTTATGTACCTCGCGAGATTGAACACCAATGGAATGACGCGTCTGTCGAGTTGGCAATTACAGCAGACTTTTTATGGGACCGTCATCTGAAAGGAATGCGGGATAAGCTGCCGGTGAAAAATTACATCGTGACAAGTATTCCTGATTACCTGAAGTTCCCACTTAACCTTTTGGCACCGTTGAAACTGAAGAAAATGGATCCACCATCGTGGGCAAAGGTTGCACCTGAAGCTGGAGTCCATTTCTTTAAGAAAATTGTTTCGTCAAGCGAGCCCAATCCGCCCAAAGTGAAATGCTCCATGGACGATGTTGCAGCTTTGCAATACACAGGCGGAACCACAGGCGTAAGTAAAGGCGCCCAGCTGACTCAGCGAAACATTTCCTTCAATGTTCAGCAAGTCCGGCCTTGGTTTACGGGCGTTCAAGAAGGTGAGGAAGTTTTGCTTTCGTGCTTGCCTTACTTTCACATTTTTGGTTTGACCGTTTGCATGAACTGGCCCATTTCAGCCGGTGCATGCATGGTGCTCATGCCCAACCCGCGAGACATTCCCATGATGGTGAAAAATATCACCAAACAAAAGGTCACACTATTCCCTGCTCTGCCGGCGTTGTTTAATGCGGTGAACCAATACCCTGGAATTGAAAACCAGGATATGTCATCGGTGAAGTACTGCTTTTCGGGTTCTGCTCCTCTTCCTGAAGATGTTCAACGGCGCTTTGAAAGCATGACCGGTGCCATCATTGTTGAGGGCTTTGGTTTGACAGAAACTTCACCTGTCTTGACTGTGAACCCTCTTCAGGGGAATCGGAAAATTGGCCACATTGGAATCCCCGTTCCTAGTACCGAAGTGAAAATTGTGGACCCAGAAGACGGTTTGACTGAAATGCCAGTGGGCTCCGAGGGAGAATTAATCGCTCGAGGTCCCCAAGTCATGAAAGGATATCTGAACATGCCTGACGAAACTGCAAACATGATTCGGAATGGTTGGATTTACACCGGTGATCTCGCCGTGATGGACGAAGATGGCTACTTCCGGATTTGCGGTCGCAAGAAAGACATGATTATCGCGGGCGGATATAACATCTTCCCCGACGAGATTGACCGCGCACTGACTGATCACCCTGCTGTTTCAGAAGCGTGCACCATTGGTGTTCCTGATAAAGAGCGAGGCGAAACAGTGAAGTCTTTTATTGTCTTTGAAAGTGATAACACTGCCAGCGAAGATGAGTTAGAGGAGTGGTGTCGGAATCGCCTTGCGGCCTACAAGGTCCCAAGAGGTTGGGAGTTCCGCGATGAGCTTCCGAAGTCTTCCATGATGAAGTTATTGCGCAAAGATCTTCGCGCTGAAGAAGAAGCGAAGATGAAAAGTGGATCCTGAGGCAAAGGCGACCGCCGCCCAAGCTGAACCTGTAGGCAAGGGTGCGGCCATTCTGAAAGCAGCCGTTGCTGTTTTCAGTATGCATGGTTATCACGCATCTACTGTTGCTGATGTTGCAAAAGAGGCAGGAGTTGCAACTGGAACCATCTACAACTACTTTGAGCGCAAAGAGGATTTACTCATTGAGTTGTTTCGGCGATATCTGGAACGCTATTTGGTTTTACAAAATACCGGCTTAGATTCTGAAAGCCCAGGCGAGGAGCAAGTTAGAGGGTTTGTTCATCGACACTTTGAAGTGTTCGGCGAAGAACGGGGTGTTGCCCGAGTGTTCCATGTCCACTGGCGAGAAGTTCAACCCCTTATTCGGGAAGGCATTCTGCCCTCTTTGCGTACCTTTTTTGGGGTGATGGATCGCGTAGTGAGGGAAGGCATTCAGGCCGGTGAATTTGACCCGGAATTAAACCTGCGCCTTGCCCGCCAGCTGATTTCCGGCGCCCTAGATGAAGTTGTCATCTCCTGGGCTCTTTCCGATGGAAGCCGTGTGCTCATGGATTCTGCAGAGCCCCTTTCTGGGATGCTCTGCCGAGCAATGAGGCCCTGAATACTCGTTCACTTTCCGCGGGGGGGGAGCTAAACTCAGACCATGAGCCTTCAACTTCCTGACCTTTCTGGCAAGACAGCTATCGTCACGGGCGCCTCTCGTGGAATCGGTAAAGCATTGGCCATCGCCCTCGCCAAACAAGGATGTGCGGTTGTTTGTGCCGCAAAATCTGAAACTGAGCGAGAGAATTTACCGGGCACAATTCACATGACTGCCGCTGAAATCACCGAAGCTGGCGGCCAAGCGCTGGCCTTCCGGTGTAATGTTCGAGATGCTGAAGAGGTTGAGGCAATGGTTGCTAAAACTGTGGAAGAGCTCGGAAGCCTAGACATCGTCGTAAATAATGCCGGCGCACTTTGGTGGCAAGGGGTCAAAGACACTCCCCTCCGCCGTTTCGATTTGTTGCTCGATGTGAATTTGCGGGGCCCCTTTCACCTCGCTCATCTCGCATCAAACATCATGGCGAAGCAGGGGAGCGGCGGGCACATTGTGAATCTTGCCCCACCCGTTGACCTTCGCATGTTGCCAGGAAAGACACCCTATCTCATTACGAAATATGGAATGACGATGCTGACAAACGGTTTAGCTGGTGAACTAGCTCACGATGGGATTGCTGCATTCAACCTTTGGCCTGCAACGGCAATTGAATCTCAAGCCACCATCAACCACCAGCTGGGCACTCGCGAAAATTGGCGCTCCCCAGACATTCTTTGCGATGCATTGATTACCGCGATTGGAAAACCAGTCACAGAGGTCAGCGGTCGCGACCTCATTGATGAGGATTGGCTCGAAGAGATTGGCGTTGCAGACTGCAATGTTTACAACTGTGTCGAGGGCGGGACTCCCTTGTACATCCATGGGCCAAAAGCTTTGTTGCAGTGGAAGGACAAGACTGGGGCAGTCGGGAAGTAAAGGGATTAGGCTCAACTTTCTATTCTGGCTCAGGATTGGCGCCCAGAAGGGGCCTCGCACCAGATTGTTTTTTTGCCCCAAGCGCCCTGGGAGAGGATAGGCTGTGCGCGTGATGCAAGTTCCCCCTATTGTCTTATTGGTCCTTTCTACTTCAATGTTATTGCCTGCTCAGCAGGCCTCTGGTGGGACTTCTCCTCTTCAAAGCGAAAAGCAATCCCCCGAACTTGACTTGCGGGATGACTTTACCCTTTGCGCTGCCTGGAAGGGGCAGGCAACTCGAGTCCAGGCAGCGAGCACGCTGGTTTTGTCGAAAGAGCGTACCCCGGAGCAAAATAAATTGCTGGGAGCAATTCAGATTGCGAGCAAATCACTATCTGCTTTAGTGAACTTGCCTGCTTCGAAGCGCCCAGAAGATTTCGAGGAGCAATTGGTCGCTTTACGAAAGGAGAGGCAGAAGAATGAGCGAGAATTAAACCGTGTTCTTGGGCTGGACGTCATTATGGCGACCCCTAATTTTGAGACCCTTATTGCTGCCATCCCAGAAGGGGCAGCCATGGTGGACTACTATGTAAATGACCATCTCTTTGCCTGGACCGCAAACACTGAAGGAGAAATCCGACTCCATTATCTGGGCGAGGCTGCTGAGGCGGAAGAATTGTCTGAGGCGTTTTTGAAAAACTTGATTACCCATCGAGGCGGGGAAGGGTTTTCGATGGAGGATTCTCCTGACTTTAATGCGAAGCTATACGAAAAAATTTGGAAGCCGCTTAAAGAAGATTTAAATGGAAGAGAGCAAATCCTACTTTGCCCAGATGGTTTTCTCGGAAAGCTCCCGTTTGCCGTTTTGCAAGATGAAGAGGGAAAATATCTGCTTGAGCGCCATGATTTTGTTTATCTAGAAGATCCGACCGCTCATGTGAAGTGGCCCAAGGAAGTGACTATTTCTGATGGAAGTTTTCTTGCAATTGGGAATGTGGATTACGGTAAGGAGCCACGCGCTCTGGATTCTGAAGCCGAACAAAATTATATTGCGATGTCAAGAAATCTAAATTTAAGGCGAGCGATGGATAAAACATGGATCCCGTTGGATGCAACCAAGAACGAGATGCTGGTGATAGCTGGAATGCATGTGGAATCCTCAGCCAAGGATGCGCGGCGCGGGATACTCAGCGAACAAGGCGCCTCCGAAGCTAGGATTAAAGAGGAGTTGCCAAACTATAATTTCCTCCATATTGCAACGCATGGCTTCTTTAATCCTCCTGAAATGAAAAACCAACTCCCGGGCCTTTCGGCTGGCTTGGTTTGTGCTAACGCAAACCAAGAACAAGAAGAGGGCCAGGATGACGGTTTTTTGACTGCAGAAGAAGTCTCTTATCTGAATCTCCAAGATTGTTATATGGTGGTTTTGTCTGCCTGTGAAACTTCTTTGGGGAGTATCCAAGCTGGCGAAGGGCTTCAGAGCCTTCGCCGCGCCTTTACGATTGCAGGTGCCGACTCGGTTATTTCCAGTATGTGGCAGGTTGGAGATGAGAGTACTGCTGAGTTAATGAAGATGCTCTACCACAATATGTGGGTCGAAAACCAAGGTCGCAGCGAAGCATTGCGGAATGCTCAATTGAACATGTTAAACCACTGGCGAGAAAATGGGACTGATGGCTTGCCCAGTACCTGGGGCGCATTTGTGCTTGCTGGTGAGTGGCGTTAAGCCACTTTCTTTTAGTGCGAAGAATCTGGCAGATGGCCTAGAAATATTTTACGGATTTCAGCGACATGGTCATCTAGTGTTTCAGTAGTCCAGTTTTTTGTTTGAACGGGGCTGAGGAATCTAACGGTGACTGTTCCGGGTCGTGCGAGCCAAGAACCGTTTGGAACGATATCGGTGATTCCGCAAAAGATACATGGCACAATGGGAATGCCTGCGGCAATTGCCAAGTGGAAAGGGCCCTTTTTAAAAGGCAGGAGGTGCCCGTTTTTAGAACGCGTACCCTCAGGAGCAATCAAGATGCTTTTGCCTTGTTTGCGGGCACAATCGGCAGCTTCCTCAAGCGACTTAACTGCGCGTTCACGATTCTTGCGGTCAATTGGAATCATTTGGAGCCGTCGCAATGTTCTTCCTAAGAAGGGAATTTTGTCAAATTCTTTTTTGTATAGAACAACAGTATTTCCCGCCCAATTTGCACACCACAGTCCAAGGTCCAGGACACTGACATGGTTTGGCATGTAAAGAACGGTTCCAGAATCAAAATTCTCTTTACCATAAATTTCTAGATGCACCCCCAATATTTTGAGAATCCCAATACCCCACAAGCGAATGTATCGGTCTTTGTTCTTTTGCGCTCGCTTTGGAGTAAGGAAAAAAACTCCTAAAACAAATCCGGCATAACCCAAAGCCCATAGCAAGACGATGGGAAAGGTCAGAATCCCTCGAAGAGGAAAGGCGGGGGGCTTCGCAGTCACCCTAAGATTCTAAGCTATGGTCTGAATACTAAAGTGATGCGGTTGCTTGTTGTGGCACCAGCGGGGGAGGCATCTACGACCTGGAGAATTAGTCGGCGACCTGCTGCGTTTGCAGAAACGGGGAGCTGGTCAAATTCGGCGAAACCGAGGGAATCAGCGGTCATCATTCCAAGGGCGCGGGGGTTCGCAATCCCGACATCAGCGCCCTGTTGGGCAGAATGGCCGGAATAAATTCCCCAGAAGGCATAGAGAATTCCATAGGGGGTCGCGCCTTCGCATGTAATTTTCAATCCACCGGTTGGGCTGGGGGCCACGGCAGCTGAGGGGGCGAGGAGCCGAAGTTTCAGCGGGTCGGCCAGCCATCCGCGGGTGTACCCGCCGATTGTTTGGCCAAAACCAACAATCTGACCAGCGGCATTGACTGCGCGAGCAATCGAAATTTCGGCAAAGTTGTGAGTGCCGGTAGGAATGGAATTCAAGTCATACATGACCCCGTTCTCAACGACGAATGCATGGGAACCGCCACCACCGCCGGGAAGCCAACCTGACTGCCCAACGATAATGCCATCGGTATTGATGTCATTTGCCCAACTTTCTAATCCGCCTAAAGTGCCTAAATCATGAAGGCCATGGCGGTCCCAATGGGCGGCGTGGGAATGCCCATTCGCGTCCATCACCCAACCCACGACCTCGCCGTGGTCGTTGATAGCGCGTAAGCCTGCGCCATAACCCAAATCAGGCAGTTGGCGATACGCCCCATTTTCCCAGATAGCCGCACGCACTACTCCACTTGCATCTTTACTACTTACAGCAACCTGGCCCAAGTTATTGATGTCGCTTGCAGAGGAATAATCTCCGCCTAAAGTGGGGAGTTCCGTCACAGTGCCGTGGTCCCAAATCACGCCGTGAATTTCGTGGACCATGCCCGAAACATCCGCACTGTTTGCAACACCCACGATGACTCCAGCATCGTTCATGTCGGATGGTCGCCCAAAGGAACCCCAAATCCCAGCTAATTGGGAGGTAGGGGTGTCCAGCCAAAGGTCCGATTCAATAGGAAAAAGACCGGAACCCCATGTTCCATCGGGTTCCTGCCCCCAGTCAACAAGACCGCAGATTTCCTGAGAGTTGTTGGTTCCATAGGTAAAGCAGTTGATGCCTCCAAGGGAAGGGATGTCAAACCCAGTGCCATCAACCCATTGCCAGGAGGTGAACTGAGAGCCAAGGGCGTAAACATGCTCGGTATAACCCACCACGATTCCGGCATCGTTGATGTCCGTTGGAAAGCTCTTAGTGCCCCCAAATGCGCCCAAATGGTCCACTTCATAACTCGTTTGGGCTGAAAGGGAGCTCAAAGCGGTCATAAAGGCCAAAATGAGGGATACGGAGGGGGGAAATGGGCGCATGGTTATGTTCTCACAATGATATACCAACACGGCAAACTCTGCAGTGGAAGAGGAATCCTAGGAACATTTGGCCCTCGCGGCCGTCGTAATTATGAAGTACCCTTGTAGATACCATTCCCCAGAAAACCACCCCATGCATTCACTTCTGACTCTTTTACCCCTTCTGGCCGCCTCCGCACACGGTGTGGACGGTGCTGAAACCAATCTCGACCAGCACTTTTTCTCCTGGAGCGTTCAGTCCTTGGAGCTTCCGGCTACCGCTGGTGAGGACTTCCAAGTCAGCGTTGTGCTGGATGATGTTTTTGACACCGAGCTCGTTCTTCACCCCTACTCGGTGCGGGCGGACAATTTCGCTGTTTGGGAACAGGGTCCTGACGGATCCCTCCGCGCAGTCGCTGCTCCCGCCATTTCGACTTACCGTGGTTTCATTGCCGGGATTCCTGACAGCGTGGTGAGCGCAAACCTTCATGATGGCCAACTGCGCGCAAGTATTTTCTTGGGCGAGGGCAATGGAATGCGTGTTATTCAACCCCTTTCGGAATTTGAAGAAGGCGCAGCCAATAACTTGCATGTGATTTATGACACTGCTGAATTGGTTCCTGATGACCAATGGGTCATGGCAGAACCGCTGATTGCTGAAGGTTCTGAAGTTCCCCATGCAAATGGTACGAGCGTACCTGGCTCGGGCCTTCAAGCGCCACCTTCCAATAATCCAGGAAAAACATGGGGAATCCCATTCGGTGTTTCGCCTGCTCCAGGAACTTTGAATGGATCAGGAAATGGGTCCGGTCGCGCGATTGACAAAACGGTCGCCATTGCTTGCGATGCTGACTTTAAATTCTACCAGAAGAATAACAACTCCACGAACCAAACGGTTCAGGACATTGAAGACATCATTAACGATGTTGAAGTGATTTACCAACGCGATGTCTCTATTTGTTGGAGAGTCGCCGCAGTTGTTGTGCGGACTTCCAGTTCAAGTGATCCCTACACATCCAACAATGCAAGCACTTTGTTGAACCAAGTGCAGTCTGAATGGAACGCAAACCAAACTCACATCGCCCGCGATGTTGTTCAACTTTTTACTGGCCGTAGCGTGAGCGGGTCCACGATTGGAATTGCTTGGCTCGGTGTGGTTTGCAAAAATGGAATTCACTACTCCATGGTGCAATCTCGCTACACCTCAAACTGGTCCCGCCGCGTGAGCTTGTCTGCCCACGAATTGGGCCACAACTGGGGCGCAGACCATTGCTGTTCGAGTTCTTCATGTTCAGGCTGCCACATTATGTGTCCCTCAAACGGCGGCTGCTCAGGTAATGTGAGCAAGTTTGGTTCTCAGAGCATTTCAAGTATCAACCAATACCGCAATAACAGCGCACCATGCGCGGTTGACGGTTGCGGCACGGGGCCGACAATGACTTTGAGCTCACCATCCCCAGGAACCGCTGGTCGTTACAACAAAGTGACCATTAAGAATGGAGACGCAAACAGTTCTGCATTCTTCCTCTACAGCTTCAATAATAATGGAACCACTTCAGTTCCAGGTTGTTCTGGATTAAGCTTGGATATGAAGAACGCCAGTCAGGTCGGAACCATTTCCCTTGACCAAAATGGCTACGGTGAACTTTTGGCTCTTGTGCCAAGCGCTGTTGCAGGTCGCACGATTTACTTGCAAGCTGCGGACACCAGTGCATGCACGACGAGTAACCTCGTTACGCATACCTTCTAGGCGGAGCAAGCTTCCTTAGCGATTAACCTCCCTATCGCCAGAGACGCAGTTGCGGCTGGCGATGGGGCGTTGAGGACATGGAACATCCGTTCGGAGCGTTGCCATAAAAAGTCATCTACGAGGGTGCCGTTCCGGAGGACAGCTTGTGCACGCACGCCTGAAGGACGAGGGAGTAGGTCACCCAACTGGATTGCTGGGACCAATTTTTGGAGTGCTTTCGTGAAGCAAGATTTAGAAACGGACCGCATTATTTCGGCGGCGGCGGTTGGGCCAAAACGGGCGAGCAACGCCCAAGTTCCAGGCCAGACGATGGATTCTGCGCATTCCTTAAAATTGACATTTCGCCAGGTATAACCTTCACGGGCGAGAGCAGGTACGGCGTTTGGTCCGCACTCCACACCTCCGGAAATGGTAGATGTGAAGTGAACTCCCAAAAAAGGAAAACGGGGGTTAGGGGTTTGGTATATCAATCCTCGGATCATTCGAGAGGCTTCGGTAGTCAGGGAATAGTATTCCCCACGAAAAGGAATAACGCGAGCGATTGGTTTTAAGCCGCACATGAGTGCAATCTTGTCCGAGTAAAGGCCCGCGCAGTTGATGCCCTGTTTTGCCTGGAGGGAGCCCGTGTTGGTTTCGAAAAATAGAGAGTTTGGGCCAGTTCGAATATTAAAAACCTTTGATTTGTAAAGAAGTTGAACACCTTTCCTGCTCAACTGTTCGGCGAGCTCTTTGCAAACTTCTTTGTAGTCCAAAACGGCGGCTTCGGGAACGTGAAGGGCCATTTCGGCAACAGCATGCGGTTCAATACTGCGAAGCTCAGATTTCCCAACAAAACGACACTCCACCCCGTTTGTTTGTGCTCGCTCGTGAAGGAGATTTAATCGATCGACTTCTTTTACATGTGTTGCAAGAATGACTTTGCCGCATTCTCGATAGGGGAGTTGGGCGTTTCGGCAAAACGACTTCATTTCAATGGCGCCTTCACGGCAAAGCTTCGCCTTGAGTGAGCCTGGTTTGTAGTAAAGACCAGAGTGAACCACATTTGAGTTTCTTCCGCTTTGGTGTCGCCCCACTTCTGATTCTTTTTCGAGGACAACAACGGCGGCACCAGGGCGGTGTTCTAAAAAAGCGCGGGCACAAGCGAGTCCAACGATGCCCCCGCCGACCACGACCAGGTCGGCTGTTTCCATTAAGCAATCCTCATGAAGGGTTTCGGGCGATTCTGTTGTACAGCCAGGCGATGACTGCACCAGCAATAATCCCATCAACCACGCCGAAGACAGTCCCGATGAGAGTATCTAAAACCCCACCGCTCCCTTCGTAAAGTGGGTAGATGTCTGCCCACAATTGAATCCAGCTTCCGCCAAAGCTGGGGCAAAACATCATGAAGATGCCGAACAAGAGGAAGTGGAGTCCCCAGAGGATGCCGATGGTCAGCGCCATCGCGCGTACATCAAGTTTCATGGAGTCTTTATACCCTAAATTTCCCACCTGAGCTTGCAAGTTCGGTGAGGATTTTTGCGGGTGTGAACTTTTCGACCCCACCTTCGCGCTCCGCCATTTCAGGGGAGGCGACAATAGCGTTGAGTCTTTTTACAACTTCGGCTGTGCCAACGGAATCGGCGTAACCTAAAACACCTCCGTGGAAAGGTGCAAAACCTGTTCCGAAGACCGTAGCCAGATCCAACATTTGGGCGTTTTCGGTAACGCCCTCTTCAAGGCATCGTGCGGCTTCGCCCACCATGGAGAGGACCATCCGGTCCACTAGCTCGGTATTGTTGAGTTTATTGGCCCAGGTTGCTGTTTGGAATTTCGCAAGATCCGTGGCCAAACTTGGTTTGGCTTTTTTGCCCTTGGGGTGCACATAGAAGCCCTTTCCAGTTTTTTTGCCGAGGCGATTTTCACCAAGACCTTCATTCATCTCAGGGCATGGTGTAAAGCGGGTACCGTAGGCCTCGTGGAGAGAAACGCCTGTGTGCAGAGCAATGTCAAAGCCCACTTCATCAATTAAAGTGAAAGGCCCCATCGGCATACCAAATTCAAGCATGAGCCGGTCCATTCTTGCCGGGTCGGCCCCGGCTACGAAGAGACGCATGGCCTCGTCTAGGTAGGGAGCAAGCAGTCGGTTCACTTGGAATCCTGCGACATCTTTGACTACTACAGGAGTTTTTCCCAAGCGCAAAGCTAGGGCACAAGTTGCGGTGACAACTTCATCCGAAGTCTTTTCTCCTCGAA
The DNA here is from genome assembly GCA_030748415.1 of Planctomycetota bacterium. Taxonomy (GTDB): domain Bacteria; phylum Planctomycetota; class UBA1135; order UBA1135; family UBA1135; genus UBA7888. Next base: position 19,783 of record JASMMA010000002.1, read on the forward strand.
TCACTTCGACGAGGGGCATTCGCTTAACTGGATTAAAGAAGTGCATCCCGACCACGCGTTCTGGGTTTGGAATTTTTTCTGCAATCGCAGTCACGCTCAAGGAAGAAGTGTTCGTTGCAATGATGCAATCCTTGGCAACAACTTCCGCGAGACCGCCGAGCACCTTTTGTTTCACAGGGAGAACTTCGGCAACGGCTTCAATGATGACTTGAGAATTTCCAAGGGTGCTGGAATCTAAAGTTGCATCTAAATGGTCGATTGCCTCGCTTGCCTTGTGGGGACGAATTCGCCGCCGGCGTTTGCGCTTTTCGACATCCTTTCTGTGAGTCAAGAGTGCTGTGTCCAAAGCATCCGCAGACAAATCGCAGATGCGGGTCCAGATTCCACGATCGGCCATTGCGCTGGCAATTCCCCCGCCCATAATGCCGCCGCCAATCACGGCTCCGTACTGAATAGGGGCGGGTTTCCAGCCATCAGCACCTTTCCCCAGTTTCTTCGCGGCTTCAGAACCCTTGAAGATAGAAACAAGAGCTTTACAAACGGAACCCGATGCCAGTTCGGCAATGGCACGGGCTTCTTTTCGTGCTCCAGCTCCACGGTTGGTAACCGGAGCCGCAATCACTAAATCAAGAGCTTGAAGCGCAGCGGGGTATTTGCCCCGAGTTTTCTTCATGATAGTTTTTCGAGCTTGGCCTGCAATGAACTTGGCCATGAGTGGGTTCTTATCCATTGCCCAAGCTTTCCAACCGCGTTCCTTGCGCCGTAATTTTTTGCGGCCCATGGCAATATCCTTTGCGATATCCAGAAGGTATTCAGGCTTGGCAATCCTGTCCACCATGCCGCGCTTCCACGCAGCTCGGGCCTTGAATAATCGACCAGTCAGGATGGCATCGAGGGATAGCGGCAATCCAATCCTTTTCGGTAGGCGATGAGAACCACCCCAACCTGGAATAATGCCTAGCTGAGTTTCAGGTAAACCGATTCGTGTTTTTTCATCGTCGGAAGCAATGATTAAATCACAAGCGAGTGAAATTTCGAATGCGCCTCCTGGCACAGGGCCCGAAATGGCGGCAACAGTGCAAGGTTCTAAATCCTCGATGCGATTAAAGAGTTCATGCACCGCCAAAACCATTTGTTCAATCACCTTCGGATCAGTGAGTTGGGCAATAGCATCAATGTCTGCCCCCGCGGCAAATTGACCCGGAGCACGGCCAGTAAGGACAATTCCCTTCAGCGTTGAATCTTGCTCCAAGTCCTCAACAACGGCATCTAAATCCCTAATGAGGGGCGCATCCAAAACAGCGAGAGAGCGGTGAGGCGGGTCCAAAACCACAACGGCGAGGCCGGGTTCGGGTCGCTCTACGCGAATACATTTCCCAGGCTCGGGGGAGTTTTCAGGAAGAGGGTATCCAGAGAAGTCGGTCATGACATGCGCTCCAGTACAACGGAGCCACCTTGGCCGCCGCCGATACAAAGGGTTGCGAGGCCGAGTTCATGATTGCCGGCCTGAAGTTCGTGGGCAGTTGTGAGTAAAAGTCGAGCGCCTGTGGCGCCAACAGGGTGTCCAAGGGCGATGGCGCCTCCGTTTGGATTTGTTTTTGCAATGTCCAATTGGCCGATTGCTTTGTTGCGCCCAAGTTTTTTCTTTGCGTATTCTGTCGAATTAAAAGCACGCTGGCAAGCAAGCACTTGCGTTGCGAAGGCTTCATTCAGCTCTACTACGCCCATGTCTTTGAGTTCGCAGCCGGCGGAATCGAGGGCGGTGGCCGAGGAATGGACTGGGCCAATCCCCATTCGTTCAGGGTCGCAACCTTCCCAAGCCCATGAGCGGAACTTAGCAAGGGGAGTCAGGCCAAGCTCCTTTGCGCGCTCTTCAGTGCAGACTAGGAGAGCGGCGGCGCCATCTGTGATTCCGCAAGCGTTTCCAATCGTGACTACGCCATCAGGCTTTTCAAAGTAGGGGCGCATTTTGGACAGTTTTTCAACCGACTGCCCGTCGCGAATTGAATCATCATGTTCGACGCGACCCTTCTTTGAACCCAAGGGCACCATCGGGAGGATCTCTCTTTTGAATCGTCCCTTGTCCCGAGCGGCTTGAGCGCGGTTGTGGCTTTCACAGGCAAACTGGTCAGCGTCGGCGCGCGTGATTCCAAAATCGCGAGCGAGGAGCTCAGCGGTCTTGCCCATGATGAGTCCAGTTGTTGGATCGGTTAGTCCTTCAACCAAAGTAATGGTGGGAGCTAACCAAGATGGCCGGAAACTCGCAAGTGTTGATAGTTTGGCAAAAGGGGAGCGGGCTTTCATCATGCGTTCGAAGAAGCCGGTCATCTTTTTGCCAAAGGTGAGAGGGTAGGCGGACATATGTTCCACACCTACACAGAGGTAAGTATCGCCGAGGCCCGCTTGAATGTGGGTAATTGCCGAAGTAACCGCCTCAATTCCACTGGCGCAGTTCCGTGCAACGGTGCGGGCGGGAACCGACTGGGGAATTCCTGCTCGGAGTGCCAGCACCCGACCAACATTGGCCTGGTTGAAAGGGTTGCCGACACACCCGGCAACCACCTCGTCGATGGTAGAGGGGTCTAGATTGGTCCGGGCGATGAGCTCCCGGGCAACCTGGGCCCCTAAGTGGGCGGCATCCTCGCCTCGAAACAAACCACCGGCGCGAACCCAGGGAGTTCGGATGCCTGCGGCCAGCACGATGGAGGGGCCATTTTCAGATTTTGTGTAATGAACCATGGATTTCTATTGCGTGGGTCAGATAACAGTGTAAACTTTACGGTGTAAACATGGCGGAAAATCTTCTACTTTTTTCGCCCAGAGCAAAAAATGACCCGAAACGGAGGATCCCAGACCCGAGCCGCCATCCTAAAAGAGGCGCGACGCGTTTTGCTGGACCAGGGATACACCAGCCTGTCTATGCGCTCTCTCGCTGGGGCAATTGGCTGCACTCCAACAACCATCTACCTCTACTTCAAGAACAAGGATGCCCTCATCCACACTCTAATTGATGAAGGCATGAACATGCTCCATGGAAAGTTGGCACAGGTTCTGGAAGAGACAGCCGATAGCGATTCCATTGAGCGAATGCGTGCTCTCGCTGGCGCTTACTTTGACTTCGGACTGGAAAACCAAGAGTACTACGAGGTGATGTTCATGTTGCATCCTCAACACATGGACCGCTATCCCGCAGTGAAGTACCGAAGTGCTCGCCGGAACTTGGAGCTCTTTGCAGAGCAACTACCCGAGGGACCATCCCGGCCTGTGGCCGGCATTCAAATATGGTCCGCTCTGCACGGGACCATTTCCCTTCTCATCGCCCAACGAATAGATAAAAAATTCTCACGGGATGAGCTCCGTGAGCTCGCCATTGAACAGGCGGTAGCCATGGTGGCTGCACGCCCCATTGAAAATTAAACCATGCAAGGATTCCTCACTGACATCCCTTTTCTTTACACTTTTTTCGGTGTTTTTGCCGGCCTTGTTGTGCTGGGTTTTCTCGAAGCGCCACTCATTGTTTTCACTTTAGGCGTAGCGGTTTTGTTTGCCGGTTTTGCGGCACCCACTTGGCTTTGGGTCGTTTTTGGTGTCATTGCAGCAGTGTTTAACCTGCTCCCATTGCGCCGAGCCATCGTGACCAGCCCTTTGATGTCGCTCATGAAAAGGGCAGGCTTTATTCCTGCGATTTCGGATACCGAGCGTCAAGCATTAGAAGCCGGAACGGTTTGGGCCGATGCGGAGTTGTTCTCAGGAAAGCCCGATTTCAAGCGCCTCATGAGTGAGAGTTATCCGCAAATGAGTGAAGAAGAGCAGGCTTTCTTCGACGGTCCTGCAGAAGAAGCATGCCGAATGGTTGACGATTGGAAGGTTTTCCAAGATCGTGATTTAGAACCCAAGGCGTGGCAGTTCCTGAAGGACGAAGGTTTCTTTGGAATGATTATCCCTAAGAAGTATGGGGGGCTTGAGTTCTCTCCCATTGCGATTAGTTCCATCATCGCTAAGTTGTCGGCGCGTTCTATGCCTTTGGGAATTACGGCGATGCTTCCAAACTCCTTGGGTCCGGGTGAGTTGATTTATCACTATGGAACCCAGGCCCAAAAAGAAGATTGGTTGCCTCGTTTGGCGGACGGAAGTGAAACTCCCTGCTTTGCGCTCACGGAGCCGGGCGCCGGTTCAGACGCGGGCGGTATTCAGTCCACCGCCGTAGTTTTTGAAGGGGAAGATGGAAAAACAAAACTAAAGTTGAATTGGAATAAGCGTTACATCACGCTTGCTTCTCGTGCGACAGTCTTGGGATTGGCGGTCAAACTCCATGACCCCTCTAACTTGCTTGGAAAGGGCTTCCACCCTGGAATTACTTGCGTTTTGGTTCCAACCGAAACTCCCGGAGTCATCAACGATCGTCAACACGACCCTTTGGTAGTTCCTTTTATTAATTGTCCCACGCAGGGGACCGATGTTGTAGTCCCAGCCGAAAACATCATTGGCGAGGCCGAAGGTGCAGGCAATGGCTGGAAAATGCTAATGGAATGTTTGGCCGCTGGCCGAGGAATCATGCTGCCAGCACAAGCTGCCGCTGGTACCAAGATGGGCGCCCGCACAGTCAGCGCTTATTCCGTGGTTCGCAAACAGTTTGGTATGTCGATTGGTAAGTTTGAAGGCATTGAAGAACCTATGGCGAGAATCGGAGGCTGGGCATACATCCTTGAGGCGACCCGCCGTTACACCTGCGGAGGCCTTGAAGGAAACAAGCCAGCTGTTGTTTCGGCAATCGCGAAATACCAGTTCACTGAAATTTTCCGCAAAGCGGTCAACGATGCAATGGACATTTGTGGTGGCGCGGGAATTAGCCGCGGGCCACGCAACTTACTGGCCCATGCTTACATGGGGGCTCCGATTAGCATCACTGTCGAGGGGGCCAACATTCTCACTCGCACCCTCATGATTTTCGGCCAAGGGGCCATTCGTTGCCACCCTTGGGCATACAAAGAAATCACAACTCTTGGTGCAGGTGATGTTGCCGGTTTTGACCAAGCCTTCTGGGGTCATGTCAGCCATGTTTACCGCAACAAAATGCGTGCATTTTTATTGAGCATGACTCGAGGCCGCCTTGCCAGCCCTGCAGTTTCCGCACCCGCTCGGCGGTACGCGCAAAAACTCGAATGGTCTTCTGCCAGCTTTGCATTCCTGGCAGATTTAGCCATGGGCTTGATTGGGGGTAACCTCAAGCGAAAAGAAGCTCTTACCGGGCGCTTTTCCGATGTCTTATCTTGGATGTATTTAGGGACTGCAGTGATTCGCCGCTTTGAAGCGGAGGGTTGTCGCGAAGAAGACTTGCCGCTCTTTAAGTGGTCTATGGACTATTCCTTGGCGCAAATCCAAGAAGGCTTCGATGGAATCTTCTCCAACTTCGATGCACCCCTTGTCGGGGGCTTCATGAAAACAGTTGGTGCAGGGTGGTCACGCTTGAATCCAATCGGCCTCAAGCCAAGCGACCGAACTGGACACAAGGTTGCGAAACTCATGCAAGTGCCAGGAGAACAGAGAGATCGATTGGGTTGTGGTTTACACCACTCTGAAGATCCTGAGGATGCCCTCACCCGTCTCGAAAATGCATTTGAAATTTGCTACCAATCGGATGCTGTTGCAGCAAAAATCCGTAGTGCAGTTCGTGCTCGCAAACTTCCAAAAGGAAAGCCACTCACCTTAGTTGATGCAGCAGTTGAAGCAGGGGTCATTTCTTCAGAGGAAGCTGCTCTTGTTGCTCGTGCGGAAGAGGCTCGCTGGGATGCCATTCAAGTGGATTCCTTTAACGCGGAGGAATACTTATCGACTGCGGAGAGAAAGTCAGACTCAGTTACGAGTGGGAACCGAAGCGATGGAAGCGAAGTTTCTTTCAATTCGCCGGAGGATTCGGTCACACCGGCGGGCTGAAAATACCGTAGGAAAGGCGCGCAGAAGAATGGCGAAGGGGCCTTTTGGTCCCTCCCAATAAGGCAATCCCGCTCGCCGTGCACATGAACGCCAATACCGGTCTGTAAACAGAATCATGAGAATCGCCGCGCCGCGGGCAAGGCTCCATGTGGGCAACTTCATGCCCTCTACCATCCGGCGATAGGCATCTCCACGAAGAAGTGCGAGCCGCAGGAGATTCTCTCGAACCTGGCGGATAGTCTCAAGTTTATTCATCGGTTCGCCCGAGTCAGATTCATGAATAAGTGTGACTAAACTTTCGTCGTAGCCAACGCCGCGTTCCAAATCTTTTTCAATGTCCCTCGTCACATTTGCAAGTTGTACAAGTTCCCCAACCGCCAAGGCGTCGGTTCTTTGTTCGGATGAGGCAGCCTCGTTTTGCATCAGATGAATAGAAAACAGCACGGGGTTCCCAAGAACATGGCGGCAGTATTGAAGGAGTTGATTCTCACCAATCAGGACACCTTTTTGTTCCCGGAACCGTTGAGATGCCCATGCCATGCCTGTTGCCATGTTGGAGACAAGCTCTCGAATGGCACTTTTTTGCTCTTCGGGAAGAGTGAGGAAAGATTGGTCAACAAGATTACAGCGATCCACTAACAAGAGGTGGGAAAGGTCGCGATTGTTGTAATGAGTGCCTTTAGGAATCGCGGGGGCGGGCGGGGGGATGGTGCTGTTAAGCCTTTCGCCGAAACTGCGGAGAACTTGCTCTCGTTCCTCAGGGTTTGGGTGAAGATCTTCGTAAGTGTCCAGAATCCTGCAATAAAGATAGCCAACTGCTGCAGCTCGGGCCTGGGGCGCGGGCAACATAGCGATACATGAGGAAAAAGTACGGGCCGCGTGAGGCAGAATGGCCCACAAAAAAGTTTCTGGATTTTGAATCGTCCGCAGGCGCGCAAAATCAGGCTGGTCGCGACTAATAAAGGCATCGCGTAGCAATAAGCCGGGCCGTCGAATGAAGAAGGGAATCCTAGTCATGAATGCAGCCGGATACTTTAGAATCTCCCCGTGATTCAGAGCAGAGATTTACGGAAGAGTTACGGCGACAGAGAAGTTCTGCGGGGTGTGAGTCTGTCCGTTCAGAAGGGTGAAGTATTTGGTTTTGTGGGCCCGAATGGAGCTGGGAAAACGACATTTTTGAAGTGTCTTGCGGGAATTACTCGCCCAAAATCGGGGAGTCTGGAAGTGTGTGGGGTGAATGTGCTAAAGAATCCGCTCGCCGCGCGAAAGAGAATTGGATATGCCCCGGGAGAAACCTCGCTTTACGAATCCATGCGAGTGAAAGGATTTCTGCAATTTTGTCTTTCTTTCTATAAAACCGCCGATTACAGCAGGGCAATTGAATTGGCAAACGAGTTTGCTCTTCCATTAACTCAAAGGGTGAGGGAACTTTCGCACGGCATGAAACGGAAACTCCTCCTGATTCAAGCAATTACCAGTGGGGGCGAAGTCATTTTGCTCGATGAGCCCATGGAGGGCCTAGATCCTGAGGCCCGACGCAAAGTGGAATCGATGCTTCGAGATTTGGCCGCACAGGGTCGCACAATTTTCTTTTCCTCACACGATTTGTCGAGCATTGAGCGTGTTTGCAATCGGGTTGGGTTTTTAAGGAAAGGGGAGTTGGTGCGTTGCGGAACTTTAGAAGAGGTCATGTCGGATGCCTCTCAATTTTTACAACTTCGTTTTCAAGAAGAAGACCGCGAGGAAATTTTTTCAGCTCTTCAAGACCTGCCGGCACAAACATCTAGGGTTTCCGGTGATTTGGAAGATGTTTTTGAAAACTTGTATGGTCCAGATTGCGAGGAAAAAACATGATGCTCGTCCATTTGTTTTGGCGCGAACACCGAGTTTTAGTCATGGGCTATACCGGCATCTTGGGGGCTGCACTCAGCGCTGCAGTTTTCTATTGGCCTCACCTCCGAGATGCGGGAATCTTGACTCTTGTTCAGTATCTCCCCTTCGACCCGTTGAAAGAATTCGCTTCAGGGTTTGAACGGGAAGGCTTCTGGGCGTATTTTGCCGTCCAACATTTGTTCCGAGGCGCGGGGATGTTCGGGGTTGCGGCAGCAGGCCTGATGGGTTCAGGAATCGTTGCTCGAGAAGTAGATAATCGCACCGCAGAACTTCTTTTGTCCCGCCCAATCTCTCGGTCTAGAATCTTATTGGAACGATGGATTGCTGGAGCCATCTTTTTGCTTTTGCCTTTGTTAGCAACGACCTGTCTTGCCGCTTATTTCGCCCCTCAAGTAGGCGAAGTTTTAGAACTCAAGCCGGCTCTATTAGCAACCCTTTTTGCTTGGCTCTTTCCTTTGGCAGCCTTTTCTATCACGACCTTCTTTTCAACTTGGTTCTCAAACCAAATCAAGGCTGCGATTCTTGTGTTGGGAGTTTCGATTCTTCAAATGGCCTTTTATTTGATACCAGAACTCTGGAATCACTCCATTTTTAATATTATTGATTTGGATGTGACCCTTAAATTTACAAGAGGCGAGTTCCCCGTACAGGAAACTCGCACTCTTATTTCGATTTCAGTTGTGGCGGTTTTAGCCTCCATTTGGAGCTTCCGCCGCCGTGGATTTTAGAAAACAGTCACGGTCATGAGGTTGGAATCACTAATGGTTCCATTGTCATTAACCGCACACTCAAGGTAGTATGTTCCACTAGGGGCGCTAGGAGGAACGAGAGAAGAAAGTGTGCCCTGGCCGCTGGAGTCCGCCTGCGAAGAAGTAACAACGCCCCATGGGTTTCCAATTTCAAAGTTGTGCCCGAAAAGGGTCACCCCAGTATTGCTTGTGCTATAAAGGAGGTGAACAAGTGAGTTTGGTGCAGCACGAGTGAAGTCAAAGCTGGCAGTGAACCCTTTAATGAGTCCCGTTGGGCCAGTCAATGTGATGCTGTCCGCGCCACCGCTGCCACCACCATTGAGGAATGCAGCCTCCATACAGAGGTCAAATTCCGGCCGGCCGGCACCGTAGTAAATGTCATCGCCGCTACTGCCGAGATCTTTGCAGTTGTCGTACATCATTTGCTCAATTGCATCTGCACTGAGGTTTGGCGCGGTCTGCATCATCATTGCGAGAACGCCCACAGCAATGGGGCAAGAGAATGATGTTCCACTTACCGATGAGTAACCACCGGATCGGCTAGTTGTCCAGATGCCATCTCCAGGTACGGCACAATCAACAATGTTGCCATAGTTCGACCAAGAAGTGCGCGTGTCGTTGTTTTTTGTTGCGGCAGTAACCACGACATCTGTGTGATCATATCCATTTATTTGGCGGCCATCATTTCCTGCAGCCCAAACCAGAATCGAGCCTTCGCCGCGAACATGGGTTCCAGTTGTGCCCACGGTGGAGGAGTCCACGCCGGACCAGGATGCCCCAATTACACGAGCTCCGTTGTCGGAGGCCCAACGAGCGCCATCGGTAATATCCGACATGTAAGCGACACCGCTTGAAAAGTTTGTACAACGAACGGGCATTAGTTTGATATCCCATGCCATTCCAACGACACCCTTGCTGTTATCGCCTATGGCGCCAACACAACCAATCGTGTTTGTTCCGTGGCCATGAACATCGCTGACATCGCCGCCGTTTGCTTGGGATTGATTTGAAGCGGAGTTGTAGCCCGGGACCATGCTCGCACTGAGATCTTCGTGCCCGGTGTTTACGCCTGTGTCAACGGTGCAAGCAATGAATGATCCGTCGCCTGTTCCGTAGTCCCAAGCGATAGTGGAGTTCATTTTCGAGTGGTGCCACTGTTGACTAAACTTCGGGTCATTTGGTGTAGTGCCAATGGTGTAAACCCACCAATCAGGTTCAGCGTATTCAAAAAGACCCGTCGCCATAAGTTCAGCCGAAAGCGAATTCTCATCATGGCTTGCGGGAATATTCAGAATATATTCGTTCGTGTCCGCGACAAACTCGCGAATCCACTCAGGATGAATATGGTCCACGGCCTCTTCTTGAGATGGGCGCACTGTCAAGCGGCCGGAGAATTCTTTGACTCCGGGAATTTCTTGGTAAAGCTGAGTGGGAGCTTGAGCAGCAGGAAAAGCCAAAAATGGCAAAAGGATGGCGTGAATCATGGAGTGGTTTTTGGGTTCTGATTGAGGGTTCTTTAGGGGAAAAGGGGCTCTTGCCCACATTCTCTCTACGCAGGAAACCGGGGAAAGTTCCCTAAAAGTGCCTCAGGAATCGGTTTTGATCCGGAAAATGGCACCTTCTGGCATATTAATGAGATAGATTTCGCCGGTTGCTCCTTCGGCGAAAGAGGCAAGCCCGAATCCACGATTAAGTTGGGGATGTTCCTGCACATCAATGAGAACTGTTGCCCCCTTCATTAGAGATGGCTTTCCAGACCAAACTTTCCCACTTGCCCAATCACCAAAAAAATAATGGCCTCGGAATTTTGGACTAAGTTCTTTGCCTCGGTAGATAAAGCCGCCCGTAACGGAGCATGAGCGGGGATTTCCGCCCTGCTCGTATTCAAATGCTGGTTCACGAAGTGTTTCTCTCCACCCATCGAAAACATCATCGGGAATATTGAAGTCATGTCTTCCCTCACGCCAACGCCACCCAAAATTTAAATGTTTCTCACTGGCCTTTGCAAAATCAATTTCTTCCCACTTATTTTGCCCCACATCTCCAATCCATAAATCGCCGGTGTTTCGGTCGAAAGAAAACCGCCATGGATTGCGTAAGCCCCAATGCCAGAGCTCCGGCTCGATTTCTTTTTGACTAAGCTCAAAACGGAGGATTCCGCCAAGGAATGTTTCACGGTTTTGTCCGTTATCTTGGGGGTCATTGGCGGCTCCGCCATCACCGAGGCCTAAGTAAAGAGCACCATCTGGCCCAAAGCATATTTGCCCACCATTGTGGTTTGCCCACGGTTGTTTTTGTGTGAAAAGAACTGTTTCTTTGAGCGACTGGTCTCCAATCTCAAATTTTGATAAATGAGTGGTACCCTTCTTGTTGCTGTAATGGGCAAACAGAGTGTTTGCGTTCTTGGCCTTTGGGGGAAAAGCGATTGCAAGTAGGCCCCGTTCGCTTTGGGTGCTGACTTGGTCGGAGATGTCTAAAATTTTCTCGAGCTTTTCCCCTTTAAGTCGAAGGATGCGGCCATTTCGCTCAGCGATATAGAGAGTGGATGGCTGAGAGCGAATCGAAGTCGCATGAATAGGGGAGTCGAGGCTCTCAATGACGGGCTCAAGAGCAAGCTGAAAAAATGTTAGAGCTAAGAACATTGGTAGCGAAGAAGTAAATCGCGAGTGAAAACGATGCCATCCCGCTCGGAATGCGCGCCACCTTCATACTCAACTCCGATAAATCCTCGATAGCCGGAGCCCTTTACAATTTTTAGCATTCGGGAATAGTCGGTGTGAATTTCATTTCCGGCATCGTTGAATTCATGTGATTTTGCACTCACGGCTTTTGCAAAGGGCATCATTTCTGAAATCCCTTCATATCGGTCGTAAGTTTCCCCATCGCCAAGGTTGAAGTTCCCAAAATCAGGAAGGGTGCCACAACCCGGATGATTGACAGCTCGAATGACTTGGGAGAGCCAACTCCCATTCGAAGATAGACCGCCGTGGTTTTCAACGATAACAGAAAGTCCGCGTTGAGCACCTTCTTCGGTTAGAGACCGGAGGCCGCTCGCGGCGCGTTGGGCCTGCTCTTCCCAGGTCCCGCTGCTTTGGGCGTTGACTCGAATGGAGTGGCAGCCGAGAGTTTTTGCGGCATCCAGCCACTTCAAGTGGTTCTCAACGGCGATGCGGCGTTTGTTTTTGTCAGGGTCACCGAGAGCCCCTTCGCCATCGCACATGATAAGTAAGGATTCGACTCCCGAGTCGCTGCACCTTTTTTTCAGTTCTGCCAAATACTTTTTGTCCAGTGCCTTGTCTTTGAAAAACTGGTTCACATACTCGACGCCTTCAAACCCTAACTCCGCAGCGGCGGCTGGAAAATCTAGATTGGTCATTTTCCCGGCAAAGAGAGTTCGGTGATAGGACCATTCGGCAAGGGAGAGCCTAAACCATGGTTTCAAGCTCGTTCCCTGCTCTTGAATTCCTTCTGCTGGGGAAGCAAATACGCAGGCGGGCAGCCAAGGGAGGCTCGTTGTGGCGAGGGCTGATTGGAGGAAGTTTCGGCGGCTGGTCATTTTCGTTAGCATACGAGCGTGAACAAGGAACTGCTTCGTTTTTGGACCCTGGATTCAGGTGTGGCCTATTTGAATCATGGCTCCTTTGGCGCAGTTTTGAGTGTAGTCCAGGAACACCAAAATGAGTTGCGCCGGCGAATGGAGGAACAGCCTTATGACTTTATGGTGCGGCAGTTGCGGCCGGCTCTCGCTGAAGCTCGTTCAAGCTTGGCTTCTTTTCTTGGTTCCAGTCCAAATGATTTGGTTTTTGTAAACAATGCAACTGAGGGGGTGAACTCCGTTTTGCGTTCTTTCCCCTGGAAGCCAGGCGACAGGATTTTAGTAACCGACCATGAATATCAAGCTTGTCGAAACGCAGTAGATTTTGTCGCGGGGCAATTTGGGTTGGAAGTTGATGTTGCAGAGATTCCGTTCCCCTTGATTTCGCCAGACATTGTTGTGGATCAAGTGTTGGGATTGGTCTCGCCCCAGACCCGATTAGTTTTGCTGGACCATGTAACTTCTCCCACGGCGTTGATTCTTCCTATCGAACGCCTGATTTCAGCTCTTCGCTCGGACGGTATTCAGGTGCTAATTGATGGAGCCCACGCGCCGGGAATGTTGTCCCTGAACCTGAACCACCTTGGCGCGGATTACTACACAGGCAATTGTCATAAGTGGATGTGCTCTCCCCGTGGCGCAGGGTTTTTGTGGGTGCGTGAAGAACGACAGGAAGAGGTGCGTCCGGTTTCAATTTCTCATGGAGCAAGCGAAGATTCTCCGGAGATAACCCGTTTTATCGAAGAGTTTTCTTGGAAGGGCACTGATGACCCAACTGCTTGGTTGTGCGTTCCTGCGGCAATCGCTGCTTTGGATAGTTTGGCCAGCGGGGGATGGCCTGACATCATGCAAGCTAACCGACAGTTGGCGCTGGAAGCCCGGGATATTTTGTGTACGGCCCTTTCGATTGCGCCACCTGCCCCGGATTCCATGATTGGCTCCATGGCAAGCATTCCTCTTCCACCTGGGGACCCGGAACTTTTTTACAAGCAACTTCTCTCATTGGGCATTGAAGTTCCCGTGTTTAATTGGAACCACTCCCGCATCCTCCGCATATCAGCACAAATCTATAACACCCGCGAGGATTACGAAACTTTATCGCAAAACATGATGCTTGCGAGTGGCGGCGATTTCGTTTAAGTCAAGCCAAACCCATTCGCTTCTATCCATGTCGTAATCGTTGTCTTTTGTAACTCCAAGTTGATTCGTCATTAATGGCATGAGTGCAGGTTTTCAACATGGAGAATATTTCGGTTATGAATCGTGGCTTTGTGCGTCATCTTTGGGGTGAGCTCCAGCCAATACAAATCACTGGGAGAACTGCTTCAGCTTGTTTTAGCTCGGGTTGCTCGCGCGAAGAAGCCGAAAAAGTTGCCGGTTGTTATGTCGGTGAGCGAAGTTTGATATCTACTTCATGAAAACAAAGGCACTCCTCGGCTTATGGCTTCTCTTTTGTATGGGAGTGGCCGTGGCAATGGGTTATTCCGGCGACTTCTCATTATTTCCATAAAGAGACGGCAAGATGGAGAAGGCACCATCTTCATGAAACGGTGTTGCAGAAAGAGGTTCGCCGGTCGGTGCGCGAGTTGCGTTTTAGCAAGTGGGTGACTTGCCACACTTTTCGGCACTCCTTTGCCACACATCTTTTGGAATCGGGGTCGGACATTCGCACGATTCAGGAATTGCTTGGGCATTCTGATGTGAAGACAACCATGATTTATACTCATGTACTGAACAAGGGCGGCTTGGGAACTCGAAGTCCACTGGACCGCTTGTAGATAGGTTGTGCATGTCTGTGTTCCGCTAGGATTTGCACTAAGGGCACCCCGTAAAAGTTGTATCATGCCACCAACGACTCAACCCCCAGACCAGCCTATCCTCCCTTTCTACAGATACGCAGGTCTTTCGAATAATAGTTAGGAGTAAAAGCATATGACAAAATGGGAATACAAAAGCATCGTTGGGCTTCTAAACTCAAGTGGTGCGCTTGGTGGTTTGCTCAAGGGGTGGAACCTAAAGGCAGAAACTAACGATACTGTAAAAGACCTTGGCGAGGAAGGGTGGGAGATGGTCAGTATCACCAGCATCAACGTACTCGGGTTTACCAAAAACGTACTCATGATTTTCAAGCGTCCTAAGGAATCTTCATGAACCTACCCTTGGACTATCTAAGAGTTTTAGAGTGATGAAAAAGAAATTGGGAAGAACATTTATAATCCCTGGAACAGTTTTCTTAGTAATCGGCTTGGTGCAGCAAGAATTCACTCTAAGTTTTAAGAGTGGAATGTTTAATTTAGGAATCATATTTGTTCTCTCAGGAATAGTAGCGAACATTCTGCACAAAAATGAGACTACTTAGAAGTATAAGGTCCAGCAAGTCGCTGGAGGTGACCACCATCGCTGATCCTGCTACCCACTTCGAGCTTCACAGGCCTCGCGCTCGTGTGGCACCTCAGCTTTAACGCTGGCTAGAATGTGAATATAACCGGTTGCGCCATGCTCAATTGTGAGGATAAGGGAATGACAAGCGGAGGGATGGCCGGGAAATACGAGACGACTAATATTGCAGGTGAGTCAGTGAATTCATTCCTAAAACACTCGCCCATTAATATGACTTCGAATACCCCGAGAAAAACTAATCAAACTCGCCAAAGAGGTAAAGACGGTGGTTGATGATAAAGCTAATTACCCCGATTGGAGCCTGCGCAACGATATTAAAGCCGAATTAAAGGCCGACCTAATTATCCTGCTTGCCGAAAACGGCTACCCACCAGTCGATCGCGACGAAGTGTATAAAGAAATTTTTGAACAGGCCGAGAACTTTAAAAAGTACACCGCCAACTAAAAGCCGTAGGCGTTCTAGGTCAATACCTTATTGCAAGAAAAGCTTGGGTGTTTTCAGAAAGGAACGAGGCGGGTAGTCGTGAGTTGTTAAGGGAATTAACCTACAGTTCCTGAGAATAGTGTTGAGAAAAGGGCACGGTTGGTGCTGTAGGCGTGCATCCATACATTCAGGCCAATAGCATTCGCAGGGATGCTAGCGGAGTGCTGAACTTGGCCAGAGTTGTTTGCGGTAAAGATGCCCATTAATTGAATAGGAGAGCTAAGTGCGACATCACCAAAAACCGTGGAAGTGGGCCCACCTCCGGTAAGTGAATAGCCCAAGTAAATTTTGTCTCCTGGTGATGCGCCATCAATGCTGATGTTGGCATTTGCCCCAGCTGCAAAGTTAGTCACCGACAACGCTAATGGAGTGTATGAGTACCTGCGAATATAGTGGGTGCCAGTTCCCATATTTTGAGCTCCGAAAAAGTCGTTAGTGCCATCGCCGTCCAGGTCGGTGTTTGCAAGGGCAATCCCTTGGTCGTAAGCGCGAGCCTCATCTGGCAATATGGCGCCAGTGCGGTGGGAGGCAACGAACAAATAAGTACTTCCTGAAATCAATAAATCTTCGTTGCCATCACCCGTGGCATCGGTTGGGACAATTACAGTGCCTATGCGCTTGCCGTTATTCCCAGTAATGCGATCAATTTCTTGCCAGCCACTACTTTCATAAACGGCAACAAAGCCATCGTCTTGGTATTCTTCAATTGCACCAATCAGCAATTCTGCAACGCCATCACCATTCCAGTCGCTTACTGCAAGAGATTTTCCAAATTGTTGCCCCTTCCAGGAGCCATCAAGTTTGACGATTTCCGAGAAAGTGGAACCAGATATAACGGCAACAAAGCCGCGGCTGTTGTATCCATTACCTGAGCCAGTATCTGCAGCGGGAGCGCCGAAGGCATAGTCCAAAACACCATCACCATCGAAATCGCCCGATACAAAATATGAATCAATCAGTACTTTGTCATTTGCGCGTTTGCCTCGATAAACGACTTGGCGGGGTGTTTGGTCGCTAAACACTAAGTAGACCGCGCCCAAATTATTTTTGCCGTTCCAGTCTTCATATGGGGCACTTACGAGTAATTCAGGCAGACCATCTCCGGTGAAGTCAGGAATAACAATGCCGTTATAGCCAAAGAGATCGCCAATGGGCTCGTTATAGGTGAACAAGTTTTGTCCGGTTGCCGAGGACAAAATTGAAATTTGGTTTATGGTTGAAAATAAAACATAGTCTCGAAGTCCGTCGGCGTCTAGGTCTTCAGTAAGTGCGGCAATGGTGTATCTGCCAATATGCGAGCGTAGCAAGGAGCCATCTATTCCAGAGAGAATTTCATAACTGCTGTCCGAGGTGACCAGTACCTCTTCATAGCCATCGGCGTTAATGTCTGGAAGAGTCAATATAAAATCTCCATACATAAAATCGGTGGATGGGTGTGCCCACAGTTCTTCTATTTGAGGCACAGGGCTGAAAGACAAACAAAGGGGGGCAAGAAGACTAAACATTCTGATTAACCTTACCACGGGTTTTGTATTCTGGATAGAGCCAAAATAAGCCCGCGCCTGTTTGCGGATACAATCTTGGTCAGTGAAATGAGTCCAGAAAGCAGAGATGAACGAATTGCAAAAATGGTGTTTGCAAAGATTTATCCACTTTACATTGATAAGGTGGAGAAAAAGGGCAAGACCGTAGAGGAGCTTCATCAGGTAATAACTTGGTTAACCGGTTTTACAGATGAAGATATTCAAAGGTGCGTAAAGCGCGAAATTTCCTTTGCCGAATTTTTTGACCAAGCCACTCTAAATCCCAACGCGCATCTTATTAAGGGTGTTGTCTGCGGACATCGAGTCGAGGAAACTGAAAATGAACTTACCCGCAAAGTGCGTTATTTGGATAAGCTAATCGACGAATTGACGCGTGGTAAAAAAATGGAGAATATCTTGCGCGGCTAACTTGTTGAAGTGCAAGTAACTCATCGCTTTTTGATTTTCCTTTCCGCTTTGGTTTGGTATGGCGGGGGAGTGGGGTTGGCGTGGAAGGGCTCGGCTTTGTTGTTGGAAGCGAATTCAATCAATCAAGATGGGGTGTGGAGTATTTTGGCGCCACTATTAGGTGTCGTGATAGGGGTGATTAAAGCAAAATTTATTTTTATAAAAAACTGTCGCAAAAATATTACTCGGATTAATCAACTTCTTCAGCCAAAGCCTTGGCAGTTTTTTAGATTGAGGTTTATGTTTATTCTTCTAATTGCAATTACTGTAGGCACAAGTTTGTCAAGCATGGCGCATGGTCACTATAACTTTTTATTGTTAGTAGGCGTTATAGATATAAGTGTAGCAGTCGCATTATTAGTAAGTAGTTTTGTTTATTGGAACCCTACTTATATAATGCTATCAATGAATAAAGTTGTAGTAGAAAACCATGCAAGTGATGTTGTAGGGCGGGCAGTTTATGCCGCTTGTGACATAAGCGTTGGCGAAACCCTAATTCAAAGTAGTCACATTAAAGAATTAGGCCGTCGAGATCGTTACTCAATGGAGAGAGACGGGAAACACATCTTGATATCGGAGCCTGGGGTCATAGTGAATCATTCTTGCTCTCCAAATTGCAAAGTTGTGCCGAATTCTGCTGGAGCATTTGATTTTATTGCCCTAAAAGAAATCTCCAAGGGCACTGAAATCACTTTTGATTACTTGTCCAACGAAGCAGAGGTTACGGCTTTTACTGATTGTTGTTGTGGTTCTGCTCGTTGTCGTCGAACCATGAGCAACACTAAATGTTAAGAACAATAATCGCTATCGTTTTGGGCCTGGCCGTTGGCTCAATGGTCAATATGGGCATAATTATGGTAGGTCCTAATTTTGTCCCACCACCAGCTGGAGTCGATGTGACCGACATCGATAGCATCACAGCCAACGCCCATCTCTTCGAGGCCAAGCATTTTCTTTTCCCGTGGTTGGCCCATGCCACCGGCACCTTGGCCGGCGCAATCGTGGCCAGTCTGGTCGCGAGTGCTAGGCGTAAAATTGCTGGCCTAGTTGTTGCCGGTGCATTTTTGGGTGGTGGAGTAATGATGGCCCTCTCCGTACCCGCACCAATTTGGTTCCTAATTTCAGACTTGGGTCTTGCCTACATTCCAATGGGCCTCTTGGGGCATAAATTAGCCCGTGCGTGGAAGCCAGGCATTTAGCGCACCTAAATAATCTGCTAGGATTCTCCCTTAAGTGCGAGACTCCCTGTACCAAAAAGACGAAGACTTAGTCGAAGCATTCCGCTTTGACGAGAGCGTAGCCGAAGTGTTTGCCGACATGGTGCAACGCTCGGTGCCTGGGTACTCAGCTCTACTTTCCCTTATTGGGGTTATTGCCAATCAGTTCGCGACCGCAGGCAGTAATTGTTTTGATTTAGGATGTTCCCTCGGTGGCGCCACCCTTGCCATTGACAAGGCCACCTCCGGGCGCAACTGTCATATTTACGGAATCGATAATTCCGAGCCGATGCTCGCTCAAGCTCAATCCAAACTAACAGGAATTGCCAGCAATCGCGTGCAATGGGTGTGCGAAGATTTGCTTAACACCAATATTCAAAACGCTTCTTTAGTGGTACTAAACCTAACTTTGCAATTTGTCGCCCCCAAGCACCGCCGCCAGGTAGTGGAAAAAATCTATCAAGGCTTATTGCCAGGCGGGGCGCTATTGATTTCCGAAAAGGTGAAATTTGCCAGCGCCGCTAAGCAACAGCGTTTTAGCGACTTGTACTACGGCTTTAAACGCGCCAATAGTTATAGCGAATTGGAAATTGCCCACAAGCGCAACGCCCTAGAAGAGGTAATGATTTTGGACACACCAAAAACTCACCTTGACCGCTTGGCCGACACGGGCTTTTCTTCAGTAGAGCAGTGTTTCCAAGCCTTTAATTTTGTAAGTTATTTGGCAATAAAATAATGATAGATTTTCAGCCGGCAATCGCCGTTTTGGAAGAGTCGCAAATTCCATGGCCGTGTACAAAGCTGAAACGCGATTTGGAACTTGCGCTCGACAAAAACCTAAACGGAAATTTAGAGCGATGGTTTGAAGCATTAGCCAACTTGCCACAAGTAAAATCCGAACAAGTTGCGTTAAATCAAGATTGCATCCAAGTGGGCTTAGCCACTAACTTGAATTCTGCCCAACATGGCGACTTAAAGCACCATTTAAAAGCTTTGCATCCGTGGCGAAAGGGCCCCTTTGAGTTGTTTGGGTTAAAGGTGGATAGTGAGTGGCGATCCGACTGGAAATGGCAACGAATTTCCCCCCATTTGTCGCCCCTAAAAGACCGCCTAGTATTAGATGTGGGTTGCGGAAACGGGTACTACGCCTTGCGTATGGCTGCAGAAGGCGCCACTGTTTTTGGCATTGACCCAAGCATGTTGTTTGTAAGTCAATTCGCAGCAATTACTGGCTTTATGAAAATGCGGCCAAGTGCGTATTGCCTGCCTTTTGGTATCGAACAAGTGCCAGCGAATCTTCATGCATTCGATACAGTTTTTTCAATGGGAGTCCTTTACCACCGACGCAACCCAGCCGAGCACATTAACGCCTTAGTGAACACCCTTCGACCCGGTGGAGAACTAGTTCTTGAAACACTGGTTATCGACGGCGGTAAAAATGATGTGCTTATTCCTGAAGGTCGCTACGCAAAAATGCGTAATGTCTGGTACATTCCGAGCATAGAGCATTTATTTTGCTTATTGAAACAAGCTGGCTTAAAAGAAATCCGTTTGATCGACGATTCAATTACAACAACTGAAGAACAACGCTCAACAGAATGGATGACCTGGGAGTCATTGGCCAACTTCCTTGATCCAACCGACAAAAGCAAAACCATCGAAGGCCACCCAGCTCCACGAAGGGCAAGCATTATTGCTTCATGATTGCCCTGGCGGTTTTGAGTCCATTCGCTGATAACTGAATGTCTTGAGTTTGAATATTTGTGGTTTACTAAGACCAATTGGGCTGAGCCTATAATTCAGCCTGCTTTAATCCCCAAACCCACAATCCCCAAAATGTCTTCATCCAAGATTACCTGGACTCTCGTTGACGAGGCTCCTGCTCTCGCCTCCTACTCCCTTTACCCTGTACTCGAGGCTTTTACCGCCGGCACCAGCGTAGAAATGGAGCGCGCCGATATCTCGCTCGCCGGTCGAATTTTGGCGAATTTCCCCGAAGCGTTGACCGCTGAGCAAAAACTGGCCGACGAACTTAGTCGTTTGGGGGAAATGGCGAAAACCCCTGCTGCCAACATTGTGAAGCTGCCAAATATCAGTGCTTCGGTTCCGCAACTGCAAGCCGCGATTACAGAGCTTCAGTCTCAAGGGTACGATGTGCCGACTTATCCCGAAGAGGTAAACAGCGATGCCGACCGTGAACTACAAGCACGCTATGCAGTTGTTTTGGGCTCGGCCGTTAACCCGGTATTGCGCGAAGGCAACTCTGATCGCCGTCCCGCAACCGCAGTTAAAGCATTTGCTCAGAAATCTCCCCATCGCATGATGAAGGATTGGCCAGAGACTGGTTCGAAGACTCGCGTAGCCCATATGGAGAGTGGCGATTTCTTTGGCAGCGAAGTATCAACTACTTTGCCTAGCGACACCTCGGCCACGATTGAGTTCCTAAGCGAAGATGGCTCAAGTGAATGTCTAAAGTCGAACCTTGAACTTATTGCCGGTGAAGTAATCGATGCCTCGTCAATGAGCGTTTTTAAGTTGCGCGAGTTTTACGCCCAGCAAATTGCCGCCGCCAAAGCTGATGGTGTTCTTCTATCTTTGCACCTAAAGGCAACCATGATGAAAGTGTCCGACCCAATCTTATTTGGACATTGTGTTTCGGTTTTCTTTGCCGAAGCTTTGAATAAGCACGCCGACTCCCTAGCTGAAGTCGGCGCGAATGTGAATTTCGGCCTTGCCGATGTGCTTTCCAAGCTTGATAAATTGCCAAGTGATAAGCGCGAGGAAATTGAAGCTGACATCAATGCTTGTTATGAAACCGGACCCTCGTTGGCGATGGTGGATTCGCGGCGCGGCATTACCAACCTGCATGTTCCAAACGATGTGATTATCGATGCTTCCATGCCAGTAGTGGTACGCGATGGGGGCCGGATGTGGAATTGGGACGATGCTCTCCAAGACACCATTGCCATGATTCCCGATCGCAGCTACGCCACCATGTATCAGGCGATTATTGAAGATTGCCAACAGCATGGGCAATACGACCCCGCCACTATGGGCAATGTTGCAAATGTTGGATTAATGGCCAAAAAAGCTGAAGAGTATGGTTCGCACGATAAAACTTTTGTGGCGCCATCTGCAGGCAGTTTTCAAGTTAAAGATGCCGAGGGCAATCTTCTGCTTGAGCAAAAAGTGGATAGTGGCGACATTTTCCGCATGTGCCAAACCAAAGACGAGTCGATTCGTGATTGGGTAAAACTGGCAGTAACTCGCGCGCGCGCCACTGGCGACCCGGCAATCTTTTGGTTGAACAAAGATCGAGGCCACGATGCGCAACTTATTCAAAAAGTAGAGACATACTTACCCGAACACGACACCACTGGTTTGGAAATTAAGTTCATGCCACCTGTCGATGCAATGAAATTCTCATTGGAGCGAGTGCGGCGGGGTGAAAACGCCATCGCAGTTACTGGAAATGTACTTCGTGACTATCTAACCGACTTGTTCCCAATTCTGGAATTAGGAACTAGCGCGCGTATGCTCTCGATAGTGCCGCTTTTGCAAGGTGGTGGGTTATTCGAAACTGGCGCCGGCGGTTCAGCACCTAAGCATGTTCAACAATTTGTAAAAGAGGGCCACCTTCGTTGGGATTCCCTGGGCGAATATTGCGCCTTGGTTCCATCCTTAGAACAAGCCGCCGCAGAATCTGGCGATGCACAAGTTGCCATTCTTGCGAAGACTTTAGACCAAGCTGTTGGTCAATACTTGGAAAATGGTCGCATGCCATCGCGCAAAGTAAACGAAATCGATAACCGTGGTGCGACTTTTTATCTTACCCTTTATTGGGCAAAAGCCTTGGCGGCGCAAAGTGAAGATAATGAACTGCAGAATCGATTCACACCACTAGCCACAGCTTTGGCGGAGAACGAAGACAAGATAGCGGGCGAACTTCTTTCAGCTCAGGGCGAGGCTATGGAGCTAGGTGGCTATTACCACCCGAATCCTGAACTTTGCGACAAGGCCATGCGCCCAAGCGAAAGTTTCAACTCCATTCTTGATGAACATTTGTGCCTGAAGGCTTAATCAAGGAGCTTTTGCATCGGGAGAAAAGATGGGAGAAGGCCACGCCTTTGTCCGTCGCTATATTAAGTTGTTGAGAACCGCCATTTCGAACTTGCAGTGGACAGAGTTGGTGGTTAGTCAGTTTTCTGAAGGGAAAATAACCTCCGACCACCTGGCATCGGAGCTTGCTGGCGAGTTGATGCTGAAACTCCCTCGAGTTTAGTGGACATTAAGCCGCTGCGAAGGGAACATGGAGCGGTGAGAAGAGGCATCCCCCTGTTTTTGTTAGCACTGTGCATGAGCGCATGTGCAGGTGAATCTGCACCACCCGAAAACCAAGATACTCCATCATCAACAGTGGCAACCGCTGAAAATGATTCAGGCCTGAGCGGAAAAAAAGTGTATGAACTCATGTGCTCTATGTGCCACGGTGAAAATGGCGACGGGAAAGGCATTGTTGTTTTGAAAACCAAGGCGCGTAGTTTCATTGATGGCGGTTACTCATTTGGTAATACACCCGAAGCGGTTTACAAAACAATCAGCAATGGTATAGGTGGCACCGAAATGCCTGCCTTTAAGGATTCGCTAACTGAGCAAGAACGGCGAGCAGTTACTGAGTATGTCTTGGCATTTAACCCGGAGAATTCAAAACAACGAACTGGCGACCCAATAATGCGGGTTGCGGACACACCCTTGATTGCTCGGGGGCATTTGCCCTCGGTTTCCGAAATTGCTCCCGAACACCCGCGCGGTTTAATAGTCGGCACCACCGATGGTTTAAGTTGGGAATATCGAGCCGACGACTTGCGCCTATTAGCGGTGCGCAAAGGTGATTTCGTTGAGCGAGCCGATTGGGGAGGTCGCGGCGGAACACCGCTCAAGCCACTAGGTGAAATAATTTGGCTAAACCAAAATGGTGATCCACCTCCACCTTGGAAACTAATCACAAAAGAAGGCGAAGTCGAGCTAATTGCCAAACTAGCTGGAACAACAGTCCTCGATGGGCGAGCAGTTGTGCGCGCCCAACTTGAAGACGCAAATAGCCAATTGCTCGGCTATGTGGATATGTGGGGAAGCTCAATAATTGAAGGTGGGGAGATTGTTCCGATTAGGAACTTCCGCTTAATCGGGTTTACTGTCGACGCAAAAATGCAATACGAAGACAAACAAATTGATTTCTTTCCTGGTTACCCAATCGAGTTTTCAAAATGATGTATAGCTTGCTTTTTTTCGCTTTGCAAAGTAACGCAGAGTATTACACAGTAGAAAACTTTACTCCACCCACGGGCGAAGTAATTGAAGTTGGCGGTTTGGATTTCGATTCTTTCGGAACGCTGTTTGTTTCAACTAGGCGTGGTCGAGTTTGGAAAATTGAAAATGCGCTTGCCGACAACCCAGCCGATGCAAAGTGGACCATGTGGGCCGAAGGGTTGCACTCGGGTCTTGGACTAAAAGTAGTAAACGACCAAGTTTTCGTGGTGCAACGCGGAGAACTTTCTCTTTTAAGTGACAGCGATGGCGACGGCTTGGCCGAAACCATTGACACCATTACTCAAGACTGGGGAATGTCTGGCAACTACCATGAGTTTGCATTCGGTTTACCGGTCGATCCCCAAGGCAACTTCTATATCAGCACCAATGTTGGTTTCTGGTCTCCTGAGTGGTGGCATGGCTTGTCCAAAGCCCCTTATCGAGGGTGGATTTCGCGCATTTCTCCAGAAGGCAAGGTTGAGCCCATTGCCAGCGGAGTGCGCTCACCATGCGGTTTGGGCACGAATAATCAAGGTGAATTGTTCTACACCGACAATCAAGGTGACTGGATGCCAGTGTGCGGAGTGTTTCATGTAGAAGAGGGCGACTTTTTTGGCCATCCATCTTCATTAAGGTGGCTCGAAGAAGGTGGCGGTGAACTTCCATCATCTACGATTCCACCTTCAAAGGAACGCAAGCCGGCGGCCATTTGGATTCCCTACGAATGGTCACGATCAACGGGCAACCTAGTTGCAATTGAACAAGTCGGCAAGTTTGGCCCCTTCGACGGGCAAATGGTCGCCGCCGAATTAACCAATGGCATGTTGGTGCGTTTGCAAATGGAAAAAGTGCGTGGCCAATGGCAGGGGGCATGTTTCCCTTTGCGCGAAGAAATTGGCTCGGCGGTGCGGGTTCGTTTTGCAAGCGATGGCTCATTGTTCGCTGGCTACACCAATCGTGGTTGGGGTGGGCGCGCTCCGGGCGATGGCTTGGCGCGTATTCGTTGGACAGGTGAAACACCACTTGAAATGAAAACCGTGCATTTATCGCAAGACGGTTTTGAAATTGAATTTACTAAACCTATTGCCGAGGATATTAGCTCAAAAGTAATCGAGCGCGTCTCCTTGCGTGAATACGACTACAACTGGTGGTGGGATTATGGATCACCCGAAATGCGTGAACGGTTGATTCGAGTTAAAACTGCAAGCTTATCGCCTGATCGGATGCGGCTAGAAATTCGCACCGATGGTTTAATAGCGGGTAAATGTGTGCGCGGCCGTTTGCCAGGCTTGGGTCTAGTGCATGACACCTTTGATTACACCATTAACCAACTACCTGAAGGTCCACTTGCAACTGAGCAAGTTGCCAAAATGGTTGAGCCGCCGGCACCGCGCCAAAATGAAAATGAAGGCTGGCTTACCATGACTTGGGGGGACGCTCTAGATGTTTGGGATAGCGATGCTTGGGAGCTATGTGCAGTTAAGGCCGACCCAACTGATAATACTGCGTTTGTGACTTCAATCGGGAATTCGGCAATTGTAAACAAGAAAGGTCGTAAAGATTTACGCAGTCATGCCTCATTTGGCGACCTGGAATTTCGCTTCAATGTGATGTTGCCCGAAGGTGGTGACAGTGGTTTGTACTTTATGGATCGTTATGAATTGCAGTTGGTTGACGATTGGCAACAAATGGCGGGGGTGGTTGGCGTGAAAAATCCACGGGCAAAGGTTTGGCGTGGTTCACACGATTGGCACATGATTACAGGTCGCTTTTATGCCCCACGCTTTGACCGCTCGGGAAATAAAATAAAAAATGCACGCTTTGAAAACATTGCGATTGATGATGTTGTAGTGATTGGGGCTGCCGAATGTGAAGCGCCTACCGGTGGTGGCGCCGCCGGCGAAGTTGCCCGTGGTCCTTTGCGTTTTCAAGGTATAGCTGGAGAAGTAGCACTGGCTGATATTCGTGCCCGCCCTCTTTACGAGCCAGTTAATCTAGATGGCTGGAATTCAATTGAAGACCCATTTGCAAAAACGGAAATCGACGGTGATTTTGAACTGCACGCGCGCCTAAAGATAGGCGAAGGGGAATCCGCACTTCAACTTGGGAAACATGAAATTCGCTTTAATGCCATCGGAGCAAGTAGCGCCCGCACCGGAAGCATCTTGCCGGGTGCTCCAATTAAGACAGACCTACTACAAGCTGATACCTGGTTCGATTTAGATGTGCGTTGCATTCAGGGCGTCCTTCAAGTTTCACTAAACAACGCCCTCTTTAATCAGCTAAGTGGAGTCAAGCATCAAGAGCTTAGGTTTAAGTTAAGAGAAGGCGGCCAGTTGGAAATTGCAGACCTTTACTGGCAAGCAATCCCCTAAGGCGCATTCGAAACTTGCGTCTTTATTAAGACTTGCCGGGAACTGGTGGCTTTGGTGCTGGTCGCTCCGCCCATTCCCAAGTCGCCGGAGTTAGTTGTTCCTCGGAATTAAGGCAATCGTCCCAAGTAACTCGTTTGCCGGTGTAAGCCGACATGCGGCCAAGAATTGCCGCTTGAGTTGAGCGAACCATCGCCTCGCCTTGGTTGTGAGCATTGCCCGCTCGAATTGCTGCAAACAACTCGTCATGTTCGGTTTGGTACATGTTGTTGCCAGAGCCTTCGTATTTCCAGGGCTTACTGCCAGCTATTTCAAACTTGCCCGCCCAACCGTCAAGGTTTGCAACACCCTGAGTGCCCAAAATTCGGTCTAGGTTTTCCATGGCGGTGCCATCCCATTGGCGAGTTAGTAGGTGGCCTTGGGCGCCATCTGCAAATTCGTAGACCACCGAGAAATGATCCCAAATGTCGCCATATTTTTTAGCGGTGCGTTGTTGGCGACCACCAACGGCAACGGCGTTCAAAGGAGTTTTGTCGCCAAATGCCCACAGAATTTTGTCCACGCTGTGAACGGCTTGTTCAACAAGATGGTCGCCACTTAAATAGGTGTGGTAATACCAATTGCGAAGGTGGCGCTCCATGTCGCTCCATTCTTCTTTATTGCCGCGGTGCCAAACACCTCCAGCGAGATAAGTGGCATAAGCAAGTTGCACATCTCCTAAGCGACCCGAGTTGATTTCTTCGTAAATTGCGCGTTTACCGTAATGCGCGCGCCAGCAAAAACCGTGCGCCAAGCACAGACCCTTTTCTTGAGCCATGCGTGCAGTCTCTAAAACTGAACGCAGACCCGGGCCATCAACCGCAACAGGCTTTTCGCAGAACACATGCCGATTTTTTTCGATTGCATAGCGTAAGTGCTGTGGGCGGAAGGCAGGGGTTGTGGCTAGTAAAACCACATCGCACTCATCGACCACCTTTTTGAATCCATCGAAACCATCGAATCGGCGTTCAGGTGGAACATTGACACGCCCTTCTCCGCCATTTTCTTCGAGACCTTTGAGAGATGAATCGAGTCGGTCCATAAATACATCTGCCATGGACCAAATAACCGTGCCTTCATCGGCGGCGAGTGCTTGCAGCGCGGCACCAGTTCCACGGCCACCGCACCCAATCAGGCCAATCTTTAAAGTGTCATTGCCCGCGACAAATGCGGAGCGAGCGATAGATGGAGCAGTAACCAAAGTGGCGGCAGTCCCGCGGAGAAAGTTGCGGCGATTCATGGAGTTAGTTTAGCGCACTGTTGGAGTTATGGTGCCCAATTCGCGGCTTTCTCAATCCTAAGGGCAGCAATCTTTTCATTTTCAAGGGGAGAACATTCGCAACCAATCGGGCCCTCATAACCTAATGCTTGAAGTTCCTGAAAAACGCGACCGTATTGTATTTCTCCGGTCCCTGGCTCCTTTCGCCCAGGGTGATCTGCGAGCTGAATGTAACCCACTTGGTCAAAACCCTCTCGAAGCCGACCACACAGGTCTCCCTCTGAAATCTGCATGTGGTAGAGGTCCCAATTGATTTTTACCATAGGAGAATTGACCACTCGGCAGATGCGAACCGCATCGGAGGAACCGTAGAGGCAGTGCCCTTTGTGGTCCACTCGGATATTCATCGGTTCCAAAATCAACATGATTTGGTTTTCTTCAGCAATGGGCGCGACGCGCTTGAGAGCCGTAGTGATATGCGTGTGCATTTCCTCACGAGTCATCCCAGCCTGGTCGTTCCCGCCAACGACAGTCACCATGGGAGCATTGATTTTCTTCGCCGTCGCGCAGGCGGCGCGAATATCCTCCTCGAATTTGTCGTGGTTTTTTGGATTGTTCATCCCGGGAAAGAAACCCCAACCAGTAAATTGGGCAACCCGAACTCCAGTTTCTTCGCACACGATTTGAATTTCATCCAAATCCTTGTTCCGCCAGGGCCAGAATTCGACCCACTTGAAGCCTAAATCGGCGGTTGCTCGAATGCGGTCAGCAAAGTCCAGCTTTCGAAACCACATTTCAATGTTGATGGCAAATTCAAATCGATTGGCCACATTCGAAGAGAGGCCAGTGGATGTTTGAGAAGCAAGTTGGCTTCCGACTGTGGGAAGGGCGGCACTCAGGGCAAGGAACTGTCTTCGGTTGAAAGGCATGTAGCCAGTTTAGGGAGATCCGCAAAGCACGCGAATACCAACCCAACCGCAATCCGACATCCACCATGAACTTTTCGGCCATTGAGGGTCGCGAGCTTGCCAACTCCTGTCGTATCGGTCCCTTGACTGAGGTGAGATGGTGGCATCCTGAAATGAACCCCCACAAACAACGCCCTTTCCAGAAGAATCCGTAGCCCATTCAGCTAAATTCCCTACGATGTCGAAGAGCCCATTTCTTTCGGCGGGGAGCTTTCCGCTTGGGTGGGGGCGGCCGTCAGAGTTGCTTTTGCTCCAACCGTTCCTGGCACCTTTGGCACCGGCCATCCACTCCCATTCAGTAGGTAGGCGGTATTCCCTGCCTGTTTCTTTGCTCAACCATTCACAAAAGTGTTGGGCCGAATTAAAAGTCATCCCAAGAGCGGGATATCCATCGTGACCATAGCCGCGATCCACGGGGAACACAGACTTGCTTGGCCCAGAGATTCCATCCGCCTCAATTTCTTTTGAACTGCGAAGAAAAAACAAGTCAAAGATTTCCCAAGGGATTTCAGTTTTTGACAAGTAATAGTCACCATCATTAATCGGTACCATTTCAATGGAAGCTTCGGAATTATCAAATGTTTGAATGAATGATTTGGTGTACGGTTGTGGCCTGTTGGGGCCACTCATCCCTAAGGACACTCCAGTCAAGTTCCATTCTGGCTTTAAGGGGATTTTGAGGTGCCGAAAGATTGTCGGGACAATATCCACAACTTCGGCATAGCGCCGCCATCGCTTTGGCCCGCCTTTGTAATTCCCCGAAGCGAGCAAGAAAACCGTTCGGTGGAGAGGGATATCTTTTCCGTGGCTGGTGCCAGTCCCGCCGTGGTCGGTTGTTGCCAGAATGAGCCAGTCGTCCAGGTTTTCCATCGCATCTAAGACGCGGCCAATTTCTGAATCCACATGTTCAATTGCCTGAATATAATTTGGAATATTGGTCCCGTATCCAGCTGAATGCCCAGCGTGATCGACTTCATCGAAATGAAGGAACATGACATTGGGCTGATTCGCACGCAGTTCTGAAATCGCAAGATTGGCAACTTCAGTTGTGCTTTTGGGCGCAGCAACAAAATCAGCACCCGGCCGAGCCAAATTTGAAAGGGGCGCCCATTCGGTGATTGACGCTGTTCGATAAGAAGGATTGAATTCTTCGATTCGGGTTAAAAAGTGGGAAGCAGGCTTGCCCACATACCCTTCAAACGAGTTATCCAATACGCCATGAGTCTCAGGCCAGACCCCGGTCAGAATGCTCATCCAGCTGGGGCCGCTAACGGTCCGGGCACAAGTTTGGGCTTGGGGATTAAAGGCGCCCACGGAGATTAGGTTGTCCAGATTAGGGGTATTCGCCAGTTTGAGCGCGTCAGGGCGGCACCCATCAATGCCAATCAGGAGGACTTTTGGTGGGGATGTCTTGGATTTGTTTGAGCTTGGAACCTCAGTCTTCTGGCAGGCATGAAGAGCTAGAAGTAGAAGAAGAAAAATGTGAACTCGCATCAACTCTGCAAAATCTTGTCCATGTTTCCTGCGATATTTTGCAAGCGTTCCCGGCCACCACCACCAATTTCAGCAGTAAACCAGCCGTCGTAATCTAAAGTTCGAAGCTCTTTCATGACAAGGGGCCAGTCGCAGTCGCCTTCTAAAAGCTCAGCGCTAAACCCAGCCCAAATACCTTCTTCATTGGCTTTTGTTCGGCTGTACTCTTTTACATCAATCTTTAAAATTCGATGACCTAACTCACGAATCCAATGTTCGGGCCACCCGTATCGGAGGATATTTCCAACATCGAAATAGGCCCCAACTTGTTTGGAATCAAAGGAGTCAATCCAGTGAGACATTTCAACAGGGGAAATCAAAAAATTATTCCAAACATTTTCAAAAGCAATTTTGACTCCCAACTTTTCAGAAAGTTCAAGCTGAGAGGATATGGCTTCATGGGCGCGCTTCCATGCGGTACCGTAATACTCACCCTTATTGACCACTGCCGGGACAACCAGAACCGTGGAAGCACCAAAGTCGTGTGCATCTTGAAGGGCAGTTTTAAGGTCAACAATGGCCTCTTTGCGGACATTTTCGTCGGCATGATTAAAGGTTTTCCGCCAATGTGTGGAATCCACGACCCCGTGAATTGGGAGACCAGATTTGTCCCTCGCCTCGAGGACTTCCTTTGTGGTGTATCCATTAGGGCTATCCATTTCTACTCCATCAAATCCAAGCTCCTTGAGTAAATTGAACTTGGCAAGAAGGGAATCCCCTTCTTGAACCATGCCAATCTTCACCGCTTTTTTGAAGGGTTGAGGGGTGTAATGGGTACTCAGGAGGGGCTTAGATGCGCTTGCAACTGCAACCGTAGCGAGGAAACTTCTTCGTGAAAGAGGGGTCATTTTCTTGTGGCCCAAAGAGTGCCACCGAGGAGATGCTTTTGGAAAAGGTCCGATTTCCAGACTTCGGGGCGATGGCCAAGAGCAGTGTAAAAGATTCGCCCATTTCCATGTCGCCTAGTCCAGGTTATTCCAAAATCTTTGTCCTTTCTTCGAATCGTGGGAAGGGTGGTGTCCACAGAATTTGTATCTAAGGAGAGAAGGACTCTTTTCTCCTCGCGTGACCAATCTTTGAATTGGTAGATTTCGTCTAGAATCTGGAATTCTGATTGAAGATGCTGAGTTGCGAGGTGGTTTTGGTCTTCAACAGCAATGGTCACCTCTTCATGCCAGGGATGTCCATCGAAGTAACCCCCAAGGAGCTCACCGAATTCGGGCCATTCATAAAAAGTATCACTTGCGCAATGCGCCCCTATAAGAGCGCCTCCCTTTTCTACAAAGTCGAGCAAAGCAGATTTTCCACTTTCCGGCCAAGGAAGCTCACCGGTGGTGTAAAGAAAAACTGCGTCAAACTCAGAGAGGCCTTCGTGAGAAAATCTGTCTGCCGAACGGTCAATAACAACATCTAGCCAAATATTATCTTCTGCCCAGGTGTTCCAACTTCTCTCAACAAGGGAATCCTGATTCGATTCTGATTTTGCTACTGCGTGTTCGTAACCCGCTGAAAAAACATGAACCAATACCTTCTTCTTTCGGCGAAGTGAAGATAGGTAATCAACCAAT
Source organism: Planctomycetota bacterium (assembly GCA_030748415.1). Taxonomy (GTDB): domain Bacteria; phylum Planctomycetota; class UBA1135; order UBA1135; family UBA1135; genus UBA7888. The sequence continues at coordinate 51,055 of JASMMA010000002.1, forward strand.
GTCTGAACCTCGCTTTCTTCAAGTAGTGCACCCAAATTAGGTGTCATGGCTGAGATTCCCAGGTCAGTCCCATTAGGGCCCCTGATTTCAAACCCTGGGGCAATTTTTGCTGCGGGAGTCAGGATGGAATCCCGAAGCTCCTGCTTGTTCAGAAAAAGCCCAATAGATGAAAGCTCAGGGCCTACTTCGCTCGGAGATTCTCCTGATGATTCTCCCTGAATCCAATGACATCTTTGGCAGGAAGCGGCGGTATTCTCGAAAAAGACCTTCTTTCCTTTTTCGACAGAAGCAAGCCTTTCTTCTTTGAGTGGCGGAAGGTTTCGGTCCATAGCCCATCCTCGGTGTTCGCGTGGCAGCTCAGGTCGCCAGGTATTGTGAAGACGATCAAACCCAGTTTGCTTGTGCCAATTCCACAGTATTTCCAAAGCTTCCTCGCGCATTTCGTTTCCAGCGGAGCGCTTCAGTACAAATCGAAGTAAAGCTTCAGCGTCTCGGTCTCGTCCGCTGAGGTGACAAGCATGGATGGCTCTTCGTAGGTGAAATTCACTCAGGTTTTCTCTTTTCAATGAATCCGCAAGATGGGCCATTGCCTCGGAGATTGGCAAATCGTAAATCGCAATGGCCGCCTCGGTTGCAACGAGTGGGTCTTCGTCATTTAGGAAAAGACTAAGGGAAGGCGATTTTTGATGGCGTAGAGCCAAAACAGACGCCATGCGCACCGAAGAGTTTGGGTGTTTAGAAAGCGACTCCAAAAATGATTCAGTAGAGGTTTGCGAAAGAGCGAGGCTTGCTCCATGCTGGATAAAACGGTCTTCCTTCTTGTTGGAAGTAACCAAGTCAAGAAGGGCGCTACTACTCTGTTTGTCCAGACCGAGTTTCCCAAGGCCCATGCTTGCAAAGTAGCGCACACGCGGAGAGTGGTCTTTCAAAAGGGCGTGCAGCGATGTCCGGGAACTTTGAACTTGGTGCTCGCCCATGATTTTTGCAAGTTGAGCGCGGAGCTCTGGTTCAGTTTCTGATAGCAGGAGTGGGGTTAATGTAGCAATCACTCGATTGGATTGTGTTTTCCTGGCAATTTGAGAAAGTCCCCAGAGTGAGTGGAGCCTTGCGAATAGGGATCTTGATGAAGAAAAAGAATCCAAAAGCAGTTGGGTTTTTTCTCCTTGCACGAGAGCAAGTTGAGCTTCCATTCGAACTCGCCGATCCGGGTGGCCGAGGAAGGAAGTGAGTTCGGGGTCGGGGATGGGGGAGTTTTCTTGAATAGAACGCCAAAACTGTTTCAGAATCTTTGCAGTTTCAGCTCCTTCCTCGCGCGCAGTGGAATCTTTTGTGCGAACTTCCCAAAGCCGCCCCTTGCCGGCACCGACCCAGCCTTCCACCCAATCCGAAACCATCATGGAGCCATTGGGCATGAAGTCCACATCGGTTGCCAGCGTTCCCCAAATAAACTTTTCATCAAAGTTCATTTCAAAGCCCGCCCCTTTTGGCTCCATTTTGAAGCGCCGAATGCCGCTCCAATCCTTAGCACCAAGAAAATCAGCGATAAGAAAAGAATTATCAAATGAGTTTGGAAGACCCGTTCCAGGGTAGTGGGCTATTCCGCTAGGGCCACTTGTGAGGTTGGCGATGGGTGCATTTAGGAAGGCAGGTTGGCCAGGGTGGGAGGGTTTCCACCAAGATTCTGGCATCCAGGGACCGCGGTCGGGAAGGTATTGGTAGTTCATTCGCCAACCGCTATCGCCACCTTCCATCAAATAGACAATCCTGGCAGAGTCGCCAGCATCGCAATTGTTATCACCAGTCCAGAGGTTGCCATAGTCATCGAAGCAAAGCTCCTGAGGATTTCGAAGGCCAACACAAAACACCTCAAGGCCGGACCCGTCTAGCTCACAACGGAAAACAGCACCACTTCCTGGATTCGCAAGCAATTCCCCATGGTCATTTTCAACGGAGTAGCCTCGGTCTCCGATGGAAAAATAAAGTCGGCCATCAGGTCCTATTTGCAATCCATGCATGTCATGTCCACGAAGTGCGACCCGAACCCCATAGCCTCGGTGAAGGGATTCTCGCGAATCTGAAACACCGTCCCCATCTTCATCCTGAATCTTCCATAGATGGGGGATACAGGTGTACCAAGATTCGGTTCCTCCGCCGGGTCGGGGGCGTATGAGAAATCCTGCACCCGTTCCATCTAAGAGCTCCTGAAATCCATCAGCAAAAACTTGGGATGTGTCAGCTAGGCCATCTTGGTTCTGATCTTCAACTAAAACAACGCGGTCTTCTTGATCAGTCCACTCGGTTGCGTACTCCGGATGATGTTTGAGATACATCGCGGCGCGGTCATCCACCGTCATGCATCGAAGATCATCTTCGGTCCAATATTTGTGCGAACGATTATCTGGAACGCCCTCAGTTTCTTGTCGGTAAGTTTCGCAAACAAAAACGCGACCGAGTGAATCTGGGTAGAAAACAACAGGGTTAGCAAGCAGGGGGTCGGAAGCCCAAAGCTGAATTTCAAATCCCTCAGGGACCTGGGGGACGGGGTGGTCTTCGCCCTGGAAGGAAAAGGCGGCAAGGAGGAGGAGTTGCAGGCTCACGGCCCGCATAGCCTACTGTTTGATTACCTGAATACAGGAATTTGTGAGGTCTGTTTTGGGATAGTTAGCTGGAATCTTTGGCAGCTCTTCCCCCTTTCCTTTCTCAATGACTAAGGCGTAGCCATTTTGTTGGGCAACAGCTAGAACAGCTTTGGCATGAACTTGGGTGGCTTGCCCCAGCAACTGTGCCCGCCTGGCGCTTCCTTTCTTTAATTTGTCCTTTCGAATGGTTTGATAGGCAGGGATTTCTAAATAAATCGCGCGACTGTCAACTTCGCCAACTTTGGGGTTTTCTTTTTCATCAAATTCAAAGAGAGAACCAAAGTGAACATGAGTCTCACCTCTCACTGATGCTTCATCAACTAGGATTTCTTCGAAGGTGATTCCTTCCTGGAGTAATGGTTTTGTTTTTTGAGCACGATCCCTTCCGGAGCGGCCGCCATATTTTCCACCCCCGCGCGTTGCTTCGCTTTTCACAGACTCTATTGCCGGAGCGTTCTCTTCCAGTTCGGATTCAGGAGCATTGTCAATCAGGGCATTTCCGCCAATTACAGCAATGAAAAGGATGCCAAGGAGAGTGATGTCGTTTTTTTCCATGATGAGATACTAAGAGAGTATAGGTCAATTCTATCATGCTATTTGGCTAATTGAGCTTCAATCTCGGATAAACCTGAACCAAGAGCACTAGGTTGATTCCCCTCTAGGCCCACAAGCTCCACGCGCAGTGTTCGGATGAGTTTTTTGGATTTGAACTCAAGAACTCCCTTCTTCCAACGGTCTTCCGGCATCGAAACTTCGTAACGTTTTCTTCCATTGATAGTGATTTTGAGTAGCTTCAGTTGAGGCGAATCAACTCCATATCTTCTTGGGAAGGCATCTAAGAAAAGAAGCTTATTGGCTCGAAACGGTTCGCGAATTTTTACTTCAATCCAAGGGTTGGAGTCGTCATGAGCGGCAACCCATGCTCGACCTAGCAAGTTGTCGAAGGCCTTATGAGGCTCATGGCCACTTCTCGAACTACTTGCGGTTATTTCCTTTTTGAATTTTTGAAATAAGTTCAACTTTGCTTCTCGAGCGACCTTGAGGTCACTGGGGTCTAAAACCAATTGGACTTTGACCTTTAAAATGGAACTTTTCAAGACTCCGCCTTCTGTTTCGATTTCGCAGCGGATTTCCCATAAGCCTGAATTTTGAAATGAGTGCTGGGTGGAGAATCCACGAAGGGTGTCGGTGTCTTCAGTAATGAGCCCCCACTCTTTTTCGCCTAGCCGCCGAACGAAAAACTTTGCGGATGTTGGGGGAAGGTCTGACTGTGAAACCCAGATGGTCATAGGGGTGTCACCAGTAGCCGATAGCACAACCTCTTCGCCTTCTGGGGTCGAAAGTGATTTGGAGGGCAGGGCGCCTCCTGTTACAGCTCGATTTGTTGCTCGATTTAAAAAAAGAAGGCCAAGGCTGGTTTGTAGTTCCGAGCTCTGTTGCTCAGACACAGTAAATCCGGAAGAGGATCTCCCAGTGAACCAGCCTCCCTGGGATTTTTGATCACCGATTAATTTACTTACACCCTCGTTATACCAGCTATGACTTCCTAGTTTTTCGATATTGAGGTAGGCGCCAATGCGCTCATAACCCCAAAGATGAAAGAAGTGCCAGGAACGATTTGGAGGATTGGTCTTTAGGGACCAATTTGCATTAATCCAAGCTAGGGCAAGTTGCGCTTGCTTTTCCCAAAACTTTCGCTTTCGTTTAGATAGTGCCTTCCCTAGTTGTTCTTTGCAAATTGAGTGAATGGTAATACCTGCAGAAGCCATGGAACCAGAAGAAGCGCTTCTCGGTGTATAGGAAAACCCTTGAATAAGGTTTGCAGCCTTTTCTTTTGCATTCAAATATTCCTCTGGACCGATGCAGAGCTCTACACCATCTAATGCCTTGAGCCAAACATCATCCTCGACTTTGACGCCCATCCTTGATGCGGCATCCAAACCGAGTACAGCAATCATCGTGTTGGATAAATCTTCAGCACCTCCTGGGTATGTCCAAAGACCGCTTGGGGCTTGCCAATCTAATAGTTGATTCGTTAAAGTTTTCGCCCATTCTTGATGTTGTTCGTCTTCGGTTGAAGCAAGCGCCAGGAGGAGGAACCCCGTGTTGTAGGTGTGTTGGGGCGAAACTGTACGAAGGTATTCAAGTGCGCGAATAATCGCAGGGTGGTGATTTGGTACGTCGGATTGAAGAAGGGCAAACACGCAGAGGGAAGAGATTCCTGAAGGATACTTGTCGGCCCAGCCATCCCACGAACCATCAGGAAGTTGTTCGTCTAGTAAAAAGTCAACTCCTCTAGAAACGGACTCGCTGATTTGAACTTGAACATCTTCTTCCTGCTCCTGAGGAAAGGAGAGCAGAGGAGCAATGAAAAAGCTACTAAGAATCACTGCTTTGGAATGCCCTGAAGGGCTCTTTGGGCATTTTGGTTTTCGGGGTTCAGCTCAAGGGCTTTCTCAAGCGCCTGCCTTGCCTGTTGATATTGACTTCTTTGGAGGTAAAGGATGCCCAAGTTGTACCAAGGTTGGGCTTGTTCTGAGTCAAGAGCCAGAGATTTTTCCATTGCATGAAGGGCGGATTGGGAACCATTTTGGGAACTTTTCGCCGCCGCTCTTGCCAGGCCGAGGAGAAACCAAAGGCGTGCATGGTCTGGGTTGGCAATGACCGATTTTTCCAAAATCTTTAGTGCCTCTCCGGGTTTATTGGCAGCATCAAAGGCACTAGCAAGTGCAATATCTAGGGCAGGAGATTGAGTATCCCAAGTTCGAGCCCGTAGGAGTTCCGCTATCGCCTCCTCGGGTTGTTGGGAATCACGAAGCCAGGTTGACCAAGCGGCTGCACCTGGTGGTTGATCTCGGTTATGGGTCAAGAACTCCAGAAGTTCTTTTGCCGAATCTGAGGATTGGTCTAAGTATGGCCCAAGGGAACGAGCGGCCTCAACACGGATTCCTTTATAGGAATCAAAATAACGAAGTGGCCTGTTTCGAACTGAATATGTTTCCAGAAGGGTTGGGCCCAATGCACGAATGGCTTGAAGGCGAACGAGTTCTTCTTCATCACTTAATGCGGCGAAGAGAGCGCCACGAACTTCAGGTATATTTGGCCACGCCTCAAGGGCGCCCGTTAAGACCGCTCGCCAAGTTGAATGAGTTTCTTGTTTAAGGTGAGCCAAAATAGGAGACCATCCCCCAGCTTTGCCAACTCTTGCATCATGAAGAAGAGTGGCTCTCTTCCGTCTCGGGCGATCCATGTTATCTCCATACCACTTCTCGGTGAATGAGTGGGCCCACTCGACACTTTGGTCGCCATGGCAGGAATTGCAAGCATTGGGGACACCTAACTTTTTTGTGAGATAGGGGTCTGGAACGCCAAAGCTATGGTCGTGCCGTGGGTCCCGCTGCATGTAAATGGTCGTTGGCATATGGCAACTGATGCACCGCGAACCATCGGATTCAGGCAAATGGTGCGTGTGGCCTTCTGGCCGAATCGGGGGAATCTCCCCCTGCGTTTCTGCGTGACAACTCATGCAAAGGGAATCCCCTTGGAGTTTCGTGCGGCTGGAGTGGGGGTCATGGCAATCAAGACAAGTGACGCCAGCTTCAGCCATTCGGCTCAATCGAAAGGAAGCCCACTCGTAGTCTTCGTCTTTGATTTGCCCATCGGCGTGCCAAGTTTCACTTAAGCCAGGAAGTTCTGGAAGGAAAGAATCCAGGAACCGATCATGTGGATGGGAAGTTTCGGTAAGCTCGCCTCGCCTGGAGTGGCATGGAGCACAAGCTTCAACAACATCGCTTGCCTTTCCGAGGATAGTTTCTCCATTGTCTAATACATGTTGCTTTCCTGGACCGTGGCAAGATTCGCAACCAACACCATGCTCTTGAACTTTGGAAGCGTAAGAGTCTGTTTCTGCATTCCAATTCTTTTCGAATCCAGTATTGTGGCAACGGGCGCACATGGAATTCCAATTCATACCCCTTCCAGTCCAGTGTCCCCATTCTCCAGGTTGCCGACCATCGGAAAAAATATCAAACCACTCTCCCTTTTTGGGATCCCAAGCCCGTTGGGCAACTTGACCGCGACCATTCTCTTCAATAACAAATTGGACAAGAGGCTCTACTCCGATTGAGTGAGTGCTATCAAACTCAACTTGTTGTCCCTTTTTGTTGGTTGCCGTTACGGAGCGAGTTTGTTCGAGAATTTTTTCCGCTTGAGAATGATTGCTTTGCGACCAGGCGGTCCATTCGCCGGGATGGCATTCGCGGCATGAATCTGAACCGGCCCAAGAAGCGGGATTGTGCAGTAGAGATTTGGGTTTATTGCCACCGCTGGTTTCTTTGGGGACGCCGCCGCCACAAGCCAGAAGAGTTGCGAGAATGGCTGAGGAAGCAAAAAAGGCAGAGTCTCGGGGGGTCACAAGTTCAATCCTAGAGTTACCATAAAGGAATGGCACGCGCGAAGAAGAGTTGGCAGTAAAAATTACAGGACAGCAAGCGGCTTCGTGCAGAAGGCCACACAATCGTGAAGCGCGGAAAACGCTGGTTTGTGGAAGGGGTTGCTTGATTCCCCTAGAGTGGTCGAACCCAAATATTTCGATAACGAACAGGGTTTCCGTGATCTTGTAGCTTAAGGGGTAGCTTCTCCGGATGAGCTTGATAAGTTGCCACCTTTCGGTGTACGGTTTGGCCAATAAAAGATTGATGGTCGTGAACTAAAACTCCGTTGTGGAACAAGGTAATCGTTGCAGCCGAAACCAAATCTTCACCGGAGAACTCAGGTGCGTGAAAAATAATGTCGTAGCTTTGCCATGTTCCGGGTTTACGACTTGCGTTTACAAGAGGGGGGTGTTGACCATAAAGGGCGGCTGCTTGTCCATCGGGATAGGTGCGCGACGACCATGAATCCAAAACCTGGATTTCATAAAGGCCCATCATATACACACCACTATTGCTTGCACCTTGACTTGCTTGCTCGCTAACAGGGGACATCCATTCAACATGAAGTTGGCAATCACCAAAGGCATTTGCTGTCCGAATGTCACCTGTTCCGTTGACTTCCATGGCCTGGCCCTCCACCAGCTTCCACTTTGCGGCTTTGTTGTCATAGGAGCGCCAACCATCAAGGCTGCTGCCATCAAAAAGAACAGTTGCGTCAGGAGGGGGGGTGAGGGGCAAGTTTTGCCCGGCCGGGCCAACAAAGGGTGGGATGGGTCTCTCCCTGTCGTGAACCTTCCACTTTTGCCCAGGCAGAGTTGGAGTGTCTGCGTATCCTTTGGCCGGCATGGTTAGGTAAGGAGGAGTTTCGTCTTGAAGGACTGCTGCGGCCAGCAAAAGGAGGAAGATGGAATTTTTCATTCGGAGTGGTGGACCGTTGCAGAATGCAACGATTTGACTCCGAGCATACTATCAAAGACCGGTTACATCGTTCCAAGTGCGACCAATGCGGATTTCGTCGAGGAAGGCTTTAGATGTGGAGTAAATCTTCGCGCCGCCGGCGCGGATGAAGAGTTGGGTGAGGTTTCCAGAGCTTTGGAGCCCGGGGGAAATGAGGTCCCATTCATTTGCACCGCTCCCCATGCCAGATAATTGGGAGTCTGATTGGTGCACGGTGTCGGAAAGAGAGTCGTAAACCTTCATCCAGCATTGGTCAGCGCCCTTGCCGCTTGCATCTATTCGAAGCACAATAAATTGAGTCCGGCCCTTGCTCGCTGCGGTTCCAGTAATGTCTCCTCCGAGTCCACTAATGGCCCACTTTCCGGATTCGGCGCCGGCAAGAAGGGTGTTACCCGACGCGGCATCTTTTAGGCCAACCATACCAGTCATTTCTTGGTCAGTGCCCTCGAGCTTGATTGCGAAGGAAAGGTAATAGGTTGCTTCACCTGCGAGGTCGATGTTGACTTGGTTTTGATCCAACTCGCGCGCACCCTCCATGGCGAGATTGCTTACAGTTTTGCGTTCGAAGAAACCATCGGCTTCGGTGAAGGGCAAATTGGATGGGTATGCGCCGATGCTCCCAGTCCGGTGCTTGTATCCATTCGAGGTCGGGACCGACCAGGGCGCGGCGAATGCAGTTCCACCGCCAAGGCCATCAAGGTGATCGCCGTCTAGGCCATCGTTGAAGCCTTCAAAGACAGTTGCCGTCCATGGGAGTTCTGTTCGGAATCGCCAAATGCGCCCAGGAATGGTGTCGCCATTTGGATAAACCTCATCAACTCTCCAAAAATACCAACTCAAATCCTGAAGGTTGCTCAATCCGATTTGGTTGCTCGTTTGTTGAGTCAAGAACTCTGGAGAATTCATATCGGCGTCGCGAACGCTTTGGAAATCAGTACCTAGATATACGTTGTGTAAAGGGGTGTTGTGGCCGCTGACCCATTCAAGTTGAGGTGAAGTGGATACAAGGGTTTGAGTGTCAAAGGGAATTGGGCCGTGGGCTGCGCCGCCTGAAAGAAGCTCTGCGACTTCCACACTGGACATTCCCCAATCCCACACAGCGAACTCGTCAATTTTTCCAAAGAAGCGAGAGTCAGGGTAGGTTGGATTCAGTGGGAGAAGGTGAAGTTCGTTCGTTGAAGCAGAGAAGTTGTGTGCCCAATATCCAATCTCGACACCATTTGCATAAAGAGAAAGGTGGCTTCCGTCATAGCTTGCGGTGAGCATGGTCCATGTCGAAGAAGGGAGTTGCCATGCAGTATCGAGACCGGCGAATTGAACGGAGCCGTTTGAAACTTCTATCATTCGCCTTTCGGAAAGAGAAGCTTCAGGAGACCCGAAACCTCCAAGCAAGGTTCCATCCGCAAGCGGGGCATTTGGATTCACGAACAAATTGAAAGTAAACGGGGCATTGGGGGAGGTCGGAACACCCGTTGCGGAATTCGATGAAATACGGGCAGTGCCAGAAATATCCAGGCAGTCACCATGAGGGCCGGGCACTCGAGTGAATCCGGGATTGTTGGCGAGATCCGTCAAGAAGGTCAGTTCTCTTCCACCCAAAGTATTTTGCCAGGAAAGCGGTTCTTTTTTGGAAACTTCCCAACGCAAGTACCGGCTCTGCTGGGGGGCGAACGGGATTACTTGGGGAGCCGATTGGCTGGAGTGGTTCAAGACTCGAACAGGATCCGATAGAGCGAATGTGGGTTGACTACTCAACCAAAGGCGAGATTCTTTGGTCCAGGAAGTATTACTGCTTCGGTCAATAAATCGAACTCCTTTGATATCAAGATTGGTTCCCAAATCAAACTCGACCCAGGTGCCATCATTTGGGTTTTGGGTTAAAGCGGTTCCAACAACTCCTTGGTTGTCTGAAATGAATTCCGTTGAAGAGTCTTCGTCAACAAGGTTCGACGATGGGAACCCAGCTTGAGCATTGGATGAAAGCGTAATGCTTGGCGCAGGCAGTTCAGTTAACCCAGTTTCTTGCAAGAAGGCGAGCTCGCTTCCCCCTAAAGAGTGGCTGTTGGAGTTTGGATTCTCCTGTGCGGTAATTTCGAGCCGAACGAACTGGGCTTGGACAGCATCAAATGGATAATTCACAAAGTCGGAGTGGTTGGAAACAGAAATATCCACCCAAGGGTCATTCAAATCAAAGACATTGTCTAGTGAGAACCAGAGCCGGAACTCAGAAATCCAATCTCCGGAGTTTCCGCGGTCCATAAAACGAACACTAGCAAGGTCAACAGGGCTCGGAAACGCCATTTCGAGCCAGGTCCCGTCGAGTGGGTCACGGGTTAAATTGGAAGATACAATTCCTTGGTTTGCCGAAGCAAACTCTGTTCCTGTACTGTTGTCGAAAAGATATCGAGATGGGGACCAACCCCAAGTGTCACAATCCAATGCAATCGAGGGGTCAGATGTTTCAGCTAACAAGCTTGGCCCGTCAATTTCTCCCTGATTGTTGCTGCCAGAAGTATCGGCTGCAGTTGAGCCCATTCCTTCTTCAAAACTCCATTCAGCCACCATTGATTTGTCGTTCACAGAAACCGTTACAGGTGTCCAATGCTCATTAGCGCCCTGGTCGGAGGCGGCATACCAGAAGGTATCGGTGTAACTCCCCGCCCTAGTTCGGTCTGGTTCATAAAGAAGGAGGTCTCGGCCACCGGGTCCAGCGCCGCTTGCAATCGAGACGGTCCCACCTTCTTCTGAAACAGGATCCGTTGACGAAACATGAATGTGTTCCATGTTTGCGTCGTAATCATTTTCTAAAACATCGACAAGTAAATCGCCTTGGGCATCAATGCTCGTCCAGTCTGGATTAGCATAGGGACGAACGGAGTCTAAGTAGGGAGGGATGATGGGCAGGTTTAGCCACGAAGCTCGGCTTTGAATAATGTCCGTGGACTCTGGCCCATAAAGAAGCCAAGAACCGCACATGGCGGAACCGCCCCAAGGCCAGCAGTCAATGTGGCCGCAGCCCCAATTGTGCCCAATTTCATGAGCGATGATTCCTGGGCTATAACCACGATCCCAGTAAAGACCCGCATAAGCGAGGCCACCACCTAAGGTTCCAACCCACGCAAGGCCCGCTATGCCATCTCCTTGGTAATCTTCAAGCATGACTGCAGATTCCCGAGGGATGTGGCTTTGATTGTTATCCCACTCAACACCAAACTCGCCTAAGAGTGCTCCAGATGTCGTTCCCACATAATATTGGGCTTGTCGAATGACAATTCCCGTTAGCTCATAAGAAACCATGGCATCTCGAGAGCATACGAGGTCATTTTCGGCGAGTTGGTATTCAACTCCAGCGGTAACACCCGCAACGGTTTGGCCTTCGCGAAGCCAATAGTCATAGGTAGCATCGAAGGCGATTCTGGATTTCCGCATATTCCAATTCCAGGGGAACGGAGAAACGAAAAGAGAGCCGCCTGAAGGTGGGGGAAGGCTCGTGGCCCTACCGCCTGGGCTTGTCGAATGTGCAGACCAAGTTTTCCCATCGACTCCACACATTTCCATGGGAATAGGTGGGGCTTTGGCAATTTCATGCCACCCATTTCCGATGCTTTCCTTCGGAGTAATTCGCCAAATGGAATGATCGGGCATAAGAACCGAAGCAAGAAGGCCGCGAGGTTCGAGGCTTGCAGCAACTGTGGCGCCCGGCAAGCCATCTACGAAACCAAAGTAGGTCCGTGAGGGGGGCACTTTTTCGATTGGCCCCTCGGTGTTTTGAAGAATAAAGTTCTCTGCTCGCAAGGAGCGGCGATGTAGAACTAAAGCGACTTGCTCACCCTTGAAATCTACTGCGGTTTGAAACCGCTCCGGTAGACCAGGGGGCAAATCCAGCTGGAAGGGGGCCTGTTGGAGTGCCGCAAGAAGGAGAATCGAGGGGAGGGGCATCCACTAAGGATACCCCCTAAACCGCTCCCTGTGGGCGGTATCATGCCGACAATAATGTCCTATTCTGACTTATTATTGAGAATGCCGTCGAGCATCTCGTGAAGCTGTTGGTCATCTCCAGCCAGGAGCTTGGCTTTGTTGGCAAACTTCTTGGCATTCTTCAAATCATTTGTGAATCTGTTGCACCAAAATGCGGCATTAACATAGAGTTCACGAGTTACTTCACGGTCTTTGATTCCATGGCCATCCAGCATAATAATGGCCTCAACAGCAGCCTCTACAGCTTCCAAACTGTTTACTGACCGGCATTGGGCAAGGATGACAAGTTCCAAGAGCCCTTCTTTATTTTCTGCGTCCAGCTCTTTGCCCTTCTTTCCGAGCTCATCGTCAAAGTGACCATTACCCAGAAGTGCTTTCAGGGCTTCGGTCTCTAGTCCCAAATCAAATCCCTTGCGAACAATGTCAGCAATTGTGGAAGTGCCTGGCGTATCTGGGTTGCTTCCCTCTAATAGGTCAATCGCTTTAAGAACGACAGTTTTCTGGTCTGCCGTTTTTTCAGCTGATTTAAACTCTTCATTTAACTTCTTTGCATCGGCAAGGCCTTTTCTTCCGGCATCCGCAATCTCAGCCATATGGGCAATGTACTTTTCAGGGCCGCCTTCTTGGTAACCAGTGCGCCCAAAAACTTCACCTTCTGTATTCATGAGGAGAATTGTTGGAAATCCACGAATCCCATATTTTTTGTTCAGTTCATCGTTGCGTTCAGGGTTAGGAACTTTTGCTTTAATTGCCTCGTCGCGAGGGAAATCCAAGGCCACCAAAATATAATCTTTCTTTGCAGGGGTCAGGAATTCTGCGTGTTGAAATACTTCTTCGTGGAGTTTAATACACCACCCACACCAATCTGAGCCGGTGAAATCAACTAGGAGATCTTTGCCCTCAGCTTTTGCAGCGGCTGCGGCTTTGTCGAAGTCATCGAACCAGTCAGCGTGAGAGTCTTCTTGAGCGAAAACAGGGGTGGCAAGGACGAGGCCTGCCAAAAGGAGGAGAGGATTTTTCATGTTGAAGTGGTTTCGCTTGAGGTGCGCTTTTGTTAGGGAAAAAGGTTTATTCGTCGTCTTCTTTGTAAGTGCGGTGCCCTTTTTTCTTGATAGAGCCCAGGGACCGGAAAAGGGTTTGGGCATCTTCTTGTCTGCCTTCGATTACCGCAAGCTCAAGTTCGCAAAGTTCTGAACAAACTTGAAGCATGGAGCGCCTGTATTGGAGATTCCAAAGAAGGGCCTCCTCATTTGAAAAAGTTTCTGGTGGATTGGGGCAAAAAGGGAGACACTCCAGTGCAGCAGATTGCATAGCGTGAAGAGTGTTCAAGGTTTGGGCTTGTGCCTCTGGGACAGGCAGGGACCTGCGAAGAGATTTGAAACCACTCTTTAGGGATTCCATGGATTCTTCAAGTAGCGATTCTTCGTGCTCCTGCTCGTGCTCCTGATGCCGTGGCTCCTGAACCGGCATGTAAACAAAAAGGAGCGGACTCAGGATGATAAGCCCTGAAAAAAGGGAGGGGGTAGGGGATTTCATTCTTAAATGATAAGCCAACCCAAAAGGCAGGCGTTAGTATCCCAACACTGTCTCAAGTCCGTTGGAGCATGTCCAGCCTTGACCACTTGCAACAGGGTCATTTTCAATCCACGCCTGCCAGAACCAAGAAAGACCAGCAAGGGAGGGGTCGGAGGGAACGGTTGCAGCCAAACCACCCTGCCCGGCAGCAGAAAAGGAAATGTTGTAGGTGTTTTGGTAGTCCACCAAAACAGTGCCACCGTCAAAGGAAGAACTCTTTTTTCTCGGCCCTGCAATGAGCCAACCATTTCCATTGGGAAGTCCGTTAGAAACCTGCAAGGTGACTGGAGTTCCAAGAACAGGAAGGGCCGATGCGCCTAAAACAGGAACTCCCAATGAGCCCGTTTTCCCAGTTCCATAGGGAATTAATTGGGCCGTGGAGCTACCACCGCCAATGACAAGAGCGTTGTCGCACACATCATTTCCGGAATTCCCATCTAAATCATTTACGACAAGGCGCAATAAGCCCTGAGATGTGGAAACAGAGGGAACGCTCCATGTGTAAGTGCCCGATGTTCCAAGGTTGTTGGCCACAGTGGACCATGAAGAGCCGCCATCATCTGAAAACTGGAGTTTGGCAGAAGAAACGCCTTCATCATCATCCGAGATCCATTCCACATCTACGGCATCGCCAGGGTTAAAAGTCCCGGAGTTGGGTTGAACTAGGTAGGCAGTTGGGTTTGCGCCACCAGAGTTTGGAGGTACATGCATCATGATGCAGTGCAGAACCCCTGCATAAGAAACTACGGCATCGGAATTGATTTGAATGATGGTCTTGTTCGGGCAGGCTTGCTGCCAGGTTGCCAAGGCTTGAGCGTTATACGAGGAGACCTGGTTATTTGTATAAGTTGGAATCATCACAATGTTGTTAAACATCACAACATTGGTATAGGTGTAATGATTTCCGCTCCAACCGGATGTTCTCCGGGCCGGCGTCCGAAAAACTTGATATCCACGAGCAGCCATGTCTATGGCGGCGGCATCGCAAATGATGTCTTGGGTCGTTCCAGGCTGTGCAGGCCAGTCAGAAATAACAACTGTGTTGTCACCCGTTATTTGCATCCACATGTCAAGGTGTTGAGTGGAGTCTACACTTGTAGGGAACGCATCCAAAATTGTAGTGTCCAAATTTTGGAAATCCTGAAATACCTGTTTAATCTGGGCTTCGGATTTATTCCCATTCTCATTCAGAATGAGCTTTGTTGCGTAGCCGTATCCCAAGGCATCCAGGTGGAAATTACCGCCACCATGTTCCAGGTCATGGTCATACCAGGCTTGATTTTTGTGGCCCGAGAAAAAGGCGGAAAATGCATTGTCGTTATTTCGAGGTCGGTTGTAATCATGGTCAATAATCGAGCGGCAATCACCCTGATACACGTACCGGGGACCGTAATCACGAATCCAAATGGTGTCCGTTCTTTTGACGATGAACTCCACCTTGTTCATGTCGGCTCCCTGATTCGAAATAGTGCTCGAGGCCGAATTTTTTTCAGAAGTGGAATCAACGACACAATAAACTTTTCCGTTTCCTGTTGTCGTGACAAACTTGGCCATCTTGGCCAAAACAGTGTTTTGGCCGCCAGTACCTTCCCATGCAATTAAAATCCCCTCCATGGGTTCGTATTCGGCAACACAGTGAACAGGACCAGATGGGGGAGCGGTTGCTGCACGACCACCTGGATCAGGTGGGTTGGCTGCCATCCAGGCAACTTCAGCAGGGCTTAGTGCACGAGAAATGCCCACGCCTTCAGGGTAAACGGGTTCCTGTTGGAGAGCGAAAAGTAGGAGGGAGGGAAGTAGCATCGTGGGGATGGGACTCCTTCCATATTAGCTCCAAAAATGGCATTCAACTTGAAACTAGGGCGAACTTTCGTGTTAGCATCACTTATAGATGAGCAATCGACTCTTTCGACCCCGCGAAGAGAAGTGGAATTCCCGCTCTCACGCCCTTGGTTTTCTCCTCAGCGCAATTGGACTCCCCATCTTGGTGGCCAACGCAGTGGCTCGCGGAGACACCTGGCACATTGTGGGTTGTGCTGTTTTTGGTGCTTGCTTGACCGCAACCCTTGGCGCCTCAGCCCTTTATCACGGTTGTTTCCGCCCCAATCTCCGCAAATGGTTGCGCGTGGTGGACCATGCGAGCATTTTTATTTTAATTGCTGGGGCTTACACACCCTTTTGTATTGCGAGCCTTCGCGGACCAGTAGGTTGGAATCTTTTTGGTGTCGCCTGGTCGATTGCCTTAACCGGTGCTGTCCTAAAAATCTTTTTTACTGGTCGCTTTGATCGCCTTTTCCTTTTTCTTTACCTTGCATTGAGCTGGATGTGTGTGGTTGCCATTGGTCCCATGATGGATCGGATGTTCCCCGGAACGATTGCTTGGCTTGTAGGTTCTGGCATTTTCTTTACAACCGGAACCGTGTTCTATTCCCTTGATAGCCGCCGAGGTTTCCATTTTGCTTGGCACCTTTTTGTAATGGCCGGCTGCGCATGCTTATGGGCAGCAGTCTTTAACGAGATTCCACATTCCGTTGTTTAATAAGCTCCAGTGCCTTCAATAAACCGTTTGGGTCGCCCGTCCCAATGCGGAACTTCTTCCCATTTTTGAAGATAAGTTCAACGGCATCTAAACCCGAAATATTCCACATCCAACCATGAGGGGTCAAACGAATGCCCCACCCATACCACCAGGAGTTACGGACAATGGCTGCACTCTCAATGGAATCCATTCGGATTTTTCGCCGGATTATCCCAACGCCAAAGGAAAGATGAATCTGGTTTGCATCAACTTCCACCTTCATCCCTTGGAATAAGCTCAGGAAAACAACCGGAAAAAAAAGGGTGGAGATTAGGGCGGGATGCCCCCCTTCAGATAGCCAAATGAATGGGCCAACAGACCCAATCCCGCAAAAAATAAGCCAAAGCCAGACAGGTGATTGGCGGGCGGAGTAGGAGACGGGCATTTGAGTTATTGAACTTGAACGCTTACCAGATTGGTGGTCCCGAGTTCGCCACTTTGTGTATTCAGGGTGACTCCTTGGAAGGCAACCATGGTTCCCGAGGAAATACTAGGTGGGACTCCGAGGGGGCCGATTACTCCGGCGCCGAAAGAATCCAAAGAAACCGAGGGCAAGCTAGAAGGCGAACTCAAAAACAAAAGCAGGTCGTGCTGGTTAAACCATGTCGGTTCAGCTGGGGACATTGAATAACAAAGGAAAAAGTTTGAGTTTGCTGGAGCATCTGAGATATGAAATTCAGCCGTGCCTCCAGCAAAAACAGGGGGAACAATCAGGTTCGATGTATCGCAGAGAGCAGTAGAGTGGTGGTAGCCCGCAGAAACTTGAGTGAAGAGCCCTTGGGGAATTCGAAGTGCTTGACCAGAACTGTTATTTCCCCAACCTAGGATCTGTCCATCTGCTGCGAGGGCAAGAGAGTGATACATTCCTGCGGAAACTTGGACAAAGTTATTGCCAGAGGGAGTGTCTGTGACCTGACCAGAATTGTCATTGCCCCAGGAAACTAGGGTGCCATCATTTTTTAGTGCAATCGCGTGAGCGCCGAAACCAGAAACTTGGCTGAATCCCGTCCCGGTAGGAGCGTTGGAGACTTGACCAAAGTCATCCAGGCCCCAAGAAGAAATGGAGCCATCAGACCGAATTGCAAGGGAATACGCTCCGCCGCATGCAATTTGAATAAAGTCATTTCCTGCTGGAGTATCACTTATTTGTCCCCACTGGTCTCTGCCCCAGGAGTGAAGTGAGCCGTCGGAGTGCAGGGCTAGGGAATGGGAGTTCCCACCAGCGATTTGGGTAAACCCGGAGCTTGTTGGTGTGTTTGAAACTTGGCCACCAGTGTCTTTACCCCAAGCAGAAATGCTGCCGTCGATTTGCAAGGCGAGGGAGTGGTATCGACCAGCAGAAACCGCGATGAAGTTATTGTTCGTTGGAGTTCCGGAAACCGCCATGTTTGAATCATCGCCCCAAGAGGTCAATGACCCATCAGTTCGCAAGGCCAAAATGTGGTGAGCGCCACTTGCCAAACTATTGAAGTCAGAATCCATTGGCAGGTTACTAATTTGGGAGTATTGGTTCGAACCCCATGCATAAGAAGAGTCTCCTGACTGCGCAATGGCGAGGGATGAAATTACTAGGAATGTTGTGGTGGCGAAGAGGGGTTGCATTTTATTGAATGGTGGAAGCGACAGGAGGGGATTTGAGACCCAATTGAATGCTTTGGAACCAGACAGATAGTCCCGGGCGATTGGGTACCTGCATTGTCCAAGTGCATGAGCCAGATGCATCAGTCATGCCGGAATTTACAGGAAGGGGATGCAGTAAATCTGCAACAACATGAAGATGGGGGATTGCAGTTTGGCCAAGTCCAACAATGCTGGCGCCTAAATAAATTGGTTCATTTGCAAGGCCGCCGCTGAAATCAAAGCTAGCGGGTTGTCCCACAACAAGGTTTGATGTGATTAATAAGGGTGAAAGGCCTGGAATCATGCTTTCCCCGTATAAGGAGCCATTGAGAGTAACAGCTAAAGAGAATCCGCCAACATCTCCAACGAACTGATAATCAAAGGAACCAGAGAATTCAACCTTGCCCCCAAACTGATTTAAGGAGCCAGTGATGGGGAAAACATCTGAGCCCGAACCTGCCAAGGGAAAAGTGGAGGAGGTCGAAAGGGCGTCAACTTCGATTTCTCCCGCAGAGAAAGTAATTGTGGCACCTCCGCTAAAGCCACCCGTGATAGGGTCAACAGCAAATGGAGCACTATCGAAATAACTTTCCGCGTCTCGAAAATAGACATCCACCAAATTTGGAAATCCAGGAATGGGGTTGTCAATCCAACCGTGGACTTCGGGTTCCACCATCTTTAAGACACCTGTGCTTGCGGTCATCAAGCGGCCAGTGCCAAATGGTTCAATAGCGGAGGGAACTTCAAGGCCCAGATCCCCTTCAACATGAAATCGGTCATCTCCTTCTAAGGCGCCCAGCAAGGTGCCGACCGAAAATTGAACCTCCGCCGGTCCTCGCTCTTGGGCAAGGTCGTAGTAGTGGTAGCCCTGGGCAGGAAGGCTTGCTGAAAGTGAAAGCAGAGCAATTGTGGATTGAAGCCATGTATTCATAGTCCCCATCATATAAAAGAACCCCCACCCGTGTGGGCGAGGGCTTATTTTGGCTCCCCGAACAAGACTTGAACTTGTGACAAGCTGATTAACAGTCAGCTGCTCTACCAACTGAGCTATCGGGGAATTTGAGCGCGGAAGTATAACCCACTCCCGAAGGGGAGGCTAGAGAGATTCCGGCAAGTTAGGATGTTGAGGTGAAGTCTCCACGAATCGTCCTAGTTGAGCCTCAAAATCCGGCGAATATTGGCTTTATTGCTCGGGTTCTAGCCAATTTCGGTGTGTCGGATTGGGTAATGGCCGGCGGCCCAGAAATCTTGGGCTCCGAGGCTGAACGGACTGGGAGTGCTGCATTGAATATTTTGACCCAGCTGAAGCGGGTTGATTCCATCGAGGAAGCGCTTGAAGGGTGTACAGAAGCCATTGGCTTTACGGCTAGAAGCGGGAAGTACCGCCAAGTTACTTCGCTACCCGCGTTGAGTTTCCCTCAGCAGGGCCCTGTTGCCCTAGTATTCGGTCGCGAGGATAGGGGGCTCGAGACAGAAGAAATTGAGCGATGCTCTCAGCTTTGCGAAATCCCAACGGCGGGCTTGAGCTCCCTAAATCTATCCCATGCCGTTGCGATTGTCCTTTATGAAATGAACCGGTACGCTGGCGATCCTGTTTCTGAGCATCAACCTAGACCTGCTACTCACGAGATTCGTAAAAGAGTTTTAGAACGCGCATCTCAACTCATTCAGGACATTGATTTTCCTGACCGTGGTACCGATTTGGATGCTTGCCTGCGAAGATTGGAGGCCGTTCAAGTTGAAGGGCGCGACTTAAGGTTAGTCGAAAAAATTCTCAAACATTCTCAATGGAGGCGAAAAGCTAAACTTACATAAATGGAACTTCCCAAGAATCCCTTCCTTCAAAAGTGTGCTGCTGAGTTTATCGGGACATTTGCTTTAGTTTTCTTTGGCTGCGGTGCGGCCAGCTTCGATGCTCTTCCTGGTCTTGGAGGGGGATTAGGTCATTTGGGTGTGAGCTTGGTTTTCGGCTCCACCATAATGGTAATGATATTTGCAACTGGCCATTTGTCCGGAGCTCACTTCAACCCAGCTGTGACCATTTCATTTGCAGTGACAAAAAAGTTCAAGTGGACACAAGTGCCTGGATATATTCTTGCTCAATGTATGGGGGCAACTGTTGCAGCCTTGTTGCTTGCTTCAATTGTGGAAGGGTCAATAGGAGCATCGTCCACATCTCTGGGCGCTACCTTGCCCTTAGTTGAAACTGATACGGCCTTTTTGCTTGAGGCCGTCTTTAGCTTTTTCTTGATGTTCGTTATTTCGGCGGTAGCTACTGATTCCCGCGCAGTGGGTGAATTGGCTGGTATTGCAATTGGTGGAACGGTTGCCCTTATCGCTCTTGTGGGTGGCCCCCTTACCGGTGCCAGCATGAACCCCGCTCGATCTCTTGGCCCTGCGCTTGCGACTGGCCGACTTGATTTCATGCCGCTATATATTGCCGGCCCTTTGGTCGGTGCTGTTGTTGGAGCACTGGTTTATGAGAAAATCAGGTGTGAAAAGGAAGATACAGGGGCTTCTGGGTGCTGTTGAGACTCTTTTTTTGTCCCCCCTAAAGGGGGTTTTCAGGGTAGAATCTTGGAACAGAGAGAGGGCTTCTGCGTCCCACTTGGGAGTTCTTCTACTCTTTCTAATGAAAATTCTCGCCCCCCTTCTCCTAGCAAGCGTCTTCAGTACATCCCCTTTGATTGCCCAAAGGTTTGAAGATGTCCTACTGACCCCCAAGCCTTTCCATGCCATTGCTGACGGTTATTATGGCCATGGGGTTGCGATTGATGGTGACTTGATGGTAATCGGCTCATCTATGGATGCCCACATGAGGCCGTCAGCAGGTGGGGTCACTGTTTACCACGAAGACCTCAGCACTGGCGCTTGGATTGAAGATGGACACTTTCATGCCGCTGACGCAAGGGAGAATGCCAAGTTCGGGATGTTTGTTTGGGCTGATGCTCAAACCCGAAGGATTGGAGTTGGCGCCCGTGGCGATCAAGTCACCGGTGCTACATCTGGCTCTGCCTACATCTATAAGGAAACCTCCTTGGGTGTATGGGAATTGGAGACAAAACTAATTCCCCCGGATAGCGCTCCAAACATCCACTTTGGCGCATCCATTGTACTGGATGGCGATTGGGCCCTTGTTGGTGCCTACAAAGACGACACCAACGGTGAAGATTCTGGTTCAGCTTATTTCTTCAAGTTCGACCCTGCACAGGGAACATGGCTGTTTCATCAGAAACTTATGCCCCCTGATGCTGGTGTGAATGATCGCTTTGGGCGGTATAACTCTCTTCGTGATGGTCGGGCATCCATTGGCGCTTCGCGCGATGATGACCTTGGTGATGACTGCGGGAGTGTTTATGTCTATGTTTACAATCCCCAAACCGACCTTTGGGATTTGGAAGAGCATGTCTTTGGCAGTGATACAAATGTCCGAGATCGGCTTGGAATATCTTCATCAATCCAAGGTGACACCATGGTGGCCGGTGCATTCTGGGACAATGACCCAGGGGCAAGTCAAGCAGGCTCCGCTTATGTTTTCCATCGGGATCCTGTTGATGGAAAGTGGAAACAGACCCAGAAGATTGTCCCACCAGATTCTCATGACGAGATGTGGTTTGGTTCCTATGTCATGCTGGAGGGGGACTTGCTCGCGATTGGCGCATTTGGTGATGACATCATCTCAGACGCAGGTGGCTCCACTTTTATTTATAAGTTTGATGCCCAAACGATGGAGTACAAGCAAGTCAACCGGTTGTTTATGCGCGATGTAGAGGCCAACGATTGGACAGGCCGCTTCTTTTGTTTGGATGATGAAAGAATTCTGATTGGGAATCGTTTTACGGATAGTCCGGCTGGAGACTCGAATATTGGAAGTGCTGGTATTTATCGAGCGGTTGATTTTCGGATGAACATTTTCCCGAAGAATGTTCTGCCAGGTTCATTTTTTTCTATTAAAGTGAAGGGTGGAAAACCTAATGCTTCTATTGGGATGGCTTACACCTTCGCTAATCCTGCTTGGGGAGTTACTTGGCTGTTCAATCCAAAGGTTAGTTTGGATTTGCAGAACCCAGCCGTTGCTCCAAGCGCAAATAAGCTCACGAATTCAAAGGGTGAAAAATCGGCAGTCCAATGGATACCTGCATCTGTACCTTCTGGAATGAGTCTGGCGTTCCAGGCCTTTCAGGATGGACAGAAATCAAACGTTTCCTTTTTGCATATTCAATAGGTTACTGACACAACCGGCTGCTTGGTTACCCTATTGTGAGGGCGAGATTGTTGGTCAATATTCCAGAGTGGACATCAATTCCGTGGAACCAAACCGGAAGCCCCGTGGAATTATTAGGAATGCGTTTATTAATCCCGCCATTCCCAAACTCATTCAGATTCAGGTAAATAGTCTTGAATGGGGGAGTAACAAGGAAGTCCCCGTGATTGCTCGAGAAAGGACCACCGCCATTCACGGACCAAAGGACAACGGCAACCTTGTTTGGTGTACAGTTTGTGACGCCAAGTTGAGTCACGGCGCCCGAGAAGAAGTTGTAAATATTTAAATTAGGTGTAGGAACAGTGAATGTGAACACATATGCCGTTCCAGGACCGGAGTATTGAGCTACATTCCATGTAGGGGCACCAGAAACGATTTCCTTGATTCCATCTTGGTCCAAATCGTCGAGCAGCGCAACGGATGAGCCGAAAAGGTCACCATCGTAGAGCCCGTTTTTCTTGAAAAGAAGATTTCCTGTCGCTCCAGAAAAACAAAAATAGGCCCCTCTTTTGCTAGTTGGGGGGCCGAGCCCATTGTCATCTGGCGCACCAATAATAAAATCAACTATCCCATCCTGGTCAATATCATCCGCACGGCATGCTGACTTTCCAAAGTCGGCGTTAGCTTCATTTGGTGTGATTGAGTAAAGAAGGGACCCAGTTTGGGAAGAGAATGCCTTTACCATTCCATACCCAGGGATACCTCCAAAAAATGCAGATGGAGAAGTGCCTAGAAAGTCGTTCAATCCATCTTGGTCGATGTCACCAAGAATGGCAACCGCAACTCCTAGCCTTGCCGTGCCTGTCCCGAATGCCTTAGAAAATGTGGAGCCATCTTTTCCAGAAAAGGCTGAAACGTAACCATTGGAGGAGCTTGCTCCAATGCCTTTAGCGCCAACTAAAAGATCTTGAAATCGGTCTGTGTCAATATGGCCAGTGTCAAGAGCATTTCCAAAAAAGTCCAACGATTGTGCCCCTTTGAATTTCATGAGAAGAGAACCAGTTGAACCTGAATAGGCGTAAACCACACCAGAGTCAGTTGCAGACCCATCGCCTTTCGGTGCGCCAATGACATAGTCAGAAATCCCATCATCATTTAGGTCCCCAATTCCTTTAACAGAATATCCAAGTAGGTCACCGCTCTGTTCGCCCGCATGCGTACGCAGTACCGTCCCAGGACCCCCAGAGAAAACATAGGCCTTGCCGGCATAGGAGGAGTAGTATGGAGCATCAGTGCCGGGTGCGCCGACGATGTATTCCGGAATAGAGTCTCCGTCAAGGTCACCAATAGTTGCGACGGAAAAACCAAAGTTATGGCCCTCGCCCGAATTGATGTATGAGCCCAGAGGGGTGCCTGAAGCACCTGAAAAAAGGAAAACACCTCCAGAATTTTGATACCCATTAAGAAGATGGGCTGCCCCGACAATAAAGTCATCAATTCCATCGCCATCGAGATCTCCTAGGCTAGAAACGGAATCCCCAATACCATCTTCAATTCCCACACCGGTTACTTCGTAGAGAAGTTGTGCAGACTGAGCGGAAAGGAGTCCTGTAAGCAGGAACGAAGAGAGAAGAAGAGAGAGGATTTGAGGCATAACTTTTTTGGGGAAAAGGAATCTCAAAATAGTAGTACAGAAAGGAAAAGCAGAGGGTGAAAATGGGAGGGACCAAAAACAAGCAAATTACGGGCTCCCCTCCGTAATTTCACCCCAAAGGACTATCCCGAGATTCTTTTTAACACGATTGGGTCAGAGGCGGAGCCCGGAGCAGAGCCAAAGATGACTGCAACGAAATCAAGTTCCTTGGGGAACCACCACATTTGAGCAGGCAATGGGAAAGTCATTGTCCCGGTAGCCCAACCATTCTGATTGAGTTGTCCACTCATCCCAGAAAGTCCAAAGAGCCCATTGTTGTTTAATACGGCATTCGTGAACGGGTCAATATTCAAATCTACATTGATTCCATTCCAAACGGATCCAGGTGAAGTGCCGCTCACACTCGGCAAGATTGTGTAGTTCATTCCCGAGTAACTTCCATCGGAGTGAATCGTAAAGTCAAGTTCTTGAATTCTATTAACAGGAATCCTGGCTTCGGAACATACAAGAGTTGGTTGTGTGACGGGAAGGATTGAAAGGCGAAGTGTGCTTGCAGTATTTGACCCGTACTTAATCTTGAGGTCAAAGTCATCGAAAACAGGGAGAGATCGAAGGGTTGAGCCGGTTCCTCCGCTTGGAGGATGGTTCCAAGCCAAGTTCTCAAGTTGAAGCCTTAGCTTATGGCCAGTCCGGAGGGTGTAACCATAAACACCAATGCTCACGGGGACTGCTTGAGGAGAATATACTAAATTGTCGCGAACCGTTGTTGAGCCTCCACAGACGAAAGTGGTATAGCCGCTTGGAGAAACATCATATAAGGCCGCATGAATCTGGAAATCACTTTCTAAAGTTGCCAACCATATAGTCGCTTGCGCTTCTCCGAGCAGGATGCGGTCTTCAGTAAAAATACCCGTTTCCCAAGAAGCATCATCTTTGGGGATGTAGTTTTGAATTTCTACCGGGTTAGGTAGTTCAGTGATGTAATCATCGATTGTGTAGGGAATGTTCCAATGGTTATACAAATATTCAAAACCAGCCCCCCCCTTGTTTTCGCTTAACTTCGCATTAGAGTCGAGCCATAGTTTGTATTCATATGTCGGCGGGGGCCAAGAATCAAATTCCCTAAAGTCAATGTGCGTTGACGGGTCGTTGTATTCATTTGGGTTTTCTGGCCGGATTGACATTCGGACCTCCGGATTGTCTGTTACCCCATTGTCAACGCCGCGCAAGAAATGGTGGAACCATTGTTGTCGTCGAACACGCCGAATTTTTTCCTCAACATCGTTATTTGGCGAAGTGTGCCCACCCGTTGTGATATTTATGAGCTTTGGTGTATTTGGCAAGATGATGTTCCAATAGTCAGTCGTATTATTAACAAGATAGTGGACATCATCGTAAGCAACTGTAGTTCGAACCGGAACAGTAGAAGTCTTAAGCAGTTCAATGACATCCAAATCCGCTCCCGCAGGCAAATCGTTCAAAGTTGCATAATCTTCAGCGCGGGTTAAGGCATCAAGATAGGCAAAGAATGTGGGTTCATGGTGTGTGCCAGAGTTCGGTGTATAAATGGACTTCATGTGTTTCCCAGACACAGATGTTCCTTGCGGGTAGGAAGGGCTTTTGAGGTCTGGAGGATTATTCCTCGTGACAACGGCTGCAATCGTAGGAAATGGTGCGGTGCGCCAAGGGTTCGGTGGGGGAACTTTGCCAGAGTGGGCAGCGGCACACCAAGCTAAGTAAGAGCCTTGTGATTTTCCGGTGACACCAACTCGAGTCAAATCCAGCTCATTAGGAAACATTGCGCCTAGGAGCTCAATAACTTCGAACATGTCCATTCTTTCTCTTAAGCCGAGGGGGCCGCGCCCATAAATGGTGGGATCATTTAATGCCATTGAACTGCCTTGTCCCCGGACGTCATAGGTGATTGTTGCAAAGCCTTGCTTTGCATCTCTAATGGCATCCCAGGCTAATTGATCTTTATCAAAGCCTGCTCCATGAATGACCACAATTACCGGCCAGCCACAGGGGCCGGGTGTTGCGGATGGAATCCGAACATCTGCCAATGTCCGATACCCATCGCTGAGGGTAACTTCGACATTCAGATGAGGGGAAAATTTGTCAGGCGGGGGTGGGTCGCTACAGCCTGACTGTGCATATGAAAACTTGACAAAGAGAGCTAAGAAAAAACCAACGCCAAGGAATTTCGATGAGGGGATCATTTATCTAATTTGCAACTGTGGAGTGAGAGCGCAAGCGAGGTGCCGTCTGGAACTCCAACTATATCAGGAAAAAGAAAACTGTGAGCCAAAACATTGAAAGGTCAAAGGAGTTTGCAACTTAGGCTCGAAGAACTCCCAGGGGACTCTTTAACCAATGATTAAGTTTTTAGGATGGAAAAGGTATCCGCGGCCTAGGTCCACTCCATGGAACCAAACTGACATCCCAGAGGAGTTTGGCGGTAGGAGCTTAGACATTCCCGCGCTTCCATTTGCATCTGTGTTGAAGAAAATGGTTTTGTAGGGGGGCGAGACATACCCAGGGCCGAATGGGGTTTGGATTGGCCCTCCACCGGTCAGAGACCAGGCAATGACCGCAGCGTTATTGGGCATGCAGAAATAAATACCCAGATGGGTACGCTGGCCAGAATAGAAATTTGTAAATACAAAAGTTGGCTGGTCACCTAGAATAATTGAGTAAGTGTAGATGCGGCCTGGCTTCCCTTGCCCTGTTTCTGCCGGAGCGCCAACAAGTAAATCAGGGGAAGAGTCCCTATCCAAATTTGGCACGATGGCAAGAGTTTCTCCAAAGCGACTGGGGTTTCCGTTCTGGTCAGAAAAGGTGCCCAACTTTGTGGAATCGATGCCACTATAAACAGTGATCCTTCCTTGAGATGTAGAAGTAACATTTGCATTTGACGTGCTAACAGCAATGTCAGGGTAGCCATCAAAATTTACGTCACCCAAGTTCGCCACAGCGGAACCTAAATTAGTGTGGAAAGGACCGTATTTTTCGAACAAGATTGCATTCGAAAATCCAGAAATGACTCTGAAATAGCCTTTGAGATAACCAAGAGTAGCTGTGTTTGTTGGAGCTCCAACAAGAATATCATTGAACCCATCCAAATCGTAGTCAATGGTAGCAATCGATTTTCCGAAGGAGTCGCCAGCAGAAATGCCAATATAATTGTTCAGTAAAGAGCTGGCTTTTCCAGAGAAGACACTGACTACTCCTGGAAAACCACTTGTTAGACCTGGAGACCCGATGATTAAGTCTTGGAACCGATCAAAATTCATGAAGTCGGAAACAATTGTGGCGCCGAATCTACTATCAGTAAGACCTCCGCCAATTTGGTTGATGAGTGTTCCGTCAAGTCCAGAAAAAAGATAAACGGCTCCGGAATTTGCAACTAGACCGTTTGCATTTGGAGCTCCGACAGCAAAATCGGGGATTCCATCATCATTAAGATCACCTGTGCCACAGACAGCGTAGCCGAAGAGGTCCCCGGGTTGTTGGGAAGAAACGCTGAACAGGAGAACTCCGCTCGCCCCAGAATAAATAAAAGCCTCTCCAACTAGTGAGCTTTGTTGGCCTTCATCATTGGCACCGACAATGAAGTCGGGAATTCCATCGCCATCAATGTCGCCAAGAGAGGCAACGGACTTGCCAAAACAAATTCCGGACACGCTGCCGTCACGGCGATACAACTCAGTGCCGTCAATCCCGGAAAGAACATGAACGGCTCCGTTGTCCGAAAGCCCGTTCGAATCGGTCTTCCATGCGCAGATGGCGAGGTCATCAACGGCATCTTGGTTGATGTCACCAATTGAGCAGAGGGCATTGCCATACTCGCTGCCTGGATCCGACCCATCAGTTCTGTATAGATTGGTAATCTGGCTAGCCTGGAGGGGGGCCAAAAGTAGGGCCACAGAAATGAGGGGGAAAAGTTTCATGGCATGACTGAAAGGGGAAATTAACAAGGAAGGCTTCAAGAATCTGGAACCCATTCTCGTTATATCACGACAACGGAATCCGGGAGGAGAAATAGTCCAAACAGCCCCAAAACGAAGGAAACGGGCTCTACCCGGTTTACATGACCGCTTCGATTCCAAGCTCGGCTAGGCTTTTGTCCTCAAAGTTCTTGCGGAACATTGCGACCAAATTTTCAGCGGCAACATCGTAGGCCGCTTTGTCTTCCCAGGTATTGCGTGGATTCAAAATATTTGCAGGCACGCCTGGGCATGAAGTTGGCATTTGAAGTCCAAGAACAGGATGCTGTTCGTATTCCACATTATCAAGGTCGCCTCGAAGAGCGGCATCCAGTAAAGCGCGAGTGTGCCCAATGCTAATCCGCTTCCCTACTCCGTAAGGACCTCCGCCCCAGCCGGTGTTCAACAAAATGCAACGAGTTTCATGTTGCTCCATTTTTTGTGCAAGAAGTTCAGCGTAAACGCTGGGCTTTTGCGCCATGAAAGGTGCGCCAAAGCATGCGGAGAATGCAGCTTGAGGTTCAGTGATTCCAACTTCAGTGCCCGCGAGCTTTGATGTAAAGCCCGAAACAAAGTGGTACATCACTTCTTTCGTAGTCAACATGGAAACCGGGGGCAAAACGCCAAAGGCATCTGCGGTAAGCAGGACAATAGTTTTTGGGTGTGGGCCCTTTGCGCCTTCTGCGACATTGGGGTTAGCAGCCAAAGGATAGGAAAAGCGAGTGTTTTCAGTGACAGATCCATCGCAGAGATTCAACTCTTGCGGATCGGTTTCTTCCATAGGTTTACCAGGAAGAGGCGGAACATTTTCAATAATAGTGCCCGGCATGGAAAGGGCAGCTGCTATGACGGGTTCGTCATCTTTGTCCAAGTCAATCAACTTGGCATAACAACCCCCTTCAAGGTTGGAAACACCGATGCCAGTCCATGCGTGTTCGTCGTCGCCAATCAGTTCGCGCTCAGGGTCAGCGGATAAGGTAGTTTTCCCTGTTCCAGAAAGGCCAAACAAAATGGCACCGTCGCCATCTTTGCCGACATTTGCAGAACAGTGCATGCTCATTTCTCCCATCTCGGGGAGTAGGTAGTTCATAACCGTGAACATAGATTTTTTTACAACTCCGCAGTAATCCGCGCGGCCTGCAACGAGAACAACTCGGTTTTTGAAATCCAAACAAGCGATTCGGCCCGAGTGCGTTCCGTCGCGTTCAGGGTCGCAATGAAAACTCGGCGCATTCAGCATAGTCCACCGTTTTCCGTCTTCGTCTTTAACGCCATCAATGCCATGCATGAACATGTTGTGGCAAAAGAATGAGTGCGTTGCGTATTCAGATACCAAGCGGTAGGGGCGGGCATACGAGGGGTCGCTTCCGCAGTACACATCTTTGACATAAAGATGGTTCCCTTGCGTATTGAGGTGTTCGACTACGCGAGCCAAGAGTGCTTCAAACTTTTCTGGATCAAACTTCTTGAAGTCAGGCTTCCACCAAACGCTGTCCTCGAATTCTGGCCATGCGACTCCAAAAGTGTCTTGAACGGGGCGGCCAGTGCAGGTGGGGTCGGTGTAATAAACAAGCGGGCCATCGGTGCCCAACTTAGTCGTGAAGGCTTTCTGCTCATCATCGGTACCGCCTTCGCGGACTCGGCCACGGTCATTGGCGATGGCTTCATGAAAAAGCTCCTCTTTGCTGAGATTGATACGAAGCTCTTGACCTTTCAGGCCCAAAAGGGCTTCAAGATCAGTAGCATGATTGGGCCTAGCAGTGGAATTGCTCATGAGTTCCGTTTTTCTTTTCGATGGGGATTGAAACGGTGTCGGGGTTGGGATTTTACCTACCCCCTGTCACTGGGGTATCCCCTTTCATGCGCTTTTGTCGCCTTGAACCGCTAGAACATGTCCGGCATACCAGGGGCCGGGGCAGCGAATAGAGCTGTTGCGAGAGCAAGGGTTTCAGGGGCGCCCTTCGCTTGGCCAGAGAGGGCGAGAGATTCGGCGCAGCGGTGCGCGGTGTAAAGAGGGGCAAGGCTGTTGATGGAAAGTTCTAGGCCCCCTTGGCCACCTAGCTCCACCGTCGCTTGGCCATTTTTAACTCTCAAAACGAAACAACCATTGTTGTCCTCGAAGAGTGGGTCTTCGATTTTCAGATGGAGTTCACCACTTCTGCCTTTTGGCCATCCGCGTTGCTGGAGAGCCGCTCGGACATCTAGGATGCGTATCATCCATTCATCATCCAGTTCAACTTTATATCCACGCTCTGGCAGAAGAGGCAGAATGGGATCATCTGGCCCCGAGTGCCAAATAACTTGACCGCCCATGGAGTAGAAAGAGCGGAAAAACCCCGCCAAGGCCTGATAGCCTCGGGGGGAAGAAGATTGGACATCGTGGAGCGTGTAGTCCACATCTAGGTCGGACTTTCGCTTTGCAGAAAGAACAACATAAGCTTCAACTTCGGTTGAGGAACTTTTTGATTCAAAAACCCAAATACGAGGTGTTGCTTGATGAGGGCGCACAATCCTTTTCCAAATATAATCGCCACGGTCTAACATTCCGTTCGCAATGCGGGCGCGTTTTTCGTAGCACAACTTAATTGCAGGTAAGTCATCTAGGCACCCTTCGCGAAGTTCTAAACCTTCGGGGAGGGAAACTCTTGGAAAAAGTTGAAGTGGAACCTCTATCTTGTTCCATGCGCCAGCATGTTCGTAGCCAACCGAGCGATAAAGGTGGAAGGTCGCCGCATAGAGAGAGGAAAGGGGAGCGCCTTTAGCTTTTTCTTCAATGAGGAACTGCCTCATCATTTCTTTGCAGTGACCCTGGTTCCTTGCCTCAGGCGGGGTGACGACTCCAGAAACTCCTACTGTGGAGATGCTACTTCCAGCAATCCAAAGACCCATCGGAACCCGGATAAGCCCAGCAACGATTTGGCCGCCCCGTTCCCAAACCCGCATATTCTCATGTCCAGCCTTTTCAAACCACTCGGGGGCCTCTTTTACATCAAAACTAAAAGAAACCGAGGCCATGTTTGCAAAAACATCCATATCCGCCTCGCAAACCGGGCGATAGTGAGCTTCAGGCATTGCCAGAAATATTCGGTTAGGCCCGCACGCGATTTCCGTGAGCGGAATAATCGAGCAGGGTGCTGAGTTTTTCACGCATCTCTTCGCGGGGAACAATGAGGTCAAGCTGGCCTTTTTCAAGCAAGAACTCAGCACGCTGGAACCCCTCGGGGAGCTCCTGGCGGATGGTGTTTTGAATGACTCGCGGCCCAGCAAAGCCAATGAGGGCACCTGGTTCACCAATGAGGATGTCGCAAGCGCTTGCAAAGCTGGCTGTGACACCGCCCGTTGTGGGATTGGTCATTACAGAAATGCTGAATCCACCCTTCTCCTTAAAGCGATTCAAAGCCGCGCAAGTTTTTGCCAACTGCATGAGAGAAATCGCGCCTTCGTGCATTCGAGCACCGCCGCTTGCGGAGAAAATAATGACAGGACATTTCTTTTCTTCTGCGAGTTCAATGGCTCTGGCGATTTTTTCGCCAACAACTTCACCCATAGAACCACCCATGAAGGCAAAGTCCAGAATGGAAAGAACGACTTCATGCTCTTGAATTTTTGCAACGCCAGCAATGCAGGCGTCGGAGTTGCCCGTTTTGGCTTGCGCCTTTTCGAGTTTCTCGGCGTAAGAAACTTTATCCACGAAGTTGAGCCGGTCTTCAGGGCGAAGATCGGTGAAGTGTTCAATAAAGGAACCCGGGTCAACGGTCATCTCAATTCGCTGGCGGCCGCCAACAGTGTGGTGAAAGCCACAGTTGGGGCAAACCATGCTGCTAGCCACCAATTCCTTGTTATAAATGGTGGACCCACATTCGGAGCACTTGCTCCAAATGCCCGTGGGCATGTCCTTTTTCTTTTTGCGTCCGATGCGCCAAGCCATGCGGCTATTCTATCAACTACCTATTACTATGCTGCTTGGCTAGGTCCGTAAAGAGGAGATGAGAACTGACGGAACCCTCTTTCAGGCCGTACTTTGCGCAAACCGCATCTCGGTAGGCCGCCATTTGTGGCTCGTGGTGAATCCGCTGCCTTTCGAGGGATTCAGGTTCTTCCAGCTGGTCGGTTTTGAAGTCATAGATTTTCGCCTGAAGCACCGTCCCGGATGGGCCTTTGCGGAGAACAAGGCGGTCAATAAAGCCACTCACTAAGTATTGTTCCCCCTTTTCCTTGCCAACTTGACGGAATGGCAACTCAATAAGAATCTCCAACTCATCTTTTGAGACTCCTGGCCAACTTTCCAAGCTCAGTTGATTTTCGAACTCTGGGCAGGCAAGCGCGCCTCGGAATGTTTCAAGAGCTCGTTTGTGTTCGGTCTCACTTCCAGCCTGGCCGCGAAGTGAGTCAAGTAATTCGGAATCAGATTTATCAAATTCATTCACCCATTGCACTGATTCAAACAGGGCATGAACCAAGGTGCCGTGAAGCTTGGCCCCAGTGTTTTCTGGTATGAATAGTTTTGAGACGGTGTGCTTGGTTTGGGTCAAGGTGCTAGGGGCACGCCGGGGGAGAATTCGGGGAGTATGGGATTTCTTTAATTGAAGGGAAACTGAGTCCTGGGTCGGAGCTTGGGCTACCTTTTTCCGGCCTTTTCGCCACTCCTCTTTTGCCGTTGGACTTTGCCAGAGAACATCTTCAACGCTGTCCAGCTCAGTTGGGAATGCAGCCCGAAGTAAACAACCAATGTTGCGGTTGAGTTTCTTGTCTCCAGCCGCATTAGGTTTTAGAGCAGGGACAATCATCTCAAGGTGATGTTTTGCCCGCGTCATGGCAACATAAAGGACACACATTTGCTCCCGAAAAAGAAAACCCTTCTGAGCGTTGTACATCTTCTCAAGAATGGGGTGAATTGAAACCAGTGCCTTTGAAGCTGTGAATGAAACCGTTTCTAAATTACTACCAGATTGAGGCCTTGCCGTAAGGAGGGTCTTGAGTGTTCCAGGAATGCCTCCACCAAGCTCCGGGAGGATTACGATGTCGAATTCCAATCCCTTGGATTGGTGAATGGTCATCACTTTAATGGGGGCAGAGTTCGGGTTTTCAACCTTCTTCTCTCGAACAAAATCAACAAATTCAGAACAACGGAGGCCGGCCTTAGTTTCATAAGAATAGGCGAGGTCAATGAACTGCTGCATTCGTTGGCGATCCCATTCGCTCAATTCGTTTTGCTCTGCCAATTTTAAAATGCCCTCTGTCCAAGCTCCAAAGCCTTTCTCTTGGGTTTCTCGCCTTGTTCGCTTGGCTACTTTTATTAGCTTCTCTTCTGATTGAGCCTCGGTGCTCAAATTATATTCCTGAGCCAGGAAAGAACTGCCCACATGAAAAGCCGCCGCGGAATCGCCAGGGTGGTCGGCAAGATGAAGAAGCGCGAGAACGCTGAGAACAGTTTTTGAATCAGTTAGTGGATTCCCTCCTTCTCCACTAGCTGGAATTCCTCGATCTTGAAGTAGTTTGATAATTCGATTCCCAGAGGCGTTTCTGCGAACCAAGATTCCAATGGATGCTCCAGAATGTTTCTCCTGAAGTTCTTCAGCACGATCTGCGGCAATTCGAAACGCCATAGCCCGGTTTTCATCTGCATTCCCTGGGGCAGGGTTCTGCCTAAGAACCACCTTGCCAAGCAATTTTGGCTTGGCGGAAACATGGTCATTGAAAGTTTCATCCCACTTCTCGGCTTCCGACAAGAAAGAGGAATCCGTTCCCATTAGGGCTTCGTTTCCGGAGAGATTTCCGAAGCATAGATTGACGGCGTCAAGAACCGTTTGCGAAGACCTCCAAGAGGCTTCCATGGTCTCTATGTAAAGGTCTTGCCTTTCGCCGAGCTCTTGTAGCAATCGTGGTTCGCCATCTCGCCACCCATAAATGGACTGTTTGACGTCTCCAACACAGAAAAGAGAAGTTTTGTCTCTGTTTTCAATGACTCGCTCAACGATTGGCTGTAGGACTTGCCATTGAGTGACACTTGTATCTTGGAACTCATCCAATAGAAGATGTCTAATTGACCTCCCGAGGCGGAACGAAGAGTGCTTACTGTCGGCAAGTTTTTGCTCCTTTGCAAGAGCTTTTGGGAAATCCTCAAAGCGATATGAACCGCTTCGGTGTTTCAATGAATGATAAGAATCTTGGAACAAACACAGGAACTCATAAAGGGACTGATTCCGGAAGTGTAGCCTTTTTAGAAGCATGTTCTTCGCGTGTGGAATGAGGCACCCCAGGAGATTCTGCCACCCTTCGGGGATAGTAATTCTTGCGAATTTTTCCTCCCCTTTAGATATATTCTGAACAATTGAATTGGATAAAAATGCTGGCCAAGAATTTTCGGCAAGGATGTCAGCCAACAATCTGTGATTTTTGGTGAAATGTTTGTTTGGCGTTCCACCCCCGGTTTTGGGAATGTCCAGTTTCGAGAAAGCCTCCTGGAGGCTTGCAAGTTCTGAATCACTTAACATTTCTTTTCCCGGTTGAATCACCTCCCAGGCGCTCTTGTCACTATTTCGAAGAATATCCAGGGAGTTTTTCAGGAGTTTCAAAGAACCGCCATGAACCGACCGCATTGGCGACATTTCAGAAATTCCAATGAGCAGGTTGTTTAGGACTTCTGGTTTGTTTGTGGCAAAGAGTTCAATGAGGGCATCGGAGCGAAGCCGGGCGTCTTCCACATCCTCGCAGATAGTCCAACCAACGGACATGCCGAGTTCAAAGGCATAGACCTTGGCTGCTTCAACGAAGAAAGAGTCCAGGGTCCTTACATTGAAAGTGTCCAAATTTCGAACAAGCCTAGTGAGAAGTTCTTCACAAGTTTTTTCATTGATAATGGATTCATCAAAACACCCTGTAGCCTTTCGCAAATCATGAAGTTCATCTTTGTCGCCAGTGGCAAGAGCCAGCCAACCCAAGACCCGGTCTAGGATTTCTCCCGAGGCCTTCCGCGTAAATGTGGTTGCGAGAATCTTGTCGGGCATTTTTCCATCGAAGAGCAGTTTCAGAAAAGTTCCGGCAAGACGAAAGGTTTTCCCTGTTCCAGCGGATGCAAGAATGACTTCAGAAGATTTACTCATGAGTTTCCCCCTGGGAATCTCCCTCGTCATCATCAGAGTCGAGTAGCCCTTGCCCTGCTATGCCGGCAAGGATGGGGTTAGAGATGGAATCTCTCCCTGCCGCAAAGGCCCACTTTCCAGTTTCGTCCAGTTCGGTTTGAATTGCGGTCACAATTTTGGCGGCCTGGGCTTCTGCATTATCCCAAGGTTCCTGGTCAGGAAATTGAACCTCTCTCAAACCAGCGTCTTCTTCTTTTCGTGGGAGGAACCAATATGCAAGCTCAGGTTTCTCCCCGTAGTCCCCCAGTTTTTTGGCAATCAAACGGTACAAAGGCAACTGGAGGTCATCCCAACGGCTGGCATTTTTTTTGTAAGGGTTAGATTTGGCAGATTCTCCCGTTTTGAAATCAATTATTTGAAATTTACCACTCTCTTTATGCCGGTCCACACGGTCCATTTTTGCGCGCAACTTGATGGGCTTTCCAGCAAGTTCAACCTCGATGCCTCCTTCAGGTGTAGATAGCTCGACTTCGACTTGGCACCAGCCAGCAAGAACCCGCTCAGCCTGTATCTTTGAAAAGACCGCGAGTCTCCTCCGGGCAATTTCTATTTGGAGTCGTACAGCCGGGAGGGGGTCATTCCCAAAAGTGATCATGACTCGACGATTGAGAATTTGATTCAACTCCTTAAGGATTTGGTCAGGGTTTGTGCAATCTCGAAGTTGCTCCAGTTTTCCAAAGTCCTCCAGTACTGAGTGGATAAGAATTCCATATTGAAGGGGGTCCATTTCCCGTTCTTTGTCGTCGGTTGTGTCCAGCCCGAGCCGCCTAGATAGATAGTATTCGTAGGGGGAGTGAAGGTAGGCTGCAAAATCCGTCACACGCATAGATGTAAGTTCTGGAAGAGCATCCCGTCGCGGAGGTTCGAAATCCTCTTGAATACTTTTCCCAAATGCGCCGCCTGGAGCGCCATCCACTTCCAAGAAGCGGCCCAAGCGTTTAGAAATTTGGGCGGGCTCACAATGAAACAAAAGGCGGCTCGGACGATGGCGATCCCCTTCAGTAGATTGCCTTCCGCAAATCAGGTGAATTTTTCTATTGCCTCCGAAAAGAGCAGTGAGTGCATATGCGTCGCGAGCATAGCGGTCGCGATTGCCTGGCATCCCTAGGTTACCCAAAAGAAGGTCCGGCAGAAAAATGTCAGCATGTTTGGATTCAGGCACCTTGCCTTCATTAAATCCGCAAACGACAATAGCTTTTGCTGGGTCCATACGAGTTTCAAGCCAACCCACCATTTCGACAAAGGAACTTGGGTTTTTTTCAGATGTAAATTCTCCTCCCACTTGCTGAAGTAACAAGCGAAGAGTTGCTGGCAGTGATAGCGATAAAAGTTTGCGTAGCCTTTGGGGAGTATCCAGGAAGGACTCCATTCCATTGGATAGCACTCGGATTGCGCTAACCGTTTGAAAGTCTCTTGGAATATCTTCGTTTAGTTCATATTCCCCCCAAACAGTTTCAAGAAAGGACTGAATGCATGGAATCCAATCTTCAACTGGACGCGCTTCGCTTCCTTGTTCGGAATCGAGGTTTAGGGATTCGTCAACTTTTGCAATGAAAGCCTTTAAGTCCCTACTTCTTTCGGGCTTCCCTAAAATTTTGGAGCCAAAGGTGTGAGGGAGGTGTTTATTGTGATAAGCGTCCAGCTCAGAAATGGTCTTGGGAAATGAAAAGGCCGAACAAAGCTCGGAATGCCTAACAAGGGGGGCCAAGTTGCGTTCCAGTCGCCCATCCAACCATGAAGCGAGTGCATCCAGGAGGCGCCAAGGTGATGATTGTCGGATTGAGGTTCCTTCTGCGTGATGAGTTGCAATACCCTGGGAATGAAATGATCGCTCTAAGTAAGGCCGAACTTCATCATCTAAGACGGCAATACTGATTTCGTCGGCTGAAAATTCACCGTTCCATTTTGCAAGAGCTTGGACCGTGAGTTGGGATTGATCTTGAGGAAGGTTCGCAACACTCCAATCTTCCTCCTCAATAGGAATTCGTAGCTCAGGGTCTGTCCAAGCATCCACATGGACACACCCCAAGCTGTCAAACATGTTTGATTTTTCAGTTGGAGCGAAGATAAGTGAGGTTACTTGGCTTTGCACAAGTTCCAATGCCGAGCGTTGTAGCTTGTTGATATCTGTGATGCCAACGAGGAGAATTTCACCTTCAACGGAAACTTGTTCTTCTCGGATTTTTTCAGCTCTAGCGTCATGAGGGTCGCTGACCCCCATGGAAAGTAGCGTCGAGCGATAAGCGATTTGGAGGTCTTGCAGCAAATCCCAACGGAGGGTTTCCTCAGTAGAGGGAAGGCTTCCACTCTTGAGGACATCGCCAAAGTCCAACATTTCAGCAGCTATATTGGCGTGCAGTGTTCTTAAAATTTGGGCAAGGTTAAGCCAAGCGGGTAAATCCCCTGATGCTGGGGGGGCCGCAATTAAAAGTTGAAGGGCTTTGGTATCTAAGCTTTGCAGAGCTTCGACCCAAGCAAGAAGACGAGTCATATCATTTGCCCGAGGGATATCGGTTTCAACGAGCAAATCGCTCAACTGTCCAATCGAGACTAGTCTTGGGACTCCATCGCAAGCTTGAGTTGCTAGGGCGATGCGTTCTTCCAACCCCCGTAGTGCTCGTTTACCGGGAAGGGCAATCGTGAGATTGTCCAAGGAGTCTTGCCGGTTTTCCATAATCCAGTCCACCGCGGAGTCCAAAAAGGGGTCCTTCCAGCCGAGATATTGGCAATTAGAGTTCATGAAGCACTATTGGAAGGAATCCGGACCAAAAGGTCTAGAAAAACATGTCCCAGATTCCAATTATTGGGTTCTAATTAAGTAGTTCCGTTCTTCTCGCCCTCTTACCCTTTCCTCGCTAGCCGTGGTTCGATTCCCCTTTTACCTCGCTCCCCTTTTTTTGACGATATCTTGCGCCTCTGAAGGTGGGGGCGGCACGGGTGGAGCTGGGGGGGGAGCAAGCAATTCAGACCCCATTGTTGAGTTTGCCGTTTCGGCCGATTCTTTCGATGAGGCCGGGTCTCCCATGCTGGTTGATGTTCGCTTGAGTTTCTCCAATGGCGCTGGCGCATTGAGCGAAAATCTCAAAGTGACCATTGCGGATTCCGAGCTTGGGTCCGCCACGGCTGGCCAAGACTACACCTCGATTGGTATTCAAGAAGTTTTCTTCTCCAAGGACGACCCAGAAGGAACACTAGTTAGTTTTGCAATTTTTCCGATCGACGATTTAGATTACGAAGGAACTGAAACGATTCAGCTGGAGATTCAGTCAGTAGAGGGCCCCCAGACTGCAATGATTGGAGCTCAGGGTTCCATGGTCGCCTCGATTATTGATGATGACCAACCCTCCATTGGTTTTGAATCGGGTCAATCCCAAGTGACTGAGGACGGTTCAGATTTATTGGTTTGGTTACAGCTTGATACGACTGGGGTGCTGACCATTCCTTATACCGAGAAGGTTGTTCAGCAAGGTGGAACCGCATATTTAGGGAGCGACTATTTCTTCAAGGAGCAGTTCGTCACATTCCAGCCAGGGGACACAAGTGGAACGAAGCGACCATGCATTTTGTCCTCCCTTCCTGATGACCTGATTGAAGGTGCAGAAACAATCATCCTTGGTTTGGAAAATCCCAACCAGGCACGCGTCAGTCATGTCGTAAAAATACTAGATGATGAAAAAGCAACTGTGGAGTTTGCAACTTCGGAATCCACGACCCCTGAACTTGACAGCCTTCATTTCGTTTCTGCCCAAATCTCTATCGAGCCCGGAAAGACTTTGGAGAAAGAGCTTCGGTTCGATTTCGAAGATACAGGCCTTGGAACCGCTACTCCAGGGGCAGACTATGAATCCTTTGGCACAATCGAGGTATTTTTTCCTCCCTTTAGTGTCTCGGGGAGCACCGCTTCTGTTGGAATCCAACTCATCGACGACCTGGATCCTGAAGATAGTGAAACGATTCAGCTTGAACTATCGAACCTACCTTCCCATGCAAGCGCAGGCAACATTTCCGACCATGCCATCACAGTCGAAGACGATGACCTTGGAATGCTTATTACAAGCGTTGACTTTGGCCGTGTAGCTGTTGTGACAGATATTAATGGAAAGATTGTGCAAGAAGATTTATTCATCCGTTCCGATCTCTTGCCCGATGGGATTTCCTACAACTTGGATTGGAGTACGGCCTTTCAGTCTGATGTGCTTCAAGTTCTCAAAGAAGAAGGAACACCCGAATTCCAGAGCCTCTTCGAGGCCGCTCAAGTTATTCCACCGTCGGATGTTTTAGAAATCCGTGGTCCTGATGGGGTTCCGCCCTTCTCTATGGTGCCGAAAAATGCTGCATTGCGAATTCATTTTGACCGGGAAGTTGACCCTACATCGCTAAGCCCAGACAGCTTGATTGTGATGGATTCCTCTGATTGGGCGAACGGACTTCAGGAAATGATTGATGGCCGCCGGTTTGTCCAAAACAATTCGGAGACCGGGTTGGGCGCGGTCATTCTGGATACAACAACCACCAATTATCCGCTTGGCCTTCTAGATTCTCCCAACTCAGAGTATGGGAATATCACTCTTTATATGCCGACTCGAACAACAGATGTTCTTCGAGGTCTTGATGGGGCCGCCATTGGTATTTCCACGACCGGGCCTCAGTGGTTTGACCCTCAGAATGGCCTCCCAGTCGCTGTTCGCAGTTTCCGGTCAGGCAACGAAAATGACCCCTACGCAGGGTTCTTGCCGGACATTACGCCCCCAGGGATTCTCGGCGAACTTGATGTGGATATCCTTTGGCTCGAAAAGTCGGGTGGAGATTACCGAACAATCTCCTACGCATTTTCAATCCGGGAATGCGCGGAAGTTCAACCCAAGATAGGTGATATTTTTCAGGTAGGGGACTCATTGTTAGTGACTACCGAAATACTGAGTGATTGGATTGGAGACCACCGGGTGAAGGCACTTCGATTAGAGGGAACGATTGAGTCATCCACAACACCACAACCTGGTAATTACACCACCCGCTACACAAGTGCTGATGAATTGGTCCAGGTTTGCTATCTCCATTTCAACCCGGCACCAGTGAGCCTCCCAGCATCGGGAGTTGGGCTCTCATCGGATGTCACAATTCGGTTTACTGAACCAATCTTGCCCCAATCAGTTCGGCCAATCGAAGCATTTTCTGCCCTGACCTATCTTTTGGATCCTCCCCAGCCGGGCCCGAATCCAACACAAGAGGAAATCGATGCATGGGCAGCAAGACCATTTGATTCTGCGCTAGAAACGGCAGGCGAATATTTGGATCGGCAGTTGGGTTGGCAGTTGAGCGGAACTGGGAGCGGCCGCTTGCAGTTTGGTGAAGTTCAAGGAAGCTCTAATCAAGAATCCTTCACCCTGGCCCCCAATGCTGGGTTCAGCAACTCGCATGGTGAAGGTTCGGATACTCTGTTTTCGATTGTTCTTCGCGATGGTGCAGAAGGGGTACTTGATCTCGCTGGAAACCCCGGCGATTTCGTAGGCTTTGCGCCTGGTAATGCTGGCCAAGATGCCCTCATTACATTGGATTCAGCCAATCAATCTGTTTGGTCTTCAGATAGGTACTTTGCCCTCCGCTTTCAGTCTCGAGATGAAAACGGGGACTCCCACCCAGATTTTGATGGTCAGTATCGGCTGGGACTCGGCAGTTTGCGTGGCAGAGCCACCCAGCGTTTCTCAAGAAACGCCGACAGCTCCAATCAATGGGTAAGGGATGGCTCTCAATCACAATTAGGACTCATATCCCCCTTGTCCCAATATGGCTCGGTGACCCAAACTGCACTCTCCTACCCCATGTTGGGCATGGGTGCTGACATGTTTTCAACCGACGAGCTCAACCTAGACATTGAGTCCATGTCCTGGGCACCCTTTGAGGGAACTGTTTACGACGACACATTCAATGAGTACATGGTCTCCCTCGCTCATTCGAAATCATCACCCGACCATTATGTGAACCCATTTTCAGGATATCCAGAACTTCCGAATTCGGGCCTTCAACGCAACCAGGTCTTTGATGAAAATATCCTTGGCTGGGATGATTCTGGGTCACCTCCTTATAACGAGGTGGATGTCTTTCCTAAGGCAGCATATGGCATTCAGGCTTCGGACTTGTTCTTCTCTAATTCAGGCACGCCCCTGCTCCCATGGCCGGATTTTTTAGAGAGTTACACATGGCGTGATACATCAATACCGACTGAGGATAGTTTGGATGGGAGCGCAATCTTGGGTGGAAGAAGCGGGGGACCGATTCCTCCGGCTTTCATGAGTGGGGACCCTAACAGCGGAATCTGGCAAGCGAACGAACATCCCTCCATTGCAGCACCTTTGCTGATGCGGTTCCGGTGCTGGCCCGATGGCACTGCCCTTGGAACAAATTCTTTCCAAACCCAACTCATGTGTAGTTCTTCATCGCTCCCGGCCTATCGCGTGTTTTCTACGGGCACATTGAATAACGAAGTCATTCCTGATGTTCCGTTTACCGGTGGTTCATCTCCCATCAACCACGACCCATCTCTTTACTGGCACCAAGTTGATTTTGTTGTCCGAGTTTCTCGTGTGCACACACATTGGTTTGCTGTTCAAGGCGGTGCCGCTGAGATTGGGAACCAACTTCAAGTTTTGAGTGAAGAACTCTCCCTTGGAAGTTCCATCACTCTTGAATTCCGAGCCTCTGAGTTAGTAGAAAACACCAACTGTTTAGGAGTTGGCCCTTTGGAGACGACGGTTGTTTTGGATAACTATGGCGAAATCCTTCCAGTTAACTTTGGTGGCTGTGGAACAGTCCAAATCCCAACACCCTGGACAAGCGATCCAAGCATCTGGCAAAGTCAAAGTGGGTACCCGCTCCTGAACTTTGTTCAATTGCGGTTCACATTTGCTTCAAATATCGAAATAGGTGAAGAACCCGCTCTAGATGCTGTTGGCTTTACTTGGAGTCCCTAAGAATCAAGCAACCAACTTGAGGTGCAGCTGCAATAAGTTTTGTCGGTGCAACTCATTGGTCACAATCTGAAGGGCATCATCAAAACGATTCCAAGAAATATCAGCGAATAGGTTGTTGTCCTGAACTTCGCAACGAGGGTTGCGCACTTGGAAAGCGAAGGGCCATCCAATCAGCTGTAAGTCGCCCACTTCTTGAAGGGGGGCCGCTTCAGCGCGCACCAAGTCAAAGGGTCGACTTATGCCGGTTTCTTCACGCACTCCCCGGAGAGCCGCGTGGTCCAGATCCTCGTTCAGTTGAACGGAGTGAACCACCGGCCTCCAAACCCCGTCATGTTGGGGGTTGGGCTGAAGAAGCAGATATTCAATTCCATCGTCAGCCACGCGGAAAACGAAAACATTGACCTCGTGTCGGAGGCCAAGTTCACCAAATTCTGCAGGGTCTTTGTATGTGTCCATGAGGGGTTGTTGCGGTCCCTTCTCTTTCGGGAATTTCGTCCGGAGACTTGAGCGCAACGCAAGAAAAGGGGCAAAAACTGCCCTAAAATGCCCGGATGGAGCCGTTGTCCGCCCTTTGGGATGAACTTGTCGCGCGCACGGATTACGAGCGTTGCGAGCGACCCCGTGCTGCCCGTTTTTCTCTCGATGGCATGGCTGGTCTATGCGCCCGCTTGGGATTTGAGCCTTCCACCCAGGTTGGGGGCCGTTTTTTCCCGCCTGCCAATGTCATTCACCTTGCCGGCTCCAAGGGCAAAGGGTCCACCGCACATTTTCTTGAACTGGGTTTGCGAGTCGCTGGTTTTAGAACCGGACTTTATACCTCGCCTCATTTGGAAAGTTGGCGGGAGCGGGTTCAGGTTTCAGGTGAATGGGTTGAGGAAACGGCAATGAGTTCAGCTCTATCCCAAGTACTGGGAGCTTCAACAGGAGAGGAAACATTTTTTGATCTTTTGACTGCTTCCGCCTTTGTTGCTTTCCGCGAGGCCGAATGTGACTATTGGATTTTGGAAACTGGACTCGGGGGGCGCTTTGATAGCACGAATGTTTTGGAATCCCAGTCGGCAGTCGTAACTTCGATTGAGCTTGAACACACCGATGTATTGGGAAGTACTTTGGAAGTAATAGCAGGTGAAAAGGCAGGCATTTATCAACCCTTCGCACATTGTTGGAGCGCACTTGACCCCAACCACCCAGCGAGCAGAATTCTCGCGGAGAAGGCCGAATTCCTTGGGGCAAAGTTCAGTGTTCTCCCCGAAAGCTCAGGGGAAGTAATTCCTGCTGATTTCCCCTACGAAGTTTCAACCATGCGCCGGAATTTCCAACTTGCCCAAGCAGTTCTCACCGGAATTGGCGTTTCTACGAAGGCTATGCAAACACTTCCTGGAGAAGAATGGGTCTTGCCGGGTCGTTTTGAAGTGCGCCAACTTCAAGATGGCCGAGAAGTCGTATTAGATGTTGCCCACAGCGCGGAATCCCTTGCTGCAACTCTTTTATCTTTTCGGAAGCGATGGCCCCACGAAAACCGAGCCGTTCTCTTTGCTCTTCGAGATGATAAAAACCCGATTGAGTTAGCCGCTGACCTTGAACGCTTATCTCCAAGGCCTGCTGATGAATCCTGGTTTGTTCTGCCCGCTGGAACCCATCCACGGTCTGCAACTCCGGAATCCCTTTCTGGACCATTCATGGCAACCCCGCAGAGCAAATTTAACTTCCCGTCCTTGCCAAGCGTTTTTTTGGTGACGGGTTCCACTTATCTTGTGGGCGCTTTGCGACCTCAAACCA
Organism: Planctomycetota bacterium; assembly: GCA_030748415.1. Classification (GTDB taxonomy): domain Bacteria; phylum Planctomycetota; class UBA1135; order UBA1135; family UBA1135; genus UBA7888. Next base: position 94,568 of record JASMMA010000002.1, read on the forward strand.
CCCATTCCACTCAACCCGCATGACCCATAAGTACGAAGACCCCGAAGTTCGATACACATATCGAAGTTCCCTCGTGGATAAGCTTCGCGAAAAGGGTGAACTTCAGGTTGGCCGGCTTCGCCTTCTTATGCCTCAGTCATTTGGTTTTTGTTGGGGAGTGGACCGCGCCCTAGCCATGGTGAACGACGCGCGCCGAGAACATGAAGGCCGGTCGATGTGGCTTTTGAACTCCATCATTCACAATCCCCGGGTGAACGAAGACATGGGGGGCATGGGGATTCAGTTTTTGAAAGGGAAGCAAGCGGTGCCAGGTGCTCTTCAAAGCTTGAGCAAGAGCGATGTTGTGATTGTGCCCGCCTTCTCCGCTATGGTCGAGGAAATGGAAGATTTGAAGAGGCGAGATGTGACCGTGGTGGACACAACCTGCCCATGGGTAATCAAACCCCATAAGCGAGCAGAGAAGTATGTGCGTGAGGGTTTTACAACAGTCGTCCATGGAACCGTGGGCCACGATGAAACCCGTGCGACTTGTTCCTTGGTTCGAAGTCTTGGCGGAGAATTTGTGATTGTGCATGATCTTGATGAAGCTGAAATCCTTGCCAAGTATTTAGAGGAAGAGTTGGATAGCACGGAACTTTTGAACGGGCTGCACCCTAAATCTGTTCGGAAGAACTTCGACCCAACGGCTCATCTTCAGCGTGTGGGGGTGATTAATCAAACAACAATGCTTGCAAGCGAATCTCGAGCCATTGCGGGTCGTTTGCGCGCCGCTTTAGAAAAAAGATGGGGGAAAAGCGAACTCAACGAGCGGTTTCGCGACTTTGACACCATTTGCCAGGCCACCCAGGACAATCAAGACGCCGCAATGTCGGTAGTGGATTCCAATCCGGACCTCTTTTTGGTTGTGGGTGGTTACGACTCTTCGAATACCAGGAACCTAGCAAGGGTTGGTGATGCAGCTGGTGTTCCCGCCTGGCACATCCAAGGGCCAGATTGCATTCACAAAAATTTCCTTGAGTATCGTGAGCGGCACACAGGAGAAATTAAAACGCAACAGAACTGGTTGCCGCAGGGTTCAATCTCGGTTGCTTTTACTGCCGGTGCCAGCACGCCTGATGCCATTCTGGGTCAAGTTGTTGAACGGGTCGTCTCCGTCGCGGGCGAATCTTTAGGGAAGCCAGTTTAGTCCTAACTCACGCAGGACCTTCTCCTGTTCCGCCATACACGGATTCCAACTCTTCCATGAGTTCAACATAAGAACGGTGACGCGAAGCGGGGAACTCCTTTGCTTCCAAGGCGGCAAGTACGGTGCAGTCTGGTTCGTTGCGGTGGCTGCAATCGGGGAAGTGACATTGATTCCCAAGGGCCAGCATTTCTGGGTAATGAAGCCGAAGTTCATGGGGCGGAATTCCCCAAGGTCGAAAAACTCGAACGCCGGGCGTGTCGATGACCGCGCCGCCCATCTCCATGGGCCACATGCGAGCGAAGGTCGTAGTGTGGCGGCCTGATTTGAGAGAGGAAGAAACGGTTTTGGTCTTCAGGCCGAGCCCAGGTTCAATGCAGTTTAAAAGTGAGGACTTTCCAACTCCGCTCAAGCCGTAGAGCACGGATATTTTCGAGTGAAGAAGGTCCCTAAACTCAGCAATTCCTTCTTCTTTCTCGGCAGAAGTACATAAAACTGGATAGCCGGCGTCCTCATAGGTCGCGATGACTTTTTTTATTTTTCCTCTCTTCGCTTTGTCGGTTTTATTAATCACCAAAGCAACTGGGATGCTAGCGAAACTTGCCGCCGCAAGAATCCGGTCCGTCATGATGCTGGAAAAGTTCGGAGTGCCAAAGGATGTCACTACTACGAGTTGTTGAAAATTTGTTGCAAGGAGTTGTCTCTGCACCTCCTCACCAGAAGCTCGTCGCGCAAAGGTATTGGTGCGGGGGAGAACCTCATCAATTGCGAGCCCTGCCTCGGAGTCAGTGAGCAGGACATGATCCCCAACAGCAACAGGCATCCGGTCGTCGGCACTCTCTTCGAAAAGTCGGCCCCGCATCAGAGCCGGTCTAGAGGAGGAAAGGTCGGAAAGGGGAGCCACATCGCACTGGCGCGCGTCCACGCGAAGGACAACAGCATCAGGGGTGGGGGAATCGCTCATTCCAATACAGTGTAAGCCGAACATTGATCCCATCGCCGGACACTGATCCCATCGACTGGGTCACTCCCTGGGGTAAGTTCATTTAGGCAAAGAACATAGGGAAGAAAAATAGACTAGGCCTAGGCCTGCACCCTTTTTCTTTCCTAAAGCTATACCCAGCAGAGGCTTGAGGAATGAGGTGGCCCAGCGGATAGGGTCAGTGTCTATAGGGCGTAGAATGTCTTTGTGACCGAAGTCGTCCGCTCCCCGCAGAATTCAAAGCTCAAGCTTGCTCGGGCTATCCGCTTGGGCAAGGAGCGTGGAAGGGTGCTCTTGGAGGGGCTCCACGTTCTAGAGGAGGCCCTTGCCGCAGGCGCTTCCATTGATTGGGTTTTGGTTTCAGAGGACCGACTCGGGGACTCCACTTGGGGGCCCATTTTGGAACGCGCACGCTCTGCCGGTGCGGAAGTGGTTTCCTGCGAGGCGAAGCTTCTTGCAGAGGGCTCAGATTTGAGCACGCCGCCAGGTTTGCTTGCAGTTTGTTCCCAGCCGGAGCTGGAGTTGCGTTCAGTTCTTGGAGCCCTCACAGACCAGGATTTTCTTTTGGTGTGTGCCGGCGTTCAGGACCCGGGAAATGTTGGCGCCATTGTGCGTGTTGCCGCAGGCTTGGGTGCTGCTGCTGTGGTTTGCCTCAAGGGGGGCGCGAGTGCTTGGTCTCCGAGGGCATTGCGTGGCGCAAGTGGCACGACCTTCCGACTTCCCACCTGCGACCGAGTTTCTTGGCAAGATTTTCTTAGCGCCGCTCAAGAAAATGGAATCCGCATCTTGGCCGCCGATGCGGGGGGCGATTCCATTGAAGAAGGCTTCGGCGAAAAATCCAACCCATGTGCATTGGTGTTGGGCGAAGAAGGTAAAGGCATTCCAGACGAGGTCCGCGCTTCGGTTGAGCGAGTGCTCTCAATTCCTCTTTCCCGAGGGGTCGAGTCTTTGAATGTTGCCACCGCTGCTGCAGTCTTGAGTTGGAACTTGCGATGAAATGTGCCAACGCCGCACCCCTCGCTGAGCGACTGCGCCCCAAAAGTTTGGGCGAGGTCATGGGACAGGAGCAGTTGTTAGGTGCTCATGCTCCACTAAGGAGAGCTTTTGAAACTGAAGAATGGTCCTCGATGATTTTTTGGGGGCCACCCGGAACGGGTAAAACAACGCTCGCCCTCCTTGTCGCTCAAGCTGCGGATTTGGAGTTCCAATCTTTTTCAGCGGTTCTATCTGGCATTAAAGATGTTCGAAATGCAATGGAGGCGGCCAAGAAGCTGCGCCAAACATCAGGACGGGGAACCCTTTTGTTTGTGGATGAAATCCACCGCTTTAATAAAGCCCAACAAGATGCCTTCCTTCCTTTTGTTGAGCGAGGGGATGTCATTTTGGTGGGAGCCACAACGGAGAACCCATCCTTTGAAGTCATTGGACCACTCCTCTCGCGGCTGACCGTTCATATCCTGAAACCTCTGAGCGAGGAGGATTTGGTTTCCTTGTTGCGGCGCGCTCTGGAAGATAGTTCTAACGGTCTTGGCGCAAGGCAACACGAAGCGACCACCGATCAACTCTTGGCCATTGCGCGTTTTGCAAGCGGAGATGCGCGGCGCGGATTGGTTGCTTTGGAACACATTGCCCGGCAATCAGATATCGCCGAGCCACTGAAAGATTCCGCGTTGGAGCATGTTTTTCAGGGGCGTGCCCTGCTCTACGACAAACATGGGGAAAGTCACTTCGATTTAATTTCCGCCCTGCATAAGTCCATTCGGTCATCAGACCCGAACGCCGCCCTCTATTGGCTCGTTCGCATGTTGCGCTCAGGGGAGGATCCTTTGTATTTGGCTCGCCGCTTGGAACGCATGGCAACAGAAGATATTGGCCTAGCCGACTCAAACGCTCTCAAGGTGGCGGTTTCGGCGCGAGAAAGTTTTCGTTTTTTGGGCGCCCCTGAGGGAGAGTTAGCGCTTGCCGAGTGCGTGGTCTATTTGGCGAAAGCAAAAAAATCTGATGCGCTCTACAAAGCCTTTGGAAAGGTGAACGATTTGATTCAAAAAGGTTATGCTTATCCAGTACCGATGCATTTACGCAACGCTCCAACAAAACTCATGAAGGAGGCCGGTTGGTCGAAGGGTTACCAACATGCACATGACATGCCACAGGGTAAAGTCACGATGAACTGTCTCCCTGACGAGTTAAAGGACTCAAAGTGGTTGAAATGAAATATGTCCCCCTTGTGTCTCTTCTGTTCTTGACCAGTTGCCCTTGGAGTTATGAATTCAGCATTTCCAGTTACTCCGATGCAACCGCTTGGGAGTCTCGCCTCGATGGCACGGGGCTGGATGCCTGGGGTTTCCCATCCGTTTCAATTAATGATCCAGTTGCGATTCACATTGTAGATTCCAGTTCAGACATTCACGATGTGCGCTTTGACGGGTACTTAGACTTTCCACTCTTTGAACCCGTTTGGAATCACTATGAAGGAAGTTGGTTGGTTTACCTGGAACGCTTCGATGACCTCAGTGGCATTTATACTCCGCCCAACGCCACCTTCCCCAACGGAATATTCCAATTCAATCAAGATGTGGATTGGTTTGATATCTGGGACGGTTTCGTTCAGGTGGATTTTGATTTCACACTCACGCCCAGCGATGGAGATTTAGAAACAGCAACAACGGCAACCTTGGACTGGGATGCACACCTCTGGTCCTCTGGTTCTTTATGGGAAGACCCGAAATCGGCTACCTTGGTTGGGTCGGTTACTATCGCCAACAAGGTTGAATAAAAACTAAACCATCGAAAGGCTATTAAATCCGGAGCCTCTTAAGGAGAGGCCGAGTTTGGAATAGGTTTGGAAAATATCCAGGAGTTTTGAATCAGGGAATCCAAAAAGAGTGAGGGTGCCTTCGGGTTTGAGCCGTCGGCGGTGAAGGTGAGAGTCAGCAGGGTTGGGCTCTTCAAGGCCGCACCCTTGAAAAGCGTGGTGAAAGAAACGGCCGTCGGGGACCTCTTCTAGGCGCGAATAAAGAGTGGCCCTCCCGCCGGCGGTTTGGTATGCCTCTTGGTCATTTGGGTGAAGAACCAAATCCACACGAGAGCAACCCAAAGCTTCAGCGACCAGACCTGCAAGTGCGGCGCCGGGGCCCGAAGCCAAAATTGCGAGGCGGTTTCGCTCCTCTAGAGGCAAGGCGGAAAGGGGTGAAATCGCCTGTACCACAGAAAGGGCGCCCTCGGATTCCCATCGTTCTCGCCATTCGGTAACTTTTGCAAGCTCTACGGAAACACAGCCGCCGGGAATTGCTTCGTTTCCGCTCCAACGAAGATGAAGATGTCCCATTGCAAGAGAGTCAGAAGTGTTCATGCTTGTGCTTGAGTATTCAGAAGTGAACCAATCCAGTCACGAATGGAATCTCGAACATCTCTGAAGTTGTTCAGGATTTCGTCCGGGGTTCCTTTGCCGTGCGCCGGGTCGGGAAAGGGGTGGTGAGCCTTTTCCCCAGCACCTGGGAAAATGGGACACGATTCAGCAGCGGAATCACAAAGCGTAAAAACGAAATCCCAATCTTCGCCCAGAAACTCTTCAAGGTGAGTAGATACGGCATTCGAAACATCGACACCTGCTTCGGTCATGACTTGCAACATTTTTGGATTCGGTGTGGCGGGCTTCGTTCCGGCAGAAGCAAAATTCCACTCTAAGCCCGACCCTTGGGCCAAGTGCCGGGCCCAGTGTTCTGCCATTTGGGAACGGCAGGCGTTTTGAGTGCAAAGAAAGAGAATCTTCATGGTGCGAATTTTAGGCCTCTGCCTGAAGCCCACCTCGAAATGTGGAGAAAACTCCCTGAAGCCCACGCCGTTTCAGCTCCGCCCCAAGGTGCATGTGAGCGAAAAGTTTTTGAAAACATTCATCTGTGCTGGCGGCCATGATGTTGGGCTCTTCCCAATCTTCTGCGCCGCCGGGAAGCTCCTTTAGAAACGGAGCGTGTCGTTTGTCCAGAACACGGCGGTCCAAAATCAAAATCCCGCCGGTGTCCGACTCGCTTCGTAACAAGCGGCCACACCCCTGACGAAACATTGAGAGGGCTTTGGGAAGGTATATCCGGTTCCTTTGTCGGCCATACCCAAGCCGAGCTGTTTGTGCGAAGTGGTAGTCATCTAATACTCCATACGGTAGCTTGGTCATCACAACATACTCACAAGTTTCACCAGGGAAATCGACGCCGTACCAAAAGGTGTCCAAACCCAATAAGACAGACTCTTTCTGGGAGCGGAACCGCTCCGCAATTTCTTCCTTAGTGAGTCCGGGCATCCCTTGCCACCAAAGTGGAATCCCGCGAGCAGCAAGTTCGGGTTCAAGCCGCTCTCCGACTTGTTGGAGCACCATTCGATTTGTGAATAGGCCCAAAGTTCTTCCACTTGCCCGCTCGCCAAGATAAAGCAGAACATCTTGGACATAATCCATCCACTCAGCTTTTCGGTTTCCTGAATACCCGTAGTCCGGGGCATCTTCAGGAATGCAAACTAGGGCGTTGCGCGGGTCAAAGGTGGGTGGTCCAGCAAAGTTGTGCACCACCCGACCCTTCCGCACTTCGAGATCCTCTTCCAAAATATCCAAACCCAAGTAACCGCGCATGGCCTTGAAGCCGCCGCGAATACGATTGGTGGCGGAGACCAGGGCTGCACTTTGAAGGGTCGGCAGATATGTTTCGCCCAACCATTTTTGAGGAAGAAGCCATTTCAGTGAGAGTAATGGTCGTCGTCGGCGGCCATCAAAAATAGCGTCGTAAAGAAAATCATCACTGAAATCACCGGCAACATCATCTTCACCTTCAGCGGGGTCGTCACTTTTCCCCCCTAACCAAAGAAACAAACCCTCGCGCCAATGAGCAAGGAGTTCTAGGGGCTTTCGGAAAGTCCAACGCAACCGAGGCGCACTGCGAGATGGAACAGTGCCCAGCTCCTCAATGCATTCCCGAAGCCCACTATCAAGTTTGTCCACCGCATCTTTTAGTTTGTTTAGAGCAGTTGCGAGGCCATCGCCTTTGCCTGTATCTAAGAAATCATGCAATAAAAATGCGCGCTCTTCGGAAGAAAGTTCGTCACCGAACTTTTTCCTCCAGTCTTGATAAGCGCGAAGTTCTCGAGTGCACTCCAAGGCAGCTGCCTCAAGGAGTCCAAGGCCTTTGTTTGCCTTTTCAACAGCACTTCGAAGTGCTTCAGTTGAATCTCCTGGAGCCAATCGGCTCATCAGGCGCCCCAAGCGAACCATGGGCGCGGCATCGCGTCCTCGACTTCGGGTGAGCTCATCGCACAAACCCACGACTTCATCAAACTCGATATCGAAGGATAGGGCAGAAGTTGCAACTTGATGAAGGTGGTCACATTCGTCAAAGACAAGATGTTGGAAATATTCTGGCCTTGCCAAAACAAATGCATGGTTTGTGACAACAAGGTGCGACCGTTCCGCGCGCAAACTTCGGACCCCAGCAGCGCACCGTTTTGCATAACGGCCCACGCAGCATTGTGGGATGGAACGCACGGTTCCCATCGTTCGGCGAGCAGTACGGACTACCTTTGCAGGATTCCCTAAAGGAATACCGGGATCCATTGGGAAGCCATCTAAGTCAGCTGAAGAGTCTTCACAGTAAAAAAGAGCTAATCGGAGCCAGGTAGCGTGAGCGACGGCTGAACCACTACCTGAGTTCGGGGCGGCATCGCGAATCGCTCGGCCGCAAATGTAGTTGGCGCGCCCTTTGAGCATGGATACACGAGGGAGTTGTTCATCTGTAAGGCCGGCCTCTTTCAAAAGCTCGAGGGCGCGAGGGATTTCCCGGAAGAAGGCCTGCTCCTGAAGGGCTCGTGTATATGTGGAAACGCCCGTTCGTATGTTGTGCCGCGCCGCCCAAAGCATGAGGGGTGCTAGATATCCCAAAGTTTTCCCTGTTCCCGTTGGCGCATCGGCGAGCAGAAAGTCGCCACCTTCGAGGGCGGTTCGCACCGCGTGCGCGAGTGCGCGTTGGCCTGGTCGTTCGGGCCGCGCATCTTTTTCAGACCCCCCGGCAAAGTGTCGAGGAAGCCGGTCAAAAAACGATTCAAGGATTTGTAAGTCTTCGGGCTCAAGTTCGCATTCTTTTTCCTTTCGCTCATCCAGCGGCCCATGCCCTGAAAAATTCGCGCGGTAATCTTTCGTGAAAAGCGGATCGATGTGCTGAAGGTTGCTCTGGGGCTCGGCGGGGGAGTCTTCAAAATCCTCGCGCAAACAACCGTCCTCGAGTTCACCATCAAAGAGGCCTTCTTCGCCAGGAGGAATCCCAGCGTAGGAGTTGGGTTGGTCTAATAGCCGTTCGCAAAGTTCTAGCCAAGATGCTCCGCCGCTTTCTTCACCGCTCAAACTGTCTTGGATGTTTTCAAGCCCCCGGGCCCAAAGTTGGCGAAGCGATGGGGGGCGCTTGAAATGGGCGCCCACAAGCGCTTCACAAAGTCGGCGAATGTCAGCCGAACGGGGTTCGGCGGGGGGTGTGGTTCCAAGGAACACTTCCCACACTCCTTGGAAGGAGCGCCCCATTCTGCGGGGATGAAGGAAGAGGGCCAATTGCTCCAAATCCAGAACAATGGGGGGAGCGGAATCAGGTAGTACCCTTTTGAATCGGGCCAGGAAAGTCTCGCGGCCCGAGGCCAGCACAACGAATCGCCCCTCCAAATCTCGGAAAAGTTCAGGGACACGGGTTTCAGCGAGTAGGTACTGGGCAGATTCAGGTCCGCTGAAGCCCAGGTCGGCAAGCCGCCGAGAATGAGGGCCCTCTGGGCGTAAATCCGCCCACGGCCGCATTCTTTCCGCTGGTATCAACTCAAGGGGAGCCTTTTTCGCTGGGAAACAAGTTCCCTCTAAAAAAAACACCTGGTCTCGGGCCACATCGGAGCCAGTGGTCCAAAAGGCGACAAAAACAGGGTCTAATGAGGGGTTCATGAGAGGAGTGAGCGCCAGAAAGCAGACCTTACATTTTCTGCTTCATGGCTTAGTACTTAGAGCACAAGAACTTAGGGCGTATTCGGGCTCTCCGGCCACGCCCAGGGACTTGGAGATTCCCTAGAATAAGCGATAATACTGGGCCGCCCTTGCGGTTCGCATACCCCAAAACAAGTTCATGCTCGAAATCACGGACATCCCTACCGAAGGTTACGAAAGTGTTAAGCGCGCGGTGGATACCACCACCGGCCTTCACGCGATTATTTCCGTTCACAACACAGTTCTCGGCCCGGCACTGGGCGGCATGCGGTTGTGGTCTTACGAGACCGATACTGATGCCATGTTTGACGTGCTTCGCCTATCTAAGGGCATGACCTACAAAGCGGCATGCGCCGGTTTGGATTTGGGTGGTGGCAAGTCGGTCATCATTGGTGACCCTGCTGCAAAAACTGAGGACCTCTTCAAGTCCATGGGCGAGTTTGTGGAGAGCTTTGGCGGAACCTATATAACTGCCGAAGATGTCAACACCAAGGTTGAAGACATGACCGCAGTGAATTCCAAGACTAAGCATGTTGTTGGCTTAGCGGGCAAGTCTGGAAACCCTTCGCCTTACACAGCTTGGGGTTGCTTTATTGGACTGAAAGCTTGCATGGAAGAGGCTTACGGTTCAGCCGATTTGACTGGCAAAACCATTGCGATTGAGGGCGCTGGCTCAGTTGGCTCTGCTTATGCGAAGTTGATTTCCGAGGCCGGCGGCAAGATTGTTGTTGCTGATATTTTTGACGAAGCCGCTCAAAAAGTAGCCACTGACACCGACGGTATCGTAGTGAACCCCGATGCCATCCGCTCTGTTGAGTGTGATGTGTATGCACCATGTGCCTTGGGTGGCTCCATCAACGATGACACGATTCCTGGTTTGAAGTCTCGCGTTGTTTGCGGGGCTGCGAATAACCAGTTGCTCGAAGAACGCCACGGCAAGGCATTGAAAGAAGCTGGCATTCTTTACGGTCCCGATTATGTTGTGAACGCTGGTGGTCTCATCAATGTTTACAACGAACTTGGCCCTGTTGGCTACGACGAGCAACGCGCCCTCAAGATGATGGAAATGATTTACGACAACCTCAAAGAGATGTTCGCCATCTCAAAAGAGGAAGGAATCTGTGTTGCTCGCGCAGCAGATCGTTTTGGCGAACGCCGGATTGATGCTGTTCGTGAAGGGGCAGTGAACTAGCCTTTTCGGTTTCTTGCGTGTTGCTGGGGCTCCCAGGCACATCCCATTTCGGCTCCGCCGGAAAAACTCGCGCCCCAACCTCCACCCCACAACCCCAACCGGTTTTGGCGATATCGGCCGTTAGAAGTTGGCTCTAAACAAACCGCCCCAATTCCTAGTGGTGGATTTGGTGGGTCACTTATTGGCTCGAGGGTCCGGTTGCGCGGATTTTGGCGCTATGCCGCCGGAGGCGGCTTAGTGCCACTGGGGCGCAACGGATTCCCTCGTGCAGTGAGCTCAGGGACGAACAGTAAGCAAGCGCAAGCCGAGGCCGGTGCTGCGGCTCACCGGGTGGTTGCCGGTCCGAGCCGCTGAACGCAGATCGAGAGCAGAAGAGTACCAGCTACCGCCCCGCAGCACGCGGAGCGAGCCACTTGTGGGACCAGTAGGGTTGCTGCTAGGTGAGTTGGAGTAGTAGCTACTGTCGTACCAGTCGTGGCACCATTCCCAGACATTGCCCGAGATGTCGTAGAGACCGTAACCGTTGGCAGCGTAGTTGCCGACATCGACGGTGGTGCCGATGTTGAAATCGTAATTAGCATCACCCGAGTTAATGTCATTCAGGTTCCAAGGATATTGGTAGTACGGGGTATGCGCTCCACCGCGAGCGGCGTATTCCCATTCGGCTTCGGTGGGTAAGCGATAACCATCGGCTTGGAAATCACAATCCCATGTGGCTTCGTCGTAACACGGGGTAAAATTATCTTCGTTACTGCGCCAGTTGGCATAATGGCAGGCGCCGTACCAAGAGACTTCGACAATGGGGTGAAATTCATAACCCGCCATTGCAGTGAAGGAGGAGCCACTCCAGCTTATTTTGGACCAACTTGAACTCGCATTGGTATCTGCAAGTGCTTGGCCACTACCACCCACTTGATACACAACATTGCTCGAAACTAACACCATACCTTGCGCATATGCCGAGTTTAGGTAGTCGGCAAATTTCTGATTCGTCACCTCGTATTGGTCCATGTAGAAAGTATCCAATGTTACTGAATGGACGGGTCGTTCGTTTGAACTGCCCACATTATGGTGGTCGCCCATGTCGAAGGTGCCGCCTGCGATTTTCACCATGTCTGGCCGTGGCGGCGGCATTTGTTCCACTGTTACGGGCACCATGTTGGTGAGTTCGAGTGATGGCAGGCCCCAAATGTTTATATGCACACCTTGCACCCATACCTGAGTGCCCACACTCATACTGTTTGGCACCGGCAAGGGCCCGAGTCCACCTTGGCCCTGTGCACTAAGCTGAAACGCATCCAAATGCCCGATTGGCATAGACAAGTCAAGCGACAATCCATTTGGCATCGTGGTCGGCCCAGTGCCGGCAAGCGAATAAAAAAGCACCACCACGCCCTTCGCAACGCCGTTGTCGATGTGAAATGTCGCAGTGCCACCTTCATAAACAGGGTCAATACTGAGGGTGGCTTGGGAAAATACAGTGCTTGGAAGCAGGGCTGCCACAACAAGCGAAAGAGTCAAGAGTAATGTATTTTTCATGGGTATCTATTCAGAAACCAAAAAAGGACCGAGCGAGACACCATTGTGCCACAATAAGCCAATCTCTGTGCCTTTTTCTGGCTCCCTGCGTGTTGCTGGGGCTCCCGGGCACATCCCATTTCGGCTCCGCCGGAAAAACTCGCGCCCCAACCTCCACCCCACAACCCCAACCGGTTTTGGCGATATCGGCCGTTAACAGTTGGCTCTAAACAAACCGTCCCAATTCCTAGTGGCGGATTTGGTGGGTCACTTATTGGCTCGAGGGTCCGTTTGCGCGGATTTTGGCACTATGCCGCCGGAGGCGGCTTAGTGCCACTGGAGCGCAACGGATTCCCTCGCGCAAAAAAACAAACACTATCCAACAAATACCATCACAAACAAATCATCCACTGGAGCGCAACGGATTCCCTCGTGCAGTGAGCTCAGGGAAGAACTGCAAGCAAGCGGAATCCGTAGCTGCCGTTGCGGCTCGTCGGTTCGTTGTGGCCCCGACCCGCCGAACGCAGGTTGATATCTAGATTGAACCAGGCACCGCCCCGTAGAGCACGGTTCGAGCCAGTTGTAGGGCCAGTCGGGTTGGTGTTAGGTGAGTTGGAGTAGTAACTAGAGTCGTACCAATCATTGCACCACTCCCAGACATTGCCCGAGGTGTCGTAGAGACCGTAGCCGTTGGGGGCGTAGTTGCCGACATCACATGTAGAGCCAATATTGGGTGTGTAATCATAATTAGCATCACCATAGTTGATATCATTGCGATTCCACGGATATTGGTAGTAAGGGTTATGCGCTCCACCGCGAGCAGCGTATTCCCACTCCGCTTCGGTGGGTAAGCGATAACCGTCGGCCTGGAAATCACAATCCCATGTCGTTTCGTCGTAGCAAGGGGTAAAATTATCTTCGCTACTACGCCAATTGGCATAGTGGCAGGCGCCGTACCAGGTCATGTAAACCGCTGGATGGTTTGTTTTCCCACTGTCAATCTGAAAACTACTCCCATTCCAGGTCAGTCCATTATTCAGGTAACAAATCTCATTGCCACTTCCACCCACTTGATAAACACGACCTCCTGACACCGTCACCATACCTTGGGCAAATGCAGAGTTTAAGTAGTCGGCAAATTTCTGATTGGTGACCTCGTATTGGTCCATGTAGAAAGTGTCCAATGTTACTTCGTGGACGGGTTGTTCGGCTGACCAGCCCACATTGAAATGATCGCCCATTTCGAAGGTACCCCCTGCGATTTCCACCATGTCTGGCCGGGGTGGGCCCGGCGCTTGTTCCACCACTACCGGCACCATGTTGGTGAGTTCTAATGATGGCAGTCCCCAAATGTTTATATGCACACCTTGCACCCAAACTTGAGTGCCCACACTCATACTATTTGGCACTGGTAAGGGGCCGAGTTCACCATGTCCATTTGCATTGAGCTGAAGTGCTTCCAATTGCCCGATTGGCGTGGACAAGTCTAGTGTCAAGCCGCTTGGAATCGTGGTCGGGCCAGTGCCTGCAAGGGAATAACAAAGCACCACCACACCGTTCGCCGCGCCTTGGTCGATGTGGAATGTCGCGGTGCCACCTTCATAAACAGGATCGATGCTGAGGGTGGCTTGGGAGAATGCAGGGCTTGAAAGACTTGCGACTGCAAACAGGGCAAGGGTGTTGAGGGGGAAGAGTTTCACTTAGCTATTTCAAGTTTTCGGGACTTAAGGAATCGAATCCCCTCAGGGACTCTAAACAATGGATGACCTAGAAATCGGTTCCGCAGATGTGAAGTCGGGAAAAAGTTGCCCTCAGATACCTTGATTATATGCCTAAATTAGAAATCACACAAACAAATCAAACATCACAAACAAGCCGAGGAGTTTTTCGCCACGGTCATTTTCATGATGAGCCAGCCGAGGGAGAGGGTGAAAAGGCCCCAGGCGGCTTCAAGGGGGCGGTTTTGGATGCTAAGGAAGAGCATGCAAAGGGAGAGGGCGACGAATGCAAGGGCTGGAAGGCTGGGGCCGCGGAAACGAATGAGACCGCAGACCGTAAGGGTCGTTGAAAACGAGAGAGTGATTCCAGTCCAAGTGAGGATGGCGTCAAAAGTTGCAGACCATAGAAGGATGAGCGCGAGGGCGGTTTGAAGGTAGATTGAAAGCTTGGGTGCCGTTTCGTTTTTGGGAGCAAGAAAAGAGGGAGCGCAACCATTCCTTGCCATTTTCGCGTAAACGCGTGGACCGAGTTGGGTCATTGCAAAAACTGAAGTTGCAAGCGCAAGGGCAACCAAGGCTGCGGTTCCAGTCGAAAACCAAGGGATTCCGCTTTGTTGGGCTGCTTGAAGAGCAACATCTTGGTGTCCGGCTAATTTGGTAAGTGGTGCAAGTTTGAGAAAGCAGATGTTTAGGAAAACATAAAGAAGGGTAACGATTCCCGTTCCCAAAAGAAGTGCCCGTGGTAATGACCGTTCAGGATTTTGAACTTCTTCCGCAATGTAAACAGCAGCGTTCCATCCGGAATAACTGAAGCTAACCCACATTAAAGCGACGGCCATTGCGCCCATAGTGGGCCATGATTCGGGTGGGTTTGTAGTGCCTGGAGTTGGAAGGCCAGATGTTCCCTGAACAAGAAATAAGGAAACTCCAATAAAAGAAAGAAGGAGGATTATTTTTAGGAGAACTAAAGCAACTTGAACTCGGTTCCCGAGCTGAGTCCCTTTTGCGTGCAAAGTTGCAGCAGCCACTAAAAGAATGGATGCGGAAATTGTGGGGTCAACTTTGAAAAATGAAATAGCGTAATATCCGAAGGCACTTGCAGCTAATGCAGCGGGTGCGCTGAACCCAACAACGAGCGAGACCCAACCCGCGAGCCAACCTGCAGTTGGATGCACGGTTTTTGATAGGAAGATGTACTCGCCACCTGATTCAGGGAATGCGCGGGCAAGTTTTCCATAGGAAAGGGCGCCGAAAGCAGCGTAGGCACCGCCAACAACCCAAATCAGAAGAATGGCACCTCGATGACCCAGGTCGGCTGCCAAGAATCCAGTCGTGGTAAAAACACCGGCCCCAATCATGCTCGCAACAACCGCTGCGGCCGCACTCATGGTGCCCAACTTCTTTTGTGTCACCCGCGCTCTCCGCGAACTTTGACACCTTCCTTTTCTAAGAGCCGAACAAGGTCCTTTCGCCGGTCTCCTTGAATAACGAGTAAGTTATCAACGAGCGACCCACCTGTGCCCAGAGCCTTTTTGAGTTCTTGAAGAGTTTTATGTTGGATAGGCTTCGGGACGTCTCTGATGGTGGTGACCACCTTATTGCCTGACCGTTTTTCAAAGGCAAGAACAACGGATTTCAGTACCGGGTCGCTTGGTGTTTTGGGCATTGGTTCTGGTTCGCCACTGCCCTCAATCCCTAACTTGGAGAAAAGGCCTGCAAAGGAGCTTTCTTCTTTTTCATTCATCCTTCTAAGGGTGTGCTGGTTAGGACTTCGATGCCGTCATCAAGAATCAGGGCTGTGTGTTCTGCTTGAGAAACCATGACGCCTGCATCCGGGTCCACAAGAGGTGGGAACGCCATGACTGAACCCGTGCGAAGGAGTCTTTGAAGACTGGACTCCAAACGATCCCCTCGAAGGGCAGATGGAAAAGTGCAGCGGGCGAAGGGCAGGCCATTCATATGTTCAATCACTTCCCAAACTTCAGGGTCCACCCCTTTCATTTTGCGGGGATTCCGAAGCAGCATAAAAACTTCTGCGCGACCTTTGTCGCTGACGGTTCCTTTCCCATCAGTGGCAAAGGGCTCAATGGCAATCACCATTCCAGGTTGAAGCTCCGAATCGGAGTGGCGGTCCGGAGTGGGTGGGATTTGAGGAGCGCAATGCACTTTCCACCGATCGACTCCATGCCCGGTTAGGTTGTAAACCGGTCGAAAACCATGCCCTTCGATGGCGGACTCGATGGCTCTGGATAGTTTAGAAACCATGACACCCGGGCCGGCAAGTTCAAGGGCACTCAATAGGGCGTCTTGCGCTGCCTGCACTAGTTTTTGAAGAGTGGGGTCTTCTCCCAGGTACTTCGTAGCTGCGTTGTCGGTGACCCAGCCATCGACCTCCACCCCAATATCAACCTTGACGACATCTCCTTCCTGATAAAGCGTGGCGTCGTTGGGGGCAGGGCAATAGTGGGCCGCGATGGCATTTCGGCTGGTCTGTGCGGGAAAGGCCGGGCCGCCGCCAGAATCTCGGATAAAAGTCTCGACCTCATCCATGACCGCCCGCAAAGAGGCACCAGGTAGGACTTTGGAAATAGCCAACTCTCTTGCAGAACAGGCAATACGCCCAGATAACCGAAGTTTCTCAAGGGCCTCAGAATCGAGCTTATTAAGGGATTTGGTGGTCAAAACGGCAGGGGAGGGGGATTCCTTCGCTTTCTATCTTAAGGCGGGGGTGGGCTGTGGCCGACAAAGGAAGGCTCAGGGAGCAATAAACCCATGATTCACATCGAAACAGGACAACGCATCGGCCAATACGAAGTGGTCGGTTTTCTCGGTCGCGGGGCCTTCGCACAGGTATTTGCCGCCGAAGATTCTAAAGGGAAAACCATCGCTTTGAAGATTGGCGATGAAAGCGGCGGTGGCCGTTACCTTTCTCGTTTCGGCGAGGTAACCGCCGAACGCTCACCCGAGAGAATCAGCCCAGACGAAACACCAGCTGAAGCTCTCTTCTTGGACCCCCTTGAAGGGGGACAAGCTGAGGTCCTTGACAACCATGAAGTGGATGCTCTTCTTCGCGGCGAGGCGAACAAACTTCGCGCGGCAGAAGGCGAAGGCGTTGTGGCGCTTAGAGAACTTCTCGAAGTTAAGGGTCGCCCCATTTTGGCGATGGAACTTCTTCAAGGCGCAACTCTGCGTGAAAAAATTCGCTCTCTTGAGGGCGTAAAACTTCGTTGGCTTGTTGAGGCGGCTCGCATTGTCGAGCACCATGTTGAGTGCGGGCACTGGGATTGTCATGGGGATTTGAAACCTGAGAACTTGTTCATTACTGAGAATGACCAAGTCCGGATTTTGGATCCAGTACCTTCAAGCGACCGCGCCGACTTGCTGGTAGGAACTCCCCACTACAATCCATTCCTTCGCCACGACTCCAAGGGCGACGCGCAAGCCATCGCCATCATGGTTTATGAGCTTCTTTGCGGCGCACTACCTTTCGACCAGGCTCCATGGGAATTTGCAGGAACCGATAAGTCCATCATCGATGCGGACGAGCGCGAAATGAGCCTTTCTTTCTTCCTGGGCTACCCACGACCTAGGGAGCTCAATCCCCGGACCCCGCGTGAGCTCGAGCAGGCCATCTACCTCGCTCTTTGTGATGAAGATTTCGGCCTGAGCGACTTCCGCCGCGCACTGGAGGACTTCCTTCTGCGTTGCTGATTCCCCAGCAAGCTTCCTTTTCCTGACCGTACATTCTCCCTGAATACTTTATCGAACATCCCCAAGCGGGGCCGCCTTCGGGCGGCTCCGTTTTTTTCATTGTGGCGGTAGAATGTTCGGCTGCCATGTCCGAAACCGCCGAAAAGACACTCATTCTCGCTCATAGTCCTGACCCTGATGACGCCTTCATGCACTATGCTTTGGCCAAGAATCATTTGGATACGGGCGACATTCACTTTGACCACAAGCTTGAAGATATTGAATCCCTAAACCAGCGGGCGATGCGCGGGGAATATGAAATCACAGCGGTTTCAATCCACGCCTATGCTTTTGTTTCAGATAAGTATTGCCTCTTAAACCATGGCGCTTCAATGGGTGAAGGTTATGGACCACGAATTATTGCACGGGAAGAATTTGACCTGAGCGATTTAGAGAAAGGCAAAGGCAAGCGCCTTGCGATTCCCGGTGAATGGACATCTGCTCACCTTGCCGCGCAAATGCGTATTGGCTCTTACGATTTTGAAGTCGTTGAATTCGACCAGATTCCTTTCGCAGTTGAGCGCGGAGAATTTGATGCTGGTTTGATTATTCATGAAGGTCAACTGACCTTCCAAGACCAGGGGCTTGTTTTGCTAGAAGACTTGGGCGTTTGGTGGGGAAAAGAAACGAACGGATTGCCTTTACCCTTAGGTGGAAACACAATCCGCCGCGATTTGGGTGAAATCATTCCCCGGGTTTCCGAGTACTTGCGCGCATCTATTGCCTACGGTTTGGAGCATCGTGAAGAAGCGGTTGAATACGCCCTCCAGTTCGGTCGTAACTTAGACCTCAAGCTGGCAGACGAATTCATTGCCATGTATGTCAACGACCGCACATTAGATTACGGTGATGACGGCCGCGAATCCGTTCGCTTGTTCCTCGACCGCGCACACAAGGCTGGGCTTATTCCCGAGCCACCTCAAATCGACTTTGTGAAGTAGGGTCGAACCCTATTGTTCTTGCCACCAGCCAACGAACTTTTCGTGGAAGTCTTTTCCGAAGGCTTTGAGAACGGCGCCATCGGTCCATTCGGCTGAAGGTTCGAACCGACCAACAGTAATCCAGTTGGCGTCGTATTCTTTTTTGAGGTTCTTGCAGAATTTCTTCAGGCCTGTCTTGTTTTTCTCAAGCCCATAGATGGCAAAAGCGAAAGCCATGTGTGCCATTTCTTCCCGATAGGTAGTCGCACGGTAGGAGAAAAGGTCAAAAAGAGTCGGGCGCACCATTTTGACCATTGGGGGTTCGCTCCCAAATTCCACATCCGACCAATCGTATGCCTCGATGACTTCACCGGTCCCAGCGACAAACTCCTGGGCCCGTTTTCTCCACGACCCGTGAGTCCAGGAATAAACAAAGCCTCCAAGATTCCAGTTCCCATAAACCGTGCCAGACACCTTTTCTTCAAGGCCCGTTGCGATTCCTTCTTTTAACCAAAGCGGCAGTTCACCATAAGTCTTCCTGAGCCAAAGGTGGGCAATGTTGTGAAGAGCAGAAAGAGTTGGGTTGGATTCTTCCTGAGTGGACTTGTCGTCAAAGTAAGCCGTGTACGGAAGGCGTGGCAAAGTAAAGCCAACGCTTTCTTTTGCGTTCTTCAGGTAGCTTGAAATTCCTGGGACAGCTTTTGCAGCTTCATCACAAAGATGGCGGTAGTTAGAGCCTTCATTCAAAAGGAATACAGTTGGTGGGATATCGCCTTCCTCCAGGGAAAGGCGACCAAGAGCTTTTTCAAGGAAACGAATTCCAGTAGAAAGGGTTTCAAGCGTTTTTTTTGCCGAGCTTTCTTTTAAATCTGTAATGATTCGGAAACTCCCCCTTTTATCTTGAAGGACGAGCAGTTTTTGGTTCTGGGCAACTCTTTCAATGGTTGCGATTGCAGAAGCCCGTCTAGCTCGAGGGCCTCCGTCGAGGGAAACGGACTCCCAATGTTGAATCGTCCGAGAAATAAGATTTCCGTCAAGTGCGCTTTCTAAAACGGCGACTTGTGTTGCATCATCAATACCGCAACTTTGGTTCGGAGAGAGGAGTCGAGAACGCTTGGCGATGATTCCTCGACAAACAGTTTCTAGAACTCCTTCTGGCTGGTTGATTAGCCAAAGTCCAAAAGCCAACTGCTTATACGCGCGCGATTGTTCAAAGGGTTGGAGCAAATCTCCAAAAAGTGAAGTCAGCTCGGGTGGTGTTGCTTGAAGGAGGTCTGCCGTTTTCTCACGCCATGAGATATGGTAATCCTCGGCGATTTCTTCCCATTCCTCGCGGTTGTTGTAGCCGTAGATTCCTCCAACGAGTTCATCTTGAAGGCCGTAGCTCACAGCTTCGACCAGCCACCCAGGGAAGGCGCCGAAGCGGCGAGTGAACTCCAGGTGCACAGCAAAATGCATCAGTTGTACATCGGGCCGCTTAATAAGTTTGGTTGATTTGTCATCTCGAACAAGAGCAAAGAGAAGTTCGCGATTCAACATGTTGGGCCACATGCGACCATCTTCAACCCATTTTATTTGGTGTTCCTTTTGAAACGCTCGAAGGAGAGAATCGGCAACCTCATCTTGGCGGCGGGTTGAGCCTGCAAGAACCAAGGTCAGGGGTGGGCTTCTACGGCCTGCATCCGAAGACCCGAAGCAGGAATCTAGGCGAGCATAAGTTCGGCTTAACAAGTCAGCGGTTTCTTTGGCAAGCTGTGGCTTTACAGAGGACCAAAGAGTCCATCGTCCAAGGGGGCCCGAAACCATGTCCCACTTTTCACGATTGAAGTCAGGATCCCCTCCAAGAACATCTCCCGCTGCGGTCAAGCTAGAGGTCGCAGAAAAAGCGAGCAGGCCGCCAACGAGGTCTTGTTCATCGAGGTTGGCATCCGAGGGGGTCCAACGGAAAAAACTAATGCTTCCGTGGTTATCGCCGCCACTTCCTTTGGCTTTGGGAGAACTGAAAGCTAGGAGAGCACCCTCCTTGGAAATGTCGGGTGATGGATTAACTCCTAGAGCGTCAAGGCGATTGAGCCCGACAACAGCAGAGCCCGACTCAGCGTTTTCATAAAACCCGATAAAATTCATGAGAATAGCGCCGGACAAAGGGTCCAGGAGTACACAAGTCCCAGCATCACCTTTGCCTGGGGCGCCTGCAAGTAAATCAGGGCCGCCACCTGAATCGCCGACATCTAATGGCGCCAAAGATGTACCAAGCCTTCCCCCTTGTTCTGTGCCCTCAATAATGCGAATCACGCTCCCGTCCTTTCCGGAGTAGATATGAACCTTCCCAGATTCGGTTTTTTCACCGGACGCAAGTGGCTCACCAATGACATAGTCTGGAACCCTGTCCCTGTTGATATCCCCAATGCTGCTTAGGGCGGCGCCGAATTGACTACCCCGATTTCCTTCGTGTTGGTAAATGACATCACCAAAAGCGCCAGAGATGACCAAGACCATTCCAGAGTTTCGGCTGCCAGCCATGAAGTCAGGGATTTGATCCCCATCTAAATCGGGAAGAGTTGCAAGAACCTCACCCATGCGTCCGCCTCGCTTGGGACCTTCAATTTCAAAGAGTAGTTGCCGCGAGCGACCAGAGTATGCGCGGATTCCGCCACATTGCTTTCCAGCTTTGCCACCAAGCCCAGGCGAACTCACTACAAAATCAAGACTCCCATCCCCATTCAAATCCCCTGGAACTGCGATGGCAGAACCCATCTCTTCGCCAGGAGTATCGCCTTGCATTTGGCCAAAAATGGAGGCGTTTTTTCCATTAACGAGCCAGACAGCCCCCTGCTCTGGACCTTCTGCCGAGAGGCCGGGTAGCCCAACGGCGAGGTCGTTCACTCCGTCTCCGGTTAAATCTCCGAGTTCAGCAAAACCGGTTCCCAATCTTGCGTTTTCGGTTTGGCAGGTGATGTTGAGTAATTTTTGACCATCTTTACTTGAAATAATGAAGGCAGCTCCTGCGCCGTTTGCTCGGAGGCCTGCCCCAGGTGCGCCAACTAGGAGGTCGGGGAGATTGTCGCCATCGTGGTCACTCACCCGAAAAATCGTGGAGCCAAAAAAGGAACCTGGACTTGGTCCGGAAATCGAGGTGAGGGCTTCGACAGTCCCGGCTTGGGTTGTAAAGGAAAGAAGAAAGCAGAGGAAGGTCAAGGGTGATGGATTTCGCTAAAAGTATGCTGAGGAAAGAGGATAGCGCAGCCAACCTTGTTGGCTTCTTCTCTTTTGTTGGGAGTTTTTCCGTGAATATCGGTTCAAAATGGGTTCATGCGCCGATTGTAATGGCTGGAGTATGCCCACTCATCTAAGCGAAGATTCCCCCTCAACACCCGTCTTTCACCTCCTCCTTTCGGAGAAGTTCTTTTTGGGGAAGATTGAGCCTGCCATCCAAGCGCTTGGTTGGGAGGCCAGGACCCCTAATTGGGACGGAGATTTGCTTGAACAGTTATCGGTTGCGGGCAGCATGGGAGTTATTCTAGATTTAGAAAGAGAGGGGAGCGATAACTTGTTGTTGGCAAAGGATTTAATGGAAAACAAACCCACAGCGGATTTGCCCATCCTCGCCTACGGATCCCATGAAAAGGTGGAGCTTCTTGAGGCTGCCAGAGCCCTGGGGCTTACCGTGGTCATTCGAAGCGAGTTTGCTGCCAACCTAGTGAGAGTCCTTATGGAGCTTGTTGGAATGTCTGGACAGCAAGAACCAGGCGATGGCGCAGCTTAAGCGCCCGTAAGCCCTTTTAAAATAGATGGTTAGGGGCTTGTGATTTCTAGGGGTAGCCAAGAATTCCTTTTTTGGGTAAACTGCAGGACCCTTTGCTGGTTTCTAGGCCCCTTTTGGGCAGAAACCTTAACCCTTAGCCCCTGGTCAGAATAAACTCATGAGCCCCGTAAAGCTCTACGTCAAAGGCACCTGCAAAACTTGTCAGCGCGCTGTTTCCTACCTTGAGAAGAAAGGCATCGATTTCGAAGCCGTAGACATTCTGAAGACTCCCCCGGCCAAGAAGTTGCTTGAAAAAGCAGTGGATGCCGAAGATCCTAAAACTGCCTTCAATGCCCGCTCAAAGGGTTTTAAGGAGCAGGACATTCCTAACGCTACCTTCAAAACCAAGAAAGAGGTTGTGGATTTGCTCCGGTCGAACCCGGACATGATTCGCCGCCCACTTTTGGCTCGAGGCGAGAAAGCGATTCTCGGTTTCGATGAAGCCGATTACGCGACTTTCCTTCGCTAAGGACGCTTGTTCCTGATTTTCGAGTCCGTTGACCTTCGGGTTGGCGGACTCGACTTCGTTTTGGCTATTAGTAAAGGACCTCTTTCAGGTCGTAAACATTGTAATCCCTGGAGAATTCAGTTTGAATATTGATGATGCGACCGGTTCCAAACCGGTCTTGATAGGTGATTGCTCCGTCGTATTCACGACCATCTTTGAAGATAAGCCGGACTGAGGGTTGGAGTCGGGCTTCTTGGAGTCGTTTGATGAGAGCAACGACATCGATTTCGTTTTCGTCTGCGCGGCGTACCATTTCAGCTGAGTAATTTCGGGGGTTTGATTAGGAAACAGGTGTGGCGGAACCCTTAAGGGCGCCCGAAGAAAGCAGAAGAGAGGACCAAGTCTCGAAGGGGGATTCCGGCCCAGAGGCCAGCGCAGTGAGAGAGTCCAGGGGTTCGAATCCACCAACCATGGCATCGGTTTCACGGACGGCAACTTCTAAGTCAGCAGCGTCGAGACGGAAAACCAATCCCAAGTGAACGGAGCCAACTTCGGTCCGATCGTCGTTGAGGATTCCGAGGGGTGTGAGTGGGAGAGATGCTTCCGGTAGGAGGAGCTCCTCGTGAAGTTCCCGATGGCAAGCGTTGGTGAACAACTCGCCGCCGTTTTCAGGGTGATCGCAGGGGTTAATGTGCCCCCCAACGCCGATGCTCCGCTTTCCGTGGAGCCGTTTTTCACCTTGAGTTTGAAGTCGGGTCAAGCAAAAGACTTCGTCTCCGCGCATGACCGCAACATAGGGAATGGGTTGTTTAAACTCGGGGTGAGTTTCCACCCAACTTCGCTCAATGAAGAAGCCCTCTTCTCTTGCTGGAGCCAAAAAACGCTCCTCCAACTCGGCGGGAGCCAATGGAAACAGACCGTGAATCTCTTGGTCACCCAAGAGGGCTTGACGCGGAACAACGTAGACAAACTCCATTCCTGTGTTTTTGTACAGGTATGCACAAGCACTTGCAAGCCCTCAGGGAAAGAAATCCCCAACTTGTGGGATTATTGTGGAAAACTAACACAACAGGTGGGGCAAACAGAAGGCAAACATGAATAACGATTCAGTTTTAGGGAATGCAGCAATTTGGTCGATAGATAGGGGAATCCATGCCCCTTTCAGAGTCCCCCTCAAAAAGCAACATTCGACGCAAGTTGATTGCGTTAGTTTTTCTTTCTGTTGGAATTCCCATGCTGGTCGGCGGAGGCTTGTTGTGGAAGCAGCAACAGACTGAACAAAAGGAGAGGATTGAAATTGCTGGTCAGTTAAGAAAATTATGGATTCAGGAAGTAACGAGTGGAAGCGATTTCACACAGCCTGTTGCGCAATTACCCAAAGCTCTTCTTGATGGAGTTGCACCGCGCCAATCTGCCCTTGTGGGTCAGCTCATGTTGTTTAGTCTTTCCTTTGCAAGCATCGCTGTTTTGATGAGTGCATTTTTACTTTACGGGACGGATCGCTTGGTGCTTGACCGTCTCCGAGAATTAGCCCGAGTCGCAAACCGGGTATCAAGGGGTGACCGAAAGATTCGAGCACTTGATTCAGGAAACGACGAGATTTCTTTATTGGCCGCGCAAATAAATGCCATGATGATTCATGCGGAAAGAAACGAAGAAAATTTGGAGGCCGAAATATCCAAGCGGACTCTTGAGCTTCGCCGCGCGAACAAAGAATTGGGAATCGCCTTGGCTTCCGCAGAAGATGCTAGTCGGGCGAAGGGAGAATTCCTTGCAAATATGAGCCACGAAATCCGCACCCCTCTGAACGGAGTTGTGGGTATGGCCGAACTTTTGGAGAGTAGTGGATTGAAAGGCGAGCAAAAAATCCAATCCGAAACATTGCGCAAAAGCGCAGGCAGCTTGCTGGGTATTGTTAATGATGTATTAGATTTCTCAAAAGCAGAGTCAGGGAAAATGTGTTTGGAAACAGCCCCCTTTTCTTTAAGTGAAACAGCTTCCGATGTCGTGGGGCTTTTTCAAATGCAAGCTCGGCAAAAAGGCTTGAGCTTAGAAATCCACCTCGACAAGAATCTACCTCAAACTGTGTTGGGGGATTCTGTTCGCCTTCGCCAAGTCCTTACCAACCTTGTGGGGAATGCCGTTAAGTTCACTTCCCAAGGATCTGTCCAGTTGTCGTTAAGCAAGTTGGGAATAGAAAGGGAGTCTGTTCGGGTGGGTTTTCAGGTAAAAGACAGTGGGGTAGGAATCGCAGCTTCAGCGCAAAAAGGAATCTTCCAAAGCTTTACTCAAGCAGATGCCAGCACAACACGGCAGTTCGGGGGTACTGGCCTTGGATTAGCAATTTCACAGAAGTTCGTACGCCTGATGGGCGGGGAAATCCAATTGGAAAGCCAGCCTGGGGTTGGAAGCCAATTCTCCTTTGAGTGTTGTTTCGAGAATGTTCAAGAACAAACCCCGAAGGAAACGGCACCTCGACCTCTGCGAATCCTTCCTGGACTTCGTGTCTTGCTTGTTGAAGATCAACCTGTGAACCGCGCTGTTGCCATTCGAATGTTGGAGCGCTTTGGTGCTGATGTAGGTTCTGTGGAGCATGGCCGTAAAGCTGTTGAATGCGCCCACGAGGGGTGGGATCTAATTCTTATGGATTGCCAGATGCCCATTATGGATGGTTACGAAGCAACGCGCCTCATCCGCCGTCGCGAAAAAGGGGAGGGTCTCAACCGAGTTCCCGTCATTGCCATGACTGCTCATGCAATGGCGGAAGATAAAGAGAAATGCCTCGAGGCAGGAATGGATGATTATTTAGCTAAACCCGTAACCCTTACAAGCCTTGAATCATGTCTCAGGCGTTGGGCGCTAAAAAGTCCTCAAGAACAAGCACGACTCTGACCCCATCCGCTAGGTCATCTTGAAACGGGCCATGGCATGGATTCCTTGCTCAGTCGTGTGCGTATTTCCTCTGATTTGAGGCGCACACAAATTCGCACGAAATCCAGCCAGGCACCTTCGCAAAACCCATCGGTGGTAAATGGCGGGGAGGATGGCAGATGACCCAGTGGATGGGGTCAGAGTCTGGTGAAGTGGAGAGCCACTCTGTAAGCCGGATCTTGTCCCTCTTGCGAGGGGGTGACCATTTCTCTGGGACTCGCGTTGCCGCCAGCCTCAAACGCTCTACCCGGAGGTCATAACGGCGCGGACCACGCCATCCCTCCCTATGTGAACTTTCTTCCAGTGGGGTTTACCCTGCCACGCTTGTCACCAAGCGCGCGGTGAGCTCTTACCTCGCCATTTCACCCTTACCGGCAGCCGAGGCTGCTTAGGCGGTTTGTTTTCTGCGGCACTTTCCCTGAGGTTTCCCTCGGTGGCTGTTAGCCACCACTGCGCCCTATGAAGCCCGGACTTTCCTCGAGCGGGGATTCCCGCGCGCGATCACCCAAGTGACTCTCCGCTCCCATTCTAAAAGAGTGGGCAAGAATGGGCTAGGGACTTATTTGGCAATGAACTCCCGCAGGATGACAACGGCCGCGGTCGAGTCCACAAACTCTTTTAAGTCTTTGCGCTTCTTTCCGGTTTCCTTGAGCAGACGGCGGGCCTCGTGGGAGCTGAAGCGTTCATCAATCTCTTCGGTTTGAACAGAGTCTGGGAGTTGTTCTTGAAGGGCGCGCAAAAACAGGCGCACTCTTGCGCACTGCTCACCTTCATTTCCGTTTGGCAGGTAGGGCATTCCTACGAGGACAACCTTTGCATCTTTCTCTGTCACAATAGAAGCTATTTTAGAAATCGTTTCTTCCAGCTTTGTGCTCACGATTGCTTCCAAGGGGGAGGCAACGATTCGCATGGGGTCAGAGATAGCGAGGCCGGTTCGCTTTCCGCCGTAATCAACGGCAAGGACACGGCCCCTCACAGGAGTTGATCCTCGCCCATTTCTCTGAGTCGGTCTGTCAGTAGTTTTACATCCTCGGAGCGGTTGCGTTTTGCAATGAGGATGGCATCGCCTGATTGAACCACAACCACATCATCGAGGCCCAATACTGCAATCATTTGGTTTTTAGAAGAGTAGGCAAGTACACCACTCGAATCGTGTGCCATGAGCTGTCCCCCAGAAGGCAAAACAGAAACATTGCCGCTTGAGTCCTTTTCCAGTTCATCGTAGAGCGCGTGCCAAGAGCCAATGTCGCTCCAATGGAAAGGAGTTTCAAGAACTTGAACCCCACTTACCTTTTCCATGATGCCAATGTCCACTGGAACCGATGGAAAAGATGGGTATTCCTTTTCAAGGGAAGAAGCCCAATCAGCTTCGCCCCAGTTTTTGACTAAGCGGTCAAGGCCTGTGGCTAAGTCAGGCATATGTTCTTTTATTGCATTCAATATGGTGGATGCCTTCCAAACAAAAATACCAGAATTCCATAAGTAGTTTCCGTCTCTCAAAAACTCTTTGGCAGTATCAGCGTCGGGTTTCTCTTTGAAGGATTCAACCGCGAAGCATGAAATGCTTTCGTGTTCTCCAATCAACTCGCCTCGGTGGATATATCCGTAACCTGTTGCGGCATGGGTAGGGGGAACACCAAAGGTAACAAACACTCCTTCAGTTTCTGCAGCGGCCGCCCCTGCCCGCAAAGCGCGTTGAAAATCTTCAGGTGGGGAAATTTGATGGTCAGCCGGCAGGAAAGCGAGGGTTGCATCTGGGTCTTGAGATTGAATCACCGCAGCAGCCAAGCCGACACAGGGTGCGGTATTGCGCGCGCAAGGCTCCAACAAAATATTTGATTCGGGGATGTCAGGGAGCGCCGCACGGACACCACTCGCTTGAGTTTGGTTCGTAACAACCCAAATGTTTTCATGGGGGACCAAGGGGGAGAGCCGATTTGCAGTTTCTGTAATTAAAGGCTCAGCGCCCAAAATAGGGAGCAGTTGTTTGGGGCGGCTTTGGCGGCTCTCGGGCCAAAAGCGGGTCCCAGAACCACCGGCCATGATGATGACATGAAACATATCGCGGATTCTAATCTCGCGAGGCGGGAAGCGCTGGAGACTTCCACCAATCCTCACGGTCGAATTCGGGAATCCAAAGTGGGAATGGAATCGACTCTAACTTCTTCTCCTTGTCTAACCTTCGAGCAAACCGTTGAGTCACAAGCGGGCTTTCAAGGGGACCAACAATGTCTTGCTCGACCAGTGGGTCGAAGAACAAATCAGAAATTAGCGGAATTCCCCAACCAAGAATGGGAACAATTCCACTTCGAACGGTTGCCTTCAAATTCAAATAAGAATCCAATCCAACCCAACCGCGCCCTTGAACTTGCAAAAGTTCATGTTCCAGATCAAATTTTTCAAGCCGAATTCGGCCCCTGTGGGTGGTCGGGTTTGCCCTTAGAGTGAAGTGCCCACTTTTGAAAATGGGGGGCTTGACGCCAGCAACGGCCCACATTCTGGAAAGAACAGGAACGGCTCCTAAAACCCCACCCTCCACGGCCAAAGTCGCCACGCCCTTGTAGTCAAGGGGGTTGGGGGTCGCACTTTCAAAGTTGAGCTTGCCACTCACCTTGCCTGCAAGGTCGCCGCCAAGGTTGAGCTCTTCTCGCAAGCGAGCCAAGCTAAGCGAGTCGAGATAAAGAAGAAATGAGATAGGAGCTTGGTCTTCAAGGCCTAATCGAAGGTGTCCCGGCGAGTCAGGAGATTCGGTTCCGACAACACCCCCAAGCAATTCGCCTTCAAATGAGTTAAATCGAAGTTCGTCTGGGGCAAGAGTTAAATTCCCATTGGCATCGATAAAAGAAAAGCCTGCCACATCACACTTTGCATTTTGCAACTGGAATGAGCCACCAAAATCAGTTGGGTTGTTCCATTGGAAATGAATAACTTGCAAAGAAGCAGAACCGTTTTCAAGAACGGGTGCGGCGTCCACGCCCATCTCTCTAAGGAGGAGGTTTCCTTCCAATTCGAAGGACGATTCTCCTGGGTTTGAATTCAAGCGAATCCTAACAGCATCGGCGCCAACCCGGCCTCGAAGCCCTATTCGTTGAAATGCGTTCCAGGCACCTGGACTTAACAATGCAGAAAAGCGATCAGATATCTCAATCCCATCCTTCGAATCCAGGTTGGCTTCTAAATAAAATCCGTCGCCCATGGTCTCCAAGAAAACATCGTGAAGCTCCATGTTCCCAGCTGAGCCAGTGAGTTGAAGTTGGCCCTCTACAAGGGCGGTGTCCCGCAAACCGAATCTTCCCCTTAATGAAGTTCCTTCCGAAGGAAGAAGGAAGCCTTGGCGAACTTCCAAAGGGCTCAGATGTATTTGTCCCCTGTTCTTTCCTGGTTCGAGCAAATCCAGTTCCGCCACTAAGTGGACTTGCCCTGACCACTCTATGGGTTGAACCATTTCCGGTTTCAATCCAGCCAATGCTCGTGCGAAGCGAACGGTTTCATCTCGAACTTCAAGATTATTCGCAACAATCGTGCCGCGACCGTGTTTTTGGTCGTCAAAGTGGAGCAAACTAGCTGATGCGGACAATTCTCCGTTGCAGCATTGGGCAACAACATCCGGAGCAGAAAAGAGAATCTGTTTTCCATCCACAGCGATTGCAATCTTGCCCACTAAATTTTCCCAATTTGTGTTGGGATTGTCCCAGCGCAAGTTGAGACCTTTGCTTTCGTTCTCAATAAGAACCTGGGCTCGAGAGTCGCTCCCTGGTCTGCGAACACCCAACTCAAACTTTGCAGGGCCTTCAAGAGTAAAGCCTGAAATACCACCGGGAAGCCCCAGGAACCCCTCCAGGATTTTTCGGTCTTCAAGCACCGGATCAATTCCCTCTTCGGTGACAGCACGCATTTGAATTGCTGGCAAATTCCCGTTGAGAACGGAACGCGCTTCACCCTTTACCAATAAATTCCCGCCAAGGGCGCGAACAGGTCCAGCAAATTCAGCACTTCCGGGTGCCCAGTGAATCCATGCTCCATTTAATTCGATAGGAATTGGTAAGAAGGAAGGGCGGAGTTCTGTTCCCCGGACTTCTCCCTCTAAGTCCACGCGAACATGGCTATCTTCCTTTGTTCGTCGAAGCCTCAATTTTAAATCAGCTTCCCCGCCACTGGGGCCGCCAAGATCCCTCCAGATTGCGGATGCCTCCGGTGTACCGCTCAAGGCACTCGTAATCCTCCCATCCATTTCGAGTCCGGTTACATCCAAATCAATTCCTATCTGTGCGGGGCCATCTGTAATGAGGACAGTCCCCTCTGCGATTACGGGGGCAGTGCCCATATCGCCGGTTGTGTTAAAAACCAACCGTCTGCTTGCAGCCAAAAAATCGCCCGCCATTTTTTTTACGGGATAAGGGAACGATGGGCGGTCGCCATCTTGTTCCAAGAAACCGCGGTATGTGATTCCTAAATTTTGAAAGGGAGCATGGACGAGCCATTTCCCATTGTCGTCGCCGTTCCAGTCCCAAGAAAAGTTGGCGGAAGTTGCGCCATCCAGTTCAAGAGCTTCAAAAACCTCAGCAGTCCCAGGGTCAAGTTGCTGCAGCCATGCAACGCGGTCTTCGTCAAGGACAATCGCTCGAGCTTCGCCCTCCAGGCGGGCGGCCCATTGGTTTGCATGGTCTCGCTTCACCCACGCTTCGGCTCGCAGGGGTGACCCTTCGAGCCGCCCTGAGGCAGTCATTTGAATCCCGCTCGAAAGCGGGCCGAAAATCCGGATTTTATCTAATTCAAAATCCAAAGGAGGGTCGGTCATTTGGAGACTGGCCCCAGTCAATTGGAAATCTACCTGGACATTGGTTTGATCCAAATGCGCGCGCAGTTCACAAGAATCCGCACTCACCGTAACTGGCAGGAAGTCCAGGTGAGCGAGAGTTGTTTGAGGGGAGTGGATATCTAGGCTCCATTGGTTTTCTATTCCAAGTTCGAGCCAGGCTTCGGCGTTGAATCCATATGGAGTGCTGAGCTCGCCGTAAAGTTGAGTTCCTAAAGAAGTGCTATGTCCGAGGACATCTTCAATACCAAAGTGAAATATTCCACTTGCTAAGCCCATCGTGGCAGACAGGTTTTGGATGCGAACTTGAACCGGAGGCGATTCTTGGGATGAGCCAGAGCCCTCCAATAAGGAACTCAGTACGGGTTGCAGATGGTCAAGATTTGTATTGCCGTCGCTAAGAGAAAGGGAGCGAGTTTCTAAGAAGTGTGGACTCCAAGGCACCAAGTCCAAGTGCAGACGAGTCTTTTTGATTTGAAATACTTCATCTTCTGATTTTTCCAAACGCAAATCAGCAAGAGAAAATTCGCCACAAGCCCAGCGAAGGCGGAGAGACTTTGCAGAGATGGCGCTTCCTTCAGGAAGAAAATCTTGAGCATGCTTCAATAAACTGGTCGGAAGTGGAATCGGGAGCCACCCGCTCACAAGCATCAAAAGGCAAATCACTGCTGAGATGCGGGCTAAAGGCGAAAACTTCATTCGCTGAAACTCAGTTTAGGAGGCTGAATATCCGAATCGTCGTAAATGCGTTGTACGCGAGAACCAATCGAACAAGTAATTTCATACGGAATCGTACCGGCGGCTTCGGCGAGTTCTTGGATTGTGAGCGATTCTTCACCGTCAGTGCCAAGAAGGGTTGCCGTATCTCCGATATCCACGCCAGGCACATGGCCGACATCAACAGTGCAGTAATCCATGGACACGGCACCTACGAGGGGGCACCGAACGCCGCGAACAAGTGCCCAACCACGGCCTTGCGCACCCAGGCGGTAGGGGAGTCCGTCGTTGTACCCGATGGGAAGAACTGCAAGGCGTGTGGGTTGTGGACTCTTCCAACGGCCTCCATAACCCACCGAAACTCCAGCGGGGACATCTTTCAAAAAAACAACCTGAGCGTGCAAGGAAAGCACTGGATCCAAAGGGGAGTCGGTGTCCAGGGACAACGGAAGAACGCCATATAAGGCGATGCCCGGTCGAACGGCATTTCCAAAGGGCGGGTTGCCCGTAAAAAGTGCGGCTGAGTTTGCTGAGTGAACGCAAGGAATGGGAACACCAGCATCTTGCAACTCCTTAGCGGTTTTTTTGAAGAGAGCATCTTGTTCGCGCGCTGTTGCAGAGCGAAAACCATCTTGGGAAGCGTGATGAGTCATGAGTCCACGGAGCTCTAGGAAGGGTTCGGCGACAACCGCTCTTGCAACTCGGAGAGCGGCTTCGGGCAAAACACCTAGGCGAGTCATGCCCGTGTCAACCTTTAGGTGGACTCCAAGTGGCTTATTGGATTTCCGTGCCTTTTCAGCAAGCATGAAGGCTCGATTTTCGGAATGAAGGCCGACCTCGACATTGTGTTCCAACAGGTCTGGGATTTCAGAATCAATTGCAGTCCCCAGAACGAGGAGGGGTGTTTGAATTCCAGCTTCACGAAGTTCAAGTGCTTCCCCACTATCACCAACCCCCAGGCGCGGCGCTCCAAACTCTTGGCAGATTTTCGCGAACGGGATGGCGCCATGTCCATAAGCATTTGCCTTGAGAACGGGCCAAACTTCAGCGTCGCCTGCAAGCTCCTTTACGAGTTGCAAATTTTTTCGAAAGGCGTTGAGGTGAATGCCCGCCCAGGCGCGGTGCCGCGAAGTCATTTGGAGAGGATATCCCCTTGCCTAGCCTTGGTTCCAGCAATCAGCGGCGGCCCAACCCCAGGAGGCCTTCCTCACGGAGCACTTGCCGGGCGGCCTCCTGAATCAATTGGCTTGGGTGCTCAGGAACCTCGAGTTCTACCCCTTCTCGTTCCCAAAGCTTTTTGATTTTGTCAAAGAAAAGCTCTCGTGATTCGCATTGGGAAATCAACTTCCGCATCCGGTCAGGAGACCATTCCATGAGACCCCACGCGCGGTCGAGGACTTTTTCCAGGCCCGTGTAACGCCATGGGAGGGGTACTGCTGGATCTAAACGAGATGCAATTGCCTCGCGGAGGCTTTGATATTCTCGCCAATCCTGAAAGGATTCTTCAATACGGGCGTAAATGGGGTCGTGATCCCTGGTACTAATGGGAGATTGATAACTATTGTCATTTCCAACGGTTCGGAGCCAGGCAATTGCCTCAGCGTCGGACACCTCAAATTCTGCGCCGCTGTCCCAAACATCAGCGAGTCGAATCCCGGCATAAATACGACCATTCCGATCACGGTAATGGTGGGCGAAGTACCTTGCTTGAGGGTCTCGCCTATTTTGGTCGTCAATACGGGCAATCGCGAGTGCTCCAATCCGACCATCGATTGGCAATTCTCCCTCAAGAAGGGAAGTGATGAGTTGTGCTGGTGTGCACGGCTTGGATGGTTTTCTCAGAGCGTTCTCGCCGAAGTCATATTCCCAAAAAAACTCTCTCTGAGGAAAATCTTCCACTGCATAGAATTTTTTCTTGGCTTTTTTCCAAGCACTAGTGTTGGGCCCTATGACCCTTGTTTTGAGCTTGAGTGCGGGTGCATAAGTGTCTGCGCTCCACGCTCGATTTGGGTCCGAATCCAATTCAGAGAGCTTTGCGCGCTCAGCCCATTCTTTTAATTCTTGGAATGCCTGCAGACGCGGGCTTTCCTGCTGAAGTGTCTCTAACCACGCCCTTTCAGCAATTCTCGCCTGTTCTTCAGGGGGGAACCACTCCAATCGTTCGAGCACTTTTATCGTTGTTGGACTCAGCTCTTGCTTTGTTTCACCAGTCTCTTGCGCAACCAGAACAGTGGGGCATAACCAGAAAAGGGCCAGCAAGGTGAGGGGGGAGGCGATTGTCATGCGGAGGGAAGTTTGCCGTATATTGCTAAATAAAGCCAGAATTATAGGTTTTAGGTTTGACCTGGGCCTTTCAAATAGTCAGAATCTCCGCCGATGCAGTCATTGACTGCCGTTCCAATTCTCCTTTCATCCGTCGGTCTCACCGACTCAGCAAAGATAAACATGGCACCTAAGAAGAAAACCAAAAAAAAGGCCACCAAAAAGAAGGCCGCTAAGAAAGTAACCCGTAAGCCTGCCAAGCGGAAGACCGCTAAGAAAGCCGCTAAGAAAACTGCCAAGAGAGGCAAGAAGGCTTCTAAGAAGGCACTCGATTTGATCATTTCCAAGAGCCGCACCAAGAACGCAGTGAACACCTGCAATGTATCTGGTGACTTCTACGGTGCATTGGATTCATTCGTCCGCGAAGCAATCGCTGGCGCCGAAGCTCGCGCTACCGCGAACAACCGGAAGACCTTGCGTCCACAGGATCTCTAGGCCCTACGGTCGAATCAGCGGTGCATTCCTTGACAGGGATGCACCGCTTTTTTTATTCCCTTAAGTAAAGGGGAACGGGAGGCCGACTCGAGCTCAAATCCAAAAGTCGGCACGCACGCGGCTTTAGGGGATAAGTTTCTGCTTTTGACTCGCATGGGGTGCCGTCGCTGAGAAGAATCGAAGTTTCTGGAATACTCGCTTCGAGTTCGGAGGCTTGAAGAATATGAGGCTCTTGCAATACCTCGATTCCGGATTCTGTTCGTAGATAATTTGAGTGATAGAATTCCTTACGATAGGCATCCAGCAGAACATGAACATTTGATCCTTGTCGAGTATCCAATGCAGCAGCTTCAAAACTGCAAACACCTTCAACAGGAATATCAAGAGCCCACGAAAGAGTTCGGGCTACCGAGCAGGCAATTCGAAGTCCGGTGTAGGATCCAGGGCCAACGCCTACAATAATTTTTCCCAACTGCTTCTTTGGGCAATTTTCTGATTGGAGCAATGCATCTATTGCCGGGACCATAGCTTTCCCTCGCTGGCCATCCATGTCCGCTTCAGCAATGGAGCCATTCCAGGAGAGGGCTAAGGACGGGGCATCGCCCGAAGCTTCGATGGCAAGAACAGCTTTGGCTTCGGTCATTCCCGAAAATTAAGTTTCGGCGAGAATGCCGTCTTTTTGAGCAGCTGCACGAAGGCGCTCCAAAACACTTTGGACGAGTTCGTCGCCCTCGGCTTCGGCCATGAGTCGGAGTTTGAGTTCCGTTCCAGAGAAGCGAACGACGGTCCGGCCTCGGCCCTGAAGTTCTGAATCCACCGCTTCCATCTCAGCAGAAAGTTGAGTAAGTTCGTCAAGAGGCACTCGTTTTTTTGCAGGGAGGTTCCATAAATCCTGCGGCATATCGACATAGTCTTTTGCAAAATCTTCAGCTGGCGCACCCGCCCTTTGGAGGGAGGAAAGAACTCGCAAGAGGGTGTACAAGCCATCACCTCGGAACCCATGCTCTTTGCCGAACAACAGGTGGCCGGATTTTTCGCCACCCAAATTCCAGTTATTTTCCCGAAGAGCCGCGGCTACATGTCGGTCACCGACCGGAGTTCGGTGGAGTTTTGCTCCGCATGCTTTCACCCAATTCTCTAAAGCGAGATTGCTCATGACAGTTGCAACCACAGTTGCATCTGCAAGTTCTCCAGATTGTGTCATCAAGGAGCACAGGCCTGCGAGAATTGCATCGCCATCCAGAATCCGTCCAGAAGAATCAGCAAGGATGCCACGGTCGCCATCGCCATCGAGACAAAGGCCAAAGGCGCAACTTTCTTGCTTGACAAGAGCGGCTAAGACTTCAGGGTGAAGGGCGCCACAGTCTTCGTTGATGTTCATTCCATCTGGTCGATCGTGAGTAGTTACCACTTCAGCGCCAAAAGTTTTTAGCACTCTGGGGCCGACCTGTGAACATGCGCCATTTGCGCAATCCAGCGCAATTTTCCAACCCGCTAGGTCTAATTGAGGAAATGCGTCGTTTCGGAGCCACGCCACATAATCGCCTAGCATTCCTTTTGTGCGCCGACATTCTCCGCCGC
Organism: Planctomycetota bacterium; assembly: GCA_030748415.1. Lineage (GTDB taxonomy): Bacteria > Planctomycetota > UBA1135 > UBA1135 > UBA1135 > UBA7888. Next base: position 129,880 of record JASMMA010000002.1, read on the forward strand.
CTGGTGTAGAAAACTCATCAGAAGAAGTAAGAAGGGTTTCCAACTTTGTTTCTTCAGCACTATTCATTTTGGAGCCATCTGCATTGAGCAATTTGATTCCGTTGTCTTTTGCGGGGTTATGAGAAGCAGAAACGACAACACCTGCGGCGTAAGGTCCTTCGGATGTGAGGAAAGCAATGCCCGGAGTGGGAGCCAGGCCCACAACATCTGCATGGATTCCTCCAGCATTTAATCCGCTAACCATGGCAGCAGCGATGGTTTCACCGCTTTCGCGACCATCATGGCCAACAAGAACCCGCCCCTCGCGGAGGTGGTGAGCAATCGCTAGCCCTAAGCGTTCGAGCGTAGGTTGGGTGAGTGGTTCTTCACCTGCCACGCCACGCATTCCGTCAGTTCCAAATAGTTTCTGTGTCACTGTTGATTTTCTGTCCGAGTCATACGAACGGTGTCCTCGCCATTCTGCTCGGAACGAACGGTTAAGGATTTAAGAAGAAGCTCTTCTTGTTCACGAGAGTCAATGTTAACAAGTGCCCAGTGAACTCGAAGGTCGTACTCCTGAGCTGATGATGGAAGTTCAGAGAGGGATAGATATAAAACAAGATGGTTTTTTACCCATGCACCAGAGAATTCAATTCCAGAGAGGTCTGGGTGGTAGGCCAACTCAGCAATCCAAGTTCGAGGGGTGTAATGCGAATCCCAGAGACCTTCAGGTGCGCTTCCAAGCGTGCTTACTTGATTGAGCACAAACGAAACTGGTTCCAGGCTCTTCAAGCGAATCGGCAGGAAAGCCTCTACCATTTCGGGAACCATTGTGATTCCATTCCGTGCTTGAGATGGGTGAAGGGCTAGTGGGTGACGAACATCGGAGCGCGCGCCTTCAATATCCAAGGACTCAAGGATTTTGGGGGCGGGGGCGGAGCCTTGTTTCCATAGTTCGATTCGTTGAAGGAGCTCGTCGATTTTGGAAGATGGACCGGTGAGGAGAATATACGAAGCAGATAAATCAAGGTGTTGATCCAACTTGCGGTGTCCTTCGGCTGGGACACCGTTTATTGAAATCAGATTGGAAGAAATATCAATTCGCTTTTTTACTCGCCGTTCGAAATTAAGCTGCAGAACAGTTTGTTCGGCGCCGACTTCGCGAAGAAGGGCCATTGCGGCTTCGGGTTCTCGCCACACAAGATCGGAAGCCCGAACTTCTTTTTGGACACTAGAGCCCGCATTGTTGAAACCGGCACTAGGCTCGAAATGGGCAGAGGGACCGTTTTCAAGAAACTGATCAAGTCTTGCACTTGGGCCTTTAAACCAAAAACGGACATCCGATCCCGGGGTTGGGGTTGAAAGTTGCCACCCAATTGGTGGCCGAATTTCCAAAGTCCCATGGTCGGCAAGACCCTTGGATTGAGTTTCTCGCACAACAAAACGAACATCCGCCTCCGCAGTGATATTTTTGCTCACTAGCCACCAAACAACACTGGCCAAAATGAGGGCTAGTAATTTTCGGCCCATGTCGTGGAGGAAAAATCTACGGAGGCGTTTCATTCTGCAGGGTCCTCTTTTTCTTCATCACGGTCCGCGCCCCCCCTTGATGGGGCTTCTGTGAGCAGGAGCTCATTCAGCTTATCTTCTAACTGGTCTAAAGGTATGGGACGATGAATTACGCCAGCTGTGCAAAGTGAAACTTGGCCCGTTTCTTCCGAGACTACGAGGGTTACTGCATCGGTTTCTTCCGAAAGTCCGAGCGCTGCGCGGTGTCGGGTTCCTAGGCGGCCTAATTCTCTTCCGGCATCGGCCAAGGGTAGAAGGCATGCCGCCGAAACAATTTCATCGTTTCGGATGACAACGGCACCATCGTGAAGGGGGTTGCCAGGGAAGAAAATGGTCTCTAATAGGATGGAAGAGACTGGCGCATCGACAAGGACAGCGTTTTCTCGATATGGGGCAAGCGAAACTTCTCGTTCAAAGGCAATCAACGCGCCAATGCGCTCTTTTGCCATTCGCTGGGCGGCCATAACAACCATGGGGAGGGATTGTTCAACCACAGCGCCCGGACTTAGAAAGCGGAACATTCCTGCCCGGCCAAACCGCGAAATTCCTTGCCTCAGTTCTGGTTGGAACAGAATAAAGAGAATCAAAACAACATAAGGAACGATTTGTTTGAGCAAATGTCCCAAAACCGGAACTCCAGGGTAATAACTTAAAACATAAAAAGTTAAAAAAGTAAAAACAAAAAAGACAGCAAGTCCACGCAAGATTCCGAAGCCCCGTGTGCTTCGGAGAAAGCGCAGAATCCCATAAAAGACAGCAGTCAAGGAAATGATTTCGATGACCATTCCAAGTTCACTTTTCCCAATGGCAAGTAGATGCATCATTGGGCAACTCCTTGTGCGTGGGAAGCGCAAGCCCAAGCGCTTCGGGTAGCATCCCATGGTTCGCCGGCTTGGTGAAGGCGGAGGATTGCCGCTCCTTTGGCGGCGGAAATAGCAGCCGCGCCTGCTGTGCCGCCTTCGCGCTCAGTTGAAGGGACATCGCCAAGGGGCAAAGTGAGGAAAGATTTTCTCGATGGGCCGGATAGAAGGGGGAAGCCCAATGCTCGGAAAGAATCAAAACGCCCCAAGAGCTCCAAGCTTTGCTCTGCAGTTTTTGCGAAACCAATTCCTGGATCCAAGACTATTTTCTCAGGAGCAACACCTGCAAGCATTGCCCGCGAGGAGCGGCTGGCGAGGCCGTCCAAAACATCTCCGAGAAGAAAGGCGTAATCGCAGTGTTGGCGCATGTTTGCTGGGGTCCCTTTCATGTGCATGAGCACTAAATCACAACTATGGTGGGCAACAACCCCGCCCATCGCCGGATCTTCCAGGGAGCTTACGTCGTTTATCATATGAGCGCCTGCCAAAAGAACCGCCTCAGCAACAGCTGCCGAGCGCGTGTCCACCGAGATTTTTAAATCGAAACCTCTTAAAAGGTCTATTGCTGGGAGCAGCCTTTCAATTTGAGCGGTGGGTGAAATGGGTTCGGCGCCTGGGCGAGTACTCTCGGCCCCAAAATCCAGCCAAGTTGCCTTGCCCTCGCAGGCACTTTGGGCAGTGGCGAGCAATTCAGTGGAATTTAAGTGCTTTCCACCATCGCTGAAGGAATCTTCTGTGAGATTCAGGACTACCATTAGTTGGGGCTGTGGAAGAGGAGCCGAACATGCGTCCCGACCTGCAGCAACTCGGAGGGCAATCCAATGAGCGCGGGCGGTAGGGTCATTTAATTCCCCGGTAGCAGTAGCAGGGTCGGGGGAAAGTCCCGGGCTTGGGAAGTAGGACCAAGAGCCGTCCGGAAGGGGGCCATTCACCCAAAGGCCCAGCTCCCGCAACAAGTTGATGCAGGTTTCAGACTGCGGGTCGGGCCCGCGCCACCACCCCTCACCCAGAGGGCAAGCTTGGTGGGGTTGTTCGAAGTGCGGGAGTGTCCAGGGGTCCATTCGGCCCTGGCAGTTTAATCTTCCGGCGTTGGAACGGGTGGCGGAGGTGCTTGGGGACGCAACTCAACAGGGAGAACGGACCCTTCCATTAGCTGTTCTACTTCTGCCCCGGAAATGGTTTCATGCATCAATAGGGCCTCTGTGACTCGTTCCATGGATTCTTTATTTTCCATGATGGTTTGGCGGGCGGTGGTCTGAGCAGTTGTCAAGAGACGCCGAACTTCTTCATCAATTTCTCGCACAGTTTCTTCGGAGTGGTCCTTGCCAACCCGAAATTCGGTACCCAGAAATTCCGAACCGCTTCGTTCGGCAAAATTAACAGGGCCAATGACCTCGGACATTCCCCATTCGGTGACCATCATCTTGGCCATTCGGGTGGCGCGGCTAATGTCGCTAGAAGCACCAGCAGTAATGTCATCACAGAACTGTTCCTCAGCAACGCGGCCGCCATAAAGAACCGCGAGTTCGGCTTCGAGCTGTTTCTTGGAAAGATGCAAGCGGTCTTTCTCAGGTAACATCATTGTCGAGCCAAGGGCCATACCACGCGGGATAATGGTGACTTTATGTAGCGGTTCGGTGTTTTCAAGGAGGACATTCAAGACTGCGTGCCCCGCTTCGTGATAAGCGGTGATGCGTTTGTCTTCTGGCTCCAGGACTCGCGAGCGTTTTTCCCGACCAAAGCGAACTTTGTCGCGAGCCTCCTCAAAGTCAGCTTGAGTTACGGAACCGCGGTCAGCCATCGCAGCGTTGATGGCAGCCTCATTGACTAGGGCAGCAATTTCCGCACCGGAAAAACCTGGCGTGCCGCGTGCGACTTCGCCTAAATCTACAGCAGGGTCCAAGGTGACATTTGTTGCGTGTACAGCCAGGATTGCTGCGCGCCCGGCTACATCAGGGAGGTCAATGTTGATTTCTCGATCGAAACGCCCGGGTCGTAGTAGGGCGGGGTCTAGAACATCTGGCCTGTTGGTGGCGGCCATCAAGATGATGCCGTCATCAGTTCCAAACCCGTCCATTTCAACCAGGATTGCATTGAGGGTTTGCTCGCGTTCGTCGTGACCACCGCCCATTCCGGAACCGCGCTTCCGCCCAACGGCATCGATTTCGTCGAGAAACACAATGCAAGGAGCGGAACTGCGAGCTTGTTTGAACAAATCGCGAACGCGGCTGGCGCCAACTCCAACGAACATTTCCACGAAGTCGGAGCCACTAATTGAGAGGAAGGGAACTTCGGCTTCGCCTGCAATGGCCTTAGCGAGCAATGTTTTCCCTGTGCCGGGAGGGCCTACAAGGAGAACGCCGCGCGGGATACGGCCACCCAACTTTTTAAACTTGTCGGGGTTCTTGAGGAACTGAATGATTTCCTCGACTTCTTCTTTTGCCTCGTCAATTCCTGCAACATCTTTGAAGGTTGTTTGGGTATCACTTTCTTTGTTGTGGAGCTTGGCGCGGGATCGTCCAAAGGACATCATCCCCTGGCCTTGGCCTTTCATTTGTCGCGCAAACAAAAACCAAAAAAGTCCAATCAGAAGAAGAATAGGGCCGAAGGTGGAGAAAAAGTAAAGGAGCGCAGAGTTGTGCTCTTCTGTCAGTAGCCCTTTCGCTAAATCAAAGTTGAGGCCGCTTTCTAAAGTTGCATTTTGATCGCGGAGAGTGCGGGATAGAGATGCAAAGTTGGTCTCTCCATTCGCACCCACAATTTCGGAATAGTGAAGACCCGTTGCGTCCGCCCAATCTACAAAAAAGCGGTAAGAGATTTTGGTTTCTCCATCCAAGTTGTCTGGATCAACAGGTTCGATAAGTCGAATGGGGTAACCCTTCAACAATTGGATTTCCTCGCTCGCGATTTTTTCGCGAAGCTCCTTTTCTCCAATTGTGGACTCTAGCTCCTTTGCATTTAGTTCCCGAACTCGGTCCTTTACATCAGCAGTATCAGGAAGAGTGACTGCAATTCGAACAGGGCGTCCATCCACCCCGGTTTCAGTGAGCATGGCCGAAATCTTGGTCGGGCTGTTGATTTCAGGGCTCTCAATTTGGTCGCTATACAGTCGGTACCAAAACTCGTCCTCGGAAATTGTGCGAGAAGGGGTGTCCGACCCATAAAGGATGAGCAAGAGCAGCAACATGCTGCTAATCAACAAAACGGGGCCAATATTCCGCTTGGGGTTTTGCTTGTCGGGATTTTGGTCGGGTTCGGGGTTCTGGTTATCCATTTTTATCATTTGCCACGGAAGTGAAATCCGCGTGCACCTTGATTACGACCGACTCGGCCATCCAATCGAGGATTTCTTCAATTGCTTGTTTCTCGTCTTCGTCCTCAGAGGGAAGATATTCAAGTGTTTGTTCTAAAGAACCACCTGAAAAAGTCTCGCCGTGTGAGTTTTCAAGGGTCCAAGTAAGGACAACGGTGGCGGTGCCAACGATGGCACCACCGATTTTGCTCCGAACAGGTGCACCTCGGCGAATCTCTTGAATGGAGCTACGAAGAATGTAGTCCGGATTCTCGGAGCTGAAGCGAAGATGCAACAGCCGCTGGAGGTCCTTGCGGAGTGCGCTTGTAAAGCTGACTTCGGCACCACGCCAACGAGTTGGATTCTCGGATGGGGGAACTGAAATAGTAGCCCCAGCTCCAACCCCAGGTTCGAGCAGTTTGTAACCACAGGAAGAAATGGTTGCGGCAATCCAAAGAAAAAGGGCAGCGCGAATCACGACGAAGATTCCGATTCCTCTCCTGGGAGTGGGCCGTCTTCGGCAGGAAGTTCGTCAAGACGGGCGCGAGCTTTTTTGATGGCACCTTGAAATTGAAGTGCGAGGGCGGCTTTGTAATGAAGCCGTGCTCCACGGGTGTTGCCAATCGTTCTATAAAAGTCGCCAATTAGAATTTCTCGGTTTGCAAGAGTCGCGCGCAAAGCAAAAAGAGCCCTAACGGCATCATCTTTGTAAAGGCCATTTGGCCATCCTTGCAAGTACTGTTGAAATTGATTAATAGTCAATTCGATGAGTTCCCCGTCACATTCAGGGCCGCTAATTATTTCGAATCCGCACATTCCCAATCGGAATGTGGCAAGGTCGGAATATTCCGACGCTGGGTGATAGCGGAGAAGACCCAAGTATTCCAACTTTGCTTCATCAAAGTCGCGGCTGTCAAAGAGGTAGTTTGCGGCCGCAACTCGAGCGCGGGGGGCGAATGGGCTGTTCGGTGCCCACGCAGCCAAGTTCTGGAGAGTGACAACTCCTCGATAACGGTCCGTAAAAATCCCGAGGGCCTTTCGTTTTCCTTCAAGGAGTTCCAAGGCCATGGAATAAAGCCGCTCTTCAACAACTTCAGATGTACCGGCGGCACCCCCAAAAAGAAGATAAGCCTCATAGTGGTGAATTGCTTGATCCCAATCTTCTTTTAGGTAGGCGATGTCGCCTGCAAGAAGATTGAATTCAATTTTGGAACTCCGGTCAAAGTCATCGTCGTCCAGGCGGTAGAGAGTGGACCAAACTTCCGAAACGCGATCTTCGTTTGCTGCTTCGAGGGCAGTCAAAAACTCAGCATGGGATAGTCCCAAGTGGGGAACGGTTGCAGTTTGTTCGGCCTCTTCCAGGGTTCTTCGATTTCGAATGTCAATTTCTGAACCGGTAAGAATGTGGTTCCGCAATTGATTCAACTCGCTGGCGCCATAGGGTTGCAGGATTTGTTGGGCGCACGACGAAAGGCCAAGAGCCAGGAGGGCAAGGGGGAGGATGAATCTCAACGATTTAGGGTGACTTGGCGTTGGCGTAGAGCGTCCCAAGCGCGCGGCGGTCTTTCCAGGTGGAAGTGGAGGAACTCGCCCAAGATTGTAAGGGCTTCCTCTTGCAGGGCAGGCTCTAGGTCGTCCAATATGGATGGATTTTCTCGGCAATTAAGAAGAAGGTGCCGGGCACCGTTGGTGATGCGGCGGGAATGGCCTTCAGGGCGAGGAGAATCTAGAGGAAGTACGCCGCCAGATTCGTAGTGAAACCAAAGTGGCGCCTCCGTTTCGGGCTCTACACTCAGTTGAGGGTCAAGGCCCAATAACGAGAGAGCATCTAGGAGGCCGGTGCAAAGCAAATCATCCAGTTCAAAACCCTGATGTATGGTTTGGAGAACCCGAAGTAAGAATCGAAACACCGGTCCAGAGTCTGGGCCGGGAGGCGCGGCGAGCTCAGCAAGTTCCCCAAAAAGGCCCGCAGCGGCCAAATTTTCAGGGCTATTCGAAAGGCCGGACATTCGGTCTAAAAGCCGGCATCGATAAAGCTGTTGAAAATCAGAGTTGAGTGGGCCACCAATTTCTACTTCGACAAGAGCCCAAGTGTCCAAGACCCCCATGTGACCACTCTTCGCTTTGTAGGCGCCTTTCGCTCGAAGGAGGAGGGTTCCATTGCCCGGAGTTAAAACTCTGACTGCGAGTGAACTTTCGGACCAAGGCCAGCGTCGGAGAACGATAGCCGGCGTGGTTTGCCTTTTCATTGGGAGCCGTTTGAGTTTTTCTCGTCTAACTTTAACAAGCGGACTTTCCGAATTCTTCGGTCATCAACATCAAGTATTTGAAAAGAGAGGTTTCCCAGGCGGAGCGTTTGATTCGGTTGTGGAATACAGCCAAATCGGTCAAAGAGAAGGCCGGCAAGAGTGTCAAAGTCTTCATCTTCAGGAAGGTTGCAATCGAATTCTTCGTTGAGATCGGCAATACCGTACCGACCATCGACTAAAAGGGTATCCGGTGCTTCTTTCTCGAAGAAAAGAGATTCATCTTCGGGGTCGTGTTCGTCTTCGATTTCACCTACGATTTCTTCCATTAAGTCTTCCATTGAAACCACACCGGCTGTTCCACCGTATTCATCAACCACAACTGCGAGGTGTGTGCGGCGACGGCGCAACTCTTCAAAAAGAGCAGGAACGCGCATTGTTTCTGGAACGAAATAGGGCCTCCGCATTTGGGATTTCACCAACAATTCACTCGGATTTGAATGTTTTTCAAAAAGCTCTAATGAATCCTTGAGGTAATAAACGCCGCATACATGGTCGAGATCTTCTTCGTAAACAAGAATGCGCGAATGGCCATCTTCGCGTGAAACACGCAACGCCTCTTCGATACTCGCATCGGCAGGAACGGCAGTAAGGTCTGTGCGTGGAGTCATGACCTCGGCGGCGTCAGTTTCAGGAAGCTCAATCACATGTGCAATCATTTTGCGTTCGGATTCATCCAGTTCCTGTTCCCGTTCTTGGCCGCGCGCGACTTCAACAAGATCCGCCGCGAGTTGGTCCTGAGCGCGTTGGCCAATATCGGCTCCAAAGAAACGAAGGGTCGCGTGCAATAGAATTGTGATAGGGCGAAGTGGAATTGAAAAGAGGCGCAATACAGGGAGAGCCCAAAGAACAATGCGAACTCCGCGGCCGCGGGTGACCATTGAAGGGATGCCCTCAAGCAAGATACCGGCCAAGAGTGCGGCGCTTGACCAAACTGGCCATTTGGAAGTTGGTGCTAAAAGCTCCGTGTGCTGAATCAATAAGGTGGCGGTTGCGACAACACAGGCCAATCGGACCAGACCGGCGGTTGCGATGAGGTGCTCAGAAGTTTCCTCAAGGTTCTTCTCTAACTTTTCTTGCCGCTGGCGAGGAAGAACATCCAGAAGCGAGCCGCGAATGGGCGAGGAGAGAAGGCTACGCAGACCACCTGCGATGGCGCCGAACAAAATGAGAAGGGCCGGGAGAATCAAGTTGCACCGATATTACCACCCCTTTGGAGCCGGGAGTAGGATGTCCCCTCATGGCGCGAAAACCCTGCGACTATCTTTTGTGCGGAATCGGTGAACTTTACACAATGGACTCCGGTTCGCCCGGGTTCGTTGCCGCCCCCGATTTGGAGTCTTTGCCTGTTCTGGCCAACGGCGCCGTTGCTGTTTTGAACGGAAAAGTGGCGTTTGTTGGGTCTGAGACGGAATTGAAAGAACAATATGAACCTGCGGAGGTAGTGAATCTGAAGGGGGCTCTTTTGGTTCCTGGCCTAGTTGATGCCCACACTCATCCGGCATTTGCAGAGGGCCGGGCTGAAGAATTTGATTGGCGGGCGAGAGGGTTGTCTTATTTGGAAATTGCCAAACGCGGCGGCGGGATATTGTCGAGCGTTCGTGCAGTTCGCGAAGCCAGTGAAGAAGAACTCACTGCCCAAGTTGTGGCCCATTTTCAGCGCATGCAGGCCCACGGGACCGTGGCCTGCGAAGCAAAGTCCGGTTATGGCCTGACCTTGGAAGATGAAGTTAAGTCTCTTCGGGCAATCAAGGCCGGGGCCGAGGCCACTGGAATGGAGGTTCTCCCCACCTTTTTGGGGGCCCACATGGTGCCGCAAGAGTTCAAGGAAAAACCGGATCGATATGTGGAAATACTTTGCGAGGAGGTACTTCCGGCAATTTTTGAACAGGGCCTCGCTCGTGCGGCTGATGTTTTTATTGAAGACCACGCATTTACTCTTGAGCGGGCCGAACGATATTTGTCCAGAGCTTCTGATTTAGGGTTCGCCCTACGGGTGCATAGCGACCAATTTGCCAATGTCGGAGGGACCGAGTTGGCGGTATCTCTTGGTGCTGAAAGCGTGGACCACCTCGAAGTTCTTTCTGATGCGGGTCTAGACGCGCTTGTTACTAGTGGGACCACTTGTGCTGGTCTCCTTCCCACTGTTCCTCACTTCCTTCGCCAAGACGCAGATGCGCCCGCCCATAAACTTTTGAAGGCGGGGGTCCCCTGGTTCGTGGCTACTGACTTCAATCCTGGATCCTGCTATACCGCGAGTCTTCCTGAGGCTGCTCATTTTGCTCGAATTCGGCTCAATTTGACCGCATTGGAGGCGTTGGCCGGGATGACACTTCATGCTGCGACCAGCCTTGGGGCTGGGGACCGGCTTGGCCGAATTGCTCCTGGGTACGAAGCTCGATTTACGATTTTGGATCTTCCGGACCTTTTTCACTTTGGATATGGTCTTGGGGAGAACCCTGCTCGGATTTGGTCCCCCTAAGCGAGAGGCCTCTCCAGCCTTGAAAAGCCGCAAGTTCTGCCCCACAAGGGGCTTGGAAGTGATAGACTTGAGTTGAAGACAAAGGAGGCTTTTATGTCTGAAGTAAGGAGTTTGGTTGGAAAGCAGAAGCGGGTGGTGTTTGTGGAAGCAGGCGCGACTGTGCGTGATGCTGCCAAGGCGATGGCCCAGGCCAATGTCGGCTGCACTGCCGTCATGGAAGGGTCCCGTCTCGCCGGTTTGTTCACCGAGCGGGATGTTTTGAAGAGAGTTCTGTTGAACGATTTGGATGTCGATGAGGTCTTTGTGTCCGATGTGATGACCCGGGACATCGTGACCACTCGAGCAGATATAGACATCCGCCTGGCTCGGATTCTGATGCGCGAGCATCACATTCGGCACCTGCCTGTATTGGAAGATGATGATGCCCTTTTGGGGGTCCTTTCCATTCGGGATCTCGTCCTCGAAGAAATCGAGGAAGTGCGGCGATATTTACACCTAGAAGAAGGCTAGGACTCTGACACAATCGGCTGGGTCACTTCCCCTTCTAAGTCTAGGATTGCTATAGCTTTAGGAAGGAAAAATAGAATAGGCCTAGCCCCTGGGCTTTTTTCTTCTCTAGGTCCTTTACCTGAATGGACTTATCCAGGGAAGTGACCCAGCCGATTGTGTCAGTGTCCATAGGTTTTATGGGGAGGGTAGAATCCGCGGCTTCCGGCCCCCTTCCGGATGCCCATGCCCGCTTCCCCAGTTGTCATCGTTAGCGCCCTTCGTACGCCCATAGGGCGCTACATGGGAGGGCTCGCCACCCAGTCTGCAGTTGACTTGGGTGAAGTCGCCGCTCGGGGTGCTTTGAATGCTGCTGGTCTTGAAGGCCCAGAAGTTGATGTGCTTTATTTTGGGCACGGCCGCCAGGCCGGCTGCGGACCCAACCCCGCCCGCCAGGTAGCTCTTCGTGCAGGCCTTTCCGACTCGTCCTCAGCCGCGACCATCAACCAAGCATGTGCTTCAGGATTGAAATCCATCCAACTTGCTGCTGACGATATCGCTTTTGGTCGAACCAAAATAGCATTGGCAGGCGGAATGGAATCCATGTCTCGGTTGCCGTTTATTTTGGACAAAATGCGCTCGGGCTATCGCCTTGGGCACTCCAAGGTTGTGGATTTGATGTACCAAGACGGTTTCCTCTGCCCAGTATCTGAAATGATCATGGGGGAGACCGCCGAACTACTCGCACAAGAACGGAGCATCACCCGTGAAGAACAAGATTCTTTTGCGATTCAGAGCCAACAACGCGCTGGGGCCGCAATTGAATCTGGGCGCATGGCTGAAGAGATTACTCCTGTCACAATATCCAGCCGAAAGGGAGACACGGTTGCTAATAGCGATGAGCATCCACGACCCGGTGCACAGTTTGAAAAGCTAGCCAAGTTGCCGGCCGTTTTTGATTCGGAAAAGGGAACCGTAACCGCTGGGAATTCTTCTGGAATCACAGATGGCGCCGCAGCTCTTGTGTTGATGGCCGCCGAGGAAGCCGAACGCCGTGGCTTAAACCCATTGGCCAGTTTCTCCGCGAGCCATGTTTGCGGAACGGACCCAAAGCGAATGGGGATGGGCCCTGTGCCTGCAACGGCCGCTTTGATGGAGCAGACCGGCCTTGGCTGGGATGATTTCGACCTAGTCGAACTGAACGAGGCCTTCGCTGCTCAGGTTTTGGCATGCCTACAAGAAATGCCCATTGAACAAGAGCGCCTGAATGTGAACGGCGGCTCTATTGCTCTTGGACATCCCATCGGGATGACCGGTGCCCGCTTTGTGGTCACCCTTCTTCACGAAATGCGGCGCCGCAATTCCAAACGCGGCCTCGCCACACTCTGTGTTTCCGGCGGTCAAGGAATGTCTGCCGTCTTCGAACGAAACTAATGAACAAAAACATAATTTTTCTTTCTCTTCTTCTAAGCGCCTGCACAAATGGTGCCGATGACTCTTCGAACACAAGCCGCCGCCGAAGTTCAGAGCAACCTGGTGTTTTGCGAGAAGCTTCTGCCGAAGAGGGTGCAGCTGCATTCGCAGCATCTAAAGCTGCTGCAAAAGCTACCTCTGAGCAGGCCGCCGCAAAACAGGCAACCGAACAAATTGCCACACCTCCGGCTTCTTTGATTCCTGCCGAACCTTGGGTACCTAAGCGCGAGCCTCAGTTCCATTTCGAGCCGGAAGGCGCTGTCTCGGATGCCGACCTAGGAAATTACTGGGTCGAAATGTCCTGCTCTGTGGATGGAAAAGATGTCGGCAAAATGACATTCGAATTTTGGCCCGAAAAGGCACCCATCACTGTGCGGAACTTTTTGCGTTACTGTGATGAAGGCTTTTATGACGGGACCGGATTTCACCGAGTATTGCGAGATTTTATGATTCAAGGTGGTGACCCAACTGGAACTGGTGGGGGCGATGGACCTTATGGAAACATCAAGGGTGAATTTTCCGAAGAAAAACCATGGGAACATCACTATGGCGTTCTATCAATGGCTCGAAGCCAATCAGAGGACAGTGCTTCTTGCCAGTTCTTTGTGATTTGCGCTGAAAGTGGGAGTGTTTGGAACTTGGATGGAAAATATGCCAGCTTTGGAATGATGACTTCAGGTGTGAACACGCTAGAAGGACTTGCTTCGACGAAAACTATTCCAGATGGTCGGGAAAATTCAAAGCCACTTTCCAAACTGGTAATCGAAAGTGCTGTTGTCCATGAAGGAGAAGCTCCTCGTGGCGAAATCATTGAGAGGCCTCAACCCGACTTTGGCGACGAGCCTGCCAGTGTTGTAGTTCAACATTGTTTGGTTTCTTTCAAAGATGCAAACCCAGCCATTAAGGCTGAACGCAGCAAGGAAGAAGCGATTGCACTTGCAAACGAAGTTGCCGAACGCGCACGGAAAGGCGAAGACTTTAGTGCTCTTGTTCGTGAGTTCTCAGCCGACCCTGTTCGTCCCGGCGATACCCAACCCGGCGTTTATGCTCTTCTTAATACTGGGGCATTTGATACGGCCTTTGAACGAGCTAACTACGAAGCCAGCAAAAAGTGGCAAAAGGCGAACGAAGATTTTCGTTCTCGGCAGGCGAAGGGCGAGATTGATCAAAAAGAAATGATGGATGCTATGCAAAAGCTCCGTGAAGAATTAATGGCTTCGATGCCCCCGCGCTCTGCGCCACGGGAGCAAATGGTTGCAGGTTTTTCCCGCACCGCATTCTCTCTCAAAGTGGGAGAAGTCGGAATCTGTGAATTCCATCCACAGGATTCCAAATTTGGTTACCACGTAATGAAACGACTCAAGTAAACATGACTGACTACAACGAATACGAAAACTCACAACTCGAAAACCTTTGCGTGGATATTGAGGTCGCCGTTGGCGACCGCGATTGCGGCACAATCACTATTGAGTTCTGGCCATCCGCAGCACCCACCACTGTGCGAAACTTTCTTCGCTATGCAAGCGAAGGGTTTTACGACGGTAAGAATTTCCATCGCGTGATTTCTGGTTTTATGATTCAAGGCGGATGCCCACTTGGAACTGGAACGGGTTCAGGCGACTACGGGATGATTCCAGGCGAGTTCAATTCGGACAAGCAATACACTCACTGTCGTGGAGTGATTTCTATGGCCCGCTCGCAGGATCCCAACTCTGCATCGTGCCAGTTTTTCATCTGCCACGGGGACGCTGATTTTCTTGATAACCAGTACGCGGCCTTTGGTGCCATGATTGATGGTGATAGCGCACTCGACGCTGTTGCTGCCGTTCAGACAACTGGAGCGGAGAACAGCACTCCTGTTGAAAAATGTACCATTAAGAAAATGTCCGTTCGAGAAAAGGCAACAGCATGACTCCAGAAATCGAACAAGAATTGTCCGAAGAAAAGGAAGTCGTTTCTTTAGAAATTTGGAGCGACGGTGTTGCTCGCCTCACGATTGAGCGCGAAGAAGCTCTGAATGCTTTGAATCTTGAAACACTGCTATCTCTTCGGGACGCAATCATTGATTGTGCAGAATCCGATGATGTAAAAGTAGTGGTTCTTACAGGGAGCGGAACCAAGGCATTTGTAGCAGGCGCTGACATTTCGGAGATGAAGGACATGACTCCTTTGGAAGCGCGTGATTTTAGTCACCTTGGGCAAGACACATTTGCCACGATTGAAGCTTGTCCCAAGCCTGTAATTGCTATGGTGAATGGCTTTGCTTTAGGTGGGGGACTTGAGTTGGCAATGGCTTGTCATTTGCGCGTCGCTTCAACCAAAGCAAAGCTTGGTCTTCCGGAAACAAGCTTGGGCCTGATTCCTGGCTTTGGTGGAACCCAACGCCTAGCTCAGATTGCCGGCGCAGGTGTGGCCCGCGAATGGGTTTTAAGTGCCGACATGTTCAGTGCCGAAGAAGCCCATCGAGTAGGTGTGGTGAATCGTTTGGCCGAACCCGAAAACCTGGAAGAAGAGACCCTCAATCTAGCCCACACTCTCGTGTCTCGTGGTTCTCTTGCTATGAAAACCGCAAACGAAGTCATTCGCTTTGGCCTTGAAGTTGGCCAATCCGAAGGTGAAGCCTCCGAAGCCGACAACTTCGCCCTCCTCTTTTCAAACGAGGAAGCCCGAGAAGGCCTCGCAGCATTCACCGAAAAACGCAAACCCAACTGGTAGCAATACCGTAGCAATACCGAACCCGACCCTTTTTACCGAGAAAAAATACCCCGACTCAATCGGGCTCCATTCCCATGGATAAAAACCTAGTAATTGTTGGCGGTGCACGCACTGCCATGGCCGAGTATGTCGGAACCCCCGGATACGGCATGTTCAAGAAGCTTTCGGCGCTGGAGCTTGGCGCCATTGCCGCAAAGGGCGCTCTCCAGAAATCGGGCGTTGCCCCGGAGCAGATTGACCATGTGGTGATGGGTAATGCTCTTCAAACGAGCGCCGACGCCTTGTACGGTGCTCGCCATGTAGGCTTGAAGGCAGGAATCCCAATCGAAACCCCAGCTCTTACCGTAAACCGGCTCTGCGGGTCCGGAATTCAGTCCGTTGTGGATGCCGCTCAGCAAATCCTTTGCGGCGACTCTGAAGTTGTGTTGGCGGGCGGAATGGAAAGTATGTCCCAAGCACCGCATGTTATTCGCGGAGCACGGGAAGGGATGCGCTTTGGAATGCCCCCTCAAATCGAAGATTCACTATTCGCCAGCTTGATGGACACCCACTGTGGTTTTTACATGGCTCAAACTGCTGAGAACCTCGCAAAGGAATACAGCGTGAGTCGTGAAGAGCAAGATGAGTTTGCGTTCCGTTCTCATCAACTTGGTTCCGCTGCTGTTCAAAACGGATTGTTCGCCGACGAAATCGTTCCCGTCACCGTTAAGAAAGGCCGTAATGAAATTGTTGTGGACACTGATGACCATATCAAACCGGACACTTCCCTCGAAGGACTTGGCAAGCTCCGTGCTGCCTTTGGAAAAGAAGGAACCGTAACGGCCGGAAACGCTTCTGGAATCGTGGACGGCGCCGCCGCCCTCATCATCACAACGGAAGAACGCGCCGCGTCCGAAGGCTGGACTGTTCGCGCGAAAATTCGTTCTTGGGGAGTAAGCGGCGTGAAGCCTGAGACCATGGGCTTTGGACCTGTTCCTTCCATTCAATCCGCTTGCGAAAAGGCATCCGTCTCAGTTTCTGATATCGATTACTTCGAAATTAACGAAGCATTTGCCGCACAATACCTTGCTTGTGAAAAAGCTCTAGGGCTAGATCGCGACAAGTGCAATGTAAATGGCGGCGCGGTTGCCATCGGGCATCCCTTGGGCGCTACTGGAACTCGCCTCCTTCTCACGCTGTGTCACCAACTTGAGCGCGGGGACAAAGCCTTGGGCATGGCTTCCGCCTGCATCGGCGGGGGCCAAGGCATCGCGATGCTTATTGAGCGCGGCTAGAAGGAGCCTTCGCAGTCACCCGCAGAATGTCCCCCAAGTTAATGGGGAAACTCAACCACTCGTTGAGTTTGCGTTTGGCCAGCCATTGGCCTAGCGCTTCGATGGGCTTGAGTCTTAGGGACTTT
The DNA here is from genome assembly GCA_030748415.1 of Planctomycetota bacterium. GTDB lineage: Bacteria > Planctomycetota > UBA1135 > UBA1135 > UBA1135 > UBA7888. The sequence continues at coordinate 146,441 of JASMMA010000002.1, forward strand.
CCCAAAACAATCAATAGCCGCGATGGATTCACTGTGCGACCGGGCGTGCACATTTTCTCAACAGAAAACCCAGCCTTTACCAGCAAGGCGACCAGAGTTTTTTTTGTGAAAAAATAAAGATGCCAATTGTCAACAATATTTCGCTCGCGGCGACCAAGTAGTTTGAAACTCCAGGTGTCATAGCGAGGCGTTTCGATAATAAACATGCCTCCGGGTTTGAGCAGTTTTCGAATTTTGGAAAGTACTTCAAGCGGATCTTCAAGGTGTTCCACAACATGAAGTAGAAGCACGACATCAAAACTTTCTGACTCAAGATTTGCTTCACTCAAGATTTGAGTTCGAATGTCCAACTCAAAGGTCTCTCGACCATAGCGAGCTGCGTGGCCGTTGGGTTCCAGACCCATGCAATCCATGCCGCGAGTTTTCAGTTCGCCAAGTAAGGTGCCACTGCAACAACCTATTTCGAGAACTTTTCCACCTGGGGCATGTTGAACGACATCTGAGAGGGCTGTTCGGTAATCACGAATCTGGGAATTTTGCCGCTCTAGACTGGATGGGCTCAGCTCCCAGCCTGCATCATCACCTTCGCCCCGTTCGCGGTAATCCTCAAGTTCAATCCGCTTCCGCGGGTGAACATAAAGCAGATCACAATCACAACACCGAACAATTCGACCTTCCTGAGCCACGCCAGCCTCAAAAAGAACATCCCAGCGGTTGGCCCCGCATAGGTTGCAGGGTTGAGATGCTTCACTTGAGCTTGTTGCAGACGGGGACATTCTGTCATTATTCCATGGCGCATCCTTGGGATTCGAGGATGGAATTCAGATAATCAAGCAATGAGCCAAAATGAGGACCTCCGTTATGTCATTCTTCTCACCGCCGAAGAGGGCGTTGAAGTAAACGAAGAGCTGATTCGTGCACATGTTGCCCATCTAAAGCAACTGGAAGCACGCGGCGATTTAGAGTTCTGCGGCCCTTTTACAGATGGCACTGGTGGCATGGCAATTATTCGGGCGGAATCTATTGAAGCTGCATGCGCCATTGCCGAAGCGGATCCCTTTGTCGTGTCTGGCGCCCGAACCTATGACATTGGGGAGTTAGAAAAATCGCATTCCGGTAATAACCACTTAGGCATGGGCTAGCTTCCAGCAAGAGCCTTCAATCCCTTCGCCAGTTTGAGTTGAACCCTTGCGCGGTCTAGGTTTTGTCCTGGTCGATTGATATTAAAATATCGGTTGCCGTTCAAGTGGTCTGTTAGAAACCGAACCCCAAGCTCAAGAGCGATAATGAAACCGGAAATGGGCATAAGCTCCTTTTCTTTTTCCGTAAACATGCTTCCAACACCTTCTAGATAGCCGCGATGAATAGCAGAACAAAGTGAAGAGTTAACTTGGACCTGTTCCAGGGCTTGTTCGTCTTCCTTTGCAAAGGAACACATACTCCGGAGCATGTCACCGTAGTCAAAAAGAGATGTCCCAGGCATTACGGTGTCCAAATCCACAACGCAAACGGCCTCCCCGGTTTTGGAATCTAAAAGGACATTTGAAATTTTTGCATCGTTGTGAACAACGCGCTGGGGGAGATCCCCAGATTCCAGATGAGCCATCAAAGTTCCCGCGACATCTTTGTGTTCCAAGATGTAACTTAAATCATCTTCCACTTCTAGAAGAAGTTGCGAATCGGCCTTTGTTGCGATTGCCTCCAGAGTTCGAATTCGAGCAAGGGTGTCGTGGAATCCAGGAAGAACTTCGTGTAGTGGCGGGTTCGGTAGGTCGGCAAGAAGGCGCGCAAAGTGGCCAAATGCAAAAGCGGCAGCGTGAGCTTGGCGCTCATTTTCCACTTCCAATAATGCAGTAGTTTCTCCCATAAACGGATAAAGTCGCCAACAATCTCCTTCCGGGGTTTCGAGCCACGCTTCATTTTGTTTCGTGGGGATTAGATGAAGAAATGCCAAGCCAGGCGCCCGTACGGAAACGAACTCAGTAACACGCTGGACATTTTCCATGACTTTGGAAGGTTCTGGGAAAACACCGCCATTTACCTTTTGAAGGAGGAATCGCTTCCTTCCGTCAGGGCAGTGAAATTCCAGCAAAAAGGAGTCGTTGATATGCCCTCCCGTCCAAATATCTGCACCCACCAAATCTCCATCCACTAGGAAGGATTGGGCGACAGTTTGGAGTTCAGGAGTGGGCAGCATTGGGTTTGGGGATTCTACTGCCAGAATTCGTGGAAAAAATTTCAGGAAAGCGGGACAGGTTGCCAGAAAGAAGGGCAGAGGACCGCCTCGGTTTCAGCCTCCCTGTTGACCCCACCACTGACCTCACATTGCTTAAAAAATTAGCCCTTCTACCCGTTTTAGGTACCTTTTTGGCCGTTTTCTGCCAATGTTCTGGGGATTCTTTGCCATTGAGCACTGCCACATTCCCGGAGCTTCCTGGGGGCATTCCAGTCCCTCGGCCGGAGTCCCCTGTTGAGGACCTCGCCATGTGCGAAGGGTATTCAGTGGAATTAGAGGACCAACTTTTTAGAGTTGCGCGCGAGATTGAAAAGGGTCACTTTCAGTCCATCGGAGCCATTCTGAGTGGGGATTTTGAAGGTGAGAGCCCATTTGGGTTGTCGAGCAAATCTGAGAAGAGCCTCCCATTCGGAACGAAAGAGGTTCTTTTCCAGGAAAGTTCTAGCAGCAAAGTGAATGCCTTAGGGTTTTTGGAGGGCTTCCAAAAATCATTTGGGGCATGGCAAGACCTTCAAGTCGCCCGTTGGGAAGTTTTAACGGCGGATTTCCAAGCAGGCAGGCCCCCTTGGGGTTTCGTTGAGTTGGAATTTTTTGTCCGTGGGCGTGACGCCCAGGGACATATTCGTTCCGTAACGATTCTTTTTGAAACCCAAGTTGTAAAAGACCTCGGAAAGTGGATTCTCCGCGTAGCAGCCATTAAAAACCTAAAGAGCCAGGTTCGCGAAAAACCTCTCTTTACAGAAGTCTCGGATTCGGCTGGCGTCGCTTACATCGGGCCTAGTTTTGTTGGCCCTCACTTGTGGAATGGTGTTGCCTGTGCAGATGTAAATGGTGACGGCATGTGGGACCTATATGTCCCAACCCGTGAAAGGAACTTTCTCTATCTTGCTCGCTCGGATGGGAAATTTGATGAATCTGCAGCCGAATGGGGGCTTCTTCACCCCGGCGACGGAACCGGCGCCGTCTTTTTTGATTACGACAATGATGGTGACCAAGATTTAGCCGTTGGTGGTGAAGGATTTGTCAAATCGGATGGGGAATTGAAAGGGAACCCTCTTCGCTTTTATAGAAATGAAGGGAACCGATTTGTGGAATGCGGAAAAGAGCTTGGCCTAAACCTACTATCCAATACTTACTCCATGATGGTTTTAGACTATGACATGGACGGCTTTCTCGACTTGTTTTTGTGCAACTATGGTCGATTCAATGAAGAATCCAACAATTCCTGGAATATGGCAAGCAATGCCAAACCCAATGCATTATTCCGAAATATTGACGGAACTGGATTTGAAGATGTGGCGCAAATAGCTGGTGTTGATGATACTCGATGGAGTTTTGCTTCAGCCGCTGCTGACTGGGATCACGATGGGGATCAGGACATTTATCTTGCCAATGACTTCGGCCGAAACGCTCTCCTCGAAAACTTGGGCAATGGTAAGTTCAAAGATATTTCGATAGAAGGAACAACTCGCGACCTCGGATTTGGAATGAGCGCATCTTGGTGTGACATGAATAATGACGGGCTTCTGGATTTGTATGTCGCAAACATGGGAATCCCAGTTGCACGCCGAATTCTGAAGCGACTAAATTGTGATATCAGTGGAATGGATGGGATGGTGAAAATGGCACGAGGCAATTCACTTCTTATCCAGAAGAATGGCGGCTTTGAGCATGCCCCAGATAGTCTTGGCGGAGTTGATGGGGGATGGGCTTGGGGTTGTGCTCCAAATGATTTTGATTTAGATGGCCGATTGGATCTGTTCTGCACCAATGGATACATTACCCGTAAAGGAGTTGGCGATTCCAATAGCTACTACTGGCAACATGTGATTTCTTCTTCTGCAGAAGTGGACATTGAACCAACAATTCGATTGAAACAAATTGCAAACAACAAAGCCTTTACGTCAGGTTTGCATCAATTGGGTGTGGAGGGGCGTTCCTTTAGCGGTTACGAAAGGGATAAGTTTTGGCTGAATCAAGGCATGGATGGGTTCTTGGATCTATCCGATATCAGCGGAACGGATGCTGTTGGCGATGGCCGGGCAGTTATTGCCGCGGACTTCGATGATGACGGGGATTTAGATTTGTTTTTGAATGAAATGCAATTGAATCGGTTTCATCTACTGAGGAATGACATTCAAGAAACACCGACCGGGTTTTTGAAGGTGCAACTTCAAGCAACAACTGGCCAATACCAAGCAGTCGGAGCAGAAGTTGTCGTTCAAACCCCTGAAGGTCCATGCAGTCAGGTTCTCGCCCTTGGTTCCGGTTACATGAGCTGCAACCCCCCAGAGCTAATCTTCGGTTTAGGTGAGTCCGAATCTGCTCAGGTTGAAGTTCTTTGGCCGGGTGGGCACCGCGAAAGCTTTGGGGAAATCAAAGCCGATTCTCGAGTTCTTCTTCTAGAGAGAAGTGGCGCCCCTAGTCCTATCGAAAGCCACAAGAGGTCCATGTAATGCGCTTTTTCTTTCCTTCTCTCTTGTTCGTGTCAGCTGTCATTGCAGGTTGCGGTTCTGAAGTCCCCTCAGTTGGGGAACTAAATACCGAAACCCAACTCGCTCGAGAGCAGGCTGCGGTTTTTTTCGCTGACGAAAAACTCGACCGTGCCCGGGATGTGTTGAGTCCATTGGTTTCCAGGAGAGTTGTTCCAGAGGATTCGCTTCGGATGGGAGTTTTGGAACTCGCCTCATCCAATACCGAAAGTGCCCGCACACATTTGGAAAACGCTGCCAAAGGTATGGACGCTTCCGCAGGATTGGAATACAACCTCGGTCGGCTAGCCGTGCACGACGGGAACTATGAACTTGCAGTCAAGCATTTCAGCTTAGCTCGTCAGCTTGACTCCGAAGATGTGCCTTCTCTATTTCAACTTGCTGTTGCGAAATCAACTTTGGGCGACCCCCAGGCCGCAGATTTATTTCAAGAACTTTTGAGCCTTGGAATAGAAAACACAAACAGCTGGCATTTGGCAGCACTTTACCGTTTGAGCCGATTTCAACTCGAAGGTGGGGAGTCAGCTAAGTCGCGGGAAACGCTAAAGGAATTTAGTCGATTGCAAGCAACGGGCATGGTTGCCTTAACTGCAAGCCAGCTCGACCAGGGCAACTACGGCAAACTGGAAATGCCGAACCCAATTCGATTTGAAGAGAAACAACCAGTTCTAGTGAGCTTCCTCCCAGCCCGCTCCATTTTTGAAATAGGCTCTTCGGTTGATGGTGAGATTGACCGTCATTCCATAGATTTGGTGGATGATTGGGTACTTCCTGAAAATAAAGAAGGGGCTCCGATTTCAATTGGTGATGGCAACACCCTTATTTGGGGGGCGAGTGGAATAATTAATCGCTCCGAAAGCGGAAGCGAAGTGCAACTATGGGCCGAACCAGTTAGCGAGCTGTCTGGGTTTGATTTGGACAAAGATGGAGAATTGGATTTTGTAGTTACTCAAGGGTCAGAAGTAATTTTGCTTCAGCAGGAAAATGGAGTTCTCTTCAAGAAAGAACTTCAGCTTCCAACTCTTCCGTCACCACCGCACGATCTTTTGCTTGCTGATGAAGACCACGAAGGAGATTTAGATTTATTGTTGGTAGGAGACTTTGGCGCAAGAATATGGCGGAATGATGGTCTATCCCAAGATGGTGCCTTTACCGACATTTCTGAGGCGGCTGGGCTATCCGGCCTTGCCAATCTTTCCTGGTGCCTAGCAGAAGACTTGGACACCGATCAGGATGTGGACTTTTTAGTTGGTGGAAATAATTCAGTCGCTGTCCTTTCAAATCTACGCGGTGGAAAGTTTGAATTATTAACTCCCCCGTTTGCGAATACAAGCTCCCCTGAAGAACCAAAACTTGGCGACTTTAATGGTGACGGCCGCCCGGATATCCAATTTTCAGACTCATCTCTGTGGTTTGGAGTTCCTGGTGGAGGGTTCACGGAAGCTGAATTGCCACAAGGTCTTATTCAGCAACCGGAGGAGTTCGAGACCAGCCTCACCCTTGCATTGCGAGGAACTACCGATAACCGCCGGGCCGTGGGGGCGATTGCTGAATATCGCGCGGCTGGGCATTACGGCCGCTGTTTTTGGAGTGGGGAACCCATGTTGATGGATTTGCGCGGCCATCATCAAGCCGATTGGGTCAAGATTACTTGGCCGAATGGTGTCACTCAGTTCGAGGTCAATGTTCCGAAAGACCAACTACTTCTTTTAGTTCAAAAAGAGGGCCTTGCGGGTTCGTGTCCCTTCCTTTACACATGGAATGGAGAAACTTACGAATTTATTTCTGATGTAATCGGTGCAACCCCATTGGGTCTGCCTATTGCGGAAGGGTTCTTTGTCCCGCCAGACCACGACGAGTTTGTTTTGGTTAGCGGTGAGCAATTAGTTGAACGAAATGGGACTCTGGACATTCAAATAACGGAGGAACTTCGCGAAGTTACCTATTTGGACCGCGTGCGCTTGGATGTGTTGGATCATCCTGAGTTCTCTGAGGTCTTTCCCAATGAACGATTTAAGTTTCCACCATTTCCAGTCGCTCATAACCACTCTGTCGTAAATCCCTTGAGCCCGGTTTCTGCAAGGGGAAGCGATGGAGAAGATTGGACCCAAGCTCTTCAACAAATTGATTTGGATTTTGCGGTTCCCTTCGAGCCCTATCAGTCCACAGTTGAAACGAATCAGCCTTGGGGTGGCCAGTTTTTAGGCCTTGCACCTCAACACAGCTTGGTTATTGAGTTCTCAGGTGAAGAAATTGCCCAAGCAGAAAAGCTGCGCCTTCTAATGACAGGCTGGTTTTACTGGAGCGTCGCAAGCGTGAATATGGCATCCAGTCGCACGCCCGGAATCGACTTTGTGCCCCCACTTCTTGAGGTTCCTGACGGGAAGGGGGGGTGGAAATCATCTGAACATACGATTGGTTTCCCAGCTGGAAAGTTGAAAACGATGGTAATCGATGTCAGCGATTTCTTGGTTCGTGATGACCCAAGAATTCGATTGTCGAGCACCCTTCGCCTTTATTGGGATGCGATTCGATTGGCAACGGATTCTGACGATGCTCCGATTCGAGTAACAAGCTTGGCGCCCATGAAGGCCGACCTTTGGCAGCGTGGTTTCAGCAAACCTGTTGAACTGGAAAAATCTGCAGAACTTTTGTTGGAGTGGTTTCAATGGGAAGAACTTGAACCCTACCCGCGCTGGAACCAGCACCCTGGTGTTTACACTAAGCTAGGAGATGTTCGCCCTCTTCTTGAAGAAGCGGAAGATCAGTTCATTGTGATGGGGTCGGGAGATGCCGTGGATATTCGGTTTGATGCCACTCTTCTTCCCCCGATTCCGCAAGGATGGAAGCGGGATTATCTTGTTTATTTAGATGGCTGGGCAAAGGACCGCGACCACAGTTGTGTAAATGTTGAATTTACCGAGCCATTCCCATTCCATGCAATGAGTGGGTTCCCTTATGGCGAAGACGAATCTTTCCCAGATGATGAAGCGCACCTGCAGTGGCGCAAAGAATGGTTGACGCGGCCAGCGAAGCGTTGGATACCCGAGCTGACTTCAATGAAATAGGAATGAAAACACTCCTTCTTTTTCCGCCCCAGGGCCACTTCACTCAACCTTATTTGGCGTTGCCTTCTCTTCAGGCCTACCTCAAACAGGAAGGGTTTGAAGACACCCATCTCATGGACGCAAACATTGAGTCGTATGAGTGGTTCTTGTCCCGAGATAGGTTAATGGAGTCGAAAAAGCGCCTTCAAAGTAAGGGGCGGTGGGAAGATTTGGAAGCAAAGTCCACTTTGAACTATTCTCAAATGTTGGAATACCGGAGCTTGTCTCAAGCGGAGTTAAGTGGCGACTGGGTGATAGAAAATATTGAGGAATCCAAAGAGGTCATGCGCGATGCAGGGCGATTTTATAACAGGGATTCCTACACTCGTTCAGCGCGATGTATTGAGCAAGCACTCAACTTGATTTCGGCAGAACATTACCCAAGCCATTGGTCAGCGCATGGGTTCTCCATGCAGCATTCGATTCAGAGTACCGACCAAATCCTGGCTGGGGCTGTGGATGAGAGTGGAAACCCGTTCCTTGAGTTTTTCCGCGAGGTCACCCTTCCAAAAATCAAGAAACTCAACCCGGACCTGCTTGGCATATCTCTGACTTACGGAAGCCAGGCGATTCCTGCTTTTGCTCTTGCACGAATGTTGAAAGAGTGGAAACCTGAACTTCACATCACTTGTGGGGGCGGTCTCCTTGCCTATATCGGGAAAAATTTGGCTAATCGCTCCGAGGTATTTGATTGGGTGGATAGTTTTGTTTTACTTGAAGGCGAACAACCACTTCTTGCCATTGCCAAAGCCCTTCGAGATGGCAAAAGTTTGGATGGGATACCCAATATCATTCACCGTGACACGAACGATTTGGTAATCGTCGAACGGGAAGCGAGTTCAGTTTCCATTGACACGCTTCCCACACCCGATTTTGAGGGGTTGCCGATGGAGCTTTACTTTTCTCCTGAATTTATTGTTCCCCTATCGATTACCCGTGGATGCTATTGGGGGAAGTGTACATTCTGCACATTGCACGATGTGATTGGGCCAGGGTATCGGGGAAGAAGTATTGAAAAAGTAATCACTGATATTAAATCTCTTCAGGAAAAGTACGATTCCAAGCGATTCTATTTTCCCATTGAAGACCTTCCTCCAAACATGGTCAGGAAATTGCCAAGGGCCATTTTGGATGCCGGATTGGACATTGACTGGTGGTGTGATGCAAAGTTGGAACCCGAAGTGTTTACTCCGGAAGTTTGCAAAGAGCTCAGGGATTCTGGATGCAAACGGCTTGCATTTGGATATGAATCAGCCAGCGGCCGAGTCTTGGACCTGATGTGCAAAGGCTCCCAGCCGGAATCAGCCATGGAAGTGATTCGGCGCGTACACGACGCTGGAATCTCCGTGACTCTTTATGTCATGGTTGGCTTCCCAACTGAAACTGAAGAAGAAGCTCAAATGACACTGGATACTCTTCTTGAAAACCAAAACTATTTTGAAGAAGCAAGCATGAGGGTATTTTATTTGGACTACAAGTCAGAAATTTTTAAGCGCAGGGAAGACTTCAATATAGACGAAGTATTCCTTGAGGAAGGGATGGATCTTCAGGTTTATCACGACTTCAGGACAACAACGGGAATGAGTAGGATTCAATCGCGGAAAAAGTACTTACAGATGCTGGCCGCTATGAAGAGTCACCTTCCAGTTTTTGCAAGTCGGAATCTCCTCTATCACGAACTTAAATCCCATTACTTTCTCTACCTTTCCCGTGCAGGAAGTGTGAAAAAGCTATTAGAGGGGCCATTTTCCGAATGCCAAGTGCCCCCTCTTCAAAGTTCCGCTAGGTTGTCGATGTCTCCCGCTCTCCATTTTATGGACACCAACTATGACCGTGATGAAGTGGACCAGGCTATTGAAAGCGCCACTGATGACATCACATTGCCTCGCTATCAGTTCGATTCAATTGCGGGCAAGGAGCTGATTGAACTCCAAGAGAGTACGGAGGTAGTTCACCCATCTTATTCGGTACTTGTTCTCAACGAATGCACTGGCGAAATCGCAACAATATCCCCTGATGGCGCCCAATTGCTTCAATCCTTGGATGGGGCAAAAACTTTGAATCAGGTTTTGAATAACTTTGATTCATCAACGAGAGAAATTGTCTTCAATTTCCTCAATCACCTTCTTCAATCAGGCTTGATTGAACAATCCTCTCCAATTGGAATTGCAGCATGAAAAACGAAAAGAAAGAAAAAATCCAAGAAGAACCTTCCACCAGCATTTCTCCGCAAAAGGACGAACCAACAGAACATCAGGAAACCGCCGAAACGGATGCCCCTCAGTTTAAATACAAAAAACTGGATGGCCGAGACCCAATGAAATTTGAGGACGTTGCTGACAAATAGGAAAACTATCTCGCAATGGGGGATTGCCCTTCTTTTGGCAGGACTTGCAGCTTGTGGTGGAGCTGAGTCAGCCAAATTGAGCAATTCCCTCATTGCGGATTCCTTGGCCCGATTTCAGTCATTGCAAGATGCACCTCAATCATCTTCTCCGGCTTTGCAAAAGGCCAAAGAGGCAATGGCTCGCGGAGACTCTTTCGCAGTCGGGCAATTCCTTCGCCAAGAGCAAGCGAGGAACCCACAAAGTGTTGAGTTGGGTTTTTTGATGAGCCAAATGATGTTCCAAAATGCAGCATGGGCGGCTGCTCTTCCCGGTTTTGAAAAAGTCATTCAGGTGGTCCCTTCTTTCGAAGGCGCCGAGTTTGCTTTTTACTTTTATGGGTGTTGTTCCATGCGGCTTGGCAAAGCCGACATCGCTAAAGAGTCTTTGCTGGCCCATTTGGAGCTGAAACCCCAACACGCAGATACTCTTTTGGCTTTAGGGCAGTTGAGTGTTAAGAATGGCCGTGGTTCGGAGGCGCTTCAATTCCTGAAAAAGATTCAGGAGGGAGCACCAAATATAAATTCAAATTTCCGAGCCCAGATATTTTCCTGCAAGGGGGAAGCTTGGTTGCAATTAAGTGACCTTCAGAAAGCAAAGAGTGCTCTTGAAGAAAGTTTGGCATTGAATCCAAAACAATCAGAAACTCATTACATTCTCTATCGAGTTTTGACTCGGCTCGGTGACAAGGAAGGAGCCCAGCGGGAACGACTTGCCTTCGAGGGACTTAAATGAAGCGTATAGTCTTTCTTCTTTGCCTCGCTTGCACAAGGAGTGAAAGCATTCCCCCGATTCACTTTACGGACATTACCCAAGAAAGTGGATTGCACATGAAGCTAACGAATGGAGCGGATCCCCCTCAGATGCTTTTGGAAGTCAAGGGCAATGGGGTAGCCTTAATTGATTTTGATAACGACGGGGATTCCGATGTTTTTGTTCCCAATGGCGCCACTCTCCGCCGCCCTGGTCGAGGACCAGGTAGCCGCTTGTTTGAAAACGAGGGAGGGATGCGCTTTCGAGATATCACCCTTCAGGCAGGAATCAACTTCAAGAGTTGGGCCTACGGGGCGGCCATGGGAGACATCAACGCCGATGGTTTCGACGATCTTTTCGTTACTTGTTATGGGCAAAATGCCATCCTTCAGAACAACGGAAGTGGACAGTTTGTTAATACTACCGCGCAATCAGGAATTCGAGGAAGAGAATGGTCCACAGGATGTTCCTTTGGTGACATTGATAATGATGGCGACTTGGATTTATATGTCGTGAATTACGCGGTACTAAAGGCGAGTGAAGTTCCCGCGCCAACCGCGAACTTCTTAGGGGCAACAGTCATGAAAGGGCCGATGGGTTTACCAGCCGTTCCTGATGTTCTATATGAAAACCAAGGGGATGGTACTTTTCGGGACATTAGTGAACAGTCCGGGATCCATCAGGTTGCTCCATCTTATGGGTTAGGTGCAGTCATTTTGGATTTTGATGGGGACCATATTCAGGATATCTTTGTTGGAAACGATTCCGAGGCGAGTTTTTTGTTCAAAGGGCGTGGCGACGGAACTTTTGAAGAAATCGGATTAGCGAGTGGAGTTGCCCTTAGTGGTGGGGGCGCAGGTCAGGCTACGATGGGGATTGCTCTTGGAGATGTTAACTCCAATGGACTCCCCGATTTATTCACCACCAACTTTATGTTCGATACGAACACTCTTCATGCAAACTTAGGTAACGGGATATTTGAAGACCAAACGGCAAAATATGGTTTGGATTTAGATGGGCGTCCATATCTCAGTTGGGCCACCAGTTTTTTCGATTTTGACCATGACACAGATGAGGATTTAATTTTTTTCAATGGGCACATCTATCCCGAGGCAACTTGTTCCGCGCGCGGTTGGGATTACAGGCAGCCTCCCGTTCTATATGAGCGAACCGAAAACCGATTCCTCCGCCAAAGTTCTCAAACTGCCGGCGCATGGCTGGCCGAAGAGCACAGCGATAGAAGCGCCGCATTTGGAGACCTGGATTCTGATGGTGACATTGATTTGGTGATTTGTGAACGGAATGGCCCGGTTCGGTTGCTCCGAAACGACCGCGATGGCGGAAATTGGCTTCAAGTCCAAATCAACGACTTTCGGCCGGGGCATGATCGCCACGGATACGGGAGCCGAATCGAGGTGATTGCCAATGGCAAATCTCAGTACCGGTGGATTGCCAGCGGCGTTGGTTTCCTTGCCGCAAACCGACCCGTTGCCCATTTTGGCCTCGGCAAACACTCCGGCCCCGTCAGCATCATCGTCACCCTTCCAGATGGCCAAACCATTCGCTCGGAGTCAAGTTGTTGCATTTTGAAATCAATCCAGATTCCTTAGATTTTTTCTGGTTTTAATCGCCGAAAAGCCAGAAAGAGGGGTGAGGGAACCGTTTCTCTCCCCTTCCCCGCAAAAGGGCTCTTCATCTCGGCTACCTCCGAGCAAAATACCATGACATCTGAACAGCAAAACACACCCGGGCAACCGGCTCCCATCAGCGATTCTGACCCCCGAATGCTCGCCCAAAAGGGTTGGGCTTCCAAAATGGCAATGTGGATTTCGGCTCTCCTCGTGGTCGAATCCATCACCGGCCTCTGGATCTACCTTGCACCTTTTTCCATGTCAGCACAAGTGCAGGTGCTTGTCCATACACTGATTGGAGTTGGGATGACCATTCCCTACCTTTACTACCAGGTGCGACATTTTTTGGTCTGGTACAACCAAAAAGTCACGGTTGTCATGATTTTGGGGTATGCCCTGCTGGTAGCAATGATGGCTTGCGTGCTTTCAGGAATTGTCCTGACTTGGCAAGCTTACTTCGGGCCGCGCATCAGCAGCAACTGGGATTTGGTTCACCTAGTTTCGGGTATCGCTGCTTTTGCTCTAGTACTGCTACACATTGTGATTGCCTATCAGCGCCGCCGCCCATTTGCTCTGAAAACCCCCGCTTTCGCGCTTGCGGTTGTTCGTTTTAGCCGCCAAAGCACGGTGGTTCTTTTTGGTTCGGCCGCAGCTGTCACCCTCGCTGCGATGTCACTTCCGAACAAAAGTATGGTCCGCGAAGTTCCAGACGACTACACCATTCCAGAGTACCTCGAAGAATTCGACGAATACCGCGGCAGTCCTTTTGCCCCAACAAACGCTCGAACTGCGGGGAATGTTCTTGTCGAACCCGAACTCCTTGCGGGTTCTGAATCTTGTGGGACAACTGGTTGCCATGAACAGATTCTTGCGGAATGGCAGCCCAGCGCTCACCGATTCTCCGCCGCGAACCCACCCTTTCAGCAGGTGCAGAAAAATTTCGCTGAGGAAAGGGATGCAACTCAAACACGGTATTGCGCCGGTTGCCACGACCCAATTTCTCTTTTCGCGGGCGCAAAAGACATCCACAACATGGATTTAAGTGCGCCAGGCATGCAAGAAGGGAACTCATGCGCCGCTTGCCATAGCATTTCTGAAGTAGATAAACGAGGTAATGCAGACTATGTTTTGACTCCCCCCAAAAAATACCTTTGGGAAGGCGCCGAGGGTTGGAAGAAAAAGGTCTCTGACTTTGTCATCCGAAGTTATCCACGACAGCATCTCGAAGACTACGACCGCAATGTTTTGCGAACAGCAGAGTACTGCGGCGCTTGCCACAAGCAGTTCATTCCGGAAGCCCTGAACCGATTCGGTCTCAGTGGCGGTCAAAACCAGTACGACGAATGGAAGAAGAGCCATTGGCACACTGAAGATAATATGGACACAGATTTGAGCTGCCGCGATTGCCACATGCGATTGGTGTACGACTCGACCGACCCAGGACATGGTGAAGAAGGGGACAACCGTCGCTCCGAAGATGACGGCGCTCACCGCCATCATGGGTTCATTGCTACGAACTACCTCATGCCCGAAGTTATGAAACTTCCACACTGGGAAGAGCAAGTTGCTTTGACTAAAGAGTGGATTGCAGGAGAAACAATCATTCCTGAGATTGCCCACGTCTGGCCAGAGGGGCCGGTTGCCAAAGTTTCTATTCTCGGCCCGAAGCAGGCGCAAGCCGGGGAAGAGGTCAAAATCAAAGTTGTTGTGAAGAACAATAAAGTGGGTCACAATCTCACGACGGGTCCATTGGACTTTACTCGCGCATGGCTACATGTGACTGTTCAAGATGAGCAAGGTGGAACAATCGCGGAATGGGGGAATATCGACCCCGAAACCCGTTGGATTCAGGATTCTCCCGGCGTTCCTCACATCGCAGGTAATTCTGTGAAGAACGGAACCATGGTCTTGGAAGCTGTCCCCCTTGATGCAGAGGGCGAGCCCCTTGTGGAGCACGATCTTTGGAGGAAAGCCGGTGGTGAAAACCAGCGAATCATTTTCCCTAAATACTCCGACCAACAGAGTTATGCCTTCACTCTCCCTGAAGATGCCGAAGGGATGTTCACGGTGAAAGCTGAGCTAAATTTTCGTCGTTACCGTCAAGAGTTCTTGGACCTTGTTGTTCCGAACATGGAAGAAGAAGCTGGTTTTTATCAACCCACCGCCACCCACCATGCCGCCACAAAACACTTGGTTGTAAGCTCGAAAGGGCAGGAAGGTGCGCCTGAAGGATTGCCCGGACAATGAAGCGCAGAAAGAAAAAACTAAAGCGCAAAACAAAAGTCTGGCTTTCCATTTGGGGGACCATTGCAGCAACAGGTATTTTTACCTTCGGTGCCATCAAAGTGGCAAGTAATCGGAATACAGACCTTGCAGACTCATCAGAGAAGGTCACTTCTCACATGGAAAACAGTGCGGCGGCAGCAAAGTCTCCCATTCGTTTTGCTGAAGTTTCCGAGTCGTTTGGAATCCAAATGCGCCACGGGCCGGGGAATCGCGGTCGCAACTTGCCCGAAGACACCGGCTCCGGAATTGCTTGGGGAGACCCAGACAACGATGGGGATTGGGATCTTTATGTTGTGAATTATCCTGGCCCCCTGAATTCTCAGTTAAATGCTGAGAACCAAGGAGACATGGGAATGAACCGTTTTTATCGTAACGATAACGGTCAGTTCACGGACATTACCGAGAAAGCTGGTGTTGGAGATTTGGATGGATTTGGAATGGGTGCTTCCTTTGTGGATTACAACAACGATGGCGACATGGATATCTATGTTACCAATTACGGCCCTAACCGTTTATTCCAAAACCAAGGCGACTGCACCTTTGTTGAAGTTTCAAAGTCCGCTGGAGTGGATAACCCCCTTTGGTCCACCGGTTCTGCCTGGGGCGATGTTGACCGTGACGGCGACTTGGATTTGTATGTTTGCAACTATGTTGAAATCATTCCTTCCGACCCGGATATGCTTGCTTCCGCCGAGGAAGAAGGTCTCGATGAAGACATTCCTATTAGTTTGAACCCCAACTCGTTTGACCCCCAGCCAAACGCTTTTTATCTCAACAATGGCGATGGGACTTTCCAAGAGGTTTCGGTGGAAACGGGAACCCTCAACCCTGAAGGGCGAAGCCTTGAGGCCATCTTTTGCGATTTGGATGGTGACGGATGGTTGGACCTTTATGTGAACAACGATGTCTCTACCAATAAGTTATTCCTAAACCTTGGTGGGGGTATGGAAACACCTCTTTTTGCAGACCTTTCCACCCAAACAGGTACTGCGGATCCTCGCGGTTCGATGGGAATCGGAGTTGCCGAATTTGGAGAGATGGCGGGCAATATTGATGGTCTTCCAGACTTATTCATTACCCACTGGCTTGCCCAAGAGAATGCCCTTTACCAAAGCTTGAAGGGGCCAAGCGGTGATTTGGAATACCGTGACAAAATTCAAATTTTCCGTTTAGGGGAAGTTTCTATCGGAACTGTTGGCTGGGGAACAGGATTGGTGGACTTGGATTTGGACGGCCAATTAGACATCGTCGTTACAAATGGAAGCACGATTGAGGAGCGGAACAATAAAAGTGTCCTTGTTCAAGAGCCGATTTTTCTGTTTTGGAACGCGGGCAAGATTTTTCACGAGGTTTCAGACTGGGCGGGTAAAGCATTTGAAAACAAGTACTCCGGCCGCGGTTTGGCCGCCGCAGATTTCGATGGCGATGGCGATGTAGATGTGGCTCTAAATGTAAACCGTGGAGCTCCCCTCATTTTGAGAAATGAAACGGAGACCAGCAATCAATCCCTTACTGTTCTCCTCGACGCGCCAGGCCACCTCGCCACCGGCGCCAAAATCGAAGTATTCAACGGCGAGCGCCACCAGATTCGTTGGTGGTTGAGTGAAACCAGCTTCTTGAGCGGCCACGCCCCCGAGCAAATTTACGGCCTTGGAGCGGCAACCCAAGCGGACAAAATCATTGTTCACTGGAGCGATGGCTCCCAAACTCAGCTGGAGAATATCCCAGCTGGTCGAGTAACGGTGTCCCCAAGTTAGATTCTCGTCCTGGTGTTTGGAGAAAGTAGAATATAGAACTACCCTCTCCCTAATCACCGTGGAAAACAAACAAAACTGGCCGCCTCAACGCGTGCAACTCAATTCCGAGAAGCGCGTGCTCTTCCTCACAAAGGATTTGGACTTGATTCGCAAACAGTTGCATGAAGGTTTGAATCTTCGCATGGAGGATTTGTCGATTGATGATTTGCTCGACGACATCAATACAGATGTCATGACTCCAGCCTGGGTTTGCTTTGACCATCTTCCGGAAGAGATTGCCAAGAATGCATACGCTGGTTTGGTTGATGCAAACGGAGAACGAGTGATTGGTTCGCGCGAACTGATGGACGGTGGCTTTGAGGCCATTGTCTCCGGCTTAAGAAAGGGAACAGGTTCCAGCCGTGAAACAGCTGCACAATGTGAGCGGTGGTCGGGTATTCGATATGTGTTCGCCGCATCCTTTGCTCCGATTCACGAGCGCAACAACTTAAACTTGGGGCAGCTCATGGGTGACCATGAAATGTTGCAGCGCCTGCAACGCGGGGAAGAACTTGATTTGCAGGAGTTCACCCAAAAGTACGACGCCGTCACTCAATTGATTATTGAGAGTGGGGGCCTATTCAACTTTTCAAGAAAGGTTCAGGAAGGAAAGATTGACTTGCCGTCGAACGAGACAGGCAAGCAGCCCATGACGATGGCCGAAAAAATGGTTGCCGCGCGCATGTTGAACCCCGGAGCCGACGGCGCCTTCGTTTCAGCCAACGACGCTGTCCTCGCCAAGGTTGATGCGGGTTTTAGCCACGAATTCACAACTGCTCAGGTCCACACTTTTCTTCAAGAAGAGTATGGCGAAGATTACAGGGTCGAAAATGCGAGCAAGTTGGCGGTCTTTGAGGACCACCTTCTTTACGCAGATGGAGTTGCCCGATTCGCACCCTTTGTGGAAAAAATTCAAACCATGCGGGATTTGCAGCGCGAATTTCAAATGCATACCAGCGTTCGTGATTACCAAGCCCGCGATGGCATAAGCCCTGGTATCTGTCACCAAATCGCACGGGAAGAGTTCATCGAGCCTGGCGACTTTGTTCAGGCCACGGATTCGCATACATGTATGGGCGGAGCATCCAATGCGCTTGCATATGGAGTTGGCGCAACCGAATACGCAGCACTCGCTCAAAGCGGATTTACATTCGTTCGCGTTCCTGAGAGCATTCGCTTCGAATTAAAAGGTGAACTTTCTGAATCTTGTACCGCGAAAGATGTCATTTTGCACATCTTGAACACCTTCGCAAAACGGGAAGACACCCTAAACCGCTCTATGGAGTTTGGCGGTCCTGGTCTTGCCAACTTGTCCGTGGATGAACGCGCAACCTTGTGCAACATGGCCACGGAGTGCACTGCGCGGACCGGTATTTGTGAAGGCGACTCTGCTCTTGCGAACTGGTTGGCTGCTCGCCGCCCCGGGAAAACCGCCGAAGAAATTGCTACCACCTTTATTGCCCCCGACGAGGGCGCTGTTTACGCAGGCGGAGTGCACACAATTGAATTGGCAACGATTCAACCCATGGTTGCAGAACCTGGTGACCCCACTTACGGCAACACCATCGCCGCTCTTCCAGAAACTGGAATTCACATCGCTTACGGTGGTTCTTGTACCGCCGGAAAAGTGGACGACTTTGAGCTCTATGCCCAAGTTTGCAACGAGGCTCTCCAAGCAGGAATGAAGGTTGCTTCCGGAACTTCGTTCTTCATTCAATATGGGTCCAAAGCGGTCAAGGACCATGCCCAAGAGAAGGGGTGGATTGAGTTGTTCGAACGAGCTGGTGTGATCCTCATTGAACCAGGTTGTGGTGCTTGTATTGGTTGCGGTCCCGGTGTGAGCGACCACTCCGACCAAGTCACGGTCTCTGCAATCAACCGGAACTTTGCCGGTCGCTCAGGACCCGGCCAGGTTTACCTCGCGAGCCCACTCACCGTTGCGGCTTCGGCATTCACAGGAAAACTCACCGCCTATCAAAGGGGAATGTTTTCTACTGATAGCTCCCGTCCGGCAGCACCGTCGGCAAGTTAAAGCGTGGGTCGTGCATGAGGTTCCAGCCGGCAGTGTCGGTGGATTGAACGCTCGCTGGTGTGCAGCATTCCCATTCGTTGTAAATTTCGTTACAGCGCCCAGGATAATCTTGAGCTCCCAAGATTGAGGTGAGCAGCCAGTAAAAATATTCGGTAGCTTGGCACCCATAATCGCAGGTTTGATCATCGTAGTGGTACCACGCATTAGGGGGGTAGTTGTTGGGAACATTGTTGAAGTGGCCACCGCGTGCCAGGTCCATAGCTTGGCACAACTCCGACAGATTGTTGTTTTGGGTCCCAAAGGCCGCAGGATAGGCTTCGGCCCATCCGGTATCGGAAACCAGGTGGAGCACCTCTTCTAAAGTCGCATCAAATCCGACCTGCGCGGAGCTTCCACCTGGATGGCATTCAAATGCGAAAAGTTCCTGCCATCGAAATCGGTCCATAAAGTGACCGTACTGATTTAGAATTTGATTCGCTTCCGATTCATTCTTAAACATCACCATGGCTGCGGGGTGAGCCGGGTTTGTCATTTCAGCAAGCACGCTGAGGTCATCCACTTGGCCATCTTCATCGTTGTCCAGATATTGAGCCAGAACATGCGCCATGTGGAGGAATTTATTTTTCTTGGATCCGTTTGAGCCCACAACATGCACGCCGAAGACATTCACATACTGGTAGTTTCCGCGCCCGCCAAAAATCAGGTCAAAAGCAGCAGGGGGAGGGCCACTGGTCAAGTTGGAGGCCAAAGGGACCGCGCCCTTATTCGCATGGCTGCAAGAAGGGAATAATCCAAGGATGATTCCGGCAAGGAGAAGAAAAAGTGAAGTGGACCGCATTTCCCTAAGATACATACAAATGTTGAACTCCGACACCCCCAAGACTTTCGCAACGGCTGTGAACTGCATGGACGGCCGCGTGCAAACAACCGTGATGGTATTCGCCAAGGCCCGCTTCGGGGTAGATTTTGTGGATATGGTGACCGAAGCCGGCGCCGTTGCCAATATGAACGAGGGGGTCTTCCGGCATGTCGAAATATCGGTTCAAGCTCATTCTTCCCAAGGAATCGTGGTCGCGGCTCATTCTGAATGTGCTGGGAACCCAGTTTCCGACGAAGAGCAAAAAGAGCAGTGCCGCGCGGCAGCCGAACTTTTGAAGGGCGAGTGGCCCGACCTCGAAGTCATACCTGTTTGGGTGCCTTTGGGAGAAGACTTGGAAATCCTCTGTTAGAATGGTTGGCTTCTCAACCCCCACATCATGAGCAAAATACACAAAATCGCAGTCCTCGCCGGAGATGGCATTGGTCCTGAAGTCGTGCGCGAGGGCTTGCGCGTTCTCGAAGCCGCCGCCGACCGCTGGGGCTTTTCCTATGAATTGACCGAGTACCCATACGGCACGGAACATTGGCTTGCCACCGGTGGTGAAAATGGCGGTGAAATTTTCCCAGACGAGGCTTTTGCCCAGGCCCAAACCCACGATGCACTTTTGTTGGGTGCGATTGGTGACCCTCGTGCCCCGGTTGGTTTGATTGAGCGAGGCGTGATTGGAAAGTTGCGCTGGGAAGGTGGTTTGTACATCAACCTTCGTCCGATTAAGTTGTTCGACGAGCGCTGGTGTCCTTTGAAGGACAAGTCGCCTGAGCAAGTGGATATGGTGATTGTCCGCGAGAACACCGAAGACGCTTATGTTTTCCCTGCTGAGTTTGAAGATGAAGGCGGTCCCAACGAAGTGGCTTCACAGCCCATGCGTTACACCCGCGCTGGAACTGAGCGCGTGATTCGATACGCCTTTGAACTTGCGATGACTCGTCCGCGAAAAGAGTTGACTTTGATTGACAAGGCCAACGCTGTGCGCGCCCAGGATATTTACACCCGTGTTTTTGAAGAGGTTTCCAAAGAATACCCTGAAGTGAAAACCGACCATGCGTACATTGATGCCGCATGTATGTGGATGGTGAAAAACCCTGAGTGGTTTGATGTTGCTGTGACCACAAACCTTTTCGGTGACATCATTACTGACCTAGGCGCCATGGTGCAGGGTGGAATGGGCGTTGCCGCATCTGGAAATATCAACCCTGGAAACTTTTCCTTGTTTGAGCCGATTCATGGCTCCATGCCAAAGGCGACAGGGAAAAACACTGCAAACCCCATTGCTACGGTAAACGCTGTGGCCATGATGTTAGAGCATTTAGGTGAAAAAGAGGCCGCCACCGCCGTTGAAGGCGCGGTCGCCGACCTCCTCCGCTCCGATCGCGTGAAAGGTCTCAAAGCCGGCCTCCATTCCACCTCCGAGTGGGGGGATATGGTGCTTGAACAGCTCAGCGCAGTTTCGGTTTAGTCGAAGGAGTAGCCGAAAGCTTCGATATCCTCGGCAAATAATTCACCCACTCGCATCTGGGCTGTTTTGTCAAAGCGGTCTCTCCAATCCTTTTTGTTTGGATTGGGGTTTGCATTCGCATGAGGCAGAGCAATTTGTATTCCAATCTTCTTGCAAACGGTTGAAAAGTCTTCTTCCAGGTTTTCGAACTTCCCAACAAAATCAACACCTATATTTCCATTGGAGTTAGCAATGAGCTTGCGTTGAACCCTTCGGCCCCGTTTGAATTCATATTCCACATATTCGGTTAATGAGAGCCCTTTGATTTCCGAATGGCGGCGGTGCTTTTGATTTCGATTCAGATGGGCGAACTCAGACGCAAACCGTTCCCATGGGTTTCGCACAAAAGCGAATTTAAACATTTCGGAAAGCACTTTTTCAGGTATCCGCTTTTCAAATAACCGAAATGGAGCGTGGGGAGGGAAGCGGAATTTGCGCCAATCCCGCGGGAGCCCCAAAAGGCGACCAAGGCGCGCGGGCGTCGAATGGGGCCTTGGGAGAGCCCACTCACCCAAAGCGCGGGTAATACTTGAGCCAGCAGCTTTTGGCACATGCACAAAAAGGAAGGAGTGGCTCTCAGATAGCAGCATTATTGGATTTTATCTTCCCCTGATGCTCCAAGTTTTGTGATATCCTTCCCCGAGGTCCATTTCCCATGAAAACACCCCTTCTCCTTTCACTTCTTCTTTCCGCGCCGCTTGTCGCTCAAAGCCAATCCCTGACAACCACCTTTGCTTCAAACAATGGGCATAGTGGAAATATGTTCGAAGTAACGGCATCGAATACAGTGACCATTTTTTCTTTTGATGGAAACTTTAGTTCCAGCACCGCCGATGTGGAGATTTGGTATCGCCAGGGAAGCTATGTGGGTTTTGAAGGCAGTAATGTAGGTTGGACATCCGCGGGCACTGCGAACTTCGTGACGAATGGCACTGATACCCCTACTCCAATTCCAATTTCGATTGGTCTCACAATTGGGGCTGGGGAAACTTGGTCCTTTTATATGCAAGGCATTAACGCCAGTGTGAGGTACACCAATGGGACCCTTGAAGGTGCAATTTTTGTGAGCGACAACAACCTTTCAATTCACGAAGGAATTGGAACGGATGGTACCTTTGGTGGCTCCATCTTTTCCCCTAGAGTTTGGAATGGAACCATTCATTACGATTCCGGTTCCAGCGGCAGCCCATTCATTTCTGTGACCAATCTTGTTGCGGGACAAACTGCAACCGTGAGCCTCAGTAACGGAACTCCAAGCACCATTTACCATGTGCTTTATTCCTTTGCGGGCGGCGGACCAACTCAAACGGCGTTCGGAATTGCAGATTTAACTCCACCCGTCGCGCAGTTGGTACCACTTATTGCAGACCCAAATGGCAAAGCCTCTTTCTCAGCCACTGTTCCGCCATTCCTAATTGGCTGGCCGATTTGGTTGCAAGGGCTCGACACGGTTGGTGCAGTTTGGACAAACAGTCTTTCCCGCACGATTGGATAGCCTATAATTGAAGAGCATAATCCGACTTCAAAATGAAAAACCACTCCGCCGCCTTTCTTCTCCTTTTGTGCTTCAGTTGCTCATCCAACTCGGCTGAGGATCGTCAGGAGCGTTACCGCAGTGATTTAGAAGATGTGACAGCCGAGTTTGAGGAGCTTGAGAATGAATTCTTGAAAATCAAGGAAGAATACGACCGCCTCAAGTCTGAAAAGGAAAAACTGGAGAACCTCATCCAGCGATAAGCTGACTTCCGAGCGACTAAACTTCGCTCGTGTTTCTTTTAGCAAGCTTCCGCCGTTGGCACCGCCGCCTTTCTTTGGTGGTGGGTATCCAGCTACTTTTTTGGACAGGCTCCGGTTTATTCTTCTCGATTTTTCCGATTGAAGAAATCCGAGGCAACCACTTGCTGGCCGAAGGGGGGCCCCAGTTACGCCTGCAGGCTGAGAGTTCAATGAATGAAATAGAAGCTTCGGCGGCGGCTCGCCTTGCTTTGAAATCACCAGCCCCTCTTGCAAGAGCGTTGCTAATTGAGGAGGCCCCGAATGAATATCGCGGTGGCGACCTGCCAGCATGGCGGGTAGATTTTGAAGATGGTGTGTCCATTTATTTAGACCCCATGAGCGCAAAAGTGAACGCTGTACGAACCCCAATCTGGCGTACATACGATTTTTTGTGGATGCTCCACATTATGGATTACGACGAGCGGAGTGATTTCAATCACCCGTTATTGATTGCTGCAGCCCTTTTGGGTTTCCTTACTTCTTTGACAGGTCTCGTTTTGACCTGGTATGCATGGAAGCCTCGTCCTAAGAAAGGGGAATGATTTTGCGACAACCAGAAAAAACAATTGCAACGGTTTTCCTATTACCGGATTGCGATTTGTCTTGCCGCTTCTGTGCGAGCGACTTGGGTTTCGATTGCATGGAAGAAACTCAAGCACTTCGATTTATAGAGGAGCTCGCAAGTGCGGGATACAAATCCCTTGTACTGGGCGGTGGCGAACCTCTTTTGTGGCCAGGAGATTTGTTTCGAGTTGCGGCCCGAGCTTCCCAGTTGGGGATGATTGTGCAACTCAACACAAACGGCGTTGCTTGGCCTGATGGACTTGAAAAACAAAACGGAATACACCGAGTTATTTTGCCTCTGGATGGAGCAACTCCGGCATCCCATGATTGGTTGCGCGCACCGCGAGGGGGGCATCGCGCATTAGTGGAAGAGCGCTTGAATCGCCTGACAGCCTCTGGGAAAGAGGTCACGGTTGGAACCGTGGTATGCAAAACAAACCAGGAAGAGCTTTCAGCGCTCTATAAGGAACTCAAAACCCGCTGCGCGAAAGGCCTTCGGTTGCACGCCTGGCACCTTTATCGTTTTCGACCGGTAGGGAGAGGAGGGGCTCGACCGAATCGTGGGCCGGAGTTTGGATTGGGAATGGAGGAATTCCGAAATATGTGCGCCCCGATTCAATCTCTGGAGCACCCATTTCAAATTTTTCGCCGCCCAGATATGACTCGCTCTCGCGAAGTGGATTTTTTTTGGTTTCAAAAAGGAGTTTTGAAAACCGGGTTTAATTCCGCGATTGCTTCAGAATCAGAATCTGGTGGGGGACTGAGCAACCCTGAACTGCCGGAGCTTTTGATTCCATAAGGAAGTTCAGAGTTTCTCGAGCAAGGGTTTCGGAGGGGAAGCGCAGTTCGGTGTTTACCGAGGCAACTATTTCGAAACCAATGTCGAGCAACCCGTGAATATTTCCATCCATGGGTGCGCCTAGCTGCCCGGCATCGCCACTTTCAAGTGCCCAGATTTCGCCACAAGGTCTGAGGACCCGGTGGCATTCTTTCAGGCATTTTTCCAAGAGGGTTATTGGAAGGTAGGCAAAAACCCAAGAAGCAAAAACGAAATCCACACTTTGTGTTTTGTGTGGTAGCTTCATGGCGTTTGCAAGAGAAAATTCAACATCCAAATCCGCGCATGCTCCTTTTGCCCATTCCAGCATCAGGGGTGCAGAATCGCAGGCCCATAATTTTGAACATGCAAAATTGCGTGCTAGTTCGGAAGTAAAACGGCCTGTCCCGCAACCGATTTCTAGGCCTTCTTTTCCTTCAAAGTCAGTAAGGCCGCGCAATTTCCTGGTGGCCAAACCGTCGGGGTCTTCGGCGGCGGCGAAGGCGTTAAAGACTTCGGGAGCTTCGTTGTAGGCTCGAATCCAGCCACAGGGCTCAGGGGACGGTTGGGAAGGTTGCGGTGTCGCCACTCCTCCAGCCTAGAATCTCCGGGTGGATTCCGAGAGCACCGACCGGCCCGACACCCCTTCTACCGAGGAAGTTCCTTGGGAAGACTTGGTGGAGTGGGCTGAGCGAGATTTGCGGCGGCGCCTCGACGCAGGGCTTTTGCGCGGCGGCCCGGTTTCGCCGACATCGGTTTTGCATTCCACTCTTCGTCGTGCTGCCCAGCGCGAAGACCGCGTAGGCTCATCTCTTGGGCGGGCGAAAGCGTTTTTGTCTGGCATTGCAAAGCGCGTGCGTTCAGAAAAGCTGCGCCGCGAGCGGGCTCAGCGTCGCCGGCCAACAAGTGGTGTGGTGTTGCCGATGGGGGAACACCAGGCAACCGTGGAAGACCCCGAGACTCCGAACGAGGATGTTTGGGAAGCGGTGGATCAACTGTCCGCTGAAGATGCCGAACTTTTGCGTGCGGTTTATCGCGACCGTCGAAGTTTGGCCGACTTTGCGCGCCGGTCTGGTTTGAAGGCGGGCCAGGTAGAGGAGCGGCACAAACGAGCGCTGGAATCGTTGCGTCGCCTTATGGGTGGGGATCAATAGTTTTGGGTGAACCTGAAATCGTTCCCGGGCTAGAAGGGGTTCAAGAACTGTTGTTGAGCGGCAGTTCTCCTGTAAACTCAGACTCGCCCTTACCTCAACCGGACACTCTATTGCACGGTCGGTTTGAATTGGGTGCTTTTCTTGGTAGTGGTGGAATGGGTTTGGTTTACTCGGGGCGCGATGTTGAAACGGGTAATGAAGTTACCATAAAAACTCCAAAGCCAGGGTGCACGATGAATGAAATCCATCGGCTTGTTCGAGAATCTTCGTTGGAGCTTCCTGAACACTCGAACTTGGTTCGATTGGTTGCACGCTTTATTGAAAACGGCCGACCATTTGCGATTTCCGAAAAAATTTCTGGGCGAACTCTTTGCGAAGTTCTTCAAGCTCGCCTTGAGGCGCGTGGCCCGGAGCACCCCTCTGAAACTCCGTGGTTCCGAGCCCAACTTGCGCCTCAAATTGCAGTGCGAGCCATTGCCGGTGTTGCCCGTGCTGTGCATTTGCTTCATGAATCCGGTGTGGTTCACCGAGATTTGAAGCCCGGGAACTTTGTTTGGCACCCGGATGGTCGTGCGGTTGTGATTGATTTTGGGTTGGCCTTTCAGGAAGACGGTCCACTTGTTACTCGACCGGGTCATGTTGGCGGGACCACTGCATACATGGCGCCAGAACAATGGCGCGGCAAAGGTTCGGATGCCCGCTCGGATATTTTTTCACTTGGTGCGAGCTTGTGGCATTTGTTGACAGGTGTTCCGCCAAATGGAATGCCGCGTTCGGGAGAACTTCATGCTGCTGGTGAGGTTCCAATCCCACTTTTGCGCATTGTGCAGAAATGCATGGAGCGGAGTCCACGGCATCGCTTTGAATCGGCCAATCAACTTGCTGATGCTTTGGAGCGGTGGCTGGAAAGAGGGGACACTCAACCTGAGTTGGACAGCACTTGGACCCGTGCAACCCGTTGGGCGCGCACCCGGCGGTTTGAGTTGGCTTTGGGTACGGCTTGTGGTTTTATGTTGCTTGCAACCTGGTTGATTTGGCGCGGCTTTTCAGGTCAAGTGGACCAAGGGATTTTGTCAGGCTTGGATTTTGGAAGTGCTCGTGCAAAGCAACAGTATTTGATTTTTGGAAAGCCTTTTGATGTTGCAAAGACGAGTGGCCGTTTGCTTGCGGAGTACAGGAATCTGTTGGATTCAGATTCTAACTTTGAACATGAAATCACTCAGGCGACTCGTCGAAGGGCAATGGAACTTGCCTTGGGAACCGGACAAGATGAGATTTTGGAAGAGCTTTTGGTGGAGTTAGAAAATCGAGGGTTTGCAACCGCTGAGGATTATCGCTTGAATGCGTCGGCGCTTTTCCGCTTGGGTCGAATCGACGAAGCTCTGGCAACCTTGGAAATGGTGGTAGGAAAGGTTGCCCCAGCTGCCATCGGAAGAACGCAAGCTGCGATTTCTGTTTTGAAAACCTATCGGCGTATGGGTCCGCCAGTTGGAGGGGACTCAAAACGCGGATCATCGCTTGCTCTTCGAGGTTGGCCGGGTTTGCCGAATGCCGTAGTTCCTGAGTCTTCTTCTCAGTTTCATGCTGGCCAAGTTTGGATGACACCGGTTGGGGCAACCCCAGGTGATTCTCGAAGCACTCTCCTTTTCAGCTCTCCGGTCCCCGTTTCAGAACGGGACGGTGTCCAAATCTCCACAGCCGACCTTGACGGGGACAACCGAGTGGAAATCTGGATTCGCTGGCGCTGGAACGACCGCACCGGCAAAGCCATCGTCCTCGCCGACTCCGACGGCCGCCCCCTCCAGCTCCTTTACTGAACCCGACCCTTTTTAACGATAAAAATGAGCCCGACCCAAATTTATCGTTAAAAAGGGTCGGGTTCAGTAAAGGATGACCACGCGTGGGGTGGTTGTTTGGGGTTGGTTTAGGACATCTACCACACCTTGGGCGAAGATGTTCATGCCTCGAGGTGCGCCATTTGGAACAATCCAAGATTTGCCAAATGAGCCAGGTGCCCAGCCGGCAAGAATGGGAGAGGGGCCGATTTCCAAGTTTACATTCGAGTAAGAACCCCCAAGGTCATCGAAGGAAACGAAGAGAGCGACAATCCCAGGGCCGGTTACGGTTAGACCCAAAGAGGAATGGCCACTAGGGGAGTTGTTCCAGTCCACGGCCAAATCTCCGGCGTATCCTGCTTCAGGAGTCGGAGTGGGCAAGTTGTTAAACACCATGACCTCTTCCGATCCTTGGCAGGTCACATAAACTTGGCCATTACAGAAAACTGCGTCGTTTGGTTGCTGATATCCCTGGCCTGTGCTGCTGGATTGGAAAGAAGCCAATTCCACAAAGTTCAGCATATCTACAAATGAAATGGTGCCAGTTGGCAGGTCGCAGGCCACTAGCAAGCTTCCGTCATCTGAAAGGGCTAAACCGTGGGCTCCACCGCCGGCTGACAATCGAATAGTGCGAAGGACTTCGCCGATTGGTGTTACGACATAAAGGCGGGCATTGGTCGAGAGACAACCCACAACGAAGTTCCCGTTTGGCAGCTCAACAATATCTTGTCCACCAGGGAAAATGTAGTTTCCGTCGTCCTCGGCCATCAAGGCAGACCAAGATCCCATTGCGGCTTCGCCTGTTCCGAAGAGTTCGGCGCTCGAACCTGTCCAGGTATTTGTGTAAGTAGTTGTAGGGACAATGACTTGCGTCCCGGTATCCAATGGGCGACCGTTGGACTTCCAACTGGTGTTGAATTCGGCACTTGGGTCGAGGGTCATCGTGTTTGTGTCGATACCGTAAACGGCGCCTGAGCCATCTAGGGTTGTGACCCAAAGGCCTGGACCGCCAGCAGTGATTCCAAACGGATAACAAGAACCCATTCCAAACGGATCGGGAAGTTGAATGGTGTGGGTGACCACGCCGCTTGCCAAGTTCCAAACCGAAACGGTGCCATCAGTTGAGTTCGTGACCGCGCCGGAAGTTGCGTTGCCCGTTACAGGGTCCAGAATGAAAGCGATGTCTTCGGGATAGTTGCCAACAGGAATGGTTCGAAGGACCGAGTCGGTGGTCGTGTCAATTTCAGCAACCACATTGTTGTTGCCCATAAAGTCGCCAGAAATGGCAACAAATAAGCGGTTGGAGGCCGAGTCAGCGGCGAGCCCAAAGGCTTTGGAGGGATTTCCGTTGCCTAGCCCGGAAAGGGAAATGTCGTGAGAGAAAGATTGCGCGCTCAATTGAGATACGCAAGAACAAACGGCAAGGAATGCCGCAATGCGAACAAGTTTCATGGTTACTCCTCCAGGGTTTCCGCCTGGAAATGAGGGATGGTGAGTAGCCTTGTCTTGAGTGAGGTTTTCCGGCTTGCGAATCAATCTCAAGTCACCCTTCCCAAGGTGGGCCAACCAGTTTCAACCTGGCGGCACCACGCTCAGTGGTTTGTGACCTTTGTAACGCTTACGGCGGCGGACCCGCGGAGGAATTGCACCTCGCTTCCCGTCGCACAAGAACTATGGGCTGTTAATGAACCCCCCCCAATATACTGAACCCGACCCTTTTTAACGAGGATTTTGGGTCGGGCTCATTTTTATCGTTAAAAAGGGTCGGGTTCAGTATCCTCCTTGGAAATGCTGGTCTTACTTCAGAATGCAGATTTGTACGCCCCTTGGAAATGTGGGCACTCTTCGGTTTTGGTTGGCGGGGGAAAGGTGCTTGCTGTTGCGCCCCACGGGGAGGCGATTGATGTTGTTGGGGTTCCCTATGAAACCGTGGACTTGGAGGGCCGGCGGTTGCTTCCTGGGTTTGTGGATTGCCACGCCCACATTACTGGTGGCGGCGGAGAGGATGGCGCCTCCACAAAAGTTCCCGCTCCGCTCCTCACGCAATTTACGAGGGCTGGTGTCACTTCCGTGGTCGGACTCCTCGGCACCGACGATGTCACCCGCGCCACCGCCGAACTCCTTGCCGGTGCGCGCTCTCTTCGAGAATCCGGCCTATCCGCTTGGTGCTGGACTGGCGGCTACCACCTCCCGCCGACCACCCTGACTGGCACCCTCCGCAGCGACATCGTGCATTTGGATTCGGTTATCGGCGCCGGAGAGATTGCGCTCTCTGATCATCGCTCCAGCCAACCAACCCTGGAAGACTTGCTCAAAGCCGCTGGCGATTGCCATGTCGGCGGCCTCATCGCGCGAAAGGCGGGCGTGTTGCATCTCCACCTTGGCGACGGCCCGCGTGGCCTCGCTCTCGTGCGCACAGCCCTTGATACCAGCGAAATCCCGGCCAGAGTTTTTCACCCCACACACATCAACCGCCGCACAGCTCTTTTTGACGAGGCCCTCCAACTCGCCGAACAAGGTTGTCATGTGGACCTGACGGCATTCCCCGTGGCTGAAAACGAGAACGGAATATCAGCCGAGCAAGGACTTCAGCGCTACTTAGATAGTGGTCTCCCCACAGAACGCATATCGGTGAGTAGTGACGGGGGCGGTTGCCTACCCGTTTTCAATTCCGAAGGCCGAATGACCGACATGGAAATCGGTACCAGCGCCTCCCTTCCTGAAACGCTTGCCAAATCCTTCGCCCTCGGAATCCCCCTCGAGGTCGCCCTCCCAGCCTTTACATCCAATATCGCTGACCACCTCCGCTTGACTGGCAAGGGAAAAATCAAAACGGGTGCCGACGCAGACATGATTGTGCTCGGGGCCTCTTTCGAAGTTGAGTCTGTGATGGCAAATGGCCGCTGGATGGTAAAGGATTCCACTTCCCTTGAAGTCGGCGTGTTCGAGTAGCCCCCAAACCTTCTCCGCGTGGATATGATTTGTGGTGGATATCGCCCCTCACCCGCTGGATAGGGTTTCAAAAGGGCGGGTTTCCTCCCCCAAATACCCCATGACACGCGGTTACATTGTCCCCATCGGCGGCGCGGAGAAAAAAATCCGCGACCGTGCCATCTTGCGGCGCTTCGTTGAAGTTTGCGGCGCTTCTGAAGCCAAAATTGTGGTGATTCCCACTGCTTCTCAGTTGGAAGAAACCGGCCCCCGCTATGTTGAGGTTTTTCAAGACCTTGAAGCCGCCAAAGTGGACTCTCTTCCCTTTGAAGAACGATCGGATTGCACGCGAAAAGATTGGCTACGCATTCTTGAAGAAGCCACCGGCGTTTTTATCACTGGCGGAAACCAACTTCGCCTCTCCACAACGATTGGCGGAACAACCGTCGCAGAATTACTTCGAATTCGCAACAACCAAGATGGCCTCACCGTCGGCGGAACATCCGCCGGCGCTTCCATTCTTTCAGAGCACATGATTGCTTACGGAAAAGAAGGTCCAACGCCCCGACCCGACATGGTTTCTCTTGCCCCCGGATTCGGGCTGACCCACGAAATCATCGTGGACCAACATTTCCGCAAACGCGACCGCCTCGGACGACTCCTTACGGCGCTCGCCTTCAACCCTCGCCCAATTGGAATCGGGCTGGACGAAAACACCGCCGCCTTCATTTCCTCCGAAGATAAAATTGAAGTTTTGGGAACAGGTGCAATCACGATTGTGGACCCTTCCGGCATGGAGTTCTCATCCATGGACTCCGCACACAGCCACGCGCCTGTTAGCGTGCTTGGCATCAAACTCCATGTATTGACCGAAGGTTGCTCTTACGACATCACATCTCGCAAGGCAACACACGGCCCTGTCCTTCTTTAACCCTTAACTTTCTCCAGCCACTATGAAGATTCTTGACCGCAATGTTTACCTCGGCCCGAGCCTTTACGCGCACTTTCCCACGATTAGGCTGACTCTTGATTTAGGTGACTTGGAAGAGTGGCCATCCGTTCGTCTTGGCGAGTCATTTTTAAATTCCCTCGTTGAAAAGTTACCCGGACTCCAAAAGCACGGTTGCTCATATCGTGAAGAGGGCGGATTTCTTCGTCGCATGAGCGAAGACGAAGGCACATGGTTAGGTCACATATTTGAGCATGTCGTCATTGAGCTTCAACAAATGGCTGGAATTTCGGTGACATTTGGGAAAACCCGATCCAATGGTGAATATGGCCAATACGATGTGGTTTTTCAGTACGAAAAAGAAGAGGTTGGAATCGAGGCGGCCAAACTAGGCTTGCGTTTGTTGCACAACATTCTTCCTGCCGAAGCCCCAGCCGAGGAATTTCGTGACAGTAGTTTTGATTGGGATGAAGAACGAGACCAATTTATTCGTTTTGCTCAAAGGCGTGCCTTTGGTCCTTCAACGGCATCCTTGGTGAAGGCCGCTGAGGAGCGAGATATTCCTTGGATGCGTTTGAATCCTTACTCCTTGGTTCAACTTGGCCATGCTTGTCACGGAAAGAAGATTCAGGCCACCATTACTTCCGAAACGCGGCACATTGGAGTGGAGATTGCTTCTGACAAAGAAGAAACAAACAAAATGTTGGGGGACTTGGGCTTGCCCGTTGCCAAGCAGCACTTGGTTTACTCCGAAAGAGAAGCCGTTCGTGCTGCGAATCGAATCGGTTTCCCCGTAGTGTTGAAACCTTTAAATGCGAACCATGGCCGAGGTGTATCCATTAACCTTAAGGATGATGAATCAGTTTGCTCTGCTTTTGAAAACGCAAAAATTCATAGTCGCTCTGTGATTGTAGAAAGCTTCCTTCCTGGTTTCGACCACCGACTCTTGGTTGTGGACGGGAAGTTGGTTGCCGCAAGCAAACGCGTACCTGGTCATGTAATCGGAGACGGTAAATCAACCGTCGAGGAGTTGGTCGAGATTGTGAATCAAGACCCTCGCCGTGGAATTGGGCATGAAAAGGTGCTCACAAAGCTAGAGTTGGATTATCAAGCAAACCGTTTGCTTGAGCTCAAAGGAATGACTTCCGCTTCAATCCCCGAAAAGGGCAAAACCGTTTACCTGCGAAGCACTGGGAACTTGTCCACCGGCGGAACAGCTGTTGATGTCACAGACATCATGCACCCTGATAACCGCGATATGGCTGAACGCTCTGCCCGTGCGATTGGCCTGGATGTATGCGGTGTCGATTTCCTTACCGAAGACATTACGGTTTCCTACAAAGTTGGAGGCGGCGGCATTTGCGAAGTCAACGCCGCTCCAGGTTTCCGAATGCATGTTGCCCCAAGTGAAGGCACTTCCCGTGATGTTGCTGGTCCTGTAATGGACATGCTTTTCCCAGAAGGTGCTCCAGCGAGAATTCCAATAGCCAGTATCACCGGGACAAACGGTAAAACCACAACCTCTCGAATGGTTGCCCACATTTTTAAAATGACAGGCAAGGTGACCGGACTAACCTCAACCGATGGCGTTTATATTGATGGCCACTTAACTGTGAACGGCGACATGACTGGGCCGGCTTCAGCCAGAATGGTATTGCGTGACCCCAAAGTTGAAGTAGGAATTTTAGAAACCGCCCGCGGCGGATTACTTCGAAGTGGTTTAGGTTACCGCCGAAGCGATGTGGGTGCGGTTCTTAATGTTGCCGCAGACCATTTGGGTCTTCGAGGGATTGACACCGTTGAAGAACTTGCCAAGGTTAAACGCATCGTTGTTGAAGTCGCAAAAGACACCGCTGTTCTGAACGCTGATGATCGTTTGTGTCTGGAAATGGCCGACCGAACCCAAGCCGAAAATTTATGTTATGTCACCATGAATTCCGATCACCCGCTTGTGCGGAAGCATATTCAAGCAAATGGCCGCGCGGTGGTATTGGAGCATGGAATGGGTGGCAACATGATTGCCATTTATGACAAGGGGCAACATATTCCTTTGTTGTGGGCACACTTGATTCCCGCTACTTTGGATGGTCGCGCCGCGCACAATGTTCAAAATGCAATGTTTGCTGCGGGTATCGCTTTTAGCATGGGCGTAAGTCTGGAAGACATTCGTCATGGCCTTCGTACATTCGATACCACCTACTTCCAGGCACCTGGTCGGATGAATATTTTTGACGACCACCCATTCAAAGTTGTTATGGACTACGGCCATAACCCTGCCGCCGTGAAAGCGATGGTGGATTTAACCGAACGCATAGATGCCAAAGGCAAGAACATTTTGGTCTTGGCTGCTCCGGGAGATCGCCGCGACGAAGACATTCGCGAAATAGCTGCCTTATGTGCCGGGAAGTTTGACCATTACATTTGCCGTCGTGATGACAACTTGCGTGGCCGAGAATCCGATGAGATTCCTTTGATGTTGCGAGACACTTTGATTGCCAACGGTGTCCCAGAAGAATCCATTGAGCTAATTCCTGAAGAGGCACACGCTGTTCAACGCGCATTGGAAATGGCTAAACAAGACGATTTACTTTTGGTTTTCGCAGATGCAATCTCGCGGACTTGGAAACAAATTCAAAGTTTCCAGCCCGAGGGTTTCGAGCCCACCGACTCTGAATCGGAAACGGAATCTACTCCGGACTTTGGCGCCTTTGGCGGGTTTGAAGATGGGAACTTAGGGGAACTGGATTTTGAATCCGAAGTGGAACTCATTCGCGATTCGCGAGGAGTCCGAGTGGCAGTTGCCGAAGAGACGGACTGATTCGATGACCCGATTTGTTCTTAGAGACTCCCGCCGTCTCACCGGCCCCAATGTAATTTGGGAAAAACCGGGCCCGGTCATGGACATTGCCCTAGATGATTCCGACCGAGAAATCGCCGAGCAAACTTGGGAAAGATATGCGCGCACCCTCATGAATGCGCTTGGCTGGGAAAAAGAAGAAACCGCAACTCGCCATTTCCCGGGTGGCCTTAGCTTAGCCTTCAGTGCCCCGATGGATGTCCTTTACGCCGCTTGCGAAGTGAATGAAATTGCCTGGGCCATGGCCGAAGCTGAGATTGAAGGCACAGAAGGACCTGACTTTGATTCTTCTGTTGCAAAATGGAAGTCTGAAATCCGTAAAGAGAGAAATCCTCCATTACTTCGAATTCAACGCGCCGCCGAAAAACGCGGAAAACTATTCCTGACTTGCGACGATGCAGTATCCGTTGGTGCTGGCCGTTGGTCTCACACTTGGTCCGTGAAACGTCTTCCAGAAACAGGGGATATTGATTGGGATAAGGTGTCTTCGATTCCCACTGCCATGGTTACTGGCACGAATGGAAAAACGACCACCGTTCGTTTATTGAAAGCTATGGTCGATGCCCAAGGGAAAATCCCCGGCCTTTCTTCCACGGATTGGTTGCGGGTGGGTGACCGTATTCTAGATCGAGGCGATTGGTCTGGCCCTGGGGGTGCCCGAAGTATTCTTCGTAACGACAACACGGACATCGCTCTTCTGGAAACAGCGCGCGGTGGCATGCTGCGCCGTGGATTGGGGCTCGGCGCCGGCGAAGCGGATGTCGTTTTGATTACGAACATTGCCCCCGATCACCTTGGGGAGTGGGGAATTCAAGACCTAGACATGTTGGCGGACACTAAATTTGTGATTCGACACGCAGGGAAGTCCGTAGTGCTCAATGCCGACGATGAAAAATCTGTTGAACGGGCCGATTGGATTACCCAACCTCTTACTTGGTTTTCCCTCAATCCGGAAAACCCGGTGATTCAAGCCCATCGAGCGTGCGGTGGAACTGCCGCGATTTTTCAGAAAGGAAAACTTTGTTGGATTGAAGGCAATGAAGCTCAAGAACTTTTAAGTGTTCAGGAAATTCCAATTACGCTGAATGGTGCCG
This sequence comes from Planctomycetota bacterium, assembly GCA_030748415.1. Classification (GTDB taxonomy): domain Bacteria; phylum Planctomycetota; class UBA1135; order UBA1135; family UBA1135; genus UBA7888. The sequence continues at coordinate 181,510 of JASMMA010000002.1, forward strand.
CCCAACACAATATCGCGAATGCTTTGGGTGCAGTTGCCGTTGCGAAAAAACTTGGTCTCAGCGACGACTCCATCATCGCTGGTCTGAAGAATTTTCAAAGTAGTGCCAAGGATAATCCGGGTCGATTGAATCGTTTCGATGTAGATGGAGTACAGGTCCTTGTGGATTTTGCCCACAACCCTCACGGGCTTACCGCTCTTCTGGAAATGACTGCCGCCATGCCAGCTAATCGCCGACTCGTAACTATTGGACACGCTGGGGATCGAGATGATGAAGCCATATGCGAAGTTGCGCTCACAGCGGCGCGAGCAGGGGTGGATCACATTATCATCAAAGAGCAAGAAAAGGATCTTCGTGGCCGGGCCCTTGGCGAAATTCCGGCCATCATGGAAAAGGCACTACTTTCCAACGGTTACCCCGCCCAGCAAATCTCCCACGCGGGCTCCGAGCTGGAAGCCACCGACCTTGCTCTGGAATGGGCCCAGCCCCAAGACCTCCTCCTCCTCCTTACCCTTTCCCAAAGGGCCGAGGTGTTGGCGCGGTTGGGGTGAGGGGTGGACTTGGGCTGATTCATGAGAATCCATGTCACGGATTTCCTTTTTTGGGTTTAGATAGTTGTGGCAGAGCAATTGAATACCCAGGAGCACTATAGACAGTTGGCTTTGATGCATGTTGGTCCCGCAACGGCTGAGTTAGTCTCAACAAGCGATGGCGCCAATCGCGCCGCGGCAATGGCAAAAGCCCTAAAAGACCCCTTGGACCAAATCCTGGCGATTGCATTTGAAGAACGGAAACAAAACCCCAATGTGTGCGGGGAGTTTTTTGCATTCTTTTTTAATGAGTTGCCCCGAGGAATAGTAAGGAATGGATTTCCTGCGATTCGAAATATATTTGAAACAAATGACCTTGCATCATCAGCGATCAAGGACCTCTTGGTTGATGAAGTTCAATTTCAGTTCAGAGGACGAAAACCGTTTCAATCTTGGTTTCTTCAGAAACTAAAATGGAAAGCCATGAATAAGCAGAGAGAGCTTCATTCGAAGAAAAGGCGAGAAGATTTAAGATGCCAATTTGAGGTTGAAGGCAATACCGAGCAAGAACAACAACCAGAAGGAGTGTTACTGAAAAGTGAAGAGGAAAGGGCGGTTGGATTAGCCTTGGGAAAGTTGAATTCTAGGGATCGTCTTTTGCTTAGGCTTCACGGTGAAGGCGCCTCTCGTGCAAAGATTGCAGAGACATTGGGGATTTCTCGAGAGTCTCTTCGGCAGGTATTTCGCCGCGCCCTAAAGAGGCTCCATGACAAATTAGAAAATGAAGCCCTATTTCGCTCTAGGTTTGGTTTTTTCGAGGGTGAGGATTGAATCCTTCCGATGAGATTGAAAGGCTTGCCGAAGAGCTATTTCAAACCTGGCTTGACACAGCGAGAACGGAGGATTGCTCGCCACGTGAGGGGTTTATTGCACAGGCCGCACAAGCAAATTGCCTCGAAGCTCTCCAGAAGAAATTTTCAGAGTTTGACCAGCTTTGTCGCCAATATTTAGAACCCAACCGTGGGCTAGGTAAAGGTGACACTCTGGGGGACTTTCGGCTCATTCGAAGGTTAGGGATGGGCTCTTCCAGCGGTGTTTGGGAGGCTGAACAAATTTCGTTGCAAAGGCGCGTCGCTTTGAAAATCCTGCACCCATTAGTCGCGATGTCCGAAAAGGCGGAGGATCGCCTTAGAAGGGAAGCAAAAGCGGCAGGCCGTATTAAACACCCAGCCGTTGTTTTGATTTACGGCTTGGGATCTGAGCAGGGAATAGATTTTCTTGTTTCCGAGCTTGTTGAAAATGGTCAAACATTATCAGATTGGAGCTACGAAAGTGGAGGTAGCAGAGCACTTTCATCTTTACAAAACCTGGCCCAGGTTTTCTCTTATATTGCTGAGGCAATGAGCGTCGCTCACAAAGAAGGGGTTCTGCATCGCGATTTAAAGCCGGCAAACATTCTGTTAACGCCCGATGGTTTTCCAAAAATTGCCGACTTTGGGTTGGCACATTTGTCGGGAGATGAAATTAAAACAGCAAGCCGATTCCAGCAAGGCACCCTTCCATACACTCCACCTGAGGTACTGGAGGGCTTTGGTTGGGAGAACACATCCGACATCTATTCCCTTGGGGCAACCCTCTTTGAATGTGTTTTTGGGAAGTATGCCTTTCCTGGAGAGAATGCCTTCTGTGTCCAGGGGCGTATTTTATCCGGTCATGTAGAGCTCACAGATTGGGAAAGGAAAGGCGTGCCGAGGGACCTGCTTGCCATCATCCTTAAGTCTCTGGATCGAGAACCGATGCGGAGGTATCTAACCATGGATGAGTTTCGTCAAGACTTGCGAAACTTTTCAGAAGGGGCTCCGGTAACGGCGCGCCCTCCTGGGTGGGTTCGAAAAAGTAAAATCCTCCTTCGAAATCATCCGCTTCTTGCTATTTCTTCTTTTTTCCTTTTTCTTGGACTGGGTGAGGCTATGTACTTGGGTCATAAAAATTATTTGGAGAGAGTAAGGGCCGAAAAAGCAGTTGAGGGGCTTAAAGAGGCCATCCTGAAGACGCAGGGATTTGTAGATTTGATTTCGCCTATGGAGGCTACCGATGAGGTGTCCCTCTCTCAAAAGCAATCCCTTCTTCAGCAAAGGGAATTCCTTATATCCTCGGTGGATGAAGAGCCTAAGTTTAAAGCCGAAGCTCTGAAGGGAATTGGAAAAGGACTCCTTTTCTTGGAAGAGTTCGAAGAAGCGCGGACAACAATTCAGTTTGCTTTGGGTGAATTAAATCACATCCAACCCCGAGATATGGAACTGGCTTTAGACTTAGAATTATTGTTAGGGTGGGCGTTAGGGCGATTAGGGCTGGCAAAAGAGGCGATTCCTTACCTTGAAAAAGTCAGGCTTGTCACCGGTGCCGCGCCACAAAACAAGGATCGGCAGGATTGGGCCACGAACCGTTTGGGTCAGGCCTACCTCCAGCTTTGTTCAGCAGAAGACGAAACCACACCCTTGGGCAGAGGATTTGCAATTGACGCAATCGAGGTTCTTGAACCATTGAGTCGAAAGCTACTTTCAGAGCCAGGCAACAAACCATCCATTTTGCTTGGGTTAACCCAGCTCGACCTTGGCCTTGGATATTCCGCCCTCGGGAGGCTAAAAGAAGGAGAAGAGTCCTTGCAGAAAGCCCGCACAACTTATTTAACTTTGTATGGACCCAATCACCCAGAGTTAATTTATGTCGGCATTGGCCTAGCCCAGATAGCTTTTCGCCTAGAGCAGCACAAGAAGGCATTGGCCCACTTAGATGAAGCCCTAAATACTGCTGAGCGAATCCACCCAGCTTTCCATCCGGCTTGGCAAGAAGTGCAGTTTCATCGGCTTAGAGTGATCGAGATGGTGAGGGGTGTCGCCGCAAGCAAGGAGTTAGCTAGTTGGCTATTGGGGCCATCAGGGGCTCCTTTGTCGCACAAGATAAGAACGGAAGTGCAGAGGTATCTTGAAGAATAATTCTCTTTAGATGTCACGGAAGGTTGGGGTTTCGTTTTACTTATACAGAAGCAACTTTGCTTCAAGTCCCCTTAGTAAAATAAAATGAAATCAATCGCAAGCATACTTTTTCTCGCCAGTTTCGCCGTAATACTGCCGGCGCAAACAGGCTCCTTTGATTACCCTGACTTTTCAAGCACGACTCACCTTCAACTGCAAGGTGATGCCGAAGTGACAGGCAATCTATTGAGAATGTCCAAGGACAACCAATCTTACACAAAGTCAGCCGCATGGGACGACAGAATCCAAAATGTATCTGGTGGATTCACAACCGAATTTGATTTCAGTTTTAGTCGAACTGATGGTTCTGATGGCTTGAGTTTCTATTGCCAAAGTGAGGGAATCCCAAGTACAGGAAATGAACACACTCCTCTCGAATCTTTCGGAGTGTTCTTTGACACTTACACCAATAGTTGGAACTCCTCTGACCATGACTTGGAAGTAAACTGGACGACGGGTGGTGCTGTTACGAATCGGGTTCGAGCAGTCTGCTCTGTGGACTTTGCCGACACCTTGGTGCATCATGCCAAAATCGAATACAGCAATGGGGAAGTCAAAGTCTTTGTGGACGACATGATGACCCCAGAGTTGACTGTTGCTCTTGACCTTGAAAACTCTATTCAACTTCAACCAGGCGGCCAAGCATGGCTTGGGTTCCATTCGCCCGGTGGTGGTGCACCCCAGAACTCGGATGTGCATTCATGGAGCTTTCTTTCCCATACAGAACCATTTGTTTTGGTCGTTCCTACACTACAAACAGGTAGCTTAGCTCAATTTGAAATGACTGGTGCTCGAGCAAAAGCTAGGGTCCATCTTTGCTACTCCCTCACGGGGCTTGGAGTGACATCTACCATTCATGGATTTGACATGGGGTTAGCCCAGCCTATCGTGAAGCCTTTGATTGTTCTTGCAAATCATGCAGGCAACGCAACAGGTTACCTAATGGTCCCAGCCGCCGCACCTGCTGGACTCCCAATATGGTGGCAGGCTGTTTCCGCGAAAACTGGTGATTACCTATTAAGCGATCCAGTTGCAGCAACCATTCAATAGTCTTCCATCTTGTTTTTTTAGGCCCTCTTCTTTCCAGAAGAGGGCCATTCTTCATTGAAGCCAAAAAAGATGTCACACAGTATCTTTTTTGGCTTTTGATAGGGCATGGTCGCCTTTGAGTCGCAAACCTGCATTTCAGAAGCGCTTACCAACTCCGTTGCTACGGTCGTGGAATAAAAGGAGCTTATTAATTCTTCGTTGATTTTCCTACCCCTCCTTTGCCTCGTACTCTGCCTTGAGGCCTTGAAGTACGGTGGGGTCGGCAAGGGTGGTGGTGTCGCCGATTGTTTTGCCTTCAGCCATGTCGCGCAGGAGGCGGCGCATGATTTTTCCCGAGCGAGTTTTGGGAAGTTCGGGAGTGAAGTGAACAGCTTCGGGTCGGGCGAGTCCGCCGATGAGCTTGGCAACATGAGTGCGAATTTCTTCAGCAAGCTCAGGCGATGAGTCGTTGCCGCCTCGGAGAATGACAAAGCCGACAGGCGCTTGCCCTTTGAGTTCATGGTTCACCCCAATCACCGCAGCTTCGGCAACCGAAGGATGGTCCACGAGCGCACTTTCAATTTCCATCGTGGACAAACGATGGCCAGAAACATTCATGACATCATCCACGCGCCCAAGAACCCAAATGAAAGAATCTTCATCTCGCTTGGCACCGTCGCCAGGGAAGTAGTTGCCTGGGAACCGCGACCAGTAAGTGGCCTCATATCTTTCCGGGTCGCCCCACAAGCCGCGAAGCATCGAAGGCCAAGGTCGAGTCAAAACTAAGTAGCCGCCGCCGGGGCCAGGAATCTCCTCTCCGTCTTCGTTGAAAAGTTTGGCCTCAATACCAGGGAATGGAGTTGTTGCCGAACCCGGCACCGTTGTGGTTAAGCCAGGCAAAGGAGTAATCATGATTCCACCCGTTTCGGTTTGCCACCAGGTATCCACAATCGGGCAGCGCCCGCCGCCAATGTGATGTAAGTACCAAACCCATGCTTCTGGGTTGATGGGTTCGCCCACGGTTCCGAGTAAACGCAACTTGGATAAATCATGTTTGGCGGGGTGTTCGTCGCCCCATTTCATAAAGGCGCGAATTGCCGTGGGTGCGGTATAGAAAACGGTCACGCCATATTTTGAACACAACTCCCAGAAACGATCCAAGCCCGGGTGGTTGGGCGCGCCTTCGTACATAACTTGGCTTACACCGTTTGCCATCGGTCCAAACACGATGTAAGAGTGGCCAGTAATCCAACCGATGTCGGCCGTGCACCAATAAACATCGGTTTCAGGTTTTAAATCAAACACTAGGTTCGTGGTAGCAAGCGCACCAGTCATGTAGCCTCCCGTCGTGTGCATGATTCCTTTGGGTTTTCCAGTTGTGCCACTTGTATAAAGAATGAACAACAAATCTTCGCTGTCCATGGAAAGCGGCTCGCATTCATCCGATTGGGAATCCACTACGGCAGTCCATTCCACATCGCGAGAGTCCCCTTCCGCAGAAGTGGTCACGCCTTCACCGCGCCGCCAAACCAAAACATTTTCGATGGAAGGGCATTCGGCAACGGCTTCATCAGATACTACTTTCAGGTCCAAAACTTTGCCGCGCCGCCATGTGCCATCGGCGGTAATGAGTAGTTTCGCTTCTTGGTCTTGGATGCGGTCCTTCAAGGATGTGGCAGAAAAGCCAGCAAAGACAACGGAAAACACAGCCCCAATGCGGGCACAGGCCAAAACGGCCATCGCAAGCTCAGGAACCATAGGCATGTAGAGAGTGACGCGGTCTCCCTTTTCAATGCCAAGTGATTTGAGACCGTTGGCCACCTTGCATACTCCTTTCAACATGTCGGAGTAGGTCAGCGTTTTTGCATCGCCCGGTTCCCCTTCCCAGTAATAGGCAACCCGTTCGCCGTTTCCGGAAGCAACATGGCGGTCTAAGCATTGAACACTGGCGTTGAGTTTTCCATCTAGAAACCACTTCGCATAAGGTGGCTTCCAGTCCAGAACTTGGGACCATTTTTGATCCCACTCAAGTTTTTCTGCCCAATCGCTCCACCAGCCCTGCCAGTCCGAATCCGCCCTCGCCCAAACTTCGGGGTCATTGCAGTTGGCTTGGGATGCAAAGTCAGCAGGTGGTGGGAAGTTGCGATGCTCTTCGAGAAGAGTGTCGATGGCTTTTGGGGAATCAGTCATTTCGGAGGTTGTTTAGGAAGTGCGCTCAGGGCCGGCGCAAACACCGCGCTTAGAAGTTAAAACAAAGTTGGCAAGTTCGCGCACGCTTGGGAATTCACTTTCAGTGCAAGAGTTCGCTGTTTCGGTAGGGGAGTCGCCACTTGTGAACAGAGTGTGCAAGGCACGGCGAAGAGCATCGCGCTCTTCAGGGCTAAACCCCGCACGGCGGAGCCCAATGGTGTTTGGGGTGCGCCAGCGAATCGGGTATGAGCCGGCAACAATGGAAAAGGGTGGAGCATCTTTAGTGACCATGCTTCCGCCGCCCACCATGGTCATGCGACCCACTTTCCCAAATTGGTGAACCGCAGAACTTGCAACAAGGATTGCACCCTCGCCCACCTCAGCGTGCCCAGCAACTGCGGAATGGTTTACAAGAGTGGCACCTGTGCGAATGATGGAGTTATGCCCGACATGGCTTCCTGCCATCATCATTACGCCGTCTTCTAAAACGGTGGCGCTTTCATCCCCACTTGCTCGGTGCACGGTGCAATGTTCAAAGATGCGGCAGTTCTCTCCAATCAAAACTCGTGAACGCTCGCCGGCATAGTCTTTGTCGGCCGGTTCGCCGCCGAGGGCGCTTCCAGTTCCAATTCGAGTCCCAGCACCAATGATGGTGCGGCCGCTTAAGTGAACATGGGGGCCAAGTTTGACACCTTCGCCTAATTCCACACCTGGTTCAACCACGCACCAAGGGCCGACTTCCACGCCGCCGGCCAATTCTGAACCTGGCAAAACCACGGCAGTGGGGTGAATGAGGGGCTCCTCGAGTGAAGGGTTCATCCCCCCCAGTTTATGAAAGCATTTGGAATGGTGGAAAAGGCAAACTGCCGCTACTCTCCTTCCGTAGAGATTCTTAACACCTCCCCATCTCCATTGCCCTTTCCCCCCCGCCTAATCTTTTCCGCTGCCCTGTGCTTGCTCGCCTTGGTTCCCACCACGAGCGCCCAAAGTGCTGCGCCTACTCTTTATCGTGCGAATTCCGCCTGGCTCCCTGACGGGGAGATCATTCAGCCGGCTTATTTGCTCGTACGCGATGGCAAGCTTGCCTCGATAAGCTCCAGCAAGCCCATGATGGCCCGAAACCTCCAAGTTGTTGAAATCAAAGGGGTTGCGACGGCTGGAATGGTCGATTCCTGGGCCAACCTTGTGCCCACTGAGCTTCTTTCAGCTCAATCACGGCCCGCCTCTTTGCAGGTGACGGATGTCCTTCCTGTGGATGTTCCTGGTGTAGATCCCCACTTGGCAATGAGAGTTCGTGCGGCCCTGCGAGCTGGTGTTGTGGCGGGCTATCTCGGGACGGGTGGCGCTGAAATGCAACAAGGCTTGGGCACCCCCGTTACCTTTGGTGCTTCCCACCTCCCTATTGCTACAGGAAAACCAGCCTTGGATTTGGCCATGGGCTCCGCCAGGATGAATGGTAGTAGAGCCTTTAAGGCCACGAAACAAGTCTCTGAACTTTTGTCTTCCGCCCAGACCCTCCAAGACTCCTTAGACGAGTACTCCGAGAAGCTGGAGAAATACGAAAAGGACATGGAGGAGTACAAGAAGAAGCTCGAGGAATTTGGCAAGAAGAAGAAAGAGGCAGAAAAGTCCGCCGCTGAAGACCCCAAGAAGAATGGGGAGAAAAAGAAAGGGGAGAAAAAGAAATCTCCACCTAAGCGCCCCAAGCCTCCTGTCAAACCCACTCCAAGCCTCACGCAAGCCTGGCTCTTAGATGTCATTCACGGTGAACGAACCCTTCGCCTTCATGCCGACCGAGCTTGGGATATCAATCAAGCTGTAGCCCTTCAAAAAAAATACGGTCTGGATATGGTCATCGTGGGTGGACACGAAGCGGACTTGGTTGCCGAAAAACTTGCCGAAGCTGAAGTCCCTGTTGTTCTACCAGTTCATCGGCCTAGCTCATACATTCAGCCCGAGCGGAGCTTTGCCACCCGCTACCAAACTTTGACCGAAGCTGGAGTGAAAGTTGCCCTCGCTTCTGGAAGTGGTGATGGATCGCGAGCGCTCATGCTCATCCGCGCCGGGAATCTTGTTGCTGCCGGCTCTGACATGGCGGTTGTTTGGGAATCCCTGACCACCATCCCGGCTGGAATCCTTGGCCTGAATAAAGGCCCTGGGAGCTTAAGTCCGGGTGCTCCAGCAGACTTCCTTCTTTTTGACGGGCCGCATCCGTTCGATGCCTCCTCCTCCTTCCAAACGCACACCGCCATGGGAGGACTTTTGAAATGATTCTTTCGACCCTTCTTTTCGCTTTTCTAGAGACTCCTCTTTCGGGTGATGTTTCCGATGCCATAGTCCTTCAGCCCAAGGCAGTGATTCTTCCTGATGGATCTCTCTCCGAAGGGGTTTCGGTTCTTTTGCGCGGCGACAAAATTTTGGCTGTTGGAAAATCTATTCCGATGCCCCCAGGTGTTCAAAAGGTTCAGTTAGATGGGGTTCTTGCTCCTGGATTCATTGACGCTTTTTCTTTGAGTTATTCAGGAGCTGCTCAAGAGTCTAGTCAAGCTCTTACTCCCAACCTTCGCATAGTGGATGAACTCCAGGCCGAAGACACACCCTGGGAGGCCGCTCTACAAGCTGGCATCACATCGGTGCATGTTGTCCCGAATCCCAAGGGGGGCGGTGACCCATACCATGTGCTTGCAGGTTGGAGCGCTTTGATTCGAACTGGAACGGGTTATGGCGTGGACAATTATCTTGAGTCCCGCACCCTTATTGGGCGGTCGCGCCAAACACTGGGAACGCTTTCGGACATGGAGCGTAGTCGGGAAGGGGGGCCATCCTCCCTAGCAGGTATATCGGGAATGTTGGCCGATGTTTCTAAAACGGTACCACTCGCACGGCACGGCGCACTTGCCTTTGTGGATAGTGCTGAAGGTGTTCGTTTAGTGCAAAGTGTGAGTGCGGAACAAAAATTCGAGACCCACTTTCTGTGTCGCGGGGATGTTGCAAGTTATGGGGGTGAGTTGAACTCTTTCCTTGTTGGACTTTCTGCAATGACGGACACATCTTTTTCTCCACGCCTGATGGAGACTTGGCGCCGCCTGCATTCTTCCAATGTCCGCATTGCCTTTGGGACCGATGGTTCAAACGCATCTCTGCGGGAAACATCCATGGCCTTTGCCCGTGCAACTGGAGATTCTCCTGCTGCTATGGCGGCGATTACATCGAACGCCGCTGAAATTGCCGGAATGGGCGGAAAACTAGGGGTTTTGAAACCTGGAGCCCGCGCAGATTTGGTCTTGTGGAGCGCCCATCCCCTTGATGCCAGCGCACGGGTTCAAGCAGTCATGCTTGCCGGAAAAACCGCCTGGTCTGCTCCTTATCAGGAGGTTCAAGAATAATGATTTTTGCAAGTTTCTTCCTAGGGTTCTTTGCAGCCCCTCAAGCTGAATCCATAACCCTTTCTGCAGACCTTTTGCATGATGGCCGCGGCAACACGATTGAAAACGCCATCGTGGAAGTTGAAGATGGAAAAATCATTTCGATTTCAACTGGAAAGGCTCCAAAAGATTCGATTTATGTCGAAAGCGCGACCCTGACTCCCGGATTGGTGGATGCTTATTCCCTCATGGGTGTGAATGACGCGACCGTTGAACAACGCCGCGAAAGCACACCCTCTTTGCGCTTGAGTTTGAGCGCCGATTTGGATTCGCCGTCTTTCGCGCGCGCAGCTGGACAAGGTGTGACCTCTGCATTCGTGACTCCCGACTCCCTCAATGTGATTGGTGGGTTGGGCATGGTGGTCAAAACATCGGGAGGCCAATCATCGAATCTTTTTGCATCAGGTCATTCTGCCGCGAAAGTTCTTTCTGATTCTGCAGGATTAAAAATATCTCTTGGCTCCGATGCTAGTCGGCAAAACCGTTCTCCTTGGGGACAACCTTCCGATGTTTTTATTCGCCGTCCCACCACTCGCATGGGGGTCACTTGGGTTATTCGCCGACAGTTTCATGCCGCTCTTGCATATCGCAAGGCCCGCGCCGCTGGTGAAGTTGCCCTCAACCACGACATGGAAGTTTTGGTTGCCGCTCTTGAAGGCGAGATTCCTGTTCGCGTGCATGCGCGCCGTGCCCACGACATTCAAACCGCTCTCAGACTGCGCGAAGAATTTGGATGGCCCTTCATGATTATTGAAGAGGGAACCGAGTCGCACAAAATTGCCAACCTTCTCGCTGAAGCTGGTATCCCTGTCGTGCTTGGCCCTGCTTACACCTCTACCGGAAAATCACTCACTAACTCACCAACTCTTGAAGAGTTGCGCCAGCTCGCTTCCCCGCCTGCAGTTTGTTGTGAGCACGAACACGAAGAAGAAGATCGCGAAGGAACTGGAATTGTTTCTGTTGATGGTGTCGCTCGCGACATTCTTCTTCTTGCCGTTCGCCCAAGCGAAGCAAGCGGTCTTTCATCCGGCCGTTGGACCGAGGGCGACTTTGCAACTCCCGCCACAGCAGGTCTTCTCGAAAATGCTGGAACCGGTTTTGCTTTGGGCAGTGCAGAAGCACACGATGCTATGGCCACTGAAGCCAGTCTCATTCATCAAGCACGCCAGGCCGTTCGGTGGGGGCTTTCCCCAGAGGCCGCCCTTGCCGCTTGCACCTCCATCCCTGCCGCCCTTTGCGGCCTCTCCGAACAAACGGGTTCCATAGAACCTGGAATGGATGCCGACCTCGTTCTTTGGTCCGGCGACCCACTCGACGCTTCCTCCAGCCCACTTATCGTCCTCATTGACGGCAAAGTAGTTTTGGATCGCCGCGCCGAATAGGAATGTTGAACATGCGAAATCTTTTTACCCTTCTTCTTTTACTGACTCTTGGTTCAACTTTGGTTGCCCAAGGGGAATCCGTAGCTCTTCGTGTTGGCAAAATTGTTCAGCCTGATGGACGCACCATGGAAAACGCAACGGTACTCGTTGAAAACGGCCGCATTTCTGCCGTAGGCGGCGCCGACCTAGAGCTTCCATTTGATGTTCTGCTTCGTGAATTCCCAGAGGCGACACTGTTCCCGGGCTTTTGTGAAGTGCACACCTCGAGCGGAACCGATCGTTCCAATGAAAATGTTCCCGTCGCTCCGTTTTTGGATGTCAAAGATTCGATTGACCCCGTCGCCTACTTTTATGAAGATGAACTTCGAGGTGGCACGATTGCAATCGGTGTGATTCCTGGAAACAACTGCGTGATTGGTGGACTCGGCCGCGTTGTTGCCCCTGCGGGAATGACTGTGGAAGCGATGACTCTTTCCGCCGACATGGGAATGAAGATTGCATTTGGCCCCAAGTCTCGATGGAACCGTGGAGCGCAACTTGCCGAACTTCGCGAGGCTATCGAAAACCTCAATCAGTCGCTTAAAAAGTTGGGCAAAGACCTTGTCGAGAAGGGCGCCCGCGAAGCAGACCTTCGTTCCGTTGATGAAGAAGTCGAGGAAAAGCAAGACGATGGCGATTCCTTAGATAGTGCCGGCGGCTACATTCGATATGGCGATGACTTTGAAGGCAAGGAATTGATTTCGGAAGAAGATGTATCCGAAACCAACCGGGGTTTGGTAGATATTTTGAACGGCGATCACCGCCTTTGGTTGTGGACTCCAAAACCAACCGACATTGCCCACGCTCGTGATTGGCTGGACACCCACGGCTTGGGTGATAATGCTGTCTTTGTCGTGACTCCCGAAGCATGGAAGGCTGCCAGCCAATTAAAAGAAGCAGGTCAACCTGTCGTTCTCTCCGGCGGCCTTTGGCATATTGAACGCGACCCAATTACTTGGGAAGAAAAGAAAACGTTTGCACCAAAAGCTTTTCTGGATGCAGGTGTTGCGGTGGCAATTTCTTCCAACAAAAGCCGCCTCGGCCCAGATCGACTCGCCTATCAAGCTGCAACCTGCGTTCGAGAGGGAATGTCCCGCCGTGAAGCCATGGCAGCTGTGACCTCACTCCCTGCCGCAGCGTGGGGGATGGGCGACCGCATGGGTCGCATCGCCCCTGGTCGAGATGGCAGTTTTGTTCTTCTTGATGGCGATCCACTCGATATTCGTTCGCGCGTGTTGGGTGTTTGGGTAAAAGGTTCCCGTGTGTATGACCGTGCGACTGATGAACGCTTGAAGCGCTTGGAAGAGGGGCGGCAAAAGTGAGACCCATTCCTTTGATTGCAGGATTGTTGGCAACCATTGGTGTTGCCACATTAATCAGCGGGCCAAATCGGCAAGTGGACGCGAGCGTTCTTCTTCCCCAAGTAGCTCAGTCTGCTGATGTCGCCTATCACGCGGCCAAGATTTACCACATGCCAGGCAATCCTCCTCTTGAAGATGCTTGGCTTCTTGTTCGCGAAGGCAAGGTCGCCGGCATTGCACGAAAGGCTGAAGATCTTCCACCCATGATTTCCGTTGTGGAACTAGGAGACACTGCCATCACTCCTGGATTGGTTGCTGCAGACACAACTCTGACTGGCCATGACTACATGGGAGATCATGCCTTGGGAGCTCACCGTCATGCTCTGGATTCCTGGACTCCAGAAATGGATGTCTCCAACATTCTTTCAAGGGGTGTGACGACGGCTTACTTGTCACCTGATAATGAACGCCTCATCGGCGGGCAAGGCGCCGTGGTCAAAGTAGCTGGCGGAAAAGTTTTGCAGGCAGACTCAGATTTGCGCCTGAATCTCACAAGTGAGATTGAATCTACTCCAGCGTTTTACCGACCACCTGTTCCTCCCACCGCTGAGAACCCTGTTCGCCCGACCGATGTCCAACCTGCATCTTCTCTTGCAGGTGCAATGATGGTTTTGCGGGAACAAGTTGAACCAGATGAAAGCACTGCCCACGGTCGTGCAATGGTTGAATTTCAAAAGTCTGGTTCCAAGTTACGAATTGTTGCCCGCGAGGCGAATGAAATTCGTGGCGCAATTGAGGTTGCGGACTTTTTCAAGAAACCCGTTGTTATTCAAGGGGGAGCAGAAGTTGGTCAAATTAACCCAGTTCTCTTTGATTCCTCCAAGGCCCAAGTTCTCTTTGAAATCCCACTCTTCCTCTCGATGCCTAGTGTTGGTTCTTCTTGGCTCGACCCAGAATTGGATTTAGAAAGGTGGTCTTCCGCCGCTCTTATTCCGTCCTTTAGCTCTCGTTGGACTTGGCTCATCGAAGCTGCGGCATCAGCTGTGGGTTATGGAATGGAGGAACAAGCCGCTCTTGCAGGCATTACCAGTAATGCCGCTACCGCATTGGGTGTAGAGGATTCAGTCGGAATCCTCCTCCCTGGCTACGACGCTGACTTTGTTCAATGGAGTGCTTCACCCTTAGACCCAGCCGCTCGCGTGCTAGAAGTTTGGATAGAAGGTAGGTCGGTCTGGAAGCTATCCGAACTAGAAGGTCCAAGCCAGGCCACTGTTCTTCGCGCTGGCACCGTTTGGACAGGTGAAGGTGCACCCTATACCGGTGGCGCCGAAGTTCTTTTGTCAGATGGAAAAGTGGTTGCTGTTGGTCCCCGAGTTCCTCACCCGACGGGCGCCCGGATTTTGGATGCCGGTTCTGATGCTCACATTACCCCTGGTTTTATCGATGCTCGAGGCACCTTGGGTTTGGGTTATCGCGAGCGTCCCGACCCTTCTGTCACAATCGGCCTTCTAGCTGCAGGCTCTCGTTGGAACAAAGGGTGGCAAAGAGTGGCTAGTGCTGGTGTGACCACAATGGTTGTGGCCCCTGAGAACCTTTCCTCCACAGGAACAAGAACTCAAGCCCTGAAAACATCGGCCCGCACCACGGAGAGTTCTTTTGTTCGCGGGCATGACCTTGTTTTCTTTGATGTCAGTGGTGGGCACCCCATCAAGCAAGCGAACTCGTTGCGACAAGCACTGGAGCGCGGAAAAAAATATTTTGAAAAGTGGGAAAAGTACCGCGCAGACCGCGCCAAGTGGGAAACCGAGAACGCAGCTAAAGAAGCGGAAGCCCGTGCTGGCAAAGAAGAGGAACTTCGAAAGCGGTTAGCCCAACCGGAAAAGAAAGAAGAGAAAAAGGAAGAGAAAAAGGAAGAGAAAAAAGAATCCAGCGAAGTTGAGGAAAAAGAGAAAGAAGTGGATCCTTTCAATGGCCTTTGGGAAGGTGTAATTGAACACGAAATGCTTCCTGAACCGGTGACGGTTCACATTCGGATTACGCACGAAGGTTCACGCGTGATTGCCGTTGCTTCTTCTCCCGATTTCCCCGAAGAGGGCTCTGAAGAAATTGAGGGGAAGCTGGATGGCAACACGATTACTTTTGAAATCCCAACCGAGATAGGGCCCGTTGTTATTACTGCCGAAGTTGATTCTCCCGACCATGCAAATGTAGTTATCATGCTAGGTGGCTTTGGTTCTGTTGAGTTCGAACTCTTCCGAATTGAGGTCGGCGAGGCTGGTCAAACCGTTTCAATTGCCAAAAAGAAAGCTAAAAAAGACGATGGCCCGCAAGCTCCGAAAGAAGATTGGAATCTAGAAGGATTGCGCTCTCTTTTTGAAGGCCACGGCGTCGCTTTAGTCGAAGCCCATCGCAAAGATGAAATCCAAACGGTGGTCGAACTCTTCTCGGAGTTCAAATTACCCGTTCAATTATTAGGTGGCTCCGAAGCTGATGAGGTGGCCGGACTTCTCCGCGAAAAAAATGTGGGAGTGATTGTGCAATCCCCTTGGATTCAACGAGAAGAAAACCACGACCTAGTTCCCGCATCCCAGCTTCGCCAGCTCGGGCTTGCTACTGCCTTTCAGTCGGAATCCCCAATGGGCGCACGCTTCCTGCCACGAGCCCTCGCAATGGCTACTCGTTATGGCCTTGGTGCTGACCATGCTCTTGAAGGTCTGACTTCCGGGGCAGCAAAGCTTTTGGGAATAGATGACCATGTGGGAAGCCTTCGACCAGGAATGGATGGCGATGTTGTGGTTCACAGCGGCTTCCCCTTCGATTTGCGGAGTCGCGTTACCACGGTATTTGTTAACGGCGAAGAGGTACTCAAGCCATGATCTTACTTTCTGCACTTACCCTCGCTCTTCTTCCTCAACAAGAACCCGTTCAAGCGGTTCGTGCAGCCAAAGTTTTTACTTCATCTGAAGCTGGCGTTGTCAATAACGGGATTGTTGTTTGGCAAGGTAATCGCCTTCTTTATGTCGGGCGAGAAGAAAATACTGATTTGCCGGAAGACCTCGTTATTCAAGACCTTGGAGACCTTTGGCTCGCTCCGGGTTTGGTAGAGCCCCATTGCCATGTCGCAGGCTCTTTGCGAGATTTGAATGACACGGTTTACCTTACAAACCCTGAAATCAATTCATTAAGCGTGGTCGAACCCAACAATCCCATGGTGAAAGATGGGCTCGCGGGCGGAGTAACTTCTGCGCTTTTGATTCCCGGCTCCGGCTCCAACATGGGCGGATGGGGGACTTTGGTGAAGTTTTCAGGAAAAACCATCAATGATGTAGTCGTTCGTTCTCCTGGCTCTCTCAAAATTGCTCAAGCGGGGAACCCTGAACGGTGGGGTTATCGAGTAGGCCGCATGATGATGAACTGGAATACGCGCCATACTTTGGAGCGTGGTTTGAATTGGGCTCGAAATTGGAAGGCTGGAAACTCTGAATGGGATCCCATGCTTGCACCTTTTTTGGGGCTTCTTGAGAAAACAATTCCACCAAGCGTCCACACCCAAATATATCAGGTGGTGCTCATGACGATCACCATGCAAGTACGCGATTTGGGATTAGCTTCTTTTATTGACCATGGAACTTTTGATGGTTACAAAGCGGGTCCGATGGCCGTGGAGCATGATGTTCCAGTTATGAATGGTCCTCGGCAATTCTGGTACGACCGTTCCCGCGCTCGTTTTCAGGGCAATGGTGCAGGTTGGTCAGAGTATGTGCCACAAGGTTTGGTTTTGGGTTACAACACGGACTCCCCGGTGATTCCTCAAGAAGAATTGAGCTACCAAGCGGCGATGGGCGTTCGCTTGGGTCATGATGACCCTTCCGCCGCTCTTCAGGGGATTACTTCAAACGCTGCCTTTGCTCTGAAAGTAGATAATCGCTTGGGCTCCCTTCAATCCGGCCTGGAAGCAGACTTCGTCGCCTGGACCGGATTCCCTCTAGACCCCCGCAGCTCTGTTGTCCGCGCTTGGGTAAACGGCGAACTCGCTTACGAATCAAAGGAGGCCCGTCGTTTTTAGTGCTCTGAGTCTAATCGTTGCATTTTGCAACGCTCCAACTTCAGGCGAAGTTGATGTCCTAGATGTGGGCATCGTGCTCACCATGGAAGAGCGGGAAGTTATCCATAACGGTCGAATTCTTATGGCTGGCGGCAGGATTTTGGCGGTCGGTCGGCAATCGGAAATCGGTTTGCCTAATCCCATGCGCCACCATTGGAGTTATCCCAATTCCATTGCTTTCCCCGGTGGCGTAGATCTTCATTCCCATGTCCAAACCGGCGGGTGGGGCGATATCAATGACATGGTGCACCCGGATAACCCGGAGCTTCGCGTGTTAGATACCGTTGTTCCATGGAACCCTCTCTACCAAGATGCATCTGCTGGTGGTGTGACTACCGTGAATGCGATTCCCGGTTCAGGTACGAACATGGGCGGCGCGGGCGTTCTTCTAAAAGTAAAGCCCGGCAATGTTGTTGAAGACATCATTCTTCGGCAGCCTGGTTCGGTCAAAGTTGCCCAAGGCTACAACCCCGAACGAAGCTCCGATCTTGGCGCGACTCGAATGGGCATGTGGTGGATGCTTCGCCATTACTTGAATCGTGCAGAAGAGGTATCTCAAGCTGGTTTGACTGATCAACATCCCGAGTTATCTTCGATAGCTGGTATTTTTGACCGCCGGCACCCATTTTTGGTTCACACAGCTGGCGCCCGCGACACTTATGGAACCGTCCGAATGTTTCAATTGGAAGCTGGAGTCCCCGTCGTGGTGAGCCATGCATCCTTCCATGGATTCAAGGCCGCCGAAGCAATTGCCGAGACTCATGCTTCCCTCAATATTGGACCTCGCAACTTTGATTATCGATTTTCGGGAAACGGCTCTTTTGTCGGATTGATGCAAGCTTATGAAGAAGGTGGCAACACCGACCTGTCCGTACAAACGGACGCCCCTGTTGTTCCCCAAGAGGAATTCTTCCTTCAGGCAACTCTTGCCGAACGACTTGGTTGCTCCACTTGGGAAGCACTTGAGTCCATTAACAGCGACCCCGCTCGGCAAATCCTTGCCGATGACCGCGTGGGAAGACTCCAGCCCGGTTTGGAAGCCGACATTGTCGTCAAGGCAGGTCAGCCTCTTGACCCCCGCACCCCAGTTGAATTTGTCCTCGTAGATGGCGAAATGGCTTACGACATTCAATACGGACAGCGCTACTAATCATGCTTTGCACATCACTCCTTTTCTTTGCGCCAATTTTCCCTCCCCAGGAAGTTGAAGCCAATGCCATTCGTGGTCGAACGGTTGCCTATCGTTTGGACCACATTGAAACATTAGATGGCGACTCCATTTCGAACGGAACGATTGTTGTTCGAGGTGGTGTCATTCAAAAAATCGGCCAGGCGATTGTGATTCCGGAGGGCGCCGAGGTTCGCGATTTCCGAGGTTCTGATTCCACCGCGATGCCACCTTTGGTCGTGTCCAGCACTTCCTTTCCTCAGTCAGCAACAAACGGTAGTCGCTCGAACTTTGCCCAATACCGTGCAGTGGACTCTCTTTGGTTGGAGGATGAATTTTGGAGTGATTTGTTAGAGCAAGGAGTCACCATGCTCGGCGTTGCGCCAAAGGGGTCTTATATTCCAGGCCGCACATCGGTTCTGGACTCATCTTCTGGAGCAGAGGCTCCCACTGCAGTCGTGGATGATTTGCACCTTGTGATGACCATTAGTCTATCTTCTTCAGCAAAACGGACCCTTCGGGATGCGATTAAAGCTGGGGAAAAAGCGATTGAAGATGAAAAGAAAGCAAAGGCCGATTGGGAAGCCGCCCGAAAGGCTTGGGATGAACAACAAAAGGCAAAGGCTGAAGCTGCAAAGAAAGCTGAGAAAGAGAAAGCTGCTGGCGAAACAAACGGAAAGCCGGCCCCTCAAAAATCGGACCCACCAAAGAAAGAGAAAGGGAAAGAACAAAAGGAACCCCCAAAGGAATTTGTTCCTCCTGCGATTGCTCCACCCATTCAGCCAATCGTGGAGTGGCTTCAAAAAGAACGACTCGTTCAGGTCTGGATGTCCGAACCCGCAGACTGGTTGCATTGGGAAGATGTATTAGGTGACCGCGAGTTGCCCTGGGAGGCAGTACTTTCCGTAGGCTCTCGAACAAACTTCCACAAAATTGTGCCCCGAATGGCAGAGAGTGGAGTTCGGATTCATGTTCCTACTTCAGTTTCATTTATTCCAGACACGCGAATTCGAGTCAATGTTGCCGCAGAGCTTGCGGCGGCCGGTGCCAACCTAGTTTTTCTTCCCTCCTCGGATCGTTCAGGTTCCATCAATAGTTGGCGCCTCCAACTTTCGAAAATGATTCAAAGTGGGATGGACAGAGAATTGATTTTGAAGGGGATAACTTTGAAACCTGCAGAATCCATGGGCCAGGAAGAAAGGGTGCAAGCATTGAAAGTCGGCGCACCGGCCAACTTCGTCATTTTTGGTGGCGATCCTCTCGACCCAGTTTCCGAAGTTGAACTTGTTGTTGAGGATGGAAAATCCATTTGGGACCGTGAGAAGGAGGAAGAGAAATGAGTTTGTTATCCCTTTTGTTGTTGACCCCCTTTGTCTTTCCTCAGGACCCACCTAAACCTGAGCCCAAGCCCGAACAAGAACCCGCAGCGGAAGAAACGGCTGAAGCCGAAGAAGCTTCAGCGGAAAAACCCGTCGAAGAGGAGGAGAAAGAAGATGACAGCCCTTATCTCGCTGTAACTGGCGCAACCGTTCACACGGTTTCTGATGGGGACCTTCAAAATGCAACCGTTCTTTGTAAGGGTCGCCGGATTCTCAAAATTGGAACCCGCGTTACCATCCCTGAAGGTGCCGAAACGATTCAAGCAGAAGGGATGCATGTTTATCCTGGCCTGGTGGCTGCAAATTCAAGCGGCATCATTTCTGGCTGGGATTCTTCGATTCGGGATTCTTATGACCCCTTTGCTCGAAACATTGCCCTTGGACTTGCTGGTGGATTGACCACTGTTCAAACAAGGGGCACTGTCGCAAAGCTGGTACGAGATTCCATTGACGATGTTGTTCTTGGGGAAACCAACTGGATTAACTTGAACTATTCCACATCCAATCCCGGCTCTCGGCGGAATCTCCGAGCCAAGCTTTCCGCTGCACGGGACTATTTGCGCGAAGTGGACTATCGCATGCAAATGGAAAAAATGGGGGAGGAGGATTTGCCACCCGAACCCGACAAGAAGGGAGTAGATGATAAATATCTTGCTCTCCTTCAATTCACAAGAACCGCCAAGTTTAACGCCACCAACATGAGTGACCTGTTGGGAGTATGTGATTTGCTGGAGGACTTTCCCATGAAGGCGGTCCTCTTCGGAGGACTCGAAGCCTGGACCGTGGCTCCCAAAATTGGTCGTTCTGGAGCCAAGCTGGTCATCACTCCACGCCGTAAACGCTGGGCCACTGAAGAATTAAATCGCGAAAGTGGCTGGTCCATTGAAAATGCTGCCAAGTTGTATGCGGCCGGAGTTGAGTTCGCGATTCTTCCTTCTTCAACCAACATCAGTACGGGCGGAATTGCCGGCCGTGACCTTCTGACTCTTCCCATGGAAGCTGCATTCGCTATCCGAGGTGGACTCTCCGAAGAGGCGGCTCTTCGTTCTATCACTATTGATGCCGCTCGAATCCTTGGAGTTGAAAACCGGATTGGATCCCTTGAAGTTGGCAAAGATGCAGACCTCATTGTGACTGACCGTGAACTTTTTGATTATCGAGCCTTTGTTGAATGGGCTGTTGTGAATGGGCGGGTTGCTTATGACAAGCAAGCTGAGCCCTATTTTGCACACATTCGCCCGCGGCCAGCGCCGACTCCCAGTGAAATTGTTGAAGAAGTGCGTCGCGCCTTAAATGAAGAAGATTCCGAAAAGGATTCTGAAGAAGAGTCTTCAAAAGAGGACTAGCGAGTATTTAAAGCGAGGGCATAATCGTTGATTCCCCGTTGGATCAACGACCGTTTTCTTTCCCCTGTGAATCCCATCCTCGCAACAGGTTCCCGAGCACCTGCTTTTACGCTTCCATCAAGTGATGGTGGCAAGCTTCGCCTGACAGCACATCGTGGTCGGTGGATCATTTTGCATTTTTATGTAAAAGACCACACTCGCTTTTGCGAGCGCGCATTAAATTCTTTTAGTCGCTTGAATGAAGAATTTGAAAGTGAGCGGGCGGTTGTTCTGGCGATTGGCCCCTGCAATCAGGAGAGTCATTCTAGATTTGCAAGCGATTGCTCTTTTTCCTTCCCACTTTTATCCGACCACGATAACCGTGTTGCTCAAAAGTATGGTGTTTGGCGCGAGAAGAGGGGCAACGGACACAAATTCCTTGGAATTGTGCGCACTACCATCATTGTGGACCCGGTCGGAAATGTAGTTCGGGTATTCGATAATGTTCGACTGAAGGGCCACCCCGAAAAAGTTCTCACCGCCCTGCGTGCCGAGTTGGCAAAATAGGGTCGTGGACAAAGAACTTCGTCGATTGATTCAGAAAGTTGGAGGTGCAGTTGCGGGAACTGGTGCACGCCACTTAGACGCCGAAGAATCCGAAGCCGCCCTCCGCCACCTGCTGCAAGGAGCCGGTGAAGAAATCCAGATTGCGGCGTTCTTTGTGGCCCTTCGTTCAAAAGGCACCACCTCGGATGAATTGACTGGGGCTGCTCTTGCCGCGCGGTCTCGGATTGAGTTTCCCATCCTTCCGGAGGGCGCCGTAGTGGTTTCCACCAGCCGAATGGGCCGCCGCAATGGCCCGTTATTGAGCGTGGCATCTATTGCAGCTGCTGCCGGGGCGGGTGTTCCGGTTTTACTCCAAGCTTCCCCCCATGCTTCGGGGTCGGGCGTAACGGTGGGAGATCTCTGGCAAAAGATGGGCGGAAAGATTCACGCTGCCGCCCCTGCTACAGCGACAGAATTGGCCGAACGCTCTTTAGCCTGTTGGCAACCCACAGCTGCAGACCAAGGTTGGGCGCGCCTACTGCGGATTGAAAATGAACTGGGTTTGCGGTGTGCACCGGACATTATTTCCAAGTTGTTGGCACCCTCTGGCTCTAAAGTGATTGTGCCTTCAATGCTTGGCCCCGTGTTGGGCATGGCGTCCGATGCTTTTGCAAACTTGGGCCACAAAACTTGCCTCATTGTCCAAGGTCTTGAAGGTTCATTGGACCCTTCGGTGACTGGGCTGACCCGCGGGATGTTGTTGGAGGAAGATGGAAAGAGCCCGCTTCGACTTCAACCAGACGACTTGGGCTTAGGCGAGCAAGAAGAACCGCCTGCTATGGACCCCGATCGGATGTTGGCCTCTGAAATGGCTTCTCGTAAAGCCCTTACTGGAGTTGAAGGCCCTGAACTTTCTTGCACTTTGTTGGGCGCCGCGCTCCTCATTCGCCTTAGTGGGCGAACCCGGGACCTTGCATCCGCTGTTGGGATGGCGCGAGAGTCCATCGAATCTGGTGCCGCCGAGCAAATGCTCCGCTTTTAATGCGAGCGTTTCGTTGGGGTAACCTTTTGAGTGTTTTTATGCCGCTTTTGATGGGCATATTTATTGCATCTAGGAGTTTGATGCGAATTCGATTCCCCCTTAGCTTTGCCCTTTTTCTTCAGACTTGCGCTGCTCCAGTTGTGGACTCCTCCTCGGATGGTTTTGCCTTCATTGAGCGAGAGGGGTTACCGAGGTTGTTGCAGTTGTCGGATTCTGTTTTCACGGGTGGACAGCCAGTCGCGCCTGGGTTCGCCGCTTTGGGGGAGTTAGGGATTCGAACTATCGTAAATGTGGATGGAGCCACCCCCAATTTGGAGGCAGCGAAGGCGGCGGGGTTGAATTACTTCCATATCCCGATTGGATACCAGGGAATTCCAGACGATGCGTCTCTTTCATTGGAACGACTGGCGAGGGAGGAGGCGGGCCCGTTCTATATTCATTGTCATCATGGAAAGCACCGAGGACCTGCTGCTGCGGCAGTTGTTTTACGCGTGCTGGAGGAGGGAAATCGTGAGGCATCAATATTGGCCCTCCAAATCGCAGGAACAAGCTTGGATTATCCAGGGCTCTGGGAGACGGTGGGGGATTGGGAGCCAGCACCTGCCGGGTCGGTTTTTCCCGATTTAGTATCTGTGGCAACCATTGATGATTTTCAGGGTGGGATGGCAGAAATCGACCGAATTTGGGACCGTTTGAAGCTGGTCCGGAAGTTCAACTGGGAAGCCCCCGATAGGCATCCTGATTTGGTGCCCGAACTAGAAGCGCGGAGGTTGAGCGAATCCCTTTTTGATTGTTTTCAAGTGAGTGAAGAGATGCTCGCAACAGACCCTGAGTTTAATAGGATGGCGCTGGAGGCAATTGCTGCTTCGCGTAAGTTGAGGGCTGGAGTGGAGATGGGAGATTTCCAGGTTGCCGAAGAAGGGTTCCGGGGTTCGAAGCAATCTTGTAAGGGATGCCACAAGGTGTACCGCCAATAAGACACTGACACAATCGGCTGGGTCACTACCTTCCCTAAGCAGCGTTTCGACATAGGTTTAGAAATAAAAAGAAAGGAGGAGCTAGGCCAAGACTATTTTTCTGCCCTAAGCTCTTTGCTCTATTGAGGTTATCTGGGGGGGTGACCCAGCCGATTGTGTCAGTGTCCAAATGAAAAACCCGCGTTGGCTCTCACCACCGCGGGTCAACCACCTAAGAAGTAGCCGAATCAATATTCAGCGTAGAGGACCCCTCGAAGGTCCCTGCCTGGTAGGTCAGGCCAAGCTTTGCCAGTCTCGGGTTGGTAAACCCAGCCAGCCTCACCAGTCAGGGCTGGCGCGCCAGACCCAGAGGCGAATCGCACACTGGAAAGGCCGCTGTGCGGGTTGGTAGGGAAGGACTCTAGGTAGGGGCCGTGCCAGCGATCTTCGCGACCTTGCTCGGGCTGGAAGACAGTTCCGTTGGCGCGGGAAGGGCCGAGCAATTGAAGCTCGAAGTCCAAATCATTTTGGCCAGGCCAGAGGGCGCCATCCAAATCGCTGTGCTCCATACTGAAGCGGAAAATGGCCGCTCTCATCAATCCCAAGTTGTCCATCGTCTGGATGTCAGCCTGGCGGGCGCTGTTGCTAGAAGGAAGAGCGGTCAAAGCTGCGACCAGGCCAACGGCCAAGATTGCGATTGAGCTCTCGAAGATAGGGATTCGTTTTTGGTTCATTGTGGTTTTCCTCTAAATTTACTTCGACCACCTAAATCGAGTCACTTAAGCGGTTTTTTTGCCATTATTTTGCCCCACCCGTAAATCCTTTCCCAGAAAAGACTTATGGGCCGAGCCCGCCGAGCCTTCTCCCTTAATAGATAGGGGGAAAACTTGCACTTCCCGCCCAGCCCCTTTACCTTGCCGCGCCAAGGCCCCATTTTGGCCGCCACATGAAACTTGTAATCGCTGAGAAACCGAGCGTCGCCACAGACCTCGCCCGCACACTCCCCGGTAGTTTTTCCCAAAAGGAAGGATATTGGGAAGGTCCCGACCACCTGATTTCCTGGGCAGTGGGCCACCTTCTGGAGCTCTCAGAACCAGAGGCCTATGATCCCGAACTCAAGGTATGGCAACTGAAGAGTCTGCCAATCCTCCCGGATGAGCTGAAGGGAGGCTTTTTGCGGCGGCCCCGGCCGGGTCAAACGAAGCAGCTCCGGCTACTTAAAAAGTTGGCAAATGAAGAACGGGTTCTTGGCCTAGTCAATGCTTGCGATGCCGCCCGCGAGGGAGAGCTCATCTTCCGCGAAATCGAAACATACGCCGATTCCGGAAAACCTGTTGAGCGGCTCTGGCTTCAATCCATGACCAAGGCGGCAATCCTCAAAGCCTTTGATGGGCTTGAGTCTGCAGAAAAATATTCCGGATTAGGAGCCGCGGCTTACTGTCGCGCCGAGGCAGATTGGCTTATTGGAATGAACGCAACTCGCGGAATAACCAAAAGACTCAAAGGTCGTCGTGAGCGTGGTGTTTGGTCAGCCGGGCGAGTTCAAACTCCAACCCTTGCCCTCATGGTCCACCGTGAACTCAAGGTGCTGGCTCATGTTCCAATTCCTTATTGGAGGATTCGGGGTGAGTTTGAAGTGAGCGGCCATGACTACACCGGCCTTTACCGCACATCTAAATCCGGAAAAGATGGTGACAAGCTTTGGAAGGAATCTGAAGCTAAAACAATTTTGGATGCATGCAAAGGAAAGCCGACCGAGGTTTCAGAGAAGACGACCCAAAGGCAAAAAAAAGTACCGCCTCTTTTCTCATTGACCAGTCTCCAAAAAGAAGCGAACACTCGATTTGGAATGTCTGCCCGTAGAACTCTTGCTGCTGCCCAACGTTTGTATGAGGCCCATAAAGCTCTCACCTACCCAAGAACAGATTACTCCGCTCTCCCCGAAGATTATGCTGATTCCGTAGGTCAGTTATTTGCAGCTTTCGCCGCTGGTGGTGCTGACCAAGCATTTGCCGAAAGCGGAAAAACATCTGGCATCGCTGAGGGCGCTACCATCCTTCAAAAGGAAGGGCTTAAGAACACGAAGCGGAACTTTGATGATTCCAAAGTAGGAGACCACTTTGCAATTATTCCAACCGAATCTTTTCCAGAAACCCCATTAGGTGGAGATGATGCAAAGATTTACGAGCTCGTTGTTCGCCGTTTCATTGCCGCCTTTATGGGCCCAAGCACATGGGAGAAAGTGGTCCGCGAAACAAAGGTGCATGATTCCAATGCCGAAAGTGGCTCCCATATTTTTTATACCGAATCAGACCGAATGATTTCCCCTGGTTGGCAATTGGTGGACCGCAGACCTAAAGCTTCCGAATCGTTGGGTGAACTAGGGGTTCCTGATGGAGAAAGTGCTGCAGGGAAAATTTCCGAATTGGATATGGAAGAGGATGCAACGCGCCCGCCAAAGCGTTACACCGAGGCGGGCCTTCTTAAAGGAATGGAAAAGGCAAGCGATTTAGACCTGGATCTCCATGAAGATGTGGAAGATGACGAAGCTCTTGCTGAAATGAAGCAAAAGGGACTCGGCACACCTGCCACTCGTGCGGACATCATCGAGTCCTTGATTGCAAAAGGGTATGTGGGTCGTTCTGGTAAAACTCTTCGCGCTTCGGCCAAAGGAATTACCCTTATTGACTTCCTTGAACGCATTCACGCAGATCACATGGCCAAAGCAGAGTTAACCGCCGAAATGGAGTTCCATCTCTGGCAGGTACAGGAGGGCCAGCGAGAGCGAAGTTCTTACATGGAAGAAGTAGAGGAATCCGTCCGCGATTTGGTCACCCGACTTTCGACCTTCGATTACGACGAGTTGTACCAAGGGGAAGAGGCAGTTGGGACTTGCCCCCGCGATGGCCACCCTATTCACGAAGGTCTCAAGGGTTATCGTTGTGCTCGGATTGCGAAAGGGGATCGGTTTGAAATCACACTCAAAGGAATGGGTAAAGAGGCAACTGTTCCGATTGCTGAAGCTGCTGATGCCATTGCCGATAAGCTTCGTTCGGCAAGTGGTGTTGCGGAAGTTTCGGTCAACGCCAAGCGCGTCAACGCAAGTTTGGAACTGCGGTTTTCTGAAGTTGCCGAGGTTCCGAGTTTAGAGAAAAAGATTGAAGAACTTCTAGAGGACGCATCACCTGAAGGAAGCCTGAAAGATATTCAGGTGAAGGTCTTAGAGCCTGACGCATGTGCCTTTACGGTTTGGAAGGAGTTTCGCGGTCGATATATCAACCGGCCTATTGCAGAAAAACTCCTCACGGAAAACGATAGTGGCCCGATTGAGGGGTTTGTTTCCATGCGCGGAGATTTCTACGCTGGGAAAATTCTCTTAAATGACGAACTCAAACTCGAGTTTGAAGCGGTTAAGGGCTTCAAAGGCAGCGACGATGATTCTGCCGTTGCACCAGAACTGGTCTCTTTCCAAGTGGATGCAAGTCCATTCATGAAGTGCCCGAAATGCGGCGATGGTTCTGTGGTGGAATCCCCAACCCACTTCGAATGTAAAAACGGCGGGGAGAAAGGGTGTGGGCTTACCATTCCGCGCGCGGTTTGTAAGCGCGAAATGCGGCGGAGTGATTTACTGAGTTACTTCGATTCAGAAGTGGGCCACACAGATTGGATTGAGGACTTTATTTCCAGAAAGGGTCGCCCCTTTACCGCTCGATTGGTTCGAAAGGACAACGGGCGGCACACATTTGAGTTTAAGCCTCGGGAACCGAAAGCTGGCGGAGCGAAGAAGAAGGCGACCAAGAAAAAAGCAGCCAAGAAGAAAGTCGCTAAAAAGAAGGCAACAAAAAAGAAAGCCAAGAAGACTTCTAAAGAGTCCTAAGCTCCCTGTTCTCGTAGCCGGCGAGCGGACTCTGCCGCCTCTTGAACCCCTCGGGCCAAAACGCTCCGAAGGCCGCCATCTTCCATGCGGAGAAGAGCACTAATTGTGCAACCGGCGGGCGTTGTTACTTCATCTTTAAGCTCGGCAGGATGTTTCCCGGTTTCAAGAGCCATAGTTGCTGCACCTAAAACTGTTTGAGCAGCAAGCTCAATGGCCACCTTTCGCGGTAGGCCGGCCATGACTCCGCCATCGGCAAGAGATTCAATCATGACATAAATGTAAGCAGGTCCACTTGCAGCGAGGCCCGTAACAGCGTCCATGTGCTCTTCATCCAGAGTTAATACTCTCCCCAAGCAGGAGAAGATCTCGCTCGCAGCTTCGATATGCGAATCCGTTGTAGTTTTTGAAGGGGAAAGCACAGTTATGCCCTGGTCCACCCGGCAGGGTGTATTGGGCATCGCTCGAATCAGTGGCTGTCCATCGCTGAGGGCGTCAGCAATATCTTCAATGGGAATGCCGGCGGCAATACTGATGAGACAAGTGTTGGAATCCAAGTGAGCCGCAAGGTCCTTAGAAACTTGGCGGATATTTTTTGGCTTCAAGCAGAGCACGACAAAGTCTGCGCCTTTGACAGCAAGGGTTTGATCGGTCTCTTGGGTGGCAAGACATAGATCCCCCTCAGGTATGCCACTTGCCGTCAGGCCCTTTGCGAGGGTTTGGCCCATGACTCCCATACCAATGATTGTGATTTTCATGGGCGGAATTATCTTCCAGCCGATGTCATTTGGCTAGCCCTGTTAACCTAGTCCATGCTTCGCATTTCACTTTGGTCACCCCCCCGCACGGTTTCGACGGCATGTTTGCGCGCATTCGCCGGCCGAGAGGATTGCACAGGAGTGGATGAGCCCTTTTATGCCCACTACTTATCCGAAACCGGAAAAGAGCATCCCATGCGCGAGGAAGTGCTTGCCACTTTAAGTCAGGATTGGCGGAAGGTGATAGATGAAGTTCTTTTCGAGGAATCTCCCCACTCTCTTCAGTTTGTCAAGCAGATGAGCCACCATATGGTGGGGGAGCTTGATTGGAGTTGGGTCAACCACCCTGAGATGC
Organism: Planctomycetota bacterium; assembly: GCA_030748415.1. Lineage (GTDB taxonomy): Bacteria > Planctomycetota > UBA1135 > UBA1135 > UBA1135 > UBA7888. The sequence continues at coordinate 209,949 of JASMMA010000002.1, forward strand.
GGCATGTTTTTCTGTTGCGCGATCCACGCGAACAGCTTCCCTCAATGGCTAGAGATTTGGGGGAGATTCAAATGGAAGATGTAGGTTGGGACCGTCACCTTTCCATATTTAGGCGAGTTCCAAACCCCATTATTTTTGACTCTCGGGATTTGTTAGAAAACCCGGAGGCCATGCTCCGTTGCCTTTGCGGCGAACTCGGAGTGGAGTATCAAGCCAGTATGGTTCGCTGGGAGCCGGGCCGCCATGAAAGTTATGGGGTGTGGGCTCCTTTTTGGTACAAAACGCTCGAGAGCACAACCGGTTTTCAAAAGTGGGAGCCGAAACGGGGCCCTTTCCCAGACTCCCTGCGGCCTTTGTTAGAAGAATCCCTATCCATTTATGATGAGATGCGCGCCGTTAGGCTACGACCGTGACAGATACAGATGCCCTCCTCGATGCCGCCGCTCGCGTTGCCGCAAATTCTTATTCGCCTTACAGCCAGTTTCGAGTTGGTTCGGCGATTTTGGATTCCAGGGGCGAAGTGCATGTCGGAACCAATGTTGAAAATGCAAGTTACGGGCTGACCATTTGCGCTGAGCGGTCTGCTGTCTTTGGAATGGTCGCCGAGAGCGTAAGCGCTTCTTCCGAAAGTGGAGCGGGTCGAATTATTGCGGTTGCTGTTTGGGTGGATGCACCTGAACCCGTTTCCCCCTGCGGCGCTTGCCGACAGGTTCTAACCGAGTTCGGCAACCCCGACACCGAAGTCATTCTAGGTTGTAGCGCAGGCGGCAGGCGAGATGTAACCCTTGGCGAACTACTCCCAGACCCGTTTTCCGATTTAACCCTTTAGGGCGCCAAGCAAAATCAAGACCAACAGGAAGAGGCCAGTTGCAAGGGCAAGCCCACCCCAGATGGTGGACAAAAGCACAGTAATGGTGGGCTTTGCGCCCGTCCGGAGTGAATCCAATTCCCCTGAATCTACGAGCAATTCCCACTGTTCCGGCCGTTCTTCTTTGAGCTCTTCTTCTGGAATAACTCCGGTGTAAACGCAGACATCCATGGGGAACTTTTCAGTTCGCATGTGCGTATTAAAGAAGTGGACAACAAAGATAAAGGCGGTTGCAAGGAGGGCTTCCTCCCTGTGAATGGTTGTCGCAAGAGAAACGAATTCTCCACCAAAGAGATTTCCAAAGAATTCCTCTTGCCAGCGAATGAGTCCAGATATTCCGATAACTGCAACTCCCCAGAACACGGCAAGGTAATCAAATTTTTCCCAATAGGTCCACCGGCCAAATTTTGGTTTTTCACCACCGCGCAGGAACCAGCGAACATGCCCAATGAAATCTAGGACATCTTTCCAACGAGGGACAAGAGAGTTCGGCCCAGTTAGCACATGCCTCCAACCTTTTTTGCGGAGATTCACGGCCACTTGAGCAAGGTGGAGTACGAAATAAAGACCAGTCAAAATTGCCGCCCAGTAATGCACGACCTGGGCAGTTTCTAAATCCATAATATTTTCCAGAATCCAACGCCCCATTGGAGTGTGAGAATAGGTCTGCGGTAAACCAGTAAATGCAAGAGCCAAAAAGCTGATATTCACCATGATGTGCAACATGCGTTCAAAGCGGTTGAAACGCTTGATGTATTTCACATCGGGGCGGTGCTTTTGGCGCACACCTCTGAAGAACCAGAGGAAAGTGTGAAGACCGAAAAAGGTCATGACCGATGCGAAGAGAATCTTCATAAATACATCGGCACCATGAAGGAAGGCAGTCATGCCTTTGCTCCCTCCTGGAGGTCCAACGGGGACTAAGTCCACAGGGTCTAAACCTACTCGCAATATTTTTTCTGGTCGATTTGCCGCGGCAACCGCAGCTGCAAGTTCATCAGGATTAGGTCGTTTTGGATGAGAAATATAACGAACGAAATCTTCAGTTGCATCTTCGTGACACTCTTTGCAAGTTTCAAGGAGACGGTTCCGGCTCACAGAAGATGCAGGATCTTCAGGTTCCAAAATGTCATGATGGCCATGGCAATCGGTACAAACTGCAAACTCTTTCCCAGTATTTAATACATCGAATAGCTTACCGTGATAAGTGTCCCCGAATCCTTCTTCCACATAGGGATTTACGCCATAGGAAAGCATAAGTGGTTTATCGCCATGGCATTCCACACAAGTCTTAACTGAGTGCGTTGGATTGAAATCGGACTCTGCTCGAAGAATTCCCTTCTCACCGTGGCAATCCGTGCACCATGCAGGTTCTTGGTTCCCAACCGCCCGCGAGCGTGCATGGGCAGAGCGTTTGTAATCGGCCGCCTCTTCCTCGTGGCAAGAATCACAACTTTGATGGCTGGTTCCCGGGATTGCTTTCCCGTCTTGAACATCCCAGTGGTAGGTGTGGCAATCAATACAGGATAAATCCGGTTGCTCTAAAGCTTCGGCGCAAAGACCGGAGTCGTGGGCTAGGTTTTCCCCTTGATGGTGGTCATCTGAGTGGCAGTAGCGGCAGTTATCCAAACCGCCCGGCCGGAAGAGCCTGTCGGCAATGGACTCTTTAGAAGTTTGGTGCCCACTGTGGCAGGTTGAACACTCCAAATCTGGAGGGGCTTCGCCCTCGGGATGGTGAAGCGACATTTGCGCATCTTCATGACATTCCAGACAGGACTGGGTTCCCGTCAGGGCAGAGTTCGGCCTTTGGGCAGCATGGCCACCGTGGCAGTCGGAACACGATGGGGCATCCGGATTGGAAGCATCAAAAAGTTCGGCCCAGTGTTTTGAGTCCGAATACCCGGACATATCTTTTTCGTGACACTCAAGACATGCCCTTGTTTCCGCTTGTTTTTGTAAAAGAACATCCCAGGATTCAGCACCAGCGCGGTGTGTATCCGTGTGACAGTTCACGCACAGCGGATAGCCGCGGTTATCCCGGTCATTCCATGGGATATGCACGCTTTCATGCAATTCTTCCGCTTGATCTTCGTGGCAAAGAAGGCATGTGCGTTGAGATTTTGGAAGCCAATCCTTGACCCACTTCGTTTCATGATCGCCGTGGCACTCGGAGCACTCCATGTCATCGGCATGGTGGGCGCCGCCACGAAATGATTTCACCGAGTCGCGGTGACAGGATGCGCACTGAGCAGGGGACTCGTCGTGTTCCTCATCTTCGACACCTTCAAATTCCCACTCAAATAGTGTGGCGTGGCATTCCACACACATGATTCCCTCTTGCCAGTGGGCATCATGTTCTCGTTCAAGTTCGACCTCTTCGTGGCAAGGGAGGCAGGTTTCGTCCTCAAGCTGCGCCGCATGCACCTGCCCCGCCAGCAGGAAGGCAGGGCAAAAAAGTGCAAGGGTGGCGAGCGGGGAAGAGCGCATTAGGGTTTTTCTTCTGGGATGGGGTTCCCGTCCTTATCTAGTTTTGGTGGCTTGACGCGGGGTTCTTTTCGGTTTGGGTGCAGGTGCTCTATTTCCTTTAGGCGCTTCCCGTATTCGAATTTCCTGTAAGTGGGAGATTCTTCGTTGTGACAGCTGACGCAAACCGCTTCGTCTGGGAGCAAAGTTTCGTCGCGAGGAAGTTCAGGAAGCCACTCGGGCTCCCCTTCTTCCATGGAGTTGGCAATTTTTAGTCGAGTCTTGTTGTGCAAGCTTCCAGGTCCGTGGCAACTTTCGCATCCGACCCCCTGTTCCTTTTTGAGTGTTCGCTTGACTCGTTTTTTCCCAAATCCGTAGCCAGTGGTATGGCACCGAAGGCACTCGGGAGCTTCCCATGCCTTTTCAATTCCATGCTCCTTCGCTACTTTTGCGGCCTCTTCCCCTTTGAGGGTATCAAAAGCCTGGGCATGAGGATTACTCTCCCAAATGGAATAAATTGCACCCTGGGATTTGGCCTTGTGGCAATTTTTACATTTTTTCGCCCCAATGAAACTGGCTCCGGGGATGTCAAATTCTTTAGGGGTAACTGGCTCCTGTTCAATAGGGGCAAATGAAGCGGAGAAGCTCAGTAAAGCTGTCACAGCTAGGAAAAGGGCAAATTTTGTGCGAATGACCATGGTCCCTCCAAGGATGGGTTCATTATTAAATAAACCCATCTACCGGGAGGGCAAGGGTCAGAGTGGATTCCTCGATTAGACACTGACCCCCTCCGCTGGGTCATCTTCCACATAAAGTCATGAATAGAAATGGTTTGGGTCAAAAACATGCCTCTGGCCTAGGATGAAGCGAAAATTGACTCTAAGTGCTTATGTGAAAAGAGGTTGTTCGTCAATTGACCCAGCGGAGGGGGTCAGTGTCTTTAATGATCTTCCATGTCCTCCAATACAGGAAGCAGAGGCACTGTCGTGGTTTCCCCAGCAGGCACGGTCAGCATTTGCCTCGTTAGGGCTTCCGGCGGGTTTCCAGAATGAGCAATCCACACATAAATATCCCAAACGCCGGGAGGGATTTTGTCAGCACGCAAGCTGCCATGTTCGGTCTTGCGGAGGATAGGGCGCCATGGGCTCTTGTCTGTGGAGGGGAATTCTCGGGACTGAAGTTGGCTCCGAACAATGCGCCAGTTGCTCTTCATTCCTTGAATGCGAACAACCAGGTTGGCGTTGGATTCAACGAAGTATAGCTTCTCAGGGATGACCTCCCCGGCGAAAAAGCGGTGAGGGTTCCACCCAGGTTTCCAAAGCACAGAAACGGATTTGCTAGATTCAGGCGGCAGCTTAAGGCTCCCATCTTTGGCGCCCACGGCTGCCACAACTTCAGTGTTCAAATAAAGCTGAATTCCTGGGAGTGGGGTTCCCTTTTCTTTTTGAAAACACTGGACAATTAAAGGTGGGGGGGCGGAAGGAAGGATGTCTTCCTCGGGGAGTGGTTTCCGAGTTGAAGCCGGTTCAAATTCAGCCGCCAAGCCATCGCTATTCGTGGGGCTGAAAACCTCGACATCGTCCACAATGGGTGCTTTCCCGCCGCTATCTCCGAGAGTTGCCAGGTAAGCCACAAGCGCAAAGATTGCAAGGCCTGTAATGGGAAGAACCCAATTGGAAGGAGAAGATTCCGACATTTTTATTTTTACGAAAGGAAAATCTGAGTTTCCATCTTGTTGAATCGTACAGAGAACCTAATTGTCACAGAAGCGTCATGGGTCAGAAATTTGACTCCCCGGCGGATCTCATGTTCTACACCTCTTCAAGCCGACTCTTCCGATTCTCCAAGCAATTTGCCTTCGGATGTTGCATTGTATTCCTGACGGCTTTTCCTGCCTATTCGCAAGCACAAACTCCGCCTCTCGATGCTCCGCAAGCCCAAGACTGGGAATCTCATGGGTATTGGAATGCTCGCTACCGAGTAAAGAACCGTTCCGATTCAGTGGGCAGGGACAAGGATTTGATTTTGTCTGTTCGTTACGACTTTTCAAAGCCAAGCACTGCAACAGCCATGAGTTTTGATGGTGTCCTTTTTGCAGATTTTGATTCCTCGGATGATGGAGGCGATTTGTTCCATTCTCTTGGAGATACCTGGAGCAACTCCACTCATGGTTTTATTTACAACGCCTGGTTCAAAAAGGAAGATCTCTTGGGAACGACTGATTTTCGGTTTGGGCGGCAAGAACTTCACCGAGGCGATGCCCTTTGGTTTGATGGAATCCGCGCAGACCTTGAAGCATCTCCCGATTTAAACTTGTTGGTTTATGGTGGGACTCCTGTCCATTTTTACGAAGATGAATCTTCCAGCGATGATGGTGTTTTCGGTGCCGGATTGGACTACCGAGCTAGCCGAAAGCTCCGCCTCCGCTTGGACGGTATGAACACCAGAGATTCATATTCCCGTCTAGATGGCGAAACAGGAACCGCAAGAAATGAACTCGCGGTATTGAGCGGCACTTGGCTGCCACAACCCGGAGTCTTGTTCCGAGGTTCTGCATCAGCGGTGGATGGAAAATCACGGCGCCAGGATTTGTCTTTCCAATGGAGCCAACCCAGCAAAGATTGGTGGGCGCGAGTTCGCATTCGGCACCAAAACGACTACGGAGAAATGTTGGCCAATGAAATTGCACCCTATTCTGCCGTGCTGGGCGATGTTGCTCCTTACTGGGAGTACCAAGGGGAACTCCACCGCCGTCTTTCCGATTCCACGGATGTTCTTATTGGTTGGCACAGCCGAACTTTAGAAAACCAGGAAGACGAAGGCTTATACAACCGTGAGTTCAAACGCTGGTTTGTTGGTGCGAATCAACCCGAGGTTTTTGGAGAAGGAACTCGAGCAGGCATCCGAGGAGATGTCTGGGATTCTGAAGGAGCTTCCAGCATTGTCGCTGGAGCCAACATGGCTTGGGATTACAACGACGAGACGGAACTCTCCTGTGGAACGGATTACTCCAAATACCGTTTCGATGTTTTCACCGGACTCGAGTACTTGGATGACCGTCGATATTGGGCAAAAGCAAAAATCAAAATGAACAATGGCCGGCGACTGAGATTGAGGTATTCCCGTGACCGATCTCAGCTAGGCAATGATCACCTCTTCGAAGTTTCCATGGGGGTGGAGTTCTAAGATGAAATCCAAAACCCAAAGATTTATTCTTCTCGCGAGCAGTTTGGCTTTAGTTCTTTCTGCCTGTTCAGTTTTGCTGCCCGACTTTGTCCAACTTGTCCCCGGTCGAGTTGGAGTTTTCCCTCACGATGTCCACATGGGTGAGGAAGTCGAGTCCGATTGCGTTGATTGCCATATTACGGCGGAAGATGAAGATGCCGCGTCGATGCCAACCATGCGCGGCTGCCTTTCCTGTCACGATGAAGAAACCGATGCGGGCAAAGAGTTTGCACAAACACCGGCAGCCTTTGTTCTTGAGGGAGAAAAGAAACCAACTTGGACCTCAATCACTGCCCAACCCGTTGAATGCGACTTCAGCCATGCGGCTCACTATGAAGCTGAGTTGGATTGTGAAGATTGCCACCAAGGTGTTTCAGGCATGAGCAATATGAGCCGTGGCCTTGCAGTACGAATGGAAACTTGCGTCGAATGCCACGAAAAAGACAACATCGATGATGGCGGTTGTGAAGGATGCCACTCGGGCGTGACTGAAGAGTGGGCGCCCCCTACCCACGACGCATTTTGGGATCGCACCCACGGCCATGTCGTCGTTGGGGACGGCGAATGTGCCGATAGCGCTCGAAATGACTGCTCCCTTTGCCATGAGCAAACAGAGTGTTCAAGCTGCCACCTCAATAACGCGCCCATGGATCACAGCGAGTCCTGGCGCACGCGCGGCCACGGTTTTACCGCCTCGTTGGACCGAAATCGCTGCATGACTTGCCACCGTGAAGACTCTTGTGTGCGTTGCCACATGGAGAGCGAGCCGGTGACTCATGGCGGGTTCTGGGGTGGGGACACAAGTGCCCACTGTGGTTCCTGTCACCTTCCCCTTGGAGCCGATGACGGTTGCTTTGCTTGTCACCGCAACACAGTCAGCCACTTGACGGCCGGTTCCATTCCAGGCGGCGGCCACCCGAATTCAAGTTCGGATTGCCGCTCCTGTCACTTCCCCCTGGACCATTTTGATAATGGTCAGGATTGCACCATCTGCCACCGTTGACCGCTTACTAACCATGAAACAAATTCGAACCCTACTTCTCGCCGCCTTAGTTGCGACAGTCCCGTTCTTGGGGGCGGGCTGCCTAGGAGGCTCTTCTTCCTCTGTTGACTACGGAGTGCTGAACGGCAGCGTCTCAGGCGCTGGCGGTGAAGCCATTTCCGGAGCAACGGTTTACCTTGTTCCCACAACCTCCATTGATTTGACAGAAATGACTTCTGCAGGAATGCGTGCTGGAACGACGGTGGACTTTGACGAGCCACTCGAAGACGCTGTGCGTCTGGGCGGCTCCAGCTTTACGAGTGCTGTCACGGATTCTCTTGGAGATTTCGAAATTGACGGCGTGCCCGATGGTGATTTCTTTGTCTATGTGGATCCAGGAACAGGATACTTGCCTGGTGGTAGCTGGTGTCGCGATTCTGTTGCGGCCAGTGGCCTGCGCGGACAAGACATTGACCTGGAAGTTACAGGCGTGCCAAGTTCTTCTGCGACCCATGTCGGTGGAAGCACCTGCTTAACCTGTCACCCTGACCATGTGGGCTCAACCAAGCTCGCACACAGCCTTGGCTTTAGCGTTGTTGGTGAATTCGGGCAGCTACAAGATGGCTCCTACCACCCAGAATTCTGGGATGGCCTTGTCTACTTCCTTGCTGCCGATGTTTACTCGGATGGAACTCCTGTTTATTACTACGACTACGACGGTGGCCGTGGAATGGACAAGTTTAAAACCAGTATGACAGACCCAACCCTTGACGGTGGAACCGTCCATGCCAAGGTTTGGCTCTGGCAAGACAATCTCACTGATGAGTACAAGCTCACCATTGAAAACATTGGTAACCCAGCTGACCCCATGAGTCCTTCGACGCATGTCGCTAAGCTCACTTATGGTGGTGCTGTCAACAAGCAACGCTTCATGATTGAGTGGGAAGATGCAGGATTGAATGGTTTGTATCCTTTCTTCCAATTCCAACATGCTGGCGATGAAGCTAAGTATGCCCGTGACCGCAAGCAATTCCGTGACTACCACATGGATTACTACTGGGATGTGAACGGAACGGATGCAGATGCTTCTGACGACCTCATCAAGGTTCCAGATGTCTCCAAAAACATGTCCAAAAACTGTTTAGCCTGTCACGCAACAGGTTGGGAAAGTTACACCGACGCAGTAACTGGAGAAATCCTCTGCGACTCTGTTGAGGATGTGGGTGGCGAGTTCAATCTTGACCCCGATGAGGATTCAACTTTGAACATCTTGAATACAAGTTGCGAGTCTTGCCACGGTCCAGGCTCAGAGCATGTTGCTGTGAATATCCCCGGAAGTAATTTCGAGGGTGGAAAGCACATTGTTCTTCCTGAGTACCTGACACCAGCGCGTGAGATTCAAATCTGTAACCGCTGCCACGACCGCCTGGAAGGCGCCGGAGGTGTGCAGGGTGGTTTCCCACAGCATGTGGATACGGGTGAATTCCCGCTGCCCGGAATTAGCCGTGCAGAATACTTGGCGAGCTATGTGAAGATTAGTCACCCCAAAACATCCAAGATGTGGGCGGATGACATTCATCCTAAGTCGCACCACCAGCAGGGTCCTGACTTCATGAAGTCAGACCACTACCGGAATGTGGACAAGCTAATGACCTGCTCGGATTGTCATGACCTTCATGGCGACACGAATTTTGCTAGGGCTCTTGTTGGAGATCCAACTGATGGTGAATCTTCACTCTGCATGGATTGCCATGGCGCGGACATTGTGGATGTTCCAACTCACACTGCGCTAGTCCTTGGTGCCGAAGGGGCCCACGGATCCTCTCAAGCATCTTGTGTGGATTGCCACATGGTGAAGACTGCCAAGACTGGAGCTGGCGACTACGGCGCCTTGCTTGGAGCACCCGATGGGACTTCAGGTGATAATGACCTTGTTTACTTCCAGAACGACATCACATCACACGTGTTTGATGTTCCTCGGAAGGACAATGTTGGTGTAGATGGTGTAACGCCTTCAAGCGCAATGCCTGTTCCTTACACTCAAGCATGTGGCACATGCCATGATGTGAGTACACTTCAGTTCTAGTTTCTGAACTAGATTTGTTTTCCTCCGCCGGAAGGGCTTGCCCTCCCGGCGGTTTTTATTTCACGAAACGAACAAAGCCCCAATGCTCGGGGAGATGCATATTGATTGTGTGTTGAGGAGTCCAAACCCAATTATCTTCTTTAGTGTCGGGTATTTTTTTGTATTCCCCATGGGCGTGAGTTTCCTGCCACTCGACTCGAGAAAAATTCACTCGCCACGAATCTCCATAGTTTGGTGGTGAAGGGCGATTGGCGAACTCAGCCAGAACCACCCATGGGATTCCAAGTTCAACAGTCCAGCCCCTATCCAAATCGCTCGGGTCGTTGAGTGTTCCCTGGACAGCAACAGCTTTTTGAAGTCCGGGGATTTCCCAGGAATCAACAGGCGGACCACCGTCAATGTAAGTCTTGACTAAACGCAAATCCCATTCAGTTCCCAGGGCGTTGATTTCAATTTCGTAATACTGTTCGCGGTCGCCATCAGGGTCGATAAAAACTTCAAAATCATTGTCGTGAAAAATGACCGAATCGTGTTGGGTAAGAGTTGCCCAAACATGAGGTTCTTCCATGTCTGCGGCAATGTAGAAAAATTGCTCATCCCAGCACATTTTTACTCGGGTTTGAAAGCGAGGTGTGGGCAAATGGGGTCCCTGGATATCCACAAAGTCAGGAGTCCAATCAGTTTTGAGCCATGCGCTGTCGTTCAAATGCCCGTCCACGATAGGGGCAGTCATGACCTTGGGGCAATCGTAGGTCAATGGCGGTGTTAACTCTTGGGGGGCAAGAGAGCAACCAGCAAGGAAAAAGAGGGGGAGGAACCTGGAAGGCATGCCAAACCTTACAAAAATGCCAATCCTCAGTTATGCTGGCTAGATGATTCGAGTTCGATTCATCCTTCCCCTTGCCCTTCTTTCGCTTTCCCTCGGCTTTTTGCAGGCTTCTGGGATTAGTACCCATATGGAAGCGGCGGACCGTGCCGCAGCCGAGATTGATGCCAGCCAATACCCTGACCTGAGCGCTATTCTGACCGCCTACCCTGAACATGTTCGTGCGGGTGCGATATACCCTGATTGGGGATATCTTTTCCCTCAGCATTCTGGCAGTGCTGAAGACGCCCATTGGGCTCCCTTCCACACCACTGCTCTTGAATATCTTCACGATACTTACGGTGAGCCTTGGTCCCAGCACGCCGAAAAGCTATTCGCTTTCATTTGCGGAATGGGTTGCCACGGTGCAATGGACGATGTTTGGCACTTTGGCTCAACTTCCTTTTTGAACCAGGCCACTCAAAACGATTTTCCAGACCTGGACCCAGATGATGCAGAGATGTTGATTGAAGTGCTGACGGACTTTTTTGTCCAGGCGGATCACCGCTCCGCTACCTATGAGCGTTATGGATGGTGGATTCCTGTTCGGGACCTACTTGCCATTCACCACCGTGAGAATCACTGGAAAGTAACCCCAGATGCCATGATTGCGGGAAGCGCAGCCCAGCAAGTAGGGCTCTTCCTGGAGGACCTGCTTTGGCCCATTGTGAGTCCGCTTGCTTCTCCAGCCCTTCCCTGGACACGCGCAAATTACCTTACTTGGTGGGATGGGGGATTGGAAGATGGCTCTACGGCCTCCGCCCGCCGCATGGAGGCCCTCTGGGGCGAGTATCAAGTGATAGCAGCCTCTCAGCCAAGCTCTGGTGGTGGATTCACTCCGCCGACCCACCGCCACCACGGTGCCCCAAGCAGGGACCAGTGGCTAGAAATGGCTTACAGACTGCTTGAGGAGGGGGTGATTGAACCGCGCTGGCGGGAAACTCTCGAGGGGGCTGTTCAATTCCAAACTCCTGAAATAAAGGACTGGAATAGGGTATTAGCGGAAGTTAGGTCTCTTTTGCGCCTCTAAATTCCCCCATTTTTTATGTCCGGTCCCCGTATTTGGGGGACTTCCCGAGTGTTATGGGTTATGTTTGCCCCTCGCCCACACCTGGCACGGAGAATTTTCGCATTCTCCTTGTCGAGGACAATCCCGCTGATGCGGAGACGGTTCGATTTCAGTTACAAAAAAGTGATTGGACGGACGCTTTGCTCTCTTCAGCCGAGGGTTCTCGCTCGGAGATTCATGTGACTCATGTCCGGACTTTGAAGTCTGCACTTGGAGTTCTTGAAGGTGGCGGCGTGGATGCAGTTTTCCTTGATTTAGGGCTTCCCGATTCCATGGGAATTCGAACGCTTGATAGTGTTCGGGGTCGCTATCCCAAGATGCCCATTGTGGTCCTAGCTGGTAATCATAGTTATTTAGATGAAGAAGAAATCAAATCTCGCGGCGTTTGCCATATTTGGAAAAAGGAAGGTCGATAGAAGGAACCTGCGTCCGTGGCTATAATCGACTGAAATGTCGGAGAACCCTAAAGAACACTCCTCGCCCCAAGTAACGAATTCCCACCCAGGCGCTTGTGCGGTTTTGATGACGGGTCCTGTTGTTGGGTTTTTGATTGGTTTGTACGAGGCAGGCTGGCTTGGCCTGACCGACTTTCGAAACTTTGAAGCCTATGGCTTTCAAACCTATCCAAAATTGTTTATTGCTGGCGCATTGACCTACGGGATTTTGGGTCTTCTTTTTTCTCTTCCCCTAGCCGCCCTTTTCTCCATCTTTACTCGGCGGAAAGAATCTCAAGTCCTTCAAAGTAGGCCAGGCCTTTTTTTGATAGTCGGTATATTGACCTGTGGCGTTGCTTTTAATTCCTTAATCGTTGTTAATAAAGCGGTTCTTGCTTGGATTCCTTTGATTCATTGGATTTCTTTGTCTGTGACTGCAGGCATTCTTTGCGTTTCATTTTTTGTTGGTTTGCTTTTGTTTCGGTTGCTTCAAAATAGGTTCGTTGGGCGCGGAAACACAGCTATGATGCTGGGGTTACTACTGCCAAGAAAAGTTTTTGTCCCGCTTTTTAAACTGACCGGCCTGCTCTTTCTTGCAACACTTGTTGCTGGCGTAGTGTTCCCGAAGGAGGTCCGAACCGCCGCCATCATTGAACCCCTCAACTCTGTCGAGGCGAGTCTTCCAACGCCAGAAGGCGCGCCAAATTTCCTCCTTATTACGATTGAAACCTTGCGCGAGGATTTCTTTGAGGTGCTTGACCCAAACCACCCCGAGTATTTACCTCAAATGGGTGAATTCGCAAAGGGAGCAACGGTTTTTAGTAATTACTTTACTCAGGCCACTTCGACGAAACCATCCATGACATCGATGTTCACATCGCTGTACCCAAGCCAGCACCGTGTAAGAGAAGTGGGTGCTCGATTAAGTGAATATGGCCAAGCGCTTCCTGAAGTATTGGCACGTTATGGTTTTAAGACGCGCCAATTTTCGGGAAACCGAAATGCAACCCAAGCTTCGTTTGGGTTTCAGGAGGCTGAATGGGAGTTTATTGCTGACCCAAAGGAGCAAGTCACTTTGACTTCATTTGGTTTGTTCTTCTTGGGTGAGCGGATTACTCAAGTTCTCAATGCTTACCATTTGGATTTGAAGCCGGTTGTAGATACTTGGTACTACAGCGGGGAGAGGATTTTGAATCGAGCTCGCCCCTGGTGGGATTCCCGAGGCTCGGACCCGTGGTTTTTGAACCTGCATTTTTATGATCCTCACCATCCGTATCTGGAACAACCTGACTGGACTTTCTTTTTAAACACGGAGCGCCCGTGGAATCGAGAGAACCTTGTTCGCCGTTACAAAAAGGAAATCCAATATACAGATACCAAGGTGGGGGAACTTCTTTCTTGGTTAGACGAATCCGGTGAAGCTGAAAACACTGTTGTCATTATTACAGTGGATCATGGCGAGGAGTTCTACGAGCATAAGATTTGGCGGCATGGGCGGTCGGTTTATGAGCCTGTGATGCATGTGCCATTCATGATTCGCTGGCCGAACAAGATACCTGCCGGAAAAGTTGTAGAGGCTCAGGGGCGGTCGATTGACATTGCGCCAACGGTTATGGAAATACTGGGTCTCGAATCCCCAGAAGTTTGGCAGGGGAGTTCGCTATTACCCTTGATTGATGGTACTGATGAAAGACCTCGACCTGTGATTACACAGCAGGAAATGCCCTCCTCAGCATTTACGAGCCTTCGCCTTCCGCACGCAAAACTGATTGTGACTACGGGCGCCAACGAAGGGGTTGAGCTCTATTTGATTGACCAAGACCCGGAAGAGCTTCGAAATGTTGCCGAGGAACAGCCCGAGCTATTGGCCCAAATGAAGGACCGCCTAGCAGACATGTTGAGCAAGATTGGGGAGTTCCAACTTGATTCAGCTGCAGAGGAGCATAGCGCTAAAGAACTCGAGGTATTGAGCGCCATGGGTTACATGGACGAGGAAGAATAACTGGACACTGACACAATCGGCTGGGTCACTACCTTAGATAAGCTCGTTTAGACAAAGAACCTAGAGAAGAAATAATTCTAGGGGCTAGGCCTGCCCTCTTTTTCCTTCCTAAAGTCATATCAAACCTAGACTTGGGATGAGGTGTGACCCAGCCGATTGTGTCAGTGTCCGTGCTGGTGACGAACCCATGACAGGGGGGTAATCGCCAAAGTTATTGAATGGGGTCGAGGGGAGTTCTTTCCCCCCCATGAACCCAATTCAATACCATGAAAACCACCCTTCTACTCTGTCTCTCTGCGTTTTTCGCTGTTCCGGGCATTTCCTTCGCGCAAGATTCGGGCAATCAAGCTCATTTAGAAGCCTCCGGCCTGTACGGGGGAACGACTTTGACGATTCGTCTTCGGTCCACTGAGATTGGCCAGCCAGCCGCCTTGGTTTTTGGGCAGCCAACGGTCATTTCTCACCCTGCTCCAGACCCAGTCCAGCTGGTTGCTCTTCAAAATGCTCACATCCATCAGGGCGTTATTGGAGCAGAGGGTGAACTTCGTTTGGAGTACCCACTTCCTGCCCAGCCAGTCATGCCCGGACGCCGACTGTTCGGTCAGGGGTTTGTGTTCAACCGACTTGGCCACTATCAGGCATCAGGTCGAATTGCTTTGAAAGGAGAGACTCAAAAAACAGTTTCTTGGGCAGATGGGCATGCATCATTGCCTGCATCGAACTTAAACGACAGTGGTTCGGATGTGGAAGCTTTCGACTACGATCGTGATGGGGACCAAGATCTTCTTGTATCTAACCGAACATCTTTCTTGCTCTACACGAACGACGGGAGTGGTTCTTTCACTGATGAAACGGCAACCCGACTTCTGTCCGACAATGTTGGTGCATTTGTGAGCGGAGTTTTGGATGTGGATCTTGACGGCGACTTGGATTTCGTTTCATGCGGAACTTTGGACGCGAATGGAAATTCCGTTTCCCCGATGCTTTTCAAGAATGATGGCACCGGTGTGTTCACCAAAACACAAGACCTCGTAATACCTATGAATGATTCAGACAACATCATTATTGGGGACCTCAACAGTGATGGTTGGCCTGATGTCATGATTGGTGCAGGCTCTGCTTACGGTGGTTCGGGGATGCCTCACCAATTGGTGTCCTTGTTCTTGAACCAAAGCGGAACTCTAGTTCTGGATGCTGCCACTGAAACTGCCGCCTGGAATTCAAACGACGAAGATTGGCTCTCCGGTGATTGCGGTGATGTGGATCGTGATGGCGATTTGGACCTTTACTTCGCGATGTCGGGCCCAGGAGGATGTCCCAACATTCTTCTTTTGAATGATGGTTTCGGTTCCTTCACCGATGTTAGCGCGACTCACCTTCCCGACATGAATTACGGCGACGGGGATAAGTCATCTACCGCTCGATTGTTGGACATGAATGGGGATGGATGGTTGGATGTTGTGGTTGCCAACAGCCACCTTACTACCAATGCTCAGGATACAGGTGACTTGCTATTTAACTCTGGTTCTGCAGCTCCGGGTGTATTTGTAGATGCGCCCAACAATTGGCTTGCGACAAACGACCCAGAGTTGATTGTGAACCTAGGGCTAACTCTTGGCGATGTGGACATGGATGGCGATAACGACATCATTCTGCACCCAAGTGAGTGGTTTGGAACTGGCTTCCCCCCCTTTGTGGGACATCCAACTCTGTTCTTAAACCAAGGCGGTGCCCAAGGTGGTGTAATTGGCGAGTTTGTTAAGGACCATGCCTTCTGGACCCCCGGCCCCATGGTTACTTTCTTCACCTACTATGGCGCCCTCTTCGACGCAGATTCAGACGGCGACCTAGACTTTTACACCCCCTCCTATGGCGGAATCGTAGATCCCTCCAAAACTCAGGATTACCTGATGATCAACCGCTAGAAATACCGAACCCGACCCTTTTTACCGAGAAAATTGGGTCGGGTTCAATTTTATCGGTAAAAAGAACCCGACTCAGATGTGGATGATTTTTTCGCTCTTCATCACACTCACTCGTTTAATAGCGTGAATCGGGATAAATTGCTTGGCTGGCTCCTTGGGCACTTTGCCTTTCGTGTGCTTGAACTCCGTGACAGTAACGATGTACTCAGGAGTGACTTGGAGAACCTTGGATTTATAGAAATCAGCAGCTAGGCGATGCCCAGCCATAGCTTCTTCATAGGATTCTGGATTCGAGATGGTGACAATTTGCCCAACAAGAGCTTTCAAGATATCCGTAAAACTCTTAGGAGGAGCAGACTTGGTGTCACCAGAGGGAGGTGAAGCGGATTCTGACATGAGCTCAGGATAAGCCTCTCTGGAGATTTCGCCAGCCTATCCATCACAAGCCAGGCAACCTATCGACTCGACTTACCGAACCCGACCCTTTTTACCCGTTATTTTGAGTCGGGTTAAATTTTATCGGTAAAAAGGGTCGGGTTCGGTATATTATTATCGGTAAAAAGGGTCGGGTTCGGTATAAATATTTAATGTCAAGCCGCCTAGTGGCCCTTCTTTGGATTGGGCTTTTTCTTGCCCAGTCCTCTCATGCAGAGTGGCATCTGTCCTCAGATGCTCCACCTTTGCATGATTGCTCCGAACACGGGGCAGGGGAAATTGGCGGCCCCGACGAATTGGA
>JASMMA010000030.1 GCA_030748415.1 Planctomycetota bacterium
GCTGCGCGTTCAAAAATGCAACGATTTGACTCCGAGCAAGTTCCTATTTACACCCTTGGGCACCTTTATCGATTGAGAAAAGCAGAGCTGGCAGTGGCTGAAAAGCTCCCTGGGCTCCACCTTGGTGGAGACTCTTTCTTCGGGGTGGGGCTCAACGCCGCCCTCAGGCGCGCAATCCTTTGTGCGGACAGGATTTGCAACACCTGATAGAGTAGAAAGGGCTCCCTGGGCGGCCTCCCCTACTCCCCCGACTTCCCGCCAACCTTTCTCTTCATCAAACCCTCCCAAGGCCTTGGCTGAACAACCAGACCTAAATCAAACCCTTCGCGACCTCAGCCTTGCCCAAGATGGCGACTCTGAGGCGGCGGAACGCTTGTGGGCGCGTTATTACGACAAGCTCGTTCCAGCGGTTCGAATTCGCTTGGGCCAGAAGCTCCGGTCCAAAGTTGAAACTCTGGACATTGTTCAAAATGTTTTCCTGGAAGCCGTTTCGAGCGCGTCGGAAAAGGATTTCAAGTCCCAGGGCCATTTCCGTGCTTGGCTGAATCGGCTCGTTGAAAATCGAATCCGAAAATCCGCGCGGGACTTCGGGCGGCAGAAGCGAGACACCAGTAAAGAGCGCCCGCTCATGAACACGACCGGCGAAGAGCGGACCACAATCCGCCACGATGCCCCTAGGCCAGTAAGTATTGTTGAAGAATTCGACGAGCTTGAGCGGATGGAAAAATCCATGGAGTTGCTGCCCCAAGAGGTGCGCGAACTTCTTGTAATGCGCTTTTTCGATGAAATGACTTATGGCGAGATTGGAGAAGTTTTGAACCGCACCGAAGAAGCTGCCCGTAAAGCCGTGAACCGTGCAATCGAAATGCTCTCCAAAACTATGAAATGATTCTGCTTCATGCACCTTGGGTTCGCAAAGAGCGGGGTGCGGGCTCTATTGAACCTATGTTCGCTCTTAAAAATCAATGTGGCTCTTCAAACATTCTAAACCCCGAGGGATTGCTAACCCTTGATTGATTCTTGCGGGACAATGGTTGGGTGGTCTGCCAAATCGCGCGGCCAAGACTTAGACCGGTTGGCCTCGCAAGAGTGGGACCTCCTTGTTGTTGGCGGTGGTATCACGGGGTGTGGAATTGCGCTAGACGCAGCATCGCGCGGGTTAAAAGTGGCCCTTGTAGAGAAGAACGACTTTTCTTCAGGTACCAGCAGTCGCTCCTCCAAACTTATTCACGGTGGCTTACGATATCTCAAGCAGGGGCAGATTCAAACAACGCTTGAATCGTCTCGAGAAAAGGCACTTCTTCGAAAGCTCGCCCCTCACTTAGTTCGCGACCTCCCGTTTATGTTCCCCATTTCAGGCGGCTGGAAACAACGGCTTGTTGTTGGGTTTGGGTTGTGGATTTACGACTGCTTGGCCGGTTTTCCGCGCGGACTTCGACACAAAGTACTTTCTCCCAAAATGGTACAAGACCTGCTTCCGGGCCTTTCAAAAAAGTATCAGGGAGCGCTTCTTTATTACGATGCGAAGGCCGATGATGCGCGACTTACTATTCATGTTGCAAAGCGCGCGGTTATGGAGGGCGCGGTTTTATTAAATCATGTGGAACTGGAGCAGTTTGCCCTTAAGGAATCAAAGGTTGTAGGCGGAACTGTCTGTGATTCCATTTCAGGAAAGAAGTATTCCATTCGCTCTAAGTTAACCATCAACGCAACGGGTGTTTGGTGCGACGAAACAAGAAAACGAACCTTGGGGTCTCCTGAAAAGTTGGTGCAAGCCTCGCAGGGTTCACACTTGGTCATTCCTCATGAACGACTTCCTGTTCGATACGCAATCACTTTGGGGGAGCCGGGCTCAAGTCGGCTCATCTTTTTAATTCCTTGGGAGGGGCGAACCTTAATTGGAACCACCGATGAGTTTTATGACGGGTCGCTCGAAAACCCACAAGCGACTGAATCTGAATTGGATTCACTTTTGAGCCAAGCCAATGCTGCTCTGCCAAAGATCAACCTAACGCGGAAAGATATTGTGGGTACTTTTGCGGGTTTGCGCCCACTTGCAAGGTCGGAACATAAGGATTCAAGTAAAGCTTCTCGGGAAGAACGAATTTACGAAGGGAAAACTGGTTTAATCTCAATCCTTGGCGGCAAGCTCACAACTTATCGACAGATGGCGGAAAATGTTGTAGACCTTGCCGTAAAAAAACTTGGTCTTCCCTCTACGAAATCACAAACAAAATCTCTTTCCCTTTTTGGAGCATCGGTTTCAAACAATCCAATTGAATCTTCTTTCGGCTCCGAAGCCAAGAGGGTTCGTGCGATTATGGAAGAGAACCCCAAGTGGGCAGAACCCCTTGTTTTGGGCCAAGCTCCCACTTACGCAGAAGCCATTTATGCACTTCGTTTTGAGCGGGCAGTCACCCTGTCGGATATCCTGCTCCGGCGCACCCGTTTAGGTGTTTTGGATTGGGAAAAAACCCAAGATTCCGCCCTCGAAATTGCCACAAACTTAGCAATGGAGGCCGGTTGGAATCCTGAAAGTGAGCTTGAATTGTTGAGGGAAGAGCGACCGTGAGTTCACAGATTCGTTGCATTGGGCACGGGCGCATGAAATCAAAAGGAAGATTGGTTTCAAAAGCTAAGGAACTTAAAATCCCAATCGAATGGACCAAAAAAGCGGGTGATCTTCAATTGCTCACCCAAAAAGCTATAAGCGAAGGCGCAACTCGCATCATTGTTGCAGGTGGGGATGGTTCCTTTCTTGAAGCCGCAAATGTTTTGCGAGGCACGAACATTGCGCTGGGTTTCGTTCCGGGTGGAACCGGGAACGACTTGCGGCGAACATTGGGCACGCCTGAAAATCCGGTTGAAGCTCTTCGGTTCGCCGCGAGTGGTGAAGTGAAGAAAATGGATGTCGGGCTTGCTCGATTCGAAACTCCATCGGGCAAAGACGAGCGAATCTTTCTGAATATTGCGGAAGTCGGTTTCGGCGCCGAAGTTGTTGTGCGTATGAACCGAGTTGGGCGTTTGGCGGGTTCGAAGCTTGCCTACCCTTTAAGCATTCTTTCCTGTTTGCTTTCCTATCGGCGGCGGCCCGTTGAGTTGCAATGGGGAAACAATAAACAAAAAGTTTCCGAGCTAACCAACCTCGTCATTGCGAACGCGCGTTACTTCGGACGCGGATTACAGCCTGCGCCCAAGGCATCCATTGAGGACGGCTTACTGGACATTTTGGTCATTGAGGGCTTATCCGCCTTCAAAATTGCAACCAAGTTTCCTTCGCTCAAAGATGGCCCACCACCCGGGGAGCCAGGAATGTCCGAGTTTCAAACTCCAGAAATTCGCGTGACGGGACCTTCAAGTGTGGGGGTCGAAGCCGATGGGGAAACACTCGGCCATCTCCCTGCCTCTTTTACCGTTCTTCCGAACGAACTCGCGGTCATCCGGAACACTCGGAGTTAAATCGTTGCATAATGCAACGATTTGAGCACCTTTGAGGGTTTTTACCGTTGCAAAATGCAACGATTTAACTCCGAGCAAAAACAATGGCCTCTTGAAGAGATGCGTCTCCCCCAGGTGCATTAAGTTGACCGGTGTGAAATGCATCCTTTAGTTTGCCTTGAATGTACTTGTCTGCCTCAGAAATCCCGCTCACGAAAATAACGGAATACTTCTGGCGGCGTATCGGAGTGGCCAGTTCACCGGACCGTGGGGGACCTTGATTTCTTGGCCGCCCAACCAAATCGGCCCAACCAGATTCGCCCTCGTGCTCAACAAGGTTAACTTCAATCAATCGCACAGAGGAACCCGCCCAATGTTCCGCAACAAGCCGGGCAATCGTGAGGGAATCCGTGTGAGGAAAATCTGCAAGATTTAGATGCCCTCGGCAACCACTAATCGCCGGCCCCTGCAAGTGGGCAACAATCTCTTGAATCGTTTTTGCAGTTTCTGGTGAAAAGTTTTCTGCTTCGGAAAGCAACGCCTCGAGGCGTTCTTCTTCTGAGGCGAGCACCCACTCTTTCCTGAGGTGGCCTGTGCGAGCTACGGCGGCAGCAACATCATCCACCCGCAGTTCCTTTTCTGGTTCGTAAACCGCATCTGGATCCAGAAACGGTTCCCGAGGGGCTAATCCACCCAAAAGATCCCAGGCACAAGCCTGGTCCAGTAGATCAACTGCCGCACCAGGCAGCTTGCGACTTGGCAAATAGCTTCCGCCCCAATCGGCGGCGGCAACCATGGCCTCGTCGGGAATTTTCATGTCGTGAAAAGACTCCAGGTGACCGCGTAGCTCTTCTAAAACTAAGACGGTTTCCTCAATCGACAATTCAGGGAGCGCAAGGGGCCGAAAACGAGCAAGCAAATCAGGTTCTTGTGTTTCCAGGCGCGCCAACCCAGCGTTGTCTGTTGTCGCCGCAAAACGAAACTGCCCCATCACCAAAGCTCGGCGCAGCAGGTCTCCTAAACCGTCGGCACCATCTTCAAGTAATTTATGAAGGTCTTCAAAAACGACAAGCACATCTTTTGCTTTCGCTAAGTCCTCAAAAAAATCCTCCAACTGCAAAATCGGACTGGGACCTTCGCGAAGACCTAGGCGCAAAGAAGCTTCCGTGACTCGCAATATTTGATGACCATCTCCCCCGCGTTCACTCCAGGCGCGGAAAAGTGCAGTGCGACCGCTGCCGACACCACCAACAATTAGTGGTGCTTCACCGTTTTGAAGCAATCCCTCTAAAGCAAGGATTTCGGCCTGTCGCCCTAAAGGGGTTGGTTTAGCAGAAATTCCAGAAAAGCTCGTGCTAAACCGATCAATGGGCGTACCTGTTCCCAAGGTGTCCATTTCGCGACGCTTTTCCAACATAGAAGCCAGCTGTCT
>JASMMA010000031.1 GCA_030748415.1 Planctomycetota bacterium
AGCTTTGGCTTCCATCATGTTTTAGAGGGTTGGGACCACCTCGCCTTTCTTGCCGCCCTTCTTTTTGGAATTGCGGGCCTCGGTTCATTATTAGGAGCGGTTACCGCTTTCACCCTGGCTCATTCCGTCACTCTCGCTCTTTCGGCTTTGGGTATTTTTTCGCTCACCCCCCAAATCGTAGAACCCGGGATTGCTCTTTCCATTGTGTTCACTCTTTGGTGGCACCTTCGAAGCAAGTCCCCGCGACCATGGCGACCGGCATTTGCATTTGGCCTTCTGCATGGGTTTGGTTTTGCTGGCGTTCTCGGAGGGATTGGGCTTCCACCCCAAGCAAAGGCAACCGCTCTTTTGAGTTTTAACCTTGGTGTTGAGGCTGGGCAGTTGGCCTTTGTGCTCCCTGTTCTCATCCTTGCCTGGCTTGCGCTCCGACTATTCAAGAACAACCAATGGGAACTCCGCGTTCGCACTGGAACCGTTGTTGCAGCCGTTGGCCTGGCGGCCTTTTCGAATGCTGCGATGACCCAATGGATATCCCCTGCGGAAGGAGAACTCCCCTATCCCTTTTTATGGCAAGGAGGCCTCGCCCTTGCCCTCACCGTTTTCGCTCTTCCTTTCTTGTCAAAAGCTAAAGATTCGGCACCCTCCCTCCGGTCCGCCGCGACTTCCGCCTGGGCTCTTTACGCCCTCTTTATTTTGGGCCAACAACTTGGCGCCGGCTGGGTGCAATAAATACAGGCTTATAGATAATCCTTTCTTAGCCGGCCTCAATCGCCAACAAGTCGGCCTTTTGCTCCAGGCCACCGGCAAAACCGCCCATGCCATCTTTGGCTAGGACTCGGTGGCAGGGAACCAAAAGAGGCATCGGGTTCTGGGCCATGGCCGTTCCAACCGCTCGGCAAGCGCGAGGAGAGCCGCAAGCTTGGGCGACTTCCGAATAACTTTTGGTGTGGCCCACTGGGATTCGGCCCACATAACGGTAAACCTTGCTCATAAAGGGCGAGTGGCCAGGCATTCGCCATGGGCCGGGGAAATCACAAGGGGCACCTTTCATAAAGGTGGACAACCACTTCCCCACTTGGGGTCGAGTGGGCGCCCCACGGGGCCGCACCCCTTTCGCGCGCAAACGATCGCCCCCAGGAAGATCAATGGCCAGGAGTTCGCCGTCGGGGGAAAAACTAAACCAAACCTTTCCGATTGGGGAATCGTGGGATTCGCGAAATTGAACTTCGAGGGGTTCACTCATGGCAAAGCTAGAATAGCAGGGTGATTCAGGTCTTCCTTAGCCGCCTTCTTCTTATGGATAATCAGCCCCAGCAGGTGATTTCCTTGCAGGAAACTGAAGGTGAAAAGCGGTCCCTTCAAATGGTGATTGGCTCCCACGAGGCTCAGGAACTCAACCGAATCCTGCACAAGCAAGAAACTCCTCGCCCCCTGACTCACGAGCTGGCTTCCCAGGTGATGAAGGAGCTGGGAGGAACCCTCCAACAGGCCGTCATTCACGATTACCAAGAGGGAACTTTTTTTGCAGAACTACATATTGAGCAAAATGGCGAGGCGGTGAAGGTAGACTGTCGGCCGAGCGATGCTCTTTCCCTGTCCCTTCGATGTCGCGCCCCTATCTTTGCCACCCCCGAGGTGATGGATAGCCAGGGCCAGACCGAAGCCCCCTAACACGGGAACAGGGAAACCGCGGAGAGGTGCCAGAGTGGCCGAATGGACTGGTTTTGAAAACCAGCGTCTCGCGAGGGACCCAGGGTTCGAATCCCTGCCTCTCCGCCACCCATACCGAACCCGACCCTTTTTAACGATAAAAAAAGACCCGACTCAGATTTCACCTCGAAGGAATTGGTTTTTGTTCCAGAGGGACTACATTTTTGATAATGCTGGGCGTGTTTTATCCACGCCCAGCATTGAACGATACTTAACGGATGGTTGCAGAAACCGGATTGCTTAGGACTCCTTTGACCAAATCCAATGATTGAAGCCAAAGAGTGCGACCTTGCCATGACGGTCTTACATACTGAATCCAGCGGAATGTGCCGGATGGATCCGCTTTGTCAATGACTGTATGGAAAGGAGGGGTTAAGTATGCGGTTCCCCAAGGCGAACTAATTGGGCCGCCTCCTGCGAAAGACACCGCTAGCCAAACATCGTGATCTGGAGTGCAGCCTTCTGTTGTAACCGTTGCGTATCCACCTGCGCTGAAATTATCAGCCTCCATTACGATTGAAGGCACAACGGTAATGTCATCAATGGCAACACCTTCGTTGTAGAAGTACGGAAAGTTGTCTTGTTGAGAGAACCTGAGATAAAAGTGTCCTTGAGTAGAGACACCGGTGTTTGAGAGGTTTACATCGCTAACAAAGGTCCAGCGGTTTTCAGGTAATTTGTCCCAACTATCAAAGACTCTTTGCCAATTAACTCCATCTTCGCTTACGAACACACCGTCACCATCTTGGGGGTTGTCACCACAGTTGTATGCCCAGAAACTAAGGATGTGGCCACCACTACCTTGCCCGTCCAGTCCGATTGTTAAGGCATTGAATACTTCATGGTAATTATTTGAATCGGGTGCTAAGCCCATTTCAAGGGCGAAGTTGCCGGATTGAGAAGTTAAACAAGGGGCGAAATTTCCAACGTTGCACCAAGCCTCCGGATCCCGCTCAAATGTGCTGGCATCTGTGTAACTGAGCCCATAGTGGTTTGGGAGTATTCCTTGACGAATGTCGAAATCATCAAAGTAGAATTGGTTTATGGGTGCGAATGTCGTTGGGAGCGATGGCCATTTTCCGCTGAAGTCTCGACTACTAGAAACGAATACTGATCCCGCGTTTGCTTTGGAGCTGTCGTAGCCCCTGCAACCAATAACCAAGTCAAGTAAACCATCACCGTTAATGTCACCGCCTCCAGAGATAGACTTTCCATAGTATTCGATACCAGTAAAACGATAGAGTAGTAAACCGTCTACACCTGAGCAGAGGTCTACACTATTTCCATTTTCTCTTCCAGCCATAAAGTCGTTGATTCCATCTCTGTCCACATCGCCGGCACTGGCTAATGACCAACCGAATTTGGCCTCATACTCTCCGCCGACTGTATATAGAGTTGAGCCATCTAAGCCCGAAACTACTTGCACCTTTCCCATGTCGCCACCAAAGTCGTCATCGAAAGGGAACCCAATCGCAATGTCAGCAAGGGTATCGCCGTTGACATCTCCAAGACCGCATATCCCAGTTCCTTGGCCGGCGTAATCTTGAGTTGTGCCAAATACAGAAAACAAAACCGAACCTCCGTTGCCGTCGTGAATTGTGATTTTTCCAGAATCCGTGCCGTTGGGGTCATCCCAAGGGGCTGCAACAGCGAAATCCATGTAACCATCGCCGTTTGTGTCGCCGACCATCGCACAGGCATCGCCGAAATAGTCATTTGAAGAATTTCCAGAGACTATGAACAAGGAGGCTTTAGTTTTCCCGCTGAAGGCTCGCACAGAACCAGAATAAGTGCCATTATTGTCGTCCCGCTTTGCCCCAGCAATCCAGTCGTTGAACCCATCATTATTGAGGTCTTGCCCGCCAGCAATTGACCATCCAAAATAGTCGCCACCGCTATCCCCATATTTTTCCGTGATTACCGAACCATCGATTCCTGAGTAAACAAAAACCGAACCGCTATCGGTTCCATTTTTGTCGTCTAGATATGCACCTACGGCGAAGTCGTCAAAACCATCACCATTGAGATCACCAAGGCCTGCAACTGCTTGACCAAAGTAATCGGAAGCACTGTCGCCAGCTAGTCTGTAAATAATTGAACCGTCGATTCCTGAGAAAACAAGCACTTCACCTGAGTCATTCCCATTGATGTCGGCGTTAGGAGCGCCCGCAATAATGTCCATGTAACCATCATTGTTTACATCTACGTTGCTGGCTACTGAAGTGCCCAAATAATCATGAGCATTTGTCCCATCAAAACGATAAAGCTCTTCTTGGGCAAGGGTTGGAGATGCAAGCACAACAATGCCTGCAAAGATGAGGGAGAGTGTTTTCATTTTTTTTGTTTATTGAGTAACGTCAAAGTAAACATCATTTGATGATGTGGTTGGAATGCGTTTTGTCGTGTCCATTGGGAATGCTGCCCAATAGAAAGTGGAGCCAATATAGGCGGTGAGGTCAGCGGGATGGACATACAGCAGTGCTTGACCGTCGCCGCCAGAATCGAGATAGCCGTAAAAACGTGACCACGAATTGATGGTCGGGTAATTCCGGTTAAGGGTCATCCGGGTTATTGAATCGTAAATTAATGGAATTTTCACACTGCCAAGAAAAGTGATGTCATTTCCTGCCACTGAGCCAATAATGATGTAGGGATAGCCCGCGTATTTGCTGTCGAAGTCAAAGTCGAATTGGAGTAAGCCACCTGTCACATCGTCAAGACCATCGCCGTCTGAATCAACGCCCTGCGCGGGCAGAGGGGATGCGAGGAAATGGAGGGCGAACAGGGAAATCAGGGGCATAGCGGAAAGGGTTGGAGGATTTGGGGCATTGCTCCCCAATAGATAAACAACCAAAATCCGAGACTTGGGACAGATTCTTTGGGAATTAGCCATTTTTTTGCGGCCCCGTTGCAGATTGCAACGATTTGACTCCGAG
>JASMMA010000032.1 GCA_030748415.1 Planctomycetota bacterium
CGGGCGCTTCATCTTCCCAGATTGCAAGACCTGTGCGGAGGTCGGTTAATGTGAGCTTGAAAACAATCACTGTTTGAGTGGTGCGACCTTCTGTTGCGGTCATCTTAATAATCGAACCGCTCAAGCTTAGGTCCGGCAATACAACCGTGGCTGCATTTTTGTAGCCATTCTTTTCAAACATCGGGTCGTTTATTTCACGCACCTCTTTCGTGCCTGTGTCCTCTGCTCCGCCTGCCCCAAACTTAACAGAAGTTGTTGTTAAAACTTTTCCAGTTTTGTTCAAAGCGATTCGCACCTTGTCCGTTAAAACTTTGGTATGCAGATTTGAAGAAGTCAGGTTGTCAACATCTTCCAGTGCCAGAACGATTCGGCCGTCGGGATGTTTGGACAAAGAGCCATCGCTTAAAGTTCCAGACTCCAACATCGACTGAATCAAAACGCCGGAGGCGTCGGCAAAGTCATCGTAGTTCACGGCGTTGACCGTGCGGATTCCGCCGCTGCCCGGATCGTAGGCGGTGGTGTTGGTGCCGCAAGCTGCAAGCAAGGCTAAAGAAAATGAAAGGATGTGTTTGTAGTTCATGGTTTTACTTGGCGAGGCCAATTCTGATTTGGAATGAGTGGGCGCGGGGCGAGGGGGCGACATTTGAAATCACCTTGCTCTCGCCTGGTTTAAGCTCCAAAAGTTGTGGCACGCTTCCCGGCGTGTTGAGCGGTGTTCCGTATTGTCCGAGCCAGCGGAAGCCAACGCGAACGCGAATGGGAATGGGTTGGCGGTTTCGAACCTCCGCCAATCCTGTTTTGATGTCACTTTGATAGGTGGACCAAATATCGCCGACCTCGAGTTGGGCTCTAGCGGTTTGATCCAGCCATTCAAGCTTCCATGGTACACCAAAATCTGTACGGCCAACGGTCTTCGGGGCGGCACAAGAAGCAAGCACTGCCAAACAAACGCTTGTGGCAATAAGGTAGTGAAGAGGTGTTTTCATGTGTTATCCGTGTTTTCGGTGGCCTAAAGGGAAACCAACTGCGTGATAAGAGAGGTGGCGTTTGTTTACGCTTCGAACAATCAACAACAAAACTTCGCCATCCGGGAGTTCAACGATTTCGGGCTTGCCGCTCCCACCGTTTATAGAAAGGCGAACGCGGCGATTTTCAGGAATCGGAATTGCTTTGAATTGGTAGTTGCACGCGAGGGTGCGCCAACAACGGTCGTCGGCTTGATTCACAATTGATTTATAGACATTGGTCCCGATTTTCGAAAGGAGAGACCAGAAAACTTCGTCGTCATCGTTGGCGCCCTTGTACTTTCCTTTGTCTTTTTTCTTGGCAGATTTCTCAATTTCATTTGCCAGAGTTTCTTGGGCAACCACTCTTGCGAGTTCTCGCATCAGAACCATGGGCATGCGTTCTTGGTATTCAAAACGCTCGACGGAATTCATGTCGGAAACCAGTTCGGTTGCAGGAGAATTTCCGTCGGTTGTTTCAACCATTAGAGATGTACCTGCTTGGCGGCCGGGGACAAGTTCGGGCAAAGCAAGATAAGCGGTGTCCATCCAGTCCGTAAACTCCCACTTTGGAGAGTAGGTGGAGTGGCGCAGCTTTCCATAACGGATTCCAACCTCTACCGAGCGGCGGCGAGGGCCAAGACCATTTTCCCAAATCACATAAAGGGTGCCGGCGGCTGATTGGTTTTTTTGAATCCGCTCATATTCAGCAACCACTTCACGATTTCCGGGAAGCATTGAAACCAGGTTTCGAAAATCAACTTCGCCCGATTCGTCGGGGTGGTTTTTGATTCGCCGCATCACACCCTTTACAAGAGTTGCAAATGGATTCACAAAGTTGCGGTACTCGACTGGAATCGAAGCGGCGCGAAGTTGTGGGTTATCAGAAATAAATTCTTTATCTTTCTGAAGAGATTTCAATAGGCCTCGTTCCCCCTTTGACCCATCGGACTCTTTATTAAAAATTCGTCGCGCTTCTTCCTGCGATTCGTCAATTCGACGACACTCAACAAGAGCGCGTTCCAAATCACCAGCGCAAGCGGCGGCCATTGATTTGTATGTGTTTAACAAAATACGATCGTAAACAAAGCCGGAGTACGGCATGGCCTTTTGGTTTACCAAAAGAGATTCGGTTTCGGCGGCGGCATCCTTCGCGCTTATCGTGGCGCGCTCATCAAAATCGTGGTGCAGAATTGATTCAGCAAGCTCAAAAGCTTCCAGGGATTTTTCAAACTCTCCCGCATCGAACAAAATCCGCCCGCGCTCCAAGTTGGCAACTACTGCGTTGTCGCCGTAAACCATCTCACCTTTTTCGGGGTGCAGTTTGACCGCCCACTGTTCGCGGAAATTCCCGTTCGTGGCCTTAGCTGCCCGCGAAAAATCGCCCTCCCAATACGGGTCCATCACATCCGAAACTTCGTCGTTCCAAGAAAGCGTCGCGCTCCCACAAGAGGCGAAGAGGAGTAAAAGGGAAGAAAGGGGAAGGTGTTTCATGGCTTCAGTGGGGAAAACAGGATAATCCCCGAAGCGATGTCTAACTCTAATCCTTGTACGGTCATTGGGGCGGGCGCTTCTGGGCTTATCGCGTCACATGTTATGCGGCGGCGTGGCAAGGCGGTGCGTCTGCTGGAATCCAGCGATCGTGTCGGGGGGAAAGTCCGCACTGTTCGAGAAGGTGGCTGGACCATTGAGATGGGGCCATCGGGGTGGCTCGACCACGAACCCGAATGGCACAAACTCTGTGGCGAGCTGAGCTTATCCGTTGAATATTCCTCAGTTGGAGACGGAGATCGGCTTCTACTCAAGGGGGGGAGGTTGCACCCCATCCCCCAGGGGAAGTTTGGAATGTTGGGGGCTCGCTTTTTGTCCCCCATTTCTCGTGCCCGCCTTTGTTTGGAGCCCTTTTTGCCTCGGCGCAGCGGGAATCCGAGCAATAGCCTCGAGGCGGATGAATCCGTCTGGGCTGTCGGGCGGCGCAGATTGGGTGCTGGGTTTGCAAACACTTTGTTAGATGCTGCTGCTGCCGGCCTGTTCGCTGGAAATTCGAAAACGATGTCCTTTCCGGCCGCCTTCCCCCACCTTGCCGCAGCGGAACAAAAGCACGGCTCGTTTGTGCGGGCAGCTTGGAGTAGGGGCCCGGAAAAGGATTCGCTCTGTACAACAGAGGGGGGACTTCAAAACTTAGTGGACTCTCTTGCGGCTGGGTTGGGCGATTCTTTAAGCCTTCAAACTCCAGTAACTTCCTTGCAGCTTAAAAACGGAGAGTGGGTTGCGGAATCAAATGGTGTAGTCGTTTCTCGTTCAAAAACCGTGTTCTCCACTGCCCCCGCCAAGGTTCTTGCTCAAATGCTTGGGTCGGCTTGCCCAAAAGAACTCCAAGCTTTCGCCGAAGAGCTCCAAACCACACCGATTCGTATTGTCCCGATTCGACTGGAGGCGGCCGATGCTCTTCGCCCCTGCAAGGGTTTTGGGATTCTGGCCCCCTCCAGCGAAAACGCCCCGTTCCTCAATATCCAATTCACCCACTCCATATTCCCCTCTCAGGTCCCTCCTGGAAAAAAACTCCTCCGCGTTCTTGCTCGGAGTCAAATCGTTGGAGTTTTTAAAACAGGGCGGTTGGAAAATAAAACAAATTT